>NZ_CP109473.1:1238080-2476161 GCF_036227405.1 Streptomyces sp. NBC_01460
CGTCCGTACCCGGGCGGACTAGTCCGGTCAGGTCACCCCTGACCATCCGAACGGACAGTGCCGTCGGATTGAACCGTCCGGCCGGGTGATGCGTCATGGGAGGAGAACAGCAGCTGCCGCGAAATCCCTGCGGAGAGACGCCCGTAGGGCAACACTGGGAACGGACCGACTTGATACGGGGGCGGCCATGAACACATCGTCCAGCCGCAGGACACTCGACTCAACGCAGCGAAAGAACCCACCCATGTGCCAGCACCAGCCACCCTGCCCGTCCGCCGACTCCAACGACCGGGAAGCCGCGCGCCTGATGGCCCACCACCCGGAACAGGGCTGGAGTCTCCTGTGCAACGGCGTCCTGCTCTTCGAGGACACCGGTGAGCTGCTCCCGAACGGGCAGATCATCGCCCCGCACCGCTCGCTGAAGAGCGGTCAGGTGATGAAGGCCGCCTGACCACGGCGGACGGAACACGGGGGCCGGCCCGGAGAGCTCTCCGCACCGGCCCCGACGCGTATCCGCGTGCCTACTGGTCGTACGCGTCCAGCGGGGGGCAGGAGCAGACCAGGTTGCGGTCGCCGAACGCCCCGTCGATGCGGCGGACCGGCGGCCAGTACTTGTCCGAGGGCGTGACACCGGCCGGGAAGACCGCCTCTTCGCGGGTGTAGGCGTGGGCCCACTCGCCACCGAGGGCGGCCGCCGTGTGCGGAGCGTTGCGCAGCGGGTTGTCGTCCGCGCTCCACTCGCCGGAGGCGACCTTGTCGATCTCCCCGCGGATGGCGATCATCGTGTCGCAGAATCGGTCGAGCTCGGCGAGGTCCTCACTCTCGGTCGGCTCGATCATCAGCGTCCCCGCCACCGGGAAGGACATGGTCGGTGAGTGGAAGCCGTAGTCGATCAGCCGCTTGGCGATGTCGTCGATGCTCACGCCGGTCGCCTTCGAGATCGGCCGCAGGTCCACGATGCACTCGTGCGCGACCAGACCGGCCGGGCCGTTGTAGAGGATCGGGAAGTGCGGTTCGAGACGCTTGGCGATGTAGTTGGCCGCGAGTACGGCCACCTGCGTCGCACGCTTCAGACCCTCGCCGCCCATCAGGCGTACGTAGGCCCACGAGATCGGCAGGATTCCCGCCGAACCCCACGGGGCGGCCGAGATCGGGCCGACGCCGGTCTCCGGACCCGCCGCGGGCTGGAGGGGGTGGTTGGGGAGGTACGGCGCCAGGTGGGCGCGCACACCGACCGGGCCGACACCCGGGCCGCCGCCGCCGTGCGGGATGCAGAAGGTCTTGTGCAGGTTCAGGTGGGAGACGTCGCCGCCGAAGTGGCCCGGCTTGGCGAGACCGACCAGCGCGTTGAGGTTGGCACCGTCCACGTACACCTGGCCGCCGGCCTCGTGCACCTCACCGCAGATGTCGGCGACGTGCTCCTCGAAGACACCGTGTGTCGAGGGGTAGGTGATCATGAGGACGGCGAGCTCGTCGCGATGCTTGGCGATCTTGGCCCGGAGATCCTCTATGTCGACCTCTCCGTCGTCGGCGGTCTGCACGACGACGACCTTCATGCCGGCCATCACCGCGCTCGCCGCATTGGTGCCGTGCGCGGAGGAGGGGATCAGGCAGACGGTGCGTTCGTGCTCGCCGTTGGCCCGGTGATAGGCGCGCACGGCCAGCAGCCCGGCGAACTCGCCCTGCGAGCCGGCGTTGGGCTGGATGGAGACGGCGTCGTAACCGGTGACCTCGGCGAGGCGCTCCTCCAGCTCACGGATGAGGGTGAGGAAGCCTTGTGCCTGCTCGGCGGGCGCGAAGGGGTGAAGCGCGCCGAATTCGGGCCAGGTGATCGATTCCATCTCGGCGGTCGCGTTCAGCTTCATGGTGCAGGAGCCGAGCGGGATCATGCCGCGGTCCAGCGCGTAGTCGCGGTCGGCGAGCTTACGCAGGTAGCGCAGCATCGCCGTCTCGGAACGGTGCTGGTGGAAGACCGGGTGGGTGAGGACGGCGTCGGTGCGCAGCAGCCCCTCGGGCAGCGCGTCGGCGGTCTCCGCGTCCAGCGCCTCGATGTCGCCGCCGGCCCCGAAGGCCGCCCAGACGGCCGCGACCCGGGCGCGGGTCGTGGTCTCGTCGCAGGCGACGGAGACATGGTCGGCGTCGACCAGGCGCAGGTTCACCCCGCGCTCGCGGGCGTCGGCGACCACCTGGGCGGCCTTGCCCGGCACACGGACGGTGAGGGTGTCGAAGTACGCGCCGTGCACGACCTCCGCGCCGGAGGCCCGCAGCCCCTCGGCGAGGATGGCGGCGAACCGGTGGGTGCGCCCGGCGATCGTCCGCAGCCCGTCGGGACCGTGGTAGACGGCGTACATGCCGGCCATGACGGCGAGCAGCACCTGGGCGGTGCAGATGTTGCTGGTGGCCTTCTCGCGGCGGATGTGCTGCTCACGGGTCTGCAGCGCCAGGCGGTAGGCCTTGTTGCCGTCGGCGTCGACGGACACCCCGACGAGGCGGCCGGGCAGGCTGCGGGCGAACTTCTCGCGTACGGCCATGAAGCCGGCGTGCGGTCCGCCGAAGCCCATCGGGACGCCGAAGCGCTGCGTCGTGCCGACGGCGATGTCCGCGCCCAGCTCGCCGGGCGAGGTGAGGAGCGTCAGGGCCAGCAGGTCGGCCGCGACGGAGACGATCGCCCCCAGCTCGTGCGCCTGCTCGATGACGGGCTTGATGTCGCGTACGGCGCCGGAGGCGCCCGGGTACTGGAGCAGCACCCCGAAGACGCCGCGTTCGGCGACCTCCGCCGGGATGCCCCCGGTGAGGTCGGCGACGACGACCTCGACGCCGGTCGGCTCGGCGCGGGTCTCGATCACCGCGACGGTCTGCGGCAGGGTGTCGGCGTCGACCAGGAAGACGCCGTTCTTCACCTTGCCGACGCGGCGCGCCAGCGCCATGGCCTCGGCGGCCGCGGTGCCCTCGTCGAGGAGCGAGGCGCCGGAGGTGGGAAGCCCGGTGAGGTCGGCGACCATCGTCTGGAAGTTCAGGAGGGCCTCGAGGCGCCCCTGGGAGATCTCCGGCTGGTACGGCGTGTAGGCCGTGTACCAGGCGGGGTTCTCCATGACGTTGCGCAGGATGACGGGCGGGGTGAACGTGCCGTAGTAGCCCAGGCCGATCATCGGTGCGAGCACCTGGTTGCGGTCGGCGAGGCTCCGCAGCTCGGCCAGGACCTCGGCCTCGGTGCGCGCCTCGGGCAGGTTCAGCGCCTCGGCGCTCCTGATCACGTCGGGCACGGCGGCGGCGGTGAGCTCGTCGAGGGAGCCGTAGCCGACCTGGGCGAGCATCTTCGCCTGCGCCCCGGCATCGGGCCCGATGTGGCGCTGCTCGAACGGAATGCCCTGCTCCAGCTGGGAGAGCGGAGTGCGACGGGGGGTCATGATGGAGGCCTCCTGGTCTGCCACGACCTGCGAGGGCGCCACGGCGTGGCTGCCCGAACGGCCTCCCCCTCTGTCATCTCGACCTGAGAGCTTCACCGGCACGCCCCGGGGCGTACCGGCTTTCACCGTCGGTGAGGGCGACACCCGTGACGGCACGTGCCGTACGGATCCCGACCTGCTTTCCAGAGTGACCTCGTCCGTGCGGTACAGGGGCCTGAGAGATTCCGGGGAGGAGTTGCTCCTTCGGCGCCCCCGGATCTCTCCGGAGGACTCTCCCGCACAGGGTCAGCAGCCGTGTTCCAGCCTACCAGCGGGGTCGGTGCGGGCCGTCTCGAGTGGCCGACGGCCCGGATCTGGCCTTTCGTAGAGCCTGTGGAGCAGTCGCGACCACCTGATGCAGTTGTGACCAGTGGGAGGCACCGTGCAGACCGACATCGATCCGCGCAGCCTGATCGGCCGCAAGGCCTTCGACCGTCGTGGTGCCAAGATCGGTACGGTGGACGAGGTCTATCTCGACGATGCGACCGGGGTACCCGAGTGGGCCGCCGTACGCACCGGACTCTTCACCCGGGACGCGTTCGTCCCGCTGGAACCGAGCGAATTCGTCGACGGGGCGCTGCGGATCCCCTTCGACCGGGGCCTGATCAAGGACGCCCCCGACTTCGGCGTGGGCCGCCACCTCTCGCCCGAGCAGGAGCTGCAGCTCTACCGGCATTACGGACTGGACTCCTCGCCCTCGGCCGGCCCTGCCCCCGACAAGGACTTCGGCAAACTGGCCGGCCACGAGGAGTAGTCCACCGGATCCCGCACCAGGGGAAGCGGTTCGGCCGGCCGAAGGTGCGGGTCGTCGATGCGGAACGTACGCACCCGGCCCGGGCCCGTCCACGGCTCCTCGAAACGCACGGTGACCCTGCCGACGCCACTGCCCTGCACCCAGCCGTGCCCGTGGACGTCGTGCCGTACGTCGTGTCCGGCCGGCCAGCGTCGCGAGGACGGCGGCTCGCCGCTCTCCCGGGGGCCCCGGTCGGCGGCCCTCTCCGCCGTGTCGTCGTGTTCGTCCGGGGCGGCGGCCGCGGACCCCTCCGCTGCGTGCTCGGCCTCGGCGGCCTGCGCGAACAGGTCCTCCTGCGTGAAGTCCGCCAGCCCCGTGACGCCCACTCCGAGCAGCCGGACGCCGCCGGTCGTGTCCACGGCCTCCAGAAGCCGTGCGGCGGCCTCGCGGACCACCGCGGGGTCGTCGGTGGGGCCGCGCAGGGTCTCCGACCGGGTGAGCGTCGAGAAGTCGTAGCGGCGCACCTTGAGGACCACGGTGCGCCCGGACCGCCCCGCGTCCCGCAGCCGACGCACGCACCGGTCCGCGAGCCGCTCCACCTCCGACCTGACCCGCACACGGTCGTGCAGGTCCACGTCGAAGGTGTCCTCGACCGACACGGACTTGGCGTCCCTCTCGGCGACGACGGGACGGTCGTCGTAGCCCCGCGCCATGCGGTGGAGCGCGACGCCGTGCGCCTTGCCCAGCAGCCGTACGAGCTCCGCCTCGCCCGCCTCCGCCAGGTGACTGACAAGGGTCATGCCGGCGCGCCGGAGATGGTCGCCGGTGGCGGGCCCCACACCCGGGAGGGTCCGCACCGGCATGGGCGCCAGGAGCTCACGCTCGGTGCCGGGCTCGATCAGCAGCAGACCGTCCGGCTTGGCCTCCTCGGAGGCGATCTTGGCCAGCATCTTGGAGCCGGCCAGTCCGACGGAGCCACTGAGGCCGGTGACGGCCCTGATCACGGTGCGCAGCTGCCCGCCGATCGCGCGGGCGGACGCCGCGTCGTCGGCGACCCCGCCGGCCTCCAGATCGACGAACGCCTCGTCCAGGCTGAGCGGTTCGACGAGGGGTGAGAGCCGCCCGAGGAGCCCCATCACCTGGTCGCTCACCGTGCGGTAGAGCGCGAAACGCGGGACCAGATACGCGGCGTTGGGAGCGAGCCGCCGTGCCTGTGCCATCGGCATCGCCGAATGCACACCCAGCCGCCGCGCCTCGTACGACGCGGTGGCGACCACGCCGCGCATCCCCAGGCCGCCCACCACCACCGGTTTGCCACGCAGGCTTGGCTTCGCCGCCTGCTCCGCAGAGGCGTAGAAGGCATCCATGTCCAGATGCAGAATGGTGGGCGCGGCTCTCACACGGACCGATGGTGCCTCATGCCACTGACATTCGACCCGCCCGACGCACGCGCCGCACCGCTCTGCTCCTGCTCCTGTGGCTCAGCCCGCGCGGTTGCGCCGCCGAGCCAGCTCATCCGCGGGGTTGTGACCGATCAGCGTCTCCCCCGTGTCGACACGCTCTCCGTGGAGCTGGGACAGCGCCGCGTCGACGTCGCGCCAGACGACCCCCACCGCGATGCCGAAGACGCCCTGGCCGCCCTGGAGCAGACTCACGACCTCGTCCGGCGACGAGCACTCGTAGACCGTCGCCCCGTCACTCATCAGGGTCATCCGCTCCAGATCCGTGAACCCGCGGGCCCTGAGGTGCTGCACGGTGGTGCGGATGTTCTGAAGGGCGACCCCCGTGTCCAGGAAACGCTTGACGATCTTGAGCAGAACCACGTCCCGGAAGCTGTAGAGACGCTGTGTCCCCGACCCGTACGCGGGACGCACGCTCGGCTCCACGAGCCCCGTGCGCGCCCAGTAGTCGAGCTGTCGGTAGGTGATGCCGGCAGCCGCGCACGCTGTAGGCCCCCGGTAGCCGATGTCCCCTGCCTCTGCCACACCGTCCGCTGCCACCACCGCCGGCTGAACCGGCTGTCTGATGGAGTGGTCGGCCGCACTGCCGTGCTGCCGGTACGGCCCACCCGCAGCCGTACCGTCGCCGCTGATTCTCACGCCGACCTCCGTCCTTGACCTGCCATCTCGAAGGTAGGCAGTCACCAGGGGTGCGTCAACGATCGCCACACTCGGCACGCCGAGTGATAATCACCCTGAGGGTGGTTTCCCGTGACTGATTTCCGGGAACGGCTTGTCGGATGCGCTGACACCGCCCCCACGGCGGTCACTGGCTGTTCGTGCCGAAGTCCTCCGGCGAGATCTGGTCGAGGAACTCGCGGAACTTCTCCACCTCGTCCTCCTGCTCGTCCGGGATGGCGATGCCGGCGTCGTCGAGCACCCCGTCACTGCCGTAGATCGGCGTGCCGGTGCGCAGGGCGAGCGCTATGGCGTCGGACGGCCGCGCACTCACCTCGACCCCGCTGGCGAAGACCAGCTCCGCGTAGAAGACCCCTTCTCTGAGGTCCGTGATGCGGACCTCGGTGAGCTCCTGGCCGACGGCCTCGAGCACATCCTTGAAGAGATCATGGGTCAGCGGCCTGGCCGGAGCCATGCCCTGCTGGGCGAAGGCGATCGCGGTCGCTTCCCCAGGACCGATCCAAATAGGGAGGTACCGGTCGCCTCCCACTTCACGCAGGAGCACGATCGGTTGGTTGGAGGGCATTTCCACCCGGACACCCACAACGTCGAGCTCGTTCACACAGCAACCCTAGGACGTGCCCGCCATGTTTGGATAGTCGGGCTCCTCCGCCGTCAGTGGAAACTGACCTTCAGAGCCGTCTGGACCAGCGCGGCGTGGAGCCGGACGGACAGCTCCGCGAGCTCCTTCGCGGTGGCCTCCGCATGGGCCCTGGTCTGCGGATTCCGGTGCCGGCGCAGGGGCGCGACCACCTGTTCGACCAGCCCTGCCTCGCGCTCCGCGGCCGCCTTGACGGCCCGCAGATGCCGGGGCTCGAGGCCGAATCGGCCCAGGTCCGCCACGAGCCGCGCCACGGTCACGGCCTCGGCGTCGTAGCTGCCCCCGGCGGCGGGCACGATCAGCCCGTACGACTCCCACTCGTCGAGCTGCTCCTCGGTGGCCTCGGTGGCGGCAAGGAGCTCGGAGCGTCCGATACGGGCCGCTGTGGCCGCACCCGGCTCCTGGTCCCAGCGGGGGTCTGCCGGATCGCCCTGCCCGCCACCGGGCGGCAGGGCCGCCTGTTCGCCGCACGCCAGCGCTTCGAGGTGCTCACGGATGACCTTGAGCGGCAGGTAGTGGTCCCGCTGCATGCGCAGCACCTGGGCCAGCCGCTCGACGTCGGCAGGGCTGAACTTCCGGTAGCCCGAAGGCGTCCGCTGGGGCTCGATGAGCCCCTCCGCCTCCAGGAAGCGGATCTTGGAGATCGTGACTTCGGGAAACTCGTCGCGCAGCTGCAGAAGCACCGTGCCGATGCTCATCGCGCGCTCGCCCGCGGCGGCGGTGCCGTGACCGGCACCGCCTGTAGGTGTTCGCAGCATGGACCTTCCTGGGGGTCCCCCCGGACGGGTCCGGGGAAGGGTCACACGCCCCGCTGGCTCGCGTAGAAGACCAGTCGGTACTTCCCGATCTGGACTTCGTCGCCGTTGGTCAGCGCGACGGAATCGATGCGCTCGCGGTTGACGTAGGTACCGTTGAGGCTGCCGACATCACCCACGGTGAAACTACCGTCCGGGCTCCTGTGGAACTCCACATGACGCCGCGACACGGTCACGTCGTCGAGGAAGATGTCGCTCTGCGGGTGACGGCCGGCCGTCGTCAGGTCGCCGTCCAGCAGGAATCGGCTGCCGGAGTTCGGGCCGCGGCGGACCACCAGCAGTGCGGACCCCGCGGGCAGGGCGTCGACCGCGGCCTGTGCCTCCGGGGAGAGCGACGGGACGGCCGTCTGGCCGGTCACCTCGGCCTCGTACGCCTCGATGCCGGAGATCGAGATCGTCGAGGTCGTCTCCGCGGCACGCTCGGGTACTCCGCCCCTCAGCGGCGCGCCGCAGTTGGAGCAGAAACGGCTGGCCTCGGCATTCTGATGCCCGCACCTCGTACAGACCGGCATGGACGAGCCCTCCGGAGCGGAGGCGAACCCTCCACCCGTACTCGAGGTTGATGATTCCCCGAAACCTATGCGGCCTGCACCTCCGGGGTCAACGGACGACGCGCCGGTCCCACCGGCGGACCCCTGTACCTCGTCGCGGAAGAGCGGGCGCTCCGAGCCCTGCTCCTCGGCGCCCTGGCCCTGACGCGGGGCACGGTGACGGGCAGCGCTGCCGCTGTCCTCGCGGGCGCTCTTTCCGAACAACTTCGCAAACAACTTCACGGGCGTTTCCCCTTGACCGAAATAGACCCGCCCGTGGGGCAGGACGAACCCTGAACGAACACACCTGCCGACCCGGACATCCTCACAACGTCCGTATCCACCCGACAGTTTCCACCACACGCCACCGATCCGTTGCGCCGACCCCCCGCAACCCGGTACCCGTGTCCTCCGAGCCCCTCACACCACCGTCTCACCGTGACGACGACCGAGCGTGATCAGGCTGTTTCGCCGGCCGCAGGGCGTCCACGACGATGTCGTCGGCACGCGCCACCTCCGCCGTGGCCTGCTCCTTCTCCAGCGTCTGCACCACACCGCCTGGGATGTTCAGAGCCGGTTCCAGATCCTGTGGCTTGCCGATGACCTTGAACTCGTAGGGAGCCTCGATCCTCCGGCCGTCCACCCTCAATTCTCCCCCGTCTCCGGAGAAGTACGTATCGGCCACCACCCGCACGCCGTCGACCTCGATCGCCTCCGCGCCCGCGGCACGCAGCTCCTGGATGGTGTCGAGGAGCATGTCGGCCTCGACGGCGCCGCCCGGGTCACTGATGGTCAGCGTGATACCCGGACCGTGCGCCGCGACGGTACCTGCCAGGATACCGAGCTGCCGCTCCTTCTCCAGCGTCTGTTTCCGGGCTTCCTCGGCCTGGTCGGAGCTGTTCTCCAGCTCCGTGCGCTGGTCGTCGAGGCGCTGCTTCTCGTCCTCGAGACGCTCGGTGCGGTTGTCGAGCTCGTCGAGGATGCGGACCAGGTCCTCCTGGCGGGCACCGCGCAAAGCGCTGTTGTCGCTGTTCGACCTCACCTGGATGGCCAGTCCCAGGCCGAGGACGAACAACAGGAGTGCCACGATGAGTTGGGCCCTGCTCACCCTCGGGGGCCAGAGACCCGCCCGCAGCCGCTGGCGGCCGGACACCTCCTCGGCCGGGGCAGGAGGGGGCGGAGTCGGCACGGGCGCCTCGGCGGGGAGCGCACCCGGGCGCTCCCCGTTGCCGGGGCCGTGTCCGCTGCTCGGGTTCTGTTCGTTGTTCATCGGCCTCACGCCCGGAAGACGTGGCGGCGGATGGCCGCCGCGTTGGAGAAGATCCGGATGCCGAGCACGACCACCACACCGGTGGAGAGCTGGGCTCCGACGCCCAGCTTGTCGCCGAGGAAGACGATGAGCGCGGCGACCACGACGTTCGACAGGAACGACACCACGAAGACCTTGTCGACGAAGATCCCGTCGAGCATGGCCCGCAGACCGCCGAAGACGGCGTCGAGCGCGGCCACCACGGCGATCGGCAGGTAGGGCTCGACCACCGCCGGCACTTCGGGCCGGACCAACAGTCCGACCACGACTCCCACGACGAGGCCCAGTACGGCGATCACGATGTGCCCTTCCCTGTGTCTGCCGCACCACTGCCCGTGTCTGCGGCCTGAGGCTCTGCTGTACGTACGATCAGGCTGGGCGCGGCCGGAAGGCGCACCTTCTCCTGTTCGGAGAGGCTGGTGCGGATGTCGAAGCTCTCGTGCAGCGCCTGCAGGTACTGGCCGTCCGCACTGTCCTGGAACTCCGTGGCGAGCTTCTTCCCGTCCCCCACCGCGAGCACCGTGTACGGCGGCACGAGCGGCCTGTTGTCGACCAGTATGGCGTCGCCCGCCGCACGGATCGCCGAGAGGGCCGTCAGCCGCTGCCCGTTGATGGCCACGGCCTCGGCTCCGGACTGCCACAGACCGTTGACCACACGCTGCATGTCCCGGTCACGCACCCGCCCGGTGTCGGCGAAGCCGGTGGACTCGCGGGGCCCGCCACCGCCCTGGTCGGTGTCCTCGGCGTCGTCCACCACCAGCTTGATGCCGGGGCCCTCGACGGGGGTCGCACCGGACAGCAGGGCCACCAGGGCGCCCTGGTCCCCGCCGTGCTTCTCCAGCGCCTTGCGCTGCCGCTCGCCGACATCCTTGCGCAGCTCGTCGACCTCTGCCTGGAGCGTGTCCGCCGTGGAGGTCTCCGCGTTCACGCGGTCGATGAGCTCCTCGCGCTCCTTGGCGACGACCGGAGCCGCCACCTGCGCCTCGGCGGCACCGAGTGTCACGACGAGCGCTGCCAGCACCAGCCCCGCGGCGAGGCCCAGCTTCGCCTTCAGGGTGCGCGGCATCCCGTCGCTGCCTTCGGACCGACGGCGCGCCGAGGCCTCGGCGTATCCCTCGTCGAGGCTGTGTTCCATCACCGTGGTCAGCAGCGACATGGACGCGTCGGGGCGAGGACGCGGCGGGGCGCTACTCCGATCGGGGGGCGGCTGCGACATGCCGCACATCGTCGCACGTCATGCCTGCTGCCGCCGAATGGGCCCACCGCTGTCCCGGAAGCCGGTGGAACACGGCTTCCGGGACAGCGGTCACCTGCTCAGTCTCCCGCGCTGTCCACGACCGCCGCCCATTCGTCGAGCAGCGCCTGTGCCGAGGCGTCGTCCGGTCCCTCGGCCCACAGGTGGGTGACCGCCTCCGCCCGGTCGGGCAGCACCATGACCCAGCGGCCGTCGGTCTCGACCACGCGGACTCCGTCCGTGGTGTCCACGCTGCGGTCCCCCGCCGCCTCCACGACCCGGCGCATGACGAGCCCCTTGACCGCCCACGGCGTGGCGAGGTCGCGGCGCAGCACGTGGGCCCGCGGGATGCGGGCGTCGATCTGGCTGAGGGTGAGCTGTGTCCGGGCCACGAGGCCGATGAGCCTGACGAAGGCCGCCGCACCGTCGAAGACGCTGCTGAACTCGGGGACGATGAATCCGCCTCGGCCGTCGCCCCCGAAGATGGTGGCGTCCTCGCGCCCCACCCGGGTCAGGTCGTCGGGAGACGTGGTCGTCCACTCGACCTGCGTACCGTGGTAGGCCGCGACCTGTTCGGCGACCCGGGTCGTCGTCACCGGCAGGGCGACCCGCCCGCTCCTTCGCTCGGCGGCCACGAGGTCGAGCATGACCAGAAGGGCCCTGTCGTCCTCGATGATCCGCCCCCGCTCGTCCACGAGGGACAGCCGTTCACCGACCGGGTCGAACCGGACGCCGAAGGCCGCCTGCGCGGACGCGACGATCTCGCCGAGGCGCACCAGCCCGGCTCGCCGCGACTCGGCGGACTCGGTCGGCCGGGACTCGTCGAGCCCGGGGTTGATCGTCAGCGCGTCCACACCGAGGCGTCCGAGGAGACTCGGCAGAACGAGCCCGGCGCTGCCGTTGGACGCGTCCACGACCACCTTGAGGCCCGCGTCGGCGATGCCACTCGTGTCGACGTTGCGAAGCAGCGAGCCGGTGTAGGAGTCGAAGACGCTCGACGGGAAGTGGAGATCGCCGATCTCACCGGGGAAGGCCCGGCGGAATTCCTGACGGGCGTAGACGCGGTCCAGCTTCTTCTGACGCGCCTGGGAGAGATCGGCTCCCCGCTCGTCGAAGAACATGATGTCGACCGAGTCGGGCACCCCCGGAGACGTACGGATCATGATCCCGCCGGCGCTTCCCCGTGCCGTCTGCTGACGGGCCACCGGCAGCGGCACGTTCTCCAGGTCGCGGACGTCGATGGCGCTGGCCTGGAGAGCCGAGATGACGGCTCTCTTCAGGGCACGTGCACCACGGGAGTGGTCGCGGGCGGTCGTGACCGTCGCGCCCTTCTTCAGCGTCGTCGCGTAGGCGCCGGCGAGCCGGACGGCGAGTTCCGGGGTGATCTCGACGTTCAGGATCCCCGTGACACCGCGGGCGCCGAAGAGGTGCGCCTGCCCTCGCGACTCCCAGATGACCGAGGTGTTCACGAAGGCGCCGGCTTCGATGGTCTTGAACGGGTAGACCCGGACGTTGCCCTGAATGATCGATTCTTCGCCGACCAGGCACTCGTCGCCGATGACGGCGCCGTCCTCGATGCGTGACGCCCGCATGATGTCGGTGTTCTTACCGATCACACAGCCGCGCAGGTTGCTGTGCTCGCCGATGTACACGTTGTCGTGCACGACTGCCCGGTGCAGGAAGGCACCGGTCTTCACGACGACGTTGGAGCCGATGACGGTGTGCTCACGGATCTCGGCGCCTGCCTCGATCTTCGCGTAGTCACCGATGTAGAGCGGCCCCCGCAGTACCGCGTCGGGATGGACCTCGGCGCCTTCCGCCACCCAGACCCCGGGCGAGATCTCGAAGCCGTCCAGCTCCACGTCGACCTTGCGCTCCAGCACATCGGCCTGGGCCTTCACATAGCTCTCGTGCGTGCCCACGTCCTCCCAGTAGCCCTCTGCGATATAGCCGCAGATCAGCTTGCCTTCCTTCATGAGCTGCGGGAACACGTCACCGGACCAGTCCACGGAGGTGTCGGCCTGGACGTAGTCGAAGACCTCGGGCTCCATGACGTAGATGCCCGTGTTCACCGTGTCCGAGAAGACCTGGCCCCAGGTGGGCTTCTCCAGGAAGCGCTCCACCTTGCCCTCTTCGTCCACGATCGTGATCCCGAACTCAAGGGGATTCGGGACCCGGGTCAGGCACACCGTGACAAGTGCGCCTTTCTCCTTGTGGAAGGCGATGAGGTCCGTCAGATCGAAGTCGGTGAGGGCGTCGCCGGAGATGACCAGGAAGGTGTCGTCCTTCAGGGCCTCCTCGGCGTTCTTCACGCTTCCCGCGGTACCGAGTGGCTTCTCCTCGTTGGCATAGCTGAGCTCCATCCCGAGTTCCTCGCCGTCGCCGAAGTAATTCTTGACGAGAGAGGCGAGGAACTGGACGGTGACAACGGTTTCGTTGAGCCCATGCCGTTTGAGCAGCCTCAGCACATGCTCCATGATCGGCCGATTGGCCACGGGCAGGAGCGGCTTGGGCATGCTTGAGGTCATGGGGCGAAGGCGGGTGCCTTCACCGCCTGCCATCACGACGGCCTTCATGTCGGAAACGTCCTCCTAAAGAGACGACGGTCTAGCCGACTTCACCCGTCGGGGCAACACCACAGCATCCGGTGCGGGCCGGCGACACTGCACGGCTCCACAACAACGAGCTAATCGGCTACTTCATCCGCCTTGACCAGACGGCGGACTTGGACCACATACAGGATCCCTGCCCACCAATAGAGGGTTGTACCCCATCCAGCGAACGCCCATCCGAAAATGGTGCCCAGTGAAGCAAGCCAACCACTTCCGTCGCTGAGCAGCAACAAGGGGAAGGCGTACATCAGATTGAAGGTTGCAGCTTTGCCGAGGAAGTTCACCTGGGGCGGCGGATAGCCGTGCCGGCGGAGGATTCCCACCATGACGAGCAGCATCAGCTCACGGGCCAGGAGAGCGGCCGTGAGCCAGAGGGGCAGGACCTCCCGCCAGGTGAGCCCGACGAGGGTCGACAGAATGTAGAGCCGGTCGGCAGCCGGGTCCAGGAGCCGGCCGAGACTGCTGATCTGGTTCCATCGACGGGCGAGCTTGCCGTCGAGGTAGTCACTGACACCACTCAGCATCAGAACCAGCAGGGCCCAGCCATCGCTGTTGGGCCCGCCGAACACGGGGCGAAGAATCAGCCACAGGAAGAGCGGTACGCCGACGAGACGAGCCATGCTGAGGATGTTGGGGATGGTGAGTACTCGGTCCGTCTGAACTCGAGTCTCCTGGACCTCCACCCGGGGGCCTCCATGTGAAGAACGTGCCAATGATGCCCCCTGACCCTACCCTCAGCATCCGAGCGTCGGTGCACAGGGGTACGGGCGGACCGGCCCGGAACGCAGAAAAGCCCCGTGCCACAAGGGCACGGGGCTTTCCCGGAATAATTGTTCGGCGGCGTCCTACTCTCCCACAGGGTCCCCCCTGCAGTACCATCGGCGCTGAAAGGCTTAGCTTCCGGGTTCGGAATGTAACCGGGCGTTTCCCTAACGCAATGACCACCGAAACACTATGAAATTAACCAACACCGGGCAAAAACACGGCCGTTCGTTATTTCAGAACTAACACAGTGGACGCGAGCAACTGAGGACAAGCCCTCGGCCTATTAGTACCAGTCAGCTCCACCCGTTACCGGGCTTCCACATCTGGCCTATCAACCCAGTCGTCTACTGGGAGCCTTAACCACTCAAGGTGGTGGGAATACTCATCTCGAAGCAGGCTTCCCGCTTAGATGCTTTCAGCGGTTATCCTTTCCGAACGTAGCCAACCAGCCATGCCCTTGGCAGGACAACTGGCACACCAGAGGTTCGTCCGTCCCGGTCCTCTCGTACTAGGGACAGCCCTTCTCAATATTCCTACGCGCACAGCGGATAGGGACCGAACTGTCTCACGACGTTCTAAACCCAGCTCGCGTACCGCTTTAATGGGCGAACAGCCCAACCCTTGGGACCGACTCCAGCCCCAGGATGCGACGAGCCGACATCGAGGTGCCAAACCATCCCGTCGATATGGACTCTTGGGGAAGATCAGCCTGTTATCCCCGGGGTACCTTTTATCCGTTGAGCGACAGCGCTTCCACAAGCCACTGCCGGATCACTAGTCCCGACTTTCGTCCCTGCTCGACCCGTCGGTCTCACAGTCAAGCTCCCTTGTGCACTTACACTCAACACCTGATTGCCAACCAGGCTGAGGGAACCTTTGGGCGCCTCCGTTACTCTTTAGGAGGCAACCGCCCCAGTTAAACTACCCATCAGACACTGTCCCTGATCCGGATCACGGACCCAGGTTAGACATCCAGCACGACCAGAGTGGTATTTCAACGGCGACTCCACAACCACTGGCGTGGCTGCTTCAAAGTCTCCCACCTATCCTACACAAGCCGAACCGAACACCAATATCAAACTATAGTAAAGGTCCCGGGGTCTTTCCGTCCTGCTGCGCGAAACGAGCATCTTTACTCGTAGTGCAATTTCACCGGGCCTATGGTTGAGACAGTCGAGAAGTCGTTACGCCATTCGTGCAGGTCGGAACTTACCCGACAAGGAATTTCGCTACCTTAGGATGGTTATAGTTACCACCGCCGTTTACTGGCGCTTAAGTTCTCAGCTTCGCACACCCGAAAGTGCACTAACCGGTCCCCTTAACGTTCCAGCACCGGGCAGGCGTCAGTCCGTATACATCGCCTTACGGCTTCGCACGGACCTGTGTTTTTAGTAAACAGTCGCTTCTCGCTGGTCTCTGCGGCCACCCCCAGCTCACCGAGTAAATCGGATCACCAGTGATGGCCCCCCTTCTCCCGAAGTTACGGGGGCATTTTGCCGAGTTCCTTAACCATAGTTCACCCGAACGCCTCGGTATTCTCTACCTGACTACCTGAGTCGGTTTAGGGTACGGGCCGCCATGAAACTCGCTAGAGGCTTTTCTCGACAGCATAGGATCATCCACTTCACCACAATCGGCTCGGCATCAGGTCTCAGCCTTAATGTGTGACGGATTTGCCTACCACACGGCCTACACCCTTACCCCGGGACAACCACCGCCCGGGCTGGACTACCTTCCTGCGTCACCCCATCGCTTACCTAGTACAAGTCTGGTTCGTCGGCTCCACCACTACCCTCAACTCCGAAGAGATCGGGCCGGCTTCACGGACTTAGCATCGCCTGATTCAGTATTGGGCGTTTCAAAGCGGGTACCGGAATATCAACCGGTTGTCCATCGACTACGCCTGTCGGCCTCGCCTTAGGTCCCGACTTACCCTGGGCAGATCAGCTTGACCCAGGAACCCTTAGTCAATCGGCGCACACGTTTCTCACGTGTGTATCGCTACTCATGCCTGCATTCTCACTCGTGAACCGTCCACAACTCGCTTCCGCGGCTGCTTCACCCGGCACACGACGCTCCCCTACCCATCCACACAGGCGTTGGCCCTATATGTGTGAATGACACGACTTCGGCGGTACGCTTGAGCCCCGCTACATTGTCGGCGCGGAATCACTTGACCAGTGAGCTATTACGCACTCTTTCAAGGGTGGCTGCTTCTAAGCCAACCTCCTGGTTGTCTCTGCGACTCCACATCCTTTCCCACTTAGCGTACGCTTAGGGGCCTTAGTCGATGCTCTGGGCTGTTTCCCTCTCGACCATGGAGCTTATCCCCCACAGTCTCACTGCCGTGCTCTCACTTACCGGCATTCGGAGTTTGGCTAAGGTCAGTAACCCGGTAGGGCCCATCGCCTATCCAGTGCTCTACCTCCGGCAAGAAACACACGACGCTGCACCTAAATGCATTTCGGGGAGAACCAGCTATCACGGAGTTTGATTGGCCTTTCACCCCTAACCACAGGTCATCCCCCAGGTTTTCAACCCTGGTGGGTTCGGTCCTCCACGAAGTCTTACCTCCGCTTCAACCTGCCCATGGCTAGATCACTCCGCTTCGGGTCTAGAGCGTGCAACTCAATCGCCCTATTCGGACTCGCTTTCGCTACGGCTTCCCCACACGGGTTAACCTCGCTACACACCGCTAACTCGCAGGCTCATTCTTCAAAAGGCACGCAGTCACGACTGCATGTGCAAGCACATACAGCGACGCTCCCACGGCTTGTAGGCACACGGTTTCAGGTACTATTTCACTCCGCTCCCGCGGTACTTTTCACCATTCCCTCACGGTACTATCCGCTATCGGTCACCAGGGAATATTTAGGCTTAGCGGGTGGTCCCGCCAGATTCACACGGGATTTCTCGGGCCCCGTGCTACTTGGGTGTCTCTCAAACGAGCCGTTGATGTTTCAGCTACGGGGGTCTTACCCTCTACGCCGGACCTTTCGCATGTCCTTCGCCTACACCAACGGTTTCTGACTCGTCTCACAGTCGGCAGACTATGAAAAAGAGATCCCACAACCCCGCATGCGCAACCCCTGCCGGGTATCACACGCATACGGTTTGGCCTCATCCAGTTTCGCTCGCCACTACTCCCGGAATCACGGTTGTTTTCTCTTCCTGAGGGTACTGAGATGTTTCACTTCCCCTCGTTCCCTCCACACTGCCTATGTGTTCAGCAGCGGGTGACAGCCCATGACGACTGCCGGGTTTCCCCATTCGGAAACCCCCGGATCAAAGCTTGGTTGACAGCTCCCCGGGGACTATCGTGGCCTCCCACGTCCTTCATCGGTTCCTGGTGCCAAGGCATCCACCGTGCGCCCTTAAAAACTTGGCCACAGATGCTCGCGTCCACTGTGCAGTTCTCAAACAACGACCAGCCACCCATCACCCCGCCCAAACAGGCGAGTTCACTGGGGCCGGCAACCGAAGATCCAGACTCAACGAGCCCGTACCTTCAGATACCCAACAGCGTGCCCGACCCGACCAACCCGATCCTGTTTTCCACGCCGAAGCAGTACTCACAGAACCGTGCTCATCGTGCCGAATAATCAACGTTCCACCCATGAGCAACCACCGTCGAACATTTGCCGACGTAATGGTCTCTGGATTCCCCGAAGGAAACCTAGATGCTCCTTAGAAAGGAGGTGATCCAGCCGCACCTTCCGGTACGGCTACCTTGTTACGACTTCGTCCCAATCGCCAGTCCCACCTTCGACAGCTCCCTCCCACAAGGGGTTGGGCCACCGGCTTCGGGTGTTACCGACTTTCGTGACGTGACGGGCGGTGTGTACAAGGCCCGGGAACGTATTCACCGCAGCAATGCTGATCTGCGATTACTAGCAACTCCGACTTCATGGGGTCGAGTTGCAGACCCCAATCCGAACTGAGACCGGCTTTTTGAGATTCGCTCCGCCTCGCGGCATCGCAGCTCATTGTACCGGCCATTGTAGCACGTGTGCAGCCCAAGACATAAGGGGCATGATGACTTGACGTCGTCCCCACCTTCCTCCGAGTTGACCCCGGCAGTCTCCTGTGAGTCCCCATCACCCCGAAGGGCATGCTGGCAACACAGAACAAGGGTTGCGCTCGTTGCGGGACTTAACCCAACATCTCACGACACGAGCTGACGACAGCCATGCACCACCTGTATACCGACCACAAGGGGGGCACCATCTCTGATGCTTTCCGGTATATGTCAAGCCTTGGTAAGGTTCTTCGCGTTGCGTCGAATTAAGCCACATGCTCCGCTGCTTGTGCGGGCCCCCGTCAATTCCTTTGAGTTTTAGCCTTGCGGCCGTACTCCCCAGGCGGGGAACTTAATGCGTTAGCTGCGGCACCGACGACGTGGAATGTCGCCAACACCTAGTTCCCAACGTTTACGGCGTGGACTACCAGGGTATCTAATCCTGTTCGCTCCCCACGCTTTCGCTCCTCAGCGTCAGTAATGGCCCAGAGATCCGCCTTCGCCACCGGTGTTCCTCCTGATATCTGCGCATTTCACCGCTACACCAGGAATTCCGATCTCCCCTACCACACTCTAGCTAGCCCGTATCGAATGCAGACTCGGGGTTAAGCCCCGAGCTTTCACATCCGACGTGACAAGCCGCCTACGAGCTCTTTACGCCCAATAATTCCGGACAACGCTTGCGCCCTACGTATTACCGCGGCTGCTGGCACGTAGTTAGCCGGCGCTTCTTCTGCAGGTACCGTCACTTTCGCTTCTTCCCTGCTGAAAGAGGTTTACAACCCGAAGGCCGTCATCCCTCACGCGGCGTCGCTGCATCAGGCTTTCGCCCATTGTGCAATATTCCCCACTGCTGCCTCCCGTAGGAGTCTGGGCCGTGTCTCAGTCCCAGTGTGGCCGGTCGCCCTCTCAGGCCGGCTACCCGTCGTCGCCTTGGTAGGCCATTACCCCACCAACAAGCTGATAGGCCGCGGGCTCATCCTTCACCGCCGGAGCTTTTAACCCCGCCCCATGAGGGACAGAGTGTTATCCGGTATTAGACCCCGTTTCCAGGGCTTGTCCCAGAGTGAAGGGCAGATTGCCCACGTGTTACTCACCCGTTCGCCACTAATCCACCCCGAAGGGCTTCATCGTTCGACTTGCATGTGTTAAGCACGCCGCCAGCGTTCGTCCTGAGCCAGGATCAAACTCTCCATGAATGTTTTCCCGTAATCGGGAGAGCACCATAGAAGAGCGGGACGACCGATCCGGAATAGGGATGGTCGTCCACAGCGTCCTCGCTGATGTTGCCTACCCGCCACATGGGCCGGTAGGACTTCAAAGGAACCACCAACCCACCGAAGTGGGCCGGGGTATCAACAAATTTGGCGTTGATTTTTGGCACGCTGTTGAGTTCTCAAGGAACGGACGCTTCCTTCGGTCCCGTTTCACCGGGGCCCTCCGGGCGCTTCCCTTCGTTCTTACGTTTCCGACTCTATCAGACTCTTTCGTGTCCGATTCCCGGCCGAAGCGGGTTCCTGCTGTTTCGCTTTCCAGTTCTTCGCTTTCGCGTTTCCCTTTCCGGCGAGTCCGACTCTATCAGGCCTTTTCCCTTTCCCTTGACCACGGTCTCGCGAGCATGCGAGAGCCACGATCAGAGTTAGAGTCTGGGCTTGGGAGTCGCCGCCGACCCCCGACTCGAAGTCGCGTTGGGGTCAGGCAGGGATACGACAGTACAGGCCGCTGTGAGGCGAGGCAAATCGTTTCCGGTGCACCCCTAGGTCGGCCAACCGGTAGCTCTCGGGCGGAACCGGGACTTCATATGACTTACGCTGCTGATCAGTACGCCGCCCTCCATCAGTCGTGGCGGTTGACCCCATACGGACCCCACCCCTGGGAGGCTCTCCATGACCACAGTGACGTCCCCTCTTGCCGGCCGCGTCATCGGACTCACCGCGGTTCCCGACCCCGTGTTCTCCGGAGCGATGGTGGGCCCCGGTACCGCCATCGACCCCGTGCGCGAGCCGTCCGAGGCCGTTTCGCCGGTCGACGGAATCGTCGTCTCCCTCCACCCGCATGCCTTCGTCGTCGTCGACGACCAGGGGCACGGAGTGCTGACGCACCTCGGGATCGACACCGTGCAGCTCAACGGCGAGGGCTTCGAGCTGCTCGTGAACAAGGGGGACACGGTGACCCGCGGTCAGGGCATCGTCCGATGGGACCCCGCCGGTGTGGAAGCGGCCGGTAAGTCCGCGATCTGTCCGGTCGTCGCCCTGGAGGCGACCGCCGAATCCCTCTCCGAGGTCCGTGAGGACGGCGACGTGAAGGTCGGCGAGACACTGTTCGGCTGGCAGTGACACCCTCGGCGCAGTAACGAGCCAGTTGGGCATCAACCGCGGCGGCGCAGTCGCCGCACAACCGGAGACGGGTGAAATGGAGACAACGCTGCGAGGCGTCGGCGTGAGCCACGGTGTGGCGATCGGCGAAGTTCGGCACATGGGTACGGCGGTCCTCGAGCCGCCGGCCAAACAGATTCCCGCGGAGGAGGCCGAGCGCGAGCAGGGGCGTGCCCGCCAAGCCGTGGAAGCTGTCGCGGCCGACCTCATTGCGCGCGGCAACCTGGCGGGGGGCGAGGCACAGCACGTGCTCGAGGCCCAGGCCATGATGGCGCAGGACCCCGAGCTCATCGCTGATGTCGAGCGCCGTATCGCCGTCGGCAGCACCGCCGAGCGCGGTGTCTACGACGCGTTCGCCGCCTACCGGGCGCTGCTGGCCAACGCCGGTGAGTACCTGGCGGGGCGCGTCGCCGACCTCGACGACGTACGGAACCGGATCGTGGCGCGGCTGCTGGGTGTGCCGATGCCGGGTGTGCCGGACAGTGATCAGCCGTACGTGCTGATCGCGCGTGACCTGGCCCCCGCCGACACGGCCCTTCTCGACCCCACGCTGGTCCTCGGCTTCGTCACCGAGGAGGGCGGGCCGACCAGCCACAGCGCCATTCTCGCGCGCGCGCTCGGGGTCCCGGCCGTCGTTGCTCTCCCCGGCGCGGGTGAGATCGCCGAGGGCACGGTCGTGGCGGTGGACGGCAGCACCGGTGAGATCTTCGTCGAGCCGAGCCAGGAGAAGCGCGCCGAGATGGAGAGCGCTTCGGCCGCACGCAAGGCGGCCCTGACGGCCGTGACGGGTCCCGGTGCCACCTCCGACGGTCACAAGGTGCCGCTGCTCGCCAACGTCGGCGGTCCCGGTGACGTGCCGGCCGCGGTGGAGGCCGGCGCCGAGGGTGTCGGGCTGTTCCGTACGGAGTTCCTGTTCCTGGACGACAGCAAGCAGGCTCCGTCCGAGGAGAAGCAGATCGCGGCCTACCGCGCGGTCCTCGAGGCGTTCCCCGAGGGGCGTGTCGTCGTGCGGGTGCTGGACGCCGGTGCCGACAAGCCTCTGGACTTCCTGACGCCGGCGGACGAGCCGAACCCCGCACTGGGTGTGCGTGGTCTGCGCAGCCTGCTGGACCACCCCGACGTGCTGCGGACCCAGCTGACGGCGCTCGCCAGGGCGGCCGAGGGGCTGCCCGTGTACCTCGAGGTCATGGCCCCGATGGTGGCCGACCGTGCCGACGCGAAGGCGTTCGCCGACGCCTGTCGTGAGGCGGGGCTGCAGGCGAAGTTCGGCGCGATGGTGGAGATTCCGTCCGCCGCTCTCAGGGCCCGCTCGATCCTGCAGGAGGTGGAGTTCCTGTCGCTGGGCACCAACGACCTGGCCCAGTACACCTTCGCGGCCGACCGTCAGGTGGGCGCCGTGTCGCGGCTGCAGGATCCTTGGCAGCCCGCGCTGCTCGACCTGGTAGCCCTCTCGGCGGACGCCGCGAGGGCCGAGGGCAAGAGCTGTGGTGTCTGCGGTGAGGCCGCTTCGGACCCGCTGCTGGCGTGCGTGCTGACCGGACTGGGGGTCACCTCCCTGTCCATGGGCGCGGCGTCCATCCCCTACGTGCGCGCGACGCTGGCGAAGCACACGCTCGCCCAGTGCGAGCGGGCGGCCTCCGCCGCGCGTGCGGCGGACTCCGCCGAAGAGGCGCGGCTCGCGGCGCAGGCGGTGCTTTCGGGCGAGTGACGCCGCCCGCCGGACGCAGTCGGATGTGAAGGGGTTCCCGCCGGTTCCGGTGGGAACCCCTTCCGTCTGTCGGCGACGGCCGCTCCGGCTGTCAGTGATGGGCCTCCGGTTCGTCGGCGCCGAGGTCGAACCCCGCGCAGTACTCGACGCCCGACTCCGGCGAGACCGGTTCGCCCGTGTCCGCGTCGGTGCAGTAGGCGCTGAAGACCTCGCCCGCCGTGAGCGGCAGGAGGCTTCCCCGGTGCAGGCGCCAGCCGTGCACCCGGTCCGGGGTGTCCGGAGCGGTGGTGCGCAGGACGACGCCTCCCTGGCTCTCGCGCGCGACCCCCACGGCGAGCACCGTGGCGAACTCCGCCCCTTCCCCGGACTCGAGACGGGCCGGGCCGTCCGCGTCCCGTGACGTGTGGAGGACGGCCAGGAGCTGTTCGTCCTCCGTGGGGATGCTGCAGACGACGTGGTGGGTGCCCGGGCCCGCGGTGTCCAGCAGCCGCGTCAGCAGGTGGGAGGCCCGGTCGAAGGCGGCGCGGCCGATGTCCTGCCCGCAGTCCGCGCAGTCTCCGAGGCCGGCCAGCAGCATGGTGGCGTACTCCCATGTCGCGCGGCGGACGGCTCGTGAGACGAGCAGGGGGATCAGGGTGTCGATGGGCTGGCCCGTGTAGGCCACGGTGGCGCCCGCGGCGGCGATCTCGGCGGTGAAGCGGCCTCGGCTCGCGCGCTCGTCGGGTTCGAGCCCCGACTCGGCGCAGAACTCCGCGTAGTCCTCCGGGTCGAAGAGGGCGACGGTGGTGTGCATGCCCTGGGCGGCGAGCGTGCGCAGTAGGCCCTCGACCTGCCGCAGGTAGACCGTGTGGTCGTCGAAGGTGAAGGTCCGGTAGTGGCGCATGGCCGCGAAGTCCTCGGGGTCGACCAGGAGGCCGACGGTCGTGGGTGCTTCGCGGCGCAGTGCGCGTCGCATGGATGTCGCGGAGTGTCGCCGGCCGCGCCCGGTCTGCCT
This sequence comes from Streptomyces sp. NBC_01460, assembly GCF_036227405.1. Taxonomy (NCBI): domain Bacteria; kingdom Bacillati; phylum Actinomycetota; class Actinomycetes; order Kitasatosporales; family Streptomycetaceae; genus Streptomyces; species Streptomyces sp. NBC_01460. The sequence goes on from NZ_CP109473.1 coordinate 1,261,398, forward strand.
GATGTGCGCCATGAATCCCCCTGTGCGCTGTCGAACGTTGCTCACTCAGCGTAATCAGGGGGACTGACAACGGCCGTCCGCCGGCCGGTTCAGGGGCGCTTGCGGGCGAGGTCCTCGTAGAAGTGGAGGAGTTCGAGGTTGTCGACGGAGCCCGGGTTGACCGCCTTGGACAGGGCGGTTCCCTGGAGGAGCCGCTTGACCGGAACCTCGATGCGCTTGCCCGTGAGGGTGTGCGGGATGCCGGGTACCTCGATGACCTCGTCCGGCACGTGGCGGGGGGAGAGGTTCTCGCGGATGGTCCGCTTGATGCTGTCGCGGAGTGCGTCGTCGAGGGTGGCGCCCTCGGCGAGGTGGACGAACAGCGGCATCCAGTAGCCGCCGTCCGGTTCCTCGAGGCCGATGACGAGGGACTCGCGGATCTCGGGGAGCCGCTCGACCGCCTCGTAGATGTCGGCGGATCCCATCCGGACACCCTGCCGGTTGAGGGTGGAGTCGGAGCGGCCGTGGATGACGACCGAGCCGCGGTCGGTGAGGGTGATCCAGTCGCCGTGGCGCCAGACGCCGGGGTACATGTCGAAGTAGCTGTCGTGGTAGCGGCTGCCGTCGGGGTCGTTCCAGAAGCGGACCGGCATCGAGGGCATGGGGGCGGTCACGACGAGCTCGCCGACCTCGCCCGTGAGCGGATGCCCGGCGGGGTCCCAGGACTGGAGGTCGGTGCCCAGGCAGGGGGCCTGGAGTTCGCCGATGTGGACCGGCAGGGTGGGGACGGCGCCCGCGAAGCAGCTGCACACGTCCGTCCCGCCGCTGACGGAGGCGATCCACAGGTCCTCCGCGACCTCGTCGTGGAGCCAGCGGAAGCCGTCGGGCGGGAGCGGGGAGCCGGTGGTGGCGACGCACTGGACCCTGCTCAGGTCGTGGTCGCGGCCGGGGTGGACCTCGGCCTTGCGGCAGGCCATGACGTACGCGGCCGATGTCCCGAAGAGGGTCGCGCCGGTCTGTTCGGCGACGCGCCACTGGGCGCTGACGTCCGGATACCCGGGGCTGCCGTCGTACAGGACCAGGGTCGTGCCGGTGAGCAGGCCGGAGACGAGGAAGTTCCACATCATCCAGCCCGTCGAGGTGTACCAGAAGAACCGGTCGTCGGGGCCGAGGTCGCAGTGCAGGCCGATCTGCTTGAAGTGTTCGAGCAGGATGCCGCCCTGGGACTGGACGATCGCTTTCGGCAGGCCGGTGGTGCCCGAGGAGTAGAGCACCCAGAGCGGATGGTCGAAGGGGACCTGCTCGAAGACGGGTCCGGTGTCCGAGGCGGTGAGCGCCGCCCAGTCGAGGGCGCCTTCGGGCGTGTCCGTGCCGAGGAGCGGGATGTGGACGACGGCGCGCAGGGTGGGGAGTTCGCTGCGGAGTTCGGCCACGGTGTCGGTGCGGTCGTGCTCCTTGCCGCCGTAGCGGTAGCCGTCGACGGTGAACAGCACGACCGGTTCGACCTGCTGGAACCGGTCCAGGACGCTGCGGGCGCCGAAGTCGGGGGCGCACGAGGTCCAGACTCCGCCGACCGCGGCGGTGGCGAGGAACGCGACGACCGCCTGCGGGATGTTGGGGAGGTAGCCGCTGACCCGGTCGCCGGGGGTCACGCCGAGGGCGCGGAGTTCCGCTGCCAGCGAGCCCACCTGGCGCCGCAGTTCGGACCAGCTGACGGCGACCTGGGTGTGGGTCTCGTCGACGTACAGCAGGGCGGGGGCGTCCGCGCGGAGCGGGTCGTCGGCGGTGCGCAGGGCGTGCTCGGCGTAGTTGAGGGTGGCGCCGGGGAACCACTGTGCGCCGGGCATGGTGCGGTCGCCGAGCACGGCCTCGTACGGGGTGGAGAAGCGTACGTCGAACCATTCGGCGACGGCCGCCCAGAAGGTGTCGAGTTCGTCGACAGACCAGCGGTGAAGCGCCGCGTAGCCGCCGTCGGCCGGCGCTCCGTGGCGTCCGGCCGCCCATCGCTGGAAGCGGGTGACGGCCGCGGCCTCAACACGCTCGGGCTCGGGCTGCCAGAGGGGGGCTTCGCCGGCTGCTGAGGTCATGGAGGCTCCCTGGCCTTTCGGGGTGTACGCGGGGTGTGCGTGCGTCGCGCGCACGGGCTGGGGTGTGCGCGTGAACGGCAGGTACGGACGATGCCATGTGATCGTCTTGCGCACCAGGGTCCCCCCGCCATGGTTGCGTGTCCGGCTGTGTGGCGGAGCCACAGGTGAACGGAAGCTGAACGGAGCACGTATCCGTCCGGGCTGATGGCAGGGTGGCCCGCATGGATGGTCGTGACCTGGTGCGCTCGGTGAAAATGGTCGGTTCTGTGCAAGGAATGCGTACGGTGCGCTCGGCCTGGCGGCGGCACCGTGCGGAGGCGCGGGGACTCGTGCCGCGCGGTGCGGAGAGGGCGCGTGTGCCCGGCCTCCTGGTCAGTGCGGAGCCGGGGCCGGGCGGTGGCGTGGTGCGCTTCGCCCGCTCGGAGCTGTGCGTCCGGGTGTCGGTGGGCGGTGCGGTGTTCTGGTCCTGGGACGGTGCCGCGCCGCTGCCCTCGTACGCCCTGCCGGAGGCCGGGCCCGATCCGGATCCGCGGGCGCGGCTCGAGCCGGACACGAACGGCGGCTGGCAGGTGGTGGCGGAGCGGCTGACCGTCGTCGTGTCGCGGCACGGGGCGGTGGAGCTGCGTACGCCTGGCGGGGTCCTGCTGCGCCGGGAGCTGCCGCCGCGCTGGTGGGAGCCGACGGGAGAGGGTACGGCGCGGTGGGTGCAGCGGTCCGAGGTCCCGGCCGACGCCCGATTCTTCGGACTGGGCGGGCGGGCCGGCGGGCCGAGGCTGCCGGAGGGTACGTACGGGCTGTGGAACACCGATCCGGGCGGGCGTTTCGGCCCGGAGGACGATCCGCTGTATCTGACGATGCCGGTGCAGGTGGTGGTCTCCGACGCCGGGACCCATCTGGCGTTCCACGACAACTCCTGGTCGGGGCGGGTGACGCTCCGGGAGGGCGAGGAGGGCGCCGGCTCGGGCCATGACCGGCCGGGCACCTGTGAGGTGCGGATGGACGGCGGCCCGCTGCGCTGCTGGGTGGTCGCGGGTACGCCGGCCAGGGTGCTCCAGGGGTGGACGGCGCTGACGGGGGCGCCCGCGTTGCCGCCGTCGTGGGCCCTGGGCCCGCAGCACGCCCGGTGGGGGTTCGGCAGCGAGCGGGAGGTGCGCCGGATCGTGCAGGGGTACCGGGATCGGGGGCTGCCCCTGTCGGTGCTCCATCTGGACATCGACCACTTCGACGGGCACCAGGTGTTCACGGTCGACCGGGAGCGGTTCCCCGGTCTCCCCCGGCTGGCGGAGGAGTTGCGCGAGGACGGGGTCCGGCTGGTGTCGATCGTCGATCCGGCGGTGAAGGCGTCGGTGGGCAACGCGGTGTTCGACAGCGGTCTCGACGTCGGCGTGGAGGGCGCGTTCGTGCGGGGTCCGGAGGGGGGTCCGGTGCTCGGTGAGGTGTGGCCGGGTGAGTGCGTCTATCCCGATTTCACCGACCCGCTGGTGCGGGAGTGGTGGGGTGCGCTGTACGAGGAGCGGCTCGGCCAGGGGTTCTCCGGGGTGTGGCACGACATGAACGAGCCGGTGTCGTTCTCGGCCTTCGGGGATCCGTCGCTGCCCCGTTCGTCCCGGCACGCGCTGGAGGGCCGCGGCGGCGACCACCGGGAGGCCCACAACGTCTACGCCCTGGCGATGGCGAGGGCCGGGTACGAAGGCCTGCTCCGGTTGCGCCCGGACGAGCGGCCGTTCCTGTTCTCCCGTTCGGGGTGGGCGGGGATGCAGCGGTACGGGGGCACCTGGTCCGGTGATGTGGCCACGGGCTGGCCGGGGCTCCGGGCCTCGCTGGCCCTGGTGCTGGGGCTGGGGCTCTGCGGGGTGCCGTACTCGGGGCCCGATGTGGGCGGGTTCGACGGGTCGCCGTCGCCGGAGCTGTATCTGCGCTGGTTCCAGCTGGGCGCGTACATGCCGCTGTTCCGCACCCATGCGGCCATCGGTGCGGGGCGCAGGGAGCCGTGGGAGTTCGGGCCGGAGGTGCTCGGGCACGCGGCGCGGGCGCTGGAGGAGCGGGAGCGGCTGCTCCCGTACTTCGTGACGCTGGCTCAGCTGGCCCGGCTGACCGGCGCGCCGTACGTGCGGCCGGTGTGGTGGGGCGCTCCCGGGGACCGGGAGCTGCGGGACTGCGAGGACGCGTTCCTGCTGGGAGACGCGTTCCTGGTCGCTCCCGTGCTGGAGGAGGGGACGGACCGCCGGCAGGTCCGGCTGCCGCGCGGGCGGTGGTACGACACGGCGACGGGGCGGGCGTTCGAGGGGCCGGGCCAGGTCGTGGTGGAGGCGCCGCTGTCACGTGTTCCGGTGCTGGTGCGGGCGGGTGCGGTGGTCCCGGTGCGGGGCCGGGACGGGGGCCTCGAACTGGAGGTGTGGGCTCCGCCCGCGGGGCGTACCGGGGGCGGGCTGGTCGTGCGGGACATGGGGGACGGATGGGAGGCGGCCGAGGTGGAGCGCTACACGTCGCGGCTCCTGGCCGGGCGTGTGGTGGTCGAGCGGGACGGTGGGGAGGGGCTGGTGCCGTATCCGGTCCGGGTGCGGGGGCTGCCGGAGGAGGCTCAGCCGTAGGCCCCCGCGAACCAGGAGCGCACGACCTGGGTGTGCAGCGGGAAGGCGAGGTCGTCGGGGGTGCGCAGCACGTCGTATCCCGAGGTCTCGTCCGTCGCTGCCGAGGGCGGGAGTTGCCCGGCGGGGCGGGGCGGGAGCAGTCCGAAGAGGATCAGGTGGCCGTCGGGGCTGCTCAGGGCGTCGGCGAGGCGCACGTCCGTCTCGTCGGCCGGGATCCCGGTCTCCTCGCGCAGTTCGCGTACGACGGCGTGGCGCCAGTCCTCGGTCCCGTCGATGTATCCGCCGGGCAGCGCGATGCCGCCCGGGTGCGGAGGGATGGTGCGGGTGATGACGACGAGGCCGGTGCTCCGTGGTCCGGTGACGGGCAGGAGGGCGACGGCCACGGGCAGCGGGTTGCGGTAGGCGGTCCGGCCGCAGGCCACGCAGGTGCGGGGCCAGTCGTCGGCGGCGTACGGGGTCCCGCAGCTGCCGCAGTGGGAGTCGTTCACGGCCGGACTGTATCCGATCACCCTTCTCTTGTGGCCCCTGAACTGATAAACGGTGTGCCCATGACAGGAATTGCTCGTGTCCTCCGCGCCCTCGCCGCCTCCGGCGCCGCCCTGCTCGCCGTGACAGCCGCCGCACCGGCGGCGGTGGCCGAACCCGAACCCAAGGCTCCGCCGGAGTTCGTCGATCTCCGCTCCGTCGATCCGACGATCATCACGGAGATGCGCTACACCACCCCGCACAACTTCGTGGGGGAGCCGGTGGACGGCTACCGGCAGCCCGTCTGCATCCTGACCAGGCCCGCTGCCCAGGCGCTGCGGTCGGCCCAGCGGAGCCTTCTGCGCCGGGGCTACTCGCTCAAGGTGTACGACTGCTACCGGCCGCAGCGGGCCGTGGACCACTTCGTGCGCTGGGCGGAGGATCTCGACGACGAGGCGATGAAGGGTGAGTTCTACCCGATGGTCGACAAGACGCGGCTGTTCGCGGACGGTTACATCGCGGAGAAGTCCGGTCACAGTAGGGGCAGCACCGTGGACCTCACGCTCGTGAAGCTGCCCGCCCTGCCGACGCGGCCGTACCGGCCCGGTGAGGAACTGGCTCCGTGCTACGCGCCGAAGGACGAGCGCTTCCCCGACAACTCCGTGGACATGGGCACCGGGTACGACTGTTTCGACACCCTGTCGCACACGGACGACCCCCGGGTGCAGGGGGCGCAGCGGGCCAACCGGCAGTTCCTCAAGAAGACGCTCACGGATCTGGGCTTCGTGAACCTGGCCGAGGAGTGGTGGCACTTCACCTACAAGCCCGAGCTCTTCCCGGACACGTACTTCGACTTCCCGGTGGCCAGGCGTTCCGTCGCGGGGCACTGACGGCCCGGGCGGAGGACGCAGGAGAACGGGCGACCGGGACCACCCCCGTGGGCTCCGGCCGCCCGTTCTCCTCTTCGGACGCGGAACTGCCGTATCCGGTTGCCGTTCGAGCCATTACGGTGCCCTCATGTCACCACAGACGTTCGATTCCTATGAAGAGTTCTGGCCCTACTACGTCGCCATGCACTCCAGGGCGGCGACCCGGTGGGTGCATCTGACCGGGACCCTGACGGGGCTCGCGCTCTCCGCCTACGGACTGGCGCGCGGCCGCAAGCGCTACGCCCTGGCGCTGCCCCTGATCGGATACGGCACCGCGTGGCCCGCGCACTTCCTCATCGAGAAGAACAATCCGGCGACCTTCGGGCATCCCGTGTGGTCGCTGCGCGGGGACGCGCAGATGATCCGGACGATGCTCGCGGGACGCGACGCGGAACTCGCCGAGACCGCGGCCAAGTGGCTCGCGGAGAACGCCTGATCCGGTGGTGCGCGCAGGGTTGACGACCCGTCACCCCGGGTGAACACTGCATCCACGCCCGCTGTCCCCGCACCGTACGCGCGGCCCGTACCCCGGTCGGCGGGGGTACGGGTCGCGTCACGTGCGGTGGGGGCGGCGGGTGTCAGGTCCTGGCCGGCTCACGGTTCCGGTCGGCACGCACCACGGCGTTCTCCACCACGGCGACGAGCACGTCCCGCACGGAGGCACGGTCACGCGCGTCGCAGAGCAGCACCGGCACCTCGGGGTCGAGGTCGAGTGCCGCCCGGACCGTCTCGGTGGGGAACTGTTCGGCGCCCTCGAAGAGGTTGACGGCGACCGTGAACGGGATTCCCCTGCGTTCGAAGTAGTCGACCGCAGCGAAGCAGTCCTCCAGCCGCCTGGTGTCGGCGAGGACGACCGCACCCAGGGCTCCCTGGGCCAGTTCGTCCCAGAGGAACCAGAACCGGTCCTGGCCCGGGGTCCCGAACAGGTAGAGGACCAGGTCCTCGCGCAGGGTGATCCGGCCGAAGTCCATGGCCACCGTGGTGGTGTTCTTGCCCTCGACCCCCGCCACGTCGTCGACGGGGCGGCCCGCCTCGCTCAGCCTCTCCTCCGTACGCAGCGGTCTGATCTCGCTGACCGCACCCACCAGGGTCGTCTTGCCCACTCCGAAGCCGCCCGCCACCAGGATTTTCAGGGTGACGGGCTCCACGTGCCGCCTCTTGCGGCTAGAGCGCCCGAAGGCCATTGATCACCTCGCGAAGAAGGCTCTCGTCCGGCAGCTCGGCCGGCGGAACGGGACGGGTGACGTGCACCAGCTCGTCCTCGACGAGGTCACCCACCAGGACACGGACCACCCCGACGGGGAGATCCAGTCCGGAGGCGAGCTCGGCGATCGACTGGGGCATGTCGCTGCACAGTTCGACGATCTCCACGTGTTCCGGGGAGAGCGTCTGATCCCGGCCGGGATCGTCGGCCGCCGGTTCGGGGATGACGATCGCGATCAGGTCGAGGCGATGGCGGGACGCGCTGCTGGTCCGCCCGCGGGTCATCGCGTAGGGCCGGACCACCGGCCCGGCCTCGGCGTCGTACCAGCGCGAGGAGCCCGCTTCGGAGGGAGCGTGCGGTGATCCGGACGCGGTGTCCCGGACGGAGTCTGCGCTCATCCCCTCGCCTCACCCTCCGGCGGGCAGACCGGTGGTCCTGGGGGCGTTGGCCAGGTGGGCCCCCACGCGCTTGACCATCAGGGTCATCTCGTACGCCACCTGCCCGACGTCCGAATCCGAGTCGGCCAGGACGGCGAGACAGCTGCCGTCACCGGCCGCCGTGACGAAGAGGAAGGCCTCGTCGAGTTCGACGACGGTCTGACGGACCCGGCCGGCGTCGAAGTGGCGGCCGACCCCCTTGGCCAGGCTGTGGAATCCGGAGGCGACGGCCGCCAGGTGCTCGCTGTCCTCGCGTGTCAGGTCCTGGGACGTGCCGGTGGCGAGGCCGTCGCTGGACAGGACCAGCGCCTTGCGGATGCTCGCGACACGTTCGACGAGTTCGTCGAGGAGCCAGTTGAGCTCGCCGGATCCCTGGCGTGCGGCGTTGTGTGCTGCGGCGTTCGGTGCGGTCATCGACCGTCCCCTCCCGGAGTGGTTCCTGGTGCTGTCTCGCCGGGGCCTGTCGCGTCCTCGGCGGCGTTCTGCCGACGGCCGCGCTGCCAGCCGCGTTGAAGCGAAGCCATGCGATTGCGTACGTCGTCCGCGTCACGTTCGAGGTCGTCGTCGGTGTCGGCGGGGGCGTGGCCGGTAGTCCGCCCTGCGGCGTCCTCCCGGAGCTGTGGGGCGAGGTTCGCCTGCCGGACCCTGCGTGGGAGGCCGCCGACCGTGTCCGGTGCGGACGGCCGGACCGCGGGCCTGGGCCGCGCCCGGGGCTCGTCGGCCGGGGACTCCACCGGAGCGGGTTCGGCGGTTCCGGAGCCCGGGGCCGCGGGGAAGCCGCCGGGTCCGCTCCGATGGGAACGGGGCCCGTCCCCGATGCGGCGGCCCTGGTCGGCGACGAGGGTCGGCGGCTTGCGGCGGGGCAGCGGCACGGGGCCGGCGGGCCGCATCGGCCGGACGTCCGCGGATCGGCCGTCCGGGGCGTCGAAGGCCTGCTGGTGCTGTTCCCGGTCGGCTTCCCTGCGGAGGTCGCGGGCACGGAAGATACCGCCCCGCTCGCTCTCGGTGTCCTCGAGGTCGGAGACCCCGTCGAGGACCGGGCCCAGAGCCGGATCGAGCTCCCGGTCGCGCGCCGGGTCGGTGAAGCCGAGGGTCCCCACCGGGCCTTCGAGCTCGACGGGTCCGTCGAGCACGGACGGGTCGGTGAGGCCGGTGGGAACCGGGGAGAGGCCCGAGGGCCTGCCCGGGATGTCCGCGTCCGCGACTCCGTCCCTGCGGGCCTTGTCGCTGCCGGGCACGGCGCTGCCCGGCCGTCCGCCGCCGAGCGCCTTCTCCGCCCGGCGGTCCAGGCGGAAGCCGGTGCCGTGCGTGTCGGGTGCGTCGGTGAGCAGCTGCGCGGGGATGAAGACGACCGCGGTCGTCCCTCCGTACGGTGAGATCTGCAGGGACACCCTGACGTTCTGCCGCTGGGCGAGCCGGCTGACGACGAAGAGGCCGAGCCGGTCGGTGTCGGAGAGCTCGAAGTCGGGGGTCTCGGCGAGCCGGAGGTTGGCGTCCAGGAGGACCTCGGGCGCCATGCCGAGGCCGCGGTCGTGGATCTCCAGGGTGAAGCCGTTGGCCACCCGCTCGCCGTGCACCTGGACGGCGGTGTGCGGGGGTGAGAACACCGTGGCGTTCTCCAGCAGTTCCGCGATCAGGTGGGTGAGGTCGGCCACGGCCGGGCCGCCCACGCCGATGCGCGGGAGGCGCCGGACCTCGATGCGCTCGTAGTCCTCCACCTCCGCGACCGCCGCCCGCACCACGTCCATCAGCTGGATCGGCTTGCGCCACTGCCGGGACGGGGCCGCCCCGGAGAGGATCACCAGGCCTTCCGCGTGGCGGCGCATACGGGTGGTGAGGTGGTCCAGGCGGAAGAGGTCGGCGAGTTCGTCGCCGTTCTCGGTGCGCCGCTCCATGGCGTCCAGGAGGGTCAGCTGGCGGTGCAGGAGGACCTGGTTGCGGCGGGCGAGGTTGACGAAGACCTCGGAGACGCCGCGGCGCATGTCGGCCTGCTTGACCGCGGCCTCGACCGCGGCCCTCTGGAGGGTGTTGAGCGCCTGCCCGACCTGGCCGATCTCGTCGCGCTCGTAACTCAGGTGGGGGGCCTCGGTCTCCACGTCGACCTGCTCACCGGCGGCGAGGCGTCGCATCACACTGGGCAGCCGCACCCCGGAGACCTCGTGGGCGTCCTTGCGCAGCCGGGAGAGGTCGCGGACGAGTTCGCGTCCCACCCGTACGGAAACGAACACGGAGACGAGCAGGGCGACGAACCCGAGGACGCCGGCGACGCCCGCCTGGATCAGGACCCGGAAGCCGGCGGGTTCGGCGCGGTCCTGGAAGCGGTTGGACATCTCGGTGCCGTCGTTGGCGAGGTGCTCCAGGACCGGCGGGGCCACCTCCTCCCAGCGTTCGGAGTCGACGGGGCCCGGCTTCGTGATCGGTCCGGCGGCGATGAGCTTCTGCTCCGCGGTCCGCAGCGGCTCCGTGTCGGGGCTGCGCCAGTACTGCTCCATGCGTCCGCGCTCGCCCGCCGGCAGCAGCTCGAGGTTGACCTCGTAGAGGAGGGAGCGGCTGGCGGCGAGGTCGGAGACGACGCGGAGTTCCGGCGCGCCGAGACGGCCCGCCAGGAGCCCCGACGCGATCAGGGCGTCCTCGCGCGACAGCATCTCGCGGGCCCGGGAAATGCCGACCAGGGCCCGGACCTGCTTGTCCATCGACACGTTCTCCATCGTGTGGAGACCGTTCAGGAAGCGGTAGCAGGGGTCGACGAGGCCGTTGTAGAAGGCGAGCGCCCTGGTCCGGTCGATGGTGCGCTTCTCCACGGAGCCGCGCAGCGCGTCGAGGCCGTCGATCTCGCTCAGGATCGAGTCGAGCTGTGCCTCCGACTCCGGGCTCAGCTTGCCCCGGATGTCCTTGCTCTTCGCGCTCTGCCTGACGTCGGCCACGACCCGGTCGGTCACGGCGCGACGGCTGCGCAGCAGGGGCAGGGCGTCCGATGCCCGGGGGTCGGCGAGATAGACGAGTGTCTGACGGCGTTCGCCCTGCACGGCGCGGATGGTGTCTTCCAGCGGGTGGCCGACCTGCTCCACGATGGCGCTCGCGCCCATCAGTTCCCCGGCCTCACGGCCGGTGACGTAGGTGGCGAAGACCCAGAGACCGGTGAGGGAGGCGAGCGGCACCAGGAGCAACGCCACGATCTTCCTGCGGATGGACTTCCCGCGAAAGCGCATGGCCTCCCCCAGCTCGGCCCCGCATCACGGGGTTCGTCGTATCGGTGTGCCCGGTCGCCCGGTCCACCTGGTCGTTCCGGTGTTCCTGCCGCGGTCCACCGCGCGTCGGCCGGTGCTCCGTCGACATCCGTCAACAAACGGCGCGAGCCTACTACTGACGCGCGAGTAACTCGAAGACGCGTCCGGGCGATTTCCGGCCGCTCTGCCACGGCTTGCTCACCAGTTGTCCCGGTATTCCCTGCGAAGAAATTCGCGAAAGCGACAGAGAACTCCAGGCCGAACGCGGTGCATCCACACACGGCAGTTGGCTGGAATTCTTCGTTCCGTGACCTTTCGGGGCTGGTTGAGGCCTCTTGGCGGGAATCTTCGCGACCTGGCGTTCGTCCAGACGTACGGGGCAGAAGAACCTCACGGGGGTACGTGCGACAGGCGAGCGGCTCCGTCCGCGTAGAACGGGCCCGAGCCGGGCAGCCACCCTTGAGTCGGACAGTGGTGGGGAGTTGAAGGTCCTTGGACACGGATGAGCGCCGGGGCACGGCGGCACCGCCGGCCGCGGCACCGGTGACGGACACGTCGCGAACAGCCGCGTCGGCGGCCGGTGAAGACCCGCGGGGGCACGCGCGATCGGCCGGTGCCCGGATCCCGCGGCAGCTGTGGGTGGAGGAACCCGCGATACGGCGGCGCATGCCGGACCCGGTGCGGACGGCCGCCGTGCGCGCCGTCATCATCCTGGCCCTGACCCTCATTCAGGCCGTGATGGCGTTCCTGTGCACCCTGGCCGGGTCGTGGCTCGCCTTCCCCATGGTGCTGAGCGGTGTGGCGGGCACGGTGGTCGCGACATGGTCGGTGCTGGACGTCTGGGTGACCCGGCAGGTGTGGAACCAGCGCCACGGCGTGGTGTCCGTACCCAGCAGCACCGCGCGACGCATGCGGCGGGAGCGCCGGGCCGCCCGGCGCGCCGCCAGGGCGCGGGTGCGACAGGAGGCCGGGATACGGCGCCGGGGCGAAGGCCGGCTCTCACGGGCCTGAGGGCCCCTGCGAACGGCCGGCGCCCCGGCTTCTCCTACCGCTTCTCCGAGGCCTGGGCCGGAGCGTTCCGCGCGTCCGCCATCTCCGTGCGCATCTCCGGGACGCCGGAGGCCGCCCCGCTCGCCGTGCCGCTCCGCTTGAACATGCGGGTCGCGGTGATCTCCCCGTGGACGGTCTCGCCCTCGGGGTCGTGCTGGGGAAGTCCCGGCCTCAGGTGCTCCTCGACGCTGATGTACTTCAGCCCCGCGCGCAGGTCCGCGTCGTTGCGCAGACGGATGACGAGCGGGAACTCGGCGAGCGCCGTGGTGTCGAACAGGCCGGTCGTGTAGAGCAGCTGGACCCCCAGGGCGTCGGAGACCGCCCGCTGCAGCTCCAGCAGATAGGTGGCGTTGGCGCGCCCGATGGGGTTGTCGAGGAAGAGCGTGCCCGCGTGGCGGTGCCGGTCGCGGCCCCTGTCGTTGCTGCGCAGGGCGGCCATCGTGCAGTACAGCGCGATCGCGGCGGTGAGCAGCTGGCCGCCGGAGAAGACGTCGCCCATCTGTCCGACGGGGACGCGCTCGGCGCGGAGCACCGCGTCCGGCTTGAGGATCTCCACGGCGATGCCCTTGGGCTGCAGCGCCGCCTGCACACCTCGCAGCAGCAGGGACATCCCGTCCCTGCGCAGGTCGGAGTTCTTCTTGAGGGCCGCGTGGGTGGCCTCGTCGATGACCTCGCCGAGCCGCTCGGTGAGCGTGGCCTGGTCGGGTTCCTCGAAGCGGATCCGGAGGAACTCCTGTCCGGACCACTCCCCCAGTCCCTCGGGCAGCTGGGAGAGCCGCTGGGCGGAGCGGAGTGTCGTGAGGGCCGACTCCACCAGGCCGCGGAGCCGGTCGACGATGGAGTCGCGGTTGCGCTCCAGCTGGGCCAGCTCGTCGGTGAGCACCCGCAGCCGGGGCGCGAAGGCCGTGGCCCACTTCTCGGCGTGGTCCGGCAGAGCCACTGCCGGGAGTTCCCGGATCTGCTGCCGGGCGGGGGTGCGGACCTGTTCGTAGCGGGTGGAGTTGGCGTGCCGGACGAGGACGTCGCTCGCCTCCCGTACCGAACTCTCCGCGGCCGAGAGGTCGGTGGCGCAGCCGCGCAGCGAGCGGCGTGCCTCACCGGCGGACCGCCTCGCCTCGTCCAGGGTGCCGGGGTACGGGTCGGGGGCCTCGGTCTCGTCCTCCGCCCCGTGGTCCCTGAGCAGGTCGCGCAGGAGCGCGGCGGTCTCGTCGAAGCCGCTCGCCGAGTCCTCGGCGGTGCGGTGGGCGCGCAGCAGTTCGGCGTGGGCGACGCGCGCGGTGTCCAGCGCGGCGGTGGCGGAGGCCAGCTCGCCGGTGGCCGTACGGAGCAGGGTCTGGGCCTCGTCGGCGTCGGCCGGGGCGAGGTCGGCGGGGAGCTCGGTGTGGTGGGGTGCCTCGTCGGCGGGGGCGAGGCGCTCGGCCTCGCCGCGCAGCCGGCCGAGCTGTTCGCTGGCCGTGGACGCCCGGGTCTCCAGGAGCTGGACGTGGGACTCGGCACGGGCCGAGGCCGCCTGGCGTGAGGGGCCGTCGGCGCCGTCCGTGCCCTCGAGGAGCTGGGCGGCGCGGGTGCGGACCTTGTTGGTGAGGCGGTCGAGCTCCGCCAGGGCGGCGCTCTCGTCGCTCTCGGCGCGTGCCTGCTCGGCCCGCAGGTCGGCTCCGACGCCCACCTTCTCGTACAGCCGGGAGGCCGCGCGGTACGCCTCGCGCAGGGCGGGCAGGGAGGTGCGCGCGGTGGAGGGGTCCGGCTCGGGGAGCTTCTCCGGGACGCCGGCGATCTCGGCGCGCTCGGCGCGCAGGGCCCGGGCGGTGCGGTGGGCGTCGTCCGCGGCGCGCTGGGCGGCCCGGCGGTCCTCGTCGGCGGCGCGTGCCCGCTCCAGGCAGACCGTCGCCCGTGCCTCCGACTCGGCTGCCTCGTCGGTCAGTTCACGCAGGCGCGCCTGCCAGCCCGCGCGGTCGCGGAGACGGTGGGCCAGGCCGGCGAGCGCGTCGGCGGTCCGTCGGGCGCGCTGGGCCGCCTCCTGCCGCTCGTCGCGGACACGCGCGGCGTCGGCGGCGGCCTCGTCCGCCTCGGCGCGCACGGTGCGGGCCTCGTGGAGGGCGGCTTCCGCGGTCTCCGCGGCGGCACGGGACGTACGGGCGGCTTCACCGAGCTCGGCGAGCATGCCGGGCGGGCAGTCGGCGCGCCAGGCCCCGATGCGGGCGGCGAGCGAGCGGTCGGCGGTGAGCCGGGCCGCGAGCGTCCTGATGTCCTCGTCGCGCGCGGCGGCGCGGGCCCTGAGTGCGTGGCGTTCCTCGTCGGCTGCGTGTTCGTCGTGCATCGCCGGGTTCGGCGGGACGAGGAACACATCGTCGGCGGCGGCGCCTCCGGGGGCCGGTACGGGCGCGAGGAGCGCCGCGGTGGTACCGACGGCCACGGCCGACCGGGGCAGCAGGGCGGCGGCGGCCAGCACCTCGCGGGCGCGGGTGTGCGCGTCCGGGTCGGTGATGACGACGCCGTCGACGAGCTCGGGCCGGGCGGCCAGCACCGCGGCGTGGTCGGCGGGGTCGACCGCCTGGGCGAGGTAGCGCCAGCCGGGCAGGGCGGGGATGCCGTGCTCACCGAGGTACTCGACGGTGGCGAGGACGTCGGGACCGGGGGGCAGCAGCCCGCCGTCACCGAGGGCCCCGAGGATGCGTGAGTCGTCGGCGGCCGCCGTGCGCAGGTCGAAGAGCCTGCGCTCCGCGGTGGTGACGCCCTGGTCGAGGAGGTCGCGCAGCTCGTCGGCGCTGTTGTCGAACTCCTGGGCCGTGAGGGCCTGGGGGTCCCCCGAGGCCTCCTGCGCGCCGTCGCCGCTCTCGTCCGCACCGGCCGCGCCCCGGCGGGGTCGCGGGACGCCGGCGCCCGCGGTGGGGAGGCCCAGCAGGTCGGCGAGGCGGTGGTCGGCGGCGATCGACTCGGCGGCTCTGCGCTCGGCCTCGTAGGACTGCTCGGCGGCCTCCGCCGCGTCGGCGGCGCGGGCGGCCGCGAGCTCGGTGCGGCTCTCCGCCGCCGCGGCCTCCCGCGCCTGGTCGCCGGTGGCCCGTGCGGCCTCCCGCGCGGTGTCCCAGGCGGCGACGGCACTCTGTTCGGCGTCGTTGGCGGCGAGGGCGGCCCGGGCGGGGTCGGCGTCCGGCGCGGTGTCGTCGAGCCATCCCGCCCGCACGGCCTCGGCGGTCTCCTGCTCGACCTCGGCGAGGCGCTGGCGCAGGTGGCCGGCCTCGCTGCGGGCGCGCTGGGCCTCGGTGGCGGCGGTGGTGGCGTCCCGGTGCGCGGTCTCCCCGGTGGTCTGCAGGGTGGCGGAGCGCTCCTCCTCCTCCTCGGCGACCCGTTCTCCCGCCTCGGCGGCCGTGTGCAGGGCGCGTACGAGGTCGGCGGCCGCCGTGGCGCGTGCGGCCAGGGCGGGCGCCGCGTCGCGCTCGGCCTCCTGGATGGCGACGGCGACACGGGCGGAGCGGTCGGCGGCGGCACGGTGGCGCAGGACCGCTTCGGCGGCCTGCCAGGCGGCGTGCAGGGTGCGCGCCTCGCCCAGCTCCCGGCGCTGGGCAGCCGCGCTCCTCTCGGCGGCGGTCAGGGCCAGGGAGGCGTGCCGGTAGGCCAGTTCGGCGGCGATCAGGCTCCGGTGGCCACGGGTGGCCTCGGCCTCGGTGACGGTGTCGGCCGTGACCGTGACCTGCTCGGCGAGCTCGGAGGTGCGGCCGCGCTCCTCGGCGGCGCGGCCGGAGAGCCGGCGGGCGAGGGTGCGGGTGCGCCGTTCGGCACCGGCGTGGACGTCCCGGCTGCGGGCCCTCGTCGCGGTGGCTTCGACGATCCGGCCCAGCAGGTCGACGGAGCCGGCGGTGAAGTCGCGTTCGGCGGTGAGCTCGGCCCGTCGGCCGAGCTTGTTGCCGAAGCCGCTGACGAGGTCGGCGAGGCCGTCCGTGTCGCGGGTGTCGGTGACGGCCCGCAGCAGCAGGTCGGTGAAGTCGGAGTCCTTCTTGACGGCGAAGAGGCCCGCCGCCTCGCCCTCGTCGGCGTTCATCTCGCGCTGGTAGCGGAAGAGTTCGGGGTCGAGCCCGAGGTCACCGAGGTGCTCGTTCCACCGGTCGTGGATCTCCTCCCAGTGCACGTCCAGGTGCGGGTAGAACCTGCCCGCGTCGGTGAGGGCGTCACGGAAGCCCTTCATCGTGCGGCGCCTGCCACGGGCGCCCGAGACACCCTCGGCGGGGCGGCCCACCGTGGTGGCCTCGGCGACGGGGAGGCTGTCGAGGCTGAGACCGGGCCCGGGGCGGAAGGAGTACCAGGCCTCGGCGAACTTGCGGGGGTCGTTGGAGACCTGGCGGCCACGCCACTCGCTGACCTTGCCGACGACCACGCACTCGCCGGTGAGCGTGTGCTGCCACTCCAGGGCCACGTGCCCGCAGTCGTCGGCGAGCAGGAACTTGCGCAGGACGCCGGAGCTGGCACCGCCCAGGGTGTTCCGGTGCCCCGGCAGCATCACCGAGAAGATCAGCTTGAGCAGGACGGACTTGCCGCCGCCGTTCTCCAGGAACAGCACGCCCGCGGGCGCCGGGCGGCGCGGGGGGCCGACGGGCTCGTCCTCGAAGAACTCCGCCTGGGCCGGCGCGGGCCTGGGCACGGGCTCTCCGACTCCGCGCAGGTCGAGCACGGTGTCGGCGTAGCGCGCACCGGCGGGCCCGATGGAGTAGAGGCGGACCCGGGACAACTCGTACATGGCGGCGGACTCTCGTCGTTCAGGAGGCGGGCGGCTGGTGGGGCGGCGGGCGGGGCTCAGGAGTGGAAGGGGAGTCCCGCGTCGGCGGCCAGTTCCAGGCCCTCCGTGTCGGGCGGGGGCAGCAGGGTGGCCGAGCCGTCCGTGACCGGGACGACGCCGAGCTCCAGCAGCTCGGCCATGGCGGCGCTGCCCGCCATGTCGCGCACCTGGAGCTGGTAGCGGGCCGTGGTGCGGTAGGCGCCGCCCGCGTCGTCCCCGGTGCGCTGGAGGAACCCGGAGTCGGTGAGGAAGGCGACGGCCTTGCCGATGATGCCCGTGGTGGATCCGGCGAGGCGGCGGGCGTCCTTGGTGGCTCCGGTGGCGCTGCGCCGGGCGTAGATCCGCCATCCCGACTCCAGGCCGGGGGCGTCGGTGGCCGGGTCGGTGTTGTCCCCCTGCTCCTCGGCCCGCTCCTCCAGGCGCCGGCAGGCCTGGCGGACGAAGGCGTCCACGCCGTTGACGGTGATGCGGCCGATGTAGGAGTCGTCGGCCAGGTCCTCGGGGCGGGGGAAGGCCATGGCGGCGACGGCGAGGTGGGCGAGGCCGTGCAGGAAGCGGTCGGCGGAGTCGGAGGAGGCGCGCCGGGCGTAGTCGCCCATGCGTACGGCGAAGACGGAGTCCTCGCCCGCGGTCACGGCCATCCCCGCGCGGGTGGAGACCTCCAGGACGATGAGTCCGAGTCCGGTGGCGACCGCGTCGGCGAGCCGCGCGAAGGCGGGCTCCTCGCGGTACCGGCGGAGCAGTTCGGTGTACTCGGCGTCGCGGGCCGGCAGCAGCTTGGGCTGCAGCCCGAAGGAGACGAGCCGGGCCGCGTCGGCCGCGTCGGCGGGGGTGACGGCGGTGGGAGCGGCCGGCCGTGCGGCGTCGGCCGCCTGCGTGGGGGACGGGTCGCCCCACGCGTCGGTGTGCTCGGCGTGCTGCTCGCTCAACTCGGTGACTCCTCGGTACGGGTGCCGCTCCCGGGCGGCAGGGGGTGGGTGGTCGGGCCGGGGACGCTCATGAGGCGTCCTTGCGGTCCGCGGCCATGCCCGCCGCGTCCAGCAGGGCCATGCCCACTATCAGGTCGGCCCCGCCGAATTCACGGTCTTCGAGCGGGGTGCCGTCGTCGACGGCGAAGAGCAGCCTGCGTTCGCCCTGCCGGTAGGCCGTCCCGACCGGTGGGCTCGCCGCGTGGACGGCGAGCAGGGCGACCAGGTAGGGCAGTTCGGGATCGCGCAGCCGGGCCTCCGCGAGGAGCCCGGAGAGCCGGCGGGGGGCGTCGTGCTCCAGGTCGAGCAGGTCCATGGCGTGTCCGAGCTGCTCCTCGCTGAACCGGCTGTCGTCCGGGGTGGCGATGAGGTCGGGCTCGGGCATCTCGGCGCCCAGGTGCTCCCGCTCGACCGGGGGCATGAGCAGCAGGTCGACGAGGTCGCCGACCCGGACCGATGTGGGTGTGCGCAGCCCGGTGCCGTGCGCGAAGAACGCGTCGGTGGCCCGGGTGGCCTGCTCGACGGGGAGCGGCAGCAGCGGGACGACGAGCTGTCCGTACAGGTCGAGGCCGGCCCGTGCGGTGGGGGCGGCGAAGGACTGCCGGTCCTGCTCGGCGCGGAAGAGCGGCCCCGCCTCCAGCAGCCTGGACTGGAGCTGGGTGTGGCGGCGGATGCAGTCCTTGACGATGTCGACGAGCTCGGCGGCGCGGCGCTTGTTCTCGGGCTCCTCCGCCTCGTCCCTGGCCTTGCGGATGTTGGTGAGGATCGCGTTCTCGTGGCGGTAGCGGTCGGCGACGTGGTCCAGCGCCTCGGCGATCATGTCGGGCACGGCGTTGAGCCAGTCGACGGCGCGGACGTTGCGCCGGGTCGCCTCCAGCGTCCTGCGGAGCGTCTCGGCGTACTGCACGGTGCGGTAGCGGGCCTGCTCGGCGGCGAGCTGCGCGTCGGCGAGGCGGCCTCTGCTGACGAGTACCTCCAGCTTCACCTCGGCGGCGATCTGGGCGCTGGTGACATCGGTGTCGAGGGCGCCGACGAGGACGTTGACCGCCTCGTCGGTGGCGCGGAGGTAGACGCTGCCGCCGTGGCCGGGGACCTCCTCGATGAGCTTGAAGTCGTAGTCCCTGCGGACGTAGACGCCGTCGGGGCCGAAGGTGCCGTAGACCGCGCGGAACCCGCGGTCCACGCTCCCGACGTTGACCAGGTTCTCCAGGACCCAGCGCGCGACCCGCTCGTGCTCGGTGACGGGCCTGCGCGGTGCCTGGGCCGCGACCCGCGGGAGGAGCCTGGCCACTATCTGGTCGTGGTCGGCGCCCGTGTCGAAGTCCATGTTGAGGGTGACGAGGTCGATCGCGGCGAGGGCGACCTCGGCCATCGCGTAGACCGTGTACTCGCCCGCCAGATTGGCCTTGCGCACGTCGAGGTCGTGCAGCGGAGCCGTGCAGGCGAGCGCGCGCAGCCGACGCGAGAGCCCCTCGTCGGCGGCGGGGCCCGGAGCGGGCCTCGGCCCCGCGCTGAGCTGCGGCGCAGCGGTGTGGGTGTCGGCAGGCGAAGTCACGCTGCACAGATTAGGTCCTCACACCGACAACGGTCGAAACGGCGCAGAAGCGACCGGTCACGGACGCCCGTAACCGCCGCCTCCCGGGGTGCGCAGCACCAGGACGTCCCCGGCCTCGAGCTCGGCGGTGTCGCACCCTTCGAGCGGGGTGGCCGGTGCCCCGCGCGCCCGTTCGACGTACTGCTCGCCGAGGGCTCCCGGGCCGCCTCCCGCCATGCCGTACGGGGGGACCCGGCGGTGTCCCGAGAGGAGGGCCACGGTGACGGGTTCGAGGAAGCGGAGCCTGCGTTCCACCCCGCGTCCGCCGTGCCACCGCCCCGTCCCGCCGCTGTCCTCGCGTACGCCGAAGCTCTCCAGCAGCACCGGGTAGCGCCACTCGAGGACCTCGGGGTCGGTGAGCCGCGAGTTGGTCATGTGGGTCTGGACGGCGTCCGCGCCGTCGAAGCCGTCGCCGGCGCCGGAACCGCTCGCGACCGTCTCGTAGTACTGGACCCGGTCGTTGCCGAAGGTGAGGTTGTTCATGGTGCCGGACCCCTCCGCCTGGACTCCCAGGGCTGCGTAGAGGGCGCCGGTGACGGCCTGGGACGTCTCGACGTTGCCGGCGACGGTCGCGGCCGGGTGGACGGGGGCCAGCATCGATCCCTCCGGGACGCGGATGTCCAGGGGCTTCATGCAGCCGCTGTTCAGGGGGATGTCCTCCTCGACGAGGGTCCGGAAGACGTAGAGGACGGCGGCCATGACCACGGACGTGGGTGCGTTGAAGTTGCCGGGCTGCTGCGGGGAGGTGCCCTCGAAGTCGAGGACGGCCCGGCGTGCGTCGCGGTCCACGGTGACGCGGACAGCGATGACGGCGCCGTTGTCGGTCTCGTAGCGGCAGGAGCCGTCGTGCAGACCGGCCACGATCCGGCGTACGGACTCCTCGGCGTTGTCCTGGACGTGGCCCATGTACGCCTCGACGACGTCCTGCCCGAACTGCCGGGTCATCCGGCGCAGTTCCGTGATGCCCTTCTCGTTGGCGGCGATCTGGGCGCGCAGGTCGGCGAGGTTGGTGTCCGGGTCGCGCGAGGGGTGTGCGGCGGTGGTGAGCAGGGTCCGGGTCTCCTCCTCGCGGAGGGTGCCGTCGCGCACCAGCAGCCAGTTGTCGAAGAGGACGCCCTCCTCGTCGACCGTACGGCTGAAGGCGGGCATGGAGCCGGGGCTGATGCCGCCGATCTCGGCGTGGTGGCCGCGTGACGCCACCAGGAAGCGGAGCACGGGCTCCCCCTCCGTGGGCCCGTCGACGTCGAAGACGGGCGTCACGACGGTCACGTCGGGCAGGTGCGTACCACCGTGGTACGGGTCGTTGACGGCGTACACGTCCCCGGGACGCAGGGTGTTCCCGTTGCGCCGCAGCACCTCCTTGATGGTCTCCCCCATCGACCCCAGGTGGACCGGAATGTGGGGGGCGTTGGCCACCAGGTTGCCGTCCGCGTCGAACAGCGCGCACGAGAAGTCCAGCCGCTCCTTGATGTTGACGGAGTGCGCCGTGTTCTCCAGTCGTACGCCCATCTGTTCGGCGATCGACATGAAGAGGTTGTTGAACACCTCAAGCATGACCGGGTCCACCCGGGTGCCGACGGCGGTCCGCTCGGGCCGGGGTTCCACCCGGTGCAGCACGAGGTGACCGGCCGTTCCCACGGTGGCCTTCCAGCCGGGATCGACGACGGTGGTGGCGTCGTCCTCGACGACGACGGCCGGGCCGCTCACGGTGTCCCCGGGGCACAGCGCCCCGCGGCGGTACAGTCCGGCTTCCCGCAGGTCGCCCCCGGCGGACAGCGTGACGGTGTCCAGGGGCCGGAGCCGCCCGCTCCTGGTGCGCGCGACGGCCCGGGGCGGGGTGTGCGGTCCGGCCGTTCCGGTGGCTTCCACGGAGACGGCCTCGACCACCAGGGGTCTGTCCGCCGTGAATCCGTACCGCGCCCGGTGGAGGCCGGTGAACTCCTCGGTCATGGCGGCGACGCTGCCGTGGGCGACGGGCAGGGCGGCGTCCGTTCCCTCGTAGCGCAGGAGGATCCGTGCCCGGGTGCCGATGGCACGGTCGGGGACACCGTCGGCGCGGAGTTCGGCGCGGGTGCGCTCCGCCAGACCGTCGCAGACGCCGTCCACCCGCCTCCCGGTCCCCTCGTCCAGCCGGGCCTCGACGGACTGCTCGCGCATCGCGGCGGCGTCGGCGAGGCCGATCCCGTACGCGGAGAGGACCCCGGCGAGCGGCGGGACGAGGACGGTGTCGATGCCCAGGGCGTCGGCGACGGCGCAGACGTGCTGTCCGCCGGCGCCGCCGAAGCCGGTGAGCGCGTAGCGGGTGATGTCGTGACCGCGCTGGACGGAGATCTTCTTGACGGCGTTCGCCATGTTGAGCACGGCGATCTCCAGGAAACCGGCGGCCACCTCGGCGGCCGTACGCCGGAGTCCGGTGGCGGCCGACACCTCCTCGGCGAGCTCCTCGAAGCGCTCGGCCACGAGAGCGGCGTCGAGCGGCTGGTCGCCCGAGGGGCCGAAGACGGCGGGGAAGTGCTCCGGGCGGACGCGCCCGAGCATCACGTTGGCGTCGGTGACGGTGAGCGGCCCGCCCCGCCGGTAGCAGGCCGGACCGGGGTCGGCCCCTGCCGAGTCGGGGCCGACCCGGTAGCGGCGGCCGTCGAAGTGCAGGACGGAACCGCCGCCGGCCGCCACGGTGTGGATGCTCATCATGGGCGCGCTCATCCGCACGCCCGCCACCTGGGTGCCGAGCTCACGCTCGAACTCCCCCGCGTAGTGGGAGACATCGGTGGACGTGCCGCCCATGTCGAAGCCGATCACCCGGTCGTGGCCGGCCTGCTCCGACGTGCGCACCATGCCGACCACGCCCCCGGCGGGTCCGGAGAGCACCGCGTCCTTGCCCCGGAAGTGCGCGGCCTCCCGCAGTCCGCCGTTGGACTGCATGAACATGAGGCGGATTCCCGCGAGTTCACCGGCCACCTCCTCGACGTAGCGGCGCAGGATCGGCGAGAGGTAGGCATCGACGACGGTCGTGTCGCCGCGCGGCACGAGCTTGATCAGCGGGCTGACCTCGTGCGAGCAGCTGACCTGGGTGAAGCCCGCCGCCCTGGCCTCCTCCGCGACCGCCCGCTCGTGGTCCGGGTGGCGGTAGCCGTGCATGAGCACGACCGCGGCGCTGCGGATCCCGTCCGCGGCGGCCGCCCTCAGCCGCTCCGCCACGGCGGCGCGGTCGAGCTCCTTCACGACCGCGCCCCGGGCGTCGGTGCGTTCCGGGACCTCGACGACCCGGTCGTACACGGCCTCGGGGAGCAGGATGCGGCGGTCGAAGAGGCGCGGCCGGTTCTGGTAGGCGATCCGCAGGGCGTCGCGGAAGCCCTCGGTGATGACCAGGGCCGTCGGCTCGCCCCGTCGCTCGAGCAGGGCGTTGGTGGCGACGGTCGTGCCCATCTTGACGCCCGCGACCCGCTCGGTGGGGACCGGGTCGTGGGGGCCGAGACCGAGCAGCAGCCGGATTCCGGCGACGGCCGCGTCGCGGTAGCGGTCCGGGTCGTGCGAGAGCAGCTTGCGGGTGACCAGCCTGCCCGCGGGGTCACGTCCCACCACGTCCGTGAAGGTGCCGCCGCGGTCGATCCAGAACTCCCAGCGTCCGGTCATCCCTCCATTCTCGCGTGGGGGACGGACCCGTGCAGAAGCGGTGGGACCCGGCAGGGCGTCGCGGGGTCCGGCGCCTGGCCCGGTGGCGGTGCGGTGAGCTTCCGGCCGTGGAACGCCCCACGGGCGTTCGCGCGCCGCGCGCCCCCGGCGCGCGGCATCCGGACTCGGTCGGCCGTCGGGGCGCCGGTTCAGACGGCGGGTGCGTCCGGCCCGATCCTGCTGCGTACCGCGGTCTGGACCTCGGCCTCCTCGGCGGGGTCGGCGGCGAGCCGCCTCAGCCGTTCGGCGACCCGGATGTCACCGGTCTCCGCGTGGTGTGCGGCCAGTTCCCGGGTGGTCTCCTCGCAGTCCCAGAGGCATTCCACGGCGAATCCGCTGGCGAAGGAGGGGTCGGTGGCGGCCAGTGCCCGGGCGGCCCTGCCCCGCAGGTGCGAGGAGGACGTCTCCCGGTAGACGTGGCGCAGGACGGGTGCGGCGCAGGCGATGCCGAGGCGGCCGGTGCCGTCGACGAGCGTCCACAGGCGCGGGGCGTCGGGGCCCTCGCCCCTGACCGCCTCGCGCAGCGCGGCGAGGACGAGCGGCGCGTCCTGGACGGCTCCGCGGCAGGCCAGCACTCCGGACGCCGAGGCTCCGAGGGCGTCGGGCCGGTGGGCCCAGCGCCGGGCGCGGTCGACCGCCGCCTCTCCGCACATGCGCTCGAAGGCGGCCACGGCCGCGTCGGCGACGGTGCGGGACGGGCCGACCGCGGCCTGTTCGACGAGGTCGAGCACGGCGGGGTCGCGGACCTCCGCCAGATAGTGCAGGGCGGCACAGCGCGCGCCCTTTGATCCGCTGCGGGCCGCCTCGACGATCAGGGGGCGGTCCTCGGCTCCGGCGACGGCCGAGAGGCAGCGGGCCGCGGGGACGTGGAGCGCGCTGCCGCGCTCCAGCCCTTCCTGGGCCCAGTCGAAGACGGCCTGGACGCTCCAGCCGGGTCGTGGCCCGCCCGGCCGCATCTGGCGCTGCCACCGGTCGAAGGAGCCCTGCTCCGCCGCCGCCCTGACCCGGCCGCCGACCGCTTCGCGCGGGTCGTCGGCCCAGAGCCGCCAGGGCCGGGGCTCGAAGGCGTCGCGCACGGCGGCCGCCAGGTCGGCGGAGCCCTCGGCGCCGGCGGGGAACCGGGCGAGCACCGGCTCGGCGAGGGAGCGCAGGCCGGCGTCGTCGTCGCGCAGGGCCAGCTCGTCGAGCGCCCAGGCCCAGTTGGCGCCGGTCGCGGCGTACCGGCGCAGGAGCGCGAGGGCGTCGTCACGTCCGTAGGAGGCGAGGTGGCCGAGCACGGCGAGCGCGAGGCCCGTGCGTGAGTCGTCGGTGTCGAGGTGGTCCTCGGGGTCCCACAGGTGGCGCTCGATCTCCTCGGTGCCGCCGTCGAGGTCGAGGTACAGGCGCGCGTAGTAGAGGGAGCGGTTCTCGACCTGCCAGTCGTGACGCGGATCGCTCAGGACGCAGTGGTTGAGAGCCGTGAGGGCCTCCGGGCGGGGGGCGGCGAGCGCGTGGAGCGTGCCGTCACCGCGGCCCCTCTGCAGCAGGCCGAGCAGGGTGCCGCTCGGCGCTATGAACGGATCGAACATGGGGAAAGCCTCACATCAAGCTGTCGACGCAACCGGGACTGTGCTGTTCCATGTGCCGGGGAGACATCCCCTAGGCCGCGCAGCAACATGATCGGCCGACCGCCGTCTTCTGCCTGGTGCTCATCTTCCTCTGCCTCTCGTCGGTGGCCCGGAACGGACCCGCGACGTCATGATGACCCAGCCATTTCGCCGACGCGACCACATTTACGACGCACCGGCCGGCCGGTGGCCCGGGCGGCGTCTCAGCGCGCACCGAACAGTTCCAGCAGGTCGCCCTTGCCGAACATGCGTGCGGTGTCCACCGCGGACGGGGTTCCGGCGGCCGGATCGGCCCCTGCGGCGAGCAGCGCGTCGACCACGTCGCGCTCCCCCTTGAAGACGGCACCGGCCAGCGGGGTCTGCCCCCGGTCGTTGGCCCGGTCCGGGTCGGCGCCGCGGCCCGCGAGAGCGGCGACGGCCGGAGCGTGGCCGTGGTACGCGGCGAGCATCAGCAGGGAGTCACCCCGGTCGTTGGTGAGGTTCGCGGGGACTCCCGCGTCGACGTAGGCGGCGAGAGCGTCGGTCTCTCCCCGGCGGGCGAGGTCGAAGACCTTGGTCGCCAGTTCGACCACCTCGGGATCGGGGGTTTCGCTCATCGGACGGACCGCCTTCCATTGCCGTTGTCGCCGTTACCGACCTGGTGGGGGGTACGGCGGGAGGGCCGTACGAGTGAATCGTCAGGGTACTGCTCCGGCGTGGTCGTCAGTCTGCCCGGCCGCGGCGGAAGATCACGCCGAGGGCGCCGATTTCCGGCGGGGACGGGGCCGGAGGGACTCAAAGGGCTGCCGGGCAAGGGCATTTCACCCACCGGTCGAGTGAAATAAGACGGTATTCACTCACTTGCACCTTTTATCGTATAGGTACATCTTGTGATCCTGGAAGTACTCATGGTGACTGTCCCCTCAACCAGGAGAACCGCTCATGATCCTCTCCATCTCCGGCGTGGTCCTGCTCGGCATCATCGCCTTCCTGTTCTTCAAGAAGGACGGGCTCAAGGCCTCCCACGGCCTCATCTGCGCGCTGTTCGGCTTCTACCTGGCCGGCACCGCCATCGCCCCGAGCATCACGGCCGGCGGGGCGAGCCTCGCCAGCATGCTCGGCGGAATCAAGTTCTGACGCTCCGAGACCGCTCCCACCTCTTCAGGAGACCGACGTGGCCCGGCGACCACTCCCCCGCATCCTCAAGGGCGGCAGCGCTTCGATCACCCGCAGCCGGGAGATCGCGCGCACGGCCGCCGACAACGCCACCGACGTCCTCCACCCGCTGATCACGGTCACCCGTGGGCTGCGGCTGCTGGCGGGAGCGGGGCGGCAGAAGTGGGCCGCGACGCCCAGGGACCGGCGCGGGCACGTGCTGTTCCTCGTCGCGGCCTGCGTACTGGCGCTGGCGCTCATCCCCTACGGGCCCCTGCTGGCCCTCGTCTCGGTGATGGGCGCCGCCGCATGGCGGGGGCGCGACCGCACCCCCGCGAAGACGGGCCCCGACGAGGCGGGGACCGCACGGCTCCGGGCGCTGTACGAGGCGCTGGTGCCGCACTTCTCCGTGGCCGACGACCCCGGTCCGCTGTTCTCCCACGGCGGCGACTGGGAGAAGGTCTTCGACACGTCGTTCGTCTTCGACGGCGACGGCCGCCTCACCCGGCTCCAGGTGAACTACCCGGCCTACTTCGACGATGGTGACCCCGCGTCACGGGACCGGGTCGAGCAGGTCCTCCACGCCAAGTCCGGCCGGGGCCGCGAATACCACTTCGCGTGGGACGAGGAGGGCAACCGCCTCCTCATGACCGTGCTCGCCGCGCTCCCCACCACCATCGCCGCCCAGCGTTTCGTCACCGCGCCCGGCGAGACCGTGCTGGGCTTCACCGACGCCGACGCGGTCCGCCGCACCGTGCCGGTCCAGGACGGCGACGCGACGCGTGACGCCTCTCCGGTGATCTGGCGGACCGGCGCCCGCTCGACGGAACCCCATCTGCTGATCGCCGGGCACCCCGGCAGCGGCACCACGACGCTGATGCGCTCCCTCGCCCTGCAGGCCCTCCAGCACGGCGACGTCCTCGTCGTGGAGGGCGGGGGCACCGGCGAGTACGGCTTCCTGACCGGCCGCGACGGCGTACTGGCCGTGGAGTGCGGGCTGGCCGGCGCGCTCGCGACGCTCGAATGGGCCGCGCACGAGACCGAGCGGCGGCTCATCGCCGCCAACCGGGCCCGCCAGGCCGGGCACCCCGAGCCCGAGGACATCAAACGTCCCCTCTGGATCCTGCTGGACCGCCCGAGCGCGCTGGGGCACCTGGCGGCCGCCGACGGCCGGCAGGATCCGCAGGAGCTCCTCCAGGTGCCTCTGCGGCACGGACGCGCCGCCGGTGTGACGGTCGTGGTGGCGGACCAGATCGACAGTCTGGACGCCCTCACCGAGACCGTACGGACCCACACCAGGGCCCGGGTCGTCCTCGGTCCGGCGGACCGGGAGCAGGTCGAGTCCGTCCTGGGCACCCGGCCGCACACCACGCCCACCCCCGAGGTCCCGCCCGGCCGCGGCTACACCCGGCTCGGCGCCGGGGAGGTGCTGCGGCTCCAGGTGCCGGCCACGCCGGACCCCTTCGACGAGGCCACGAGCGAGGCACACCGCCAGGCGGTCCTCGACCTGCTGCCCGGTGGCGCGCCGGCCGTGGAGCAGGCCGCGCCCGAGGCGGACGCCGAGCCCCTCCCCGTGCACGGCGAGCAGCTGATCGGGGCTCCGGCCGCCGCGGAGGGGTGATCCCGGGACGCCCCGGCGTCGGCCGGGGCCCCCGGCGCCTCAGGCCACGAACGTCCGGGGCGCCTCGGCTCCCGCACCCGCCCCGGAGCCGACCAGCTCGGCGGCGGCGGCCAGCCGCAGCGCCGCCTCGTCCGCCACCGGGCCGCCCACGGTGAAGGGCAGCCGCACATAGCCCTCGAAGGCCCCGTCGACCCCGAACCGGGGGCCCGAGGGAACGCGTACACCGACCCGCTCGCCCGCCACGGCCAGCCGGGAACCGGAGAGCCCGCCGGTGCGGACCCAGAGCGTGAGACCGCCGCGCGGAACCCCGAACTCCCACTCCGGCAGCTCCCGCCGCAGCGCCCGCACCAGGTCGTCCCTGTTCTCCCTCGCCTGCTCGCGCCGCACCGCCACGGCCTGCTCCCAGCCGCCCGTCCGCAGCAGCCAGTTGATGGCGAGCTGTTCCAGCACCGGCGTCCCCATGTCGGCGTAGGCGCGTGCCGCGACCAGGCTCCGGATGACGTCCGGCGCCGCCCGCACCCATCCGATCCGCATGCCCGCCCAGAAGGCCTTGCTCGCGGATCCGACGGTCAGGACGGTGCTGCCGGCCGGATCGAAGGCGCAGACCCTGCGCGGCATCTCGACATCCGCGTCCAGGTGCAGCTCGTGCATCGTCTCGTCGACGACCAGGACCGTGCCCGCCGACCGGGCTGCCTCGACCAGGGCGCGGCGCTGCTGCTCGTCGGCCAGCGCCCCGGTGGGGTTGTGGAAGTCCGCGACGACATAGGCCAGCCGCGGAGCGGCGTCCCGCAGGACCTGTCGCCAGCGGTTCATGTCCCAGCCGCCGAGCCCCTCCTCCATCGCCACGGGCACCAGCCTGGCGCCCGCCTCCCGCATGAGCTGGAGGATGTTGGCGTAGCTCGGGGACTCCACGGCGATGCGTTCGCCGCGCCCGGCGAAGAGGTGACAGATGGCGTCGATGGCGCCCATCGCCCCCGTGGTGACCATGATCTGCTCGGGCATCGTGGGGATGCCGTTCCCGGTGTAGCGGTCCGCGATCATCTGCCGCAGCGCGGGAAGGCCCGCCGGGTAGTCGCCGTGGGTGTGGGCGTACGGCGGCAGCTCCTCCAGCGCACCCTGGACGGCCCGGGTCAGCCAGGGCTCGGGGGCGGGCAGCGAGGCGCATCCCAGGTCGATCATCGAGCCGAGCGACTCCGGCGGCAGGGGTTCGAGACCCCGGGCGGGAAGCGGGTTGCCCGCGGGGACCGCGGTCCAGCTGCCGGCCCCGCGGCGCGACTCCAGGAACCCCTCCGCCCGGAGCGCCTCGTACGCCGCGGCCACGGTGGTCCGGCTGAGGGACAGGGCGAGCGCGAGCTCCCGCTCGGCGGGCAGGCGGGCGGCGACCGGGACCCGGCCCTCCAGGACGAGGAGGCGCACACCGTCGGCGAGGGCGCGGTAGGCGGGAGGCTTGCGCACACCCGGCGGGAGGGGACGTGCCTGCTGGCCCTGGAGCTGGCGGGCGAGCTGTGCGGCACCGACGGTCGAAGTCCACTGCGCCATGTAAATCAGTCCACCTTCCTCGGATTGGCCGTAGTTGGAAGCCAATCCCCCGCCACAGAGTGACATGAAGCAGTCCACCACCACTACACAGGGGGCACCACTTGTCCGACACCACCGCCCGGAGCGGCACCCGGCTCACCCGGCGGCTGACCCATCTGTACGTGGGCCTGGCCCTGTACGGAGCGAGCTCGGCGCTCCTGGTCCGCGCCGGGCTGGGGCTGGAGCCCTGGGGGGTGCTCCACCAGGGGCTCTCCGAGCGGACCGGCATCTCCATCGGGGTCGTCTCGATCATCGTCGGCGCGGTCGTCCTGCTCCTGTGGATCCCCCTCAGACAGCGCCCGGGGCTCGGCACCGTCTCCAACGTCTTCGCGGTCGGCATCGCGATGGACGGCACGCTCGCCCTCGTCCCGGACGTGCACGGCCTCGGGGCTCAGATCCCGCTGATGGCCGCGGGCATCGTGCTCAACGGGGTCGCCACGGGCCTCTACATCTCCGCACGCTTCGGCCCCGGGCCGCGCGACGGCCTGATGACGGGCCTGAACCGGCTCACCGGCCGTTCGATCAGGCTGGTGCGTACGGCGATCGAGGTGGCGGTGGTCGTGACCGGCTTCCTGCTCGGCGGTTCGCTGGGCGTCGGCACGGTCCTCTACGCCCTGGCCATCGGCCCGCTCGCCCAGTTCTTCCTGCGCTTCTTCGACCTCTCCGCGCCCGGGGCCCGCACGGTGGCCGTCGCCGGGCGGACATCCCGAGGGGCGATACTTCCGCGGTGAACCCAGCGACTCCGGGGCGCCACCCCTATCTGGACCATCCCTCGACGATCCCCTTCGCCCACCGGGGCGGGGCGGCGGGCGGGATGGAGAACACCGCGGCCGCGTTCCGGCGCGCGGCCGACGCCGGCTACCGCTACTTCGAGACCGATGTGCACGCCACGGCGGACGGCCGTCTGGTCGCCTTCCACGATCCGACCCTGGACCGGGTGACGGACGCGCGGGGCCGGATAGCCGAGCTGCCGTGGAGCGAGGTGCGCCGGGCGCGGGTGGCGGGCAGCGAGCCGCTGCCGCTCTTCGAGGAGCTGCTGGAGGAGTTCCCGGGCGCCCGCTGGAACGTGGACATCAAGGCGGAGCCCGCCCTCGCCCCGCTTCTCGGCCTGATCCGCAGGACCGGCGCCTGGGACCGGGTGTGCGTGGGCTCGTTCTCGGAGGCGCGGGTGGCCAGGGCCCACCGCCTCGCGGGCCCGCGTCTGGCCACCTCCTACGGGGTGCGCGGGGTGCTCGCCCTGCGGCTGCGCTCCTACGGCATACCGGCGGCGCTCCGGGCGGGCGCGGTCTGCGCGCAGGTCCCGGAGAGCCAGAACGGGATCCGTGTCGTCGACCGGGGCTTCGTCCGCGCGGCGCACGCGCGCGGTCTGCAGGTCCATGTCTGGACGGTGAACGACCCCGGCCGGATGGCCGCGCTCCTGGATCTCGGGGTGGATGGCATCATGACCGATCACATCGAGACGCTGCGCACGGTGCTGAGCGAGCGGGGGGCCTGGACCTGACGCCGGAACCCGCCGCGTCCGCACGGGACGAACAAGGGGGCGCGGCGTGAGCACCGGTACCGCAGACAAGGCGGATCCGCCCGGACGGCCGGCCGGGGCAGACGGACGCAGGCGGGAGCAACGCGGCTGGTACTTCTACGACTTCGCGTGCTCCGTCTACTCCACCACCGTCCTCACGGTCTTCCTCGGCCCCTATCTGACCTCGATAGCGAAGGCCGCCGCCGACGCGGACGGGTTCGTGCATCCGCTGGGCATACCCGTGCGGGCCGGCTCGCTCTTCGCGTACGCCGTGTCGGTGTCCATCGTGGTGGCGGTGGTCGTCATGCCGGTCGTGGGCGCGGCGGCGGACCGCACGGGGCGCAAGAAGCCACTGCTCGCGGCGGCCGCGTACACGGGCGCGACGGCCACCGCCTGCATGTTCTTCCTGGAGGGCCACCGCTACCTCCTGGGGGCCTTCCTGCTGATCGTGGCGAACGCGTCGATCTCCGTGTCGATGGCCCTGTACAACGCCTATCTGCCGCAGATCGCGGGCCCGGAGGAACGGGACGCGGTCTCCTCGCGCGGCTGGGCCTTCGGGTACACCTCGGGCGCCCTCGTCCTCGTCCTGAACCTGGTCCTCTACACGGGCCACGCGTCCTTCGGCCTGTCCGAGTCCGACGCGGTCCGGATCTGCATCGCCTCGGCCGGCGTGTGGTGGGGGGCCTTCACCCTCGTACCGCTGCGGCGGCTGCGGGACCGGCGGGTGGCACCCGACGGCGACGGCGCGGTCGGCTCCGGCTGGCGGCAGCTGCGGGCGACCCTGCGCGACATGCGCCGCCATCCGCTGACCCTGGCCTTCCTGCTCGCCTATCTGGTCTACAACGACGGCATCCAGACGGTGATCTCCCAGGCCTCCCTGTACGGCTCCGAGGAGCTCGGCCTCGACCAGACGACCTTGATCACGGCGGTGCTGCTGGTCCAGGTGCTCGCGGTGGCGGGGGCCCTGGGGATGGGGCGACTCGCCCGGGCGTACGGGGCGAAGCGCACGATTCTCGCCTCGCTGGCCGTCTGGACGCTGATCCTCGCCGCGGCGTACGTGCTGCCGGCCGACGCGCCGGTGTTCTTCTACGCCCTGGCTGCCGCGATCGGGCTGGTGATGGGCGGCAGCCAGGCCCTCTCACGGTCGCTGTTCTCGCACCTGGTGCCGCGTGGGAAGGAGGCGGAGTACTTCTCCGCCTACGAGATGAGCGACCGCGGCCTCAGCTGGCTGGGGCCCCTGGTCTTCGGTCTCGGCTATCAGCTCACCGGCAGCTACCGGGATGCGATCCTGTCCCTGGTGCTGTTCTTCGCGCTCGGTTCGGTACTGCTGGCGAGGGTTCCCGTGCGGGCCGCGGTGGCCGCGGCGGGCAATCCCGTGCCGGACAGGATTTAGACGTTGAAGTGAAAGGCCGGTAGTGTACGCCTTTGGTGTGCCCGGAGGACCGTTACTGCGAACCGAAGAAGTCAAACCGTTGGGTGACAACTTCGACAAGAGGTAGCAAACCGGGCACCGGTGGGTAGGAGACCCAGACCAAGCAGCGGCACGACGGGCGACGCATGACCGGCGGCGGGAATCTTTACCGCCGACCGGACGTTGACCGGATGACGACGACAGCGACACCTGTCCTGTGGGCGACAAGCCCGGGAGGCACGATTCATGAGTGAGCGAGCTCTCCGCGGTACGCGACTCGTGGTTACCAGCTACGAGACGGACCGCGGCATCGATCTGGCCCCGCGCCAGGCGGTGGAGTACGCATGCCCGAACGGACATCGATTTGAGATGCCGTTCTCGGTAGAGGCGGAAATTCCGGCGGAGTGGGAGTGCAAGGCGTGCGGCGCCACGGCACTCCTGGTGGACGGGGATGGCCCCGAGGAGAAGAAGGGCAAGCCTGCGCGTACGCACTGGGACATGCTCATGGAGCGGCGTACCCGCGAGGAGCTGGAGGAAGTGCTGGCCGAGAGGCTGGCGGTCCTGCGCTCCGGCGCCATGAACATCGCCGTGCACCCGCGTGACAGCAGGAAGTCTGCCTGACCGCGTACCACCGCACAGATATCAAGAGCCGCGGGCCGCGACACAGCACATGTGTCGCGGCCCGCGGCTCTTGGTGGTACGGGCGGCTTCCCGGGTGACGGGAGACGCTGCGGCCCCGCCCTCCGTGGCACGGAGGGCGGGGCCGCAGCGGACTCTCAGGGGATCAGCGGCGGGCGGTCGGTGCCCGGGCCGTCGTCGGGCCGGGGCCGCGCCGGAGCACCGTCCTCGCGGATGACCTCACCCTGGACCACCTTGCCGTCCGGCCGGTGGATGCGGGCCTGCTGGAAGGCGTCCGAGAGGCCACCCGGCGTCGACTCCCTCATACGGCGCTCCAGGGAGCGTTCCGTGGAGCGGCGGAGCACGGAGCGGACGGGAGGCAGCAGGAGCAGGAGTCCGGCCACGTCGGAGATCACGCCGGGGATCATCAGGAGCAGACCGCCCAGCATCAGGAAACCGTTGCCCTCGGTGGCGGCGGGGGCCGCCTGGGATGGGGCCGCGGGAGCGCCGGGCTGCCCGGGCATCCGCTGGAGGGTCTCGGTGAGGTTACGGAAGGCGCGCCGGCCCGCCCGCTTGATCACCGCGGCACCGAGCACGGCCCCGGCGACCAGGATCAGCAGCACGGTGAAGCCGTTCGCCGCACCGGCCACCACGGTCAGCAGCCAGATCTCCAGCACCAGCCAGGCGGCGACGCCCAGCGGCAGGAGGGTACGGGCGCGCGAGCGCCGTGGACGGTTCGGAGGCGGAGTGCCGGTCGTCATGCCCCCAGTGTGCCTGTACGGGCGTGCGGGCGGCGTAAGGGGGTGATCATGAGGCCGTCGCGCGGCCCCGCGCCGGGGCGGTCAGGGGGTCTTGCGTCCCAGCACCTTGTTGGCGCGGCCGGTGATGCCCCAGCCGGTGACCCTCCACAGGGCCTCGACGAGGATGTCGCGGCTCATCTTGGAGTCGCCGATCTCGCGCTCCATGAAGGTGATCGGCACCTCGACGACGTGATAGCCCGCCTCGACGGCCCGCCGGGCCAGGTCGACCTGGAAGCAGTAGCCCTGCGAGGCGACCTCGTCGAGGCCGAGCCCGTCCAGCGTCTCCGTGCGGAAGGCCCGGTAGCCGCCGGTGACGTCGCGCACCGAGAGACCCAGGAGCATCCGGGAGTAGAGGCTGCCGCCGCGCGAGATCATCTCGCGGTGCCTGGGCCAGTTGACCACCCGGCCGCCCGGGACCCAGCGCGAGCCGAGGACCAGGTCGGCGCCCTTCAGCGCGATGAGGAGCCGGGGCAGCTCCTCGGGCTGGTGGGAGCCGTCCGCGTCCATCTCGACCAGGACGCCGTAGCCGTGCTCCGAGCCCCAGCGGAAGCCCGCGAGGTAGGCGGCACCCAGGCCTTCCTTGCCCTTGCGGTGCAGGACGTGCACATGGCTGTCGCCCACCGCGAGTTCGTCGGCGACCTTGCCGGTGCCGTCCGGGCTGTTGTCGTCGGCGACGAGGATGTCCGCTTCGGGAACGGCGGCACGCACACGCGCGACGATGAGCTTGACGTTCTCGGCCTCGTTGTAGGTCGGAATGATCACCAAGACTCTGCCGAGCGGGCCGAACTGCCTCAAACCGCCGCCGTCGTTCACTACTGCCCCTTAAAGTCCGTACGCAGGTGCACACCATATCCAGCGCGCCGGGGCCGGACTCCGACACGGTCACGGGGCGGCGTGTGCGGTGCGGACAGAAGCGCGGAACTGCGGACAGAAGGACCACCGCACTGCGGATCGGGGCCCGGCGTCCTTCGGGCCGACCTGGGACCCGCTGGCTGCGGGTCGACCGAGAGCCGTTGTCTACTGAACCTCCGGGCCCCACCCGGGTCGCACCTGCCGTCCGGACGAAACCCTCCCTCGCCCCCGAGGCGCGGGCGCTGAACCTGGCTGTCAGTGGTGGTGCGCCGGTGCGGCACACCACCCCATGACCCAGCGGCGTTCGACGACTGCGTGGAGGTTTGACCGGTCGGACGTCCAGTGGTGGACCCGGCCGAACCTACCGGCCCCTGGGCGCTTTCTGTCAATACTCCTCCGACCTGCGGTTTCTCCCGAAAACGCCAGGTCAGTGCCGAGGACGCGCAGGTCGTGGCAGAGTCCCCGCGCCTTCGATCGGCGGTACGAAATATACGGACGTCACTCGTTCGGCCGTACGTAGACAGTTTGTCCGAAGACCACTGTGCGGAGGCAGACCGGAAGCTCGGATCCGGGGGTGAGATCGGGCAGGCCGGGGGTGCCGGAGCGGGGATCCGTGGACCACCGCGCCACCCTGTCGTCCGGGGCCTGGACCAGCAGGTCACCGGTGCGCCAGACGGCGTAGTCGGCCGGGGCTCCCGGCACGAGCACACCGCCGTCGTCCCGGCCGACGGCCCGCCAGCCGCCCCTGGTGTGGGCGGTGAAGCCGGCGCGCACGGAGACCCGGTGACCGGGCGTGCGGTGGTGGGCCGCGGCCCGGACGGTCCCCCAGGGGTCCAGCGGGGTGACCGGGCTGTCCGAGCCGAAGGCGAGGGGCACACCGGCGCGCAGGAGTGCCGCGTACGGGTTCAGGGTCGCGGCGCGCTCCGCGCCCAGACGCCGGGCGTACATGCCGTCGGGGCCGCCCCAGGCCGCGTCGAAGGCCGGCTGCACGGAAGCGGTGAGGCCCAGTTCGGCGAAGGCCGCGACGGTCTCGGGGGTGAGCATCTCCGCGTGTTCCACCCGGTGCCGGGCGGCCCGGATCCGTGCGAGTCCGAGGGTCTCGGAGGCGGCGCGGACGCCCTCCACCACGGCGGAGACCGCCGCGTCGCCGATGGCGTGGAAGCCGGCCTGGAGTCCCGCCTCGGTGCACGCCGTCACGTGCGCGGCGATCCGCGCGGCGTCGAGCCGCCCGGTGCCGGTGTGCGGGGCGTCGGCGTAGGGCTCGTGCAGGAGGGCGGTGTGCGAGCCGAGCGACCCGTCGACGAAGAGGTCGCCGGCCGCTCCGACGGCACCGAGCTCGCGGATCCGGCGAGCCCCCTTCGCGTCGTCGATCTGCTCGGCCCAGTACCCGAAGACCCGGGGGCCGGGCTGCTCGGCGGCGAGCTTCAGCAGGCCGGTGAAGTCCTCCTCGTCCGAGATCTCCGGGCCCGCGCACTCGTGCACGGTGCCGATGCCGAGGGAGGCGGCGTGGTCCAGGGCGGCGCGCTGCGCCCGCGCCCGCTGCCGGGGCGTGACGGCGCCGTGGGCGGCCGCCCGCACCGCGTGGTGGGCGTCGCCGGTCAGGGGTGCGTCGGGGTGGTAGCCGGCCAGCGCGGTGACGCCGGGGACGAGGTCCAGGAGGGCGGTGGTCACCACGGCGGAGTGCACGTCGACACGGGGCAGGTAGACGGCCCTGCCGCCGGCCGCCTCGTCGAGCTCGCCGCGCGACGGCGGGCGCTGCTCGGGCCAGCGGGCCGCGTCCCATCCGTGACCGAGGACGACCCCCTCCGCACTCCGGCCGTTCACGAACGCGCGGACGAGCGCGAGGGCGTCGGCGAGCGTGCGCGCGCCGGAGAGGTCCAGCCCGGTGAGGGCGAGTCCGGTCGACGTGGTGTGGACGTGCGAGTCGGTGAAGGCCGGGGTGACCAGGGCCCCTTCGAGGTCGATCACCTCGTCGACGCCGCTCGCGAAGGCGTCGGCCGCCCCCTCCGAGCCCACCCAGGCGACATGGCCCCGTTCGACGACCATCGCGGTGGCGAACGGATCGGCGGGGCTGTGGACGTCTCCACCGCGCAGCAGCACGGTGCGGTGGTCGCTCTGGGGGGCGGTGCTCTCGGTCATGGGACCAGTCTCCCGCCTGCCGGGTCCGGTTCCTCCCCCGGCCCCCTCCGCCACGCCCGGCCGGGCGCCTCAGATACGGGGCGGCCGCGCCTCGTAGGGCGTGGAGAGGACGACGGTCGTACGGGTGGACACGCCCGCCAGGGTCCGGATGCGGGTGAGCAGGTGCTCCAGCTCCAGCGGGCTGGCGCACCGGACCTTGAGGATGTAGTTCTCGTCGCCCGCGACGCTGTGGCACGCCTCCAGCTCCGGCACCCCGGCGAGCCGCTCGGCGATGTCGTCGGGGGCGCTGGGGTCGAAGGGTTTCACCGAGATGAACGCGGTGAGGGGCAGGCCGACGGCCTCGGGGTCGACGACCGCGGCGTAGCCGCGGATCACCCCGCGCTGCTCCAGCCGGCGGACGCGCTGATGAACGGCCGATGTGGACAGGCCGGTGGCCTTGCCCAGGTCGGTGTAGCTCATCCGCCCGTCCTTGACGAGCAACTCCACAATCTGACGGTCCAGCTCCTCCATGCGGATCAACCTATGCCCCGGCTCCCCCCAGGCACAGCCGTAGGACCCCCGGAAGGGCACGTTCGAGGGGCATGTGACGAATGCCACAAGTTTACGGGTGGGTAGCCGACGACCACGCGGTTACGGCCGACTTCCCACGGGAAGTGCTTGCTGTGGCCGAGGCCGTGGCGCCATGTCGGCCCACCCGAGGGGGGAAAGACCCATGCAGAGCCTGAAGCTCACCGGACGTACCGATCCGGAGTCCGACGCGTACGCAGACCCGGAGTCCGACGCGGACGCCGTGCCCGACGCGTACGACACACTCGAGATGTACCGGGTGATCTGCCCGGACTGCGCCCGGCCGATCGCCCTGCTGGCGGACGAGGACGTACTCCCCGAGCACGCGCTGTGCCCCACCCCGTGGAACCCCTTCGTGCTCACCGTGTGCCCCGGCACCGACCGCGACGTCTCCCGGGCCCGCCCGGCCGACGACTCGCTCGAGGTCCAGGAGCAGGAGACCGCACTGCTGCTGACGCTCCCCCAGGGGCTCGACTGGCGGATGCAGCCCTTCTCGCACGCCGGCGGCCCGGGCTCACGCCCCCTGCGGTACGTGCCGCAGTCGCGACGCCACGCCGCCTGACGCTCCCGTCACGCGGGCGCACCACGACGGCCCGGCCATCGTGGTGCGGGCGGCTCACGGGCCGGCCGGTGGCCGCGCACCCGAGGAACGGGCGCGCGAATCGGCCGGACAGTGACCCCGGACCCGGTAGCGGCGTTGGTTCTGTATGACCACGCCGCATCCAACGGCCGGCCCCGTCCGCCGCCGTCTCGCCGCACCGGCGTCCGGAGAATCGGTTCCGCAGCCCGGACCGCCCCGGGAGCCCGCACGGCAGGCCGTGCCGCAGATCACCGATACACCCATCTACCGGGCCGTGCTGCACCATTGGGAGAGTACGGGCCGGACCCTCCCGGGCCGTCATGACCAGGAGTGGAACCGGATCATGACGACGCCGGTCTGGTCGGACCGGCCCGTCCGGTTCAGCGCGTCTCGGGACCCGCGAGGTGACGGGCGATGACCATGCGCTGGATCTGATTGGTCCCTTCCACGATCTGCAGCACCTTGGCCTCGCGCATCAGCCGCTCGACCGGGAAGTCGAGGGTGTAGCCGTAGCCGCCGAGCACCTGGACCGCGTCGGTGGTCACCCGCATGGCCGCGTCGGTGCAGAACAGCTTCGCCATCGCCGCCTGGCGGGAGAACGGCAGGCCCGCGTCGCGGAGCCGTGCCGCCTCCAGGTAGAGCGCCCGGCCCGCCTCGATCCGGGTGGCCATGTCGGCGAGCATGAAGCGCAGCCCCTGGAAGTCGGCGATCGGACGGCCGAACTGCTGCCGGTCGGTGGCGTACCGGACCGCCTCGTCCAGGGCCGCCTGGGCGACGCCGACGGCGCAGGCGGCGATGCCCAGCCGCCCCGAGTCGAGTGCGGAGAGGGCGATGGCGAAGCCCTGACCCTCCTCGCCGAGGCGGCGGTCGCCGGAGATCCGCACCCCGTCGAAGTGCAGCTGGGCGGTGGGCGAGCCCTTCATCCCCATCTTCTTCTCGGGCAGGGCCGCTTCGAGCCCCTCCGCGTCGCCGGGGACGAGGAAGGCGGTGATCCCGCGCGGGCCGTCCTCCCCGGTACGGGCCAGGACCGTGTAGAAGTCCGCGATGCCGCCGTGCGTGATCCAGGCCTTGGTCCCGGTGATCACCCAGTCCTCGCCGTCCCGTACGGCCTTCGTACGGAGCGAGGCGGCGTCGGAGCCCGAGGACGGCTCGGAGAGGCAGTAGGCGCCGAGCAGGCCGCCCGAGAGCATCGCGGGGAGGTGCGCGGCCCGTTGCGCCGCGGTGCCGTATCCGGCGAGCGCGTGGCAGGCCAGCGAGTGGACGCTGACGCCGAGGCCGACGGTGAGACGTGCGGCGGCCAGCTCTTCGAGCACCTGGAGGTAGACCTCGTACGGCTGGTCGCCGCCGCCGTGGGCGGAGTCGTACGGCAGTCCGAGCAGTCCGGCTTCGGAGAGCAGCGTGAAGACCGGGCGCGGGAAGACCCCCGCTTCCTCCTCCTCGGCCGCCCGGGGAGCGATTTCCTTCGACACGATGTCGCGTACGAGCTCGACGAGCTGCCGGGACTCCTCGGTGGGCAGACGGCGTTCCACCGGCTGCGGGGCACGGTCGGACATGACGGCGCTCTCCTCCCTGTCGGGCGTGACGGCGGTCGCGCGCGCGGGGTGTGCGCGGCACCGCCGGGTGGTCCCGGGCGTTGCCCGGAAATCTACGGCTCCGCAGCCGATCCTGCCTTCCCGGATCACGGGAGGCGCTGGCCAGCGGCTGTGGCGCGTCGAGTATGCCCGATCGGAGCGCACGCGTCACCGGGTGACCGGGGGCGTGATCAGCGAAATTGGTCCGAACCATTGACCCAACTGGTCTAGTCCTTCTACGGTCTGCCCCACTGCCTCATCGCGTCCATGCCAACTTCCGGTGGACGGGACAGGCATCCCCCACACACCCATGCCCTCCCCCACGAGGAGCCACCATGACCGGACTTCACCGTCCTCGCGCCCGCCTCAGGGCGCTCGCCGCCACCCTCTGTACCGCCGCACTCGGAGCCGCCCTCCTCGGCGTCGCCGGCACGTTGTCGGCGGGCGCGGCCCCCACCGCCTCCGCTCCGGCAGCCGCCGAGGCGGCCCCCGCCGCAGCAGGTGACAAGGTCGTCGGATACTTCACCAACTGGGGCGTCTACGACCGCGATTACCACGTCAAGAACATCGAGACGTCGGGCTCCGCCGACAAGCTGACGCACATCAACTACGCCTTCGGCAACGTCCAGGGCGGCAAGTGCACCATCGGCGACAGCTACGCCGACCACGAGAAGGCCTACACCGCCGATCAGTCGGTGGACGGCGTCGCGGACACCTGGGACCAGGAACTGCGGGGCAACTTCAACCAGTTGCGCAAGCTGAAGAAGCTGCACCCGGACCTGAAGGTCATCTGGTCCTTCGGCGGCTGGAGCTGGTCCGGCGGCTTCGGCGAGGCGGCACGGAATCCCGCCGCCTTCGCCGAGTCCTGCTACAGCCTGGTCGAGGACCCGCGCTGGGCCGATGTCTTCGACGGCATCGACATCGACTGGGAGTACCCGAACGCCTGCGGCCTGACCTGCGACACCAGCGGCCGTGACGCGTACGGCAACCTCCTGTCGGCACTGCGCACGAAGTTCGGCACCGGCAACCTGATCACCTCGGCCATCACCGCGGACGGGTCGGACGGTGGCAAGATCGACGCGGTGGACTACGCGGGGGCCGCGAAGTACCTCGACTGGTACAACCCGATGACGTACGACTTCTTCGGTGCGTTCGCGGCGAAGGGACCGACGGCTCCGCACTCGCCGCTGACCTCCTACCCGGGCATCCCGACGGAGGGCTTCGACAGCGACGCGGCGATCTCCAAGCTCAAGGGCCTGGGCATCCCGGCGGAGAAGCTGCTGCTGGGTATCGGCTTCTACGGCCGCGGCTGGACCGGTGTCACCCAGGCGGAGCCGGGCGGCACGGCCACCGGGGCGGCCCCGGGCACGTACGAGGCGGGGATCGAGGACTACAAGGTCCTGAAGGACACCTGCCCCGCCACCAGCACCGTCGCCGGCACGGCGTACGCCCTCTGCGGGACGAACTGGTGGAGCTACGACACCCCGGCGACCATCGCCACGAAGATGGCCTACAAGGACCAGCAGGGCCTGGGAGGCACCTTCTTCTGGGAGCTCAGCGGCGACACGGCGAACGGTGAGCTCATCAAGGCCATCAACTAGCCCTGGCGGGGTACACGCACCGCAGGGCGGGTCAGGGGTGGGGTGCCGGGCGGGCGCCCCACCCCACCCGTCGTCCGCGGGCCGCAGGTCACATGAGCCCCGCCTGGGTGACGAACATGGCGAGGACGACGACGAGCGTCCAGCCCAGGATGTGCTCCAGGACCTTGGGCCCGTCCTCGGGCCCACCGGTGCGGGCGCGGGTGTGTGTCCGGTTCTCGGCAGTGGTCGCGGTCATGGCATCTCGCTCGGTCGGTCGGCAGTGGGTCCCCCGTGACCCGACCACAGTGCCAGCGGGCACGGGCGGTGCGGTAGAGATCCGGCTCACAGCGGCCGGCGGGCCCCGCCCCGCTCCACCGGCCCACAGCCCCGCTCCCGCAGGGGATCTGCGGGAGCGGGGACACCCCTCGCGGACGGACCGGATGTGGTCCATGCCATACCTGGCTGCCTCCTGCCGGCGCCCCCGGCACCGGTCATCCTGCCGATGCCCTGCCGGGGGCGCGGACCCCACCCTTCGGGGCATGGACTCCCCAGGCGCGGCGGGCGCGGAATCCCGCTTCCTACGGCACAGGCTCAAGGCCCTGTCGGTGACGGTCGTCGCGGTGACGGCCGCGGCGGTGCTCACCGCCGTCCCGGCACGGGCGGACACAGGCTTCCACGAGGTGTCCGGCTTCGGCAGCAACCCCGGCAACCTGAAGATGTTCGCGTACGTCCCCGAGAGCGCGCGGTCCGGCGCCCCGGTCGTGGTCCTCTTCCACGGGTGCGGCGGCTCGGCCCAGGACCTGGACGTCGACACCGGGTGGCGCAAGTACGCCGACGCCTACGGCTTCACCCTCGTCCTCCCCGAGCAGAAGGACGAGAACGTCGGCTCGGGCGGCATCGTGCCGCACAGGTGCTTCAGCGCGTGGAACCCCGCCGACCGCACCCACGACGGCCAGGGCGAGGCGCGCTCGGTGGTCCAGATGGTCGACCACATGAAGGCGAACCACGCCGCCGACGCCGACCGTGTCTTCGCCGCCGGCTACTCCGGCGGGGGCGCGGCGACCAACGTGATGCTGGCGGCCCACCCCGAGGTGTTCGAGGCGGGCGCCGTCTTCTTCGGCATGGCGTACGGGTGCGCCGACAACGAGCAGGACTACTTCCGGACGGGTTCCCTCGCCCCGTGCCCCGGCCGGTACAACCTCATCTCCCCTCGGGAGTGGGGCGACAGGATCCGCGGCGCCCACCCCGGGTACGCGGGCGGGCGGCCGCGTGTGCAGATCTGGCACGGCGGCTCCGATCCGCTGATCAACAAGAAGTCCCTGGAGAAGCAACGCGACGGCTGGACCGATGTGTTCGGCATCCCGCAGACGCCGTCGTCCACCTCACGCCCCGCCTCCGGGGTCACGAAGCAGGTGTACGGCGGCGGGCAGGTCGAGACGTACCTGATCGACGCGATGGGCCATGAGGCGCCGGTCGACCCCGGTGAGGGCATCGACCGGTGCGGCACCGCCGGCCGGGGACACGACTCGCTCTGCGGTCCGTACTACGCGGCACGATTCTTCGGGCTGGGAGGCTGACGCCCCCCTCCACCACCGACACCGCTCCTGACCGGTCACGGCGCGACCCCTCCGGCCCCGGAGGGCGTGGCCGGTCAGCCCTGGAGCCACCAGGGGCTGCTGTACGCCACCCCCCAGTCGTTGCACACGTGCCCCGCCGGTCCGGGCGAGCCGTTGGCCCGGGCCGGGTCGGAGACGCGCAGGACGACCCAATTGCCGTCGGCGGTGTCCAGCGGCACGGTGAACTCGGTGATCCGGCCGGCCGTCGTCGTGACGACGTCGACGACCTCGGGCGCGGCGGTGCCCGGCCGCAGCACCTGGATGTCCAGGGGCCTGCCGGCCCACTCGGCGCCCCGGTCCAGGTCGACCCGGAAACGTACGTCCCCTGAGGTGAGGGGCAGTTGCCCACCCATCCGGACACCGGCGGCCGTCGCGTCCAGGCGCAGACCGGAGACACGCGTGGCGAAGAAGCGCCGCGCACGCATCGCTTCGAGGACACCCGCCCTGGTGTTCTCGGTGACCCACAGGCCGCTGCGGCCCTTGCCCTCGGGGTAGCCCCAGTCGGTGCCGTGCTCGTCGGTCACACCGGTCAGACCGGTGCGCCAGCCGGCGTTCAGGCAGGCCACCAACGGCGAGCTCCTGCCCGAGGACCAGCCCTCGAAGAGGTAGTCGTCGGTCCGGTTGAACATCTCCAGGCTGACCATGCGGTCGTGCGCGGCCGCGTGGTGGCTGAACTCGTCGAACCGCAGCACCTCCCGCCCGGGGTGGTTGAAGCCGGCCACCGCGTCCTTGTCGTCCAGCCAGTCGAAGAACGCCCGCATGCCCGGAGCCAGCGACATGTCGACATAGGAGTCGGAGAACCAGACATTGGCGTGGCCGAGCAGCGCGTGCGTCCATTCGAAGCCGCGGATCGCGGTGTAGACACCGGGAATGTCGGCCGCGTCGGCCAGTTGCGCCGTGCGCCTCCACTCGGAGGAGCTGAGACCCCCGATGGTGAACACTCCGCTGTGGTCGGTGAGGGCGGCCACGTCGAGTCCGGCGCCACGCATCGAGGCGAAGGCGAGTGCGGGGTCCCCGTCGCCGTCGGACATGGCCGTGTGGTTATGCAGGTCCGCGTGGACGAGGGTCGTCCCCCGCGTGATCAGCGAGGCACGGGACGCCCCGCCCGCGGCCAGGGCCCGAGACCCACCGGCAGCCGCCGTGGCGGTGGTGGCGGCCCGGGCGGTCCCGGGAGCCGCCGCCAGGAAGAGCATCCCGCCCGCGGCGGCGCCGAGCAGGGCCCGGCGGCCCGTCCCCGCCGCCTGCGCGCGAGGGCCGTGCCCGTCGGCGCGGTCATGTCCGTGGGTGTGGTCGTGTCCGTGCGTGTGGTCGTGTCCCTGGTCTCCCATGGCGCAATCCCATCCGATTGGCAGGAACATGGCAACATGAGGTGACCGACCGGCAGGTGAACGTTGTGTGA
Organism: Streptomyces sp. NBC_01460; assembly: GCF_036227405.1. Taxonomy (NCBI): domain Bacteria; kingdom Bacillati; phylum Actinomycetota; class Actinomycetes; order Kitasatosporales; family Streptomycetaceae; genus Streptomyces; species Streptomyces sp. NBC_01460. Next base: position 1,304,961 of record NZ_CP109473.1, read on the forward strand.
GCGGCCCCGTTCACAGGCGCGCGTACGTGCCCCGGCGGGTCGCCCGGACGTCCGCCGACCCGGGCGGCGGTCCGCACCGGGGCGAGCGGGGAGAGGAGCCGGGCGAGCCGGGCCGCACCGGGACGGTCGACGAGGTCGCCCCGCTGGTCGTCTTCCTGCTGTCGGACGAGTCGTCCTGGCTGGAGGGCAGGGGCGGAGGGCCCGGCGTGCCCCGGACAGAAATGGCGGGAGGACGGCGCCTTACGGCTTCCCCCGCGTGGGCATGATGCGGGCCGGGGACGGCACCGACGCACCGGGGGGCGGACATGTTCGACGGTCTGAGGAACAATCGCGCGCTGAGAAGGATCACGGACGCATGGTTCTGGGAGGACGTGTACGACGCGGTGTCCGATCTCGTCCGGTCCCGCTCGGTGTGGGTGTTCGTGGGCAACGCGGGGACCTTCGCCTGCGCCCTCGCCGCGTTGCTGTACTTCTGGTCGCGCCCGCTCTCGTTCGCGGGCTGCGCCGTCGTCCAGCTCGTCTGTCTCCTCTGCCAGGCGGTGGCCCTGATCCCGGTCGTGTGGCCGGCACCGGCGGCGACTCCGCGGGACGTCGCCGGCCTCTCCGACCTCCACCAGGGAATGACGGTCGCCACCGTCTGCGGCTCATGGATCTTCGGTGTGTTGCCGGGGGCAGGTCTGCTCACCTTCCTGGACGTGGACCCGGACGGCCCGCGGTGGGCTGCCGTGTTCCTCTCGGGGACGGCGCTGATGATGGCCTGCGTGGCGGGCCTGATCACCGCGACGGCCGTCTCCGGCACGGTGGTGGCACGACGCCGCGCGGCGGCCGGGCCTCCGGACGTGTCCGACTGGGGGGACAGCGCCGATGCGGACTCGGGCGGCTCCGACGGGGACTGAACGCCACCGCCGGGTCCGGCACCCAGCCGTCGTGGCGGCTCCGCCCTTAAGCTGCTTCCTCCAGATGGGAGACAGGAGGCCGGTGTGGCCGGGACGACGGTGGCCGAGGTGATGGCCGAGCTGGCCGGGCTCGAGGACCCGAAGGCACGCGCGGTGAACGAGCGGCACGGGGACGATCACGGCGTGAACCTCGGCGCGCTGCGGGCGCTCGCGAAGCGGCTGAGGACGCAGCAGGAACTCGCGTGCCGGCTGTGGGAGTCGGAGGACACCGCGGCGAGGCTGCTGGCGCTCCTGATCTGCCGTCCGAAGGCGTTCGGCCGTGACGAGCTGGACGCCATGGTGCGCGACGCCCGCACCCCCAAGGTGCACGACTGGCTCGTGAACTACGTGGTGAAGAAGAACCCGCACGCCGACGAGCTGCGCACAGCCTGGTCCGCCGATCCGGACCCGGTGGTCGCGAGCGCCGGCTGGGCCCTGACCACCGATCGCGTGGCGAAGAGGCCCGACGGGCTCGACCTCGGCGGCCTGCTCGACGTCATCGAGGCGGAGATGAAGGACGCCCCGGACCGCCTGCAATGGGCCATGAACCACTGCCTGGCCCGGATCGGGATCGCGCACGCCGCCCACCGCACGCGCGCGATCGGCATCGGCGAGCGCCTGGAAGTGCTCAAGGACTATCCGACGCCCCCGGGCTGCACCTCCCCGTACGCGCCCGCCTGGATCGGCGAGATGGTGCGCCGGGAGCAGGCCGGGTAGCCCGGGGCCTCCGCGCCCCGGGTGTCCCCGGCCGGTGTCAGGACGTGTTCCGCGGGGCGACCAGGGCGTACCGCGTCTCCTCCGGGACGTGCGAGGTGTCGCGTCGGGCCAGTAGCCAGTACAGGGCCGCGGGCACCGCCAGGCCGACGATCCAGGAGATGTCCGCGCCGCCCAGCGGCTCCACCATCGGGCCCGTGAAGAAGTGTGTCGCGAGGAACGGGAGCTGGGCCAGGACGCCCACCCCGTAGACGGTGAGGGCGTCGCCCCGCCAGGCGCCGTAGCGGCCCCCGGGGTCGGAGAGTGCCGGTATGTCGTACCGCTCCCGCGAGATCAGGTAGTAGTCGACCAGGTTGATCGCCGACCACGGGGTGAAGAACGTCAGCAGGAACAGCAGGAAGTCCTTGAAGGTCGTCAGGAAGCTGTCCTTGCCCAGCAGCGCCACCGCCGTGCCCGCCGCCATGATCAGGGCGATGTACGCGGTCCTGCCGCGCGGCGAGAGCGTCGCCCGGCCGCGGAACCCGCTGATGCCGGTCACCATCGACATGAAACCGCCGTAGGTGTTGAGCACGTTGATGGTCAGCTTGCCCAGCGCGATCACGAAGTAGAGGAACGAGGCGATCAGGCCCGTGCCGCCCAGGCCGACCACGTAGCCGACCTGGTCGGCGAGGAACGCCTCGCCCGCGGACGCCGCCACGAGCACCCCGAACGTCATCGACCACTGCGAGCCGAGCGCCGAGCCCGACAGGGTCCACCAGAACGTGGCCCGTTTCGACGTCGTACGCGGCAGATAGCGCGAGTAGTCCGCGACGTAGGGCCCGAAGGCGAGCTGCCAGGACGCCGAGAGCGACACCGCGAGCAGGAACATCGGCAGGTCGAAGTGCGCGTCGCCGAGGAGGGCCGGGAGGTCCACCCGGTCCAGGAGCCGGACGCCGAGGTAGAGGAAGGCGACGGCGCAGATGACGCTCGCCACGCGGCCCAGGGCGTGGATCACGCGGTAGCCGGCCGTCGCCACCACCGCGGTGACCACGGCGAAGACCACGATGCCGGTGGTGTCGCTCGTGTGCGTGAGCTTCGCCGTGGCCTGTCCCGCGAGGACGCTGCCGCTGGCGAAGAAGCCGACGTACATGAGGATGACCAGGAGCAGCGGCACGGCCGCGCCGCGTACGCCGAACTGGGCGCGGGACTGGATCATCTGGGGCAGGCCGAGCTTCGGTCCCTGCGCCGAGTGCAGGGCCATCACCGCGCCGCCCAGCAGGTTGCCGAGCAGCAGACCGGCCGCCGACCACACCACGTCGCCGCCGAAGACGACGGCGAGCGCGCCGGTGACGACCGCGGTGATCTGCAGGTTGGCGCCGAGCCAGAGGGTGAACTGGCTGAACGCGGTGCCGTGCCGTTCGCCGTCGGGGACGACGTCGATGGAGCGCCGCTCCACGAGAGTGTCTGCCATGATCCGGTGAGCTCCCTGCTGCTGGGTGGGCTACTTCGTGCTGATCCCGTGCCGTGCGGCCCAGTCGTGCGCGACGTCCTCCGGGTCCTTCTTGTCCTTGTCCACCAGGCGGTTGAGCTCGGTGAGGTCCTCGGTCGTCAGCGCGTTGCCGAGGCGGGCGAGCGCGGCCCGCACCGTCGAGTCGGCCTTGCGGTCGGCGACGAGCGGGACGACCCGCTGGCCGGGGACGAGGTTCTTGGGGTCGGTGAGCACGACCCACTTCTCGGCGGCGATGTCGGTGTCGGTGGTGAAGAGGTTCGCGACGTCGACGTCCCCCTTCCGCAGGGCGCCCTTGACCAGGGGCCCCGAGGAGTCGAGGGACTTGAACTCCTTGAACTCCACGCCGTAGACGTCCTTCAGGCCGACCGCTCCCACCGTGCGCTTCTTGACCTCGGGGGCGGCTCCGATGACGAGTTTCCCGTTGTGCTTCGCGAGGTCCGCGAGGGACTTCAGGCCGTAGGTCGCGGCGGTCTCCCGGGTGACGACGAAGGCGTCGGAGTCCTCCGCCCTGCCGTAGGGGAGGATCTGCAGGCCTCGCGGGAGTGCCATGGCGAGGGCGTTCTGCATCTCGCCCTCCTCGGTCGCCTCGGCCTCGGGGTCCAGGTAGTGGAGCAGCGCGCCCTGGTACTCGGGCAGGAGGTCGATGTCGCCGCCCTTCAGGGCGGGGATGAGGATCTCGCGCGTGCCGAGGTTGGGGCGGACGGTGGCCTTCACACCGGCTGCTTCGAGCGCGGCGGCGTAGAGGTGTCCGAGGACCTGGTTCTCGGTGAAGTTGGCGGTGCCGATGGTGACGCCGCCCTTGCTGGAGCCTCCGCCCCCGCCGCCGGACCCCTGCCCGTCGAGCGAGGTGATGCCGCTGCCGCAGGAGGCGAGCGCGGGGACGGTGGCGGCGGCGAAGAGCCCGCCGAGGAGGTTTCTGCGGTTCATCGTGCTGGCTCCTGGGCAGTCGTGGCGGGGCGGTGGCGGAAGAGGGCGCGCTGGAGTGCGGAGAGCGCGAGATCGAGGACGACGGCGACGACCGCCACGAGCACGGCGCCGCCGAGCACCTGGACGAGGTCGCGCTGGGCCAGGCCGTCGAAGACGTAGCGGCCGAGCCCGCCGAAGGAGACGTACGCGGCGATGGTGGCCGTGGCGACGACCTGGATGAGCGCGAGCCTGAGCCCGGTCATGATCAGGGGGAGCGCCAGGGGCAGTTCGACCTGGAGGAGGACCTGGTGGGGGCGCATCCCCTGGCCGCGTGCCGCGTCCCGCACCTCGGGGTCGACGGCGGTCATCCCGGCGTAGGTGTTGGTGACGATGGAGGGGACGGCGAGTGCCACCAGCGCGATGTAGACGGGCCACATCGACAGTCCGCTGGCGAGGAAGACCAGCACGACGAGCCCGACCGTGGGGAGCGCCCGGCCGAAGCTCGCGAGGTTGATGGCGAGGAAGGCACCGCGCCCGGTGTGCCCGATGAGCAGGCCGACCGGCAGCGCGAGGGCGGCGGCGACGAGCGTGGCGAGCAGCGAGTACTGGAGGTGCTCGGCGAGGCGGTGCCCGATGCCGTCGGGCCCGGTCCACTGTTCGGCGCTGACCAGCCAGGCACCGAGATCCTTGAAGAGTTCGTACACGGTTCAGGCCCCCTGCTTCTGACGGCGCGTCCAGGGAGTCAGGACGTACTGGAGGGTGACGAGCGCCGCGTCCGCGACGAGGGCGAGGAGCAGGGTGAGGACGACGCCGACGATGACGGGGGTGGGGAAGTTGCGCTGGAAGCCGTCCGTGAACAGCTGCCCGAGTCCGCCGTCCCCGATGTACGTGGCCACGGAGACGAGGGAGATGGCCATCACCGTCGCGATCCGCACGCCCGCCATGATCACGGGGAGGGCCAGCGGCAGTTCGACGGTGAGCAGGGTGCGCAGCGGCCGGGCGCCCATGGCCTTCGCTGCCTCCTTCGTCCGTGCGGGCACGGAGTCCAGGCCCTCGACGGTGTTCCTCAGGAGCACGACGAGGGTGTAGATCGTCAGGCCGATGACGGTGGTGGTGCGGGTGAGCCCGCTGACCGGCAGGAGGAGCACGAAGACGGCGATGGACGGGATGGTGAAGAGGACGTTCGACAGGCCGAGGAGGAATCCGCGCAGCGGGCGCACCCGGTGCGCGACCACGGCCAGGGGGAGCGAGACGGCCAGGCCGAGGAGTACGGCGGTGAGGGCGGCCTGGAGGTGCGAGAGGGTCAGGGTGGTGAGATCGCCGGTGTGGTCGGATATCCACGACCAGTCGACGGTCACGCGGCCACCGTGCTCGCCGCGCTGTGCACGTGTCCCGCGTGGTCGTGGATGTCGGCGCGGGAGGTCACTCCCGTGAGGACGCCCTGCGCGTCGACCCGGGCGACCAGGGCGCTCGGCGCGGCGATCGACTCGTTGAGCGCCGAGAGGAGGGAGTCCGTGTCCCGCAGCGGCCGGACCGGGGCCTCCGCGTCCGTCTCGGTGTCGCGCCAGGCCAGCGGCTTGCGGGCGGCGTCGAGCGTCAGCTGCCAGCGGGTGCCTTCGGGAGCGGGTCCCTGCGGGACCTCCGCGAGCGTCGTCAGGGACAGGAGCTTCAGGCCGCGCTCCGCGCCCAGGAAGTCCGCGACGAAGGCGTCCGAGGGGCGGGCCAGGAGTTCGGCGGGGCCCGCGCACTGGACGAGGTGGCCGCCGGTGCGGAAGACGGCTATGCGGTCGCCGAGCCGCACGGCCTCGTCGATGTCGTGCGTGACGAAGACGATGGTCTTGCTCAACTCCCTCTGGAGTCTCAGCAGTTCGTCCTGGAGCTGGGTGCGGACGACGGGGTCGACGGCGCCGAACGGCTCGTCCATCAGCAGCACGGGCGGGTCGGCGGCGAGCGCGCGGGCCACGCCGACCCGCTGCTGCTGACCGCCGGAGAGCTGGTGGGGGTAGCGCTTCCCGGCGTCGGCGGCGAGGCCGACCGTCTCCAGGAGTTCGGCCGCCCGCGCCCGGGCCTTCCTGCGGCCCCAGCCGAGCAGCAGCGGCACGGTCGCGATGTTGTCCAGGACCGTGCGGTGCGGGAAGAGCCCGGACTGCTGGATCACGTAACCGATGGAGCGGCGCAGCTCGGCGGCGTCCTGCTCCAGGACGTCCTTGCCGTTGACCCTGATCGTCCCGGAGGTCGGATCGACCATCCGGTTGATCATGCGGAGCGTCGTCGTCTTGCCGCAACCGGAAGACCCGACGAGGACGGTCACGCCCCCTTCCGGCATCTCGAGGGTGAGGTCGTGCACCGCGGTTGTGCCGTTCGGGAAGCGCTTGTGGACCGTATCGAATTGGATCATGAGGAGTCCCTTGCCCGGCTGTATATCGTCATGCAGACTTCTTGGTGACTGAATAGATTGTCAATAGTTCGTCGCCGCTCAGGCGTAAATCCCTGGTTACTCATGGCTGTAGAGCGAGACGGAACGCCCGGTTGAGGAGGAATCACGAGTGATGTCGTCTCGTATCGCGGACAGGGCGACCGACACCAGCAGTGCGACCGTCGTCCTGGACGGCCGAGGACTGATGGTCGCAGATGTCGTACGCATGGCCGAATCCACCGCAAAACCCGTTCCGGGAGAGGACGGGATGAAGCGCGTGGAGGCATCGTGGAACGCCGCGCGGGAGATCGCCTCGTGGGGTCGTGTCTACGGCCGCTCCACCGGCGTGGGCGCCAACCGGAATGAGTCCGTGCCCACGGAGGCGGCAGCCGATCACGGCCTGCGGCTCCTGCGCAGCCACGCCGGGGCGATCGGTGAGGAGCTGCCCGCACGACAGGTGCGCGCCATGCTCGCGGTCCGCGCCAACCAGCTGCTGGCCGGTGGTGCCGGCCTGCGGCCGACCGTCGTCACGGCCCTCTGCGAGGCCCTGGGGACGGGTGCCTACCCCAAGGTCAACGAATTCGGTTCGGTCGGCACCGGCGACATCGCCGCCCTCGCCCAGATGGGTCTCGCGCTGGCGGGCGAACACCCCTGGGAGGGGTCGGGTGCGGCCCCCGGCCCGCAGCCCCTGGACAACAACGACGCCCTTGCCCTGATCAGCAGCAACGCCCTCACCCTCGGCCAGTCCGCGCTCGCGCTGCACGAGCTGCGCGGCCTGATCGCGGCCACCCAGGTGGTGGCCGCGCTGTCCCTGATGGCGATCGACGGTTCGTACGAGGCGTACGCGCTGCCCGTGCACGAGGCACGACGGCACGCGGGGTCGTACGCGGTCGCGGAGCGGATGCGGCGGCTGCTCGGCGCACCCGACCGCCCCACACCTCCACTCGGCCGGATCCAGGACCCGTACGGCTTCCGCTGCGTACCGCAGATCCACGGGCCTGCGCACGATGCGGCGGACGCGCTCGAAGACGTCCTCACGGTCGAGATCAACGCGGCGGCCGAGAACCCGCTGATCTCGGCGGACGACCGGGCCGCCTACCACCACGGCGGCTTCTACCTCGCCCAACTCGCCCTTTCGCTCGACCACTTCAGGCTGGCGGTGACACAGGCGGCACGTCTGTCGACCTCGCGCCTCTCGACGCTGAACGAGCCGGGCTTCACCCGCCTGCGGCCGTTCCTCGCGGACGGCGAGCCCGCGTCGTCGGGCGTGATGATCCTCGAATACGCCGCAGGGGCGGCCCTCGGCGACCTGCGGGCCTTCTCGGCGCCCGCCTCCCTCGGCCACGCGGTGCTCTCGCGGGGCGTCGAGGAGCAGGCCAGCTTCGCCTCGCTCGCGGCCCGCCAGACGCTGCGCGCCTGCGCGGCGTACCGGCTCGTCGTGGGCTGCGAACTCGTCTCAGCGGTACGGGCGTTGCGCCAGCGCGACATGCGGCTCGATCCGGAGCTGCCCGTCGGCCGTGCCTTCGAGCTGGCGGACGCCGCGCTCGACGCGGAGCTGGCCGACCGGCCGCTGACGGACGACGTGACCAGGGCGGCCGGCCTGCTCGACCGGTTCACCGAGCTGTGGCTGGACCTCGGGTCCGGGGTGAACGGCGCCTGAGCGCCGGGGCGTCACCTTCAGGGCCGCGACGCGGCCCGCCCCGGCGACGGCCAGGTGGGGTGGTACCGGTCGATGGCGTAGTGGTGCCGGTGCCGCCAGCCGTCCCGGGTGGGGCTCGCTCCGGTCAGGTGCGGATGGCCGGGCTCCAGTCCGGCGTGGACGTGGTCGAGCTGGGCCGGGTCACCCACGGGCCAGAGCGCGGTGGCGGCGAGGGTCGCGGCGAGGGCGACGGCGCCGAGGACGACGGCGGTGACCGGGAGACCCGCACCGGCGGCGAGCCACCCCGCGAGCGGGTAGGTCAGCAGCCAGCAGCCGTGGGAGAGGGAGAACTGGGTGCTGAAGGCGGCGGGCAGGTCGGGGGTGGTGACGGAGCGGCGGATGACCCGGCCGCCCGGTGTGAGGACGGCGGAGGAAGCCGCGCCGATCAGCGCCCAGACGGCGAGGACCGCCGCCCACGACCAGGTGCTCGGCGCGGCGGCGCTGAGGGCGGCGACCGCGACGAGGGTGACGGGGAGCATGCCGCCGGCCGTGAGCATGACCGCGCGGTCTCCGGCCCTGTGCAGCAGACGGGGCAGGAGCAGCGCGGCGGCGACGGATCCCGCACCGTAGGCGCCGAGCGCGAGGGACAGCGCGCTGTCGGGGCGGTGGAAGTGGTCCCGTACGAGGACGACGGTGTCGACGAAGACGATCGCCCCGGTCGCCGCGACGGCGAGGTCGAGCGCGAGCAGGGCCCGCAGCCGCGGGGTCGCCCGGAACAGGCGGGTCCCGCGGACCGCCCTGGCACGGGCACCCCCCGGGTGTTCCGGCGCGGCGGGTTTCGGCAACGCCACGGAGACGACGAGGGCCGCGGAGGCGAGGAAGCCGGCCGCGGTCCCGGCGAACAGCCAGTTGGAGGAGATGAGGGTCAGCAGGCCGGCGGCGAGCGCGGGGCTGAACAGGCTCTCGAGATCGTAGGCGAGCCGGGACAACGAGAGGGCCCGGGTGTAGTCGCGTTCCTCGGGCAGCACTTCGGGGATCGTGGCCTGGAAGGCCGGGGTGAACACCGCGGACGCCGCCTGCAGGAGGAGGATCAGGACGTAGATCTGCCACACCTGGGTGACGAACGGCAGGGCGAGCGCGACACCGGCCCGGGTGACGTCCGCCGCCACCAGCAGCGTGCGGCGCGGCACGCGGTCGGCGAAGGCACCCGCCAGGGGGGCGACGCCCACGTAGGCGACCATCTTGATCGCCAGGGCGGTCCCCAGGACGGCCGAGGCGCCACGGCCCGCGATGTCGTAGGCGAGCAGGCTCAGCGCGACGGTGGCAAGTCCGGTGCCCACCAGGGCGACGACCTGTGCGGTGAACAGGTGGCGGTAGGTGCGGTTGCGCATCACGGAGAGCATCGGCCCCGTCCCTGATCGACGTGAGGAGACCATGCCATTAGACAACATGTGCACACCTGCGCACATGTTGTCTTCAGGCCACCGCCGCCCCCTCAGGGTGAAGTCCGGTCAGTCGTGGGGCGGCAGAGCCCTGATCTGGTGGTCGGCGACGCTCAACGCCTCGTCGACCAGGCGGCGCAGATGGCCGTGGCGCAGGGAGTAGACGACCCTGCGACCGTCCTTGCGGGTCGCGACCAGGCCGGCGAGACGCAGCTTGGCCAGGTGCTGGCTGACGGAGGTCCGGGCGGCACCGCACGCCTCGGTCAGCGTGGTCACATCGGCCTCGCCCTGCCCGAGCCGCTGCAGCAGGGCCAGGCGCGTACGGTCCGCGAGCAGGGCCAGGACCGACGCGGCGACGTCCAGCCGCTCCCCCGCCTTCTCCTCCTGCAGATGAATCGCACCTGCTGAACCCGCGCGTGAAGCCATGCGCCCATCGTAGAGGTGGGTCCGGGAGCGACGTCCCCGTGCGCGCGTCCCGGCACCGGCCCCCGCGGAGAGACCGGGCCTGCGGCGGCGTAGTGTGGCGCGCCCCGCAGCACGCCGGCTCGACGGCCGGCTGCCGAAGCCGACCAGACCGCGGAGCACCCGTGAACGCCACGTCGATTCGCCTGATCGACCCCTCCGACGGTCCCGCGCTCTCCGGCCTGCTCGCCCGGGACGCACAGGCGTACGCGCGCTGGCTGCCCGCCCGGCCCGCGGACTTCTACACGCCGGAGGGGCAGGCCTCGGTCGTCGACTCCCTGCTGGCCTCGCACACCAGGGGACTCGCATGGCCCGGCGTCATGGTCTCCGGCGAGACCGTGATCGGCCAGATCAGCATCAGCTCGATCCTGCGCGGCCCGTTCCAGAAGGGGTACCTCGGCTACTGGGTCTCCTCCCTCCACCAGGGCCGCGGACACACGAGCCGTGCCGTCGGCCTCGCGCTGCGGATCGCCGAGGACGAGCTGGATCTCCACCGGCTGGAAGCACACACCCGGCTGGACAACGTCGCGTCCCAGGCGGTCCTCCGCAAGCACGGATTCCGTTCCTGGGGCATCGCCCACGACCACTTCCACGCCGACGGCGCCTGGCACGACGAGGTGTTCTGGGAGAGGAGACTGGCCGGCGGGTCCGTCTCCTGAAGACGTCGACCACACGTCACACCCCCGAAGGGCCGGGACGACTACGGCGTGCCCGGGAGCCGGACGGTGACGAGGAGGCCGCCGGCGGGGCGGGGGACGAGGTCGAGGGTCCCGTCATGGGCGCGGACGATGCGGTGCACCGGGGCCGACGCCCTCTGGGTGGGGGTTCGTGTCCCCATCGCGGGCGGAGGGGCGTTGCGGTGGCGTATGCGGTTCTCGATACGCGCGCGATACGTTCCGGAGACCGGCCGGCCCGGGGTTACGGCCCGTCCCCGTGACCGGGCCGCTTTCAGCGCCTGAACACCCAGCTCGGCGTCCAGGTCCCGGCGGCGTCATGGCCGGCCGTCGCGTCGGCGAGGTGGGAGCGGAGCGTGGCCAGCGCCGGGTGGGGGTTGTCGCGGTGCCACAGGAGCGAGTGCGGATAGACGGGCGTCGGGCCGGTCACCGGGATGCGGCGCAGCCCGTGGCCGGAGGGCCAGACCAGGCGGGTGTGCCCGCCCATGAAGGTGGCCAGGGCCGGTGTGTCGGCCACGGTGTCGAGGAGCGCGTCGGACCCGAAGTTGGGGCCGGTCGCCTCGATGGTGAGACCGAACGCGGCGACGAGGTCGTCGTAGTAGGCGGCCCACTCCGTGCCGGGCACGATGCCGGGCATCCAGATCCGGTGCCCGGCGAGCTGCGCGACGGTCACCGACCGGGCGCCCGCGAGCGCGTGGGCGGGGCCGGTGAGGAGCTGGAGCTCCTCGTCGAGCACCCGGACGGACTGGATGTCGTCGGGGAGCGGCCGGCCGGGCGCGGCGACGGCGCGGAAGGTCGCGTCGATCTCCCCGGACCGGATCGCGGCGACGGCCGTCTCGATGTCGTGCAGCATCACCACGTCGAGCTCGATCTCGGGGTGTGCGCGGTGGAATCCGCGCATCAGGCCCGAGGCCGCGACGCGCGAGGCGATGATGTCGACGCGCAGCGGCCGGCGGCCGGTGCGCACGGACGTGGCCGCCCGCTCGGCGACGCGCAGCAGCTCGCGCGCGTGCGGCAGGAACGCCTGCCCGTCGATGGTGAGCTCGGCACCGCGCGGAGTGCGGGTGAAGAGCCGCACCCCGAGGGTGCGTTCCAGGGCGGCGATGCGCTTGGAGACGGCCTGCTGGGTGACCGCGAGCTCGGCGGCGGCCTCCTGGAACTGCCCCGCGTCGGCGGCGGTGACGAAGGTCCGGACGGTGTCGAGGTCCATGCCGACACCCTACGGACACAACCGTTGGTTGTGCCGGACGCCCAGGTGGTTGTTTGATCCCCTGGTACGGCACTCGCTTTGATGCTCCCGATGGCGGAACGGTTGTACGGGTGAGAGGCGTCGGGCATGGGCAACGGGCACCGGCTGGGGCGGCCGTTCGGGTGGCTCTGGGCAGCGTACGGGACCAGTGCGCTCGGTACCTGGCTCGCCTTCGGCGCCTTCCCCCTGATCGCCGTCCAGGTGCTGCACTCAGGACCGGCCGAGGTCGCCGCGCTCTCCTCGGTGGGGGCCGCGGTGGGCGCGGTGGTGGCGGTGCCGCTCGGCCCGTGGGTCGAGTTCAGGCGCAAGCGGCCCGTGCTGATCTCGATGGACCTGGTGCGGTTCGCGGCGCTGCTGACGGTTCCCGCCGCGTTCGCGCTCGGCGTCCTCACCTTCCTCCAGCTCCTGCTGGTCTCCGCCGTCGTCGCGGCGGCCGACATCACCTTCCGCGCCGCGTCGGGCGCCTACGTGAAGACGCTGCTGCCCGCCGAGGACCTGCTCGTGGCCAACGCCCGGTTCGAGTCCACGTCCTGGACCACCACGATCGTCGGACCGCCGCTGGGTGGCATGGCGATCGGGCTCCTCGGCCCGGTGGCGACGGTGGTGGCCGACGCGGTCAGCTGTCTGCTCTCGGCCCTGGGCATCCGCGCGACGGGCGGGAGCGAGCCGCCGCCGGAACGCCGGGAGGCCGTCCGCATGCGGGCGGGAGACCTCCTCGACGGCTGGCGGTACATCCTCGGCGACGCGGCACTGCGTCCGCTGTTCTTCAACACCGCCCTGTTCAACGGCCTGGTGATGGCCACCTCGCCGCTGCTCGCCGTCCTGATGCTCGGCCGGCTCGGCTTCGCCCCGTGGGAGTACGGCCTCGCCTTCGCCGCGCCCTCGGTCGGCGGGCTGCTCGGCGCGCGGCTGGCCCGGCCGCTCGTCGCCCGGTTCGGAGAGCACCGGGTCCTCGTCACAGCCGGGGCCCTGCGCGCGGTCTGGCCCGTCGGCCTGGCGTTCGTGGGGCCGGGGACCGGAGGGCTGGTGCTCGTCATCGGCGTCGAGTCCGGGCTCATCCTCTGCTGCGGGATCTTCAACCCGGTCCAGGCCACCTGCCGGCTCCGGCGCACCGCGACCGACCGGGTCACCCGCACGCTGTCCGCGTGGGCGGTGACGACCAAGGCCGGCACGGCTCTCCTGACAGCCGTGTGGGGTGTGCTGGGCGGCCTGCTCGGCCCGCGTACCGCCATCGGCCTGGCCGGCGTGCTCCTGCTCGCGACCCCGCTGCTGCTCCCCCGCCGGGCAGCCGTGCCGCTCTCGGAGCCTGACCCGGCGCGGAGCCGTGTCTGACGGTGTTCCAGGGCGGCCACGACTGCCCGGAGGGGACGCCTCACCGCTGCGGGCGGCCGATGGTCACGGCACCGCGGAAGCGGTCGTCCGAGAGGGTGGACATCTCGTCGAGCGAGGCGTCGGGGACGGGCAGCAGATGGGCGTCGACCCAGGTGTCCCCCGCCGCCGCGTTGGCCCACGGGTCCTCGATCACCAGGGCGCCGGGGACGGCGCCGTGGCAGAGCACCCAGTGCGGCACGTCGAACCCCTGCATCCCGGCGAGCGAGACCAGGAGCAGCACGTGCTCCTCCCTGCCGATCGCGCCGCGGATCGCGGCCAGGGAGAGGTGATCCGCGTCGACCGGGACACCGATCCGTCCGGCGTCCTCACGCGACGCGCGCTGGAGCAGGGCGCGCCACTCCTGCTCGCTCTCCGGGTAGTGGTCGAGCAGGACGGGGCGGTCCACGTCGAGGTGGACCGTTACGGGGGACGACGGCCACGCCCGCTGTACGGCGAGGCCCAGCCGGACGGGCTCGCACGCGGGGAAGTTGGTCGCGTCGCGCCACAGCGTCAGCTCCGCGCCGCGGTCGAACTCCTCCCGTTCCAGGGCCCCCGCGTGCGCCTGGGCGACCAGCGCGGTGACGGCGCCGCACGTGAAGTGCGTGCTCTGCCGGTAGTACGGGGGCTCGCTCACCTCGCCGTCGCTCAGCCAGCGGACGTATCCGGTGGTGGGCCCGTCCGCGCCCTCCACCTGAGCGAGCGGCGGGCGCAACGCGGTGAAGCCGGCGGCAGCGGCGTCCCCGGGGACGGCCGTCCACCCTTCCCACTTGACCTGCGCGAGCCCTTGGCCGTGTGCGTGGGCGACGACGGCTCCGACGGCCGCGGGCACGTCGCCGACGGCATCGACGATCTTCAGGTAGGCCGTGCGGGGGCGCGCCGTCACGAGCGCGGCAGCGGTCCATCCGTCGCCGTCGTCCGCGGGGACGGCCACGATGTGGGGGGCGTGGGCGGAGCGGTCCACCGCGCGCCAGCGCTCCGCCACCTCGCGGTGACCGAGCCGCCCCAGCCGGTCCGGCGGGGCGTCGGACTCGTACGGGACGACAATGCTTCTCACGGGTGTTCCCTGGTCGAGGGGCATTCCGGCGCTCCTTGCGGATCGGAGGGGACGTGGGGCGGAACCGGTGCGCTGCCGTCCGTCATGCGCGGGACTTCCGGAGCACCCACACGAAGTACGGACCGCCGACCAGGGCGATCATCAGGCCCGCCGGTACCTGGGCGGGGGCGACGAGTGTGCGGCCGAGGGCGTCGGCCACGCAGACCAGCAGGGCGCCGAGCAGCATCGCGACCGGGATCGCGCGGCCGTGCCGGGCGCCCACCAGCGAGCGGGCGAGGTGCGGGGCGACGAGCCCCACGAAGCCGACGACACCGACGGCGACCACGCTGAGCGCCGCCAGGACCGCGGCGATCGACAGGGCGACGAAGCGCGTGCCCGCCGGCCGGACGCCGACGATGCGCGGGGTGTCCTCGTCGACGGCGAGCAGGTCGAGCCGGCCGCGCATGGCGAGCAGTACGGGGAGAGCCAGTGCCAGGGCCACCGCGACCGGCACCACGTCGGGCATCGTGCGCCCGTAGGTCGTGCCGGAGAGCCACGTGAAGATGCGGGGCGTGTGGTACGGGTCGGCGCGCAGCAGGAGGAAGGTGGTGATCGAGCTGAGGCCGTAACCGCAGCCGATGCCGATCAGGACGAACCGGTCGGGCAGGAATCCGCCGCGCCAGGACAGCAGGGCGATCACCGCGAAGGTGGCCAGCCCGGCCGCGACCGCGGCCGCGATGAGCACCGGCCTCCCACCGGGGGTCCCGGAGGTGACGACGCTCGCGGCGCCCAGCCCGGCGCCCGCCGTGATGCCGAGCACCCCCGGTTCCGCCAGCGGGTTGCGCACCGCGCCCTGTACGACGCATCCGGCCAGGCCGAGCGCCGCGCCGGCCAGGACGGCGGCGGCCACGCGCGGGACCCGGTCGTCGATCGCCTGGCCGATCAGCCCGGGTGCGGCGCCCCGGGCCCAGAGGGCGACGTCGCCCGTCCGCAGCCAGAGGCTTCCCGCCAGGACGGCCACGAGGACCGCCCCCGCGAGGAGGACCAGCGCCCCGAGCACGACGAGGAGGAACGCGCGGGTCGACCGCGCGGCGACCCGGGCGTGCGGGGGTTGCCGCAGCTGACCCGTGTCCCGGAGGCGGAGCGCGAGGACCACGATCACGACGGAGCCGAGCAGCGCGGTCGGCACGCCGGTGGGGATGGAGGCCGCCCCGTCGGCGCCCTGCACCGCGCGCAGGGTCGCGTCCGCGACGAGGATGAGCAGCGCGCCGAGCAGCCCGGCGGCGGGCACCAGGAAGAGGTGCCGGCGCAGCGCCCGGACCTTTCCGGCGACCAGCCGGGCGAGGACGGGGGCGCCGAGGCCGACGAAGGCGATCGGGCCGGCGAGGGTCACCGCCGTGCTGGTCAGGAGCACCGCGCAGAGCACGGCGGTCACCCGGGTGGTGCGGATCGGCACCCCGAGGGTGGAGGCGGCGTCGTCGCCGAGGTTCATCACGTCCAGCCGCCGGGACAGTGCCAGGGCCGCGCACAGCACCACGACCACGAGGGGAACGGCGCGCAGGGACGCGTCGATGTTCAGCTGGGCGAGCGAACCGCTCCCCCACGCGAAGAGTCCGGTCGTGTTCTGGTCGAACAGGATGAGGAGCATCCCGGTCGCCGCGTCCAGAGCCATCGCGGTCGCCGACCCGGCGAGGACGAGGCGTGTGCCCGCGGTGCCCGCGGCGCGGCCCGCGAGGGCCAGCACGAGCGCCGCCGCGACCAGTCCGCCCGCGAAGGCGACGGCTCCGGACGCCCACAGCGGGACGGTGAGGCCGAAGGCGGCGACGAGGGTGAGCGTGAAGTAGGACCCGGCCGTGACCGCGAGGGTGTCGGGGGAGGCCAACGCGTTGTGCGTGACGGACTGGAGCAGCGCGCCGGCGCAGCCGAGGGCGAAGCCCACGGCCACTCCGGCGAGCAGGCGCGGGACGCGCGAGCCGGAGATGATCTCCCCGACCGGCGGGCCGCCGGTGTCCTCGCGTTCCCCTGCGAGATGGCGCACCAGGTCGCCGACGCCGACGCCCGAGGTGCCCTGCGTCAGGTGCCACATGCCCACCAGGGCGGTCACGGCGAGAAGGAGGGCCAGGACGGCCACCCCGGTGGGGCCGCCGCCGCGCTCGGCACGCGGCAGCGCCTCCCCACCGGCTGTCGCTGTCTGCGGTGCGCTCACTTCTTGTCGAGTACGTCGACGTAGGCGTCGATCGCCTGCTCGTTGGAGCGCGGACCGCCGGCGCCCCACACCCGCGCCGGGAAGGCGTGGGCGCGGCCTTCCCCGACAGCCGGGAGCGTCTTCCAGATCGGGTTCTTGGCCAGGGCCCCGACGTACCCGCCGGCGCCCTCGTCGTTCGCGTAGAAGAGGTTGGCGTCGCCCACGGCGGTGAGTCCCTCGACGTCGGTCTGCGCGAGGCCGTAGGCGGGGTCGACGCCTCCGTCACCGTGCTTCTTGTTGACGTCGTCGGTCCACGCGGGCTTCAGGCCGAGTTCCTTGCCTATCTCGGTGAACAGGGCACCGTCGCTGTAGGGGCGGACGGTGAGGTTGCCTCCTTCGAGCCATCCGTCGAAGAACACGAAGTCCTTCGTCGGGAGATCGGCGTCGGTGACCTGCTTCTTCGCCGTGGCGAGGTGCTCGTCGAACTCCTCGAGCACCTGGTCGGCCCGCTCGGTACGGCCGGTCGCCTCGCCGATCATGCTGAAGACCTCGCGCATGTTCCCGATCGGGTCGTCCGGGTTCGCCCCTCGTGTCGCCATGACGGGGACGCCCCGCTTCTCCAGCTTCTTCAGGGTCTCGTCGTCGGCGTCGAACGCCTCCACGACGATGAGGTCGGGCTTCGCCGCGTAGAGGGTGTCCAGGTCGGGCTCCTCACGGGTCCCGATGTCCGTCACTCCGTCGGGCAGCTTCTCCGCGCTGACCCAGGTGCGGTACCCCTTCGCGTCGGAGACCGCGGTGGGAGTGACGCACAGGGTCAGCGCGTCCTCGACCTGCTGCCATTCCAGGACCGCGATCCGCTGGGCGGGCTTGTCGAGCTTCACCTGCCGGCCGACGCCGTCCTCGAAGGAGACCGGCTTCGTCGAGGTGGTCGTCGTGTCGTCGGCGCAGCTCTTCGACGCGGGTGCCGCGGCGGCGCTGTTCCCGGGCGCGGCCTTGTCGACGTCGGTCGTGCCGCAGGCCGTGGCGGTGAGGACGACGAGTCCGGCGGTGGCTGACGCCGTCAGGAGACGGGCACGGTTCATGAAGGGGGCTTCTTTCCGGTGGTTCGGCGGAGCGGCGGAGGTGCCGCTCCTGTCGGGTGCCGCGGGGCGCGGACCCGTTCAGGCGGGGTGGCGTCCGAGGGGATCGATACGGAGACGGCCCGTGCGGGGGTCGACGCCGACCTCGACGCGGATGTCGTAGACCTCGCGGATGTTCTCGGCGGTGAGGACGTCGGCGGGTGCGCCCGCCGCGTGGACGCGGCCGGAGCGCATCAGGACCAGCGTGTCCGCGACACGGGATGCCTGGTCGAGGTCGTGGAGCACGATCCCGACGGCGATGCCGTGCTCCTCGACGAGATCGCGGACCAGGTCGAGCGTCTCGATCTGGTAGCGCAGGTCCAGGTGGTTGGTCGGTTCGTCCAGCAGCACGACGCCCGTGTCCTGGGCCAGGCAGGCCGCGAGCCAGACACGCTGCATCTCGCCGCCGGAGAGTTCCCCGACCGGGCGGCCCGCCATGTCCCGTACGCCGGTGACGCCCATGGCGTGGTCGACGGCCGTCCGGTCCTCGGCGGTCGGTCCGGCGAAGCCACGTCGGTAGGGGTGGCGTCCGAACGCCACGACCTCCCTGACCGTCAGCCCCTGGGGCGCGGGCCTCGACTGGGAGAACAGGGTGACCTCGCGGGCGAACTCACGGGCGCCGAGGAGGGCGGCGTCGCGCTCGGGCAGCCCCTCGGGGCCGCCGAGCGTCACCCGGCCGCCGTCCACCCGGTGCAGTCGGGAGAGCGCGCGCAGCAGCGTCGACTTCCCGCTGCCGTTCGGCCCCACCAGGGCGGTCGCACGGCCGGGCCGCAGGGCCAGCGAGGCGCCGTGGACGACCGGCTTGCCGCCGTACCGCAGTACGAGGTCGTGCCCGTCGAGGGCGGTGGCGGGCGGCGTGGCCGCGCCGGCCGCGGGGCGACCGGCGTGCCGGAAGGGGCTTCTGAACATGGGTGGGTCCGGACGGTCGCAGGGGCAGGGTCCGCGGCACCCCTCCGTCCGGTCTTTCGCCGGACGGGCAGCAGACTCCACCACGCACGGAGAGCACCGTTCGCGGCGAGCAACAACTAAGGGTTACCTAACTCCGGGAAGGTTATATTCCGCCCGCGATGTCGGCAATCAGGAGTTCTGGACACGCGATACGGGATTCCGGACATCTCCGGAGGTGCCGTCGCCCCTGCCGAAGAAGGCACCCGGCGTGGTGCCCATGACACGCCGGAAGGCGGCGATGAAGGAGCTGGGCTGCGCGTAGCCGAGCGTCTCGGAGACGGTCGTCACGTCGAGACCCGCGGAGAGGAGCGTCAGCGCCCGGTGCACACGCAGCACCTGCCGCCACTGCGCGAAGGACAGCCCTGTCGCCTGGCGGAACGCACGGGTGACCGTGCGGTCGCTGATCCCCAGCGACCGGGCCCACTCCTCCAGGGAGCGGTCGTCGGCGGGGTCGTCCAGCAGGGCCTCGGCGATCGCGTCGATCCGCGGGTCGCCGGGCAGGTGGAGCGCGAACTGTCGTTCCGACGGCTGGAGCACGTCGAACACCACCGACTCCGCCCGCGCCCTGGCCTCCGCGCCGAGGTCCGTGCGGGACAGATGGGCCAGCAGCGACTCGAGCAACGGCGTCATCGTGATCGCCCTGGGCTCCTCGAACGCGAACGCGGCGGGTGTGCGGTCGGGTGCGAAGAACGCGTCGTGGAACTCCGCGCCCGCCGTCGCCCGGCCCCCGTGCACCACCCCGGCGGGCATCCAGAGCCCGTACCCCTCGGACACGGTGAAGACCCGGTCCTCCACCCGGGACGTCAGCGTCCCCCCGCGGACCCAGACGAGCTCGTGCCGGGGGTGCGCGTGCGGCGCCCACTCCGTGGGGACGCGGGGGACGTGGAGCCCGGCGACGATGGCGAACGGGGCCACCGCCTGCTCCGGGAGCGCCGCCGCCCGGCGCACCACGGTACCCACCTCGCGACGCCACATCCCGGGGCTCGCCTCACCGCGGGACGATCGGACCATGGGGACAAAACTATCAGGGGCCCTCACCGGCGCCCAGGGCCCCGGCCTGCGACGACATGGCGACGCGCCGGTGGTGAACCTCTTGGAGGGCATCGGGCCGCCCTCTCCTCGCCGTACGCCCCCCAGGAGCCGGTGACCCGCTCCCGGCAGCGCGGCCGACCGGGACGCAAGGGGCACCGACTCCCATAGGTGACCAATACGAAATTTCCACCCCGGAAGGGCAAACCTTCTCCGCATCGGTCCCGAATGCCTTGTAGAGAGTCCCCACGCGGCTCACCGCCCACATCGAGTCGCGTTCGGCACACCGAGCAGCCTGCCCGGGACCGGGTCATCACCCGGCCCGGCCCACTGCCCGACGCACATGCGCCCGCAGTCCGGCGCGCGCGTCATCGACGCGCCGGGCCACCGAAGGAATCGCGCGAGGGAGCCCCCATGACCGGCAATCAGGTCGCCACACTGTCCCCGAGCCCCGGGGGCGGCCAGGAAGTGCGGCAGGAACCGCCCGATGCGACGGCCGCATCGACCGAAGAGACACTCGCCCGGGTGCTGGCCGACGTCATGCACCTGGATCACGTACCGGCCGACAGCCGGTTCTTCGACGACCTGGGTGCCGACTCCTTGGTGATGGCCCATTTCTGCGCGCGGGTCAGAAAGCGCGCGGACCTGCCGTCGGTCTCGATGAAGGACGTCTACGCGCACCCCACCGTCGGCGCCCTGACGCGCGCACTGACGACGGACGCCCCCGCCGCACCCGTCGCCCCGTCGTCACCCCCCGCCCGGTCCCGGCCCGCGCCGGCACCGGCCGGTCCGACGGGCCGGGCCAGGTATGTCCTGTGCGGGACCTTGCAGTTGCTGACCTTCGTCGCCTACTCGTGCCTCATCGCGTTCGTGGGTGTCCGGGGCTACGAGTGGATATCCGCCGGCTCCGGCGTCCTCGACGTGTATCTCCGCTCCGTCGTCTTCGGCGCCGCGGTGTTCCTGGGGCTGTCCGCCCTGCCGATCGTGGTGAAGTGGGTCCTCGTCGGGCGCTGGAAGCCCCAGCGGATCCGTATCTGGAGTCCGGCGTACTTCCGGTTCTGGGTCGTCAAGACCCTCGTACGCGCGGACCCGCTCGTCCTCTTCGTCGGGTCACCGGTCTACACGCTCTACCTCAGGGCGCTGGGCGCGCGCATCGGATCAGGCGTCGCGATCTTCTCCCGCCATGTGCCCTCCTGCACCGACCTGTTGACCGTCGGCGACGCCACGGTCATCCGCAAGGACTCCTTCTTCACCTGCTACCGCGCCCACGGCGACGTGATCGAGACGGGCCGCGTGACGCTCGGGAAGGACGCGCTGGTCGCCGAGGCCTCCGTGCTCGACATCGGTACGTCGCTCGGTGACGGCGCCCGGCTGGCCCACGCGTCCGCCCTGCACAGCGGGCAGACGGTACCCGCGGGCGAACACTGGCACGGCTCACCGGCGGAACGTGCGGGGACGGAGTACCCGGTGGTGGAGCCGGCGGCCTGCGGCCCGGTGCGCCGGTCGGTGCACAGCGTCACGCAGCTGCTGAGCGCACTGCTGGTGTATCTGCCACTGGCCGTCGGCGGGATCGGCATCCTGCTGGCCGAGGCCCCGCAGCTCGGGGCGGTGCTCGAACCGGGATCCACGGTCCTCACGAGCTGGGAGTTCTACCGCGACGGCCTGATCGCCTCGTTCGTCATCGTCTTCGTGATCGTGCCGCTCGGCTTCCTCGTCCTCGCCACCGTCCCGCGGCTGCTCAGCCGCACCATCACGCCGGACCGGGTCTACCCCCTCTACGGTTTCCACTACGGTGTGCACCGCGCGATCACCCTGCTGACGAACCGTCGCTTCCTGACCCGTCTGTTCGGCGACAGCTCCGCTGTGGTCCCCTACCTCCGCATGCTGGGCTACGACCTCTCCCGGGTGGAGCAGACAGGGTCGAACTTCGGGACCGAGGTGAAGCACGAGACGCCGTTCCTGAGCTCGGTCGGGACGGGCACGATGGTCGCCGACGGACTGTCGATCAACAACGCCGAATTCTCCAGCACCTCCTTCCGGGTGTCCCGGACCGCCATCGGCCCGCAGAACTTCCTGGGCAACCGGATCGCCTACCCCGCCCGGGGCAGGACCGGCGCCGACTGCCTGCTGGCGACCAAGGTCATGGTCCCGGTGGACGGAGAGATCCGCGAGGGGGTCGGTCTCCTCGGCTCCCCGAGCTTCGAGATCCCCCGGTCGGTCCGGCGCGACAGCAGCTTCGACCTCATGAAGAGCGGCAAGGAGCTGGCGAGCGGTCTGGCGGGCAAGAACAGGCACAACGGCGCCACCATGGGGCTGTACCTGCTGGTCCGGTGGATCTTCGTCTTCGTGTGCACCCTGGTCGCGTCGGGATCCGCCGAGCTCTACACCTCGGTCGGCGCGGTGGCGATCGCCCTGGGCAACATCCTCGTCGTGCTCCTCGGCGCCGTGTACTTCATCCTCGTGGAGCGCGCGGTCACCGCCCTCCACCCGCCGGGCCCCCTGTTCTGTTCGATCTACGACCCCCGGTTCTGGCAGCGCGAACGCTTCTGGAAGGTGCCCTCGGAGACCTATCTCCAGGCCTTCAACGGGACCCCGTTCAAGAGTCTGGTCTGGCGTCTGCTGGGCGTGCGGATCGGACGCAGGGTCTTCGACGACGGCTGCTCCCTGACGGAGCGCTCCATGGTCGCCATCGGGGACGGCGCCACCCTGAACACCGGAAGTGTCGTCCAGTGCCACTCGCAGGAGGACGGCGCCTTCAAGTCCGACCGCTCCACCATCGGGGCCGGCTGCACGCTCGGCGTCGGAGCCTTCGTCCACTACGGCGTCACGATCGGCGCCGGAGCGGAGCTCGCTCCGGACTCCTTCCTGATGAAGGGCGAGACAGTCCCGCCGCACGCGCTGTGGGGCGGCAATCCGGCCCGCCGGATCGACCCGGCGACGCCCGGGGCGAGGAGTTGACCCCATGGACACGCTCACACACACCTCCGCGGAGTACTGGCGCGACGTGCTCGCCGCCGGCGGAACCACCTCGGTGGGACCGTGGACCCGTACCCCCGAACCCGGCACCGCCGTGGTCGAGACGGCCGTTCCCGAGGAGCTCGTCACCGAGCTGCACGGCATGGCGTCGGCGATGGGGGTCTCCCCCACCGCGCCCGTCCTGGCCGCCCACGCCAAGGTGCTCTCCGCCCTGTCCGGTGACCGCGACGTCACCACGGGCTACGTCGCGGGCGCGGGCGGCGGTCCGCTGCCGTGCCGGCTGACGACCCGTGCCCTGTCCTGGCGGGCACTGATCAGGCACGCGGACAGCATCGAGTCCGGACTGCTGGCCCACAAGGACTTTCCCGTCGACGTCCTCCGCGCGGAGCTGGGACTGCCCCTCACCACGCCCGAGGCGGTGTTCGATCCGACGGGCGCGGGTGACGCGGCCGGGGACCCGGTGCTGCACGTGGCTCTCGCACGTCGCGGCGGCCGGTCCGTGCTCCGGACCCGGTACCGGACCGAGGTCATCGACGAGGAGTGCGCGACCAGGATCTCCGGCTACCACCTCGCCGCGCTCAGGCTGATCGCCGACGACCCGGACGCGCCGCACGGGCCGCAGAGCCTGCTGTCGCCGGACGAACTCCGCCACCAGCTCGACGGGCTCGCGGGGCCGAGCCGCGCACTGCCGGACCTGCGCTTCCACCAGCTCTTCGAACAGCGGGTGCGCGCACACCCGGACGCCGTCGCCGCCGTCCAGGAGGACCGGCGGTGGACGTACCGCGAGCTCGACAACCGCGCCAACCGGCTGGCACACGCGCTGCTCGGCGCCGGCCTCGGCCGGGAGGACGTCGTCGCCGTGGTGGCCGGACGGAGCCTGGAATGGCTGGCCGCGGTCCTCGCCGTCCTCAAGTCCGGCGGCGCCTACCTCCCCGTCGAACCGCACTTCCCGGCCGAACGCGTCACGACCATGCTGGCCCGCGCCGGCTGCCGGCTGGTGCTCGCGGAATCCGGCACCACCGCGGCGCTCGGCACCACCGCGGCGCTCGGCGGCGCCCCCGACGCCCTGCCGGACGTCCGGATCCTCGGCATCGAGGGGATCTGCGAGGAGAGCCGCGAGGACACCGATCCCGGTGTGGCGGTGGCCCCCGGGGATCTGGCGTACGTCTTCTTCACCTCCGGTTCCACCGGCGAGCCCAAGGGCGCGATGGTGGAACACGCCGGCATGCTCAACCACCTCCTCGCGAAGATCGACGACCTCGGGATCCGCGAGGGCGACGTGGTCGCCCAGACCGCGCCCCAGTGCTTCGACATCTCCCTGTGGCAGCTCCTCGCCCCGCTGATCACCGGTGGACACACCCTCCTGGTCGGCCAGGAGGCGATCATGGACGTACGGCGGTTCGTCGACACCCTGGCGGACGGCGAGGCCGGGGTGGTGCAGGTGGTTCCGTCCTACCTCGACGTGGTCCTCTCCTTCCTGGAACGGCACCCGCGCCCGCTGCCGCACCTGCACTGTGTCTCGGTCACGGGCGAGGCGCTGAAGAAGGGTCTCGTCGAGCGCTGGTTCGCCGTCAGGCCCGGAGTCCGGCTGGTGAACGCCTACGGACTGACCGAGACGTCCGACGACACCAACCACGCGGTCATGGACGGGGTGCCGGACACCGACGAGATCCCGCTCGGCCGTCCCGTCGGCAACGTACGCGTCTATCTCGTCGACGAGCACCTCTCCCCCGTGCCGCTGGGCTCCCCCGGTGCGATCGCCTTCTCGGGGGTCTGCGTCGGCCGCGGGTACATCAACGACCCCGAGCGGACACGGGCGGCGTTCCTGCCCGATCCGTACCGCGCGGGTGAGCGGCTCCACCTCGGTGGGGACTACGGCCGCTGGCTGCCCGACGGCCGGCTCGCGTTCCTCGGCCGCCGGGACGCCCAGGTCAAGATCCGGGGATTCCGGATCGAGATCGGTGAGGTCGAGAACGCCCTGCTGCGGCAGGACGGGGTGCGCGACGGTGCGGTGGTGGTCGCCGAAGGTGCCGGACACGGCCGGCGACTGGTCGCCTTCTGCACCGGAGCACCCCCGCTGCGGGCCGACGTCCTGCGTGACGGGCTCTCCACCACCCTTCCCCCCTACATGGTCCCCTCCGCCTTCCACTGGCGCGAAGCGCTTCCGCTGACCGCCAACGGAAAGGTCGACCGCCGGGAACTGAGCCTGATAGCCGCCGAGTCGGACGGACCCGAGGGGCGTGAGGGCGACAACTCGCCCCGCACCCCCACCGAGCGGCGTCTCGCTGCGGCCTGGGCCGAGGTGCTCGGGGTCCCCCAGGACCTCGTGGGCCGGCAGGACGACTTCTTCGCCCGTGGCGGCACCTCACTGTCGGCGGTCGGCGTCGCGGTCTCCCTGGACCGGGAGATCTCGCTCAAGGACCTCGTCCGGCACCCCGTACTCACCGATCTGGCGGCGCTGATCGACACACGTTCCGCCCGATGAACCCTCGCACCCCCAAGGAGACCCAGATGCCTTCCATCGACACCACCGCCCCTCCGCTCGACCTGGAGCAGGAACCCGGCAGGCCCGCGATGCTGCGGGTGCCGGCGACCGTCGACCCGGCCGGTCGGGCCGCAGGGGCCTGGGACGCCATCCGATCGGCACTGGCCGAGCACGGTGCCGTCCTGGTCCGCGGGCTCGGCCTGCGGGACGTGGAGGACGTCGGCACGGTCCTGCGGCAGCTGGCGGTCGAACCGGTGACGGAGAGGGAGGCCTTCGCCCCCCGGCGGACCCACTCCCCCGGCGTCCACTCCTCGTCCGCCTGGCCGCCGAACCAGCCGATGTGCATGCACCATGAGCTGAGCTACACGCTCGACCTCCCCGGCCTCCTGCTCTTCGCCTGCCTCTCCGCGCCCACCACGGGCGGGGCCACCGGCCTCGCCGACGCGGCGGCCGTCCTCGACGCACTGCCCCGGGGGCTGACCGAGAGGTTCGAGCGGGAGGGATGGCTCCTCACCCGCAGCTACAACGATGAGATCGGGGCCACGCTGACCGAGGCCTTCGGCACCGACGACCGCGACGCGGTGGAACGCTACTGCCGGGCCCACGCCATCGACTTCGCCTGGCAGACCGACGGGACGCTGCGTACCGCGCAGCGCCGCAGCGCCGTGGTGCGTCACCCGGCCGACGGACGACGCTGCTGGTTCAACCAGATCGCCTTCCTCAACAGGTGGACGCTCGCCCCCGAGGTGGCCGAGTACCTGATCGACGAGTACGGGCCCGACGGCCTGCCGTTCAACACGTGGTACGGAGACGGCGAGCCCATCGAGGAGGAGGTCGTCCGCGTCCTCAACTCGGTCTACGAGCAGCACACCGTTCGCACGCCGTGGCAGTCGGGCGATCTGCTCCTCGTCGACAACATCCGCACCGCGCACAGCAGGGAGGCCTACGAGGGGCCGCGCGAGGTCGTGGTCGCCATGGCCTCGCCCACCCGGCTGGAGACCAGCCCGGTCACGGAGGAGGCGGGGCTGCGATGAACACCACCCGGACCACGGGTCCCGCACATGCCGTAGCCGGAGAGACCGTCGTGCCCCCGTTCGCGGTGGTTCCCGGCGGCCAGGTCCAGCAAGCCCTCGAAGGCCGCGAGAAGGAGATCGTGGAGGTGGTCGAGGCGGCATACAGGCTGCACGGGTCCGGCCGCACGGTGAACCCGCCCTCCTCGTTCCTCCGCTTCCCCGACCGCCCCGCCTCCCGGATGATCGCCCTGCCCGCCTCCCTGGGCGGCGAGTCACCGGTGGACGGAATGAAGTGGATCTCCAGCTTCCCGGGGAACGTGGCATCGGGTGTGCCGCGCGCCTCGGCCGTGCTGATCCTCAACGACCCCGCCACCGGCTATCCGTTCGCCTGCATGGAGAGCTCGATCATCAGCGCGACGAGGACGGCCGCCTCCGCGGCATCGGCCGCGGACCGGCTCAGCCGTGACCGGCCGCGTCCCACCCGTGTGGGGTTCTTCGGAACGGGCCTGATCGCCCGGTACATCCACACCTTCCTCGAAGGTTCCGGCTGGTCGTTCGACGACGTCGGGGTGTACGACCTGTCGGCCGACAGCGCGGCCGGATTCCGCGTGTACGTGGAGCAGTCCGGCAGCGCCGCCGCTGTCACCGTGCACCCCGGCCCCGAGGAACTCATCCGCACGAGCGACCTCGTGGTCTTCGCGACCGTGGCCGGACAGCCGCACGTCACCGAGCCGGCGTGGTTCGACCACGACCCCGTGGTCCTGCACGTGTCACTGCGCGACCTCGCGCCGGAGATCCTTCTGGCCTCGACCAACATCGTGGACGACATCGACCACTGCCTCAGGGCGGCCACCTCACCCCATCTGACCGAACAGCTCACGGGAAACCGGGAGTTCGTGAACGGAACGCTGGACGACGTGATGGCCGGAAGCGTGACCGTGCCGGGCGACCGGCCCGCGGTCTTCTCACCCTTCGGCCTCGGGGTGCTCGATCTGGCGGTCGGGAGCTACGTCTACGACCGGATCGCCCGCGCCGGCGAGCTTCGTGTCGTCGACGGCTTCTTCCACGAACTGAGCCGCTACGGATGACGGATCCGCCGCGATGCGCCGCCCTGCCCGCCCGACGACCCAGCACCATCCCGAGGAGGAGTTCACCGTGTCGGTCATAACCGTCCCCCAGGCCTTCAACGAGGAGGATCTCTATGTGGACGTCGAGGCCGTCTTCGGCCAGTCCCTGCTCCTCAAGTGCGAGGGCTTCAACTTCGCCGGCTCGATCAAGCTGAAGGCGGCCGCCGAGATGGTGGCCTCGGCCGAACGCGACGGCACGCTCCGGGCCGACTCCGTCCTCGTCGAGTCCTCGTCCGGGAACCTGGGCGTCGCACTGAGCATGATCGCGGCCAGCAAGGGTTACCGCTTCATCTGTGTGACGGACTCACGCTGCAACCTGGCCACGCGGCTGATGATGGAGGCACTGGGCAGCGAAGTGCACCTGGTGGCCGCCGAGGAGTCCAACGGCGGCTTCCTCGCCGCGCGTCTGGCCCATGTCCGGCAGCTGTGCGCCTCCGACGACCGGTGCGTGTGGCTGAGCCAGTACTCCAACCCGGCCAACTGGAGGGCGCACTATCTCACGACGGCTCCGGGGATCGCCCGCTCCTTCCCCCAGCTGGACGTCCTGTTCATGGGCGCGGGGACCACGGGGACCCTGATGGGCTGCGCGCGGTGGTTCCGGGACTGGCCCCGCCCCGTCCGGATCGTCGCGGTGGACATCGCCGGCTCGGTGGCGTTCGGCGGAGCACCCGGCCGCCGGATGATCCCCGGGCTCGGCATGAGCATGCGTCCGCCGCTCCTGGACGAGTCGTACGTGGACGAGGTGGTGCGGGTCGAGGAGACCGACACGATCCGCGCCTGCCGCCGCCTGGCCAGGCGGGGCTTCCTGTTCGGCGGTTCCACCGGCACGGTGGTGAGCGGAGCGGTCAGCTGGCTGGCCCGGCACGGGACCCCGGGACTCACCGCGGTGGCGATCGCCCCCGACCTGGGCGAGCGCTACCTCGACACCGTGTACCAGGACAACTGGGTCGAGGACCTGTACGGCGCGGACGTGCTCGAATCCGCTGCCCGCACCCCGGCAGCCAGGGAGGAACCGGCCGTGGCCCGTCCCTTCGCCACCCGCTCCGCACCGGAGCAGGCCGGGTCGCCGGAGAACCGGTGACCGGCCACCCGGGACGGAAACCCTCCTGGGCCGGCTAAGGGCGCTCCGCCACGTCCGGGTGCCCGGCCAGGCGCCGACGGCACTCCCCGAGAGCCCGTTCCACCTCCGGGTCCTCCTCGCCGGGGCCGGACAACAGGTGCGCGCCGGCCACCGACAACGCGGTCCAGAACGCGGCGGCCCTGCTGCTCCCGACGCGCGGTCCGACCCGGACGAGCAGGAGGAACGCGCCGGTCAGCTCCCCCCGGACGAACCGGCGGGACAGCCGGAACGCGTACCCACTGCCCAAGGGGCCCGCCGCCGCCACGGCCACGCCGAGCAGGCGACGGGTCTCCGTCCCGCGCTCGTCCAGCGTTCGGGGAACGTCGAACACCCCGGACGTCTCGAGGACCTCCCCGCACACGTCTTCCTCCCCTGCGGAGAAGAGCCTGACGAACTCCCCGGCCTCGCCGTCGAGCCTCGCCTCCACCTCGGACGGCGGCAGGCCGAGCGCCAGACAGACCGCTGTCACCGCGGAAGGCCACTCCCCGGTCCGCACCGCGAGTTCCGCGAACACCCCGGCAGGTTCCCTGCCCTCCCGCAGCATGTTTCCGGCCTCTGCCACCAACGCCCCACGGGCGCTGATGCCCTGGTCCGCCATCGCTCCCCCTCCGGCCGCCGGTCTCCGGAGCCGCCTCCTGCGGACGGGCCGGTACCGCTGCGCGGCGTCAGGTCCATGATCTCTCCACCGGGAGGCCTGTCACGACCCCTCAGCGGTCGGGCCCGCGCAGCCTCACATCCGGGATCTCAGCACGTCGACCTCACAGCCCGGAGCGAACGGGTCGAAGCCGTGCTCGATCAGCCAGCGAACCGCCAACAGGCTTCGCAACGACCACCACGCCCGGATCACGCCGAGGTCGATGTCGGTGCCGTAGCCGGCGAGGACGTCGTCGAGGTGCTCCTCGTGTCCGAGCGTGAAGGTGGCGAGGTCGTACAGGGCATCCCCCTGGCCCGCCTCGGACCAGTCGATGATGCCCGTGACCTCGTCGCCGTCCACGAAGACGTGCGCGATCTGGAGGTCGCCGTGTGTGAACACCGGGGTCCACGGCCGCAGCGCCGCCTCGGCGACCCGGCGGTTGTGGGTGACCAGGTCAGCGGGCAGGAGGCCGTTCGTCACGAGCGACGCGCACGCGGCGTCGAGTTCCGCGGCCAGCGCGACGGTGCTCCGGCCGGCCCGGCCGGGCCAGGGTGGCGCCGGCGCGTCGTGCAGCGTCCGGATGGCGGCGCCCGCCGCGGCCCACGCCGCCGACGACCCGGTCGACGGCCCCCCGAGGCGCCCGAGCGTCGTCCCCGGGAGTGCGGCGATCGCGAGCACGGGCGGTCTGCGCCAGAGGACCTCCGGGGTCGGAACAGGCGCGAGGGACATCGCCTCGACCTCGACGTCGACGCGCGCCTGATCGGCGTCCACCTTCAGGAACACGTCGCCGACACGCAGGGTCGCGCGCTCGGAATGGGCGACGACGACTTCGACCTCATCCATGGGCGACCAGTATCCAGGGGACGATCGCCGACGTCGCCGGGTTTGTCACCTGCGACGACGCAGCTGACCGCGTCCCGCTACCCGGCCGCCCCGTGCATGACACCGACCGCGGCCCAGGTCAGGTGCACCACCTGGTCATGAGCCTTCACGATCCGCCTGTGCGAGCCCCGTTGAGCTTCGCGTCCAAGGTGATCGCCGCGTCGATCAGGGCCAGGTGCGTGAAGGCCTGCGGGAAGTTGCCCAGTTGCCGTCCCGTCAGGCCGATCTCCTCGGAGTACAGGCCCAGGTGGTTGGCGTACGTGAGCATCTTCTCGAGCACCAGCCGGGCCTGGTCGGTGCGTCCGGCTCGCGCCAGGGCGTCGACGTACATGAACGTGCACAGGGAGAACGTTCCCTCGGAGCCTCGCAACCCGTCGGGTGACGCCTCGGGGTTGTAGCGGTAGACCAGGCTGTCGCTGACCAGCTCGTGCTCCATGGCGTCCAGCGTGGACTTCCACATCGGATCGTCGGGGGTGATGAAGCCGACCGTCGGCATGCGCAGCAGCGACGAGTCGAGCACGTCGTCGCCGTAGTGCTGGACGAAGGCCTGCTTCCGCGGGTCCCATCCCCGGCTGAGCACCTGCGCGTAGATCTCGTCACGCGCGTCCACCCAGCGGCCGCGGGCGGCGGGGCGGCCGTCGTCGTAGGCGATCCGAACGGCACGGTCGAAGGCGACCCAGGACATCACCCGGCCGTAGGTGAAGTCCTTCCGGCCGCCGCGGGTCTCCCACAGCCCTTCTCCGGGCTGGTCCCAGTGGTCCACCAGCCAGTCGAGAAGGGTGTGCAGCGCGGTCCAGCCCCTGTGGTCGAGGTGCATCCCGTGCTGGTGGGCGAAGTAGATGCTGTCGAGTGCCTCGCCGTAGATGTCCAGTTGCCGCTGGGTCGCCGCTCCGTTGCCGATGCGGACCGGTGCGGAGCCGCAGTAGCCCTCCCAGTGCTCCAGGGACTCCTCGGCCATGTCGGACGAGCCGTCGACCCGGTACATGATGTTCAGCGGTCCCGCACCGTCACCCTGGCCGGCCTCTTCCCTCACGCGATCGTGCAGCCAGCTGTTGAAGGCCGCCGCCTCTTCCTTGAATCCCATACCCAGCAAGGCGTACACCGAGAACGACGCGTCACGGATCCAGGTGAACCGGTAGTCCCAGTTGCGCTCTCCCCCCAGCTGTTCGGGCAGAGCAGCGGTGGGGGCGGCGACGAGGGCGCCGGTCGGCGCGTAGGTCATGAGCTTCAGGGTCACGGCGGAACGCTCGACCGCTTCCCGCCAGCGGCCCGTGTAGGTGGACTGCCCCAGCCAGGAGCGCCAGAAGAGGACCGTCTCGTCGAAGAGTTGCTCGAACTCCGCTCCCCGGACCTCGTGCGGCGGCCCGCCGGGGGACGACTCGAGGACCAGCCCGCGCTGCTGCCCCGCCTGCAGAGCCAGGGTGAAGCGCAGGTCGTCGTCACCGGAGAGGATGTTCAGCAGCCGCTCGTCCTGAGGCTCACGGACGGCGTGGACGGCGAGGTCCATGTCCTGTGAAGTGAACACGGCTCCGTGCTCGGTGATGTGCAGCTCGTGCGGCTTACGGCCGTAGTCGAAGCGCGGAGCGATCTCGCCCTCGAACGTCATGCTCCCCCGGACACAGCGCAGTATGCGGACCAGACGGTGCCGGTCCGTGGCCGTCGTGCCGGTCACCGGCATGAAATCGACCACCTCTCCCGCCCCGGCTTCGGTCATGAAGCGCGTGACCAACACGGCGGTGTCCGGGTGGTAGAGCTGCTTGGTGGTGTAGGTCTCCGCGGCAGGCCTGACGGTGAAGTGGCCGCCCTTCCGCCGGTCGAGCAGAGCGCCGAAGACGCTGGGTGAGTCGAAGCGCGGGCAGCAGAACCAGTCGATCGTCGCATCGGTCGTCACGAGTGCGGCAGTCTGCAGATCGCCGATCAAACCGTGGTTCTCGATGAGGGGGTAATCGTCCACTTCAAACCCCTTTCGACCTCGAATGACCAGCGTAGGCCAGCGACGGCGCCCCGTCCTGGCGAGGCGGTGAGGTGGGGTGGCGACAGGGAGAAGACGCTTTCCTCCCCCGGGGCGGCGTGCCCGTAACACCCCTTCCGCACCTCCGGCTATGCCCTGCCCTGGCCTTTCACGGGTCGGAATTCGCGGCGGAATTCGTGTGCGAACAGCGGCGATACGCAGCCTCGCCCATGGCAGGAACCGGCGCGTCATGCCCCGGCGTGTCCCTCCCGGAGGCCGTCACGGAAACTGTTTGAATCCGTCACATGACTATGCGCGACGATGCGGCCCTCTTCGGTAACCGATTTCTGACCGCGCCCGCCCCCTCGGAGACCTTCCCCGAAAAGGGAATGGCCGCGACGGACGCGATGAGGCTCGTGGACGTCGATCTGGCCATGGAGGGCGACCCCCAGCGCAACCTCGCGACGTTCGTCACCACATGGATGGAGCCGGAGGCGCAACGACTCATCGCCGAGAATCTCCACCGCAATTTCATCGACCACGCGGAGTACCCCATTTCCGCCGAGATCGAGCAGCGTTGCGTGCGCATGCTCGCCGACCTCTTCCACGCGCCCGGAAAGACGACCGGATGCCGGACCCAGGGCTCTTCCGAGGCGATCATGCTCGGTGCGCTGTCACTGAAGTGGAAATGGCGCGAACGCCGCAAGGCGGCCGGCCTGTCGGTGGACAGGCCCAACTTGGTCTTCGGCGGAGACGTCCATGTCGTGTGGGAGAAGTTCTGCCGCTACTTCGACGTCGAGCCGCGGATCGTGCCCCTCGCGGAGGGCAAGTACACGATCGGCCCGGAGGATGTGGAGCCCCACCTCGACGAGAACACGATCGGCGTCGTCGCCGTGCTCGGCACCACCTTCACCGGGCACAAGGACGATGTCGTCGGGATCGACGAGCTTCTGCGGGCGGTCCGCAAGGAGCGGGACCTCGACATCCCCATCCATGTCGACGCCGCCAGCGGCGGCTTCGTGTGGCCGTTCCTCTACCCGGACTCGAAATGGGACTTCCGGCTCGAGCAGGTCCGCTCCATCAACGTCTCGGGGCACAAGTACGGATTGGTCTACCCCGGCGTCGGCTGGCTCATCTTCCGAGAGGAGTCCGACCTGGCCGAGGACCTCGTGTTCTACGAGAACTATCTGGGCAAGACCGACGCGACGTTCACCCTGAACTTCTCCACCGGCTCGGCCATGGTGCTCGCCCAGTACTACAACTTCGTGCGTCTCGGCCGCCAGGGCTACACCTACGTCATGAAGATCATGCAGGAGAACGCCCGCGCGCTGGCGGACAACCTGCGTGACAGCGGCCGCTTCGAAGTGATCGGCAGCGACGCCGAACAACTGCCCCTCGTCGCTTTCCGCCTCGCCGGCAAGCACTCCTACGACGAGTCCGACGTCGCCTGGCAGCTCTCGGCCGAGCGCGGCTGGATGGTGCCCGCGTACACCCTCCCGCCCCAGGCAGAGGGTGTGAAGATCATGCGTGCGCTGGTCAAGGAAACCCTGAGCCGCGAGCAGATCCATCGCCTGAGCCAGGACATCACCGACGCGTGCCGCACGCTGGACGACAAGGGCTCGACTCACGGTGTCGAACGGGCCCAGGTCAAGCGCGGGACCGGTTACTGATCTCCGGATCGCCCCAGCGGCCTGCCGTTCCACGAACGACCCCGTTTCCCCCGATTCGACGTCGGCCAGGTCACCCTGGTCACCCGCGACCTCGTCACGGTCACCACGACGGCTGACGGCAAGCAGACCGCCGATGTCGACCTTCGAAGTCCGGCTCGGCCGCCGAGCCGGACGCCCCCCAGGGGCAGCAAGCTGACCCGCAAGCTCAAGGGCATCGGCGGTGCGGCACTCGACACCGAGAAGCGAAGGACCCGCGCCTTCTGGACCGGCAGATCCTCGCCCTGTTGCCGGCCGGCCTGACCGACCCGACGGCCGCCGCACAGCTCGGCCTCTCACCGCGCACACTGCACCGCCGCCTCATGGACATCGCCGGGGTGCGGACCCGCATCCAGCTGGGCGGTCATGCCGTCCGGCACGGCTGGGTGGAGCACCGGTGAACGGTCGCCGGGACCGGCATCGGAACGGCCGGCGATACGGCCCCGGGCGGCCGGCCGGATCAGAACCTGCCTCCCACGCCCTGACTGTCGGCCGTCTGCGCGACGGCGCGGCGCGCCGCATCGGGGAACGCCCGTTCCACCGACTCACGCAGCAGGTCCAACTCCTTCCGGACCGCCGGATGGTGGGTGGGCGGCAGG
This sequence comes from Streptomyces sp. NBC_01460, assembly GCF_036227405.1. Lineage (NCBI taxonomy): Bacteria > Bacillati > Actinomycetota > Actinomycetes > Kitasatosporales > Streptomycetaceae > Streptomyces > Streptomyces sp. NBC_01460. The sequence continues at coordinate 1,339,064 of NZ_CP109473.1, forward strand.
CTGTCGAGCAGTGCGTCGAGCAACGCGCGTAGCCGTCGGCACACCTGTACGGATGTCGCCCCGTAGTCGCGGATCTCGGAGACGGCGAGCTGAAGGTAGCCCTCCCAGGCCCTCCCCCTGAGCACGAGCCGCGGTCTGCCGTCGTCCCCGGCCAGTACGTACCGGCCGGGAAGTGGGGACCGGCCGACCACGGTGAGGAACGACTCGATGTGGTTGAGGACCTGTACGGCGGTGGTGGGGTCGTTGACAGCGGGCGAAAGAGCACGGATGGCGATGTCGACGAGCACCCGCAAGGCGAAGGCCGGGTCCTGTTCGATCGTCCGCTCGGGGCCGAGCGCGATGAGACCGGTGACGTGCCTGCTGTCGGGCGTGGACGTGCCGCCGTGGATCTCGACGAGGACGGCGCCCCGATGGACGTAGTCACCGATCACGTGAGGCACGGAGAGCACACAGCTGTGTCGCGCGGCGACCGCCGAGAGGCCTGTCGTGTCGAGGGCCTGGATGGCTCCGCCTCCGGTCGCACGGATGACGGTCACCCGTCCGCCCGGCGCTGCCGCGTCACCGTGGTCCGGCGCCGCGGCCCTGACCGTCCCGGTGCCTCGCTCGAAGACGTCCTCTCCCATACGGCCGACGAGATCGGCGATGGCGACCGGCCTGAGGTTGTGCGTGAACCGGTTGAGGTAGACGAGCAGCAGCAAGAGGCTGACGGCCACGGCCGCGCCGGCGAGGGTCACCCCGAGGTCCGGCACCGAATTCGACTCGATGCTGCGGAGCAAGGAGAAGGCGAACGCGAAGGTGCCGGTGAAGGTGGCCAGCACGGTCTTCTGCAGCCGGTCCCTGTACCAGAGCCGCATGTACCTCGGGGACAGCGTTCCGGTGGCCTGCTGGATGACGAGGACACCGATGGTCACGACGAACCCCAGAAGGGCGATCATCGCCCCGACGATGGCGCTCAGGACTCCGCTCGCCGTCGTCGCAGAGTAGCGCCAGCCACTCGGTGGCCAGTCCGAACTGTCCGCGGCGACAGCCAGTTCGGCCAGCACGACGCCCAGCACGAGACCGAACAGCGGCCTGATCCACAGGCTCGCCTTCACGTATTGCCGCAGCCGGAACACGGAGGCCCAGGAGAACATGGTCCGCATCGGCTTCCTTCCGTTCGGGTGTCAGGTCTTCACTACCGCAGTGCGCGCGTACTCCGATGCGCGAGCGGGTCTCACCGGTCGGCGCCCGGAACCAGCAGCACGACGCTGTCCCCTTCTCCGGGGGTGACGCGCCGCTTCTCGGTGACGGGTTCCAGCCGCAGGGCGTCACGGACCACGAAGAGGGTCTCGCTCCCGGGCGGCAGTGGAGCGGAGGCCGGCTGGACCAGGAACCGGGCGCCGTCCTCGTACCGCGCGGCCAGTACGTGACGGACGAGTGATCTGCCGAAGAGGATGTCCCCACCGGTGTAGGGAGCCACGACACCGTGGCTGTCATGGGGCGGCCCGACCCGGTAGACGGGTCCTTCGACGCTGTCCTGCATCACGACCGAGGCGAGCGCGTTGAAGTCGTCGTCGTCCGTGGCCAGGAACACCGCCGTCACGCCCTCCAGCCGGGCACCCGGGTTGGTGGCCGTGGCCAGCAGATCACCCGTGGCGAGCTGGATACCGGCGTCCGCGATCCGTCGGCGCTCCTGCGCCAGGCCCGCCCACATCAGCAGGTCGAGGCCGGCCGATCTCAGGCTCCTTCCCAGATCCACCACCCACGGCTCGCCGCCCACGAGCAGGATCCGTGTCCCGGCGGGTCTGACGATGCCGAGCCGTCTCGCGACCGGGGCCGCGCTCAGGGCGTACAGGAGCACCGTGCCGACGATCACGAGGAACGTCACAGGAAGGATCTTGGCGGCCCCCTCCACTCCTCTGTCCACGAGGTTCGCGGAGAAGGCCGTTGCCGTGGCCGCGGCGACGATGCCGCGCGGGGCCATCCATCCGACGAAGGCCCGTTCGCCCCCGGACAGCCCGGCGTGCGCGGTCGACGCGTAGGCGACGAGCGGACGGACGAGGAGGACGAGGACGGCGATGAGGGCCAGGGAGGGAAGGAGCACGGGGACGAGGGACGCCGGTGTGATCGTGGAGGAGATGGAGACGAACAGCAGGCCGATGATCAGCTGGGCCAGCGTCTCGAAGAAGGGACGCCTCGCGGGCATGTCGAATCCGCTGATGTTGGTGACGGCGAGGCCCGTGACGATGGCGGCGATCAGTCCGGTGTCCTCCCGGATGATGTCGGCGCCCGCGGACACGACGATCACGGTGGCCAGTTGGGCGAGCGTGCCGAGCGTCTCACCGAGCCGCAGCGTGCGGAGCGTCAGCCACAGGATCGCCGTGCCGACCGCGCCACCGGCCAGGCCCACGGCCATGCTGAGGGCGAACTGGCCGAGTTGGTAGCCCCGGCCGATGTCGACCTGGTGCGTGGTGGAGATGGCGTGGAAGACCAGGGCGCCCAGGATGGCGCCGATCGGGTCGGTCAGGGTCCCTTCCCAGATGAGGATGCGGCGCACCTTGTCCGTGGGCCGTACGAAGTCGAGGAGGGGGCCCACGACCGTGGGACCCGAGACGACCAGGATCACGCCGAGCATCGACGCGACCCTGAGGGGCATGTCGAACATCGCCGGCGCGACGGCGGCGGTGATCAGGAACGTGACGAGTACACCGAGCAGCAACAGGCGTCCCACGATCCACCGTGTACGGCCGGTGAGTTTGCGCAGGTTGAGCCCGAGACCGGCGTCGTAGAGGATCACCGCGACGGACATCGACACGAGGACGTCGAAGTTCCGGCCCATCAGTTCGTCGGGGTGGATGACGTCCGTCAGCGCACCCGCGGTGAACCCTGCGGGCAGCAGGATGATGAGGGCGGGAACGCGCAGCTTGCTCGCCAGGATCTGTGACCCCGCGGCGAGGATCAGGGTCAGCGCGATCCCGAGGTAGATCTCGTCGTCCGTCACAGCGACTCCCTTCGGCAGGATCCTGGCGTCGTGGGTGGGGGGCTGACGATCAGGTGGTGCCCGCCTCGCCACCGCCTCGGGGATCGCCGCCTCGTCGCAGGTCGGCCTCGGTGAGTTCTTCGAGATCGCCCCTGGTGTCGAGCCAGTACAGGAGGACGACGGCCGGGACCACGACCACCAGGGCGACGAGGGTGACGAAGGCCAGCCAGGTGAGCGTGGTCGACGCCCCGGCGCCTTCGGCGACGGTCATCGATGTCGGCAGGAGGTAGGGGCGCTGAGCCAGGCCCCAGGCGATGACCGCGCAGGCGATGGCGGCGGCCGCGGAGGCGCGGGCCCAGCCGCCCGGTCTCCGGATGAGCAGCCACGCCGCGGCGAAGGACGCCGCTCCGGCGGCGATGCCGAAGGCCAGCCCCGCCCCGTGGGTGAGCCCGTGCCGGACGTGCGGGGCGTCCTCGCCGGTGACGAAGAGGGTGATCACCCCGAGCACCACGAGCACGGTGAGGCTCAGCAGCCCGCGCCGCCGGAAGTAGCCGATCAGGTCGGGTGCGTCGAAGCGGCGGGCATCAGCAGCCAGGAAGACCGCGCCCAGGAAGGCCGTCGCCGCGACGGCGAGCAGGCCGAACACGATCGAGGTGGGGTTGGACCAGGCATCCGCCGACGCCTCCGTGCCGAGCCTCACACGGCCCGAGGCGACTCCTCCTACGGCGGCGCCGAGGAAGAACGGCGTCACGAGCGAGGCCACAGCGAACACGGCACCGTAGAGCCGTCGGCCGGCGACTCGGCGTACGACCTTGCGGAAGGCGAAGCCGGCGCCACGCAGGACGAGGCCCACGGCGGCCAGCGCCAGTGGCAGCCACATCGCGGAGAACACGGCCTGGAAGAGAGGGGGGAAGCCGGTCCACATGATGACGAAGACGAAGATCAGCCAGACGTTGTTGACCTCCCACACGGGGGCCATCGCGTGATCGATGAGCCACCGCGGACGCTTGCCGCGTTCCGTGCCTCCCGCGGTCAGGTCCCAGAAGCCGGCCCCGTAGTCGGTGCCGCCCGCGCAGGTGTACGCGGCGATGGCCAGCAGCAGGACCCCTGCCATCAGGTCGGCCGTCACGGCCGGCCGCCCTGGGACGGGGGCGCCGCGCCGCCGTCACCCGCGCGGACGGTCGCGCGGGGGCCGTACGGGCCTGCCGACTCCGGCGGATCCGCCGAGGGCCCGGAACCCCGCTCCGCGTCGGCGAGCCGCCAGCGGGTGCGCAGCTTGAGCAGCACCGCCAGGAGCGAACCGAAGAGGAACAGGTACACGACGATCACCAGGCTGAGCATGATCCACAGGGTGGACGAGCGCGTCGCCGTGACGGCCTCGGAGACGCGCATGTTCTGGTAGACGATCCAGGGCTGGCGTCCCACCTCGGTCGCGATCCAGCCGCACTCGACGGCCACCACCGAGCCCAGCCCCGCACATGCCGCGGAGCGGTAGAACCAGGTGGACTCGGGAAGCCTGCGGTGCCGCAGCCAGACCAGGCCGTACCAGAGCGCGAGGAGCACCAGGGCGGAGCCGATGAGGACCATGATGTCGAAGGCCCAGTGGGCGATCGTCGCCTGCACGGCAGTCGGCCGTCGGTCGGCCGGGACGGAGGTCAGACCTACGACCTTCGTGTTCGGGCTGAATCCGGCGAGGACGGAGTCGAGCAGCGGAACCTTGATGCCGCCCGAGATCGAACCGTCGGAGTGCAGGCGGCCGAACAGGTACTCCGGTACGCGGGTGTCGGTCTTCCAGACGATTTCCATGGCCGCGAACTTGACCGGCTGCTTGTGGAACACCGACCGGGCGATGGCGTCGCCCAGCACGAACTGGACCGGTGTCGCCACCGCCGCGACGGTGAAGGGAACGGTGAAGCCGAGCCGGTGGTAACGGTCACGGCGTCCCCTCAGCCGGCCGACCGCGTAGACGCCGGCCACCATGTACCCCGCGGTCAGCAGCATGGCCACGACGAAGTGCCAGTACTGCGGTCCGAACATCGGCGTGAAGATCGCCTTCCAGATGTTCACGTCCGTCGGATTGCCGGCGGGGTCGAGGGAGAAGCCCTGCGGTGTGTTCATCCAGGAGTTGGCCGCCAGGATGCCGAACGCCCCCAGGAGCGCCGCGGCCGGGAGCGGCAGTCCGAGCAGGAAGTGTGTCCGGGGCTTCAGCCGCCGCCACCCGTAGAGGTAGATGGCGATGAGGACCGCTTCGAGGAAGAACGCCCAGGCCTCGACCCCGAAGCCGATTCCGAAGACATCGCCCCACCGGCCCATCAGCCCCGGCCAGAGCAGACCGAACTCGAAGGAGAGCACGGTGCCCGTGACGACCCCGACGGCGAACTGGACGGCCATGACCGCCGACCATCGCCGTGCCAGCAGGAGGGCGGTCGCGTCCTTGTGGCGCAGGCCGCGGTAGTGCATGACCAGGGTGATCAGAGGCAGGGCCACGCCCAGCGGGACCAGGATGATGTGGGAGGCCAGAGTGAAGGCCATGAGTTCCCGGGCCGGGAGGAGTTGATCCGGAGCGCTCGCCAGGAGAGGGACCGAGGTGTGCATGACCGCCTTCGCTGTTCGGGTCCTGCGAAAGAGATCAGCCGCCGGTCGCGAACCCGGGGAAGAGCGTCATCCCGCCGTCGACGTAGAGCGTCGTCCCCACGACGTAGTCCATGAGGTCGGACGCGAGCAGGACGACGGCGTGGGCGATGTCCTCGGGGTCACCGATCCGGTCGTAGGGGATCAGCCGCAGGAGGTCCTGGCGTGCCGCCGGGGTCTCCCAGGCGCTGCGGTTGATGGGGGTCCTGATCGCCCCGGGGGCGACGGCGTTCACCCGGATCTTCTCCGGCGCGAGCTCCTGGGCCAGGGTCTGCATCATCATCTGCACGCCTCCCTTGGAGGAGGCGTAGTTCACGTGCCCCGCCCAGGGGATGAGCTGGTGCACCGAGCTCATGCAGATGATCTTCCCGGCCGCCCGGGACACCTCCGGGACCACCCCACGCCGACGGAACTCCTTGGCCGCCTCCCGTGCGCACAGGAACTGGCCCGTGAGGTTGACGTCGAGCACCTTCTGCCACTGGGCGAGGGTCATGTCGGTGAACCTGGCGTCACGCTGCATGCCGGCGTTGGCGACCAGGATGTCGAGGGTCCCGAAATCCTGGACCGCACGGTCCACCATCGCGGTCACCTGGGTCTCCTGCGACACGTCCGCCTCGTAGGCCACCGCGCGCACCCCGAACGACGTGATCTCCTCGACCACCTGCTCGGCGGCGTCCCGATCGCTCACGTAGTTCACGGCCACGTCGGCGCCCGCCCGGCCCAGCGCGATGGCCGTTCCCTTTCCGATGCCCGAATTGGCTCCGGTCACCAGTGCCGTCTGGCCCTTCAGCAAGCCGACGGGCAGGCCACCCCGCGCTGCCCCGACGTGGGAATCCACGATGCCCTGTCTCCTCGCTGCGCCGCTCCGGCCCGCCCGGCTGCTGCCCGGGAGGCGGGGCTCAGGGAATCACCGGGCGTACGTGGCTCCGGCTCCGGCGGGCCGCTGCTGGGCCATCCGGCGGAGCGGCTTCCCCCGGTCGGCCGAGTACGGCGCCCGCGTTCATGTGGACCGCCATGGACCGCCATGCCGTGAAGCCCCGTCGGAGTACGGGTATCGCGCACCGCGACGTTGCCGGGCATCGGCGGCTCTCTCCCGCCGCCCCGCCGGGCAGCGGACACCTTGTCACCGACGGGTGCCGGCGGCGTACATCCGCACCGTGCCCCCGCTCAGCCGGTCTCCGTCAGGGCTGCGTGGGCGGCGGCGAGGATCTCCTCGGAGAGCGGGGAGCCCTTCGTGGCCCGGGACAGGACCAGCGCGCCGAACAGGGTGCAGAGGCGGGCGATGCCGTCCTGGTCGTCGGTGGCGAGGAAGCCGGCGAAGTCGGCCACGCCCTGGGTGTAGACGCGACGGGCCTCGCGCTCACCGCCCTCGCGCGCGACATCGGTGGCGAGCCCGGCGACCGGGCAGCCGTCCGCCGGGTCGTCGCGGTGCTCGACGGAGAGGTACGTGCCGATCAGCGCCTGCTGGGCGGCCTCGCGCTCCCCGTCGTAGCGCTCGAGCCCGGCACCGTGGCGTCGGGCGAGCTCGGCGAAGGCGTGGGCGGTGGCCTCGTCGACGAGCGCCTCCTTGGAGGCGAACTGCTTGTAGAAGGCGCCGTGGGTCAGACCGGCCGCCTTCATCAGGTCGGCGACGCTGACGTGCGTCCCCTGCTCCCGGAACAGCCGGGACGCGGTGTCCACCACCCGCCGGCGGTTCTCCTCCGCCTGTGCCTGCGATACGCGGCCCATGACCATCTCCCGATTGGATGTCGACTGGCATCTATCATAGACCCGTGCTTAGATTGCATGCATAATCTAATTTGCCGCGGGTGGCCGACGGCGCCCGCCAGGACGAGGAGCCGGCATGGAACTGAAGAACGCGGTCGCGGTGGTCACCGGTGCCAACCGGGGGCTCGGGCGGCACCTGTCCGCCCAGCTCGTGGAGCGTGGGGCGAAGGTGTACGGCGCGGCTCGACGCCCCGGGACGGTCGACGTGCCGGGCGTCATCCCGCTGCGGCTGGACGTCACGGACGAGGCGTCGGTACGGGAGGCCGCCCGTGTGGCGTCCGACGCGACCCTGCTGATCAACAACGCGGGCATCTCGACCGGCGCGACGCTGATCGGAGGCGACGTGGAGGAGGTGCGCCGGGAGATGGAGACCAACTTCTTCGGCCCGCTCGCCGCGACCCGCGCCTTCGCCCCCGTCATCGAGGGCAACGGCGGCGGCGCCGTACTCAACGTCCTGTCCGCCCTGTCCTGGTTCCACCCGGCCGGCCTCGGCTCCTACGCGGCCTCCAAGGCCGCCGCCTGGGCGCTGAGCGACGCGACCCGTGAGGAGCTGGCGCCGCGCGGGATCACCGTCTCGGCGCTGCACGTCGGTTACATGGACACCGACATGGCCGCCGGTGTGCCCGCCGTTCAGAAGGTCGCCGCAGCCGACGTCGCGGCCCAGGCCCTTCACGGCATCGAGACCGGCCTGCCCGAGATCCTCGCCGACGAGACCAGCCGGTACGTCAAGCAGAGTCTGTCCGCGGCACCCCGGCCGAACGCGGGCTGAGCTCACCCCTCCACCCCGGCGCGACCGAATTCCCACCCTCACGCACGTAAGGACACCTGATGCGTTACACGACCTTCGGACACCGGACCGGCCTGCGCGTGTCCGAGTACGCGCTCGGCACCGCGAACTTCGGCACCGGCTGGGGCGCGGGCGCCGAGCCGGACGAGGCACGCCGGATCTTCGACCGGTTCGCCGAAGCCGGCGGCACCTTCCTCGACAGCGCGGACGGCTACCAGTTCGGCGAGTCGGAGGAACTGACAGGAGAACTGATCTCCGCCGACCGCGACCACTTCGTCCTCGCCACGAAGTTCGCCCTCGGCGCCTCCCCGCAGCCGGACATCTCCAGGACCGGCAACAGCCGCAAGAACATGGTCGCCTCGGTGGAGGCCAGCCTGAGGCGCCTGGGCACCGACTACATCGACCTGCTGTGGGTGCACTTCCCCGACGGGCTCACTCCGATGGAGGAGCTCCTGCGCGGCCTCGACGACCTGGTGAGCGCCGGCAAGATCCACCATGCCGCGCTGTCCAACTTCCCCGCCTGGCGCGTCTCGCGCGCCGTGACCCTCGCGGACCTGAGGAACTGGGCCCCGATCGTGGGCATCCAGCACGAGTACAGCCTCGTCGAACGCACCGCCGACCGCGAACTCCTGCCCATGGCCGAGAGCCTCGGACTGGGGGCCGCCCTGTGGTCCCCGCTCGGCGGCGGACTGCTCACCGGCAAGTACCGCGGCTCCGCCGAGGGGCGCCTCAGCGATCTGGGCATGGTCATCCACACCGAGAGCACCGGGCAGAAGACCGCCGTCGTCGACACCGTCCTGGCCGTCGCCGAGGAGACGGGCGTGACACCCGCCCAGGTGGCGGTGGCCTGGGTGCGCGAGCGCGCCGCCCGCTCCACGGCCACGCTCGTCCCGATCATCGGTCCGCGCAACCTCTCCCAGCTCGACAGCTACCTCGGCGCCCTCGACGTCCAGCTGACCGACGCGCAGTACACCCGCCTCACCGAGGTCAGCGCGGTGCCGCTCGGCGCGCCCCACGAGGCGATCGCCGCCTCCCTGGACCGGCTCCAGGGAGGCGCCGCCGACCGCGTCACCGCCCCGGTCGTGCCGGTCGCCTGAGGGGTGAACGCCGCTGAGGACGCGGCACGCCCACCCCGCAGCCAGGAGAACGACACGAACTGTCTCGTGCCGGCAGGAGGCCGGGACGAGCGGAGACCCGCCCTCTCAGGGACGGAACACGGAACGGAGACGACGATGAGGGCCTTCACGGTCGAGAGGTACGGCGATCCAGCCGGCATGCGCGAGGCCGAGCTGCCCGACCCGGAGGTGGGCGCCGACGACGTCCTGGTCACGATCCACGCGGCGGGCGTCAACCCGCTGGACCTCAGGATCCGCAAGGGAGACTTCAAGGCGTTCCTGCCCTACCGTCTCCCGCTCGTGCTGGGGAACGACCTCGCCGGGACGGTCGTCCGGGTCGGCCCGTCCGTCACCCGCTTCGCGGTGGGCGACGAGGTCTACGCCCGGCCCGACAAGGACCGCATCGGCACCTTCGCCGAACTCCTCGCCGTTCACCAGGACGACCTGGCACCCAAGCCGGCCACCCTCACCATGGCCGAGGCCGCCTCCCTCCCCCTGGTCGCCCTGACCGCCTGGCAGGCGCTGGTCGAGCGGGCACGCGTGCAGCCCGGCCAGAAGGTCCTCGTCCACGCGGGCGCAGGCGGCCTCGGCTCGATCGCCGTCCAGCTGGCGAAGGCGCTGGGCGCGCACGTGGCCACCACGGTGAGCACCGCCAAGGTCGACCTGGTCAAGGGCCTCGGCGCGGACGTCGTCGTCGACTACCGCACGCAGGACTTCGAAGAGCTCCTCAACGGCTACGACGTCGTCCTCGACAGCCTCGGCGGCGAGAACCTCGCCAAGTCCCTGCGCGTGCTCAAGCCCGGCGGAACGGCCATCAGCGTCGCGGGCCCGCCCGACCCGGCCTTCGCTCGCGAACTCGGCGTGAACCCGATCCTCCGCCTGGCCATGACCGCCCTCAGTTTCAGGACCCGGCGCAGCGCGAAACGTCACGGTGTGACGTACTCGTTCCTGTTCATGAAGGCCGGCGGCGACCAACTGCGCGAACTCACCTCCCTCGTCGACGCGGGGAAGATCCGCCCCGTCGTCGACCGCGTCTTCCCCTTCGACGAAACCCTTCAGGCGATGGAGTACGTCGAAGAGGGGCGGACGAAGGCCGGCAAGGTCGTCGTCGCGATGACGTGAGGGCGGGAACGGGCCCCGGAGCAACCACTCACGCCGGTGGGACCAGCGGGAGCCGTCCGTCGGCGGGCCGACCCGCCGACGGACCGGTACGGCCACCTCACGCAGGACGGGCAGGAGCGCTGCCGTCAGGTCGTCGAGGCGGCCGTAGGTCCCTACATACTCAGGCCAGCCCGAGTGACCTCAGGACGCTGCGCTGACGCGCACTCGGATCGGCCGGCCAGTAGATGTAGCAGACTCCGCCCGTCCCGCCCCTGACCGCGCCGTTCGCGTCGTAGCGCTTGGTCCTCAGCCAGATATTTTCCCACTCGCGCCGTCGATAGACCCGGCGCACCGCGTCGTTGGACGGTGATGCGGGGTCGTTGGCGATCACGTCGCCGTCGGCCGTGAAGCCGATGACCGTCATCAGGTGGCCGGACGTGCCGTAACCCGCCCCCGTCAGCTCGTCCTTGACGAACGACTGGGACGTGATGACCGGGATGCCCGCGCCGATCAGCTTCTCCAGATCGGCCAGCGATCCGAGCCGGGTGACCACGGCGTTCATGTCCTTGTAGGTCGCGGCGTAGGCGGCGTTGAAGGGCCAGTTGCCACATCCGTCGTACTGGTAGTCGAAGGTGTTGCGGGCCGCGTGGCAGACCTGCGGGTCGGCGATGCCCGGCTTGACCCAGGCCAGGTCCTCCGGGGTGGGCCTGCGCCCCCAGGACTCGATGATCATCTGCGAGGAGGTCGGGCTGCACCAGGCCTCGCCGCCGTTGTCGTACTCCGGGTACTGCCCCACATGGACGTTCTGTGAGTAGCGGGGCACGGCGAGCTCCCGGGCGATGCCCGGTGCGGTGGCGGGCACGGTGAAGCGGTCCGGGATGTCCGAGGCCATGGCGCCGACCCGGTGGACCGTCGGTGTGAGGCGGGTGCCCGGGGTGCGGTGGAGGGTGAGCCTCAGGCGGTACGACACCAGCCGCAGGCCGCTGGCCGCGTCGTCCAGGGAGAAGGTGTCGGTCCAGATGGTGCTCCGGCCGTCGGTCTGGTCGTCCACCGAGGTGCGGCGGATGTCCGTGTCACCGGCGGCCCAGCGGCCCATCACGTACCAGGGCGTGTCCGTCCCGTCCGAGTAGCCGCCGCGCAGCTCGATCTGGATCCAGGTGCCCTGCGGGGTGTGGGCGTTCCAGGAGGCGATCACCTCGGTGGCGGGTACGTCCGGGCGGTGGACCGGGGAGGTCCAGGTGGCGTACTCCCACGTGCTGGTGGTGCCGGTGTGCGGGTCGGCGTAGTCGGTGGTTCCGACGGGGGCGGAGATCACCAGCCCCGGCCGGCGTCCGGCGACGGCGCGGGTGCCGGCCGACGAGCCGAAGCGCCAGTCGGTGTACGAGGTCCAGAAGCGGTTGTCCACGAGCGAGGCTGCCGCCGGGGCTGAGGGGGTACGGGTGGGGGCGGCGCTCGCCGGGCCGGCGGAGGCCACGGTGCTTGCCCCGGCCGCCGCCGCGAGCGCGGCGGTCAGCACGGTCCTGCGTGAAGTCGGTCTGGTCATGGGCGAGACCCCCGGTCGTTGAGCGGATTGGGGCTGCGGGTGCCGATCGGTGGGCCAACTATCGCGGGTCGGGGCGGCATCCGGCCAGTGATTCGGGCCGTGCCGCGTGAGCAATATTGGTCTGGTCCACTGGCGTGACCTGGGCGAGGGCCGAGGAGCGGCCCGGTCGTGACCCTGAGAAGGAGTGCCGGGACGCGTGCCGGGGCCGGGCCCCGTGGGCTCACGGGCTCACGGGCTCACGGGCTCACGGGCTCTCATAGGGTGGGGGCATGAACGACCTGGCGGACCACGCGCGCCGGCTGCGCGCCCTGCCCCCGTCCTGCGGTCCGGTGCGGCTGGTCGCGGTCGACGGTCACGCGGGGTCCGGCAAGAGCACCTTCGCCGGCCGCCTGGCCGCCGCGCTCGGCGGCGCCCCCGTACTGCACCTCGACGACCTGGCCACGCACGAGGAGCTCTTCGACTGGACGGACCGCCTGCGGGCGCAGGTCCTGGACCCGCTGTCCCGCGGAGAGTCCGCGCGGTACGCCCCCTACGACTGGACGGCCCGGCGCTTCGGTCCGCCGAGGACCCTGGGCCCCGCCCCCGTGACCCTGATCGAGGGCGTCGGGGCCGGCCGGGCCGCGGTGCGGCCGTTCCTCGCGGGGCTGCTGTGGATGGAGGGTGACAGCGAGGCCTCCTGGGAGCGCGGCAGACTCCGTGACGGCCCCGGGCTCACGGAGTTCTGGGACGGCTGGACCGCGGCGGAGCGGCGGCATTTCGCCGACGACCCCTCCGCTCCCTTCGCGGACGTGGTGGTGCGGCAGATACCCACGGGATACACGTGGCTGGAAGGGCCTCACCCGACAGCGGGGGCGAGTCGGATCATCACGGACAGTGAAGCTTGAGGTACTCCATACCGACCAGTAGGAAAAAGCGCCGGAGCGGCCCCAACTCGGCTTGACCGAGGGGCCGTACTGGTCCTACGTTCTCAATGTGCGGCTTTTCGGAGCCCCGACAGACGCGAAGCCCCCGGTCGTTCCCCCGTGACCGGGGGCTTCGTCCTGCCCTCCCGCACCCTTCGGACCGGGCCCCCTCTCACCCTCGGTCACCACCGGTGAAGCGCCGGTATCGCACTTAACCGCTCACTCCCTGTGCAGGTACGATGCGTCTCGGTGTGGTCAATTCCCGTCCCGGGCGCGGTGATTAGGTGCGTCGCGCTGGGCATGCTGTGCGGGCGGGGCATTCTGGGGGCACGGTTTGTGGGGGACCTGATGGACATCGGCACGCCGGGCACACAGGCCCCGGCCGACCTTGCCTGGCTGCGCGGGGTGGACGCCTACACCATGGGCGCGTACCCGCAGGCCGAGGACGAGTTCAGGACCGCGGTACGCATCGATCCCGGGATGGCGGACGGCTGGCTGGGCCTGCACGCGCTGCGGATCGACACCACCACGGCCCTGTTACGCATGTACCGCCATCGCGAGCGCTTCGGCGAACAGCGCGGGCGCCATCGCCGTACGCTCAACTCCTGGTACTGGCTGGGGTGGTGGGTGCAGCCGGTGCTGGAGAGCCCGCGCGACCTGCTCCTCGCGCACGCCTCGCACTGGCTCGACGGCCGCCATGTTCCGGAGCTGGACCGGGCGTTGGCGGGGCTGCCGCCGGTCGACGCCGACCCCCAGGTGCGGTTCCTGCACGCCTGCCGCTCCTACCTGGTCAAGGACTGGGACCAGCTCGTGCGCACCACGGAGCAGCTCACCGACGATCCGCTGCTCGGCATCGAGGCGGGGCTCTTCGGCGGCATGGCCCGGGTGCGCCTGGAGATGTACGGGCAGGCGGAGCCCCTCCTGTCCGCAGCTCTGATGCGCTGTCGCAGCGAGCAGCCCCAGCGCAAGGAGCTCCGCTACTGGCTGGCGCGGGCCCACGAGGGCACCGGACGCAGCGCGGCGGCGCTGCCGCTGTACCGGGCGGTGCACCGGGTGGACCCGGCCTTCATGGACACCTCGGCCCGGCTCGCGGCGATCTCCGAGGGGGACGGTTACGACGAGGCCGCCGATCTCGCCCCGGTCTCGCTGGCCGGCTTCGGTTCGGACAGTGCGGGGACGGAGGCCCGGACGGACGGGGACACGGCACTCGGCACCGATCTGGCGGACGGCCGTGAGCCCTGGCTCGGCGGCGACCCGCAGGTCCTGCCCGGGGCCGTGCTGCCGTCGTCCGCGCCCGTCGCCGGCGGGGCGCGGGTGAAGCCGGGGGCACCGCGGGCCGCCGTCTTCCCCGCGGGGCCGAGCGACCCGGCCATGCTCGCCCAGGCCTTGGCCGAGCTCGAGCGCATGGTCGGGCTGGAGCCCGTGAAGCGCCAGGTCAAGGCCCTGTCCGCGCAGCTCGCCATGGCGCGCCTGCGGGCGGAGCAGGGCCTGCCGGTGCAGCCGCCGAAGCGCCACTTCGTCTTCTCCGGCCCGTCCGGGACGGGCAAGACCACCGTCGCCCGCATCCTGGGCAGGGTGTTCTACGCACTCGGGCTCCTCGGCGGCGACCATCTGGTGGAGGCCCAACGCTCCGATCTGGTCGGCGAGTTCCTCGGGCAGACGGCGGTGAAGGCCAACGAGCTGATCGATTCGGCGCTCGGTGGTGTGCTGTTCGTCGACGAGGCGTACAGCCTCTCCAACTCCGGTTACAGCAAGGGCGACGCGTACGGCGACGAGGCCCTGCAGGTGCTCCTCAAGCGGGCCGAGGACAACAGGGACCATCTGGTCGTCATCCTCGCCGGCTACCCGGAGGGCATGGACCGGCTGCTCTCCACCAATCCGGGGCTGTCCTCGCGCTTCACGACGCGCGTCGACTTCCCGAGCTACCGTCCCCTCGAACTCACCGCGATCGGCGGGGTGCTGGCCGCCGAGAACGGCGACGTGTGGGACGAGGAGTCCCTCGACGAGCTGCGCAGCATCAGCGGGCACGTGGTCGACCAGGGCTGGATCGACGAGCTGGGCAACGGCCGTTTCCTGCGCACCCTGTACGAGAAGAGCTGCGCCTACCGCGATCTGCGGCTGTCCGGATACGCCGCCGCGCCGACCCGCGACGATCTGGCCACCCTGCGGCTGCCGGACCTGATGCAGGCGTACGGCGAGGTGCTGTCCGGGCGGAGCTCCATGGACCGCGGGACGCAGGAGCCCGGGGCGCTGTGACACGGCCGCCGGGCGGCCCCGGCGGGGCCGCCCGGCGGCCGTGACGACCAGCCCCGGGTGTCAGCCCAGCGGGGCCATGGCCTTCGGCACGTCCACCGTGCGGCGCGGCACCGACACGCGGTGGGCCGGGTCGCGGACCTCACCCACGAGCATCTCCAGGACGTCCTCCATGGCGACCAGGCCGAGCACCTTGCCCGACGCGTCGGCGACCTGGGCGAGGTGCGTGGCCGCGCGCCGCATGACCGTCAGCGCGTCGTCCAGCGGGAGCTCCGCCCGCACCGTCGCCATGGGGCGCCAGACCTGCTGGGGCACGGCCCGCTCGCCGTCCTCCAGCTCCAGGACGTCCTTGACGTGCAGATAGCCCATGAAGGCGCCGCCGCCCTCCGCGCAGACGGGGAAGCGCGAGAAGCCGGTCCGTACGGTCAGCTCCTCGACCCGGCGGGGGGTGACGGAGGGATCCACCGTCACCAGGGACGCCCGGTCCAGCAGCACGTCGGTGACGGGCCTGCTGCCCAGTTCGAGGGCGTCCCCTAGGCGCTCCTGCGCCTCCGGTTCCAGCAGGCCGGCCAGGCCCGCGTCCTCCACCAGCCGGTTGAGCTGCTCGCTGGTGAAGACGGCCTCGACCTCGTCCTTCGGCTCGACCTTGAAGAGCCGCAGCACGAGCGTGGCGCAGGCCCCGAGCGCCGAGGTGACCGGCCGGCAGAGCCGGGCGAAGCCGACCAGGCCGGGGCTGAGCCACATCGCGGTCCTCTCCGGGGCGGCCATCGCCAGGTTCTTCGGGACCATCTCGCCGATGACGAGGTGGAGGAAGACCACGGAGACGAGGGCCACGGCGAAGCCGAGCGGGTGGACGAACCCCTCGGGCACACGGGCCGCGTGGAAGACCGGCTCCAGGAGGTGGGCGACGGTCGGCTCGGCGACGGCACCGAGGGTGAGGGAGCAGATGGTGATGCCGAACTGCGCGGCGGCCATCATCTGCGGCAGGTTCTCCAGGCCGTACAGGACCTGTCTGGCGCGGCTCGACCCGCCGGCCGCGAGGGGTTCGACCTGGCTGCGCCGTACGGAGACGAGTGCGAACTCGGCACCGACGAAGAAGCCGTTCGCCAGCACGAGGAGGCCGGCGAGTGCCAGCTGTACGAGGCTCATCGCACGGCCTCCAGCAGCTCCTGGGTGAGGCGTTCCGCCGAGGGGTCCGGGAGGTCCGTCAGACGGACGAAGCGGACCTGTTCGGCGCGGTAGTGGCCGACCTGGCGGACGGAGATCCGCCAGCCGGGGAGCTCGGCCCGGTCGCCGGGTGCGGGGATGCGCCCGAGCAGGTCGGCGACCAGCCCCGCCACGGTCTCGTACGGGCCTTCGGGCACGTCGAGACCTATCCGGTGCAGGGTGAGCACCCGGGTGCTGCCCTCCACGTCCCAGCCGGACCGTCCGTCGTCGGCGACGACGGGCGTCAGCTCGGGACGGTCGGCGCCCTCCACGTCGTGCTCGTCCCTGACCTCCCCGACGAGCTCCTCGATGATGTCCTCCAGGGTGACGACACCCGCGGTGCCGCCGTACTCGTCGACCACCACGGCGATCGGCTGCTCGCTGCGCAGCCGCTGGAGCAGCTGCTCGACGGGCAGGGTCTCCGGCACCAGGAGCGGCGGTACGGCGATACGGCTCACCGGGGTGCGCAGCCGGTCCCCGGAGGGAACGCCCAGGGCGTTCTTCAGGTGGACCATGCCGACGACCTCGTCGATGCGGTCCCGGTAGACGGGGAAGCGCGACAGGCCGGTGGCACGGGTGAGGTTGAGGACGTCGGCCGCCGTCGCCGACGCCTGCAGCGCGCTGACCTTCACCCGCGGGGTCATGACGTGCTGCGCGGTGAGACCGGCGAGGGACAGGGTCCGCACGAAGAGGTCGGCGGTGTCCTGCTCCAGGGTCCCCGCCTCCGCGGAGTGCCGGGCCAGGGAGACCAGCTCGCCGGGTGTCCTGGCGGAGGCGAGCTCGTCGGTCGGTTCGACTCCCAGCAGCCGCACGAGCCGGTTGGCCACGGCGTTCAGGGCGGTGATCACCGGGCGCAGGAGGGTGGAGAAGCGGTGCTGGGGCCCGGCGACGAACCGCGCGACCTGGAGCGGCCGGGAGACCGCCCAGTTCTTCGGCACGAGCTCGCCGACCACCATCTGCACGGCGGAGGCGAGCAGCATGCCGATCACGACGCTCACTCCGGGCACGACCCCGCCGGGCAGTCCCGTGGCGGTGAGGGGTCCGGCGAGCAGCTGGGCGAGTGCCGGTTCGGCGAGCATGCCGACGACCAGCGAGGTGATGGTGATACCGAGCTGGGTGCCGGAGAGCTGGAAGGAGAGTTCACGCAGGGCGGCGACGACGGTACGGGCCCGGCGGTCGCCTTCGGCGGCGGCGCGTTCGGCGTCCGGCCGATCCACCGTGACGAGCCCGAATTCGGCTGCCACGAAGAACCCGTTGGCGAGGATGAGGAGGAATGCCGCGAGGAGCAGCAACAGGGGGGTGGTCATGCCGCCGCCTCCGGGGAGAGGGCGGCGCAGGTACTACCGGACGATCCGTCCATTGCTGGAGGGAGTCACTCCTTGGGTCGCAGGAAAAGGCCCCGCGGGCCCGGGGGGCCTTCTGGTGCGGGGCGGGGCGCACCCGGTGCGCCGCCGTTCCCAGAATAATCGGGATCCGGCCGAACGGGGCAGGGGGCTCAGCCGTTCTCCGTGGCGTCGTTCACTCCGCTGCCGTGGAACTCGGTGAGCGCGCGGAGTGCGCGGGCGTCCCGGATCGCCTGCTTCCTGGCGATTCCGGGCTGGATGCCGAGCGCGGGCAGGCTGGTGCCGTCGCTGAGGTCGAGGAAGACCCACGGGTCACCGGCCCGCAGGTTGACGCGGAGGATCTCCGCCCACGCCAGCCGTCGGGTCCGGGTGATGTTGACGACCGTGATCCCGCTCTCGTCGGCGGTGATCCGGGGCCTACTGAGGAGGGCCAGGACGCCGAAGAAGAGCAGGGCGACGAAGACGAAGCTGGTCCGCTCCCCCGGTCCGAGGTTCTCCAGGACCAGCGCGACCGCCGTGATGACGACGAACATCGCCGCCCCCACGGCCAGCAGGACCACCCGGGTGAGGGTGGGCCTGAAGGTGGCCGGGAGAGCGGGGAGTCCGGTCGGACCGGGCGCGGGGGCGGTCATGGGGCGGTGTCGTCCTCAGGTGTGCTGTGGTCCGGCCGTCAGAGGCGGCAGGCGTGGATGGCCGTGGTGAGGATCGCGCGCGCACCCAGTTCGTACAGGTCGTCCATGATCCGCTGGGCCTCCTTGGAGGCGACCATGGAGCGGACGGCGACCCAGCCCTCGTGGTGCAGGGGGGAGATGGTCGGCGACTCCAGGCCCGGGGTGAGGGCGACGGCGCGCTCCAGGTGCTCGACGCGGCAGTCGTAGTCCATCATCACGTAGGTGCGGGCGACCAGGACGCCCTGGAGGCGGCGCAGGAACTGCTGCACCTTGGGGTCCTCGGCGTCGGCGCCCTTGCGGCGGATCACGACGGCTTCCGAGGTCATGATCGGCTCGCCGATGACCTCGAGTCCGGCGTTGCGCAGGCTGGTGCCGGTCTCGACGACGTCGGCGATGACCTGGGCGACACCGAGCTCGATGGCGGTCTCGACCGCGCCGTCGAGGTGGACGACGGAGGCCTTCACGCCGGCCTCGGCGAGGTGGGCCGCGACGATGCCCTCGTACGACGTGGCGATCGTCATGCCGTCGAAGTCCTGCGGGCCGTCGGCCGTGCCGGGCTTGGTGGCGTAGCGGAAGGTCGAGCGCGCGAAGCCGAGCTGGAGGATCTCCTCGGCGTCGGCACCGGAGTCCAGCAGGAGGTCGCGGCCGGTGATGCCGATGTCGAGGCGGCCCGAGCTGACGTAGATCGCGATGTCCCGCGGCCTCAGGTAGAAGAACTCCACCTCGTTCGTCGGGTCGACCAGGACGAGTTCCTTCGACTCCTTGCGCTGCTGGTAGCCGGCCTCATGGAGCATCGCCATCGCAGGCCCGGAGAGTGAACCCTTGTTGGGGACGGCGATGCGCAGCATGAAGTCGGGTTTCCTTTGTGCGGAGGGATGTGCGGGAACGTGCGGGGTGCGGCTCAGAGGTGGGCGTAGACGTCGTCGAGGGAGATCCCGCGGGCGACCATCATCACCTGGACGTGGTAGAGCAGCTGCGAGATCTCCTCGGCGGCGGCTTCCTTGCCCTCGTATTCGGCGGCCATCCAGACCTCGGCGGCCTCCTCGACGACCTTCTTGCCGATGGCATGCACGCCCTTGCCCACCAGCTCGGCGGTGCGGGAGGTGGAGGGGTCGCCGTCGGCGGCCTTGAGCTGGAGCTCGGCGAAGAGCTCTTCGAAGGTTTTGTTCGCCATGATGGTCCTTAGAATACGGGGTCCCGGACCGCTGCTCAGCGCCAGGGTTCGCTGACGGTGCGCAGTGTGGCCGCGGTGGCCACGGCCGCGGTGACCGCTTCGTGGCCCTTGTCCTCGTTGGAGCCCTCGAGTCCGGCCCGGTCGAGGGCCTGTTCCTCGTTGTCGCACGTGAGTACGCCGAAGCCCACGGGGACCCCGGTGTCGACCGTGACCTGGGTGAGGCCGTTGGTCACGCCCTGGGACACGTATTCGAAGTGGGGGGTGCCACCGCGGATGATCACTCCGAGGGCCACGATCGCGTCGTAGCCGCGGCCGGCGAGCACCTTGGCCACCACCGGGAGCTCGAAGCTGCCGGGGACCCGCAGCAGCGTCGGCTCGTCGATGCCGAGGTCGTGCAGGGCGCGCAGGGCCCCGTCGACGAGTCCGTCCATGACCTGCTCGTGCCACTGGGCCGCGATCACCGCCACCCGCAGGTCTCCGCAGTTGCGTACGGACAGTTCGGGTGCGCCCTTGCCGCTCATGTCTCTCCTGTGTGTTCGTCGGTGCTTACTGGTTGCCGCAGGCGGACGCGGTGGCGTCCAGCCAGGGCAGGTCGTGGCCCATCCGGTCGCGCTTGGTGCGCAGGTACCGGAGGTTGTGCTCGCCCGCCTGGACGGGCATGGGCTCGCGCCCGGTGACCTCGAGACCGTGCCGTACGAGCGCGGCCGTCTTGTCGGGGTTGTTGGTCATCAGCCGCAGGGTGCGCACCCCGAGGTCCCGGAGGATCTGGGCGCCCGCCGCGTAGTCCCTGGCGTCGGCCGGGAGGCCGAGTTCGAGGTTGGCGTCGAGGGTGTCGGAGCCGCGCTCCTGGAGTTCGTACGCGCGCAGCTTGGACAGCAGTCCGATACCGCGGCCCTCGTGGCCGCGCAGATAGACGACGACGCCGCGGCCCTCGGCCGTGACGCGCTCCATCGAGGTGTGGAGCTGCGGACCGCAGTCGCAGCGCTGCGACTGGAAGATGTCGCCGGTCAGGCATTCGGAGTGGACCCGGACGAGGACGTCCTCGCCGTCGCCGATGTCGCCGTGGACGAGTGCCACGTGTTCGACGCCGTCGACGGTGGAGCGGTAGCCGTACGCGGTGAACGGGCCGAAGGTGGTGGGCAGCCGGACCTCGGCCTCGCGCCGCACCGTGGGCTCGGAGCTGCGGCGGTAGGCGATCAGGTCCTCGATGGAGATGATCGTGAGGCCGTGCTTGCGGGCGAAGGGCACGAGCTCGGGCAGCCGCAGCATCACCCCGTCCTCGCCGGCGATCTCGACGATGGCGCCCGCGGGGCGCAGTCCGGCGAGCCTGGCCAGGTCGACGGCCGCCTCGGTGTGGCCGTTGCGGACGAGGACACCGCCGGTCCGGGCGCGGAGCGGGAAGACGTGGCCGGGGCGCACGAAGTCGCCGGGGCCCGCCCTGCCGCCCGCGAGCAGCCGGAGCGTGGTGGCCCGGTCGGCCGCGGAGATCCCGGTGGTCACGCCGTGCTCCGCGGAGGCGTCCACGGAGACGGTGAAGGCGGTCTGCATGGACTCGGTGTTGTGCGTGACCATCTGCGGGAGTTCGAGGCGTTCCAGCTCGTCGTTCTCCATGGGCGCGCAGATCAGGCCGCGGCACTCGCTCATCATGAAGGCGACGATCTCGGGGGTCGCCTTCTCGGCGGCGATGACGAGGTCGCCCTCGTTCTCCCGGTCCTCGTCGTCGACGACCACGACGGGCCGCCCGGCGGCGATGTCGCGGATCGCCTGCTCGACGGGGTCGAGCGAGAGGTCTTCGAGGGTTCGGTCGTGCAACCAGGTGGGCTGGGCAGTCATGCCGTGGCTCCTTCCAGAGCGGGTGTCCGCGTACGCAGCCACCAGTCGCGCATGCCCCACAGGACGAGGGCCCCGTAGACGACGTAGATGAGACCGGAGAAGGCGAGTCCGCTGTGGAAGTTGAGCGGTACGCCGACGAGGTCGACGAGCAGCCAGGCGAACCAGAACTCGACCATGCCGCGCGCCTGGGCGATCATCGCCACGAGGGTGCCGGCGAAGATGTAGGCGTCGGCCCAGGGGCTCCAGGAGAGCGACGGGAAGGCCGTGAACAGCCCGCCGACGGCCAGCGTGCCGAGGGCGGCGCCGCCCACCAGGTATCCGCGCTCGCGCCAGGTGGCGAAGCGCACGGCGAGGGAACCGTCCTGCGCCTTCTGCCTGCCGCGGGTCCACTGCTGCCAGCCCCAGACGGCGACGGCGATGACGATCAGCTGCTTGCCGACGCTGCCCGCCTGCTGCACCGAGACGTTGGCGGCGACCAGGACGACCCCGGACAGGAGCTGGGCGGGCCAGGTCCACACCGAGCGGAGCCAGCCGAGCGCCAGGGCGATCAGCCCGATCGTGTTGCCGATCATGTCCGACCAGATGATGTGCTGTCCGAAGGCGGTGAAGGCCTCCGAGTTCAGCCAGTCCAGGGCGTTCATGCGACCGTCTCCCCGGATGCGGGCGCGGCGCCGTGGCCGAGCAGCCGTTCGACGTACTTGGCGAGGACGTCCACCTCGAGGTTGACCGGGTCGCCGGGCCCCTTGAGGCCGAGCGTGGTCAGCGCGAGGGTGGTGGGGATGAGGCTGATCGTGAAGAAGTCGGGCCCCGCGTCGACGACGGTCAGGCTCACCCCGTCGACGGTGATCGAGCCCTTCTCCACGACGTAGCGGGCCAGGCCGGCGGGCAGGGAGACCGTGACGAGCTCCCAGTTCTCGGAGATTTTGCGCTCGACGATGTGTCCCGTGCCGTCCACGTGCCCCTGGACGATGTGCCCGCCGAGGCGGCCGCCGAGCGCCATGGGGCGTTCGAGGTTGACGCGGGAGCCGGCCGCGAGCGCGCCGAGGCTGGAGCGGTCCAGTGTCTCGGCCATGACGTCGGCGGTGAACTCGTTCTCCCCGAGGTCCACGACGGTGAGGCAGACGCCGTTGACGGCGATGGAGTCGCCGTGTTTGGCGCCCTCGGTCACCACGGGGCCGCGCAGTCGGAAGCGGGAGGCGTCGTCGAGCTTCTCGACGGCCGTGACCTCACCCAGTTCTTCGACGATTCCGGTGAACACTCAGTTTCCCTTCCGAGCAGGAACAGGGACGGCGGTGATGCGCAGATCGGGGCCGATACGGACGGTCTCGGTCACATCGAGGCGCAACGCCTGGGAGATGGTGGTGATTCCGGCATCGGCGAGGGCTGCCGGGCCCGCGCCGAGGAGAACCGGAGCGAGATAGCCGACGACGCTGTCGACTGCCCCCGCGGCGACGAAGGAACCGGCCAGGACCGGCCCTCCTTCGAGGAGTACGGAGCGGATGCCGCGCCCGTGGAGGGCGGCGAGCAGCGCCTGGACGTCCAGGCCGGGGCCGGTGGCGGCGCGCGGCAGGCGCAGCACGGCGTCCTCGGGGAGGTGGCCGGCGTCGGCGTCGTCGGCGACCGCGATCAGGGTGGGCGCCGTCGCGTCGAGGACCCGGGCTCCGGGCCGTACGGCGGTGGCGCCGGTGTCGACGACCACCCGCAGCGGCTGCGTGGCGCCCTCGATTCCGCGTACGCCCAGCTGGGGGTCGTCGGTGCGGGCGGTGCCGGAGCCGACCACGACGGCGTCGGCCTCGGCGCGCAGCCGGTGGACGTCGGCGCGGGCCTCCGGGGAGGTGATCCAGCGGCTGGTGGCGTCGGCGGCGGCGATCCGGCCGTCGAGGGTGGCCGCGTACTTCCACAGGACGTACGGGCGGCCGAGGCGGACCGAGGTGAGCCACGCGGCGTTGCCGGCCTCCGCCTCGTCGGCGAGGAGGCCCTGCTCCACCTGGACACCGGCGGCACGGAGCGTGTCCGCACCGCCCGTGGCCTGCGGGTTCGGGTCCCCGACCGCGTACAGGACACGGCTGACACCGGCCTCGACGAGGGCCTGGGCGCAGGGACCGGTGCGTCCGGTGTGGTTGCAGGGTTCGAGGGTGACGAGGGCGGTGCCGCCCCGGGCGCGTCCGCCGGCCTCGCGCAGGGCGTGGATCTCGGCGTGCGGCCCGCCGGCGCGCTGGTGGAAGCCTTCGCCGGCCTGTTCCCCGGAGGCGTCGAGAATGACGCAGCCGACGACCGGGTTGGGGCTGGTGGCGCCGAGTCCGCGCGCGGCGAGCGTGATCGCGCGCCGCATGGCGGTTCGGGTCGCTGCGGTTTCCACCGGGTCCTCCTGCCTCTTCGGGCACGGACTCCGGGGCCTGTCGATGACGACAGAGAGAGCGGAACGCAACAGGGAACGCCGGGAACCGGGAGACGGATGTGACCGTCCCGGGACCTCCCGGAACGCATCCGCCTACGGCGGCGTACCTGTGACGGCCCGCCGCGCACTGCCTCCCATCCGGACTTTCACCGTCGGTCCAGGAATCTCACCTGGTCAACCGGCCGCTGGATGCGGACGGGTCGCGGACTATAACCGCCGGTTCGGAATTACACCGACCCCGGAGTGCGCTGCTGCTGGTACAGGACTCATTGTGCCACGACCGGGACCGGGCCGACCGGGCGACTTCTGTGGTGCGTCTCACAGGCGGGCGGGAGCACCCGTCACGGACGGCGCCCCTCCCGAATGGTCCATACCTATTGACTCATTGGTCTAGTCCTCTTAATCTCTGCGTCACCTCCGAGGAACGTCGTCCGGGTGTGCGCACACCCGGACATCGCACAAGCCCCCTTTGCCAGTTGTGTTCTGCCGACCTCCCCAGGAGGAACAACACATGCTGTCCCCCACCCGCCTGAGAGCCGCCCTGATGGCCGCCGGCGCCGCCGGCGCCCTGTTGCTGGGCTCTCTCACCGCGTCCCCTTCGGCCGCCGCCGACCAGGAGTCCTGTCGGCCCGACGGGCTCTACGAGACCCCCGGCGTCGACGTGCCCTACTGCTCCGTCTACGACGCCGCGGGCCGCGAGAAGATGGGCGCCGACCACCAGCGGCGCGTCATCGGGTACTTCACGAACTGGCGTACCGGCAAGGACGGCAAGCCCGCCTACCTCGCCTCGGACATCCCGTGGGACAAGGTCACCCACCTGAACTACGCGTTCGCGCACGTCGACGGCGCGAACAAGATCTCCGTGGGCACGGACGGCCCCGACAACGCGTCCACCGGGATGACCTGGCCGGGCGTGGCGGGGGCGGAGATGGACCCCGCCCTCCCCTACAAGGGCCACTTCAACCTGCTCAACAAGTTCAAGAAGCAGCACCCGGCCGTGAAGACCCTGGTCTCCGTCGGCGGCTGGGCCGAGACCGGCGGCTACTTCGACGACAAGGGCGGCCGGGTGGACTCGGGCGGCTTCTACTCGATGACCACGAACGCCGACGGCTCGGTGAACCAGAGCGGCATCAACACCTTCGCGGACTCCACCGTCGCCTTCATCAAGAAGTACGGGTTCAACGGCGTCGACATCGACTACGAGTACCCGACGACCATGAAGGACGCGGGCAACCCGCTGGACCACACCCTCGCCAACGCCCGCCGCGCCGGCCTCGTCAAGAGCTACGGCGCCCTGATGAAGACGCTGCGCGAGAAGCTCGACCGCGCCTCCGCCGCCGACGGCACGCACTACCTGCTGACGGTCGCGGCGCCCTCCTCCGGCTATCTGCTGCGCGGGATGGAGACCTTCCAGGTCCAGAAGTACCTGGACTACGTGAACATCATGTCCTACGACCTGCACGGCGCCTGGAACGAGTACGTCGGCCCCAACGCCTCGCTCTTCGACGACGGCAAGGACGCCGAACTGGCGCAGGCCGGTGTCTACTCGACCTCCCAGTACGGAGGCGTCGGCTATCTCAACACGGACTGGGCCTACCACTACTTCCGCGGCTCGATGCCGGCCGGCCGGATCAACATCGGGCTGCCCTACTACACCCGCGGCTTCAAGAACGTGCAGGGCGGTACGAACGGGCTGTGGGGCAAGGCCTCCACGACCGACTGCCCGGCGGGCGCGGGCCTGACCAAGTGCGGTGACGGGGCGGTCGGCATCGACAACCTCTGGCACGACCTGGACACCAACGGCAAGGAGGCGCCCGCCGGCTCCAACCCGATGTGGCACGCGAAGAACCTGGAGAAGGGCGTCGTCGGTGACTACGTCACCCGGTACGGCCTCCCCGCCTCCACACAGCTGACCGGCACCTACGTCCGGAACTACGACTCGACGCTGGTCGCGCCGTGGCTGTGGAACGCCCAGAAGAAGGTGTTCCTGTCCACCGAGGACGAGCAGTCGGTGGCCGCCAAGGCCGACTACGTCGTCGACAAGGGCATCGGCGGCACGATGATCTGGGAGCTCGCCGGCGACTACGCCTGGAACGCGGCCAAGGGACAGTACGAGCCGGGCTCGACCCTGACCTCGGCCATGTACGACGCCTTCAAGTCGGCCGCCCCGTACGGCGCGACGCGGTCCACGACCAGCCTGCCGTCCGAAGCGCTCGACATCGACGTGTCGTTCGACCAGTTCCCGCTGGGCGACTCGAACTACCCGATCAGCCCGAAGCTGAAGATCACCAACAACACGACGGCGACCCTGCCGGGCGGCACGGAGTTCCAGTTCGACTACGCGACCTCGGCGCCGGCCAACGCCAAGGACCAGTCCGGCTTCGGCACGAAGATCGTGCGCAGCGACCACACCGCGGCGAACAACGTGGGCGGGCTGAAGGGCGACTACAACCGCGTCTCGCTGAAGCTGCCGTCCTGGCAGACCCTGGCCCCGGGAGCCTCCGTACAGCTGGACTTCGTCTACTACCTCCCGACGTCGACCCCGTCCAACTGGACGGTGACCTTCGGCGGGTCCACGTACGCCCTCGCCGGTGACCTGGCCCGCGGCACCACCGTGGTCCAGCCGGGGACGGGGAGCACGCCGACCCCGACACCCACCCCGACGCCGACACCGACCTCGACCCCGACGCCGACACCCACCCCGACACCGACCTCGGGTCCGGGCGGCGGCAGCTGCTCCGCGGCGGCGTGGAGCGCCACGTCGGAGTACGGGGGCGGGACGACGGTCAGTCACGGCTCGCACACCTGGAAGGCCCGGTGGTGGACCAAGGGCGAGACCCCCGGCTCCACCGGTGAGTGGGGCGTCTGGCAGGACCTCGGGGCCTGCTGATCCCCCTCCCGCACCACACCGCCCCGCGGTGACCGGCACCGTGCCGGTCACCGCGGGGCTCGCGTCGTGCCGGGGCGGGCGCACCCCCGTCCGGCCGGCGCGTCCCACGACGCCGCCGCAGCACCGGTGCCCACCCTGCTGCGGCCACCGTCTCGGTGCTGCTCAGCCGACGCGCTTCCACTCCTGGCAACGGGTGGACTTGAAGACCTCGCCCTTGTTGACGGTGACCCGGCCGCTTCCGTCCAGGTTGCCGTTGGCGATGATCGCGTCGAATTCCCCGCTGGCGTTGCTCGCCCGCTCCCAGTAACACCCGAAGCCCCCATCGGGTCCCGCGGTCCTGTAGGTCCCCGCCTTCATGTCCTCCCCCACCAGGTACTCGCCGTCTCCCTCGACGGTGGTGGGCGGCCCCTTCGGCTTGGCGGGCTTGGGCGGCGGGGCAGTGACCGTGGCGGTCTTCGTCACGGTCACCGTGGGCCCGGGCACCTCCACCTCCTTCGTTTCCGTCTTGGTGACGGTCACCTTCGGTGTGGGCCCGGCTGCGTCCGTGGCCTGGGCCTGGTCGTCCGAGACGCCGATCCCGACTCCGAGGAACAGGGCAACGAGACCGACGGCTCCGTGGGTGAGCCACCTCTTGCCCTGCGACGGCTTCGCGGGCGGGGCGGGCGGGTGCGTGAACCCGCACGGGTACGGACCGTGCGGCGGCGGGGCGGGCGGGGTCGGGTACGCGCCGTAGGTGGGGGCGCTGAGGGGACGGGGCGTGCCGGGCTGCTGCGGGTTGTCGGGATTCATCGTGCGGGCTCCTGGTCGTCGCGATCGGGCGTCGGTGGTGGTGGCGAGGACGGTCACTGGCCCCGGATGCGCCGTCCTGCCTCCGTGCCCGGGTAGAGCATCGCGTCGGCGACACGGCCGCCGGAGTCCTTCACGCCACCGCTGAAGTTGAGCCGCCCGGTCGCCCCGGCCTTCGCGGCCACACCGTCCCAGTAGCGCGCCTCCCGCTCCCACCGGATGTCGGCGAGGAGCCTCTGCAGCGCGTCGGTGCTCAGCGCGTTCGCCGGGTCGGCCCACGGGGTGGTGTGGTGGACGGCGATCCCGAGCCCGGCCAGCACGGCGGGTGCGGTGACAGCACTGCGCGAGACGAAGTGCGCGCTGTGCTCGGCGATGAGCCGGGCGAGCAGCGGTACGACGTGTCCCTCGACCTGACC
The DNA here is from genome assembly GCF_036227405.1 of Streptomyces sp. NBC_01460. Lineage (NCBI taxonomy): Bacteria > Bacillati > Actinomycetota > Actinomycetes > Kitasatosporales > Streptomycetaceae > Streptomyces > Streptomyces sp. NBC_01460. Next base: position 1,366,839 of record NZ_CP109473.1, read on the forward strand.
CGCGTCGGTACCGGCGGGCAGCTCGTCCTCCTGGACGGTCTCCGCGGACCGTGACAACCCGTTGCGTCCGTAGACCGCCGTGATGACCAGGGCCCGCAGCGCGGAGAGGGTGATCACCTCGGGGTCGCTCTTGCCGACCTGGCGCTTGCTGGCGTTGACGAGCTTCGTGAACGGCACGAGCTTGCCGTCCACGTCCACCTTGACGGCGTCGGCGACGCGGTGCGCGAGGCGGGTGGCGAAGTCCCGCTGGTCCATGGACATGGCCAGGTTCTTCGCGACGGCCACGCCCTGGACGTTGCGGTCGTAGAAGATCTGCCGCGCGTCGGCGACGCTCAGGTCGACGTACAGCTCGAACGGCACGCGGATCGTCGCGAGTTCGGCATAGGTGAGCCCGAAGTGCTCCGGGTCGTCGTACAGCTCATGCCAGGCGGTCGTCTGGGTCTCGCCGTCGATGGCGACGACCGAGGTGCCGGGCGTGATGGTCAGGGTGCGCAGTCCGGTGCCGGGCAGCAGTTCGTCGCTGAGCGCGGCGAGCGGTCCGGCGTGCCAGAAGGTGATCGGCGGCGTGGACCAGCCGGCGCCCAGCTCCCCCTTGACGCCGTCGGCGATGTACTCGGCGTACGAGCCGACGTTCTTCCCCTTCTGCGTGGACTTCAGCGCCCGCTGCACGAGCGACCGCAGTTCGGCGTGACGACGCACGGCGCCGGAGGCGGCCTTGAGCGTCTTCGTGTCCTCCTCGCGGCGAGGAGAGGGAACGAGCTGGACGAGCGTCGGGACGGACATGGTCCCGATCACGGCGTCCGCCCGGAACGGCATGACGGTGAGCTGGGTGCCTTCGACGACAGCGGTCGGCATGGTGATGCGCATGGCGATTCCCCCCACGGGATCGACGAGTTGCCCGTACCCCCTCGGGCCGAGCACCTTCACTTGGAAGCAACACCAGAGAAGCATCACCATGAAAGCATTGTCAAACAGCTTGACGCGTTTGACCGAGAGTGTAAGTTGTGAGCTGTCAGCTACCGAGAGGCCCAGGACTCCCGCCATGCCCCAGCCACCAGCCCAGGTGACCGCCGCCGAGATCTCACGCATCGCGGGAGTCACGCGCGCCACCGTCAGCAACTGGCGCCGTCGGCACGACGACTTCCCCGCGCCGTCCGGGGGCACCGATTCCAGCCCTCTGTACGACCTGGTCGCCGTGCAGAAGTGGCTCGGCGCCCGAGGCCACGCATCGACGGCCGACCCTGCGGAGGAGCTGCGCACCACGTTGCGACTGCACCCCGGGGGTGGCGGCATGACAGGCGCCCTGCTCCCTCTGGCGCTGGCCACGGCTCGGCGCACTCCCGAGGAGCGCACCGCGCTGGCCCGCCTGTCCGACGCCGAGCTCGTCGCCCGCGCCGACAGGGCGGTGGCCGACCTCGCGGAGCTGGTCCCCGGCGCGGAGGCGGTCCACTTCGCGGCGCCTGACGTCGATGTCCTGCGGGCGCTGCTGCGCTGCGTACAGGACGACGCGAGCGGCGAGGCGGCGCTGGCCGTGCTGGCGGAGCGCGAGCTGGAGGACAGTGCCGCGAGCGGCACCTATCGCACCCCGGTGCAGCTGGCCGACCTCGTCGCCCGCCTGGTGCCCGGCCCGTACGCACAGGTCATGGACCCGGCGTGCGGCAGCGGCTCCCTGCTCTCGGCCGCCGCCCGGCGGGGCGCGAAGGTGCTGTACGGCCAGGACAGCGTTCCAGTGCAGGCGCAGCGCAGCGCGGTGAGCCTGCTGCTGGCCGCCCCGGGCGCGGACATCACGGTGCGTGCGGGAGACAGTCTCCGCGCGGACGCGTTCGGCCGGGTCACCGTGGACGCTGTCCTGTGCAACCCGCCGTACGGCGACCGCGACTGGGGCCAGGACGAGCTGGCATACGACGCCCGCTGGGCGTACGGCGTGCCACCGCGCGCCGAGTCCGAGTTGGCCTGGGTCCAGCACGCGCTGGCTCACCTGGTGCCGGGCGGCCACGCCGTCCTGCTCCTCCCCCCGGCCACCGCCTCCCGTGCCTCCGGCCGCCGGGTCCGCATGGAGCTGGTCCGCAGCGGCGCCCTGCGCGCGGTGGTGGCCCTGCCTCCGGGCGCGGCGGCGCCGTTCCATGTGGGGCTCCAGGTCTGGATACTGCAACGCCCCGAACCGGCCGGCCCCGCACATACGTCGGTCCTGTTCGTCGACACGTCCGAGGCGGCGGTAGCAGGCGCCGACACGGCGACCGGCACGGGTACAGGCACACGCACGGGCGGCACCGCCTCCGGCACGCGCACCGGCCGCGCCCCACTGAACTGGACGGCTCTCACCGAGACGGCGCTCACCCAGTGGTCGGCCTTCGCGAAGGACCCGGACGCGTACGCCGACGAGCCGGGTACCGCCCGCGCGGTCCCGGTGGTCGACCTCTTGGACGACGTCGTGGACCTCTCCCCCGCCCGCCATGTACGCGCCTCACGCACGGACATCGCCCCGGCGGAACTGGCCCGGGAAGTGGACGAGGTACGCCGACGGCTCGTCGCCGGTGCCAAGTCACTGGGCAGGGCGGCTGGTTACGACGACTGGAGCGCGGCCGGTCCCGCCCCGCGCGTGTGGCGCACGGCCACGGCGTCGGACCTGTCCCGGGGCGGCGCGCTCACGTTGCTGCGCACGGCGCCGGACTCCAAGGGTTCCGCCGGTGCCGCACCGGTGGCTGCCGTACTCACCGGCCTGGACATCGCGCGCGGTACGGCCCCATCGGGTGACCCGAGCGGGCTGCGGGCGGACGGGGCGCCGGTGATCGCGGCGGGCGACGTGCTCGTACGCGCGGTCGCGGGCGGAAATGGCGCGATGGCCCGGGTGGCGAACGACGCGGACGCGGGGGCTCTGCTCGGCCAACAGGTCCACCTGTTCCGGCCGGATCCGGCAAGGCTCGATCCGTGGTTCCTGGCCGGTTTCCTGGGCGCGGAGGAGAACATCGCGAGCGCGTCGACGGGCAGCACGGTGCTTCACGTCAGCCCGGGCCGACTGCGCGTCCCGCTGCTGCCACTGGAGGAGCAGAGACGCTACGGCGAGGCGTTCCGCCGCGTCCACACACTGAGAACCGAGGCCGCGCGCGCCACGGAACTGGCCGAGGAGACGGCCCGGCTGCTGGTCGGCGGGCTGACGGGGGGCGGGCTGGTGCCGTCAGCTCCAGCGGCGGCCGGCAGCGGGGCATCCGCGGAATCGGCCTGAACCGGCACTACGGCCTTCACCCAACCACCACACTTGTCAGTACCCGCTCCGGTAGACCGGAGAGCGGGGGGTCCGAAAGGAAACCGGGGAATCCCTTGAACAGCAGCAAGCACACGGAGCTGGCGAACCACGCCTGGTCCGTCGCCGACCTTCTGCGCGGCGATTACAAGCAGTCCGACTACGGAAAGGTCATCCTTCCGTTCCTGGTGTTGCGCCGCCTCGAATGCGTCCTGGAGCCGACGCGGGAGAAGGTCGCGGAGACGGCCGCCCGTTTCGAGGGCCAGGAGATCGACACGGACCACTTCCTCCGCCGGGCGTCGGGCCACTCGTTCTACAACACGAGCAGCCTGACCCTGCGGAAGATCGCCGGCGACGCGAGCAATGCGGCAGCGAACCTCCAGGTGTACGTCGGGGGCTTCTCTCCCAACGCCCGTGAGGTCATGGAGAAGTACGAGTTCGCCCAGCAGATCCGCAAGCTCGACAGTGCGAACCTGCTCTACCAGGTGATCGGCAAGTTCACGGACCTGGACCTGCGCCCGGAGGTCGTGCCCAACCACAACATGGGCTACATCTTCGAGGAGCTGATCCGGCGCTTCTCCGAGCAGTCCAACGAGACCGCGGGTGAGCACTTCACCCCGCGCGAAGTGATCAAGCTGATGGTCAACCTGCTGATCGCCCCGGACGGCGACGCGCTCAGCCTGCCGGGTGTCGTACGCACGGTCATGGACCCGGCCTGCGGCACGGGCGGCATGCTCAGCGCGGCCGAGGACCACATCAAGTCGTACAACGACGACGCCACGGTGGAGGTCTACGGGCAGGAGCTCAACCCGGAGTCCTGGGCGATCTGCCGGTCCGACCTGATGATCAAGGAGCAGGACCCGGAGAACATCGCCTTCGGCAACTCCTTCTCGGACGACGGCCACGCGCGGGAGACGTTCGACTACCTGCTGGCCAACCCGCCGTTCGGCGTGGAGTGGAAGAAGGTGAAGGAGGCCGTCGAGTTCGAGCACAACAACCTCGGCGACTCCGGCCGCTTCGGCGCGGGCCTGCCCCGCATCAACGACGGCTCGCTGCTCTTCCTCCAGCACATGATCTCGAAGATGAAGCCGGTGGACGTGAACGGCGGGGGCGGCTCGCGCGTCGCGATCGTCTTCAACGGTTCCCCGCTCTTCACGGGTGCGGCCGGCTCGGGTGAGTCGGAGATCCGCCGCTGGATCCTGGAGAACGACTGGCTTGAGGCGATCGTCGCCTTGCCGGACCAGCTCTTCTACAACACGGGCATCTCCACCTACTTCTGGATCCTGACGAACCGCAAGGACCGTCAGCACAAGGGCAAGGTCGTGTTGCTGGATGCGCGCGACCAGTGGGTGAAGATGCGAAAGTCGCTGGGCGACAAGCGCAAGGAGCTGGGCGATGGGACGGGCGGCAAGCCGAACCACATCGGCGACATCACCCGCCTGTACGGGGAGGCTGTGTCCGCCGCGGCGGACCCGGAGCACCCGATGCACGCCAAGGTGAAGGTCTTCGACAACACGGCGTTCGGCTACCAGCGGATCACGGTCGAAAGGCCGTTGAAGCTGCGCTTCGAGCTGACGGAGGAGACGCTGGCGGCGCTGCTCGCGTCGAAGCCGGTGCAGAAGTGGGCGGAGGAACGCTTCCTGCCGCGCGAGCCAGAGCTGGCGGCGAAGGCGAAGGCCCGCCGGAAGCTGACGGACGAGGAGCAGGCGCAGTTCCAGAAGCTGGCCGACGCCGAGGCGCAGGTGCTGGGGGACGCACTGAGCCCACTGCTGGGCAGCGGGTGGGCCACCAAGTCCGAGGCGCAGGTGGCGGTACGGAACGCCATGGCGGAAGCCGGCGTGCAGGGCCCGACGGGCGCGCCGTTCACGAAGGCACTGCGGGACACGGTGGGGGTGCGGGACCCGGAGGGCGAGCAGCAGCTCCTCAAGGGCGGGGAGAAGGAGCCCGACGGTGAGCTGCGGGACTACGAGAACGTGCTGCTGGGCGAGGACGTCGAGGAGTACCTGAAGCGCGAGGTGCACCCGCACGTGCCGGATGCGTGGATCGACCACTCGAAGACGAAGGTGGGGTACGAAATCCCGTTTACGCGCCACTTCTACGTGTACGAGCCGCCGCGGCCGTTGGCGGAAATCGACGCGGAGCTGAAGACGCTTGAGGCAGAGATCCAGGCACTGCTGGGCAAGGTGACGGAATGAGTGGGAGCCGCATCGCCCCGTGGCTCACTGAGTCAAGATGGCCCACAGTTCCCATCCGGCTGGTTGCCCGCCTTGGATCTGGACACACCCCTAGCCGAAGCAAGCCAGAGTATTGGACTGACTGCACCGCACGATGGATCACCTTGGCTGATGTCTGGCAGTTGCGAAGCGGTCAGAGGAACATCATCACGGAAACCAAGGAAATGATCAGCCCGCTGGGTCTGGCGAACTCTTCGGCTGTTCTCCATCCTCCCGGAACCGTGATTCTTTCCCGCACAGCGTCGGTGGGATTCTCGGCCATCATGGGAACCGAAATGGCCACAAGCCAAGATTTCGCAACCTGGACGTGTGGGCCACGACTGGAGCCCCGCTACCTGCTCCACGCTCTGCGCGGAATGGCGCCGGACCTCCGACGCATCGCCACAGGATCAACTCACAAGACCATCTACATGCCGGACATTGAGCAGTTGAGAATCCCGCTGCCCCCGGTGGACGAGCAGTGCCGCATCGCCGACTTCCTCGACGCCGAGACCAGCCGCATCGACCACTTGGTCTCGCTGCGAACACATCAGCACACCCTCCTCGAGAACCGGTTCAGTGTCGCGGTTCGTGAGCAGTTCTTGGCATTTGATACAACGCCGACCCGTCTTAAATTTCTCTTGGCAGCCCGTCCACGTTATGGCGTCCTCGTACCCAAGTACGTTGCTAGTGGAGTCAAATTCATTCGTGTCAATGACCTTCTGAATCTCGAAGGTCGTGCAGACAATCTGCTGCAGATTTCCACTGACGTCTCGCAGCAATATCCCACCACCGTAGTGCGCAAAAACGATGTGCTCGTAAGCGTAGTGGGCACTCTGGGGCGTGCAGTCGTGACTCCCGCCAGCCTGAGTGGCGCTAACGTCAATCGAGCAATCGCCGTTTTGCGCACCAATCCCGGTATCAATCGTAACCTCCTGACTTCATGGATCAACTCCGAGGGATTTCAAACGCAGGCCGTGCTGGCCACCGGAAACGACAGTGCGCAACGGACCCTGGGCATGGAAGATTTGTCCAACTTCACTCTACGGTGGCCGACGGACAAAGATTCGCAAACGCGGTTGGCTACCCGCGTAAGCGAGATGGAGAAAGAAACGCGTACCTTGGAACGTCTACTTCTCCTGCAAATCGGTAGCCTCAAAGAACGTCGCCAGACCCTCATCACCGCCGCCGTAACCGGCCAGTTCGACGTCTCCACTGCCAGCGGCCGTAACGTAACGGACGGAGTTTCGGCATGAGCCCCATCCACAGCGAGTCCGCCTTCGGCGACGCCATAGTCGCCGCCCTGACCGAGCGCGGATGGCGCAAGGCCAGTCCCACAGACTACGAGGCCGACCTCGGCCTGGACACCAAAGAGCTGTTCCGCTTCCTCAACGCGAGTCAGCCCCACGAGTGGGCTGAACTCGTCGCCGTCTACGGCAACGACGTCAAAACCGCCGAGCGCGGCTTCGCCCAGCGCCTGGACAAGGCCATCAACGACGACGGTCTCCTGAACGTCCTCCGTAACGGCGTCAAGGACCGGGGCGTCCGCCTGCGCGTCGCCTACTTCAAGCCGAACCTCGTCGCCGACGACTCCGTCCTCGACGGCTACCGCGCCAACCGCCTCACCGTCGTACGCGAACTCGTCTACGCCACCAAGCAGGCCGACTGGGGCAACAAGCTCGACCTGACGCTGTTCCTCAACGGCATCCCCGTCGCCACCGCCGAGCTGAAGAACCCGCTCACACGGCAGAATTTCAAGGACGCTAAGGAGCAGTACCGCACCGACCGCGATCCCACCGAGCTGATCTTCACCCGCCGGGTGATCGCCAACTTTGCGGTCGACCCGGACCTCGTCTTCGTCGCCACCCAGCTCCGGGGCAAGAACACCCGCTTCCTGCCGTTCAACACCGGCTCCAACGGTGCCGGCCTGCCCGGTGGCGCCGGAAACCCGGCCCCCACCGCGTACGGCACGTACGCCACCTCCTACCTGTGGGAGCAGGTCTGGGCGCGGGACAACTGGCTGGACCTGCTCCAGCGCTACGTGCACCAGCAGAAGACCAAGACCCCCGGCGGCGGGACCACCAAGTCGACGATCTTCCCGCGCTTCCACCAGTGGGACGTGGTCAAGAAGCTCACCACCCACGCAGCGACCTTCGGCGTGGGCCAGAACTACCTCGTGATGGCCTCCGCCGGCTCCGGCAAGTCGAACACCATTGGCTGGCTCGCCCACCGCCTGAGCGACCTCCACGCCGCCACCGACCCCCGGACGCTCGACCCGGATGCGCTGTCAGCCGGCCGGATCAAGCCGGGTACACCGGTCTTCGACAAGGTCATCGTCATCACGGACCGCCGCAACCTCGACGCCCAGCTCCGGGAGACGGTCGGCAGCTTCTCGCAGATCGAGGGCCTGGTCGTGAAGGTGGACGAGAAGCACGGTTCGAAGAGCGAGCAGCTCGCCCGCGCGCTGTCACGGGACACGGGCAAGATCGTCACGGTCACCCTGCACTCGTTCCCGGCGCTTCTGGACTACATCCAGCGCAACCCCACCGAGATCAAGGGCACCAGCTTCGCCATCATCGTGGACGAGGCGCACTCCTCCCAGTCCGGCGACGCCGCAACCGCCGTACGTGCGGCCCTGCGCGACCTCGGTCTGGACTCCGACTCGGAGGACCAGGGCGCCACCACCGTCACGCTCGACGAGAAGCTGAAGAAGAAGGCCGCGGAGCGCTCACAGGCCGCGAACCTCTCCTACTTCGCGTTCACCGCCACCCCGAAGGCGAAGACGCTCGAACTCTTCGGCACGGAAGACATAGTGGACGGCAAGGCGGCCTACCGCCCCTTCCACACGTACTCCATGCGCCAGGCCATCGAGGAGGGCTTCATCCTCGATCCGCTGCGGAACTACGTCACGTACAACACGTACTGGAAGCTGGTGAACCAGAACCCGGACGAGCGTGAGGTGGACCCCTCCAAGGCCAACAGCCTGCTCGCCCGGTACGCGCTCACCCACGAGTACACCGTCTCCCAGCACGCGCAGGTGATCGTCGAGCACTTCCTGGCGCACTCCCGCGGCCGGCTCGGCGGGCGGGCCAAGTCGATGGTGGTGACGGGTTCGCGGCAGTCGGCCGTGGAGATGGCGCGTGCGATCAAGAGCTACATCAAGGACCGGGAGTACGACACCAAGTACCCGGACCTGGGTGTCCTGGTGGCCTTCTCCGGCTCGCTCACGATCGACGACGAGGAGACGACCGAGCCGAAGGAGAACGGCGGGATCGCGGAGAGCGCGCTGCCGAAGGCGTTCGCCTATACCCGAGCCGACGACAAGGCGGTCGGCGCGGGCGGCCGGGGCCAGCAGGAATTCAAGATCCTGGTCGTGGCAGAGAAGTACCAGACGGGCTTCGACCAGCCATTGCTGACGACCATGTACGTCAACAAGAAGCTGACCGGTATCTCCGCCGTGCAGACCCTCTCCCGGCTCAACCGCACGGCCGACCGCAAGAACCAGGCGGACCTCGCGGTCCTGGACTTCGCGAACGACGCCGAGGACATCCGGGACGCGTTCCGCCCGTACTTCGAGGAGGCCAACACCCTCCCCTCCGACCCGAACCTGCTTTACACCGCGCAGAGTCGGGTCATGTCGGCGCCGATCATCTCGGAGTCGGAGATGGACGAGTTCGCCGCGGCCTACTTCGCGGCGAAGGAGAAGGCGGCCGGCTCTCAGGCCAAGTGGGAGAAGCTGCACGCGGAGCTGTACCGGCTCCTGTCCCCCGCCGTCGCCCGCTTCACCCCGCTCATGGAGAGCGAGGAGGAAGACGACGTGGAGACGGCGGAGGACTTCCGCGCAGACCTCAACGACTACGTGCGCAAGTACGGCTTCCTGGCCCAGATCGTTCCGTACCGCGACGCCGAGTTGGAACGGCTTCACCTCTACGGCCGCTACCTCCTCAACCGTCTGCCCCGCCGCGCGGACGGTGGCGTGGACATAGGGGAGATCGACCTCAGTCACCTGCGCGTGGAGAAGATCGACGAGTACGACCTCTCGCTGTCGCCCGAGGGCTCCGCCCAGCTCCCCGGCTTCGGTGACGGCACGGGCGGCGCGGCGGAGGCGGAAAAGTCGCTGCTGTCGGAGCTGATCGAGGCGTTCAACGCCAAGTTCGGCACGGACTTCACCGAGGAAGACGTCCGCAAGCCGTTCGACAAGACCAAGGAAGACCCCAAGGTTCGGGCGGCGGCCGTCGTCAACGACGAGGCCAACTTCGGCAAGGTCTGGGACAGAGCCTTCGCCGACAACATGGCTGACCACATCGAGACGACGGCTGGCATAGGGCGTCAGTACTTCGGCCCCGACAAGAGCTTCCGGTCCAACCTGGACCGCAGCGCACGCCGGGCGGCGTGGCGGATGATCCGCCGCGAGGAGAACGTGGACGAGTAGCCCACGCACGAACGGGAGAAGCCCGCCGCAGCGCTGGTTCGGCGTCGCGGCGGGCTCTACCGAACGTTGCTCAGCCAGCCACGAGCCCGACAAAATCGGTCCAAGCGTCTGGCCCCACGGTCAGCACAGGACCAGTGGCCTGCTTCGAGTCCCGGATGTGCACGTGGGTAGCCGCAGCAGCAAACTCGACGCACTCGCCGCCGTTGCCGGTGCTGTAACTACTCTTACGCCAGGCGACCTCAACGCAGTCGCCACCTTCAGCCCCGCTGTAGCTGCTCTTGTACCAAGCAAGCTCCTGCGAGGCAGAAACTTCGGCGGTGTTCATAGCTCTCCCAGCAACTTCTCGATGAACCCCAAGGACTCTCCCGGAGTGAGAGCCTGGCTCCGGATGATCCCATAGCGGGCTGCGGCGAGCCGCGTCTCGTCCCGATCACTTAGCCAATTACTGCGCCCTTGTGCCTCGGTATACACGAGCTGTTCCCCGCCCTTGCGCGTAACCACTGTGAAGGGACCGTCCACCCCGGCGTTGTCGTCGCGATCGAGCGGCATCACTTGGATTTCAACATTACGGAACCGGCCGAACTTCAGGAGCTGCGTCAACTGGCCACGCAGAACGGCTGGACCGCCCAACGGGCGTCGCAGAACGGGCTCCTCCACGACAAAGCTCATGAGTGGTGCGGGCCAGCGGCTGAAGATCTCCTGCCGCGCCAAGCGCGCAGATACCCGTTGTTCGATGGTGTCCTCGTCGAGCAACGGTCGTCGCATGGCGAGAACAGCGCGCGTGTACTCCTCGGTCTGCAACAGGCCCTTGACCATGTGCGTGTCGTACGCGCACAGCTCGACCGCCTCAGCCTCCAGCCGCGCCATGTCCCGAAAGAACGCCGGATACTGTGACCGAGCCAGCTCCTCCTTCAACGCCACCAGCAGTCCCCCGGCGTCCAGCACCCGGTCCGCCTTGTCGACGAACTCCGGCTGAGGAATCCGCCGCCCCTGCTCGAACGAGGCCACCGACTGCGCCGCGTACCCCACCCGCTTGCCGAACTCCACCCGGTCCAGCCCGGCCCTCACCCGGAGCAGCTTCAACTGCCGCCCGAACGCGACCGCAACCCCGTTCTCCGACCTGCCCTCCGGCTGCGTCCCCGACGAGGTCACCGCCCCCGCGTCCATGACCGCCTCGTCCTGCGTCATCGCCACCTGCCTGTCCCACGTACGTTCACGCCTCGGCCCATCACGTACAACCAGCCTGCGAAGAAGGGCTCTTCAAGCACCCGTCACACCGACAGCACCCGGCCCGGGAGGCAGCGCCCGCCCCGGCTTGTCCACTCGGGCACCGTAACGACCCGCCCTCTCGCACGCACACCCTTCCCGCAGCGTTCCATCGAAGGAGTGGCCCGACGCTCGGCACCCGAGAGCCGAGCTTCGAGCGTCGGAAACGGATCGTTCACTCGTTGGGAGGACACGATCACGGGCGCGGGCCCGACGCTTGAGCTTCGGGATTCGGAGGCCGAGATGCGAGCTTCGAGATCCGAGCGATGTTGTTCACCCGGTAGGTAGAAGAAGGGTTTTGGGAAAACCTCCCCACCCTCCCTACCCCTCCACAACCAGCTGATATGACTAACTGTGATCAGCTTGCGGCACAGTGTCACGCCTGCTTACGGTGCCCCCAACGAATCGACCCCGACGCGGTGCAGAAACACCGGGCCGGGGTCTCACCCCAAGATCGAACGGAAGACGATCTCGTGGCTACCGAGCACCTTAGCCCTGCCCTCCGCGCACCCGCATCCTCGCGCCCGTACGCGAAAGCCCGCCCCGGCTACGGCAAACGAACCGCGTCAGGCCAACGCGCCTCCCAAGCGGCCGACTTCGCCTTGATGGCGGAGCGCGAGCGGTACGTCGCCGGATACGTCGACCGACTCCCCGACGGCGCGGCCATGGACATCAAGTCACTGGCCAAGAGCCTCCCGCTGTACGGCCAGATGGCCGTCTCCAGCGCGCTGAAGGCCCTCGGAGTGGCCGGACACCTACGGCGCGTACGCTGCCTGGCCGGCGAGGGGGAGCAGGTCCGCTGGGTCTCCCGCACCTACTGGTCCCGTACCGCACGCGACAACGAGTGGTGGGACACGTTCCTGACCACCGAGGGCAGCCACTCCACACCGCGCACGACACCCACTCCCACGCCCGGAGGCGCCGAAGGGCCCGTCGCGGCCCCGACCTCACCTCAGCGGGCGCCCTCAACACCCACCGCCCCACCCGAGCCCACCGCGCCCCCGGCCCCGCCTGCTCCCGCGCCCGCATCACCCGCCATGCCCGAGCAGCGCACCTCGGTGACACCCGAGGTCGCCGCCTCCCCCGCGTACCTCGCCCTGGCCCAACTCGGCCGTCGGGACCCGCGCCTGGCACTCTCCGCAGCCGACTGCCGCACCCTGGAGCCTCTGGCCGCCATCTGGTTCGCACGGGGTGTCGATGCCGACTACCTCACGCAGGCCCTCACCGCAGGCCTCCCTGCCCAGGTCGGGTCCCCCGTCGGCATCGTACGCCGCCGCCTCACAGACAAACTGCCGCCGTACGCAGCCGGCAGCCCGGCCCCTGCCACGACCGTCACCCCGAAGCGCCGCGTCCTCGCCGAGTGCACCGAATGCGGCCGCCCCGGCTCGCCCGAGGCGCTACCCGACGGCCTCTGCCGCCTCTGCCGCACCACCCCGCAGCAGGCGTCCGCCGCTCCACCCGCTGAACGCGACGTCCACGCGCTGGTCGGACAGCTGCGCGAGCTGACCCGCCTGCCCTGACCTTCCGCGATCAACTCGGGGCATTCGCGCCGAACCGTAGGGCATGGGGCCATAGAATCCGCCGTGAACGCCGACGACGTCAGGTCGTTGGGCGTCCCCGCAGGAGGAGATCGCATGCAGGGCTCTTTGGACTCGACGGAGATACCCGAGCCTGAGGAGGACGGCCGGGGCGATTCCGCCGACTCACCCGGGACGGACGGTCCGGCACCGGGCCCGGGTGTCGATTCGTCACCCACGTCGACGGTCATCGCGGAGGTGCTCCCGGGGGTGGCAGTCGTCTGTGGTGAGGTCCCGGCGGAGCTCAAGCCCGATCTGATCGACTTCGGCATCGTGCCGGCTGCCGACCGCAGGCAGATCTCCGCAGTCCTCGCCTCGCTCGGGAACGCGGCAACCGTGGCCGGCAACCTCGGAAACGCCTTCGCGAGCGTGCAGGGGCTCTACAGGCTCGGTAACGCGACTCAGGCCCTGTTGAACAGCGGCGCGAAGCTCGCCGTCAAGGACGGCGCGAACCTCGGAACGGTAATGCTTCCTGGCCGCATCCTGCGCCAGGCTCGTCTCTACCCCGTGAACGCGGTGAGCAAGGCACAGGGCGCGGCCTCGATCGGGCCGGGGCTGGCCATGATCGCCCTTCAGATGATGCTGAGCGAGGTCTCCGGCCTCGTCAGGACCAACCTCGCGGTGACGAGCCAGGTCCTCACCGCCATCCGCAAGGATCAGTGGGCCGAACTGACAGGGCTCGTCGCCGCCATCGACCGGGCGGTCGGCCAGGCGCGAGAGATCGAGTCGGTACCGACGTCCCTGTGGGACGACGTCGCGGGCAGTGGCGCGCTGCTGCAGAAGCAGCTTGAGCTCTACCGAGGGCATGTCGGCGACCACGTGAAGCAGATCGACCGGGCCGACGCACGCAGCCACCACGAGTACCTCCAGACGAACGCCGAGGCGATCGCCTTCGACGCCTACGCCCTCCTGTCCGCCCTCAAGGCATGGACCGGCTATCACGCACTGCGCGCCGCGAGGTCGCGAGCTGCCGGGCGCGAAGACGCGGCCGAGGCTCAGTACGCCGAGGTCATCGCGCGCGACACCCGAGCGGAGTTCGACTCGTCCCTCGCCGAGTCGACGAGCCTCATCGCCTCCCTGACGCGCGAACTACGCATCATCGCCGAGCTCCCCGGACGCGACACGTCGCCCCTGCCCGGGAAGCGGAAGGACTCGAAGGCAGCCCGTCAGACCGCTGCCCGCCTGCTGGAAGCGATCGTGCCTGTTGCCGATGCTCTACGCCCGCCGGCCCCTCCCCTCGTTGCTCCGGGCGTCATCTGCGCACCCGAGTCGCTGGTTCCCGATCCGTACCTCCGCATCCTGCGATGGCTCCTGGATGACGGTGAGACCCTTCGAGTCCTCGGTTTCGCCGACCAGCTCGACGCGCTCGGTCCGGTGTCTGCGATCTTCAGCGGGGCCAAGGAGAAGCTGACAGCAGCAAGGGACAAGGCTGCTGCGAGCACACTGGTCGCCATCACAGATCGCCGCATCATCACGGCCAAGGCCGGTGCGTTCCTCGAACAGGCCGAGATCCGCGCGGACATCCCGATCGACCAGGTGCGATACGTCCGAGCAGGGACCATCCAGGACAAGAGCGCGCGTCGGGCAGTCGACCTCATCACCCGCGACGAGAACATCCGTTGGCTCTTCCAGGCCGATACGGTCGGCACGCTGGTGGACGCGTTCGCCGCCGTACTGGCCGAGTCGATGGCGATCCCGGACGCGGAGCGCGACGCACTACAACAGCGTCGCCTTACGGCCGTCGAGGCGGACGGCGAGAGCGAGAGTAGCGATGCGAGCTCGGCGGATCCGACCGGTTCCGAGGCCGAGACCTCAGGCGCAGGGTAGCCCCCAGCGCCGCTGTCCTCGGGCATCCCGCCTGCCCCTTCTGCGTACGGGCTTGTTCTGGTCGCGTACATCCGGACGATGACAGTGCGTAACCCCTGGTGACGTGTGGTCATGATTCGTCACTGTGGAGGAATGACCGACAAGCCGCCGCTCCTGCCCGTACGACCGACGCGCGCTTCTCACACGCGATTCCCCTGGCATGACTTCACGATGCGATTCAGCTCCACGCCGCGGGGAGCCCGGCTCGCCCGAGGGCTGGCCGGTGAACGCCTCGACGCCTGGGGCGTCCCGTACGGAAGTGACGCGCACGACGCGTTGTTGCTGATCGTCGCCGAGCTCAGCAGCAACGCGGTGCGCCACGGACATGTATCCGGCCGCGACTTCCGGCTCTGCCTCACCGCCGAGGGAACAGCCATCCGCATCGAGGTCACCGACACCCGGGGCGACCACCTCCTCGCCCTCACCGGCCAGACCTCACCCGGTCAGGAGGGCGGCCGCGGCCTCCTGTTGGTCGCCGCCCTGGCCGATCGCTGGGGGTGGTATCCCCGCGCTGACGGTCCGGGCAAGACGGCGTGGGCGGTTCTGGAAGTCGCCCCGTGACCGAGGCAGCAGGATCCAGCCAGTAGGCGAAGTCACGTTGCACTCGAAAATCCGTGCGTGTGATGATCCTTCGCATGACCACGGATGGGGACGGGATACCGGAGCGGCAGCGCATGCGATCACGACTCGCGGACCTGGATGATCTTTCGGGGCCGCCTCCTGAACGGGCACGCGCTGCAACGTCGGTGGAGGCCGAACAGAACCAGTTGCATACGGCCCGCCGCGAGTTTGCAGCGTTGCTGGGCGAGTTCCGGCGTACGGCGGTGCTGGTGCCACTGGATGAGGCCGGCGATCTGTGGTCGGCGGAGCAGAACGGTGTGCGCTGGATATGCGCCTTCTCGGACGAGGAGGCGTTGGCCCGGTTTGCGTCGGCTCGGGGGGAGGCCGGGCGGGAGTGGGCGTATCAGGCCGTTCTGGGTGCGCGGTTGTTGGACGTGATGGTGCCGTTGCTGCCGGGCCCTGCTGGGGTGGCGCTGGATGCGGGCAGTACGGACGGCATGTTGTTCCCGCCGGTGGCGGGCATCGTGCCGGATGCGGTGGCGGTTGATCTCGGGGAGATGCAGTGAGCGGGGAGAACGCGGATCTTCGGGTTCCGCCGGAGGCATTGGCGGAGATCGCGCAGGGGATCGACCTGGCGCATGCGGAGTTGAAGGAGCTCGGGTTCATCGGTGAGGCGTCGGTGGGGCGGGGGTTCTCGGATCTTGCGCTGTCGGGGCTGGAGCTGGGGCATGGCGGGCTGACGTCGGAGTTCGAGACGTTCTGCAACCGGTGGGAGTGGGGTGTGCGGGCCCTGACGCAGAAGGGGAACGGCTTCGCCCTCGGTGTCGGTCTGTCGGCGGGCTCGTATGCGGAGCAGGAGCAGTACGTCAAGGACTCGATCAAGATCGGTGTGAATTCCCTGAACGGGAATCCTCATGCGTCCGAGGACGAGGTCAAGGGCATGAGCTGGGACACGATCAGCACCCAGTCCGCCTACGACAACCCGGACTACAGCCGCGAGTCGTGGGATGCGGCCCACGCCGAGGTGAAGCAGACCTGGAAGGACACCGCCTACGACGTGGAGGACGCCGCGCTCGACTCGATGGAGCGCAACGGGCTGATGGACCCGGCGGTGCGGGATGCTGCGGACGAGCGGCTGCGGGAGCGGCTGGATCCGTCGCAGGAGACGATCGATCAGGCTGAGCAGCCGCGGTGGGGGGAGAGTCGCTGATGGTGGACTGGGGGAAGTGGGGCGACGCCCTGTACGACGGTGCCGGCGACGTGGTCGACAAGGGCAAGGAGATCGTCGGCAAGGGCGTCGACAAGGGCACCGATGTGCTCGGTTCGGGTCTGGAAAAGGTCGGTGCCGAGGGGTGGGCCGACAAGGTCGAGGACTGGGGCGATGAGACCGCCTCTGCCCTGGGTGCGAACGTCGGGGAGCAGCAACTCGGTCAGACCGAGGAGGCAGATGAGCTGATCCATGGCAGGCCGGAGAAGATCAGCGCGGCGGTGAAGAACCTCCGCGACTTCCAGAAGGCGTTCGATCTCGTCGGCGGCGGAATGAGGAAGCTCGACTCCGGCCATTGGAAGGGTGAGGCCGCTGACGCATTCCGCGCCAAGTTCCAGACGCTGCCCACCGACTGGGTGCGCGCGGCGGACGCGTTCGAGGACGCGGCCAAGGCGTTGGAGACGTTCGCAGGGTCGGTCACCAGCGCGCAGGCCAAGGCCTCTGAGGCGATCGCTCTCTTCAAGGAGGGCAAGCAGGACTACGAAACTGCGGCTGCCGCTTTCAAGGTGAAGGCGGAGGCATACAACGCGGTCCGGAACACCGACCATCCGCTTCCGCACCCGGGAACGTTCTCCGATCCGGGCGCAACCAAACGGCGGCACGCACAGGAGATCCTGCAACGTGCCAGGCAGGCACGCAACGACGCTGCCGAGACGGCAAAGGGCGCGATCACCGCCGCGATGGCGCACGCCCCGAAGGAACCGACCGGTATGGATCGGGCGAAGCAGGAACTGATCGACTACGGGGTCGGCCAGGGCATGGAGTTGGCGCACTTCGGCGGTGGTGTCATCAAGGGCACCGCGGGACTGGTGAACTTCGTCCGCTCGGTCAATCCCCAGGACCCGTACAACCTGACGCACCCGGCCGAGTACTACAAGGGCGTCAACATGACGCTCGCCGGCCTCACGTCCACCGTCGCCAACCCCGACCGGGCGCTGAAGAACGCCTGGGACGCGGCAAAGGGTGACCCCTCCGAATTTCTCGGCAGGCTCGTCCCCGAACTGATCGGCACCAAGGGTGGGGGCCTGATCAAGGGCGGCCTGCGGGCCGGGATGAAGGACCTCCGCAAGCGCCCCACGGGCCCCAACCGCCAAGGGCACGAGCGCAATCCTGACTCCAATGGGCAGCAGTGCAGCAAGGTCGAGTGCGCCAACGACCCCGTCGACGTCGCGACCGGGCGCATGCTGCTTCCGCAGACCGACATCGTGCTGCCTGGGTCGCTACCTCTGGTCTTCGAGCGCGTCTTCGACTCTTCACACCGCGCCGGCCGCTGGTTCGGTACAGGGTGGTCGAGCACGGTCGATCAACGCCTCGAGATCGACGCGGAAGGTGTGGTCTTCAGCTGCAACGAGGGCAGCTTGCTCGCATACCCACACCCTGCACCCGGCGTTCCCGTCATGCCTACGCACGGCAGGCGGTGGCCCCTGGACCGGGTGGGCGACGGCTACACCATCACCGACCCGGAAACCGGCCAGATCCGGCACTTCGTCGACCAGCCCACCGGGGACCTGGCGCTCCTGGCCCAGATCGACGACCGTAACGGCCGCTGGATCGCCTTCGAGTACGACGAGGTAGGCGCTCCGACGTCGATCGTGCACCACGGCGGCTATCACCTGAAGCTCACCACGCACGACAGCAGAGTCACCGCCCTTCACTTGGCGGGCGCCGGAGCGGACGGCACCGATCAGGAGATCCTCCGCTACGGCTACACCGACGGCCACCTCACCGAGGTCACCAACTCCTCGGGGAAGCCCCTGCGTTTCGACTGCGACGAGCTGGGCCGCGTCACCGCGTGGACGGACACCAACGGCAGCCGGTACGAGTACGTCTACGACGAACACGACCGCTGCGTGTACCAGAGCGGCACCAATGGCCACCTCGAAGCCCGGTTCACCTGGGACGACACCGATCCAGACACCGGCCTGCGCATGACGTCCATGACGGACAGCCTCGGCCACGCCACGCGATACGTGATCAACGACCGATCCCAGATCGTCAGCGAGATCGGCCCTCTGGGGGCGGTCACCCGCTACGAGCGGGACCGCTACCACCGGCTGTTGTCCCACACCGACCCGCTCGGCCACATCACGCGCTTCACCTACGACGAAGACGGGCGGCTGACCGAGGTGGAGCGGCCGGACGGACGCCGGTCATGCGCCGAGTACAACGAACTGGGACTTCCCGTACGCATCGTCGGCACCGACGGAAATGTCACCCGGCAGACCTTCGACGAGCGTGGCAACCGAACCGCGATCACGGAACCCACCGGCGCCACAATCGCATTCTCGTACGACGAGGCGGGTCACCTCGTCTCCATGGCCGATGCCCTCGGGCAGACTTCGATCGTCACGCCCGACAAGGCCGGACTTCCCATCGCAGTCACTGACCCATTCGGCGCGACCGCTCTCTACGAGCGGGATGCCTTCGGCCGCCCAGTCTCGCTCAGGGACGCTGGGGGTGCGGTCACCCATCTCGAATGGACTATCGAAGGCAGAGTTGCCCGTCGCGTCGGAGCCGACGCAAGCGAGGAGTTGTGGACCTACGACGGTGAAGGAAACTGCCTCACCCATACCAATGCCGCCGGCGCGACCGTCAGCTTCGAGTACACCGATTTCGACCTCCTGCTGTCACGCACAGAGGCGGACGGCGCCCGGTACGAGTTCACGCACGACAGCAACCTCCGGCTCACTCGGGTCACCAACCCTCAGCACCTGAGCTGGAACTACGGATACGATCCAGCCGGTCAGCTGATATCCGAGACGGACTTCGATGACCGGACGCTCCGCTATGAGCGGGATGCTGCAGGCAGGCTCGCTGCACGCACCAGCGCCGCAGGCCGAACAACCCGCTACGAGCGGGACAGGCTCGGTCGCGTCGTCCGCAAGAACGCCGCCGGAACCACCTCCACCTTCGCGTACGACTTCGCCGACCACCTCGTGGAAGCAGTCAACGAGGACGCAACCGTCACGCTCATTCGGGACAGGTACGGCCGCCTTGTCTCCGAGACGGTCAACGGCCGCACCATGTCGTACACCTACGATGCCCTCGGCCGCCGTGCCGGCCGCACCACCCCGACCGGCGCTGTCAGCACCTGGGCCGACGACGCCGCCGGTCGCCGAACCTCCCTCACCACCTCCGGCCGCACCATCGTCTTCGAACATGACGCCCTCGGCCAGGAAACCGCCCGCCACATCGGCGACACTGTCTCCTTCACCAACCAGTACGACCCGCTCGGTCGCCTCACCAGCCAGCAGATCACCGGCACTACGGGCACAAGCATCCAGCGCCGCGACTACACCTACAGCGCCGACGGCAACCTGACCACCCTCACGGACCAGTTCAGCGGGACCCACACCTTCGACCTCGACCCTGCCGGACGTGTCACCGCCGTCCACGCCTCAGGCTGGACCGAGCGCTACGCCTACGACGCAGCCGGCAACCAGACCCACGCAGCTTGGCCGCAACGCCACCCTGGGCAGGAAGCCACAGGCGCGCGTGAGTACGAGGGCACCCGCCTCACCCGGGCCGGTTCTCTCCGCTACTCCCATGATGCGGACGGCCGGATCGTCCAGCGCCGCAAGATCCACCTGTCAGGCAAGTCAGAGGTGTGGCACTACACCTGGGATGCCGAGGACCGGCTCACCGCAGTGACGACGCCGGACGGAACGCGATGGCGGTACGAGTACGACGCGTCAGGCCGACGTACAGCCAAGCTGCGCCTGTCGGCGGACGGTACAACGATCACCGAACGCAGCGACTTCACCTGGGACGGACCGACCCTGTGCGAGCAGACCACGGTCTCGGACGAATTGCCTCATGCGGTCACCCTCACGTGGGACCACGACGGTCTGCGGCCGGTGGCCCAGACGGAACGCATCCTGGCGGCGGTGACGCAGGAGGCTGGAGATGGCCGACATGGCGCTCAGGTTCGCCCCTTGGGGGGCCTACACACCATGGTTCGAGCGAGCGGTGCAGCTGCAGCAGTCGGTACTCCGAACGGGACGGGGCGCACGCAGCCCAGCGTCGACTCTCGCTTCTTCGCCATCGTCACCGACCTCGCCGGCGCGCCCTGCGAACTTGTCGACGAGCAAGGCGGTATCGCCTGGCGCAGCCGCCGGACCTTGTGGGGTACTACTACATGGGCATCTGGCAGCACCGCGTACACGCCGCTGCGCTTCCCCGGCCAGTACTACGATCCTGAGACAGGGCTGCACTACAACTACTCCCGCCATTACGATCCGGAGACTGCGCGCTACCTCACCCCGGACCCGCTCGGCCTCGTACCGGCGCCGAACCCATCGACGTATGTTCTGAATCCGCACACCTGGACCGACCCGCTCGGCCTGTCGCCGTGCCCTACGCATCTGTTTCGCGGAACCACGAGGGGTTTCGAGGGCAGTCCCGGTGTGCAGCGGCACAGCATCACACCGACATCGTCCGATCCCGGCGTCGCCAGCGTGTTCGCGACGCAGGCCGAGCGGTTCGGCGACGCCATCGTCGAGATCTACCCGCGCGGCGCGCTGGACGGGGTCCCGGTCCACCAGGGGTACATTGCGCGCGAGGCCGAGTGGCCGGTCGAGCTGAGCCCGGCAGAACTCTCGTCCCGCGCATCCGTGCAAGTGCCCTCGGCGGTAGCCCGGGAGATCCTCTCCGAGATGGGCATCCACGTGCCACGCAAGATCGGCAACGGGGACATCGATCCGCTTCTTGAATACGATGTTCCCAAGCTCACCCCCGAGCAGATCGCGCACTTCGTAGAGGAGGCACACCGACGTGCTTGATAACGTGCCGGAAAAGGCAGCCTTGAGCATCGAATCCATCGAGTCCGTGACACCGGGCGTTCCCGGCGCGGCGGACGCCGTGGCCATTTGCGTCGTCCGCTGTGTGGAGGGGACGGCACGGCTGGGAATGGTGTTCCAGCACCCGGGTTCCGCAGCCTCCCCGGGCACGGCCACACCAGAGTGCTCGCTGACCGCCATTGAGTGGTACGGCAGGCAGGTCGAGCAACTGGACACCGTTCACTCCGGCAAGGTCACGCTCACGGGAACCGGAGCAGAGAGGCTGGCCAGGCGCGACGTCCTGAATTCGGCACCGCAGCACTGAACGCCCCGTCGACACGGGCGTCGAAGACCTCTCCCTCCCGGAGGGCGGGGGGGCACCGTCCCGTCGGCGGGGCTGCAATCACCGCACATGCCGGCCCGGACCGGGTGTCACCGGCCACAGCCCTGGCCTATCAGACGTTGCATGCTCATTCACAGGCTTGAAGAACAGCTGACAACGAACTCACTTCCCGTGGCCAGCCATGTGCCGGTGCCGCATCCGCGATGATCGGGATGCTCAACGTTCGGGCCAAGCTACGCGCAACGAGGCGCTCCGCCTCCGGTGACCGGAAAGTGACGCCCCCTCACTCACTCCCGCAGCTTCGCTGGACTGGAGATCGCCGCACGGAGAGACTTGGCCCCACCACGCCGGGTCCACGCGCTGACACGCGTCGGCCCTCAGTACACGCACACACGGGGGCAAGGTGCCGGAGCAGCCGATCGCCGGGCGGTACGAGCTCGTGGAGGAGCTCAACAGCGGTGGCATGGGCGACGTGTGGCGTGGTTACGACGCCGTGCTGGACCGGCCCGTCGCCGTGAAGGTGGTCCGGCGGCAGGCCGTTGCCGGTTCACCGCAGCTGGCCGAGGAGTTCGCCAAGCGGTTCAAGCGCGAGGCCCGCATCACCGCGCGCATCCAGCATCCCGGCGTGCCGCAGGTGTTCGACGCGGTGCTCGATGACTCCTTCGAGCGGCTCTTCCTCGTCATGGAGCTGGTCGACGGCATCCCCCTGTCCACGTACATCCATCCCGACCGCCCGCTGCCCGTCAGCTGGGCCGTGGCCGTCGCCGCGCAGGTCGCCACCGTGCTGTCGCACGCCCACGACGTGCCCGTCATCCACCGAGATCTCAAGCCGTCCAACATCCTGGTCGCCCGGGACGGCACCGTGAAGGTCCTCGACTTCGGCATCGCGGCGATCCTGCGCACCGACGTCACCAAGCTGACCGCGACCGGCAGCCCCATCGGCACGTACCAGTACATGGCACCGGAGCAGGTCCGAGGCGGGCGTACCAGCCCTCAGACCGATCTGTACGCGCTGGGCTGCGTGTTGCACGAACTGCTCAGCGGGCGAACCCTGTTCACCGCCGACAGCGAGTACCTGGTGATGTACCAGCATGTGAACGCCGCTCCGACCCCGTTGCGCCTGCTGCGACCGGATGTGCCGGAGTCCTTGGAGGAGCTGGTCCTGCACCTGCTGCTCAAGGCGCCGGAGGCGCGGCCCGCCGACGTCCAGGAGGTGTACGAGCGGCTTCGGCACTTCCTGCCTGCGCCCGGCACCCTCCCCGCACCCGGTGAGGCCGGGCCGCAGGGAGCGCCGGATCCGACCGCGCTCTTCCGTCAGCCGTACGCGCCACGTGCCCGCGCCGGTGCAGGACGGCCCGTGCCCACCACGGTCGATCCGGCCGCCGCACCGCCGGTCCCCGTCGCCGTGCCCGCGCAGTTGCGGGAGGAGATCGCGGAGGCGTACGCGCACTCCGACGCGCTGCTGGACGAGGAACGGTTCGCCCAGGCCGCCGAGGTGCTGAGCGAGGTCATCGAGCCGGCCGCCCATGCACTCGGCGCCGAGAACAGGAAGGTCCTGGAGCTCCGTACGCAGCGCGCCGCGATCCGGCTGCTCGGCGGCGACTACCGTGCGGCGCTGCCGGAGTTCGACGCCTTGGCCGACGCATACACACGTACCAGCGGCCCCAGCAGTACGCAGGCACGTGCGTGCCGTGCACAGGCTGCCCGGTGCCGTGCCGAACTGGGCCAGGCGACCGACGCGCTGGCCGCGCTACGGGGTGTCCTGGACATCGCCCGCGCGGTCGACGGCGACGTGAGCGACGAGGCGGTCGAGCTGCGCCGGGACATCGGCATGCTCCTGCTTGCCCAGGGACAGGCGCCTGAGGCACAGCTGATCCTCGCGCCCCTCCACGACGATCTGTGTCTGGTCTACGGTCCGACGGACGACATGTCCGAAGAGGTCGCCGAGGTGCTGAGCGTGATCGAACTCGATCTCGACGGCCCGACCCTCTGACCCGCCACCGCCCCTACGCCCGTCGCTCCCCCGGAGAGTCCGCCCATGCCCCACCTCGCGTTCGACATCGACTTCTGCGCTCAGCTCAGCAAGCTCCAGGGCGGCGTCAAACAGGGAGTGTTCGATGCCTGGGAGAAGTTCGAGCACCTCACCCTCGACCAGCTGTTCAAGGACCAGGGGCTGAAGCTGGAGACCCTGAAGCGGGCCCGTGATCCGCACATCCGGACCATCCGTATCGACCAGGGCACGCGAGGTGTCGTCCTGGCCCCGGACAGCGGTGACACGTATGTGCTGTTGCGCGTCATGCCACACGACAAGGCGATCGCGTGGGCGATCAAGCAGAAGGCCAGCATCAACACGGTCACCCGGGCCGTCGAGATCCGGGACATCGCCATGCTCGACGAGCTCACTCCCGCGTATGAGCAAATCGCTCCGGCTCCCGACGAGAGACTGTTCGCGAAGGTGTCGGACGGCGACATGGCCGCGCTCGGCATCGACGAGACCACTCTTCGGCAGGCCCGCGTGCTCACCGACGCCGAACAACTGGAGGTCTTCGCGCCGTACTTCCCCCAGGACCAGCGTGAGGTGCTTGAGTATCTGGCTGCCGGTTTCAGCGTCGAGGACGTCTGGCGGGACGTGGTGTCCGTCGCCATGTCCACCGTGACCGCCGGTGACCCGCCCGTAGACACGCAGGACTTCGCCACGGCGATTCAGCGCACCCGTGCGCGCATCGCTCTGGTCTCCGCGTCGGATGAGCTGCGCGACATCCTGGACAAGCCCTTCGCGGCTTGGCGGGTCTTCCTCCACCCGTCGCAGCACAAGGTCGCCTACCGCCCCTCGTACTCCGGTCCCGCACAGGTGACCGGCGGTCCCGGGACCGGAAAGACGGTCGTCGCCCTGCATCGGGTACGCCATCTCCTGGGCCATGTGCGCGACGGCGACCGGGTGCTGCTGACGACGTACACCAATGCCCTGGTCACTGCGCTGCGCGCCGGTCTCGCCGCCCTGGTCGAGGACGAAGGGCTGCGCGACCGTGTCGACATCATGACCGTCGACGCGTTCGCGGGCCGTGTCGTGTCCACATCGCGGCGGCCGCTGCGAGGCGGTGAGGAGGAGACCCGATGGGAACGCGCGGCCCGCGCCACCGGATTCACCGGCACGCCACAGTTCCTCGCGCAGGAGTACAAGCATGTGGTCCTCGCCCAGAACCTGCGGACGCTGGAACAGTACGAGGCCTGCGAGCGACGAGGACGCGGCAGCGCTCTGCCCACGGCCGCCCGCGCTCTGGTGTGGCGCACGGTCGAGGAGTTCACCGACCGGCTCGGCGTCGACGGGCTGCGCACCTACCTCGGCACGTGCGCGGAGGCCGCCGACTTGCTGGAGACCTCCGGACCGCCCTACAGGCACGTGGTCATCGACGAGGCCCAGGACCTGCACCCGGCCCAGTGGCGGCTGCTGCGTTCTGCGGCTCCGGCCCGCCCGGACGATCTGTTCATCGCGGGCGACCCTCACCAGCGCATCTACGACACGAAGGTCTCCCTGAGGGCGGTCGGCGTGAAGGTGACCGGCCGGTCCACGAAGATGCGCAAGAACTACCGCTCCACCCACGAGATCCTGAGCTGGTCCACCGCGCTTCTTGTCGGCCGCCCTTTCGAACAACTGGCTGACGACGCCCGCAACGAAACCCTGCTCGGCTACCGTTCCGCCCTGCACGGCAGCGGGCCCGAGACGTTCGGCGGGGGTTCCGAGGACGCCGAGCTGGACGCCCTGGTCACGAGGGTGTGCGGATGGCTCGGAAGCGGCATCGCGCCGGGCGAGATCGGTGTCAGCGCCCGGTTCAACAAGACGTGCGACAGGGCGGTGGACCGCCTCAGGGCGGCGGGCGTCCCTGCCGTGCGCCTCCGGGGCAACGCGCCGACCGACCCGGACACCGTGCAGATCGGCACGATGCACGCGTTCAAGGGGTTGGAGTTCCGGTGCGTCGCGGTCATCGGGGTGAGTGAGGGAGCCCTGCCGTTCCCGAAGGCGGTCACCGCGGCGGAGGTGGATCGGCTCCAGCACGACGCGGACCTCCTGGCGGAGCGCTGTCTGCTGTTCGTCGCGTGCACGCGGGCCCGGGACGGGCTGTACGTGTCCTGGTCGGGCGACCCGAGTGAGTTCCTGGTGGAAACGGGCGCCGTGAACCGCCGAGCCCTCCCTGATCGGGGCTGAGGAGCCGTCCCAGGCCCGATTCAAACGCGGCCGCCGACACTTGCTCCGGTCTCATCCGAAAAGCCGTGCTCACCCACGTACGGCAGGCCCTGCGAGACCGGCAGCGTCCGGTTGCGGGGCCTTTCGCGTTGACATGCCCCTCGAGCCTGATCACCGCCGCCCGGTGGGCGATCGCACCTCGGGCATCGGGCGGAGAGCTCACGCCACCTGGCCGGATACGGCCCCCGGGACGCTTCACCCCCTCGGCGCGAACAGCTCTTCCTGGGCCGATTCCCGGGCGGCGAACAGCGCACCGCGCAGGACCGCGCCGCCACCCAGCGTCCCGGCTCTGACCTCCGTGCGCAGCGGTGACATCCGGGCCAGCCGCTCCTCGACCCGTGCGGCGAGCGCGTCGCCGCCTGCGCGGCCGACCTCGCCGGCCAGGACGAGACAGCCGGGGTCGAGCACGGAGACGACGGCGGCGGCCCCGAGTGCGAGGCGGTCGGCGAGCGCGGCCAGGAAGGCCTCGCCCTCGGCGTCGTCGGCGCGCAGTGCGGCCCGTACGGCGAACGCGGCGGCCGGGTCCTGCTCGTGACCGCCCTCGGCGGCGGGGCCCCAGGACCGGATGCCGTGCTCCGCGGCCAGCGCGCACACGGCGGCCGACCCCACCAGGGAGTGAAAACCACCGTCGCAGTTGACTGCCGAGGGGACTCCCGACGTTCCGGGCACGGGAAGGAAGCCGATCTCCCCCGCTCCGCCCGACGCGCCCCGGCGCAGTCTCCCGTCGAGCATGACGGCGGCGCCGACGCCGTGGCCGAGCCAGAGCAGGACGAAGGTGTCGCGGTCCTGGGCGGTCCCGATGCGGTGTTCGGCGACGGCGGCGAGGTTGGTCTCGTTCTCCACCAGGACGGTGGCGGACAGCCGCTGCTGGAGCTCCTTGACCAGGCCCCCGTGCCAGGCGGGGAGACCGGCGGTGTTCCTGAGCTCCCCGGTGACCGGGTCGATCAGGCCGGGGGCGCCGATGCCGACGCTGTGCAGCGGCGCCGTTCCCGCGGTGCGGGCGGTGCGCTCCAGCATCGCCACCGCCCTCTCGACGGCGGGGCGCGCGCCGGTGTCGCTGCCGATCGGCAGGGTCGCCTCGGCGAGCGTGACTCCGAGCAGATCCGCGACGACCACGGCGACGCTGTCCGTCCGGACGTCGAGAGCTGCCAGGTGCGCGCGGTCGGCGACGATCCCGTACAGCCGGGCATTGGGTCCTCGGCGGTCCGCGCCGCTCTCCCCGACCACCCGGATCAGCCCGGCCCCCTGGAGGCGGTCCACCAGGTCGGCGACCGTGGGACGGGACAGGCCGGTCAGGGTCTTCAGCTGAGTGGCCGTCAGCGGGCCGTCCTGCTGGAGCAGTCGCAGGGCGAGCCGGTCGTTGATGGCCCGGGCGGTGCTCGGGGATGCGGGCATGCCGGGATCCTTCCAGATCACTGACGGTCCGCCGCCATGGGGGTTATTTATCAGGCAGGGTTCCTGATAGTTTACGCCCGCACCGCGCGACGCCCGCCGGAGACACGGCGGTCCAGGATTCCCAGGGGAGGGCACGGCGCATGACAAAGGACTCAGCGGTCCCGGTCTTCGGCACGGAGCAGGTCAGGCGGGCCAGATACGCGGTCGCCGCGGTCTTCGCCGTGCACGGGGCGGTGACCGGCAGCTTCGCGACCCGGGTCCCGTGGATCCAGGACCACGCCTCGGTGAGCGCGGGCCAGCTCGGGCTCGCCCTCGCCTTCCCCGCCATCGGCGCCTCCCTGGCCATGCCGCTGGCCGGACGC
Organism: Streptomyces sp. NBC_01460; assembly: GCF_036227405.1. Classification (NCBI taxonomy): domain Bacteria; kingdom Bacillati; phylum Actinomycetota; class Actinomycetes; order Kitasatosporales; family Streptomycetaceae; genus Streptomyces; species Streptomyces sp. NBC_01460. The sequence goes on from NZ_CP109473.1 coordinate 1,394,383, forward strand.
GTCAGCCACCGGTTCGGCGCCCGTACGGCGCTGCGGGGACTGCTGGCGCTCTGGACCCTGGCGCTGATCCTGCCGGCCCTGGCCCCGAACCTGCTCGCCCTCTGCGCCGCGCTGTTCGCGTTCGGGGCGTCGGCGGGTATGTCGGACGTGGCGATGAACGCGCTCGGCGTGGAGGTGGAGAACCGTCTCGACAAGTCGATCATGTCGGGGCTGCACGGCATGTGGAGCGTGGGCGCCCTGATCGGCTCGGCGGGCGGCACGGTCGCCGCGCACATCGGAGCGGATGCCCGGCTGCACCACACCCTGGCCGCGCTGGTGCTGACGGGGCTCGGGCTGGCCGCCTGCCAGGGCGTCCTGGACCTGCGCAGCGAGCCCGACGAGGAGCCGCCGCCGCGCTTCACCCTGCCGCCGAAGTCCGCTCTGGTCATCGGCGCGGTGGGCTTCTGCGCGGTGTTCGCCGAGGGCGCCAGCATGGACTGGTCCGCGGTCTACCTCCGGGACGTCATGGGCAGTTCGGCCGGGCTCGCGGCGGCGTCGACCACGGCGTTCGCCCTGATGATGGCCATCGCCCGGATCGCCGGCGACAGGGTCGTCGACCGTTTCGGCGCGGTGCGGACCGTACGCGTCGGAGGCGTCCTGGCCACCGCCGGCGGGCTCCTCGTGGTGATGGCGCCGGGCGCGGCCCTGGCACTCTGCGGCTTCGGCATGCTCGGCCTCGGCGTGGCGGTCGTCGTACCGCTGGCCTTCGCGGCGGCCGGCCGCAGCGGGAACAACCCGAGCCGGGCCATCGCGGGCGTCGCCACCATCACCTACACCTCCGGACTCATCGCCCCGTCCGCGATCGGCTCGCTGGCGGAGGCGACCTCGCTGCTCACCTCGTTCGGCCTGGTCACGGTGCTGGCGTTCGGGCTGGTCCTGGGAGCCGGCGTGCTGCGGGCGGGCGACCGCACGGTCGCCGAGGGCGGCGTCACGCAACCGGCGCCGACCAGGAGCCCGGCGGGCGGCCGACCGAAGGCCTGACGGGCGGAGGCGGAGCAGTAGATTCCACTTGCGGCGGGGCCGAGCGCGAGGTCCCCGCCCCCCGGCACTACCATGGCTCTGATCTTTTCCGCGGGTGGACCCCCAGGGCGCACCGCACACATCAATCAGGGAGCGACCATGGGCCTCGGCGTGCGCTGGACCTTGCACGGCGACGGAAAGACCCCCGCACCGGGGGCCGTGGTACGCCCCGACGAGCGGCTCACCTGGCCGCGCACGTTCGGGCTCGGCGCCCAGCACGTGGTGGCCATGTTCGGCGCGTCCTTCGTCGCTCCCGTCCTGATGGGCCTCGACCCGAACCTCGCCATCATGATGTCCGGTGTCGCCACCGCCATCTTCCTCCTGGCGACGAAGGGCAGGGTGCCCAGCTATCTGGGGTGCTCGCTCTCCTTCGTGGGGGTGGCCGCCACGATCCGCGCGAGCGGGGGCAGCAGTGCCACCGTCACGGGCGCGGTCCTGGTCGTCGGCGCCGTGCTGTTCCTCGTGGGGCTCATGGTGCAGCGGTTCGGCGCGCGGATCATCCACGCCGCGATGCCTCCCGTGGTGACCGGCGCCGTCGTCATGCTGATCGGCTTCAACCTGGCGCCGGTCACCGCGTCGACGTACTGGCCCCAGGACCAGTGGACGGCCCTGCTGGTCATGCTCTTCACCGGGCTGGCCGTGGTCTGCCTGCGCGGGTTCTTCTCCCGCATCGCGATCTTCCTGGGCCTCGTCTTCGGATACGTGCTGTCCTGGGTGCTCGACCTCGTCTTCGGGAAGATCCACTCCCCGGCCGGCGGCGCCGAGGCGGTCGACCACTGGCGGCTGGACCTCTCGGCCGTGGGGCACGCGGACTGGATCGGTCTGCCGTCCTTCCACGCCCCGAGCTTCGAGTGGTCGGCGATCCTGGTGGCGCTGCCGGTCGTCATCGCCCTGATCGCCGAGAACGCCGGACACGTCAAGGCCGTCGGCGAGATGACCGGCGACTCCCTCGACGACAAGCTGGGCACCGCCATCGCCGCGGACGGCGCGGCATCGATGCTGTCCACGGCCGTGGGCGGCCCGCCGAACACCACGTACTCCGAGAACATCGGGGTGATGGCGGCGACCCGGGTCTACTCCACCGCCGCGTACTGGGCCGCCGCGTTCTTCGCGCTGCTCTTCGGCCTCTGCCCCAAGTTCGGTGCGGTCGTCGCCGCGATCCCCGGCGGGGTGCTGGGCGGGATCACCGTCATCCTCTACGGCATGATCGGCCTGCTGGGCGCCCAGATCTGGCTCAACGCCAAGGTCGACCTGCGCAATCCCCTCAACCTCGTGCCGGCCGCCGCGGGCATCATCATCGGCGTCGGCGGGGTCAGCCTGAAGATCAGCGACAACTTCGAGCTGAGCGGCATCGCCCTCGGCACACTCGTCGTGATCACCGGCTACCACGCGCTGCGCGCCTTCGCCCCCGCACACCTGAAGACGCAGGAACCCCTGCTGGACTCGGGCACGTCCCAGTACGACGAGCAGCCGCCGGCCGGAACGTCCTGAACCCCGGGCGGTTCCGCCGGCTCGCGAACCCGCCTCACAGGCGTGGTCCGTCCACCTCCGATCCGCCCGCACCGGGCTCGGCGACGGACGGAAAGCTGCCCGTGAGGCGGGTTCGCGCCACGATCACCCATGACATGAACCCGCCATTGCGTGCGATCAGTCGCTGATCTACCATCAGATCGCAATCGAACACCAGTACTTGTTGATGATGCGGGGAAGGCAACAACATGAAGAACACCGCGAAAATCGGGCTGACCGCCGCAGGCGTGATGATGTTCTCGGTGATGGGGATCAGCTCCGCGAGTGCGGGCACGGCCTACGGCTCCTGCTACACGACCGGGGCCAGCGGATCGGTGAACATCGCGAACTGGCCCTACACGGGTTCCGTCACGGGCATTTCCCTGAAGGCGTACGACGAGAAGCCTGACGGACACCACGTCCGGGTCCGGCTCGCGACCGGGAACCCGGACGGCGTTTCGTGGAGCTACTTCGGCTGGCACAGCAACACTGCCGGGTACGGGACCTACAAGGAGTGGAACACGTACATCACGTCGGTTCCCAATGGTCACGTCGGCTCCATCCTGCTCCAGGCCGCGACCTTCGAGGGTGACACCCTGCTGAACTACTGCTCGTCGAAGAGGCTCGAGAACCCGGAAGGCCTCTGATCCACCGGCGGTGTGGCCGGATCGACGTGACGACGTGATCCGACCACGCCGCCACGTCGCGCCACCCGTGCCACCCGCGCCGCCGATCTCGGCAGAGGTCGATGAGGACCGTCCTCCGGACGCGCTCAGCAGTCCGTTTCCGCAACTCGTCGAACGCGCCCCCTCAGGAGCCGAGGAGACAGCCCGGCCGGACGCCCCTTCCCGGAGTCGCGGACCGGGCCGTGGCCGGCACCGCACTCCTGACACTCAGCCCGTGGCCAGCTCGTAGGCGTACTCCGGGGTGAAGCTGCCCGCAGAGCCCTTGCAGCCGTCCGACTCCCCCGGCAGCTTCACCCAGAGGTACGCGTCGATCCCGGCCAGACCGGTGTCCGTCGTCGGGGCCCTGCCGAGGGCGCGGCCCGAGGGGTCGCACCAGTCCCCCGCCGCAGGCGCGCCGTTGCCGTTGCGGCTGGTGTCGATGACGGCGCCCAGGCCGGGCGGACCGCCGAGGGCGGCGAGCACCCGGCGGGCGTACGCGGCCTCGTCGGCCGTGCTGTGGAAGTTGGACACGTTGGTGAAGATGCCGTCGCCGGAGGTCGCGGCCCCCGCCGCCCGGAGCGCCGCGGCCTGCTTCGCCGCGCCGTGCCAGCCGGAGTGCCCACCGTCGAAGTAGACCCTGGCCCGCGGGTTCGCCGCGTGCAGGGTGCGGCCCGCGCGGGCCAGGGACGCGAAGCGGTCGGCCCGCTGCCCGGCGGTGAGACAGTCCGACAGGGCGACCGCGTCCGGTTCGAGGACCACGATGACCGGTCCGCCGCCGAGGCCCGCGGCGAATTCCTCCATCCACGCGTCGTAGGCGTCCAGGCCGGGCGCCCCTCCCTCGGAGGCCCCGCCGCAGTCCCGGTCGGGTATGGCGTACGGCACGAGTACGGGCGTCCGCCCGGCGGCCGCGGCGGCGGCCGTCACGCCCCGGACCTGGCCGGTCACGGCCCCCGGGTTGTAGGCGGGGAACCAGACCGCGGCGGGCTGCGCCGCGATCCTGGACTCGATCATCGGGCGGCGCGGGTCGTCCCGGTGGGAGTCGACCCACTCCAGGACCTGGGACCGCGGGTGCCGGTAGAGCTCCGGGTGCGGCGCGGCGCGCTGCGCGGGCCGCCCGGTCGACGTGGCCGGAGCGGGGCTCCTGCGCACCGTCCGGGAGGGCTCCGGAGTCGGCGAGGGCGTCACGGACGCCGAGGGGGACACGGAGGGGACGGGCACGGCGGGCAGCGGTTCCAGGACCGGGGACACGCTCGTGTCCGGGCGGGCGGTCGTGCGCCCGCCGTCGTCGGCGGCGGTCATCACGCCCGTCGCCGCACCGGCGGCCACGACGGCCGACGCCAGCGCGGCCATGGTGTGGCGTCGTGCGGCGCGTCTCCGGCGCCTGACCTCGGTCCTGCCTCGTTCGCTCACGCCCGGCACCCCTCGCCCCCTCCCGGCGCCCGGTGTTCGTCCGTTCCGATGAACTCTCCGGCCCGTCGGCGCCGTGGCGAGCCTATGGCTGGGACTCTGCCCGCATGGACCGGATCGAGCAGTTCGCACTCCCGGCCGGCGGCGCCGGCACGGTGACCGATGTCGGCGCGGTGATCGAGCGGATGCGTGCCTTCCGCTCCGACTGGCCGCCCGGGGACGGCGTGGCCGTCTTCAACCAGGTCTATCTGACGGTCACGGAGGCCCTGGGCCGGCACATCACGGACGGCGCGTTCCCGGAGCGGGAGGCCGTGTCCGCACTGGACGTGCGGTTCGCGGAGCACTATCTGACGGCGGTCGACACGGCCGTCTCGGGCGGTTCCCCGCCCGCCTGCTGGCGTCCCCTCTTCCAGTACCGTCGCCACCCCGGTGTACGCCCGCTGCAGTTCGCGCTGGCCGGTATCAACGCGCACATCGGGCACGATCTCGCCCTGGCCGTGGTGGACACCTGCCGTACGCTCGACTGCGCTCCGGCGGACCTGGAGGAGGACTTCGACCGGGTGGGTGATCTCCTCGTCCTGCTGGAGGAGCAGATCCGCGAAGAGCTGATGCCGGGCCCCGATCTGCTGGAGGTCGCCGATCCGCTCACCCATCTCGCCGGGGCCTGGAGCCTGGAGAGGGCCCGCGAGGCGTCGTGGTCGGCGGCCAGGATGCTGTGGCGGCTGCGCGGGGTGCCGGCGCTGGCCGAGGAGTTCCGGGCGCGGATGGACGCCGGGACCGGCCTGGTGGGGCGCTTCCTGCTCACGCCGTGCCGCTGAAACGCTTCGCCCGGCACCCGGCCGCGCCCCTTCGCGGTCCTCTCAGCCCTCCGGGAGCTCGACCGGCGCGATCGCGTCGAAGACGTCCCCGGGGCCGGGGTTCGTGGGGTCGGTGGAGCCGCCGAACTGCGCCATGACACCCCACACGGCGTTCAGCGCGGTCTGCACCGCGCCCTCGGCCCAGCCCGCCGTCCAGGAGATGTCGTCGCCCGCGAGGAACAGGCCCCTCTTGTCGGCCGGCAGCCGCTCCTGCATGAAGTGGGTGAACAGGCGCCGCTGGTAGCGGTAGTGGCCCGGCAGGTTGGCCTTGAACGCGCCCATGAAGTACGGCTCGTTCTCCCAGGAGACGGTGACCGGGTTGCCGATGATGTGCTTGCGGATGTCGACGCCCGGATAGATCTCCCCGAGGGACTTGAGCATGACGTCCATGCGCTCGTTCGGGGAGAGGGGCAGCCACTTCAGGCTGTCGTCGCACCAGGTGTAGGAGAGGCAGATGACGGCCGGCTTGTCGGGCCCGTCGTCCAGGAGGTACGTCCCCCGGGTCATCCGGTCGGTGAGTGTCATGGACATCGTGTCGCGGCCCGTCGCCGCGTCCTTGTCGAGCCAGAACGGCCGGTCGACGGGGACGAACAGCTTGGACGACTCCATGTAGTGGGTGCGCTCCATCGCCGTCCAGTGGTCGATCGGGAAGAGCGCGTCGTCACAGGCGATCTTGGAGAGCAGGAGCCAGGACTGGCCGGTGAAGACCGCTGCCCGGTAGGTGCGGATGTCGCCGGTGGCGTCGGTGACGGTGATGCGGTTCCCGGCGGTGCGGTCGAGACGGGTCACCGCGGTGCGCGGCTCCCCGTCGTGCAGGGAGGCCAGGGACGTGCCGAGCGGCCAGTGGGTGATCTTCTGCGGTTCGCGGTCCCACAGGCGCAGCGGCAGCTGCTGGCTGCCGCCGACGATCCCCCGGTGGTGGTCGTCGGCCTCGGTGTAGACGACGCGGAGGATCTCCAGGATCGAGTTGGGGAAGTCGGTGTCCCAGCCCCCGGTGCCGAAGCCGACCTGCCCGAAGATCTCTCGGTGGCGGAAGGAGGCGAAGGCGTCGGAGCCGCAGAGGAAGCCGTAGAAGGTCTGGTCGTCGAGCTTCTCGACGAGCTTCGCCCAGATCTCGCGGATGCGCGGTACGTCGCGTTCGCGCATCGCCCGGTTCATGTCGGAGAAGTCGGCGCCCTCCTCCAGGCAGGAGTTCCAGGCGTCCATCACCTCGCGGTACACCTGCGGCAGGTCGTCGATGGTCCGCGCGTAGTGCGACTCGCCCTTGAGGTCGACGACGGTCGACGGGGTGGCCGGGGAGAGCGGGTTGGGGAACGCCTTGGTCTCCAGGCCCACCAGGTCGATGTAGTGCTGGAGCGCCGTGGACGACGGCGGGAAGCGCATGGCGCCCATCTCGGCGGTCAGCGACGGGTCGCACCCGTCGAAGCCCACGGTGCGCAGCCGTCCGCCGATCCGGTCCGCCTCGTACACGACGGGCTTCAGGCCCATCTTCATCAGCTCGTACGCGGTGATGATGCCGGAGAGCCCTCCGCCGATGACGGCGACCTCGGTGCCGTGCTCGGTGGCCGGTACCTGCCCGATGCCGGCCGGGTGGCCCAGGAAGTCGTCGTACGCGTAGGGGAAGTCCGGCCCGAACATGGTGATCGGCGGCTGCGCGTCGGTGTGCTGGACGGCGTTGGGCACCGTGGACGTCATGGGGCTGGGACTCCTTGCGGGGAAGCGTGGGACAGGGGGCGGGTGGTGCTCAGACCAGGGAGCCGTACAGCCCCGGGACGCGGTCCGCGAGATAGGGGTTGGCCGCGCGCGACGCGGCGAGCAGACCGGGGTCGACCTCGCCGACGAGCAGCTCCTCGCCGCGGCCGGCGCGGGCGCGGGCCGTGCCGTCGGGGCCGGCCAGGCAGCTCAGCCCGGTGAAGTCGAACTCGCCCTCCTTGCCCGCCCTGTTGACGTACGCGATGTACAGCTGGCTCTCGAAGGCGCGGACGGGCACGACGGCTTCGGCGACGAAGGGGAACGGGTGCATCAGCGCGGTCGGGACCAGCAGGAGCTCGGTCCCGGCCAGTGCGTGCGCGCGGACGTTCTCCGGGAACTCGACGTCGTAGCAGATGAGCAGCCCCACCCGTACGCCGTCCAGCTCGGCCTGCACCACGGGCTGGTCGCCGGGGGTGAACCACTGCTCCTCGAAGCTGCCGAAGAGATGGGTCTTGCGGTAGTTGGCGAGCGCCGTGCCGTCGGGGCCGATCAGCTGCGCGGCGTTGAAGACGGCGTCGCCGGCGCGCTCCGGGTAGCCGTAGTGGACGGCGAGGCCGTGGCGCCGGGCGATCTCGGCGACGGCGTGCGCGGCGGGCCCGTCCGCGGGTTCGGCGAGCGCGGGGACGGCGTCGCCGATGGCGTAGCCGGTGAGGAACAGCTCCGGGCAGACCAGCAGCCGGGCCCCGGCGGCGGCGGCCCGGGTGGCGGCCTCGTCGAGCGTGGCGAGGTTGGCGTCCACGGAACCGGTCCGTCCGGAGCTCTGGAGCAGGGCGGTGCGCAACGGCGGCATGGGTGACCTCGGGCGGGACGGACGGGGTGGGGAGACGTATCGACGGTACGGTGCGGGGATCACGGCCGACAAGACGCGGATGTTGCGCGTACACCGTCGATCCGTTGCGCGGGGAGTGGCCGGTACGGCGATTCGTTGCGCAGGACGTCGTCGCAGGTCAGGCGAGTGATATCGGTCTCTCCGGGGCGCGTCCGCCGGGCGGCGCCGCCCGGCTCCGGCGGCGCCGCAGGTCAGGCCGGCGGGCCCGAGGAGTACCGGCGCAGCAGCGGGGAGAGCACGAGGACCGACTTGGTCCGCTCGACGTACGGCTCGCCGGCGATCCGTTCCAGCACCTGCTCGAAGTGGCGCATGTCGGCCGCGAAGACCTGCACGATCGCGTCGGCGTCGCCCGTCACCGTGGAGGCGGACGCGATCTCCGGATAGGAGGCGAGGCCCCGCTTGATCGCCTCGGGGGCGGTGTTGCGGCTGCAGTAGATCTCGATGAAACCCTCGGTCTCCCAGCCGAGCGCCGCCGGGTCGACCCGCACGGTGAAGCCCGTGATGGCGCCTTCGGCGCGCAGCCGGTCCACGCGGCGCTTCACGGCGGGGGCGGAGAGGCCGATGAGTGCGCCGATGTCCGCGTAGGAGCGGCGGGCGTCTTCGGCGAGGGCGTGGACGATGCGTTCGTCGAGGTCGTTCAGGCGCACGTCGGGTGGGTCACTTCTCTGCGGCGGAGGGGTTCGGGGGCGGCACGGGCCGCCCCCGAAGTAGACCACGGGCGCGCCACGAGGGGCGCGCCCGCCGCAGGGAGAGGCCGGTCAGAAGGGGAACTGCGAGCGGCCGTGCTGGACCGAGATCCACTTCTGGGTGGTGAAGGCCTCGAGCATCGACTCGCCGTTCAGCCGCCCGAGTCCGGAGTTCTTCTCGCCGCCGAAGGGGACGATGGGCTCGTCGTGGACGGTGCCGTCGTTGATGTGGATCATGCCGGTGCGGATCCGCTGCCCCACCCGCACGCCGCGCTCGATGTTGCCGGTGTGGACCGCGCCGCTCAGCCCGTACGGGGTGTCGTTGGCGATGCGGACGGCCTCGTCCTCGCCGTCGAAGGGGACGAGCAGGGCCACCGGGCCGAATATCTCCTGCTGGAGGACCGGGGAGTCGGCGGCGAGGCCGGTCAGTACGGACGGGCTCACCAGGTTGCCGTCGGCCCGGCCGTGCAGCAGGGCCGTGGCGCCCGCCTCCACGGTCTCGTCGACGAGCTTGGACACCGCGTCGGCCTGTGAGGAGCTGATCAGCGGGCCGATGTGCGTCGCGGGGTCCGCCGGGTCGCCGACGCGCAGGGAGGCGACCTTGGCGACGAACTTCTCGGTGAACTCCTGCTCCACCGAGCGGTCCACCAGGATGCGGTTCGCGGCCATGCAGACCTGGCCCTGGTGGACGTAACGGCTGAAGACGGCCGCGTCGACCGCGTAGTCGACATCGGCGTCGTCCAGGACGATCAGCGCGCTGTTGCCGCCCAGTTCGAGCACCGCGCGCTTGAGGTGGGCCGCGCAGACCCGCGCGACGTGGCGGCCGATCGCGTCCGAGCCGGTGAAGGAGATGACCTGCGGGACGGGGTGCTCCAGCAGGCTGTCGCCGATCTCGGCGATGTCGGTGACCACGACGTTCAGCAGCCCGGCGGGCAGCCCCGCCTCCTCGAACAGCTTGGCGATCAGGGTGCCGCCGCAGATGGGGGTGGACTGGTGCGGCTTGAGGACCACGGCGTTGCCGAGGGCCAGCGCGGGCGCGACCGACTTGAGCGACAGCAGGAAGGGGAAGTTGAAGGGGCTGATGACGCCCACGACGCCGACGGGCAGGCGGTAGACGCGGTTCTCCTTGCCCTCCGTGGGCGAGGGCAGGATCTGCCCGGTGGAGCGCAGGGTGAGCTGGATGGCCTCGCGCAGGAACTCCTTGGCCAGGTGCAGCTCGAAGCCCGCCTTCAGGCGGGTCCCGCCGAGCTCCGCGACGATCGCCTCACCGATCTCGGCCTCGCGCTCCTCGACCACGCGCAGCGCCTTCTCCAGCACCGTCCGCCGGGCGTACGGGTTCGTGTCCGCCCATCCCTGCTGGGCCCGCTCGGCGGCGCGGTAGGCCTGGTCGACCTCGTCCGCCGTCGCCACGGTGATCGAGGCGAGCTTCTCCCCGCTGTACGGGTTGAAGTCGATGATGTCCCAGGACCCCTTCCCCGGCCTCCACTCACCGTCGATGTACTGCTGGGCCAGGTCGGTGAAGAAGGAAGACATGAGATCCCTTACCGCAGAGGGGCGGGCAGCTGATTGCGGCTCATATTACTTACCCTTCAACCACGTTGAAGGGGTGACGGGAGTGCTCACAGGTGGGAGCGGGGTGCCGCTCCGGGCGTCCGGCGGGCACACATGCAGGTGCCCCTCCCGGCGTGAACTCCCGGAAGGGGCACCTGTGACGAGGCCGCACCGGCCTCCGTGGCATCAGCTCCAGCTGGCGTGGAGCGGCTTGCCCTCCGCGTAACCGGCGGCGCTCTGCACACCCACGATCGCCTTCTCGGCGAACTCCTCGAGCGAGGACGCGCCCGCGTAGGTGCAGGAGGAGCGGACACCGGCGATGATCGAGTCGATCAGGTCCTCCACACCGGGGCGGGTGGGGTCGAGGAACATCCGCGAGGTGGAGATGCCCTCCTCGAACAGCGCCTTGCGGGCCCGGTCGTAGGAGGACTCCTCCGAGGTGCGGTTCTTGACGGCACGCGCCGAGGCCATCCCGAACGACTCCTTGTAGTACCGCCCGTCGGCGGACTGCTGGAGGTCGCCGGGCGACTCGTACGTACCGGCGAACCAGGAGCCGATCATGACGTTGGACGCGCCGGCGGCCAGCGCCATCGCCACGTCGCGCGGGTGCCGGACGCCGCCGTCGGCCCAGACGTGCTTGCCGTGCTTCTTCGCCTCGGCGGCGCACTCCAGCACGGCGGAGAACTGCGGCCTGCCGACGCCGGTCATCATCCGGGTGGTGCACATCGCGCCGGGGCCCACACCGACCTTGATGATGTCGGCGCCCGCCTCGATGAGGTCGCGCACGCCCTCCGCGGCGACGATGTTGCCCGCGACGATCGGGACCTGCGGGTCGAGCGCCCGGACGGCCCGCACCGCGCTGATCATGGATTCCTGGTGCCCGTGGGCGGTGTCCACGACGAGCACGTCGGCACCGGCGTCCAGGAGCTGCTTGGCCTTGCCCGCCACGTCGCCGTTGATGCCCACGGCCGCCGCGATCCGCAGCTTGCCGTCCGCGTCCGTAGCGGGGGTGTAGAGCGTCGCTCGCAGTGCGGCCTTCCGGGTGAGGATGCCGACGAGCCGGCCGTCCGCGTCGACCGCCGGGGCGAGCTTGCGGTTGGCGCCGTCGAGCGTGGTGAAGGCCTCGCGCGGGTCGATGTCCGCGTCGAGCACGACCAGGTCCTTGGACATGACCTCGGACAGCTGGGTGAAGCGGTCCACGCCGGTCAGGTCGTGGTCGGTGACGACGCCGACGGGCCGGTTCTCCGCGTCGACGACGACGCCCGCGCCGTGGGCCCGCTTGTGCAGCAGGGAGAGCGCGTCGGCGACCGTCTGGCCGGGGGCCAGCACGATGGGCGTGTCGAGGACGAGGTGGCGCTTCTTGACCCAGCTGATGACCTCGGTGACGACCTCGATCGGAATGTCCTGGGGGATCACGACCAGACCGCCGCGCCGGGCGATCGTCTCGGCCATCCGGCGGCCCGCGATGGCCGTCATGTTCGCGACGACGAGCGGGATGGTGGTGCCGCTGCCGTCCGGCGACGCGAGGTCCACGGCCTGCCGGGACCCGACCGCGGAGCGGCCGGGGACCATGAAGACGTCGTCGTACGTCAGGTCGTAGGGGACCGAGGGGGAGGTCGTGTAGCGACCGGTGCCGGGCTCAAGAAAACGCATAACACTCATTTTTTCATACGAAACGGTGCAGGTCGTTTCCACGAAGACACAGCGATGCGCCCCCGCGTTCGTCACATCCTCCAAGGAGGCTGCCCGGGGGCGGGGCAAGTGGAAACCTGCCTTACCCATGGACCCTACCCGAACAGGATTCGTTCCTTCGTGATCACGATCCCTGGACCGGGTGACGGGGGCTCAGGTAGCTTCAAACCCGCAGGTCTCGGCGGCAGGCACCACGCCGTCCACGAGCCCCGAACACCTGTCGCGCGTCTGGCCGGAGAGGATGGGGATCCGCCTGTGGAGAGCGAACTGCCCGACATCTACTGCCCTTTCCCCCAGCGGAGCAATCCGCATGTGGACCACACCCGTGAGCACCTCGACGCCTGGACCCGGCGCACCGGCCTGGTCCACCGGGAGTCCGCCAGGGAACGTTTCGAGCAGGCCGACTTCGGCGCCTTCGTGGGCATGGTCTACCCGACGGCGGACAGTGAGCACCTGGATCTGGTCGCCGACTGGTTCGTCTGGCTCTTCCTCGTCGACGACCAGCTCGACGACGGACACCTGGGCCGCAGCCCCGACCGTGTACGCGACGTGGTGGAGCGCATGCGCGCCGTGGTCGAGGGCACCGCTCCCGGCCCCCGTCCGGGCGAGGAGGCCCCCGCCGCGCTGATCGCCCTGGCGGACCTGTGGGAACGTACGATTCCGCAGGCCGCCCCCCACTGGCGCGCCCGCTTCACCTGGCACCTCATGACCTACCTGACGACCGCCACGGCCTGGGAGGCGGGGAACCGCGCCGACGGTGTCGTGCCGTCCGAGGCGACGTACATCGCCAAGCGCAGGCACACCGGGGCCATCCATGTGTGCATGGACCTGATAGAGATCGTGGCCGGCATGGGGGCACCCGAGTCGGTGCACAACGACGCCCGGTTCATCACCGCGCTGGAGGCGTCCTGCAACGTCGTGTGCTGGGCCAACGACGTCTACTCCTACGAGAAGGAGCAGGTGCTGGGCGAGATCCACAACCTCGTGCACCTGGTACGCCACCACCGCGGCTACGGGAAGCAGGAGGCGCTCGAGCACGTGTGTGCGGAGATAGCCACCGAGACGGAGCGCTTCCTCACCGCCGAGGGCGAGCTGCTCGACCTGTACCCGGAGCTGGCGGGGCTGCTCGTGCCCTATCTCGACGGGATGCGGAGCTGGATGCGGGGCAATCTCGACTGGTCGCGGCAGACACCCCGCTACAACCCCGCGGAGGTCAGCCAGTACGCCGAGCCCGGCGCGTACCTGGAGGAGTCCGTGCTCGGCGTGGGCGCGGAGCCCGCAGAGCCTGAGACGGGGGCCGCACGGCCCGGGACGGGGGCCGCACGGCCGGACCGGGCCCGGCCGGACACCCCGGACCCGGCGCACCTGGACACCGGCGACGCCCGGCTGGGAGCGGGCCACGGCCGGCGCTGAGCCGGTCACGACGGAAGACGGAGGCCGGGCACCCGTGCGGGTGCCCGGCCTCCGCCGTGACCGGTGCCGTGAGCAGCCGGTCTCAGTCGTCCGGGTCGGCCCGCTCCAGGGCGGGCCGGGAGCCCGCGGCGGACTCCGTCAGGAGGTAGTCGGCCGCGGCGGTGTCCGTCACGAGGCTGGTGACCAGCCCCGAGCGCAGCACCGCGCCGATCGCCGCCGCCTTGCGCTGGCCCCCGGCGATGGCCACCACCTCGGGGATCCGGCGCAGCCGGTCCGCCTCCACGGTGATGCACCGCTCGCCCAGGTCCCGGCCGACCCGTCGCCCGTTCGTGTCGAAGAGGTGGGCGGACATCTCCGCCGCCACGCCGAGGGAGGCGTAGTGCGCACGCTCCTCGTCCGACAGCATGTCGTGGACGGTGGAGATGCCGGGCTCCCAGGAGCCGATGGAGACCGCGGCGACCGTCACCTTGTCGAAGTACTCGAAGGCCCGGGCGATCCCCGTCTGGTGGCGCAGCGCCGCCGCCGTCGCCGGGTCGGGCAGCAGCATCGGCGCGTAGATGGGGTGCGCCTCTCCCCCGGACACCTGCGCGGCGCGGCGGACCGCCTCGACCGAGCCGCGCTCGGCCGTCCCCGCGTCGTAGACCCCGGTCAGCTGGACGACCGTGCACGGGGGCAGCCGGTCGAGGGCCGCCGCCATGTGGATGGTGGAACGGCCCCAGGCCAGCCCCAGCACATCGCCCTCGTTGACCAGCTCGCCGAGCAGGTCGGCCGCCACCTCGCCCAGGTTCTCCGGGTCGGCCGCGTCGTCCTGTTCCTCCGCCGGTGACTCGACCACGACGGCGTGCCGCAGGCCGTACCGCGCGCGGAGCGCGTCGGAGCGCTCCGCGTCCAGCTCCGCCGGTACCCGGATCTCGATCCGTACGAGATCACGCTCGAGGGCCGTCTCCAGGACCCGGGCCACCTTGAAGCGGCTGACGCCGAACTCCTCGGCGATCTGGATCTTCGACTTTCCCTCGAGGTAGAACCGGCGGGCCATGGCCGCCGCCTGCACCAGCTCCGCGGGTCCCATCCGCATGGCTGACCGACCCGCCGAGATGCCAGACACCGCGATCTCCTCACTGCTGTTCACACGCTCGATACGCCGTCCATCCTGTCAGATCCGGCGATCCTTGATCAGGCCCGTCGGGCCGCGTTCACCTGAGCTTGGTTCAGTGGCCGCATGCCCAGGGTGCCGTGGCCGTGACCGCGTCGGCCTGGGCGCGGAGCGCCCGGACCGCCTCGGCGGGGTCCTCGGCCCCGTAGACCGCCGAGCCGGCGACGAACACGTCGGCGCCCGCCTCGGCGCACCGCTCGATGGTGGTGGCGGAGACCCCGCCGTCGACCTGGAGCCACAGCTCGAGGCCGTGCTTCGAGATCAGCTCACGGGTGCGGCGGATCTTCGGCAGCATGATGTCCAGGAACGCCTGGCCGCCGAAGCCCGGCTCGACCGTCATGATCAGCAGCATGTCGAGCTCGGGGAGCAGGTCCTCGTAGGGCTCGATGGGCGTCGCGGGCTTCAGCGCCATGGAGGCGCGGGCGCCCTTGGCCCTGATCTCCCGTGCCAGCCGTACGGGCGCGGCCGCGGCCTCCGCGTGGAAGGTGACCGAGCCGGCCCCGGCCTCGACGTACTGCGGGGCCCAGCGGTCCGCGTCCTCGATCATGAGGTGGCAGTCCAGCGGGGTGTCCGTGGCCTTGCTCAGCGCCTCGACGATGGGCACGCCCAGCGTCAGGTTGGGCACGAAGTGGTTGTCCATGACATCGACATGGAGCCAGTCGGCGCCTTCCACGGCCTTCGCCTCCTCGGCGAGGCGGGCGAAGTCGGCGGACAGGATGCTGGGGTTGATCTGGGCCATGCACCCAAGCCTGCCATGCTCCGCGCCACTTCCCCGCCCCGGTGGGCCTCAAAGCCTCACGGGATCATTACGGTTCGCGCAATCCCGGCCTTTTCCCCCCGGTCAGGCCGTGCGGCGCAGGAGGGCGAGGTACATCGCGTCCGTGCCGTGCAGATGCGGCCACAGCTGGACGTCGGGACCGTCTCCCAGCGCGGGCACACCCGGCAGCAGCGGGCGGGCGTCGATCCACTCCGCCGCGGGGGCCGGTCCGCCGCGCCCCTTGAGCACGTCCTCGACGACGACCCTGGTCTCCGCGAGGTGCGGCGAGCAGGTCGCGTAGCCGACGACTCCGCCGACCCGGACGGCCTTCAACGCCTCACGGAGCAGGCCGCGTTGCAGGGGGGCGAAGCTCTCCAGGTCCCCGGCGCGCCGCCGCCAGCGGGATTCCGGACGCCTGCGCAGCGCGCCGAGACCGGAGCACGGCACGTCCATGAGGACCCGGTCGAAGGACCCGGGCTGCCACGGCGGCCGGGTCCCGTCGGCGGTGATCACCTGGTAGGGCCCGGGGTTGCCGGCCAGCGCGCGCTCGACGAGCCGGGCGCGGTGCGGCTGCTTCTCCGCGGCGAGCAGCGTCGCGCCGCGTCCGGCGGCGAGCGCGGCCAGCAGCGCGGCCTTCCCTCCCGGGCCGGCGCAGCCGTCCAGCCAGCGGGTGTCGTCACCCTCGACGGGGGCGTTGGCCAGGGCGGCGGCGACGAGCTGGCTGCCCTCGTCCTGCACACCGGCGCTGCCGTCCCGTACGGCTTCCAGGGCGCCCGGCTCGCCGCCCTCGGCCATCCGCACGGCGTAGGGCGACCAGCGGCCGGGCAGGCCGCTCTCCTCACCGAGGGCGTCGAGCAGCTCGTCGGGGGTCGAGCGGCCGGGCCGGGCCACCAGGGTCACCTCGGGCCGTTCGTTGTCGGCCTCCAGCAGGTCCTCGATCCCGGCGCGGCCGCCGCCCAGGGCGTCCCAGAGGGCGGAGACGATCCAGCGGGGGTGCGAGTGGACGACCGAGAGGTGCTCCTCGGCGTCGTCCTCGTACGAGGGGGCGACGCGCTCCACCCACGTCTCCAGGTCGTGCGCGGACACCTTGCGCAGCACCGCGTTGACGAACTTGGCGCGGCCCTCGCCCAGCACCACCCGCGCGAGCTCCACGCTCGCGGAGACGGCCGCGTGGGTCGGGATACGGGTGCCGAGGAGCTGGTGGACACCCATGTTGAGGACATCGAGCACCGGCGGGTCGACCTCACGCAGCGGCCGGTCGATGCAGGCGGCGACGATCGCGTCGTACGTGCCCTGACGGCGCAGGGTCCCGTAGACCAGCTCGGTCGCCAGCGCCGCGTCCCTGCCCTCGAAGTCGCCCGCGGCGCGCGCCTTCTTCAGCAGCGGGGGGAGGACGAGGTTGGCGTAGGCGTCGCGTTCGTCGACCGCCCTGAGCGCCTCGAAGGCGAGGAACCTGACGGGGTCCTTCTTGGGGCGGCGATGCGGCTTGGCGGGACGTCGACGCTGCTGGTCGTTCACGTGAAAGGTGCTCCGCTGATGGTGAGGGGGCGAACCCGTCCAGCGTACGTCGCCGCCCGGGGGCCCGGTCCCGGGCCCCGGCAGGCGTGCCTGTGGCCTCAGAGGCCCAGGAGCTCCCCGTGGACGATGCGCACGCCCCGGGCCCAGTCGGCGGCCCTCATCGGCTTCTTGCCCTGCGGCTGGACCCAGAGCAGCTCCACGGCGTGGGAGCCGGTGCCCACGTACACGTTGTTCTTGCCGGCGGACAGCTCGCCCGGGGCGAGGTCGGTGCGGTCCAGGACGGGGACGGCCTGGACGAGCTTGAGGCGTTCGCCGCGGAAGAGGGTCCAGGCCCCCGGGGCGGGGGTGCAGCCGCGCACCACGCGGTCGACCCGGAGCGCGGGCTCCGTCCACCGCACCTGGGCGTCCTCGACGCCGATCTTCGGGGCGAGCGTGACGCCCTCGGCCGGCTGCGGCACGGCGTGCAGGGTGCCGTCCTCGACGCCGTCCATGGTCGCCGCGAGCAGCCCGGCGCCCGCGAAGGCGAGCCGGGTGAGCAGATCACCGCTGGTGTCGGTGGGCCGGACCTCCTCGGTGAGGACGCCGTACACCGGGCCCGAGTCCAGCCCCTCCTCGATGAGGAAGGTCGACGCCCCGGTGACCTCGTCGCCGGCCATCACCGCGTGCTGCACGGGCGCGGCACCGCGCCAGGCGGGCAGGAGCGAGAAGTGCAGGTTGACCCAGCCCCTGGCCGGGACGTCCAGCGCGCTCTTGGGGAGCAGGGCGCCGTACGCGACCACGGGGCAGCAGTCCGGTGCGATCTCCCGCAGCCGCGCCAGGAAGTCCTCGTCACGCGGCCTGGTGGGCTTGAGCACCTCGATGCCCGCCTCCTCCGCGCGCTCGGCCACGGGGCTGGCGACCAGCCGGCGTCCCCGCCCGGCCGGTGCGTCGGGGCGGGTCACCACCGCGGCCACCTCGTGGCGGTCGGAGGCGATCAGGGCGTCCAGAGCGGGGACGGCGACCTCGGGGGTGCCTGCGAAGACGAGCTTCATGGGTGGCGGACTGCCTCTCGGGCCGGAACGTACGTGGCGAGCAGCACACCAGTCTAGGGGGTGCCCCATGGTCCCGCCCGGGCCGCCCGGACCGGGGGCGTACGCACGCGGGTGCGCCCCGCGCATATGCACATACGCCCCTATTGCGTGACCACATGGCCGGGTGACGCGTTGGTCAAGTGAGATTGACCGAAGTGGACCGCCGCCGCGCGGTCCGATCCCTTTCAACGCCGGTTCGAGAGGCTTGTTCATGGCCGACCACGCAACCCACGACGCCCAAGCGCGTGCCAGCCTGCACCTGTTGGTGCGGGACATCGAGCGGGTCCGGCGGCAGGTGGACGCGCTGCGCACCCTCACCGCGCAGCTGGGCAACGTCTACCGTCCCCGCCGCTCCGGCCCGTCCGCGGGCTTCGTCGTCTACGGCAGGGCGCCGGCCCCGACGGTGCGGCTGGCCCAGGAACTGCGGGACAGCGTCGAGACGCTGGTCACCGCCGCGGTGGACTTCGACCGCTCGCTGGGCTTCTCGTGGGACGCGGTGGGTTCCGCCCTCGGCGTCACCAAGCAGGCGGTCCACCGCCGTTACGGCGCACGTCGCGCCACCCCGCAGCCGGGGGCGGCGGAGGCCGTCGCGGAGACCGTGAACCGCCCGGTGCCCGCGGGGCCCGGCTCCTCCCCCGTGGTGCCCGCGGCCCGCTCCATGCCGCCACAGCCCTCGGACCGGCCCGGCGTCTTCCCCGGCCCGCGCAACGGCTGACGGCGGCGGGGACGGCCGGGCACACCCGGCCGGGGCGGCGCCAGGACGGCGGTCGAGGACGCTCGGCCGCCGCACCAGGGGTCGGGAGCCGGAGGCACCCGGTGGCCCGCCCGGCTCCGGCCGGGTCAGCCGATGTCCGGCGGATCGATCCTGATCCGCACGGGGTCCCCGGTGCCCCTGGCCGTCCGGGTCGCCTGGGCCGTCTTCAGGGCGGCCGCCAGCGCGGCACCCCGCCCCGGCGGGACCCTCACCAGCGCGCGCTCCCAGGTCTCCCCCGGCGGGGCGTCGCCCTGTCTGCGGGGCCTGCCGGGACCGGCCCCCTGCACGGGCACCGGGCCGAGCACCTCGGCTTCGGGGGGCAGCTCCGCACCGGCGAGGTACGCGGCCACCGCCTCCGGCGGGCCGGTCACCGCGGCCATCCTGGACACCGGGGGGAAGCCGAGCTCCGCCCGCTCCGCGAGCTCGCGGCGGGCGTGACCGACCGGGTCCCAGCGGACCAGGGCCTGCACGGGCCTCAGGGTCGGCTCGGCCACGATCACCACCGTGCCGCCCTCCGGCTGCCCCCGCACCAGCGCGGCGGCGGCCGTCCAGCGCCGCAGGGCCTCCTCACCCGCCCGCAGGTCGGGCCTGCCGACCATCGCCCAGCCGTCCAGCAGCAGCGCCGCCGCGTAGCCGCCCTCGGCCACCGGCTCGGCCCCGGGGGTGCTCACGACGAGGGCGGGCTGGTCGGGCACCGAGTCCAGCACGTGGTCCCGCCCCGACGTCCGTACGGGCACGGCGGGAAACGCCCGGCCCAGTTCCTCGGCGGTCCTGCGGGCCCCGACGATCTGTGCCCGCAGCCGCACACCGCCGCAGGCCGTGCAGTTCCAGGCCGTCTCGGCCCGCCCGCACCACGCGCAGTCGAGATCCCGCTGGTCCGGGGCCTGGAGCGGTCCCGCACAGTGCCGGCACCGCGCAGGCTCGCGGCAGCGCTCGCAGGCCAGCCGGGGGGCGTACCCCCGGCGCGGCACCTGGACGAGCACGGGGCCGCTGCGCAGCCCGTCCCGCACGGTCTGCCACGCCAGGCTGGGCAGTCGCGCCGAACGGGCCGCGCCGTCCCGGGCGAGCTCCCCGTCGCCGACGGTGCGCACCAGGGGGGCGGCGATCCGCATCTGCTCCCGCTCCGCGCGCAGGGGCAGGGCCCAGCCGCTCTCGACCAGCTGGGCGGCCTCGACCGTGCAGCTCGTCCCGCCCAGGAGGAACGCGCAGCGGCCGTGCGTCGCCCGGAGCTCCAGGACCTCCCTGACGTGCGGGAAGGGAGCGTTGTCGTCGCTGTGGCTGGAGTCCCCGTCGTCCCAGAGCGCCACCAGGCCGAGGTCGGCGACCGGGGCGAACATCGCCGCCCTGGTCCCGACCACCGCGCGCACGGAACCGCGCCGGACCGCCAGCCACTGGCGGTAGCGCTTCTCCGGCCCGGAGTCGGCGGTCAGCAGCGCGTGGCGCCCCTCCCCCAGCACCGCGGTGAGCGCGGCGTCGACCCGGCCCGCGCTCCGGCCGTCCGGTACGACGACGAGCGCCCCCCGGCCCGAGGCCAGGGTCGCGGCCATCGCACGGGCGATCTCCTCGGGCCAGTGCGGTCCCGGCAGCGCCGTCCACACCGCCCGGGGCGCCCCGCCCTCGGCCAGTGCCCGCAGGAAACCGGGCCCCTGGGCGTAACGCTCCCAGGTGCCGGGTGACGGGACGGGCGGAGGCGGAAGGGGGTCGGGCGACGGTTTGCCCTCGGCACGGCCGTTCCTGGGGGGCACGGCGAGCTGGAGCACGTCCGCGAGGCTGCCGGCGTAACGGTCGGCGACGGCCCGCGAGAGCTCGAGCAGCTCCGGCCCGAGGACCGGCTCCGGTGAGACGACGTAGGCGAGGGCCGCGAGGGCTCCCTGGTAGTCCGAGGTGGCGCGCCGTTCGATCAGGAAGCCGTCGATCAGGCCGCCGCCCTCGCGCCGCCCGCCGCGGACCTGGCGTCCTCCGGCTCCGAAGCGCACCCGGACCCGCACGCCGGGCTGCGCGTCGGCGTCGAGCTCCTCGGGGACGGCGTAGTCGAAGTACTGGTCGAGGTGGAGGGCGCCCTTGTTCACGAGGACGCGGGCGACCGGCAGCTCCCCGGCGAGCGCGGCGCCCCGCCAGGTCCGCGGCTTCGCACGCGGCACCTCCGCCCGGCGCACCGTCTCCCGGATGAGCGCGAGCTGCTCCGGTGCCCCGGGCTCGTCGGACCGCTCGTCGTCGCTGCTCACAGCCACCTTCCTACCAGACGCCACTGACACGTCCGGACCGCCGGGACCGGCCGGGACAGCACGGCGGGGCCCGGACACCTCGTAAGGTGTCCGGGCCCCGGCGTGAAGGACTGCGGGCGGTACTAGAGCCCCGCGGCCGCGCGCAGCGCGTCCACGCGGTCGGTGCGCTCCCAGGTGAAGTCCGGGAGCTCACGGCCGAAGTGTCCGTAGGCCGCGGTCTGGGCGTAGATCGGGCGGAGCAGGTCGAGGTCGCGGATGATCGCGGCCGGGCGGAGGTCGAAGACCTCGCCGATGGCGTGCTCGATCTTCTCCGTGTCGACCGCGGCGGTGCCGAAGGTCTCGACGAAGAGGCCCACCGGCTCGGCCTTGCCGATCGCGTAGGCGACCTGGACCTCGCAGCGGGTGGCGAGCCCCGCCGCCACGACGTTCTTCGCGACCCAGCGCATGGCGTAGGCGGCCGAGCGGTCGACCTTGGACGGGTCCTTGCCGGAGAAGGCACCGCCGCCGTGGCGGGCCATGCCGCCGTAGGTGTCGATGATGATCTTGCGGCCGGTGAGGCCGGCGTCACCCATCGGGCCGCCGATCTCGAAGCGGCCGGTCGGGTTCACCAGCAGGCGGTAGCCCTCGGTGTCCAGCTTGATGCCGTCCTCGATGAGCTGCGACAGGACGTGCTCGACGACGAACTCGCGGATGTCCGGCGCGAGCAGCGAGTCCAGGTCGATGTCGGAGGCGTGCTGCGAGGAGACGACGACCGTGTCGAGGCGGACGGCCTTGTCGCCGTCGTACTCGATGGTGACCTGGGTCTTGCCGTCGGGGCGCAGGTACGGGATGGTCCCGTTCTTGCGGACCTCGGAGAGGCGGCGCGAGAGCCGGTGCGCGAGGTGGATCGGCAGCGGCATCAGCTCGGGGGTCTCGTCGCAGGCGTAGCCGAACATCAGCCCCTGGTCGCCCGCGCCCTGCTTGTCGAGCTCGTCCTCCTCCTCCCTCCGGGAGGCACCCTCGACCCGCTTCTCGTACGCGGTGTCGACACCCTGGGCGATGTCCGCGGACTGGGCGCCGATGGACACCGAGACGCCGCAGGAGGCTCCGTCGAAGCCCTTCTTGGAGGAGTCGTAGCCGATCTCCAGGACCTTGTTGCGCACGAGGTTGGGGATGTCGGCGTAGGCCTTGGTCGTGACCTCACCCGCGACATGCACCAGACCGGTGGTGATCAAGGTCTCGACGGCGACGCGCGAGGAGGGGTCCTCACGCAGGAGGGCGTCGAGAATCGTGTCGCTGATCTGGTCAGCGATCTTGTCGGGGTGGCCCTCGGTAACGGACTCCGAGGTGAAGAGACGGCGGGACACATCGCTCCCTGGGGTTGCAGCGGCTGCTGGCTGATCATTGATGGAACTCCGGGAGCTGCGCCCGGCACATTCCGTCGGCCAGTTTATCGGTCGCTTCCGGTGTTTGGGTCACGTGTCTCGCCCCTTGGGAGGTCTGTGACCTGCGGCACTGTTGACGGCAGTACGACAATCCCTCCTCACGGGGTCGAGAGAGAGCCGATCGCCGTGTCTTCCTGCCCGGCGGGACGGCCTTTACGCAATCTAACGGAAACGCGCCGTGACCAGGTCCCAGACGGTGTCGGCAAGCGCTTCCTTCGGCCCGTACGGCACAGCGGTCTCGCCCCCGTCGGCCCCGAGCACGACCGCCTCGTTCTCCTCGGCACCGAAGGTCTTGCGCTCCCCCACCTCGTTCACGACGAGCAGGTCGCAGCCCTTGCGGCGGAGCTTATCGCGGCCGTTGGCGAGGACGTCGTCGGTCTCCGCGGCGAATCCGACGACGAGCTGCCCCGGCCGGGCCCGGTCAGCCGCGACCTCGGCGAGGATGTCGGGGTTGCGGACCAGCGCGATCGGAGGCTGTTCCTGACCGTCCTTCTTCTTGATCTTCCCCGTCGCGTACGCGGCCGGCCGGAAGTCGGCGACCGCCGCCGCCATCACGACCACATCGGCGTCGGCCGCCGCCTTCAGCACCGCCTCGCGGAGCTGCACGGCGGTCCCGGCCCGCAGGACGTCGGCTCCCGCGGGGTCGGGGAGCCCGGTGTTCGCCTCGATCAGCGTCACCCGGGCGCCCCGGGCGACGGCGGTGCGGGCGAGGGCGTAGCCCTGCTTGCCCGAGGAACGGTTGCCCAGGTAGCGCACCGGGTCGAGCGGCTCACGGGTGCCGCCCGCGCTGATCACCACATGCCGGCCGGCGAGGTCCGGGGCGACGGGGCCGCGGGCCAGGACCCTGCGGCAGACCTCGAAGATCTCCCCGGGATCGGGCAGCCGGCCCTTGCCGGTGTCCACTCCGGTGAGCCTGCCGACGGCGGGCTCGATGACGACGGCACCGCGGCGGCGCAGGGTGGCGACGTTCTCCCGGGTGGCCGGGTGCTCCCACATCTCGGTGTGCATCGCGGGAGCGAAGACGACCGGGCAGCGCGCCGTGAGCAGGGTGTTGGTGAGGAGGTCGTCGGCGAGGCCGTGGGCCGCCTTGGCCAGCATGTCGGCGGTGGCGGGCGCGACCACGACGAGATCGGCGGCCTGGCCGATCCGGACGTGCGGCACCTCGTGCACGCTCTCCCAGACCTCGCTCGACACGGGGTTCCCGGAGAGGGCCGACCAGGTCGCGGCCCCGACGAAGTTCAGCGACGCGTCGGTCGGGACGACCCGTACGTCGTGGCCGGACTCGGTCAGCCTGCGCAGCAGTTCGCACGCCTTGTACGCGGCGATGCCCCCGCTGACCCCCAGGACGACCTTCGGCTTCTCCACTGCGTCTCCCCGCACTCGTGTCTCCGCGCACTCGCGTGCGGCCTCGTGACGTACGGACTCCATGCTGCCTCACCGCGCCGGGCCGCCTGTGCCGGGTCCGGCACCGGACACGCCACAGGCCCGGCGGTTACGGGCCGCCGGGCCTGTGGTGAAGGTGCGTTTCCTGCGTGCCGCCTGCTTACTGCGCGGGGCCCTCGATGGCCTCGGAGGTGAGCAGGCCCGCGTTGATCTCGCGGAGCGCGATCGAGAGCGGCTTCTCGTGCACGTGGGTGTCGACGAGCGGACCGACGTACTCGAGGAGGCCTTCACCGAGCTGCGAGTAGTACGCGTTGATCTGGCGCGCGCGCTTGGCGGCGTAGATCACAAGGCTGTACTTCGAGTCGGTGGCCTCGAGGAGCTCATCAATCGGCGGGTTGATGATGCCCTCGGGCGTGGTGATGGAAGAGGACACTCTCTGCCTTCCGAAGGGGATAGTGACCAAAGAGATCTTTGATCATGCTGGTTCCGCAGTGTGATGCTCTGCGTCCGCGGGCCGGCGAGGGGACCGTGAGGTCAGTCGTCGGTACCGTGGAGGCCGGAAGCCTGCAGCATCAACGTTAGCAGCTCGCGTGCCACGTCCTCGACGGAGGTGTTGACGAGCGTGGTGTCGAACTCGGCCTCGGCGGCCAGCTCGACCTTCGCCGCCGCGAGACGGCGCTCGATCACGTCGGGCGCCTCCGTGCCGCGGCCGGTGAGCCGGCGCACCAGCTCGTCCCAGCCGGGCGGCGCGAGGAAGACGAGCTGCGCCTCGGGCATCGACTGGCGGACCAGCCGGGCACCCTGCAGATCGATCTCCAGCAGCACCGGCTCGCCCGCCTCCAGGCGGTCGAGCACGGCCCGGCGGGGCGTGCCGTAGCGGTTGCCCGCGAACTCGGCCCACTCCAGCAGCTCGCCGTTGGCGATCAGCTTGTCGAACTCCTCGTCGTCGACGAAGAAGTAGTGGACACCGTTGCGTTCGCCGGGTCGCGGCTTGCGGGTCGTGGCCGACACCGAGAGCCACACCTCGGGGTGAACCTTGCGCATATGAGCGACGACCGTGCTCTTGCCGACCCCAGAGGGGCCGGAGAGCACGGTCAGCCGCGGACGTACGTCCGGGGGTACGGGGGACTTCCCCCGGGATGTTGCAGCCATGGGGCGATTATCCCCGCTCTCAGGAGTGCCTGAGAACGTCAGGCGGCGCTGCCGCCGAACTCACGCTCCAGGGATGCGATCTGGTTGGAGCCAAGACCCCGGACCCGGCGGCTCTCGGAGATGCCGAGCCGCTCCATGATCTGCTTGGCGCGGACCTTGCCCACGCCCGGCAGGGACTCGAGAAGGGCGGAGACCTTCATCTTGCCGATGACGTCGTTCTCCTGGCCCTGCTTGATGACCTCATGGAGCGAGGCGCCGGAGTGCTTGAGTCGATTCTTGACCTCGGCCCGCTCCCGGCGAGCCGCGGCGGCCTTTTCGAGCGCGGCTGCGCGCTGTTCAGGGGTAAGGGGCGGAAGAGCCACGCCTACGTCACCTCGGATGTCGATCTGTCGGATACGGACCGGCGAGGAACCTGATGGCTCCGCACCTGGTGAGCCAACGAACAACGTGTACTCGTTGGCTCTCGACGGAGACTAGCGGCCAAGGCCGCCTGAGTCAGCGAGAACAGCGGAAAAGTCCTGGTCAGCCTCGATCGAGCCGGACATTTAGGCCATAACAACCCGGAATTTTGGTCAGGATTCCACCAACAGGCAGTTACGTGGCATGGTCAAGCATCCGAGACGGCCGTACGGATCTCCTCCGCGAACCGTCCGGCGGCTTCGCGCAGCCCTGACGCGTCCGGTCCGTGACGCAGTACACCCCGGCTCACGCTCGGCACCACGTTGCCCACCGCGGCACCGAAGACACCGGGAAGATCAGCGGGCGTGGCGCCCTGGGCGCCGATGCCGGGAGCGAGCAGCGGACCGTTGATCGACAGGTCGACTCCCGCGTCCCCGAGCGTCGCGCCGACCACCGCGCCGACGGAGCCGAGCGGCGTCGCGCCCGTGTTCTCGGCGGCCATGTGGTCGAGCATCAGCTGCGCCAGCGAGCGCCCGTCGGCGGCGGTGGCGCGCTGCACCTCGGCGCCCTCCGGGTTGGAGGTGAGGGCGAGCACGAAGACACCCGCCCCGGAGACCGCGGCGGCGTCCAGCGCCGGGCGCAGCGAGCCGAAGCCGAGGTACGGCGAGACGGTGACCGCGTCCGAGAAGAGCGGCGAGTCCTTGTCGAGGTAGGTGGCGGCGTAGGCGCCCATCGTGGAGCCGATGTCTCCGCGCTTGGCGTCCATGAGCACGAGGGCCCCGGCCGCGCGGGCCTCCTCGACGGCCTCCTCCAGGACGGCGACGCCGCGCGAGCCGAAGCGCTCGAAGAACGCGGACTGCGGCTTGAGCACGGCGACCCGGTCGGCCAGCGCCTCGACGACCGTGCGCGTGAAGCGCTCCAGCCCCGCGACGTCGTCGTTCAGGCCCCAGGAGGCGAGCAGGGAGGCGTGCGGGTCGATGCCGACGCAGAGCGGCCCGCGGGTGTCCATGGCGTGGCGCAGACGCGCGCCGAAGGGTTCAAGGGTCACTGCGTGACCTTCCGTGTCTCGGCGCCGACGGCTTCGGCGAGGGTGGCGTACGGGGAGGCGGCCAGACGGGCGGCCAGGCCCTTGTGGATCGCGCGGGCGTAGAACGGGCCCTCGTAGATGAAGGCGCTGTAGCCCTGGACGAGGGTGGCACCGGCCAGGATGCGCTGCCAGGCGTCCTCGGCGTTCTCGATGCCCCCGACGCCCACCAGGGTGATCCGGCTTCCCACACGGGCGTACAGGCGGCTCAGGACCTCCAGGGAGCGCTCCTTGAGGGGCGCGCCGGAGAGTCCGCCGGTCTCCTCGACCAGGGACGCGTCCGACGTCAGGCCGAGGCCGTCGCGGGCGATGGTGGTGTTGGTGGCGATGATGCCGTCCAGACCGAGCTCCACGGCGAGGTCGGCGACCGCGTCGACGTCCTCGTCCGCGAGGTCCGGGGCGATCTTGACGAGCAGCGGGACCCGCCGGTCGGTGACGGTGCGGTCGGCCGCCTCGCGCACGGCGGTCAGCAGCGGGCGGAGCGCCTCGGTGGCCTGGAGGTTGCGCAGGCCGGGCGTGTTGGGCGAGGAGACGTTCACGACGAGGTAGTCGGCGTGGACGGCGAGCCGCTCGGTGGACTTCACGTAGTCGCCCACGGCCTCGTCCTCGGGGACGACCTTGGTCTTGCCGATGTTCACGCCGACGGTCGTGCGGAAGACAGGGGTGCGGGCGGCGAGGCGCTCCGCCACGGCCGCGGAGCCCTCGTTGTTGAAGCCCATGCGGTTGATCAGCGCGCGGTCCGCGACCAGGCGGAACAGCCGCTTCTTCGGGTTGCCGGGCTGCGGCTCGCCGGTGACCGTGCCGATCTCGATGTGGTCGAAGCCGAGCATCGACATGCCGTCGATCGCGACGGCGTTCTTGTCGAAGCCGGCGGCGAGCCCGAAGGGTCCGTGCATCCGCAGGCCGAGGGCCTCGGTGCGCAGCTCCTTGTGGCGGGGGGCCAGCGCGGCAGCGGCGAAGGTGCGCAGCACGGGGACGCGGGCGAGGAGGCGGATCCACCGGAACGCCAGGTGATGGGCCTGCTCCGGGTCCATCCGCTTGAAGACCAGCTGGAAGAAGAGTTTGTACATCACGGTGTCCTCATGAAGAGGGGGACACCGTTTCCGGTGTCCCCCTGTGACGGCTTCCTAGTCGCGGGCCGCGGTCAGATGTTCCGCGTGTTCCTGGAGGGAACGTACGCCGACCCCGCCGTGGTTGAGCGCGTCGATGCCCTGGACGGCGGCGGCGAGCGCCTGGACCGTGGTGAGGCACGGCACGGACCGGGCCACGGCCGCGGTGCGGATCTCGTAGCCGTCGAGCCGGCCGCCCGTTCCGTACGGGGTGTTGACGATGAGGTCGACCTCGCCGTCGTGGATCAGCTGGACGATGGTCTTCTCGCCGTCGGGGCCCTCGCCCTCGGACAGCTTGCGCACGACCGTGGCGTTGATGCCGTTGCGCTTGAGGACCTCGGCCGTACCGGAGGTGGCCATCAGCTCGAAGCCGTGGGCGACCAGCTCGCGGGCCGGGAAGATCATCGTGCGCTTGTCGCGGTTGGCGACCGAGATGAAGGCGCGGCCCTTGGTGGGCAGCGGTCCGTAGGCGCCGGCCTGCGACTTGGCGTACGCCGTGCCGAAGACGGAGTCGATGCCCATGACCTCACCGGTGGAGCGCATCTCCGGGCCGAGGACCGTGTCGACGCCGCGTCCCTGGATGTCGCGGAAGCGCGACCACGGCATGACGGCCTCCTTGACGGAGATCGGCGCGTCGAGCGGCAGGGTCCCGCCGTCACCGTGCTTCGGCAGCAGACCCTCCTCGCGCAGCTCCGCGACGGTCGCGCCCAGCGAGATGCGGGCGGCGGCCTTCGCGAGCGGGACCGCGGTCGCCTTCGAGGTGAAGGGCACGGTCCGCGAGGCGCGCGGGTTGGCTTCGAGGACGTAGAGGATGTCGCCGGAGAGGGCGAACTGGATGTTGATCAGTCCGCGTACTCCGACGCCCTTGGCGATGCCCTCGGTGGAGGCCCGCAGCCGCTTGATGTCGTAGCCGCCGAGGGTGATCGGGGGCAGCGCGCAGGCGGAGTCGCCGGAGTGGATGCCGGCCTCCTCGATGTGCTCCATGACGCCGCCGAGGTAGAGCTCGGTGCCGTCGTAGAGCGCGTCGACGTCGATCTCGATGGCGTCGTCGAGGAAGCGGTCGACCAGGACCGGCCGGGTGGGGCTGATCTCGGTGGACTCGGAGATGTAGGAGGACAGCCGGGTCTCGTCGTAGACGATCTCCATGCCGCGTCCGCCGAGCACGTACGACGGGCGTACGAGAACCGGGTAGCCGATCTCGTCGGCGATGGCCTTGGCCTCGGAGAAGGTGGTGGCGGTGCCGTGCTTCGGGGCGGGCAGTCCGGCCTCGGCGAGCACCCGGCCGAAGGCGCCGCGGTCCTCGGCGGCGTGGATGGCCTCGGGGGACGTCCCCACGACCGGCACGCCGTTGTCCTTGAGCGCCTGCGCCAGGCCCAGCGGGGTCTGGCCGCCGAGCTGCACGATGACACCGGCGATCGGGCCGGCCAGCGACTCGGCGTGCACGATCTCCAGGACGTCCTCGAGGGTGAGCGGCTCGAAGTAGAGCCGGTCGGAGGTGTCGTAGTCCGTGGAGACGGTCTCCGGGTTGCAGTTGACCATCACGGTCTCGTAGCCCGCGTCGCTCAGGGCGAAGGAGGCGTGGACGCAGGAGTAGTCGAACTCGATGCCCTGGCCGATGCGGTTCGGGCCGGAGCCGAGGATGATCACCGCGGGCTTGGTGCGCGGCGCGACCTCGCTCTCCTCGTCGTAGGAGGAGTAGAAGTACGGCGTCTTCGCGGCGAACTCGGCGGCACAGGTGTCGACCGTCTTGTAGACCGGGCGGATGCCGAGCGCGTGCCGGACCTCGCGCACGACGTCCTCGCGCAGGCCGCGGATCTCGGCGATCTGCGCGTCGGAGAAGCCGTGCCGCTTGGCCTCGGCGAGCAGCTCGGTGTCGAGGCGTTCGGCGGAGGTCAGCTCGTCGGCGATCTCCTTGATCAGGAAGAGCTGGTCGACGAACCAGGGGTCGATCTTCGTGGCGTCGAAGACCTCCTCCTGGGTGGCGCCGGCGCGGATCGCCTGCATCACGGTGTTGATGCGGCCGTCGGTGGGACGGACGGCCTCGGCGAGCAGCTCGGCCTTGTCGCCGGGCTCCCCGGTGAAGGCGAACTGCGAGCCCTTCTTCTCCAGCGAGCGCAGGGCCTTCTGCAGGGCCTCGGTGAAGTTGCGGCCGATCGCCATGGCCTCGCCCACCGACTTCATGGTGGTGGTGAGGGTGGAGTCGGCGGAGGGGAACTTCTCGAAGGCGAAGCGCGGGGCCTTGACCACGACGTAGTCGAGCGTCGGCTCGAAGGAGGCCGGGGTCTTCTCGGTGATGTCGTTGGGGATCTCGTCGAGCGTGTAGCCGACGGCCAGCTTGGCCGCGATCTTGGCGATCGGGAAGCCGGTGGCCTTCGAGGCCAGCGCCGAGGAGCGGGAGACGCGCGGGTTCATCTCGATCACGATGACCCGGCCGTCGACCGGGTCGATGGCGAACTGGATGTTGCAGCCGCCGGTGTCGACGCCGACCTCGCGGATGATCGCGATGCCGATGTCACGCAGCCGCTGGTACTCACGGTCGGTGAGCGTCATCGAGGGGGCGACGGTGATCGAGTCACCGGTGTGGACGCCCATCGGGTCGAAGTTCTCGATGGAACAGACGACCACGACGTTGTCGTTCTTGTCGCGCATCAGCTCCAGCTCGTACTCCTTCCAGCCGAGGATGGACTCCTCCAGGAGCACCTCGGTGGTCGGGGAGAGCGTGAGGCCCTGTCCGGCGATGCGGCGCAGCTCCTCCTCGTCGTGGGCGAAGCCGGAGCCGGCGCCGCCCATGGTGAAGGAGGGGCGGACGACGACGGGGTAGCCGCCGAGGGTGTCCACACCGGCGATGACGTCGTCCATGGTGTGGCAGATGACGGAGCGGGCGGACTCGCCGTAGCCGATCTTCGCCTTGACGGCCTCGACGACCCCCTTGAAGAGGTCGCGGTCCTCACCCTTGTTGATGGCCTCGACGTTGGCGCCGATGAGCTCGACGCCGTACTTCTCCAGGACACCGTTCTCGTGCATCGAGATCGCGGTGTTGAGCGCGGTCTGGCCGCCCAGGGTCGGGAGGAGCGTGTCGGGGCGCTCCTTGGCGATGATCTTCTCGACGAACTCGGGGGTGATCGGCTCGACGTACGTGGCGTCGGCGATCTCCGGGTCGGTCATGATCGTCGCCGGGTTGGAGTTCACCAGGATGACGCGCAGGCCCTCGGCCTTGAGCACGCGGCAGGCCTGGGTGCCGGAGTAGTCGAACTCGGCGGCCTGCCCGATGACGATCGGACCGGAGCCGATGACCAGGACGGACTGGATATCGGAGCGCTTAGGCACGCTGGCCCTCCATCAGGGTGACGAAACGGTCGAAGAGGTACGCGGCGTCGTGCGGGCCCGCGGCTGCTTCGGGGTGGTACTGGACGCTGAAGGCCGGCTGGTCGAGCAGCTGCAGCCCTTCGACGACCTGGTCGTTCAGGCATACGTGGGAGACCTCGGCGCGGCCGAACTCCGTGTCGGAGACCTTGTCGAGCGGGGCGTCGACGGCGAAGCCGTGGTTGTGCGCGGTGACCTCGACCTTCCCGGTCGTGCGGTCCTGCACGGGCTGGTTGATGCCGCGGTGGCCGTACTTCAGCTTGTAGGTGCCGAAGCCGAGCGAGCGGCCCAGGATCTGGTTGCCGAAGCAGATGCCGAAGAGCGGGGTCTTCCGCTCCAGGACCCCGCGCATGACGGAGACCGGGTGGTCGGCGGTGGACGGGTCGCCGGGGCCGTTGGAGAAGAAGACACCGTCGGGCTCGACGGCGTACACGTCCTCCAGGGTGGCGGTGGCCGGCAGGACGTGCACCTCGATGCCGCGCTCGGCCATGCGGTGCGGGGTCATGCCCTTGATGCCGAGGTCGATCGCGGCGACGGTGAACTTCTTGGTGCCGATCGCGGGGACGACGTACGCCTCCTTGGTGGCGACCTCGGCCGCGAGGTCGGCGCCGCTCATCTCGGGGGCCTGGCGGACCTTGGCGAGGAGCATGCCCTCGTCCTGGAGGGAGTTCCCGGAGAAGATGCCGACGCGCATGGCACCGCGCTCACGCAGGTGCCGGGTGAGGGCGCGGGTGTCGATGCCGCTGATGCCGACGACGCCCTGGCTCTCGAGCTCCTCGTCCAGCGAGCGGCGGGAGCGCCAGTTGGAGGGGGTCCGGGCGGGGTCGCGCACGACGTAGCCGGAGACCCAGATCCGCTTCGACTCGGGGTCCTCGTCGTTCACGCCGGTGTTGCCGACGTGCGGGGCGGTCATGACGACGACCTGGCGGTGGTACGAGGGGTCGGTCAGCGTCTCCTGGTAACCGGTCATGCCGGTGGAGAACACCGCTTCTCCGAAGGTCTCCCCCACGGCCCCGTAGGCCCGGCCGCGGAAGGAGCGGCCGTCCTCCAGGACGAGTACGGCGGGAGCTTTTCCGGCTCCCCGGGTGGAGATCGTCATCGTACGGTGCCTTCCGTTGTACTGGTGAGGTTCTTGCCGGCTGTGCCGGTGAGGTGGTCGACGGCGTCGACCCAGGCCTGGTGCTCGGCCGCGTGGTCGGAGCGGAACCCGGAGTCGATCAGCTGGTCGCCGTGTGCCCAGGTGATGACCAGCAGGCCACCCTCGGGCAGGACCTTGCCGGCCAGTGCCTTGTCGAGCCGGGCCTCGCGGAGCGCCGCGGCCGGCACGAAGAAGTCGGCCGCGCCGGGGCGTACGACGTCGAGGCCCTGGGCGGTGAGCGTCAGCTCGACCCGGCTGCGGGTGCCGAGGCCGTGCGCCACGATCCGGTCGAGCCACTGCCCGGCGGTCGTGGAGGCGTGGTAGCGGCCGGTGAGTGTGAGGAGCCTCTCGCCGTCCGCGAACCCCGCGGGGGTGGTCGCGAGCTCCGGCAGACCGGACTGCAGGCGCCCCCGCCACTTCCATCCCTGGCGCATCAGCCAGTAGACGAACGCGATGAAGACGATCAGTCCGAGGACCCAGCTGACGCGGGCGGACCAGTCCGTCACTTCGGCCGACTTCTGCTCGGCGGCCAGCAGGTGGAGGGGGTTGAGTGTTGTCACGCGAGCTTCCCGTCGACGACCGTGGCACGGCCCCGCAGGAAGGTGTGGGTCACTCGGCCCGGCAGCTCGCGACCCTCGTACGGAGTGTTGCGGCTGCGGGAGGCGAAGCCCGCGGGGTCCACAGCTCCACGGTATGCCGGATCGACCAGGGTGAGGTTGGCGGGCTCACCCGCCGAGACGGGCCGGCCGTGTCCTTCGAGCCTGCCGATGGCCGCGGGGCGCGTCGACATGCGGTCGGCGACGCCCGCCCAGTCGAGGAGTCCGGTGTCCACCATCGTCTGCTGGACCACGGAGAGCGCGGTCTCCAGGCCCACCATGCCCATGGCGGCGGCGGCCCACTCGCAGTCCTTGTCCTCGTGCGGGTGCGGGGCGTGGTCGGTGGCCACGCAGTCGATGGTGCCGTCGGCGAGGGCCTCGCGCAGGGCCATGACGTCGGCCTCGGTGCGCAGCGGCGGGTTCACCTTGTAGACCGGGTTGTAGGTCCGCACGAGTTCGTCGGTGAGCAGCAGGTGGTGCGGCGTGACCTCGGCGGTGACGTTCCAGCCCTTGGACTTGGCCCAGCGGACGATCTCCACGGAGCCGGCGGTCGACAGGTGGCAGATGTGCACCCGGGAGCCGACGTGGGCGGCGAGCAGGACGTCGCGGGCGATGATCGATTCCTCGGCCACGGCGGGCCAGCCGCCGAGACCGAGCTCGGCGGAGACGACGCCCTCGTTCATCTGGGCGCCCTCGGTGAGGCGGGGCTCCTGGGCGTGCTGGGCCACGACGCCGTCGAAGGCCTTCACGTACTCCAGCGCGCGGCGCATGATCACGGCGTCGTCGACGCACTTGCCGTCGTCGGAGAAGACCTTCACCCCGGCGGCGGAGTCGTGCATGGCGCCGAGTTCGGCGAGCTGCTTGCCCTCCAGGCCGACGGTGACGGCGCCGACGGGCTGCACGTCGCAGTAGCCGGACTCCTTGCCGAGCCGCCAGACCTGCTCGACGACGCCGGCGGTGTCGGCGACGGGGAAGGTGTTGGCCATGGCGTGGACGGCGGTGAAGCCGCCGACCGCGGCGGCCTTCGTGCCGGTGAGGACGGTCTCGGAGTCCTCGCGGCCGGGCTCGCGCAAGTGGGTGTGGAGGTCGACGAGGCCGGGAAGCAGGATCTGGCCGGCCGCCTCGATCACGGTGGCGTCACCCGCTTCGATGCCGGTGCCGACCTCGACGACGGTCTCGCCGTCGATGAGGACGTCCTGCGGCTCGCCGCCGAGGACCTTCGCACCGCGGATCAGGATCTTGCTCATGGTTACTTGTTCTCCTCGGTACGGGCGGAGGCGGAGGGCAGGGCGGTCTCGGAACCGCCGAGCAGCAGGTACAGGACGGCCATGCGGGTGGAGACGCCGTTCGCGACCTGCTCGACGGCGGTGCAGCGGTCGGAGTCGGCCACCTCGGCCGTGATCTCCATGCCGCGGACCATCGGGCCGGGGTGCATCACGATGGCGTGCTCCGGCATCTTCGCCATGCGTTCGCCGTCGAGGCCGTAGCGGCGGGAGTACTCGCGCTCGGTCGGGAAGTAGGCGGCGTTCATCCGCTCGCGCTGCACACGGAGCATCATGACCGCGTCCGACTTCGGCAGCACGTCGTCGAGGCGGTAGCTGACGTCGCAGGGCCACTGCTCGACGCCGACCGGCACGAGGGTGGGCGGGGCCACCAGGGTGACGTGCGCGCCGAGCGTGTGCAGCAGGTGGACGTTGGAGCGGGCGACGCGGCTGTGCAGGATGTCGCCGACGATCGTGATCCGCCGGCCTTCGAGGTCCCGGCCGATCCCCGTGTCGGGCCCGACGAGCCTGCGGCGCATCGTGAACGCGTCCAGCAGCGCCTGGGTGGGGTGCTCGTGGGTGCCGTCACCGGCGTTGACGACCGCGCTGTCGATCCAGCCCGACGTCGCGAGGCGGTACGGGGCCCCGGAGGCGCCGTGCCGGATGACGACGGCGTCGGCGCCCATGGCCTCCAGGGTCAGGGCGGTGTCCTTGAGCGACTCGCCCTTGGAGACGGACGAGCCCTTCGCGGAGAAGTTGATGACGTCGGCGGAGAGGCGCTTGGCTGCGGCCTCGAACGAGATCCTCGTGCGGGTCGAGTCCTCGAAGAAAAGGTTGACGACCGTTCGTCCACGAAGCGTCGGAAGTTTCTTGATCGGCCGGTCAGCGACCCGGGCCATCTCCTCGGCCGTGTCGAGGATCAGGACGGCGTCGTCGCGGGTGAGGTCTGCGGCCGAGATGAGGTGACGGGGGGTCCGGGGGTTGTCCCCGGGAGGGCGCAGCATCTGGAGTTCTCCGTGAAGGGTGGAGGAATCAGGCAGGCGGGCGTGGCGAAGCAGCCGTGCGGCCGGTGGGACGCACGGGACGGGACTCCGCTACTGCTCGGCTGCCGGGACGGTCTGCTTGACGCCGAGCAGCACGGCGTCGCGGCCGTCCTCCTCGGCGAGCTGGACCCTGACCGTCTCCCGCAACGACGTGGGGAGGTTCTTGCCGACGTAGTCGGCGCGGATCGGGAGCTCCCGGTGGCCGCGGTCGACGAGGACGGCGAGCTGCACGGCACGGGGCCGGCCGATGTCGCCGAGCGCGTCGAGTGCGGCGCGGATCGTGCGGCCGGAGAAGAGCACGTCGTCGACCAGCACGACGAGACTGCCCTCGATGCCCTCACCGGGGATCTCCGTGCGTCCCAGGGCGCGCGCGGGGCGCATCCGGAGGTCGTCGCGGTACATCGTGATGTCGAGTGACCCGACCGGCGTCTTCCGGCCGGTGATCTCTTCGAGTTTTCCGGCGAGCCGACGGGCGAGGAAGACCCCGCGTGTCGGGATGCCGAGAAGCACCACGTCGTCGGCGCCCTTGGCGCGTTCGACGATCTCGTGGGCGATTCGGGTCAGTGCCCGGGCGATGTCGGGAGCCTCGAGAACGGGGCGTGCCGCATTGCCGGTGTGGTCATGCTGTGCGTCCATAAGAAACGGACCTCCTTCTCCGCCTCACTGGACGGACGTTAAAGGACGTCGAAATTGCGTCATCCACGTTACCAGGGCTTGTGCGAGCCCTGGGCCCCACCCCCGGGAGGTGGCAGTCCGGACCTTTCGGCTTGACGCAGCCAAGTAACGCTGCGTAACCTCACAGTGAGTTACCAGCCACGCGGCCCAGCCGCAGAATGTTCCAGCGTCCGGGGAGCCTTATGTCCAGCGAATACGCAAAGCAGCTCGGGGCCAAGCTCCGCGCCATCCGCACCCAGCAGGGCCTCTCCCTCCACGGCGTGGAGGAGAAGTCGCAGGGCCGCTGGAAGGCCGTCGTGGTCGGTTCCTACGAGCGCGGCGACCGCGCCGTGACCGTGCAGCGCCTTGCCGAGCTGGCCGACTTCTACGGCGTCCCGGTGCAGGAGCTCCTGCCCGGCACGACCCCCGGCGGTGCCGCCGAGCCGCCGCCGAAGCTGGTCCTCGACCTCGAGCGCCTCGCCCACGTGCCGCCGGAGAAGGCCGGACCGCTGCAGCGTTACGCGGCGACGATCCAGAGCCAGCGCGGCGACTACAACGGCAAGGTGCTCTCGATCCGCCAGGACGACCTGCGGACCCTCGCCGTGATCTACGACCAGTCGCCGTCCGTGCTCACGGAGCAGCTGATCAGCTGGGGCGTCCTGGACGCCGACGCGCGCCGCGCCGTGGCGCACGACGAGGGCTGACCTGCCCGGACGAAGACGCGTACCGCCGGGTGGGCGGGGTCCCCAGGACCCCGCCCACCCGGCGTTCGCATGTCCGCACGCCCTCGCAGGCATCCGGCCCGGTACGCCGAAGGGCCCACGGTCGCACATCGACCGTGGGCCCTTCTTCGGCTCGACGCCGCCCGGAGCTACTGCTCCCGGCGGAGGTTCGGCTTGAGGTCCTTGAACCGGGCCAGCAGGCCGTTCACGAAGGCCGGGGAGTCGTCCGTGGAGAACTCCTTGGCGAGCTGGACCGCCTCGTCGATGACGACGGCGTCCGGGGTCGAGTCCATCCAGATCAGCTCGTACGCACCGAGCCGCAGGATGCTCCGGTCGACGACCGGCATGCGGTCGATCTCCCAGTCCACGGCGTAGGTGACGATGAGGTCGTCGATCCGGTCGGCGTACTGGGCGTACCCCTCGACCAGCTCCATCGTGAATTCACCGACCGGCGGCTGGCGGTCGTCGGTCCGCGAGAGCCGTACCCAGTCCGCGAGGACCGTCTGCACGGACTCACCGCGCTGGTCGGCCTCGAAGAGGATCTGGAAGGCGCGCTTGCGGGCCTTGTTCCGGGCAGCCACGGTTAGCTGTTCACCCGGCCGAGGTAGTCGCCCGTACGGGTGTCGACCTTGATCTTCTCGCCGGTGGTGATGAAGAGCGGCACGCCGATCTCGTAACCGGTCTCCAGGGTGGCGGGCTTGCTGCCACCGGTGGAGCGGTCGCC
Source organism: Streptomyces sp. NBC_01460 (assembly GCF_036227405.1). Lineage (NCBI taxonomy): Bacteria > Bacillati > Actinomycetota > Actinomycetes > Kitasatosporales > Streptomycetaceae > Streptomyces > Streptomyces sp. NBC_01460. Next base: position 1,431,333 of record NZ_CP109473.1, read on the forward strand.
CTGGACACCGGGGTCGGTGTGCTGGATGGTCAGCTCGACGGCGGCGGGCAGCTCGACGTAGAGCACCTCGCCCTCGTGCTGCGCGACCGAGGCGGTGAAGCCCTCGATCAGGAAGTTGGCGGCGTCGCCGACGGCCTTGCGGTCGACCATGAGCTGGTCGTACGTGCTCATGTCCATGAAGACGAAGTACTCGCCGTCCATGTACGAGAACTGCATGTCGCGGCGGTCGATGGTGGCCGTCTCGACCTTCACGCCGGCGTTGAACGTCTTGTCGACGACCTTGCCGGAGAGCACGTTCTTGAGCTTGGTGCGCACGAAGGCAGGGCCCTTACCGGGCTTGACGTGCTGGAACTCGACGACGGACCAGAGCTGGCCTCCGTCGAGCTTGAGCACCAGGCCGTTCTTGAGGTCGTTCGTGGAAGCCACGGTTGCGGAATCTCCTGGACTGAAGCTGGTGGACGACCGGGGATGCGCGCCGGGTCCTCCGCGAGGAGATCCCTAGAGCGCGAGCAGCTCCTTGGTCGTAATGGTGAGTAGCTCGGGTCCGCCGTCCGCCTCAGGGCGCACGACGAGCGTGTCATCGATCCGGACACCGCCCCGGCCCGGGAGGTGGACCCCCGGTTCGACGGTGACCGGCACACAAGCGTCCAGTTTACCCATGGCTGTCGGTGCCAACTGCGGGTCCTCGTCGATTTCCAGTCCGACCCCGTGCCCGGTGGAGGCCTGGAGGCCGTCCGCGTAGCCCGCGGAGTCCAGGAGATGGCGGGCCGCGCGGTCCACGTCGCGGTAGGCGGCACCGGGGACGAGGGCCTCACGTCCGGCCCGCTGAGCGGCGAAAACGAGGTCGTAGAGCTCGATCTGCCACTGGGCGGGGCTGGTCCCGATGACGAACGTCCGGCCGATCTCGCAGCGGTATCCGCGGTAGTTCGCCCCGAGGCAGACGGAGAGGAAATCACCTTCCTCGACCCTGCGATCGGTGGGCCGGTGGCGGCCCAGCCCCGAGTGGGGGCCCGTCCCCACGGAGGTGGCGAAAGCCGGGCCGTCGGCACCGTGGTCCACGAGCCGGCGCTCCAGCTCCAGGGCCAGGTGGCGTTCGGTGCGTCCCACGAGGATCGATTCGAGGAGTTCGCCGAGCGCCTGGTCGGTGATCTCCGCGGCGATCCGCAGGCAGGCGATCTCCTCCTCGTCCTTCACCAGGCGCAGCTGTTCCACGGTGCTGCCGAGGTCGCCGAGGCGCAGGCGCGGGGCGACGGCGCTCATGGCGCGGTGGCGGGAGACCGTCAGGTCGTGTTCCTCGACGGCCAGGGAGTCGGCGTGCAGGCCGCCGGCGAGACCCGCCGCGGCGACGACCGGGTCGCCGTCGGCATCGGGCAGGACGGTCAGCCGCAGCTGCTCGTCGGGGCGCCCGTGGGCGGGGTCCCCGGTCGGCGCGCGGGGGCAGAGCAGGACGTCCTCGCCGGGGCCGAGCAGCAGCACGGCGCCCGGCGGGGCCCCACCCGCGAGATAGCGGACGTTGGCGGGGCGGGAGACCAGTGCGGCCGCGGATCCGGCGGCGGCGTACCGGTCACGCAGCAGCCCGCGTCGTACGGCGTACACCTCTGACATGCTTCCGAGCCTACGAGCGCGGGCGCAGCTCCGCCCGGTCAGCGCACCCGACCGGGAACCGAGGGCGCCTACCAGGCGGGCGGGCTGGCTATGGAGCGGGCCAGGACGTCGTCGAGGACCCGGGCGGTCGTCTCGACGTCGTAGGTGGAGTTGTCGATGATCGGCAGGCCGGAGCCGTACCAGCCGGCCATCCGCCCGTGGATCCGGGCCACTTCCTCGTCGGAGAGCCTGCGGTTCCCGCTGCGGGCGGCGTTGCGCTCCAGGACGACCTCCAGGCCGGGCAGGAGGACCACGGGGAGCAGCCCGGGGCCGACGTGCCGCTTCCAGCCTCCGAGTCCGACGACGGGCCGGTCGGGGAAGACCGCGTCGTCGAGGATGCAGGAGATGCCGTTGGCCAGGAAATTGCGGGCGGCGAAGCCACAGGTGCGCCGGGCCAGGCGGTACTGGGCCTCGGAGTGGTCGTTCCATCCGGCCTGCGGGTCGGCGAATCCGGAGCAGACCCATTCGCGGACGTCGTCGAGGGACACGTGAGCGGTGGGCACCCGGCGCCGGGCGGCCCAGAGCTTGGCGACCGTGGTCTTGCCCGCTCCGGCGGGGCCGATCAGCAGCACGGCCAGCGTCGCGGCTCCGGTACCCGGCTCCGCGGGCGGCGCCGGCAGCGGGACGGGCCCCCCGGGCGGGAGCTGGACGTGCCCGGTGGTCTCCCGGGAGGGCGGCACCGGGGCGTGCTGCGGGGCGGGGGGCTGGGGTCCCGGCGCCACGGGGGCGTGCTGGGGCGCGCCGGGCCGGTACCCCGGCGCCGCGGGAGGGGGCGGTGGCCCCGCCTGGCCCGGTCGGCCCGAGTGCTGGGCCTGGTGCGTCCACGGTCCGATGCCCGGGCCCTGGGGCGGAGGCAGCGGGGCCCCCACTGCGTGCTGCATCCGGTGCCACTCCGTCTCGTACGGGCGATGAGCGCTGGTCGAACGGCAACCGTACCTTCCCCGGCCGCCCTGCGGTGAACGGGCGGGGAAGGCGGGAAGTGCCCGGTGTCGGTCCGTCAGCCCTTCAGTCCGTCAGTTCGTCGGCCAGGGCGCGCAGGGCGAGCCGGTAGGAGCCGATCCCGAACCCTGCCACCGTGCCGGTGGCCACCGGGGCGACCACGGAGGTGTGGCGGAACTCCTCGCGCGCGTACGGATTCGAGATGTGCACCTCGATCAGCGCGGCGGTGCGCTGGGACGCCGCGTCGCGCATCCCGTACGAGTAGTGCGTGAAGGCGCCCGGGTTGAGGACGACCGGGATCGAACCGTCCGCCGCCTCGTGGAGCCAGCGGATCAGCTCGCCCTCGTCGTTGGTCTCCCGGACCTCGACGTCGAAGCCGAGCTCCTTGCCGACGGCCTGGCAGGTGTCGACGAGACCGGCGTAGGACGTCGCCCCGTAGACGTCGGGCTCACGGGAGCCGAGACGTCCGAGGTTCGGGCCGTTGAGCACGAGGACCCGACGGGCCGTCACGCGGAGACCTCCCCGTAGGCGGCGAGCAGGACGGCCGGGTCGGGGCCCTCCAGCACGGTGGGCTTCCCGATGCCGTCCAGGACGATGAAGCGCAGCAGGTCGCCGCGGGACTTCTTGTCGACCTTCATGTTCTCCAGGAGCTTCGGCCACTGGTCACCGCGGTAGGTGAGCGGCAGTCCGACGGACTCCAGGACGGCACGGTGCCGGTCGGCGGTCGCGTCGTCGAGGCGTCCGGCGAGCCGGCCGAGCTCCGCCGCGAAGACCATGCCGACCGAGACGGCCGCGCCGTGGCGCCACTTGTAGCGCTCGTTCTTCTCGATGGCGTGCGCCAGGGTGTGCCCGTAGTTGAGGATCTCCCGGAGACCGGACTCCTTGAGGTCGCTGGAGACGACCTCGGCCTTGACCCGGATGGAACGCTCGATCAGCTCCGCGGTGTGCGGCCCGGCGGGCGTGCGGGCGCCCTGCGGGTCGGCCTCGACGAGGTCGAGGATGGCCGGGTCGGCGATGAAACCGGCCTTGATGATCTCGGCCATGCCGGAGACGTAGTCGTTGACCGGCAGCGAGTCCAGGGCGGCCAGGTCGCAGAGGACTCCGGCCGGCGGGTGGAAGGCGCCCACGAGGTTCTTGCCCTCGGCGGTGTTGATGCCGGTCTTGCCGCCGACGGCCGCGTCGACCATGGCGAGCACGGTCGTCGGTACGGCGATCCAGCGCACCCCGCGCAGCCAGGACGCGGCGACGAACCCGGCGACGTCCGTGGTGGCGCCGCCGCCGACGCCGACGATGACGTCGGTGCGGGTGAAACCGGTCTGGCCGAGCGCCTTCCAGCAGTAGGCGGCGACCTCGACGGTCTTGGCCTCCTCCGCGTTCGGCAGCTGGATCGCGATGGCCTCGTAGCCCTGGGCGGCGAGGTCCCCGCGAACCGCCTCACCGGTCTCGGCGAGCGCCTCGGGGTGGAGGACGGCGACCCGCTTGGCACGGTCGCCGATGAGGTTCGGCAGCTCGCCGAGGAGCTGGCGGCCGACGAGCACTTCGTAGGCCTCGGTGCCTGCCGTGCCGGCGATCTGGATGCGCGTGGTGCCCTGCTCGCTCATGCGTGTGGTCTCCCGGCCGGACGGCACGGCCCCGGCCGTGCGCTCCGGCAGTTCCGTTGCGTCGAGGACCGCCTGGGCGACCTCTTCGGGGGTGCGTGCGTCGGTCGTGACGGTCACATCCGCCACGTCGTCGTACAGATGGCGCCGGGCGTCCATGAGTTCGCGCCACTGACGTCGCGGGTTGACGGCGAGCAGGGGGCGGGCGGTGTTCAGACCGACCCGCTTGACCGCCTCGTCCACGTCCATCGAGAGGTAGACGACCCGGTGACCGGCGAGCAGCGCGCGGGTCGACCTGTCGAGGACGGCCCCGCCGCCGAGCGCGAGGACACCCGGGTGCTCGGTGAGGGACTCCCGCACGGCTTCGCGCTCCATGGCCCGGAAGCGCTCCTCGCCCTCGTCGAAGAAGATCTCGGGGATCGACTTGCCCGCGGCGGCCACGACGTCTGCGTCCGTGTCCCGGTAGGTGGTGCCGAGCCGCTCCGCGAGCAGCTCCCCCACCGTGGACTTGCCGACCCCCATGGGGCCGACGAGGACGATCAGCGGGCCGCTCACCGGATCTGGAGGTGGGAGAGGTACGACTGCACGTTGCGGTGGGTCTCGGCGACGCTGTCGCCGCCGAACTTCTCCGCCACCGCGTCGGCCAGCACCAGGGCGACCATCGCCTCGGCGACGATGCCGGCGGCCGGCACGGCGCAGACGTCGGAGCGCTGGTGGTGCGCCTTGGCCGCCTCGCCGGTGACGACGTCGACGGTGGCGAGCGCGCGGGGCACGGTGGCGATGGGCTTCATCGCGGCGCGCACGCGCAGGAGCTCACCGGTGGTCAGCCCGCCCTCGGTGCCGCCGGACCGGCCGGAGGTACGCCTGATGCCGTCCGCGGTGGCCACGATCTCGTCGTGCGCCTGGGAGCCGGGCACCCGGGCCAGGTCGAAGCCGTCGCCGACCTCGACGCCCTTGATGGCCTGGATGCCCATGAGCGCGGCGGCGAGCCGGGCGTCGAGCCTGCGGTCCCAGTGGACGTGCGAGCCGAGGCCGACGGGCACACCGTAGGCGAGCACCTCGACGACTCCGCCGAGGGTGTCGCCGTCCTTGTGGGCCTGGTCGATCTCCTCGACCATCGCCTTCGACGCGTCGGCGTCCAGGCAGCGCACGGGGTCGGCGTCGAGCCGCTCGACGTCGGAGGGCTTGGGGTAGACGCCGTAGGGCGCCTTGGCCGCGGCGAGTTCGACGACGTGGGAGACGATCTCGATGCCAGCGGTCTCCTTGAGGTAGGACCGGGCGACGGCGCCGAGGGCCACACGGGCCGCGGTCTCACGGGCGCTCGCGCGCTCCAGGACCGGGCGGGCCTCGTCGAAGCCGTACTTCTGCATCCCGGCGAGGTCGGCGTGGCCGGGCCGGGGGCGGGTCAGCGGGGCGTTCCGCGCCTGCGCGGCGAGCACGTCGGGGTCGACCGGGTCGGCCGACATGACCTGCTCCCACTTGGGCCACTCGGTGTTGCCCACCATCACGGCGACGGGCGAGCCCATGGTCAGGCCGTGCCGGACACCGCCGAGGAAGGTCACCTCGTCCCGCTCGAACTTCATACGGGCGCCGCGCCCGTAACCGAGCCGTCGCCTGGCGAGCGCGTCCGCCACCATCTCCGTGGTGACGGGGATACCGGCGGGAAGACCCTCCAGCGTCGCCACCAGTGCGGGGCCGTGCGACTCTCCGGCGGTCAGCCAGCGCAACCTGCTCAACGGTGCTCCTCATGCTCGCGCCTGTAACTGCAACGGCGCGACCGGGTGCGCGGCCCTGGCCCGCCGCCCCTGATCCTCCCATGGACGGGCGCGATCGCCTGCCCCCGGTCCAGGGGACGGACGCCGTGGCCCCGTCCCCCACGGTCAGCGAGCCGCCCTCGGCCGCACCGACGTGGTGGGAGCGGATCGAACACGCCACCGATCGGCGAGAACTAGTGGCTCTGCGCCGCGAGCGCCGCCTCGCCCGCCGCGCGCATGACGGCGAGCGGTGCGTCCAGGCCGGTCATCTGCTCCACCTGCAGGACGGCCTGGTGCACCAGGAGGTCGAGGCCTCCCACGACACCCGCTCCGGCTTCCGCCCAGCGATGGGCCAGGGCGGTCGGCCAGGGGTCGTAGAGGACGTCGAAGAGCGTGCCGGGGGCCGCGGGGACGGCGTCGGCGAGGTCGTCCGTCGCGCCGGCCGGGGTGGTGGCGATCACCAGGGGGGCGCGCAGGGCGGCATCGGCCTCGGACCAGTCCGCGATCCTGACATCGACGCCCAGACGTTCACCCCAGCCGCGCATCTCGTCGGCCCGTGCCGCAGTGCGCACATACGCCGTGACGGGTCCGGTGCAGAGCTCGGCGAGAGCGGCCAGCGCGGAGGAGGCAGTGGCCCCGGCGCCCAGGACGGCGGCGGACTCGACCTTGTCGACGCCGCGTTCGCGCAGTGCCGCGACCATCCCCGGGATGTCCGTGTTGTCACCGAGGCGGCGGCCGTCCTCGGTGAACACGACGGTGTTGACGGCCTCGACCGACGCCGCCGTGTCACTGATCCCGTCCAGCAGCGGAATGATCGCCCGCTTCAGCGGCATGGTCAGGGAGAGCCCGGCCCAGGAGGCGTCCAGGTCCCGCACGAAGCCCGGGAGCCCCGCCTCGTCCACCTCGAAGCGGTCGTACGACCACGAACGCAGGCCCATCTCCGCGTACGCGGCGCGGTGCAGGACGGGCGAGAGCGAGTGGGCGATGGGCGAGCCCAGGACGGCGGCCCGGTACTTGGCGCTCACTGGTCCGCCTTGTTCTCTTCGTACTGCTTGCGGTTGCGCTCGTGCTCCTCGTTCGTCACCGCGAACAGTGTCTTGTCCTCGGTCACGGAGACGAAGTAGTACCAAGGGCCGGATGCCGGACTGATCGCGGAGTGCAACGCGTCCGCACCCGGATTCGAGATCGGCCCGAGGGGGAGCCCCTTGATGCTGTACGTGTTGTACGGATCGTCGATCTTCCGCAGGTCGTCGACGGCACCGATGTCCAGTGTGCTCTCATCTCGAATGTAATTGACCGTCGAATCGAATTCGAGCCTTCCGACGGTTTCGAGGTTGTCCGGCTTGAGCCGGTTGTAGACCACTCTCGCGACCTTGTCGAAGTCGTGCTTGTACTTTCCCTCTTTCTGGACGAGGCTCGCCACGGTGATGAGGTCGAGCGGGGAGTCCAGATTCAGTTTCTTCGCGTTCTGCTCGAGGTCGAGCTTGCCGTATTCCTTGTTGGCCCGCGTGACCATCTTCTTCAGCGCGTCCTCGGGCTTCGAGCTCTTGGGCACTGCGTAGGCGGCCGGAAAGAGGAACCCCTCCAGCGGGTCCTTGATCTTGGGGTCGTCGTCCGCCCATTCAGGCAGTCCGAGACTCTCGGCCTTGGTCTTCGCGACCTGGGCCGTGGTACCGGCTTTCAGCTCAAGCCTTCGGTCGATCACAGCGTAGATTTGGGTGGTACTCCACCCCTCGGGAATGACCAGTGCGTTCTGGCTCTTCGGGTTCAGCATCAGTTCCACGGCGCTGTCCGCCGACATCTCCTTCTTGAGGAGATAGACACCGGCCTGAATGGAATTCCCCTTGGGGTTTCCCCTCTGTGCGGAGATGAAGGCGTCGGACGACTTCACGACGCCGGCCTTCTTGAGGATGCTCGCGATCTCGTTGCCGAGGGCGCCGTCAGGGATCTCGATCTCGACCGAGCCGTTGCCGCTGCCCGTGTAGTCGGGGGCCGGGCCGTACTGGCTCTGGTAGTAGGAGTACCCGAAGTAGCCCACTCCGCCCAGGCCGCCGACGAGCACCGCGGCCACGCCGAGGCAGGCGCAGCCGTTGCGGCTCTTCTTCTTCCCCTTGCCGCGACGCTCGCCACCGCCCCGGCCGGATTCACGGGGGTCGTCGTCGTACGCGTCGTCCTCACGGGTACGGGAGCGGGATCCGCGCTCGTCGGCCGGTTCGTCCGCGCCGGTGAAGAAAGGATGCGTCTCTTCCTGCGGCACGTCCGGATCCCAGTCCTGGCCCTGCTGCTGAGACTGCTGGGGCTGCTGAGGTGCCTGCTCGCGGTGGCCGGGGGGCTGCGGCGGCGGGTAGGCCTCGGGGGTGCCGTAGTAGTCGGCCTGCTCGCCGTAACCGCCGGAGTCGTTGCCGTACTGGTGCTGCTGGGCGCCGTACGGCATCGCCGCCTGCTGGCCGGTGTCCCAGCCGCCGTTGTCGTACTGCGGCTGCTGCTGCGGCTGGGCGTAGGGGTCCTGTGGCGCGCCGAACGGCGGCTGCTGCTGGTACGGGTCCTGCTGGTGCTGCTGCGCGTACGGGTCCTGCTGATGCTGCTGGTTCTGCTGCTGCGCGTACGGGTCCTGCTGGTAGCCCTGCTGGGCGTACGGGTCCTGGGCGTAGGGCTGCTGCTGCCGGCCGTCGTACTGGCCCTGGTCCTGGCCGTGGGCGGCCTGCTGGCCTCCCCATCCCTGGTCCCCGTACAAGGGGTCCTCGGGATGCCACGGTTCGGAGCCGGAGCCCCGGCCATACTCAGTCATCGATCCCCTTGAGCCGCGAGACGACGCTCCGCCTCTTCGCTTTGCTGTGCGGTGTCTGTTCGAACACCGGCGCATCGCGCGGAACGTTACCGTATCGCGATCAGACAACCACTTCGACGCCCTCACCCGGCGCAGCGCCTGACGCCCGTTCGGACTCCAGAGCGTTCTGAAGGATCACCACAGCGGCAGCCTGGTCGATGACAGACCGGCCCTTCTTGGACTTCACGCCCGAAGCGCGCAGCCCCTGAGTGGCCGTCACTGTGGTCATCCTCTCGTCCAGGAGACGTACAGGAATCGGTGCGACGGCACGGGCGAACACCTGGGCGAACGCACGGACCTTCGCGGCCGCCGGGCCCTCCCCGCCCCCGAGGGAGCGGGGCAGCCCGACGATGACCTCGATCGGCTCGTACTCCTCGACGATCTGGCCGAGCCGCCGGTGGGCGGCCGGGACGTCACGTCCCGGCACGGTCTCCACCGGCGTGGCGAGGATCCCGTCGGGGTCGCACGAGGCGACCCCGATGCGGGCGTCGCCGACATCGATCGCGAGTCGGCGTCCCCGGCGCATCTGCGACATGTCGGGCGTCACGCCGTCTCGGTGACGAGGCGTTCGACAGCGGCGACGGCGTCACCGATGGCGTCCGGGTTCTGCCCGCCGCCCTGGGCGACGTCCGGCTTGCCGCCGCCACCGCCACCGAGGGTCTTGGCGGCGGCGCGGACCAGGTCACCGGCCTTGAGACCGCGCTCGCGGGCCGCCTCGTTGGTGGCGATGACGGTCAGCGGGCGGCCGTTGGCCGTGGTGAACAGGGCCACGACGGCCGGCCGGCCGCCCTGGATGCGTCCACGCACGTCGAGGACGAGCTTGCGCAGGTCGTCGGCCGTGGTGCCGTCCGGCACCTGCCCGGTGACGAGGGCGACGCCACGCACGTCCTTGGCCGACTCCACGAGCCCGGCGGCGGCGGCGAGCACCTTCTCCGCGCGGAACTTCTCGATCTCCTTCTCGGCGTCCTTCAGCTTGCCGAGCATGCCGGAGATCTTCTCGGGGAGCTCCTCGGGGCGTCCCTTGAGCAGTTCCTGGAGCTGGGCGACGACCGTGTGCTCCTTGGCGAGGAAGTTGTACGCGTCCACGCCGACGAGGGCCTCGATGCGGCGCACCCCGGAACCGATGGACGACTCGCCGAGCAGCTTCACCAGGCCCAGCTGGGCGGTGTTGCCGACGTGCGTACCGCCGCACAGCTCCTTGGAGAAGTCGCCGATGGTGACGACGCGGACCCGCTCGCCGTACTTCTCGCCGAACTCGGCGATGGCGCCCTGCTTCTTGGCGTCGTCGATGGACATGACCTCGGCCTGGACGTCGAGCTCCCGGGCGAGGACCTCGTTGATCTTCTGCTCGACGTCGGTCAGGACCGTGCCGGGCACGGCGGCGGGCGAGCCGAAGTCGAAGCGGAAGCGGCCGGGCGAGTTCTCCGAACCGGCCTGGGCGGCCGTCGGGCCCAGGGCGTCGCGCAGCGCCTGGTGGGTGAGGTGCGTGGCGCTGTGGGCGCGGGCGATGGCCCGGCGGCGGGTGTTGTCGATGGCGGCGAAGGCGGAGGCGCCGACCGTCACCTCGCCGACCTGGACCGAGCCCTTGTGGACCGAGACACCCGGAACCGGCTGCTGCACGTCGCGGACGGTGATGACGGCGCCGGTGTCGAGCCTGATCCGGCCCTGGTCGGCGAGCTGGCCGCCGCCCTCGGCGTAGAACGGGGTGCGGTCCAGGACGACCTCGACCTCGTCGCCCTCGGAGGCGGCGGGCGAGGGCACACCGTCGACGAGCAGACCGACGATCTTCGACTCGCCCTCGATGGTGGTGTAGCCGGTGAACTCGGTGACGCCGGAGTTGTCGGCGACCTCGCGGTAGGCGGACAGGTCGGCGTGACCGGTCTTCTTGGCCTTGGCGTCGGCCTTGGCCTTGTCCCGCTGCTCCTGCATCAGACGGCGGAAGCCGTCCTCGTCGACCGCGAGACCCTGCTCGGCGGCCATCTCCAGCGTGAGGTCGATCGGGAAGCCCCAGGTGTCGTGGAGCAGGAACGCCTTGTCGCCGGCCAGGACCTTGCCGCCGGCGGCCTTGGTCTCGGTGACGGCGGTCTCGAGGATGTTCGTGCCGCCCTTGAGGGCCTTGAGGAAGGCGGCCTCCTCCGCGAGGGCGACCGTCTCGATGCGCTTGCGGTCGGTGACCAGCTCCGGGTACTGCTGCCCCATGGTGTCGACGACGACGTCGACCAGCTCACGGACGACCGGGCCGGTGGCGCCCATGAGGCGCATGTTGCGGATGGCGCGGCGCATGATGCGGCGCAGGACGTAGCCGCGGCCCTCGTTGCCGGGGGTGACGCCGTCGCCGATGAGCATCACCGACGTGCGGATGTGGTCGGCGACGACCCGGAGGGAGACGTCGGAGCCATGCTCGGCGCCGTAGCGGACGCCGGTGAGCTCGGTGGCCTTGTCCATGACGACGCGCAGGGTGTCGGTCTCGTACATGTTCTGCACGCCCTGAAGGATCATGGCGAGGCGTTCGAGGCCGAGACCGGTGTCGATGTTCTGCGACGGGAGGTCCCCGAGGATCGGGAAGTCCTCCTTGCCGTCGCCGGCGCCGCGCTCGTACTGCATGAAGACCAGGTTCCAGATCTCCACGTAGCGCTCGTCGTTGACGGCGGGGCCGCCCTCGACACCGAACTCGGGGCCGCGGTCGTAGTTGATCTCGGAGCACGGGCCGCAGGGTCCGGGGACGCCCATGGACCAGAAGTTGTCCTTCTTGCCGAGACGCTGGATGCGCTCGGCCGGGACACCGATCTTCTCGCGCCAGATCTGCTCGGCCTCGTCGTCGTCGAGGTAGACCGTGATCCACAGACGCTCGGGGTCGAGGCCGAAGCCGCCGTCCTCGACGGAGTTCGTGAGCGCCGCCCAGGCGAACTCGATGGCGCCTTCCTTGAAGTAGTCGCCGAACGAGAAGTTGCCGCACATCTGGAAGAACGTGCCGTGGCGGGTGGTCTTGCCGACCTCTTCGATGTCCGGCGTGCGCACGCACTTCTGCACGCTGGTGACGCGCGGGGCGGGCGGCTTGACCTCGCCGAGGAAGTAGGGCTTGAAGGGGACCATGCCCGCGGGGACCAGCAGCAGAGTCGGGTCGTCCGCGATGAGCGACGCCGAAGGCACGACGGTGTGGCCGCGCTCCTCGAAGAAGCTCAGCCAGCGGCGGCGAATTTCAGCCGACTCCATTAGTGGTCCTCATTCCGGTTGTTCGAGTTGTAGGGGAGTGTGCGGGGGGCGACGAGCTCGGGGTCGGCCGGCGCCTCGATGCCGAGTGCCCCGCCCAGTTCGGCCTCGCGCCTGACCATGCCCTCACGCACGTCGAGGGCGAAGTCCTTCAGCTTGTGACCTGCCTCGATCGCCTTGTCCGCGGCCTGCGCCGCGAGGCTTTCGGGGGTCAACTGCCGGATCTTGCGGTTGACCTTGGTGGTGGCCCAGACGCCGGCGGCTGCGCCGGCGGTGAACCAGAACGTACGGCGGAACATCGCTGGATCAGTCCTTCTGTCCGCGGGAGCTTCGGCCGCTCCGCTTCCTGTCACGGGCGGACGGCACGGTACGGCCGACGATCACGGTGCGGCGGGAGGCCCGACGGGCCGGTTCCGGCTCCGCGGCGGTACGGCGGCCGATCGCCTGCCGCACCCCGTAGCCGAACGCGGCGACCTTCACGAGCGGGCCGCCGAACGTCGACGCGACGGTGGTCGAGAGCGCGGAGGCGTTGGAGGTGACCTCCTGGACGTCGCTGGCGATGGCGTCGACCTTGTCGAGCTGGGTCTGCGCCGAGCGCAGCGTCGCGGAGGCGTCGGCGAGCAGCGGGACCGCCTGCTCCGTCACGTCCGCCACCAGCGCGGTGGTCGCCTTGAGCGTCTGGGCCAGCCTCACCAGTACAACGGCGAGGAAGGAAACCAGGATCGCCCAGAAGACAGCCACCAGGATGCCGGCCACCTCTCCACCGGACACAGTGCACCGCTCTCTGCTCGTCGCCCTCGTCGGCCGGGACCTCCCCCGGCCGGTTTCTGCCTGTCGCCGCTCGGCCGGCGCGTCCTGCCACCCCTGCCGATCGTCGTCCCCCGAGCCTATCGCGCCGGGCGTCGCGCGCCGCACCGCATGACAGGGCGTGCGGCGCGGGTCCCGGACGCGGGGCGATTGTACGGAGAGCTTACGTGCCAGTACTCTGCGTGTTTCATGCGACGCCCTCAGCGCCCCTCTCCCACGCCCGACGACCCGGAACCCGTCCCCGTGCGCGGAAATCTCCCGGCGGAGCTGAACGCCTTCGTGGGGCGCGAGGCCGAACTGGCCGAATTCCGGTCGCTCCTGGGCAGGTCCCGGCTCATCACCGTGGCGGGCGTCGCGGGAGTCGGCAAGACCCGCTTCGCCACCCGGATCGCCGCTCTGATGGAGAAACGGTACTGCGATGGCGTCTGGCTGGCCGAGCTGTCGGCCGTCCACGACCCGGATCTCCTCGAACACGCGCTCGTCGACGCGATGGGGCTCACCGACCACACCAGCAGGCCGCCGCGCGCCGTGCTGGTCGAGCACTGCGCGGAGCGCCGGCTCCTGCTCGTGATCGACGGTTTCGAGCACCTCGCCGACGCCTGTGCGGAACTCGTGCGGGAGTTGCTGCGCCGGGCGCCGGGCCTCCAGGTGCTCGCCGCGGGGCGCCGGCCGCTGCGGGTGGACGGTGAACTCACCTTCCCGCTCGCGCCGATGGCCGACGACGACGCCCTGGAACTCTTCACCCGGCGCGCCGCAGCGGTCCGGCCCGGGTTCCGGCTGACCGGCGCCGGCCGGGAGACCGCGCGCGAGCTCTGCCGCCGGCTCGACGGCATCCCGCTGGCCCTGGAACTCGCCGCCGGACGGCTGCGGGCCCTGACGGTGGAACAGGTCCTGCACCGCCTCGACGACCGTTTCCGGCTGCTGACCGGGGGAAGCCCGAGCGCGCTCCCCCGCCACCAGACGCTGCGCACGGCCATCGGCTGGAGCCATGAGCTGTGCGCCCCCGAGCAGCGGCTGCTGTGGGCGCGGCTCTCGGTGTTCGCCGGGCAGTTCGACCTGGAGGCCGTCGAGTACATCTGCAGCGGCCCCGGCCTGCCGGCCGACTCCGTGCTGGACGTGCTGGACGCACTGCTGGCGCAGTCGGTGGTGGTGCGTGAGGACTCCGTCGTCGGCAGCCGCTACCGCCTGCTGGACACCGTGCGCGAGTACGGCGCCGACTGGCTGCGGGCGACCGGGGACGCCGAGCGGCTGCGGCGCAGGCACCGGGACTGGTACCTGGGGCTGGCCACCTGGTGCGAGCTCGACTGGTTCAGCCCCCGGCAGGCGGAGGCGGCGGCCCGGATCGACAGCGAGCTTCCCAATCTCCGCCGGGCGATGGAGTGTTCGATGGAGAGCCCGGAGGAGGTCCATCTCGCGCAGTACCTGGCGGGCACGCTCTGGTTCTACTGGGCGGGGTGCGGGCGCCTCTCCGAGGGCCGCCACTGGCTGGACCACGTGCTGGAGGAGGAGACCCCCTACGACCACTCACGGCTGAAGGCCCTGTGGGTGCTCGGTTACGTGGCCGTACTGCAGGGGGACCCGATCGCCGCGGTGTCGGCCCTGCAGGAGTGCCGCGAGGAGGGCGAACGCTCGGGGGACGCCACGGCGGTGGCCTACGCCGTGCACCGCACGGGCTGCCTGTCGATCGTCACGGACGACCCGGTCCGCGCGGAGGAGCTGCTGCGTGAGGCACTCGGGCGCTACCGGGAGATCGGCGAGCTGAACAGCAACGTGCTGATGGCCCAGGTCGAACTGGGCATGGCCGTGGCGTTCCGCGGTGATCTGGACGGGGCCGCGGCGATCTGCGACGAGGTCCGCGAGATCTGCGAGGACCACGGTGAGCGGTGGACCCTGGCCTACGCCCTGTACGTCCTGGGCTACGCGGCGCTGCAGGCCGGGCGGAGCGTGCGGGCACGCCGGATGCTCGGGGAGTCGCTCTCCATCGCGCACGCCTTTCACGATCTGCTCGGCACGGCCCTGTCGCTGGAGCTGCTGGCCCTCATCACGCTCACCGGGGGCGACGCGGCGGAGGCGGCGGTGCTCCAGGGCGCGGCGGACCGGATCTGGCCCGCGGTGGGCCTGCCGCTGTTCGGCTCGGCGCACTACGGCAGGCCCCGCGCCGAGTGCGAGGAGCGGGCGAGGGCCGAGCTGGGCGACGCACGGTACGACGCGGAGCGGCGCTCCGGCCGCCGGCTGGACGCGAACGCGGTGGTGGCGCGGGCGCTCAGGGCGGGGGCGGACGACGGGGCCCGCCGGGAGGGGACGTCCGGCACCGGGGCTGGCGGCACCGCCCCCGCCGAGGACGGGGCTCCCACGGCCGGGGCAGCCGGGGAAACGCGAAGGCCCGCCGCCTCCCGTACACCAGGGAGGGGCGGGCCCGAGCTCGGTTGAGCGCTACGCCTGGATCAGCGGGCGTAGTACTCGACGACGAGCTGCTCGTCGCAGATGACCGGGATTTCCTTGCGGTTCGGGTCACGGTCCAGGCGGAAGGCCAGGGCCTTCAGGTTCACCTGGAGGTAACGCGGGGTCTCACCGTCGGTGTCGTAACCACCCTCGCGGGCCACCTGGAAGGGGACCTTGGTGCGGCTGCGCTCGCGGACCTGCACGACGTCGTCGGGGCGCACGCGGAAGGACGGCTTGTCGACCTTGCCACCGTTGACCTCGATGTGGCCGTGGACGACCATCTGGCGGGCCTGGTAGATGGTGCGGGCGATGCCCGAACGCAGGACCAGGGCGTCGAGACGGCGCTCGAGCTCGACGACCAGCGCCTCGCCCGTCTTGCCCTCGGCCTTACGGGCGCGGTCGTAGGCACGCGCCATCTGGCGCTCGCTGATGTCGTACTGCGCACGCAGACGCTGCTTCTCGAGCAGACGGACCTTGTAGTCCGAGTTCTGCTTGCGGCCACGGCCGTGCTCGCCCGGCGGGTAGGGGCGGGCTTCGAAGTACTTGACAGCCTTCGGCGTCAGGGCGATGCCGAGGGCACGCGACTTCTTGACCTTGGGACGCGACTGGTTAGGCACGTTCTCCAGACCTCCGTTGTGGGTTAGGTTAGGCTTACCTTACTCAAGGAGATCGCATGTCTCGCCCTGGGAACACCACACACGTCACGGACAGCACAGACAGCGGCAGCACACCTGAAGGTGCTGCTACGACGGAAGGCCGATCTGATCGTGGTCAGCCGCGTCCCAGCGGGCTTGAAAACACTCGGATGCCGTCAGCAGCCGAGCGCACACGAACTCTCGTACAGAGTACCTGCTCCGCGGTGCTGCTCGTACCGGGGCTGTCGGTGATCCACCCGGACCAGCTGATGCCCGACAGCACGAGCATCGGCCCGGAGGGGGATCTGTTCCTCGGTTTCCCCGCGGATTCCCCGGTCGTACGGGCCGCAACGCGTGCCCTGGGGGACGAGCTGACCGCCGTGCTGGAGATCACCGACGTCGCCCCGGTCTCCGTCCCGCACCGGATCCGCGGCCGCGCCCGGGTCGCCGGCTGGCTCACCGCCGTGCCGGGGCTCGCCCGGCCCGGCCGGATGATGCTCCGGCTGGAGCTCGGGGAGGCGTCGGTGGACGACCTCTGGGGTTTCGAGGAGGTGGAACCGGAGGACTTCCGGGACGCCGTCGCCGACCCGCTGGTGGCGCACGAGGCCGAGCTGCTCCAGCATCTTCACGCCGCCCACGGCGAGCAGATGGCCACCCTGTCCGCGCTGCTCGGCGACCGGGCCGAATGCGGCTGCGCGGACCACCGGCTCGACGCCGTACCGGTGGCGCTGGACCGCTTCGGTCTCCGGGTGCGGTTCGTCGAGGACGGGAGCGCCTGCTTCGACGCCCGGTTCGAATTTCCCGAGCCCGTACGCGACGTCACCGAGCTGCGCCGGGCGATGCACACCCTCTTCGAGGCGGCGTCCTGCTGAGCCGGGGCGGTCACGAGGACGCCGGGCCGCCCGGATCGGTACGGCCGAGCCGCTCGCGGACCCGCTCCGCCACGTCGGCGTAGCGCGCCTCCGCGCCGTACCGCGTGGGCTCGTAGTACCGCCTGCCGCGGACGGCGTCCGGTGCGTACTCCTGGGCGGCGATGCCGCCCGGCACGTCGTGCGGGTAGACATAGCCCTGGGCGTGGCCCAGCTTGGCGGCGCCCTTGTAGTGGCCGTCGCGCAGATGGGCGGGGACCGGGCCGGCGAGGCCCCTGCGGACGTCCTCCTGCGCGGCGGAGATCGCCAGCGTCGCCGCGTTCGACTTGGGGGCGAGCGCCAGCGCGATCGTGGCGTGGCTGAGGGTGAGCGCCGCCTCGGGGAAGCCGATCATGGCGACGGCCTGGGCCGCCGCCACGGCCGTCGGCAGCGCCGTCGGATCGGCGAGCCCGATGTCCTCGCTGGCGGAGATCATCAGCCGCCGGGCGATGAAGCGCGGGTCCTCCCCCGCCTCGATCATCCGGGCCAGGTAGTGCAGGGCGGCGTCCACGTCGGACCCGCGGATCGACTTGATCAGGGCGCTCGCCACGTCGTAGTGCTGGTCGCCGTCACGGTCGTACTTCACGGCGGCGCGGTCGACGGTCTCCTCGAGCGTCTCCAGCGAGATCTCGTCCTCGTGCTTGGAGAGTGCCGCTCCCGCGGCGGCCTCCAGCGCGGTCAGCACCCGCCGGGCGTCTCCCCCGGCGATCCGCAGCAGGTGCGCCTCGGCGTCCTCGGGGAGCGCGACCGCTCCGCCCAGTCCTCGCTCGTCGGTCACGGCCCGGCGCAGCAGGGCGCGCAGGTCGTCGTCGCCGAGGGGCTCCAGGGTGAGGAGCAGCGAGCGTGACAGCAGCGGGGAGATGATCGAGAAGTACGGGTTCTCCGTGGTGGCCGCGATGAGCGTGACCCAGCGGTTCTCGACGGCCGGCAGCAGGGAGTCCTGCTGGGCCTTGGAGAAGCGGTGGATCTCGTCGAGGAAGAGGACGGTCTCCTTGCCGAAGCCGCCGGTGGCGCGGCGCGCGCCCTCGATGACGGCCCGGACCTCCTTGACACCCGCGGTGATCGCGGAGAGCTCGACGAAACGCTTGTTGGTCGCCTTGCTGACCACGTACGCCAGGGTCGTCTTCCCCGTGCCGGGCGGACCCCAGAGGATCACGGACGAGGGGCCGGCGGGGCCCCCGCCGCCCTCGCCGACGAGGCGGCGCAGGGGTGAGCCCGGCTTGAGCAGATGCTGCTGGCCGACGACCTCGTCCAGCGTGCGAGGACGCATCCGGACAGCGAGGGGGCTGCTGGACGGGTCCTTCTCCTGGCGGTCTTCGGCTGCTGCGGTAAAGAGGTCGGGCTCCACGTACGGAAGCCTATGTCACCCCACTGACAGGACCCCTGCCGCGTCAGCTGGTCCAGAAGTCCCACCAGCGGGTCAGGATCAGCATGCCGATGATCCCGATCCAGAGCACCGGCGGCACCCAGTGGAACTCGGTGAGCGTGTTCCGGAGCCAGGCGGGGGCGGGCAGGATGCCGTGCTTGATGTTGTGCGTGGTGACGTAGCAGAACATGAAGATCGTGGCGACCCAGGCCAGGCAGCACCACAGGCAGAGCGAGTTGATGTTGTAGAGCGACTGGTACTGCAGCCAGGTGCAGAAGCCGACGCCGAAGAGGGTGCCCGCGTTGAGGCCCAGCCAGTACCAGGCGCGGAAGCGGGCGCCGGCGAGGAGCGCCATGCCGATGCCGATGACCACCGAGTAGGTGGCGATGCCGAGCATCGGGTTGGGGAAGCCGAAGGCGGCCGCCTGCTCGCTCTTCATGATGTTGCCGCAGGCGACGACAGGGTTCAGGCTGCAGCCCGGCGTGAAGCTCGGGTCCTCCAGCAGCTTGAACTTGTCGATCGTGATCACCCAGGCGGCGAGCAGCCCGGCAGCACCGGTGATCACCAGCAGCAGCGCGAGCGCGCGGCTGCCGCCGTAGGTCGTCGCGCCGTCGTCCTCGTCCTGCCGGGAGGAGGGATGATCTACCGCTGCCATCGTCATATCGCCGTTCCATCACTGAGTAGCCAGCCGGGCAGGGTCATTGTGCCGCACCGAGGTCGTGGCCAGCCGTTCGATCGGCATAAATGCGTGCGCCCCGGGGGGCCGGACCCGGGCGGTCCCGCGCAGCCTGACCCACGGTCCGGGCGAGGGAGCGGAAGCGCCGCCGCGCGGATCCTGCGCGGCCGGAGGGGACATGGCGGCCAGGCGCGGGCTCCGCGGCCGGCACCGGGCGGGGTGACACCGGGTGCGGGCGGCGGTCCCGTACCCGAAGTGGCCCGGAGGATGAATCCGCATGCGCGGAGTTGACGGTACGGCTGCCACAGGGCGTCGGCGGCGCATGTCCGGCGCCCCGGACGCGCTGTGCCCGCCCGGTCGGACCGGGCGGGCACAGCGAGGGGACAGGTGTGATCAGGCCAGCTTCGCGCGCACCGTGGCCACGAGCGCGTCGAGCGCGACCGGCTCCTGCTCGCCGGACTCCATGTCCTTGAGCTGGACGGCGCCGTCGGCGAGATCACGCTCACCGGCCACGATCGTGAAGCGTGCGCCGGAGCGGTTCGCGCTCTTCATCGCACCCTTCAGACCGCGGCCGCCGAACGCGAAGTCGGCGGCGACGCCCGCCTTGCGGAGCTCCGTCACGAGGCCGAAGAGCACCCGCCGGGCCTCTTCGCCGAGCGGCACGGCGTACACGCTGGTGGTCGAGGGGATCTCGAGCTCGACGCCCTCCGCCTCCAGCGCCAGCACCGTGCGGTCCACACCCAGGGCCCATCCGACGGACGGCAGGGCCGGGCCGCCGATCATCTCGGACAGGCCGTCGTACCGGCCGCCGCCGCCCACCGCGGACTGGGAACCCAGACCGTCGTGGACGAACTCGAAGGTGGTGCGCGTGTAGTAGTCGAGGCCCCGGACCAGCTTCTCGTCGTCCTCGTACACCACGCCCGCCGCCGTCAGCAGATCGCGGACCTCCTCGTGGTACGCCTTGCAGGCGTCGCAGAGGAAGTCGCGGAGCATCGGGGCCCCGGTCAGCTGCTTCTGTACGTCGGCCCGCTTGTCGTCGAGCACCCGGAGCGGGTTGATCTCGATGCGCCGACGGGTCTCCTCGTCGAGGTCGAGGTCGCGCAGGAACGTCTGGAGTGCCTCGCGGTAGACGGGGCGGCACTCCTTGTCACCCAGCGAGTTCAGCAGGATGCGGAACCGGCTGAGGCCGAGCGACCGGTACGCCTGGTCGGCCAGGATGATCAACTCGGCGTCGAGCGCGGGGTCCTCGGTGCCGATCGCCTCGGCACCGACCTGCGAGAAGTGGCGGTAACGGCCCTTCTGCGGGCGCTCGTAGCGGTAGTACGAGCCGGAGTACCAGAGCTTGACCGGGAGGTTGCCCGCCTTGTGCAGGTTGGCCTCCAGCGCCGCGCGCAGGACGGACGCGGTGCCCTCGGGGCGCAGCGCGAGCTTGTCTCCGCCCTTGGTCTCGAAGGCGTACATCTCCTTGGAGACGATGTCGGTGGACTCACCGACTCCGCGGGCGAAGAGGGCGACGTCCTCGAAGCCGGGCGTCTCGATGTAGCCGTAGCCGGAGTTCTTCAGGGGCTCGGCGAGCGCCGCGCGCACCGCGAGGTAGGTCGCGGAGTCCGGCGGGATCAGGTCGTACGTGCCCTTGGGGGCCTGGAAGGTGCTCACGGTTCTTTTCTCTCGTCACATTCCTCGGCGGGGCGCGGCCAGACCGTTCAGGTACGGGTTGGAGGCGCGCTCGCGGCCGATGGTCGTCTGGGGGCCGTGGCCGGACAGCACCACGGTCGAGTCGTCGAGCGGCAGGCACACACGGGCCAGCGAGTCGAGCAGCTCGGCCTGGTCGCCGCCGGGCAGGTCGGTGCGTCCGACGGAGCCGGCGAAGAGCAGGTCGCCCGAGAAGAGGACCTGCGGGACGTCCGCGGCCTCGGGCATCCTGAACGTCACCGACCCCTTGGTATGCCCGGGCGCGTGCGCGACGCCGAACTCCAGGCCCGCGAGGTTCAGCACGGCGCCGTCGTCCAGCTCGTGGACGTCGTCCGGCTCGCCCACGGTCAGTTCGCCCATCAGCGGCATCCCGATGGACCGGCCGAGCGCCTTCTCCGGGTCGCTCATCATGTAGCGGTCCTCGGGGTGGATCCAGGCGGGGACGTCATGGGCACCGCAGACGGGGACGACCGAGGCGACGTGGTCGATGTGGCCGTGGGTGAGGACGACGGCGACGGGCTTGAGCCGATGCTTCTTCAGCGTGTCCTCGACGCCCTGGGCGGCCTGGTGGCCCGGGTCGATGATCACGCACTCCTCACCGGCGGCGGGGGCGACCAGGTAGCAATTGGTCCCCCAGGCCCCGGCGGGGAACCCGGCAATCAGCACGTTCGTCCTTAGTGTTCGTCCGACGAGGAGGGCCGCGGAGGGGAAATGCGGCAGATCAGAGCCTACCGGCGCTCCTCATTCCACAGCTAACCCATATACCGTACGGGCATTCCAGGTCCGATCACACGACGTACAAGGAGACCATCCGGTGGTCAGCAGCGATCAGCGGCGGCGGCAGCTCGCCCGGGAGAAGTTCGAGCGGCAGCAGCAGCGCCGGGAGGAAGCGCGCCGGAGGACCAGGCGTCTCACGGTGATCATCGCCTCGTCGGTGGCCGTGGTGGCGGTCATCGGCGCGGGCGCCTACGTCTCCCTCGGCGACGACGACTCGAAGAGCTCGGCGGACGCGGCCGCGAGCGCCGACCCGTCGGCGTCGGCGTCGCCGTCCCCCACGGAGGCCGAGAGCAAGGCTCCCGAGCCCGCGATGAAGATCGACAAGAAGGCGACGTACTCGATGTCGCTCAAGACGAGCCAGGGCGACATCGGCATCGCGATGGACGCGGCGAAGACCCCGCACACCACGAATTCGTTCAAGGCCCTCGCGGACAAGGGGTACTTCGACGACACGAAGTGTCACCGCCTGACCACGGAGGGCATCTTCGTCCTGCAGTGCGGGGACCCGAAGGGCGACGGCACCGGTGGTCCCGGCTACACGATCCCGGACGAGAACCTGACGGCGCTCGGCAAGGCGGGCACCGACGGCTCGGTGACGTACCCGGCGGGCACCGTCGCGATGGCGAACACCGGCCAGCCGAGCACCGGCGGCAGCCAGTTCTTCCTGGTCTACAAGGACACCAAACTGCCGCCCAGCTACACGCCGTTCGGCACCATGGACGATGCCGGCCTGAAGGCGGTCAAGAAGGTCGCCGAGGCGGGCGTCACCGGTGGCGCGGGCGACGGCGCCCCGAAGAAGACCGTCACGGTCGAGAAGGCGACGGTCGACAAGGCCTGACCGTGCGCGAGGCCGCCCGGCGCGGGGTCACGGACCGCACCGGAGAATTTCAGCCGCGCTGAGTGCGGACAGCCGGGCGGCCGGTCGCCTAGATTGGCGTTGTGCAGGGCGGGCGCTGCCCGCCCCAGGAAACTGTGGACGATGCACAGGGGGCGACAATCCCCGTCGATGCATCAGGTGGAGGAGGCGCTGTGAGCAGCGACCCGTGGGGCCGTGTCGACGAGACGGGCACCGTGTACGTGCGTACAGCCGAGGGCGAGCAGGTCGTCGGATCGTGGCAGGCCGGTTCCCCCGAGGAGGCTCTGGCCTATTTCGAGCGCAAGTACGAAGGTCTGGTGGTCGAGATCGGCCTCCTCGAGCGGCGGGTGAAGACCACCGACCTCTCGGCCAAGGACGCCACGGCGGCGATCGACCACCTGCGCCAGCAGGTCGACGAGCACCACGCCGTGGGTGACCTCGCCGCGCTCGGCAAGCGGCTGGACACCCTCGTCGCGACGGTCGACTCCCGCCGCGAGGAGCGCAAGGTCCAGAAGGCGAAGCAGACCGACGAGGCCCGTGAGGCCAAGGAGGCGCTCGTCGTCGAGGCCGAGGAGCTGGCTCAGAGCGAGCAGTGGCGGTCGGCCGGTGAGCGCCTGCGTGCGCTGGTCGACACGTGGAAGGGGCTGCCTCGTCTGGACCGCAAGTCCGACGACGAGCTGTGGCACCGCTTCTCGCACGCCCGCTCCGCCTTCTCCAAGCGCCGCAAGGCGCACTTCGCCGCGCTGGACGCCCAGCGCGAGGAGGCCCGCAAGGTCAAGGAACGGCTCGTCGCCGAGGCCGAGTCGCTCTCCGGCTCGACCGACTGGGGTACGACGGCCGCGCGTTACCGCGACCTGATGACCGAGTGGAAGGCCGCGGGCCGCGCCCAGCGCGAGTCCGAGGACGAGCTGTGGAACCGCTTCCGCGGCGCCCAGGACGTCTTCTTCGCGGCGCGCAGCGGCGTCTTCGCCGAGCGGGACGCCGAGCAGGGCGAGAACCTCAAGCTCAAGGAGGAGCTCGCCACCGAGGCCGAGAAGCTGGTCCCGGTGACGGACCTGAAGGCGGCCAGGGCCGCCTTCAGGTCCATCAACGAGCGCTGGGAGGCCATCGGCCACGTCCCGCGTGACGCCCGTCCGAAGGTCGAGGGCAGGGTGCACGCCGTGGAGCGGGCCCTCCAGGAGGCCGAGGAGTCCGAGTGGCGCCGGACCAACCCGGAGGCGCGGGCACGCGCCGCTGGGCTGACCGGGCAGCTCCAGGGAGCCGTCGACAAGCTGCGCACGCAGATCGACGCGGCTCGCGCCTCGGGCAACAACGCCCGGGCGGACAAGCTCTCCCGCGAGCTGGAGGGCCGGCAGGCGCTGCTGGACCAGGCGCTGAAGGGCCTGGAGGAGTTCGGCGGCTGAGCCGGGGCGACCGCGTCCGGAACGAGAGGGGCTCCCGTACGCCTGGCGTACGGGAGCCCCTCTCGTGCGTGGACGGCAGCGAAGAGCCGTGGACGGCTCTGGACCCGCTTCCGGCAGGCTCAGCGCCTGCCGGAAGCGTCGTCCTCAAGGCCTGCGCGCCGAGGTGACCCGGTAGACGTCGTAGACGCCCTCCACGCCGCGTACGGCCTTCAGGACGTGTCCCAGGTGCTTCGGGTCGCCCATCTCGAAGGTGAAGCGCGAGGTGGCCACCCTGTCGCGGGAGGTCTGCACGGCCGCCGACAGGATGTTCACGTGCTGGTCGGACAGGACGCGGGTGACGTCGGAGAGCAGTCGTGACCGGTCCAGCGCCTCGACCTGGATGGCGACGAGGAAGACCGACGACTGGGTGGGCGCCCACTCGACGTCCAGGATCCGCTCGGGCTGCTGCGAGAGCGAGTCGACGTTCACGCAGTCCGCGCGGTGCACGGAGACTCCGCTGCCCCGGGTGACGAACCCGATGATCGGGTCGCCCGGGACGGGCGTGCAGCAGCGGGCCAGTTTGACCCAGACGTCGTCGACGCCCTTGACGACCACGCCCGGATCCGCCTTGGCCCGGCGCTTGTTGCGGCCGTGCGAGGGCGGCGAGCTCTCCGCCAGGTCCTCGTTGGCCGCGTCCTCCCCGCCGAGCGCCTGGACGAGCTTCTGGACGACACCCGCCGCGGCGACATGGCCCTCGCCGATCGCGGCGTACAGCGACGAGATGTCGGGGTAGCGCATCTCGTGCGCCAGCGTGACCAGGGAGTCACCGGTCAGGATGCGCTGGATCGGCAGGTTCTGCTTGCGCATGGCCCGCGCGATGGAGTCCTTGCCCTGCTCGATCGCCTCGTCACGCCGCTCCTTGGAGAACCAGGCGCGGATCTTGTTGCGCGCCCGGGGCGACTTGACGAACTGGAGCCAGTCGCGGGAGGGCCCGGCGCCGGCCGCCTTGGAGGTGAAGACCTCCACCAGGTCGCCGTTGTCAAGGGTCGACTCCAGTGGCACGAGCCGTCCGTTGACCCGTGCTCCTATGGTCCGGTGGCCGACCTCCGTGTGGACGGCGTACGCGAAGTCGACCGGCGTCGCGCCGGCGGGCAGCGCTATCACGTCACCCTTCGGCGTGAAGACGAAGACCTCGTTGCGCGACAGGTCGAAGCGCAGGGACTCCAGGAACTCGCTGGGGTCCTCGGTCTCCTTCTGCCAGTCCAGGAGCTGGCGCAGCCACGCCATGTCGTTGACGGTGTCCTGGCCGCGGCCGCCCGTGTTCTTGGGGACGTCCGTGCGCACCTTGGAGGCGCCCGCGACGGCCTCCTGCTTGTACTTCCAGTGCGCGGCGATGCCGTACTCGGCGCGGCGGTGCATGTCGAACGTACGGATCTGGAGTTCGACGGGCTTGCCGCTGGGGCCGATCACCGTGGTGTGGAGCGACTGGTACATGTTGAACTTGGGCATCGCGATGTAGTCCTTGAACCGCCCGGGCACCGGATTCCACCGGGCGTGGACGGTGCCGAGCGCCGCGTAGCAGTCGCGGACGGTGTCGACGAGGACGCGGATGCCCACCAGGTCGTAGATCTCGGCGAAGTCGCGGCCCCGCACGATCATCTTCTGGTAGACGCTGTAGTAGTGCTTCGGCCGGCCGGTGACCGTGGCCTTGATGCGGGCGGCGCGCAGGTCCGACTGGACCTCGTCGGTCACTATGGCGAGGTACTCGTCGCGCTTGGGCGCGCGCTCGGCGACGAGGCGGACGATCTCGTCGTACATCTTGGGGTAGAGGATCGCGAAGGCGAGGTCCTCCAGCTCCCACTTGATGGTGTTCATGCCCAGGCGGTGGGCCAGCGGCGCGTAGATCTCGAGGGTCTCGCGGGCCTTCTTCTCCTGCTTCTCCCGCTTGAGATAGCGCATGGTGCGCATGTTGTGCAGCCGGTCGGCGAGCTTGATGACGAGGACCCGGGGGTCCTTCGCCATGGCGACGACCATCTTGCGCACGGTCTCGGCCTGGGCGGCCTCGCCGAACTTGACCTTGTCGAGCTTGGTGACGCCGTCGACCAGCAGCGCGACCTGGTCCCCGAAGTCCTTGCGCAGGGTGTCCAGGCCGTACTCGGTGTCCTCGACCGTGTCGTGCAGCAGCCCCGCCATCAGCGTCGCGGGGTCCATGCCGAGCTCGGCGAGGATCGTCGTGACGGCCAGCGGGTGGGTGATGTACGGGTCGCCGCTCTTGCGCTTCTGGCCCCGGTGCCATCGCTCGGCGACCTGGTAGGCCTTCTCGATCTGGCGGAGGGTCGCGGACTCGATCTTGGGGTCGTTGCCGCGGACCGTGCGCAGGAGGGGTTCGAGGACCGGGTTGTACGGGCTGGAGCGCTGTACGCCCAGCCGGGCGAGGCGGGCCCGGACGCGGTTGGAGGAGCCACCGGACCGCCCGGGGGCGGCCGGCGGCGCGGCGGCGGACCGGGCCGGGGGCTTCGCCGCGGGCGCGGGGGCCGGGGGCTTCGCCGCGGGCGCGGGACTCCTGGTGGCGGCATCGGGAGCCGGGGACGCGGCCTTGTCGGGCTCGGGAGCCGGGGATGCCGGCTTCCCGGGCTCGGGGGCCGGGGACGCGGGCTTCGTTCCGGAGGACGGGGCGGCCTTCGCCCCGGGAGGCGGGGACGGCTTCGCCTGTGTGGCGGGCGCCTGGGGGGCCGGAGCCTCGGCGGGGCCCTGCGTGTGCTCGCCGGCGGTCCCGGGCTCGGCGGCCCCGTCGGACTGCGCCTTCCCGGGCGTGGCGGAGGCCGCCTCAGGCCTTTCGGGCTGCGGGGCGGCGGCGGGCTGGGCCTCGTCTGGCAAGAGCGCTCCTCGTGCGGATCCGGGCTACCGGAAAGCCCATGGTATCGACCCCCGGGCAGGTCCTCGCCCGGGGAGTGCGGAACCCCTCACAACGCAGGACGGGCACCCGGATGTTCCCGGGTACCCGTCCTGTACGTCCCTACGCGCGCTATGACCGCGGCGGCGCAGGTCAGAGGGTGATCAGAGCCTCCAGCGGGGCGTCCCGCAGCCCTGCCTCCAGCCGCCCGCGGCCGGCGAGGAAGCCGAGCTCCATGAGGACCGAGACGCCCGCGACCTGGGCACCGGCCCGCCGGATCAGCTCCAGCGAGGCCTCCGCGGTGCCACCGGTGGCGAGGACGTCGTCGATGACCATGACGCGGTCGTCGGCGGACAGGTCCTCGGCGTGGATCTCGATCTCCGCGGTGCCGTACTCCAGCTCGTAGGCCTGCCCGAGCGTGGCGCCGGGCAGCTTGCCCGCCTTGCGCACGGGGACGAACCCGATCCCGGCCCGGACCGAGACCGGCGCGGCCAGGATGAATCCGCGGGCCTCCAGGCCGACGATCTTCGTGGCCCCGTGGCGCACGCAGAGCTCCACGAACCAGTCCGTGAGCGCCGTGAAGGCCACCGGGTCCGCGAGCAGCGGGGTGATGTCCTTGAACAGCACCCCCGGCTTCGGGTAGTCCGGTACGTCACGGATCCGGCTGAGCAGCAGCTCCCGGGTGGTGTCGTCGATGTCCGTGCTGGTCATCGGCGATTCCTCGGGGAACGGCCGTGGCCCCCGGTCTGCCGGCGCTGGCCGACGACGGCCCCCGCGGGCTCGTCGTCCTCGTCGAGGTCCTCGGCCCGGTCGTCGCGCTCGTCCTCGACGGACTCGCCCTTGGCGGCGGCCGCGGCCCTCTTGGCGAGGATCCGCTTCTTCAGTGCCTTTATCTGCGGCTCGCGCTCCTTGAGGTCGGCGACCAGCGGGGTGGCGATGAAGATCGAGGAGTACGCGCCGGCGGCGAGACCGACGAAGAGGGAGAGCGAGATGTCGTTCAGCATGCCGGCGCCGAGGACACCGCCGCCGATGAACAGCAGGCCGGCGACCGGCAGCAGCGCGACGACGGTGGTGTTGATGGAGCGCACCAGCGTGCCGTTGATGGAGCGGTTGGCGATCTCGCTGTAGGTCCAGCGGGTCTGCTTGGTGATCCCCTTCGTGCCCTCCTTGAGGCTGTCGAAGACGACGACCGTGTCGTAGAGGGAGTAACCGAGGATGGTCAGCAGACCGATCACGGTGCCCGGGGTGACCTCGAAGCCGACCAGGGCGTAGACACCTACCGTGATGGTGATGTCGTGGATCAGCGCGACGAGCGCGGCGATGGCCATCCGCCACTCGAAGGCGATGGCCAGGTAGACCACCACGAGGACCATGAAGATGCCGAGGCCCGCCCAGGCCTTGTTGGCGATCTGCTCACCCCAGCTGGGGCCGACGAGGTCCGCGTTGATCTTCGCCTCGGGGATGCCGAGGTCCTCGGAGAGCTGCGTCTTGATCTGGTCGGCCTTGGCGGTGTCGACCTCGGTGATCTGGATCCGGAGCCCGCCGTTGCCGAGCTCCTGGACGATCGCCTCGTGGCCGGAGGCCGCGACCGCGTCCTCGTGGGCCTGGGAGACGGACACCTTGGCCTTGGTGTCGGTCGTGAAGACGGCACCACCCTTGAACTCGATGCCCATGTTCAGGCCGCTGACCGCCAGGCCGAGGATGGCCGTGATGGTGATCAGGATCGAGACGCCGTACCAGATCTTGCGCTTGCCGATGAAGTCGTAACCGACCTCGCCACGGTAGAGCCTGGCGCCGAGATCGCCGAGTCGCGACATCTCACGCCTCCTTCGGGTGGTCGGTGCGGGCGTTGACGCGGCGCGAGCGGCGCAGCGGCGGCTTGGCGCCGAGACGCTTCGGGTCCAGGCCGGACCACGGGTGACCGCTGGAGAAGAACTTCGTGCGGGCCATCAGCGTCATGACGGGCTTGGTGAAGAGGAACACCACGACGACGTCCAGCAGGGTCGTGAGACCCAGCGTGAACGCGAAGCCCTGGACCTTGCCGACGGTGACGAGGAAGAGCACGGCCGCGGCGAGGAACGACACGAAGTCGGAGACCAGGATGGTGCGACGGGCCCTGGGCCAGGCGCGCTCGACGGCCGGACGGAGCGTGCGGCCTTCCCGGATCTCGTCGCGGATGCGTTCGAAGTAGACGATGAACGAGTCCGCCGTGATACCGATCGCCACGATGGCACCGCAGACGGCCGGGAGGTTCAGCGCGAAGCCGATGGCCGGGCCGAGCAACGCCATGATCGTGTACGTCAGGACGCCGGAGACCAGCAGGCTGAGGAGCGCGATCAGCGCGAGGCCGCGGTAGTAGGCCACCAGGTAGATGACGACCAGGGCCAGCCCGATGGCACCGGCGATGAGACCGGCCTCCAGCTGCTCACCGCCGAGGGCGGCGGTGACGGTGGTGACGGTGTCCTCGCTGAAGGACAGCGGGAGCGCACCGTAGGAGAGGACGTTGGCCAGGTCCTCCGCCGACTGCTGGGTGAAGCTGCCGGAGATCTCGGCGCTGCCGCTGAGCGTCTCGTTCACCTGGGGTGCGGAGACGACCTCACCGTCGAGGGAGATCGCGAACTGGTTCTGCGGCTGCTGCTGCGCCGACAGCTTCTTCGTGATCGTCTGGAACTTCTTGGAGCCCTTGTCGGTGAACTCCATGGAGACGAGCCAGATGCCGCGCTGCTGGTCGAACTGGGCCTTCGCGTCGTCGACGTCGGTACCGGAGACCTCGGCCGGGCCGAGGAGGTACTTGGCGTCACCCTCGGAGCTGCACGCGACCGTGGGGTCCTCGGGCTTGACGCCGTCGCCGGCCTTGGCGCGGGCGGACTTGTCGGAGCAGTCCAGTGCGGTGAACTTCTTCTCGAGCGCCGCGGTGGCGGGATCCGGGGTCTGGGTCGCCGCGGGGGCGTCCGAGGACTTCGCCGTGCCGGAGGGCGTCGGCGTCGCGTCCTTCTTCAGGGCGTCGGTGACGGCACGGCCCTGGGTGGTGGCGCTCGCCGAGGGGGTCGCCTTCGGGCTCGAGGCGGTCTCCGGGTCGCTCGCCTTCGCACTGGGCGTGGCGCTCGGCTTCCCGGAACCGCTCGCGGAGGGACTCGCCGAACCCTCGGGCGTCGGTCCACCGTCGGTGACCGTCAGCACGGGCCGGAAGTAGAGCTGGGCGGTCGTGCCGACCTGCTCCCGGGCCTGCTTCGAGTTCGTCCCCTTGGGGATGTTGACGATGATGTTCGATGCGCCCTGGGTCTGGACCTCGGCCTCGGAGACACCCAGACCATTGACACGGCGTTCGATGATGCTGACCGCGGTGTTCATGTTGGTCTCGTTGATCGCGTCAGGCTTGCCGGGCTGGCTCTTCGCCTTGAGCGTGATCGATGTGCCGCCGGCCAGGTCGATACCGAGCCGGGGCGTGGTGTGACCGGACAGGAACATCCCGCCGGTCAGGGCGACCATGGCAATCAGGATCAGAGCCAGGGCACGGCCCGGCCTGCCCTGTCCACCGGTTGAGCCCCGGCCTTTCTTCGGTGCTGCCACCTTTTCGTTTCTCCCTGTCCAACCGCCCCGCGCCGGGTACGCGCCCGAGCGGCCACGAAGTGTTGTGGGGACCCGCCCCCGCAGAAGACCGCACGGCCCGTGAGACGCCGGACACCTGTGGGTGTCCGGCGTCTCTGGGTCGTGGAACTACTTCGCGTCGCCCTCGCCGTCGGCCTTGGCCTCGGAGCCCTTGACCTCCGCGTCCTTCGGTGCGTCGGCGTCCTCGGCCTTCTTGCCGAGGTCGATCTTCGCGACGTCCTCGTCCGCGTCCGCTTCCTTGGCCTCACCGTCGGTGAGCGAGGAGGCGTCGTCGGGAACGATCGTGCCCTCGCCCTCCAGCTCGTCGTCGCCGTGGACGATGCGGTTGTACTCCGCGTCGTCCAGGACGGCACCGATGGCGTTCTTGGCGTAGACGGCGTGGACGCCGGGCGCGACCTCGAGGATCACCGTGTCGTCCTGGATCTCCTTGACGGTGGCGTACATGCCCCCGATCGTCCGGACGCCGGTGCCGGGCTGCATGTCGTTGCGCATCTGCGCAGCCGCCTGCTGCTTCTTCTTGGCGGACCGGGTCATCAGGAACATGGCCCCGATGAGCACGATGAAGGGGAGGAGGGTCACGAGACTCACGGGACGGAACTTCCTTCGCACGACCACGCTGGATTCACGCGGCCTGGTCTACGGGGGTGGGTACACCGACCTGTAAGGGCGGCATCGGCGGAGTCTAAGCGAGTCCGCATCATTGGAACAACGTCCAGCATCGCATCGTGGTTCCCCTGCTGGCCAACCCGTCGTTCGTCACGCCCCGAACAGGCCCTGTTGTCCCTTTGCGCCGTGCTGCGGAGGCACCAGCCCGAGGTGCGCCCAGGCGGCGGGGGTGGCGACCCGGCCCCGGGGCGTCCTCGCGAGCAGTCCCTCCCGGACGAGGAAGGGCTCGGCCACCTCCTCGACCGTCTCGCGCTCCTCCCCCACGGCCACCGCGAGGGTGGAGAGACCGACGGGTCCCCCGCCGAAGAGCTTGAGCAGGGCGCCGAGCACCGCGCGGTCCAGGCGGTCGAGCCCCCGGGCGTCGACCTCGTACACGCGCAGGGCCGCGGCCGCGATGTCCCGGTCGATCCGCCCCTCGGCCTTGACCTGGGCGTAGTCACGGACGCGGCGCAGCAGGCGGTTGGCGATACGGGGCGTGCCCCGGGAGCGTCCGGCGATCTCGGCCGCCCCCGCTGTGTCTATGGCCACGTCGAGCAGTCCGGCGGAGCGGTGGATGACCCGCTCCAGCTCGGTGGGGGCGTAGAACTCCATGTGGCCGGTGAAACCGAAGCGGTCGCGCAGCGGGGGCGGCAGCAGTCCGGCCCTGGTGGTGGCACCGACGAGGGTGAACGGCGGCAGTTCCAGCGGGATGGCCGTGGCGCCGGGCCCCTTGCCGACGATCACGTCGACGCGGAAGTCCTCCATCGCCATGTAGAGCATCTCCTCGGCGGGCCGCGACATGCGGTGGATCTCGTCGAGGAAGAGGACCTCGCCCTCCTGGAGGGACGAGAGGATCGCCGCGAGGTCTCCGGCGTGCTGGATGGCGGGGCCCGAGGTGATCCGGATCGGGGCGCCCATCTCGGCGGCGATGATCATGGAGAGGGTCGTCTTGCCGAGCCCCGGGGCGCCGGAGAGCAGGACGTGGTCGGCGGTGGCGCCCCGCGCGCGGGCCGCCTTGAGCACCAGGTCGAGCTGCTCGCGCACCTTCTCCTGGCCGACGAATTCGTGCAGGTCCTTCGGGCGCAGGGCGGCCTCGACCGCGGTGTCCTCGCCGTCGGCGCCGGCGTCGACCAGCCGGTCGTCCAGCCTCTCGTCGTCGAGGTCTCCGGTGGGGGTTCCGGTCTCGTCCCAGTTCATCTCGTCAGTCCCGCCTCGGGTGTTTCGGTGCCGGGCCGTGTGGTGCTCCGGCCGGCGTACGGGGGGTGGGCCCCTGGGGTCAGCGTGCGCGGTTGAGTGTCTGCAGAGCGGCGCGCAGGAGCTGCGGGACGGGGGCCTGGCCGCCGCCGGCGATGGCAGCCTCGGCCTGCGGGGTGACGGCGCTCACCGCCTCGTCGGCTTCGCGGGTGGCGTAGCCGAGTCCGATCAGGGCGGCCTGCAGCTGGTCCCGCCAGGAGCTGCTCACGGCGGTGCCGATCCCCTGCTGGCCGATGTGCGCGCCGACCGGTTCGCCAAGCCGGTCCTTGAGCTCGAGGAGGAGCTTCTGGGCACCCTTCTTGCCGATGCCGGACACCGCGGTGAGTGCCTTCTCGTCACCGGTGGCGACGGCGATGCGCAGGGCGTCCGGGCTGTGGGTGGCGAGCATGGCCTGGGCGAGCCGGGGGCCCACACCGCTGGCGGTCTGGAGCAGCTCGAAGACCTGGCGCTCGTCGTCGTCGGCGAAGCCGTAGAGGGTGAGCGAGTCCTCCCGGACGACCAGGGAGGTGGCCAGCCTGGCCTCCTTGCCGATCCGCAGGCCGGCGAGGGTGTCGGGGGTGCACTGGACGGCCATCCCGATGCCGCCGACCTCGATCACGGCCGTGGACGGGGCGAGGGCGGCCACCGGGCCGGAGACGAAGGCGATCATGCGGTACGGCCTTTCAGCGTGCGGTGGGCGGCGACGGCCTGCTGCAGTCGGTTCTGCGCGGGTGCGCGCCAGATGTGGCAGATGGCGAGGGCGAGGGCGTCGGCGGCGTCGGCGGGTTTCGGCGGCGCGTCGAGCCGCAGCAGGCGGGTGACCATGGCCCCGACCTGGGCCTTGTCGGCGCGTCCGGACCCGGTGACGGCGGCCTTGACCTCGCTGGGGGTGTGCAGGGCGACGGGGATGCCGCGGCGGGACGCGCAGAGCATGGCGACGGCGCTGGCCTGTGCGGTGCCCATCACCGTACGGACGTTGTGCTGGGCGAACACCCGCTCCACGGCCACGTATTCGGGCCGGTGCTCGTCGAGCCAGCGCTCGATGCCCTGCTCGATCGCGACGAGCCGGTGGCCGAGCTCCGCGTCGGCCGGGGTCCGCACGACACCGACGCCGACCATGGTCAGCGGCCGGCCCGCGACCCCCTCGACGACTCCGACACCGCACCGGGTCAGCCCCGGGTCCACGCCCAACACCCGCACGAAAGGGCCCCTCCGCCGCTCGGTCATCTGTTCCCGCAGGCTATCGGCTCCCGCTGACAATGCGACGGGCCGACGGGGTGTGTCCCGTCGGCCCGTCGGTGCACCACGTGCGGCCGCCTCAGGCGTCGACCTTCTCCATGACCTCGTCGGAGACGTCGAAGTTGGCGAAGACGTTCTGCACGTCGTCGCTGTCCTCCAGCGCGTCGATCAGCTTGAAGATCTTGCGCGCGCCCTCTTCCTCCAGCTCGACCTGCATGGTCGGGACGAAGTTGGCCTCGGCGGAGTCGTAGTCGATGCCGGCCTCCTGCAGGGCGGTGCGGACCGCGACCATGTCGGTGGCCTCGCTGAGCACCTCGAAGGTGTCGCCGAGGTCGTTGACCTCCTCGGCACCCGCGTCGAGCACCGCGCCGAGGACGTCGTCCTCGGACAGCTCACCCTTCGGGACGATCACGACGCCCTTGCGGTTGAACAGGTACGACACCGAGCCCGGGTCCGCCATCGAGCCGCCGTTGCGGGTCATGGCGACCCGGACGTCGGACGCGGCGCGGTTGCGGTTGTCGGTGAGGCACTCGATGAGCACGGCGACGCCGTTCGGACCGTAGCCCTCGTACATGATCGTCTCGTAGTCGGCGCCGCCGGCCTCGAGACCGGCGCCGCGCTTGACCGCGGAGTCGATGTTCTTGTTCGGGACGGAGCTCTTCTTGGCCTTCTGGATGGCGTCGAAGAGTGTCGGGTTGCCGGACACGTCGGCGCCGCCCGTGCGGGCCGCGACCTCGATGTTCTTGATCATCTTCGCGAAGAGCTTGCCGCGCTTGGCGTCGATCACGGCCTTCTTGTGCTTCGTCGTAGCCCATTTAGAGTGGCCGGACATCTGCCTTCTCCTTCGCGTCACCAAAATCGATCCGAACCCGAGAGATCCTACCGGGATCGGATCAGCCCACGGCGCGCACCATGTCGGTGAAGAGCGCGTGCACCCGGTGGTCCCCGGTCAGCTCGGGGTGGAACGACGTCGCCAGGGCGTTTCCCTGCCGTACGGCCACGATATGGCCGCCGTGCACCGCGACGACCTCCGCACGGGCGCCGACCGACTCCACCCAGGGCGCCCGGATGAAGACACCGTCGACGGGTCCGCCGGGCACACCCTCGACCTCGACGGCGGCCTCGAAGGACTCGTTCTGCCGCCCGAAGGCGTTACGGCGCACGATCATGTCGATGCCGCCGACCGTCTCCTGGCCGGAGCGCGGGTCGAGGATCTTGTCGGCGAGCAGGATCATGCCGGCGCACGTGCCGTACACGGGCATGCCGGAGGCGACCCGCTCGCGCAGCGGCTCCAGCATCCCGAAGAGGACGGCCAGCTTGGACATCGTGGTGGACTCGCCGCCGGGTATGACGAGCCCGTCGACCTCGGCGAGCTCCTCGGGCCGCCGGACCGGCCTGGCCACGGCGTCCGCCGAGGCCAGGGCGATCAGGTGCTCCCGTACGTCGCCCTGGAGAGCCAGGACTCCGATGACAGGGGTGTCGGTCATCGGTGCTTACCAGCCGCGGTTGGCGTAGCGCTCACCCTCGGGCAGCGTGTCGCAGTTGATGCCGACCATGGCCTCGCCGAGGTTGCGGGAGGCGTCCGCGATGATCTTCGGGTCGTCGTAGAAGGTGGTGGCCTTCACGATGGCGGCGGCGCGCTTGGCCGGGTCGCCGGACTTGAAGATGCCGGAGCCCACGAAGACGCCCTCGGCGCCGAGCTGGCGCATCAGGGCAGCGTCGGCGGGGGTGGCGACGCCGCCGGCCGAGAACAGGACGACGGGCAGCCGGCCGAGCTCGGAGACCTCCTTGACCAGCTCGTAGGGGGCGCGGAGCTCCTTGGCGGCGGCGTACAGCTCGTTGTTGTCGTAGCCGCGCAGGCGGGCGATCTCGTTCTTGATCTGGCGCAGGTGGCGCACGGCCTCGACGACGTTGCCCGTGCCCGCCTCACCCTTCGAGCGGATCATCGCGGCGCCCTCGGCGATCCGGCGCAGGGCCTCGCCCAGGTTGGTGGCGCCGCAGACGAAGGGGGTGGTGAACGCGAACTTGTCGCTGTGGTTCACCTCGTCGGCCGGGGTGAGGACCTCGGACTCGTCGATGTAGTCGACGCCGAGGGACTGGAGGACCTGGGCCTCGACGAAGTGGCCGATGCGGGACTTGGCCATGACGGGGATGGAGACGGCCTCGATGATCTCTTCGATCATGTTGGGGTCGGACATCCGGGCCACGCCGCCGTCCTTGCGGATGTCGGCCGGCACTCGCTCCAGGGCCATGACGGCCACGGCGCCCGCGTCCTCGGCGATCTTCGCCTGCTCGGCGTTGACGACGTCCATGATCACGCCGCCCTTGAGCTGCTCGGCCATGCCGCGCTTGACGCGGGCGGTGCCGGTGGCCGGGGCCTCGGTGGACTGCGGGGTGCTGGGAAGCGTGGACACGGATCGACCTCACTGGGGTGAAAAGACGCTGGATGCTGCAGATCCGAGCAAACGCTCCGGGAGCAGTCCACAGCAAGGGCCAATGGGTACCGCGTGGATCGTTCTGTACGCCTGCGGGCCCCGGGTCCGTCCCCCGCCCCCGGCCCGGGAGGACCCGGTCTCAGCTGCCGGGACGGTCCGCCAGGGCGACCGGGGGCGCGTCGTCCATCTCGAACGCCAGCGGGAACGGGGCGTGCCCCGCGAGGCGGAACAGCCGTACCGTCCGGTGCCTGCGCAGGGCGCGGGCGGCGCGCACGGCGTCGTTGTGGAAGCGGCGCGCCATCGGTACGCGGCGTACGGCGGCGGCCAGTTCCCTGGCCGCGTCCTCGCCGCCCGGGACCTCCTTCACCGCGTCGACCTGCGCCGACTCGCCGAAGACGGCCCGCAGGGCGGTGCTCAGCTCGCTCTCGGCGACCTCGCGCTGCTCCTCCTCGGCCTGGCGTGCCGCGTGCGCCGCCTCGTACAGCACGATCGACGCGGCGGGGTCGAGGACACCGGACGTGGCCAGTTCCTGGGTGACCGAGGCGCGACGCAGCAGCTGGGCGTCGAGCGCCGCGCGGGCCGCGTCGATACGGGCGTGGAGCCGGTCGAGCCGCCCGGCGGTCCAGCTGAGATACAGGCCGATAGCGAAGAGCGCGACGGCGGTCCAGATGAGGATTTCGATCACGGGCGGCAAGGGTACCGTCGGCGGGCCCCGCCCGGACCCGCCGGTGCGCCCGTCAGTCCCTGGCGAGGCCGAAGCGCGCGCGGAGCCCGGTGCGTTCGTCGGTGTCGACGGCGGCGGCCCCGTCCGTGACCGTCTCGTACACGGCCAGGATGTCCGCGCCGACCGTCGTCCAGTCGAAGCGGCGCACATGGGCGCTGCCCCGCTCCCGGAGTCCTTCGCGCCGCTCCGGGTCGCCGAGCAGCCGGATCGCGGCGGCGGCCAGCGCGTCGGCGTCCTCGTTGGCGAACAGGTCGCCCGCGGCGCCCTGGTCGAGCACCTGCGCGAACGCGTCCAGGTCGCTGGCGAGGACCGGCGCGCCCGCCGAGAGCGCCTCGACCAGGATGATGCCGAAGCTCTCGCCGCCGGTGTTGGGCGCGACGTACACGTCGACGCTGCGCAGGAGCCGTGCCTTGTCCTCGTCGCTCACCATGCCGAGGAACTCGACGCGCTCGCGCATCTCCTTCGGCAGAGAGGCGACCGCCTCCTCCTCGTCGCCGCGCCCCGCGACCAGCAGCCGTGTGCCGGGCCGGGCGGCGAGGATCGAGGGCAGCGCCTTCATCAGGACGGGCAGCCCCTTGCGGGGCTCGTCGATGCGCCCTATGAAGCCGAGCGTGCCGCCCTGCCACTCGGCCTTCGGTTCGGCGCGGGCGAAGAAGTCCACGTCGACGCCGTTGGGGATGACCACGGCGTCCCCGCCGAGGTGCTCGACCAGCGTCCGGCGGGCGTACTCGCTCACCGCGATCCGCGCGCTGATCTTCTCCAGCGCCGGCTGGAGGATCGGGTACGCCGCGATCATGGCCCGGGAGCGGGGGTTGGACGTGTGGAAGGTGGCCACGATCGGCCCCTGCGCCGCCCAGCAGGTGAGCAGCCCCAGGGAGGGCGAGGTGGGCTCGTGGATGTGGATGACGTCGAAGATGCCGTCGTTCAGCCAGCGACGGACCCGCGCGGCGGACAGGAACCCGAAGTTCAGCCGGGCGACCGAGCCGTTGTACGGGACGGGCACCGCGCGGCCCGCGGACACGACGTACGGCGGGAGCGGTGTCTCGTCGTCGGCGGGCGCGAGCACGGAGACGTCGTGGCCGAGGCGGATCAGATGCTCGGCCAGGTCGCGGATGTGGAACTGCACCCCGCCCGGCACGTCCCAGGAGTACGGGCAGACGATGCCGATCTTCACGGAGCTTCTCCCTGGGGTTCCAGATCGGAGATCCAGAGCCGTTGCAGCATGTGCCAGTCCTCCGGATGCTCGGCGATCCCGGTGGCGAAGGCGTCGGCCAGCGCCTGTGTCATGGAGGACGTCTTCTCGGTGCGGCTGCCTGACTCCGGTACGGCGACGGGCGGGTGGACCCGTGCCCGCATCACCGGCGTGCCGTCGTACCAGAGGGTGACGGGCAGCAGCAGCGCGCCGGTCTGCTGGGCCAGCAGTGCCGGTCCGGCGGGCATGCGCGCGGTGTCCCCGAAGAAGTCCACCTCGACGCCGGAGGCCGAGAGATCGCGGTCGGCGACGAGGCAGACCAGCCCGCCCGCGCGCAGCCGCCGGGCCAGCGTGCCGAACGCGGCGCCCCCGTTGTGCGGCAGGACCTCCATGCCCAGGCCCTGGCGGTAGGCGACGAAACGGTCGTAGAGGGTCTCCGGCTTGAGCCGCTCGGCGACCGTCGTGAACGGCACCTTCAGGTCGGTGGTGACCCATGCGCCCGCCAGGTCCCAGTTCCCCAGGTGCGGCAGGGCGAGGACGACACCCTGCCCGGCGTCCAGTCCCTCGGTGAGCCGGTGGACGTCGCGGACGTCGATGGAGGCCTTGATCCGCTGCGGGCTCCAGGTCGGCAGCCGGAAGGACTCCATCCAGTACCGCATGTAGGAGCGCATGCCGGCCTTGGACAGCTCTGCGAGCCGCGCAGCGTCCGCGTCCGGCACCACCCGTGCGAGGTTCGACTCCAGGCGCAGCACCGACTTCCCGCGCCTCTTCCACACCTGGTCGGCCAGGGTGCGGAAGAGCGCGGCCGCAGCCGGTTCGGGAAGCTTCTTGACCGCGCCCCAGCCGAGGCCGTAGAGCCCGTCGGTCAACCGTCCCCTGAGATCGGATCCGGTGCCGCTCACTGCGCGGCCTCGCTCCCCTGTTCCGCGGCCGCGGCGGCGTCGGCCTCGGCCGACTCCCTGCGCACGGTCACCACCCGCTGGACCAGCGTGACGAGGCTGCCGACGGCGACGATCCACAGCGCGATCGGCAGCAGGACCTGGATTCCCGGCACCCCGAAGCCGTGCAGTCCGGCGAGGCCGGCGGCGACCAGCGAGATCACGAGCCGCTCGGCGCGCTCCACCAGCCCGTTCACCGCGACCGGCAGACCGATCGACTCGCCCCGGGCCTTCGTGTACGAGACCACCTGGCCGCTGGCCAGGCAGAAGATCGCGACCGCGCACAGCACGTTGTCGTCCCCGCCGCCCGCGTACCAGAGGGCGAAGCCGGCGAAGATCGCGCCGTCGGCCACCCGGTCGAGCGTCGAGTCCAGGAACGCGCCCCACCGGCTGGAGATCCCGGCCTGCCGGGCCATGTTGCCGTCGACCAGGTCCGAGAAGACGAAGACCGTGATCACGATGGTGCCCCAGAAGAACTCCCCCATCGGGAAGAAGACCAGCGCACCTGCCATCACTCCGGCCGTGCCGACGAGAGTGACCGCGTCGGGGCTGACCCCGAGGCGGAGCAGCAGAGCGGCGAACGGTGTGAGGACACGCGTAAAAAATGCACGCGCGTACTTGTTCAGCATGGCCTTCCCGAGGTTCGGTGGGCGCCGCGCGGCCCTTGCGGCCACCGGCTGGCCCATCGTAGTCACCAGCCGTGCCCGGCAGCGGCGGGGCACCCCGTCCCGCCCCATGTCCGGGAAGTCACGCCCCGGCGCACGTGACGTGTGGACGGTGTCCGGCGCGGGTGGAAAGCTCGAAGGACCGCGGGCGTCGACGGGACCGCCGCGACGGCTCTCCCCCGCCCGTGCCGCACCCGCTCCCGGATGATGCGGCACCGCGCCACCGATCGGGAGGCACGCATCATGGGCGACAGGACACATGCGCACACCGGCGCCGCCGGAAGGGCGGCGACGGCCGGCCCGCCCGCTTCCGTACGGAACGTGGTGCTGGTCGGCCACAGCGGTTCGGGCAAGACGACGCTGGTCGAGGCGCTCGCGCTGACGGCCGGAGCGCTGAACCGGGCCGGCCGGGTCGAGGACGGCTCGACCGTCTCCGACCACGACGCGATCGAACAGCGCCGACGGCGTTCCGTGCAGCTCTCCCTGGTCCCCGTCGAATGGGACGGCTGCAAGGTCAATCTGCTGGACACGCCCGGACATCCGGACTTCGTCGGGGAGCTCAGGGCCGGTCTGCGCGCGGCGGACGCGGCCCTCTTCGTCGTCTCGGCCGCCCAGGAGGCGGACGCCGTGGCGGAGACCACCCGCGCGGTCTGGGAGGAGTGCGCGGCCGTCGGGATGCCGCGGGCGATCGTCGTCACGCACCTGGACACCGCGCGCACGTCCTTCGAGGAGATGACCCGGGTCTGCGGCCGGATCTTCGGGCACGACGACCCGGACGCCGTCCTTCCCCTCTACCTCCCGGTGCACGGCCCCGAGGGCCCGGACGGGCACGCCCCGCTCACCGGGCTGACCGGACTCCTCACCCGGCGGATCCTCGACTACTCCTCGGGGGAGCGGCGGGAGGCTCCGCCCTCCGGGGGCCGGTGGGAGCCGCTCCAGGGGGCACGTGACCGGCTGATCGAGGGGATCATCGCCGAGAGCGAGGACGAGACCCTCATGGACCGCTACCTCGGCGGCGGCGAGATGGACCTCACGACGCTCGTCGACGACCTGGAGCGCGCCGTGGCACGCGGATCCTTCCACCCCGTGCTCACCGCCGCACCGGCCGCCGAGGGTGCCCGGCAGGGCGTCGGCACCGTGGAGCTCCTCGACCTGGTCACCCGCGGCTTCCCCTCGCCCGAGGAGCACGCGCCGCCCGCCGTCACGACCCCGGACGGCACCCCGCGCCCCGCCCCCGTCCGCGATCCGGCGGCACCCCTGGTCGCCGAGGTCGTCAAGACCTCGTCCGACCCCTACGTGGGACGGGTCTCCCTCGTCCGTGTCTTCTCGGGCACGCTGCGCCCCGACGACACCGTGCACGTGTGCGGTCACGGCCTCACCCGGCCCGACGGCGAGGCGAGCCCGAACCACGGGTCCGACGTGCGCGTCGGCGCCCTCTCCGCGCCCTTCGGCGGACAGCAGCGCCCGCTGGACCGATGTGTCGCGGGAGATCTGGCCTGCGTCTCCAAGCTGGGCGGGGCGGAGACGGGCGACACGCTCTCGGACGACGGCGACCCCCTGCTGATGGAGCCGTGGGTCATGCCCGACCCGCTGCTCCCCCTGGCGGTCCGCGCCCACGGCAAGGCCGACGAGGACAAGCTCTCGCAGGGCCTGGCGCGCCTGGTCGCCGAGGATCCGACGATGCGCCTGGAGCAGAACCAGGACACCCACCAGGTCGTCCTGTGGTGCATGGGCGAGGCGCAGACGGAGGTGGCGCTGGAGCGCCTGCGCGGCAGGTACGGCGTCCAGGTCGACGCCGAGCCCCCTCGTGTCCCGCTGCGGGAGACGTTCGCCTCCCGGACCGCGGGACACGGCCGGCACGTCAAGCAGTCGGGCGGCCACGGCCAGTACGCCGTCTGCGAGATCGAGGTGGAGCCGCTGCCGCCCGGCTCGGGCGTCGAGTTCGTCGACGAGGTGGTCGGCGGCTCCGTGCCGCGGCAGTTCGTCGCCTCCGTGGAGAAGGGCGTACGCACCCAGGCGGCTCGCGGCCTCGCGGCCGGGAATCCGCTCGTCGACGTACGGGTGACCCTCCTCGACGGGAAGTCCCACTCGGTGGACTCCTCCGACGCCGCCTTCCAGACCGCGGGCGCCCTGGCGCTGCGGGAGGCCGCGGCGGACACCCGCGTCGAGCTCCTCGAACCCGTCGCCCGGATCGGTGTGCTGGTCCCCGACGACTACGTGGGGGCGGTCATGAGTGACCTCGCGGGGCGGCGCGGCAGGGTCGTGGGCACCGAACAGTCGACCGGGGAGCGCACGCTCGTCCGCGCCGAGGTGCCGGAGATCGAGATCAGCAGGTACACCGTCGACCTCCGCTCGCTGACGCACGGCACCGGACGGTTCGACCGGGCGTACGCCCGGCACGAGCCGATGCCCCCTCACCTCGCGAACCGCATCCGCGAAGCGCAGGAAAACGGCACAAAAGTGAGCTAGTTGACTGGATATGACCCCTTCCGCCCGCCTCCGGCCCGATCGGCGGGCGGGCGCCCGGCCCGGACGATACGCTGTGGGCCCAGCTCAGAAGGTGTGCGACGTACGGTAGTTGGGAACAGCCGCAGGAGCAGACCGTGCGGGCGAGTGGGGGCGACAGTGGCCAACGACGGATTCGATTTCTCTCCCGGAGCGCAGATCCCGCTCCAGGGTGCGGGAGCGCAGGCGGTGGCGACCAACGCCCTCGCCTCCGCCGCGTACCGCGACAGCGATGTGACGGAGATCCTCAAGGCCAACAGCGAGTGGCACAAGTCCGAGGTGAAACCGGGCGAGTCGAAGCTGTTCAAGTCCGACTACTTCAAGCCGAATCTCGGCGAGGCGTTCTCCCGGGCCGTCCAGGAGCGCATGCTCGGCGGCGGCCGGGCCGCGCTCATCCAGTCCTTCGGCACCGACCCGCAGACCGTCGTCGAGCACTGCCTGTCCGCGAGCGGTCTGCGCAAGGCCCGGGACAAGAAGCTCAC
This sequence comes from Streptomyces sp. NBC_01460, assembly GCF_036227405.1. Taxonomy (NCBI): domain Bacteria; kingdom Bacillati; phylum Actinomycetota; class Actinomycetes; order Kitasatosporales; family Streptomycetaceae; genus Streptomyces; species Streptomyces sp. NBC_01460. The sequence goes on from NZ_CP109473.1 coordinate 1,473,406, forward strand.
CCTGGTCACCGTCCTCCTCGGCGTCCTCTTCCTGCCCGGGCTGCTCTTCTGGGTCCTCGCCTTCCGGCTGCGCGACTCCCTCAACAAGTCCACGGACAAGTTCTTCCAGGCCCTCGGCGGCATCCTGCTCGTCGTGCTCGGCGGCCTCGCCGCGATCTTCCTGATCGCCATGCCGCTGACCGGGCTCCCGGCCCTCTACCTGCGCGCCGCGGCGATCGCCCCGGTCATCGGCTGGCTGCTGGCCAAGCGGATCGCCGAGACGTCCGTACGCGACCTGCGGGCCCGCTGGGAGGGGCTCCTGTCCGGCGCCGGCGTCATCGCGAAGATCCCCGAGGCCGCGCCCAGGAGTCCCAACGAGACCGCGCGCGAGGAGCTGCGCCAGAGCCTGGAGAAGCTCGCCGCGGAGCAGCAGTCCAACGCCGTCTTCTACGCCGGGCCCAAGGGCATCCTGGGGATGGGGACCCGGTGGGGCGGCTGGCATCTCGCCGAGGAGCTCACCCCCGCGGACCCCACCAGGGAGATCCACCAGTTCCGCAGCTGGGACGTCGTGCGTGCCATCCACGACCAGCTGAAGCTGCTGGAGCGCGGCCCGCTGAACACCGGCGGTTTCCCCACGCCGTCCGTCAAGCACTGGATCGTCTCCCCCATCGGGGAGAACGCGGACTCCGTCTCCCGGCCCGCCGGCGAGGACGTCGCGACCTTCCAGGTCAAGCCCCACGAGATACAGCGCATCTGCAACCACCAGCAGTTCGGCAGCGGCGACCGGCACTACCTGGGTGTCCAGTTCACCCTCTGGGACGGGCAGCTGGTGATCACCATGCTGATCACCGTCACCGTGCTCCACGAGACCCTGAGGATCGAGGTCACCGGGCACGCGCTGGGTCCCGTCCACGGGCTCTTCCTCAGCAAGCCGGAGGCACCGACCAAGACGGTCAAGAAGGCGGTCAGGTTCTGGGAGACCCGGAAGGTCGCGCTTCCCCTCATCAAGGCGAGCGAGGTCGTGCGGCTCGCCCTCCGGGCCCCGCTGACCTGGTATCCCCCGCTGCTCGACTACCTGGGCGGCAAGATCGTCCTGCCCGAGCCCTTCGGCCTGCGCCACGCCTGGGCGGCCAAGCCGTGGGGGCACCGCTTCATGGCCGACGACGCCATGCGCGCGGCCACCCCGGTGCTGCGCGTGGTGCACTCCGCCGCCAAGCGGGTCCTGACGGAGCACGGGGTCGACACCGAGCGCTTCGACACCCGCTCCTCGATCCTCAGCGGCATGGTCCAGGACCCCGCCCCGAGGAAGGCCGACGTCTACGACGCCTGACCCCCGTCCGGGGCGAAGGCCCGCTCAGGCGGACGGCAGCTCGGCCGGCCACACGCCGGCCAGCATCGTCCGGGTGTCGCCCAGCAGCTGCGGGAGCACCTTCGTGTGTCCGACGACCGGCATGAAGTTGGTGTCCCCGCCCCAGCGGGGCACCACGTGCTGGTGGAGGTGGGCGGCGATGCCGGCGCCCGCCTCCGCCCCCTGGTTCATCCCGATGTTGAAGCCGTGCGCCCCGGAGGCGGCCCGCAGGGCGACCATGGCCCGCTTGGTGAAGTCGGCCAGCTCCGCGGTCTCCGGGCCGTCCAGCTCCGTGTAGTCGGCCACGTGCCGGTACGGGACCACCATCAGGTGGCCGCCGTTGTACGGGTACAGGTTGAGCACGGCGTAGACCTGCTCTCCCCTGGCGACGATGAGCCCGTCCTCGTCCGACTTCGAGGGAATCTCGCAGAACGGACAGCCGTCGCCGGCCCCCGGGCCGCTCGGCTTGCTCTCACCCTGGATGTAGGCCATCCGGTGGGGCGTCCACAGGCGCTGGAACGCGTCGGGCGTCCCCACTCCGATCTGCTGTTCCGGCTCACTCGTCATGCCCGTCAGCATATTGCGTCGCTCCCGCCGCGCGTGTCGCCGGGGCCGACCCCGTCCGCGCCCCGCGATGCTGGCGCCATGAGCGACCGTCCCGCAGCCCCCGTCCCCGACCGGCTCACGGAATGGGAGCAGCGCACCGAGGTGCCTCTCTTCGCCGCGGCGCTGGTCTTCCTCACCGGCTACGCGGTCCGGGTCCTCGCCCCGCTCGGCGCCCAGCCCTGGCGGGACATCGCCCTCGCCCTCGTCGCCTTCACGTGGCTGCTCTTCGGGGTGGACTACGGCGTACGGCTCCGGCTCAGCGGCCAGGGCCGGCGCTTCGTGCGCACGCACTGGCTGGACACGGCCGTCCTCCTGCTGCCGCTGCTGCGCCCGCTGCGCGTGGTCCAGATCTACACGGCGGTCCAGAAGCGCCGGGAGCAGCCCCGGATGAGCCTCTACGCCCGGGTGATGACGTACGCCGGGCTGACGACCGTGCTCCTCGGCTTCTCCGCCGCGCTCGCGGTGTACCACCAGGAGAGGGGGGCGGCAGGCTCCACGATCCGTACGTTCGGGGACGCGGTGTGGTGGGCGTGCGCGACGCTCACGACGGTGGGGTACGGGGACGCCGTGCCGGTCACGTTCGGCGGCCGGGTGGTCGCGGCGGGGCTGATGGCCTGCGGGCTGGCGCTGCTGGGAGCGGTGACGGGCTCGTTCTCGTCGTGGCTGCTGCAGGTGTTCGCCCGGGAGGACGAGAAGAGGCCCCCGGGGAGCGTGTAGCTCACCGGGGGCCTCGTCACCGTACGGATCAGACCTGTACGCGGCGCTCCACCACGTCGAGGAGCTTGGCGATCGCCTCGTCGCGCGGGATGCCGTTCTCCTGCGAGCCGTCGCGGTGGCGGAAGGACACCGTGCCGGCGTTCATGTCGTCGTCACCGACGATGACCATGAAGGGCACCTTGGCCTTCTGGTGGTTCCTGATCTTCTTCTGCATCCGGTCGGAGGAGGCGTCCACCTCGACCCGCAGCCCCTTCTTGCGCGCCTCGGCGGCGAACTCCTGGAGGTACGGGATGTGGGTGTCGCCGATCGGGATGCCGACCGCCTGGACCGGGGCGAGCCAGACCGGGAACGCGCCCGCGTAGTGCTCCAGCAGCACGGCGAAGAAGCGCTCGATGGAGCCGAACAGGGCGCGGTGGATCATGACCGGGCGCTGCTTGGAACCGTCCGGGCCGGTGTACTCCAGGTCGAAGCGCTCCGGCAGGTTGAAGTCGAGCTGCACGGTCGACATCTGCCAGGTGCGGCCGATGGCGTCCTTGCACTGGACCGAGATCTTCGGGCCGTAGAACGCGGCGCCGCCCGGGTCCGGGACGAGCGGGAGGCCCTGCTTCTCGGCGACCTGGCGCAGCGTCTCGGTGGCCTCCTCCCAGGTCTCGTCCGACCCGACGTACTTCTCCGGGTCCTTGGTCGAGAGCTCCAGGTAGAAGTCGGTCAGCCCGTAGTCGCGCAGGAGGTTCAGGACGAAGGTGAGCGTCCGGTCGAGCTCCTCCGCCATCTGCTCCTTGGTGCAGTAGATGTGCGCGTCGTCCTGGGTGAAGCCGCGCGAGCGGGTCAGGCCGTGGACGACACCCGACTTCTCGTACCGGTAGACCGTGCCGAACTCGAAGAGGCGCAGCGGCAGTTCGCGGTAGGAGCGGCCACGCGCGTCGAAGATCAGGTTGTGCATCGGGCAGTTCATCGGCTTGAGGTAGTAGTCCACCCCGTCGTCGAGCTGCATGGGGGGGTACATGCCGTCGGCGTACCAGTCCAGGTGGCCGGACTTCTCGAAGAGCTTGCCCTTGGTGGCGTGCGGCGAGTAGACGAACTCGTAGCCCTCCTCCTCGTGGCGGCGGCGCGAGTAGTCCTCCATGGCCCGGCGGATGACGCCGCCCTTGGGGTGGAAGACGGCGAGGCCAGGGCCGATCTCGTCGGGGAAGGAGAACAGGTCCAGCTCGCTGCCGAGGCGGCGGTGGTCGCGCTTGGCGGCCTCCTCCAGGAACTCCAGGTGCGCCTTGAGCTCGTCCTTGGTGGGCCAGGCGGTGCCGTAGATGCGCTGGAGCATGGGGTTCTTCTCGCTGCCCCGCCAGTACGCAGCCGCGTTCCGCATCAGCTTGAACGCGGGGATGAACCGGGTGGTGGGCAGGTGCGGGCCCCGGCAGAGGTCCTTCCAGCACAGGTCACCGGTCTTGGCGTCCAGGTTGTCGTAGATGGTCAGCTCGCCGCCGCCCACCTCGACGTCCGCGCCGTCGTCCGTGGAGGCGGAGCCCTTGATGCCGATGAGCTCCAGCTTGTACGGCTCGTCGGCGAGCTCCTCGCGGGCGGCCTCGTCGGTGACCACCCGGCGGGAGAACCTCTGTCCCCGCTTCTGGATCTCCTGCATCTTCTTCTCGATGGCCTTGAGGTCCTCGGGCGTGAAGGGCCTCTCGACGTCGAAGTCGTAGTAGAAGCCGTCCTTGACCGGCGGGCCGATGCCCAGCTTGGCCTCGGGGAAGAGCTCCTGCACCGCCTGTGCCATCACGTGCGCGGTGGAGTGCCGCAGGATGTTCAGGCCGTCCTCGGAGGAGATCTCGACGGGCTCGACGGTCTCGCCGTCCCGGAGCTCGTACGCGAGGTCCTTCAGCTCCCCGGCGATCCGCGCGGCGACGACGGTGCGCTGCCCGGGGAAGAGCTCCGCGGCCGTCGTGCCCGTCGTCACCACGTGCTCTTCCCGCTCGGAATCGCGTTGGATGATCACACGGACGTCTGACACCGGTCTCTCCTGACTGAGGGGGTGCGTCGCTTTCCTCTTGCGCGCGCAAGAGGAATCGTACCGAGCCGGGGGGCCTCGACGCGAAAGGGATACCGGGGCGCCTACTCCTCGTCCCCCGTGCACGCCTCCTCGAAGAAGTCGACGTTCTCGTGGAGCGACTTCATCAGCCGGTCGCGCTCGGCCTCGTCGACCTGGACGGGGGCCACCTGCGAGGCGCCGGTGAGCCTCCGGAAGCCGCCCCTGTTCTCCAGCCTGCCGTCCACGCGGAGCGGGAGTCCGACCAGGTGGGCGTGGCCGGCGATCCGGTAGGCCTCCTCGTCGAGCTCGATCCGCACGTGCGCGACCTCCGCCCCCGCCAGGACCCGCAGCCGTACGACGCCGGAGCCCCGGGGCCCCGAGCGGCGCAGCCGGACGACGGCACCCGTGATCCGCACGGCGACGGCGGGTTCGTCCTGGAGGAAGCGCGCTCCGGCCAGGCGGAGGGCGGGCAGGTCCCCGGGCGAGAACTCGACCGGTTCGGGACCGGCCGGGCAGCCCGGTGGGGCGCCGGCGGCGGGAGCCCAGGCCAAGGTGATCCTGGTGCCCTCCGCTCCCCGGACGAGGGCGACGACCGCCTCGGTGAGTTCCCGGCTGACGCCGGCCGCGACCGCGGCGTCGAACGCCTCCATCCCGCCGGTGGCGCGCTGGTAGTCCACGGCCTCCCGGGCCGCGTGGAGCGCCGCGTAGAGCTGTATGGCCACGGCGCGGCCCGAGGTCACGGGGACGAACGCGGTGAGGGCCCGGCCGTCGGCCGCCGGTCCGACGAGGGTGCCGTCCAGGGCGCTCCGGGCCTTCCTCAGGTGGCGGGCACCGTGGTAGCCGGCCCGGCCGCGCACGGCGAGGGCTCCGGCGAGCAGGATCTGCCGGGCAGCCGTCCGCAGCTGGTCCGCGCCGGTCCAGTCGGCGGCCCCCGTGGCTCCCGCGGCTCCTTCGGGGACGTCGCGCCACCAGTGGATCTCGTCGCTGGGCACGGTGAGGGCGACGAGGATGTCGCGGGCGGAGGGGGCGGCGCTGCGGCTGAGCGCGGTGAGGGCCTCGGCGAGCAGGTCCTCGCTGTCGGGGAAGGCGGTGGTGTCCGGCACGAGCAGGCTGGTGCCGGTGGTGGCGGGGCCCGGCGGGATCCAGCGGCTGTAGCGCCCCTGCGCGCCTCCGCGCCGGTGCCAGCCGTGCCGCCGGAGCAGCGTTCCGAGGACGGCGGGGTCGACGCGTGCGGGGTCGGGCGTCCGGCCGGGATCAGGCCCGTCGGCGTACGGGTGTGCGCGGCTGCCCGCCGGGACCGTTCCTCCGGTGGGTTCGTCCGTCGACCGGTGCATCAGGGTCTCCCTCCCGCCCCGACCCGGGCCATGATGTCGCAGAGCGCGCGGTCGTCGAAGATCCGCGAGGTCGGGATGCGTACGGTGGTCCGGTTGCGGCCCGTCACGGGGTGGCCGGCCAGGTTCGTCCAGTAGCAGCAGTGCCGCAGGTCCAGGCCGTCGTGTCCGGCCCGCAGCCAGTCGTCCTGGCTGCGGGGCACGAGCATCACGACCAGGATCTTGTGCACCGACACGGGGGTGCGCGCGAGCTTCACCAGATGGGCGTTGTCGAGGGTGAAGGAGAACGCGGCTCCGGGCGGGTGCGGGGGGATCTGGTAGGTGCACTTGAGCTGCACCTTGATGGTCACCTCGTCGTCGACGGTGTGGTCGGGGGCACCGTGGCTGACGTGCCAGTCGATGCCGTTGTCGGGGAAGGGCTGCGAGAGCGAGCAGCCCGCCGCGGCCGCCACCGCGTGGAGGTAGCCCACCTGGAGGGTCTCCATGCAGGCGGTGGTGGCGAGTGTGCCGCGCAGCGGTGAGGTGCTCCGCTGCTGCGGCGGCTTTCCCCCGTGGTCCTCGGTGCGGGCGGGACTCCCTGGGTTCGGCTGCGCGAGCGCCATGGCTCCGTGCCTTCCGGGCTGTGCCGACCGGTTGCCCGGTCTCCGCTGGCGGGCTGGTCAACTTCCTTGCCCGTCACTTCTGTTGTCACCGCAGGAGCCGGGCCGTAAACGGCGTATCAGGCATACGGTGCGGGTATCACCGAACCGGGCAGAGGAATCCCGTCATCTGCCGCGCAGGCGCGAGGAGTTCGGGGATGATGCACTGGTTCGAGGGGCCGCTGGCGGCTTTTGACACCGAGACGACAGGCGTGGACGTCGAGGAGGACCGGATCGTTTCGGCCGCCCTCGTCGTCCAGGACACGGCGGGCGGACGGCTCCGCGTCACCCGCTGGCTGGTCAATCCGGGGGTTCCGGTGCCGCCCGGCGCCACCGAGATCCACGGTCTGACCGATGACCACCTGCAGCGCAACGGCCGGTGGCCCGCACCGGTCGTCGAGGAGATAGCCCGGGCGCTGGCGGAGCAGTGCGCGACGGGACGGCCGCTGGTCGTGATGAACGCGCCGTTCGACCTGACCCTGCTGGACCGGGAGCTGAGGCGCCACCGGGCGTCGTCGCTGGCCGGCTATCTGCGGAACAAGCCGCTGTGCGTGCTGGATCCGCGGGTGCTGGACAAACACCTGGACCGCTACCGCAAGGGCCGCCGCACGCTGACGGACCTGTGCGAGCTGTACGGCGTGACGCTGGACGGCGCGCACGACGCGGCGGCCGACGCGGCGGCCTCGCTCGAGCTGGTGCGGGCCGTGGGCCGGCGGTTCTCCGCCCGGCTGGAGCGGCTGTCGCCGGCGGAGGTGCACTCCCTGCAGGCGGTGTGGCACGCGGCTCAGGCCCGTGGGCTGCAGGCGTGGTTCGAGAAGAACGGCGCGCCGGAGGCGGTGGACCCGGCGTGGCCGTTGCGTCCGGAGCTGCCCGCGGCCGCCTGATCCGGTCCGGGGTACGCGAAAGCCGGTCCGTCGGTGGTGCTGACGGACCGGCTTTCCCCGGGTGGGCGATACTGGGTTCGAACCAGTGACCTCTTCGGTGTGAACGAAGCGCTCTCCCACTGAGCTAATCGCCCGGGAACGGGTTGAACCATACAGGGCGCGACGCCCTGGGTTCAAACTCCTACTCAGTGGCGGAACTGAGTATCCGAGCCCATGCCCGCGGCTGTGGCGGCCGCCACACTCCCGTACATGAGACATGTGCCGCCGCCCGCCGAGGAATTGGCCCTCCTCGATCACGAACTGTCCCGGCTGGACGCCCGCCGGCTCCAGCTGCTGAGCCGTCGCGCGTGGCTGGTGAGCGTGCTGCACGCACCGGCCGCTCCCCGGCCGTTTCCGGCGCCCGCCGCCTCACGGCCGTTCCCGGGGCCGGTCCCCCGTCCGCCGGCCCCGACCGCGCCCGCGCACGGCACGCAGAACGTGCTGCTGGTCCTGGGTGGTCTGCTGCTGACGGTCGCGGCGGTCGCGTTCACCCTGTTCAGCTGGGGCGAGATGGGCATCGCGGGGCGTTCGGCGGTGCTGGCGGCGGTGACGGCGGGCGCGCTGGTGGCGCCCGCCCCGCTGCTGGGCCGGCGGCTGCCCTCGACGGCGGAGGCGGTGGCCGTCCTGGCCCTGGTGCTGACGGTGCTGGACGCGGTCGCGCTGCACGCGGTGGCGGCGCCGGAGTCGGACGGGCTCGTGTTCTCGGCGGTCGCGTCGGCGGTGCTGGCGGCGGTGTGGACCCTGTACGGGCTGCTGCTCGGCCCGCTGCGCACGCCGTTGCCCGCGGCCGTGGTGGCGGGACAACTGCCGCTGGTGTTCACCGCGTGGGCGGCGGGGGCGTCGGCGACCGGCTTCGGCTGGGCCCTCCTCGTGACGGCCGCCGCGGATGTCACGGTGGCGCTGTGGGGGCGGGGAACCGGCGTACGGGTCACGGCCTGCGTCGGGGCGTCGCTGACGCTGCTGCTCTCGCTGGCACTGGGCCTGGGACTGTCCGTGTCGGCGGCCGGCGTGCCGGGGGCTCTGGGCCCGGCGGCGCTGCTGCTGGCCGGGGCGGCCGTGGCGGTGTCCGGGGCATGGCGCGCGCCCAAGGAGCTCGCGGTGCTCGGGGGTGTCGTGGCGGGCCTCGCGGCGGTCGCGGCGGTGGGTGGTGTGCCGGGTGCGGCGCTGCCCTGGCACTGGGCGGTCGTGGCGTACCTGGTGTGCGGTGCGGCCCTGTCCGTGGTGCTGCGGTTCCGGGTTCCCCGGCCGGTCGTGGGTGGCGTCCTCGCGGCGTCGGCGTCGGTGGTGGCGGCCTCCGTGCTCTGGGCCGCGCCCGTGGTGGCGGCGGCGCTGCTCGCGCCGGTGATGTGGACGGCGGACGTGTGGTCCGGAGCGCCGGACGGCTTCCGCGCCGCGCTGGGGCACGCGGTTCCGTGGTCGGGGTCGGCCTCGGCACCGGTGGTGCTCGTGGTGGCGGCGGTGCTGTCGGCCGCCCTCCACCTCAGGTGGCCGCGGTCGCTTCCGGAGAAGGGGTGGCGCGTCGCCGCCGCGGCCGGCGGGGCCGTTCTGGCCTGGGGCGCGGTCCCGGCCCTGCTGGCGGTGGCCGATGCGCCGTACGCGGTGGCGGTGGGTGTGGAACTGCTCCTGGTCGGAGCGGTGCTGGGCTTCGCGGTACGCCGTCCGGCCGGTGCGGTCGCGGTGACCTGCCTGGTGTGCGCGCTGGTGGGGGCCGTGAGCGTGAGCCTGCTCGGGCTGGCCGCCGAGCCCGCGACGTACGTGGTCCTCGGGGTGCTGCTGGTGCTGTTGGCCGGCTCGGCGGCCGGATCCCGGGTCCCCGCGGTCAGGTCGGTGCTCGCCTGTGCCGCGGTGCTCTGCGCGCTCGGCGTCGCGGGTGCCACGGGGGCGTCGCTGGGGTGGAGCGCCCCGCACACGGCCCCGCTGGTGCTGGTGGTGACGGCGGTGACGGTGCTGCTCGGGGCCCGGCTGCGGACGCCCGCGGTGGCGGTACCGGTGGAACTCGCGGGGGCGTTCGCCGCGGTGGTCGCCGTCTGCCTCGCGGTGACGGACGCACCGTTCCTGGCACTGGTGCTCGGGCTGTGCGGGGTGCTGGCCGCGGCGACGGCGCTGCGGCCGGAGCGCCGTCGGGTGGCGGGGTGTCCGGCGGCGGGGCTGTTCGTGGCGGCGGCCTGGGTGCGGCTGGCGGCCTCCGGGGTGACGGACCCCGAGGCGTACACGCTGCCCGTGTCCCTGGCCGCGTTCGTGGTGGGCTACCTGCGCCGCCGCCGGGATCCGGCCGCGTCCTCGTGGGTGGCGTACGGTCCCGCCCTGTCGATGACGATGGTGCCGAGCCTGGTGGTGGCGTGGGCCGATCCGCACTGGCTGCGGCCCCTTCTGCTGGGGATCGCGGCGCTGGTGGTCACGCTGGCCGGTGCCCGCCTGCGTCTGCGGGCGCCGCTGGTGCTGGGCGGTTCGGTCCTGGCGCTGGACGGGCTGCACGAGCTCGCCCCGCACGTGGTGCAGGTCTTCGACGCGCTCCCCCGCTGGGCGCCCCCGGCGCTCGCCGGGCTGCTGCTGCTCGCGGTCGGTGCGACGTACGAACAGCGGCTGCGCGACGCGCGCCGGGTGCGGGAGAGCTTCGGCCGGATGCGGTGACCCCCCGGTGCCGGCCCTCGGGCCGGCACCGGGGGCCGGCTGTCAGGCCGGCATCCGGTCACCGATGAGCGCGAGGTTCTCGATGGCGGCGAGGCCGTAGAGGGCGGTGTCGTTGGTGTAGACCCAGTTCGCCTCGGTGCCGGGGACGGTGGTGACGGGTCCGGTCACCTTCTCGGTCTTCCACGGGGCGGACTCCTTGTACCCGTCGCTGTTGTAGAACTTCTCCCAGGCGCGGGCGGCGAGCTTCTCGTCGCCCGTCCGGACCGCGGCGTAGGCGTCGAGCCGTGAGTGGCCCTGGAAGAGGATGAGGCTGCCGAAGTTGGTCCCGTACCGCTCCGCCTGCTCGGTCTTGGTCGCGTTGAAGTACCGGCAGTAGTCGAGGTAGGACTCCTCGAACGCCGGCACGTCGGCGCCCACGAGGTCGATGAGCTCGGCGCACAGCTCGTTGAGGCCGAAGACCGCCGAGAGGTGCGAGACGCTCACGACGGGTTCGTCGGCGACGGCGAACTTCCCGGTGTCCAGGTCGTACAGGCCGCTGCCCTGGACGAACCCGTTGGGCTGGGCGGCGATCGTCTCCATCGTGCCGAGGACGCGCGCCTTGGCCTTCTCGGCCTGCGGGCCGCCGCGCTCCCACTCGGTGAGCCAGGCGGAGACCAGTCCGCTCCAGTCGGTGCCGAAGCCGACGGAGAGCGCGTGCCGGTCGGGGGTGTAGGGCTCGGTGCGGATCTTGCGGAGCGGGTCGAGGGCGAGGAACGTCTCGTCGGAGTCGACGTTGGCGCGCATCAGGTCGCCGACGCGTTCGTCGGCGGTGAGGAAGTAGTAGAAGCGCCGGTAGGTGGTGTTGGCGATGCGCTGCTGCTTGGCGCTGTCGGCGTAGTGCTGGATGCCGTGGCGGGTACCGAGGCCGGCCCACTCGCCGAGGTGGTAGACGTCGACCTCGCCGGTGTGCCGGGTCATGGCCTCGGCGAAGCGGAAGATGTCGGCACGGCCGGACCGCAGGTAGGCGTACCAGAGCCAGAGGTCGGGCGAGAGCTCCGAGTTGTCCCAGGCGTAGCCGCCGACGTCGTAGCGCCATTGGTGGCGGGCGGGGTCGTAGGAGTGCATGACGTCGCCGTAGTCCCAGAAGCCGTACCAGCGCCTCATGTCGACCTGGTCCTTGTAGTACGTGAACAGGAAGTCGAGGTGGTCCTCGATCCTCGCCTTCGCGGGGGTCGAGCGGTCGACCGCGGAGAACAGTCCGCCGAAGACCTTCGCGGCCATCAGCTGGGACGGCGGCGCGACCAGCTGCGGGAGGGTGCGGACCGCTTCGGTCTGCTGGGCCAGCGCGGTGGCGCCGGGGGTGGAGTCGTGGGCCCAGAAGACGAGTTCGCTCGTGCGGGCGATGCCGTAGGGGGTGCCGAAGCCGGGCTCGTAGTCCTCGTAGGTGATGTTGAGGCCTTCGAGCTGCTCCGCGTACGTGTCCTGGCCGAGGCCGTCGTGGTAGAAGCGCAGGTCCATCGGCTCGGCCTCGGGCGACCAGAGCCAGACGGTGACCTCCGCGGCGTCGGTGTGGGCGTCCCGGATGTCGAGCTGGGCGGGGAACTTCTCCCAGAAGTCGCGCAGCCCGAAGGCGAGTCCGCCGCTCGCCCCTCCGACGTAGCCGAAGCCCGAGGCGCGCCGGCCGCCGCCGGCCGCGATCCACCCGTGGCCCTTCTTGGTGCGCTTGCGCAGGGAGAAACCGTCGGCGGAGAGCTGGCTGAGGGTGTAGTCGCCCCAGGTGGGGATGAGGTGGAGGCGGCTGGTGACGCGCTGGTCCCAGGTGGCCGGGTCCGGGAGCTTCGTCCCCTCGAACTGGGCCGCCTGGACGGCGGCGCCGGGGTCGCGGCGCAGGCCGGTGATGCCCTTGACGGCCTCCCGGAGCATGCCGGTGTCCTCGCCGCCGATGCGGATGTGCCGGTCGTACGCCTCGTCCCGCATGGGGACGGTGAAGCGGACCCCGAGGCCGCGGATGAAGTCGCCGCTCGCCTTCCCGGGCTCCTGCGTGCCGTCGAAGGTGATGGTGTGCACCATGCGGAACGACTCGGCGCCCGCGTAGAAGTAGAGCCGGACGGAGAACGGCAGCCAGGAGCGCTTCCCCCGGCGGTGCTTGCCCTCCACGCGGACGACGGCGCGGACCGGTCCGCTCTGTTCGACCTCGGCGGTGGTGACGGCGCTCTCGAACCGTTCGTACGTCTCACGCCCCTGGTCGCCGTCCTCGATCTCCCCCTGGCGGATCAGGACGAGCCTGCCGTCCTTGGCGATCTCGGTGGAGCCGCGGGTGAGGGAGGTGATGAGCGAGGAGCCGCTCTTCCCGATCCTCGCGGTGACGACGCCGGTGGAGACGCTGATGGTGCCACCGGTGTTCTTCACGGTGACCTTGTGGGCGGGTGCGGCCGGCGTCCCCGGCGCGAGGACGAACTTCCTGGCGCCCGCGGCGTCCGGGCCGACGGCGTGCGCGGTCCACTTGGCGGAGCCGTCCGGCCAGGTGGCGGTGGTCCACGACTGCACGGGGACGTCCTTGCCGTCCTCCGTGGACAGCGCGAACGTCTGGTCCTTCGCGTACTGCCCCTTCGGCCAGGGCACACCCACCGTGGAGCCGGGGGCGGCGCCGAGGCCGCCGGACTCGAGCCAGGTCAGGGAGACCGGCTCGGCGGTCCTCTCCTCGCCCGTGGCGGCCGAGGCGGGCGTGGTGCCGAGGGACCAGCTGAGCTGTGTGGCCGCGCCGGCCGCTGCCGCGGCCTTCAGGAGCGTTCTGCGGGGCATCCTGGACATGGGTGTGCCTCTCTCCGTGCGGATGGTCGGAACAGGGGGACGGACGGGGGACGTTCAGCGCGAGAGTTCGCGCTGCCGTACGGCGGTGGCCGCGGCGGCGACGGCCCCGAGGACGGGGACTGCCAGCGGCAGCACCAGCGCGCCGGACAGGACGACGACGGCCATCCCGCAGACGAGGAGCAGGGATCCGGCGGGGTCGGTGACCGTCCTGCGGCCGGATGCGGCCAGGAGGGCGGGCCAGCGGGCTCCCGGCTCCCAGCAGGAGGCGGCGCGTACCACGGCGACGAGGAAGCCGATCATGGCGAGGATGCCTACGGCTCCCACGAGCGGGCCGCCGGGCAGCCCCGCCCGGACGGCCGCCAGGTCGAGCCCCAGCAGGGCCGCGGCGGCCCACACGGCCGCACCGACGAGCCATCCGCCGCGAGCCGCCGTCCGGGCGTCGGCCACGAATTCGCGCAGGCCGCCGTGCTCACCGGTGAGGTAGCGGCGCAGGTGCCGGGTCCCCGCGGCGAAGGCCGCGGGGAACGTGAACAGCGGCAGCGCGGCGACGGCGATCCACACGCCGACGAGCAGGCATTCGGAGAACAGGGCGAAGCGGTCCATGACGCGCGGCCGCCCGGCCGGGGTGCGGGTCCTGGTCGCCATGGCGCGTCAGCCCTTCAGCCCGGAGGTGGCCATGCCGTCGATCAGGTAGCGCTGGAAGGCCACGAAGAAGGCCAGCACCGGGAGCAGGGCCACGAGGGACATGGCGATCATGCCGCCGTAGTCCGCCACCGCGTCCTGGTCGATGAACATCTTCAGCCCCATGGACACGGTGTACTTGTCCGGCTCGTTGAGGTAGAGCAGCGGGCCCATGAAGTCGTTCCAGGCGTTGATGAAGGTGAAGATCGCGCTGGTGACGAGCGCCGGCCGGCAGAGCGGCATGACGATCGACCAGTAGGTCCGCAGGTGCCCGCAGCCGTCCAGCCGCGCCGCCTCGTCGAGCTCCTTGGGCAGGCCGCGCATGAACTGCACCATCAGGAAGACGAAGAAGGCGTCCGTGGCCAGGTACTTGCCGATCAGCAGCGGGGTGAAGGTGTTGATCAGCTCCAGCTTCTGGAACAGGACGTACTGCGGAATGATCAGCACGTGGTAAGGCAGCAGCAGGGTGCCGATCATGACGGCGAACATGGCGTTGCGGCCGGCGAACCGCACCTTCGCGAAGGCGTAGGCGGTCAGTGAGCAGGACAGCACGACGCCGATCACGGAACCGACGGCTATGTACGCGGAGTTCAGGAAGAACGTGGAGATGGGGATGTCGGCGATGCCCTCGGTGAGCCGGGTGTAGTTGTCACCGATGGGGTCGGCCGGGAACAGGTCCAGGGCGCCGATGATCTCGGAGCTGGGCTTGAACGACGCCCCGATCGTCCACACCACCGGGTACAGGACCACGGCGAGGACGACGAGTGCGCCGAGGTGCCAGGCGAGCGCGCCGGGTCCCCGGCGCCGTACGGCTGCTGACAGGAGACTCATCGGCCGCCCTCCTCGTAGTGCACCCAGCGCTTCTGGGACCAGAACAGCACGGCGGTGACCAGGCCGACCGCGACCAGCAGCAGCCATCCCATGGCGGATGCGAAGCCCATGCGGCTGTTCACGAAGCCCTGTTCGTACAGGTAACAGGTGTAGACGAGCGTCGCGTCGGCCGGTCCGCAGCTGCCGTTGCTGACGATGTAGGCCGATCCGAAGATCTGGAAGGAGTGGATGGTCTCCAGCAGGACGTTGAAGAACAGCACCGGCGAGATCATCGGCAGGGTGATGTGGAAGAACCTGCGCCAGGGCCCGGCTCCGTCCACCTCGGCCGCCTCGTACAGCTCACGCGGGACCTGCTTGAGGCCGGCCAGGAAGATGACCATCGGCGCGCCGAACTGCCAGACGGTGAGGGCGATCAGCGCGTAGATGATCATCGCGGGGTCGCCGATCCAGCCGCCGGCCTCGACGCCGAACACCTTCTGCGTACGGTCCACGAGCGCGTCGTCCGAGAACAGCGCACGCCAGACGATGGCCGCCGAGACGCTCGCGCCGATCAGCGACGGGGCGTAGAAGGCCGCCCGGTAGAACGACTGGCCCCACCGCTTCTGGGCGAGCAGCATGGCGACGGCGAGCGCGGCGGCCAGCTTGACCGGGGTGCCGATCAGCACGTACCAGGAGGTGACCTTCACCGACTGGCGCCAGCGGGGATCGGCGAACATGTCGGTGAAGTTCTGCAGGCCGATCCAGCGGGGCGCTTCGAACAGGTTGTACTCGGTGAACGACAGGTACAGCGAGAAGACCATCGGCCCGGCGATCAGGAACAGGAAGCCCGCGATCCAGGGCGACATGAACAGATAGCCGGCCAGGTTCTCGCGGCGGTCCGGCCGCTCGGCGGCGGGCGGCGCGTTTCCTCCGGGACCGTTCCTCTTGGCGACGGAACGGTCGTCCCCGGGGGCGAGCACGCCCGGGGAGGTGTGGATGTGAGTCACCAGGGTCCTCTCAGTTCGAGGCGAGGGCGGTCTTCGCCTCGGAGAAGAACTGCTTCACGGCGTCCTTCGGCGAGGCCTTGCCCAGGGACAGGTCGGCACCGATGCGCAGGAAGGCCGCCTCGATGACGTCGGCGCCGGCCGGGTGCGGGGTGATGGGTTCCAGGACGCCGGCGTCCGCGATGGCGGTCTCGTACGCTCCGATCGCCTTGCTGGGGGCGTCGGAGGGCTCGTAGGCCTCGAACTGGGCGGTGGTGGCGGGCACTCCGCGGTCGTAGCCCATGATCCGGGCCACCTCGGGGTCGTGGGTCATGAAGCTGATGAAGGTCGCCACCTCGGCGGGGTGCTTGGTGCGGGCCGTGCCGCTGAGCATCAGCGAGCCCAGGTACTGGCCGGTCTTCTTGCCGTCGGTGCTGGGGATCGGCGCGAGGCCGTAGCTGCTCCCGCCCTCGGCGCTGTAGCGGACCGAGAAGTTGTCCCAGGTGAACTCGCCGGCGGACAGGCCCTTGGCGGTCGCCGAGGCGGGCTTGATCTGTTCCACCTTGCCGGGGTCGGCGTAGAGCCCGGACTTGACCCGCCCGAGCGCCTCGGTCCAGTAGGGCAGCAGCTCGGCCTCGCCGAAGCCCATGCCGTCCTCGGTGAAGAAGGCCTTGCCGTTCTGGCGGAGTATCAGGTCGTAGAGGTACATCACGCCGTGCGGCCCGGCGTCACCGGCGATCTTCTGGCCGCGCTTGATCTTCTCCAGACCGGCCAGCCAGTCGTCCCAGGTCCAGCCGATCTCGGGCGCGATGCCCGCCTTCTCGTACACCTTCTCGTCGATGACCAGGGCCATCGAGTTGCTGCCGACCGGGACGCCGAGCAGCTTGCCGTCGATCTCCGCGAACTTCTCCAGCCCGGAGCGGAATCCGCCGAGGTCGAGGTTGCCCTTCTCCGCCTGGGGCGTGAGGTCGAGGAGGACGTTCTTCGCCTCGTACTTGCGCAGGAACGTCACGGCGTTCTGGATGACGTCCGGGGGGTTGCCACCGGCCGCCTGGGTGTTGAACTTCTTCCAGAAGTCCGGGTACTGCTGGAAGTCCGTCTTCACCTTGATCTTCGGGTGCTTCTTCTCGAAGAGGGCGACGCAGCTCTGGACCTTCTTGGCCCGGTCGTCCGCGCCCCACCACGAGTGCCGGATGGTGACCGGACCGCCGGAGCCGCTGCCGCCCGAGCCGCAGCCCGCGGCGGTCAGCCCGAGACCGGCTGCCGAGAGGCCTGCCAGCTTCAGCAGCTGACGCCTGTCCATGCCGTTGTTCCGAGACATAGCTCGCCCCCACCGTTCGCATTGAATCGTTTTAGAAAGCGCTTGCTGGGTCAAAGTAGGGAGCCGCACCGGGCACGTCAACGGTTAGGGCGAAATTTCGACGGTGTGACGACCGACCGAACAAGCGGAGCCGCGCGACGACCGGCCGGAGCGGCGGAGGCGGGGCGGAGTGAGGCGCGGAGGGCGACCGGCCGGAGAGTCGGCGGACGGCGACGGGCGCACACGGATACGCCGATGGCCCGGAAGCTTCTCAGAAGCTTCCGGGCCATCGGTCCGGGGTGGGCGATACTGGGTTCGAACCAGTGACCCCTTCGGTGTGAACGAAGTGCTCTCCCACTGAGCTAATCGCCCCGGCGCACCGCAAACATTACCCCATGTCAGCGGCGCCTCCGGACCATCACCTGGCCACCGGGCCACCGGCTCGCGTCACTGCTCGATCTTCCACGGCATCACGACGCCGAACTTCCAGACGTAGATCCCGACCAGCACCGCGATGATCACCAGCCCCACCGCGGTGAGGATGATGTTGCGCCGCCGGACCTTGGGGTCGAGAGCGCGCTGGGCGGCCTCCGTGACCTTGCGCCGGGTCCAGCGCAGGACGAGCTGCGCCCAGACGAACTCGGTCGCCCAGATCGCCATGCCGCCGAAGATCACCAGCCATCCGGGGCCGGGCAGCGGCAGCATCACGACGCCCGCCCCGACCACGGCGAGGCCGACGAGGAAGATCCCCACCTGCCAGCTCAGATGCAGCACCCTCGACCCACGGATGAATCCGGGTGCGCGTGAACCCAGCTCCCGCTCCGTCGTGGCCTCGTCCCCCGCAGCGGGCCGGGAGGTCACCGTCGCGGCGACCTCTTCCCGCTCGTCACTCTCCGCGTTCATGAATCCCAACCTACCGGAACGGCGATCGTCACCGGAATGGACGCATGACCCAAAGTTACACACCGCTGGACGAGCGACCTGAAGCATCACAAATAGGTCAGAGGGGTTTACAACGCCACCGTAGGTGGCATGTCGATTTCGCCGACGTGCGAATCCCCGAGCGCACACTGAGCGAAAGGCCCTGGCGCTTATGAACACCACGGTCAGCTGCGAGCTGCACCTGCGCCTCGTTGTGTCGAGCGAGTCCTCACTGCCTGTACCCGCGGGCCTGCGGTATGACACGGCCGATCCCTATGCCGTGCACGCCACCTTCCACACCGGAGCGGAGGAGACGGTCGAATGGGTTTTCGCCCGTGACCTCCTTGCCGAGGGGCTGCACCGGCCCACCGGCACCGGAGACGTCCGCGTCTGGCCATCTCGAAGTCACGGCCAAGGCGTCGTCTGCATCGCACTGAGCTCCCCGGAGGGCGAAGCCCTGCTGGAAGCGCCGGCGAGGGCCCTGGAGTCGTTCCTGAAGAGGACCGACGCCGCGGTTCCGCCCGGCACCGAGCATCGTCACTTCGACCTCGATACGGAGCTCTCACACATCCTGGCCGAGAGCTGAGCCAGGCAGAGAGCTGCGGGACGCCGTCCGACTCGGGGAGACGGCGTCGCGCGGACAACCTCATAGGGCAGACACCGGCGCCGTCGCCGCGGAACCCACCGCGGCGGCGGCGCCGGGGCGCGCGGCGGCCGGTCAGGCACGCACCACCCGCACCATGCGCCTCGCCCGCACCCCCGAGCCGCCTGCGGAGCCATCAGGAGGCACCACAGGCTCCGCCGGGGCCGCCCGGCCGGGAAAAGGGGGCGGGAGCCTCCCGTAAGCCCGCACCGGGCCCTGAGTGGCGTCGCCGAGCCAGTAGAGTCAGCCGCCATCGGCGGACGCCCGTCCGCCGGAGGCCAGGGAGCGAAGCGTGCTGATCCCACACGACACCCGGATCGCCCTCGAAACGGTGGTCGATCTGGTGAACACCGCACCGGAGGAAGGCGCGGGCGACGGACTCGCGGAGCTCACCGCGCTCTACGCCTTCGCGGAGCGCCACCACATCAGTGGCGTCGGAACGCTCGGCGAGAAGGACCTGCGCGCCGTGCACGACGTCCGGAGCAGGTTCGCCGAGATATTCGCGGCGCCCGACGCCCGTACCGCCGCCGATCTCGTGAACACCCTGGTGGCCGCCGCCGGCACCACCCCGCAGCTGACCGACCACGACGGCTACGACTGGCACGTCCACTACTTCGCCCCCGACGCCTCGATCGCCGACCACCTCGGGGCCGACTGCGGCATGGCCCTGGCCTTCATCGTGGTGGCGGGCGAGCAGGAGCGGCTGCGGCGCTGCGAGGCACCGGACTGCCGGGACGCCTTCGTCGACCTGTCGCGCAACCGCTCCCGCCGCTACTGCTCGAGCCGCACCTGCGGCAACCGGCTCCACGTCGCCGCCTACCGGGCCCGGCGCCGGGACGCGGCGCGCTGACCGTGCGCACGCGAACCGGGCGGAGGGCGGCCCTGCGGTGCGGGGGGCTTCCGGGTACGACGGCCGCTCACAGGAGGAAGAGATCGTGCAGCGCGGCCATCAGCAGCAGGCCGCCGACCACCGTCAGGAAGATCATCAACGGCGGCTGGGAAAGCGCGAAGAGGCAGCCACGCGGCTCTTCGGCAGGGGATGCGGGGGCCTCGCCCCGGTATGTGTCCACCATCTCGTAGTGATCATGACGCAGAGCGGACCCTGTTGGCGATCAACGGAGCCTTTCCCAGGGCCGGTTCACCCTCACCGGGACAGTCGGATTCGCTCCCCCGTCCGAACACCCCGCAGGCGTTCGCCCCGGGCGCCTGCCGCCGGACCATGGCCCGGCGGCCTCCGGGTCAGCGTGGGGCGGCGCTGGAGGCCCGTACGACGAGTTCCGGCTGGAGGACGACGCTCCGGTGCCGGTGGCTGCCGTCCCCGTCGTCGGCCTCCTCCAGGAGGAGCTCCGCCGCCATCCTGCCCATCACCACGGCGGGCTGCCGGACCGAGGTGAGGGGAACGGCGGCGGCCGCCGCGAATTCGATGTCGTCGTAACCGACGATGGCCACGTCCTGCGGCACCCGCACGCCTGCGGCGTACAGCGACTGCAGGACACCGAGGGCCAGCAGGTCGTTGGCGCAGAACACGGCGGTCGGCCTGGGCACGAGCCCGAGCAGCCGGGCTCCGGCGTCGCGGCCCGCGGCCACGTCCAGGCGGTCGGAGGGGATCTCGACGAGCGCCTCGGGGCCGAGCCCGGCCTCGGCGAGCGCGGCGAGGGCACCCTCGCGGCGGTCCCTGATCTGGTGGAGATCGCCGGGGCCGCTCACATAGGCGACGGAGCGGTGGCCGGCGGAGACGAGGTGCCCGACAGCGAGCATGCCACCGCGCACGTCGTCCACGGAGACGGCGCAGGTGTCGGTGGTCGCCGCCACCCGGTCGACCAGCACGTACGGGATCCGGTGGCGCGCGAAGGCCTCGAGGTTGCCGCCGGTGGCGTCCGCCGGGGTCACCAGCACCCCGCAGACCCGCTGCTCGGCGAAGAGCCCGAGGTATTCGGCCTCCTCCTCCTGGCTCTGACCGGTGTTGCACACCATCACGCCGAGCCCGGCGTCGCGGGCGGCACGCTCGGCGCCACGGGCGATGTCGACGAAGAACGGGTTGCCCATGTCCAGCACCAGCAGGGCCATGATGCGGCTGCGGCCCGCCCTGAGCTGCCTGGCGGACTCACTGCGTACGTATCCGAGCTCCTCGATCGCCGCCAGCACACGGGCCCGGGTGTCGGGAAGCACCGCCTCGGGACGGTTGATCACATTGGAGACCGTGCCCACCGAGACTCCGGCCTGCCGGGCCACGTCCTTGATCCCTGCCACACGCCCCACTCGTCCTGCCCCACTGATGCGTTCGGCCCGCCGCGCGCCGGCGCCGGGTCCTGGTCCATGGACGGACGTCCGGCGTGGTCCGTCGCGCCGTCGCCCGGACCGCGCCCGCCGGATTGAATTGTTTCAATCCGTTCGGGACGCTAACCGCATTCACGGGATACCGTCAAGATCGGAGCGACGCGACCCGAATATACCGAGGCGCGGGACGTCCGCGAGCGCTTCCACGCCCCGGCCTCGACGTGAATCGATTCACACCCTACGGCCCACTGCGGGGCGTAGGGACGGACGCGGGCGCCCCGTCAGAGCCCGTGCTTCTTCAGGATCGCCTCGATGTCGCTGAAGTCGTCACCCGGCTCGGCCGCCTGCCGCGGCTTCCTCCCGGATCCGTCCCGCGTCCTCGGCGCCGTCGCCCCGGCACCGGAGGTGAGGGAGGACGAGGAGGCCGCCGGTGCCACGGCGGCACCCTTCTCCGCGGCCCGCGCGGCCCTGCGCTCCTTGCGGGTGGTGCCGCTGCGGCGCTCGACGGCGCGCGTGGTCATGAAGAGCAGCCAGGCCACGGCCAGCAGGCCGAAGCCGAGCCAGACGCTCGGCTTGAAGGCGATGTCCGACACCCACTCGACGACGCCGGTCATCACCAGGCCGACCGGCACCAGCGCGTAGGCGGCGATCCGGGTCGCCGTGAGGAACCGCTTCCGGTACGCGGTGATCGCGGCGATGCCCAGACCGGCAGCCGACACCGCGGAACAGATGGTCTCGGCAAGCATCGGGGCCTCCAGCGGTCGGGATACGTCCCTTCCATCCTGCACCGGTCACCCTCACAGGGGCCACGGTCCGGAACCACATCAGGGACATTTCAGGGCCGGCGTCCTCCCCAGGTGCCGATTGGGAAGCGCGGGTCCGGCCTGGAAGACTGGCCGCATGAGCGATTCCCCCTCCTCGGCGCCGGTCGTCCTCGACCTCTGGTGCGAGCTCGAGTGCCCCGACTGCCACCGGGCCCTGTCCGACGTCCACGCCCTGCGCGCCCGCTACGGCGACCGGCTGGAGGTGCGGCTGCGCCACTTCCCGCTCGACAAGCACAAGCACGCGTACGCCGCGGCGCAGGCCGCCGAGGAGTCCCTCGTCCAGGGCGAGGGCTGGCCGTACATCGAGGCCGTGCTGGCCCGCACCGCCGACCTCGCCCGCGCGGGCGAGCCACTGCTGCTCGAAGTGGCGGGCGAACTGGGCCTGGACGCCGAGGAGTTCGACACGGCCCTCATCGACGGCCGGCACATGCTGATCGTGGACGCGGACCAGGCCGAGGGGAAGGCGATCGGTGTCACCGGGACGCCGACCTATGTGATCGGCGACGAGCGGCTGGACGGCGGGAAGAGCCAGGACGGGCTGCGCGAGCGCATCGAGGAGATCGCCGACCGCCTGCTCGCCGGCCAGGGCTGACCAGGGGCGTCCCGGCCGGCTAGAGCGGCTTGGCCAGGTTGTACTGCGTGATCTCGTAACCGAGCGACTCGTACAGCCTCAGCGCGGGCGTGTTGGTCGTGAAGACGTGCAGACCGAGCTCGCCGAGGCCCGCGTCGAGGGTGACGTCCTCCGCGAGGTGCATCAGCGCCCGGCCGTAGCCGCGCCCCCGGTGCTCCTCGCGCACCTCTACATCGAACACGTAACCGAGGTCGTCGCCGTCCGTCCTCTCGCGTCGGGCCACCCAGACGTAGCCGACGACGACTCCGTCGTGGACGAGGACGTGGAAGTACATGCCGGGGGTGGCGAGGCCGTCCGGCAGGTTCGTGGCGTGGTCGCTCTCGGACTTGCGCCGGGCCTGCTCCTCCGGGACGCCGCGCTCCACCCACTCCTGTGTGTACGTCCCGACGCTGGTGGCCGCCCACGCGGCGTACTCCTGCTCCGTCATGGGGCGCCCGGTGACTCCCGCGGGGAGCGCGGGGGCGGTCCTCCGGAGGGTCTTCACCATGTTGCGGCTGCGCTCGGTGTAGCCGAGCACGGTCGCCAGGGACCGGGCGGCCTCGTTGCCCACCGGGGCCACCAGGCGGACCTGGGTGCACCCCCAGCCGCGCAGCACCTCCTCGGCGGCGAGCGCGGCGATGGTCCCGCGGCCGCGCCTGCGGTGGGGCTCCTCGATGCCGAGCGAGTGGAGTATGCCCGCCGAGGGGCCGAACGCCGGGTCGGTGGAGACGGAGACGGCTCCCACGGGCCGCCCGTTGTCGCACACGTCGTACGTGCGTTCCCTTACGCCGTCGGCGCCTTGCTGGACCGGCCCGGCCGGCCGGATGGTCGTGGTCATCAGGGTGTTCTATCCGCTGGACGGCGGGCCGTCACCCCTTTTACGGATTCCGGCCCACCCGCTCCCGCTGATTCCGGCCCGGGTCCGGTCACGGATCGAGGTCGTCCGCCGCGCGCTCGTCGAAGACCCGCATGGCCTTGGCCGTCACCGGCCCCGGGGCGCTTGCGAGCTCGCGCCCGTCGACGCGGTGGACGGCCTGGATGTCCCGGAGCGTGGAGGTCAGGAAGATCTCGTCGGCCCGCTCGAGCACGTCGAGCGGGAGGTCCGTCTCCTGCGCACCCGTCCACTCCACGGTGAGGGCACGGGTGATCCCGGCGAGGCAGCCCGAGGCGATCGGCGGGGTGTGGATCCGGCCGTCGAGGACGACGAAGACGTTGGATCCGGTGCCCTCGCAGAGCTGTCCGACCGTGTTGGGGAAGAGCGCCTCCGAAGCGCCCCCCTCATGGGCACGCGCGAGGGCGATGACGTTCTCGGCGTACGAGGTGGTCTTCAGCCCCGTCACCGCGCCGCGCTCGTTGCGCGTCCAGGGGACGGTGACCACGGCGGTGCTGTCGGGGCGGCGCGAGGTCTCCCCCATCGCGACGACCAGGGTCGGGCCCGCGTCGCCCCGGTCGGAGCCGAGCGGCGAGAGGCCTCCGGTGTAGGTGACGCGGAGCCGGCCGAGCTCCATGGGATTGCCCTCGACCACGGCGGCGACCGCACGGCGGACCTCGTCGCGGTCGGGGTCGGCCAGGCCCAGCCCCCGGGCCGAACGCGTCATCCGGTCGAGGTGCCGGGTGAGGGCGAACGGCCGGCCCCCGGCGACCCGGACCGTCTCGAAGATGCCGTCCCCCACGGTCAGCCCGTGATCGAGGACGGACAGCCGGGCTTCATCGGCGTCGTACAGTCCGCCGTTGACCCAGATCCTCATGACGCGGTCCTTCCTGTTGCCTCGTGTGCCCCGTGGACGCCCGACGCTACAGCGAGCAGCCGTGACGCCTTGAGCTCGGTCTCCGCCCATTCGCGTGCCGGGTCCGACCCCCAGGTGATGCCCGCCCCGGTACCGAAGCGGAGGAGGGGGCACGGCCCGGTCCGGTCGATCCAGAAGGTCCGTATGCCCACGGCCAGCTCCGCGGCGCCCCGGTCGGCGTCCACCCAGCCGACAGCTCCGCAGTACGGCCCGCGGGGGGCCGTCTCCAGCGCTTCGATGATCCGCAGCGCGCTGGACTTGGGCGCGCCGGTGACGGAGCCGGGCGGGAACGCCGCGGTGAACAGCTCCGGCCACCCCGCGCCGTCGGCGAGCCGTCCGCGCACGGTGGAGACGAGGTGGACCAGCCCCGGGTGCTTCTCCACCGCGCAGAGGTCGGGAACGCTCACGCTGCCGGGCTCGCAGACCCGGCCCAGGTCGTTGCGGACCAGATCCACGATCATCACGTTCTCCGCGTGGTCCTTCTCCAGCAGATCGTCCTCGGTGCGCCCCGTGCCCTTGATCGGACCGGATTCGACGGTCCGCCCGTCGCGTGCGAGGAAGAGCTCGGGGGACGCGGTGGCGATCTCCACGCCGTGCTCCGGGAGCCGGAGCGTTCCCGCGTACGGGGCGGGGTTGCCGCGGGCGAGCAGGGCGGTGAGGGCGTCCACGTCCGCCCGCGGGCCGGGCAGCGGTGCGGACAGGACCCGGCAGAGGTTGGCCTGGTAGACCTCGCCGGCCGCGATGTGTGCACGGATCCGCCGTACGCCGGCCATGTAGGCGCCCTCGTCGAGTGAGGACGTCCACTCCTCCGGGGCCGGCCCCCGCCAGGCCCCGGGCACGGGGAGGGGGACCTCCTCGGAGCGGACCGATGCGAAGCGGGCGCAGACCAGAGCACCCTCGAAATCGGCAGATACCGCCCAGAAACCGGACGATTCAAGGGCCGCCGGGTCGCTGGTGACGTCCCGCAGACCGGAGGCCACGAGGCCGCCGAAGCGGGCGAGGGGGGTGAGGTCGCGCACGTGACCGAGTCTAGGGCGGTACGCGGTGACCTGCGGCGGGCGGCGTCGGCGCAGCACGCTGCGCAAACGCGTTTTTGTGCTGGCCCGGGAATCCGCTAGAGTTCAACACGTCGCCGGGACGCGCAAGCGGAACGGGAAAGACAAGCGGACGTAGCTCAGTTGGTAGAGCGCAACCTTGCCAAGGTTGAGGTCGCCAGTTCGAACCTGGTCGTCCGCTCGCAGAAGGTGGGGGATCTTCCCGAACCCCCATCCCTGGTGGAGTGGCCGAGAGGCGAGGCAACGGCCTGCAAAGCCGTCTACACGGGTTCAAATCCCGTCTCCACCTCCAAGGACGATTAGCTCAGCGGGAGAGCACTTCCCTGACACGGAAGGGGTCACTGGTTCAATCCCAGTATCGTCCACCGGTCCGCAAGGATCCCCGCGCGATTAGCTCAGCGGGAGAGCGCTTCCCTGACACGGAAGAGGTCACTGGTTCAATCCCAGTATCGCGCACGCAGTACACGCAGGGTCACCCTGCGCGATTAGCTCAGCGGGAGAGCGCTTCCCTGACACGGAAGAGGTCACTGGTTCAATCCCAGTATCGCGCACCGTCCGAAACCCCCGGTCGTCTCGACGACCGGGGGTTTCGTCGTGTGCGGTGCCCGTCGTGTGGTGCGGGTCAGCCGGTGAAGAGCTGGGTGGCCTTGCGGGCGAGCTCGTAGAGCCCGTAGCCGAACGGCACGGCGACCCAGAGCCAGGCGAACACCATGAGCGGCTTACGACTGCTGGTGGACACGGGGGCTCCCTTCCGGTGCCTCGTGGAAACGTGGGTGGACCGGGCGTATGCACTCGTTGGCGACGAAGCCGACGACGAGCAGTCCGATCATGATCGTCAGTGAGGTCGTGTAGAGGCTGGGGCCGCTGTGTCCGGCGCGCTCCCCCGCGTCCGCGACCCGGTTGACGATGAGCGGACCGAGCACCCCGGCCGTGGACCAGGCGGTGAGCAGACGGCCGTGGATGGCTCCCACCTGGTACGTGCCGAAGAGGTCGCGCAGATAGGCGGGAGCGGTCGCGAAACCGCCGCCGTAGAAGGACAGGATCACGAGCGCGCAGCAGATGAAGAGCGGCTTGGAGTCGTTGCCCAGCTGCGCGATGACCACGTACATGAGCGCGCCGACGCCGAGGTAGACCCGGTACATGTTCTTGCGCCCGATCAGGTCCGACGTGGAGGACCACAGGAGGCGTCCGCCCATGTTGGCGAGCGAGAGCAGGGCGACGAAGCCGGCCGCCGCGGAGACCGAGACCGGGGCGGAGGTGTCCGCGAAGAAGTCCTGGATCATGGGCACGGCCTTCTCCAGGATGCCGATGCCCGCGGTGACGTTCATGCAGAGGACCACCCACAGGCACCAGAACTGCGGGGTGCGCAGGGCGTTGCGGGCGGAGACCTGGGCGTTGGTGACGAGCCTCCGGGTCTCCTGCTTCGGCTCCCATCCCTCGGGCAGCCAGCCCTCCGGCGGCACCCTCACCAGGAAGACGCCGAGCGCCATGAAGGCGGCGTAGACGACGCCGTGGACGAGGAAGGCGGTGGCGATGCCGGAACGGTCCGCGCCGAAGCTCTCCAGCATCCCGGTGGACCAGGGCGAGGCGATGAGGGCGCCGCCGCCGAACCCCATGATGGCGATGCCGGTCGCCATGCCCGGGCGGTCGGGGAACCACTTGATGAGGGTGGAGACCGGCGATATGTAGCCGATGCCGAGGCCTGTGCCGCCGATGAACCCGTAGCCGAGGACCACGAGCCAGTACTGGCCCCAGGCGGCGCCGAGCGCGGCGACGAGGAAGCCGGAGGAGAAGCAGACGAGGGAGACGAACATGGCCCAGCGGGGGCCGTTGCGTTCGACGAGGGTGCCGCCGAAGGCGGCCGAGAGGCCGAGCATGACGATGCCCAGCTGGAACGGGAGGGCGCTGGCGGTGCCCGAGAGGCCGAGGGCGGATTCGAGCGGGGGCTTGAACACGCTCCAGGCGTAGGCCTGTCCGATGGAGAGGTGCACGGCGAGCGCGGCGGGCGGCACGAGCCAGCGGCTCCACCCCGGGGGCGCGACAGTTCGGGACCTGTCGAGGAAGTTCATGGCTCCGCACTGTAGGCATCAGCCATGGCCATGACTAGATCATGAACGGAAGTCCGTCGACCGTATGCACTGCGGGTCCGGGCGCCGGGCCCGGACCCGCCCTGCGGCTGCTCCGCCCGGAGGACCGGTCAGGAGCTGAACAGCATCCGGCCGAAGCTCTTCTGACGGTGGTGGCCTCCGTAGTGGCCACCCTGGTGCGGTGCTCCCCAGGCGGGCGCCTGCTGTGCGGGGTAGGCCTGCGGCGCGGGCGGCGCGGCGGGGTACGCCTGCGGAGCGGGCGGGGCCTGCTGGGCCCACTGCGACTCCAGGCGGGTCAGGGACTCCAGCTCGCCGTAGTCGAGGAATATCCCGCGGCAGCCACTGCACTGCTCGATCTGGACACCGTTGCGGTTGTACGTGTTCATCTGGGCGTGACACTTGGGGCACTGGATCATCGGGTCGGCTCCTCAGTCGTGACGACGTCGCCGGATGCATGCCCGGCGGCGAGGACTTCACCCTACGACGCGGGTTCGGACACCAACTCGGGCGGGAGGGACGCAATTCGGGCACATGCGTCGATCATCAACTGTTCCACCTCATCCGGACTGCGCTCCTCCGCCACGGATTTCGCCAGGGCGAGGGCGGCCGTCTGCACGGTGAGCGCCCGCGCCGCGACGTCCAGCTCGGGCCATGGATCCCCCTCGGCCCGCACGGCCGGGCCGCCGGCCGCCCGGTAGGCCCCGAGGAAGCGCAGCCAGATCTCGGGCGGCAACAGCCCTGCCGCGTACCAGGCGGCGGGGCGCGCGAGGTCCCAGGCGGGGTCGCCCAGACCGGCGTCGTCGATGTCGATCAGCAGCCAGGGTCCCTGCGGCGCGGGGTGCCGGACCAGTTGGCCGAGGTGCAGGTCGCCGTGGCAGAGGTAGCCGTCACGGTGCCCAGGCACCGGTTCCTCGCCGCGGGCCCAGCCCGGCAGTCCCCGCCACGCGGCCAGCACGGGGGCGACGGCCGGATCGCCGGGGCGGGCGGCGCGCATCCGCGCGACGGCCCGTACGGCCTTGACCGGTCCTCGCATCGGCGGGAGCGGATGCGGCGGCGGGGTGCGGTGCAGCCGGGCGAGGAGGACGGCGGCCTCCTCCCACGGGGCGGCGCCGGGGTCCGAGGGGTCGACGGGCGCGCCGTACGGCCAGAGGCTCACGACGCGGCCCTCGGCGCCCGCGTGCGCCCCGTCGGAGGTGGGGAGCGGCTGGAGCAGGATGCCCGCCAGGCGGGGGGACGCGGCCAGGGACAGCCGGGCCGCGAGAGCGGGGGTCTCGGTGTCGGGGGCGTGGGCCTTGGCGACGACGTGGCCGCTGCGCACCACGGTGCCGTCGGGCCGGTCGGCGAGCACCTGGGGCGGGGCGCACACGCACACCGCCGCGCCCACGTGGACGCTGCCGTGCGCGAGGTCGCCGAGCGCGCGGACGACGGGGGTGGTGGTCATCGGCTCGGCTCCCTCCGCGGTGATGGGCCGGCCCCCGCGGCGGGCCCCGGCCGTGATCGTACGCGGCCGCTCCCCCCGGGCCTCGTAGGCGGCTGATCCCGGCAGGCCTGGTGGGTGGGCACGGCCCGCCCGGCGGGTGGGCGTCTCCGGCGCCGGGTGGACGCGCCGCTCCCCCGGGTGGACACGCGGGACGGTCCGGGCGGCAGGGGGCGTGAGGGGCTCGGGAAAAGGGCCCGGACAGCGCGATGTCCGGCCAGCTCCCCAGCTGGCCGGACAAACGCTGCCGCCCGCCGCACCCCCGTCCCCACGGGGCTGTTGGCCGGATGTCCCGGTCCGGACCGCTCTTCCGGACCCGGGGCGCCGCTCAGCGCCCCAGCATCACGCCCACGGACGACGCCTGTGTGACCACTGCGTCCCAGCCGCCGAAGACGACGACCAGCAGGGCCGCCAGAGGAAGAACCATGGCCGTCGCCACCAGCGGGTGCCGCGTGCCGGACGGACGCACGCCGAACGAGGCGTACGCCTTGCGCTCCCGCGTGCGGATCATGGTCCGCGTCGCCGTGTCCGCCATGGTTCCTCTCCTGACCTGTTCCGGAGCGGCGGGCGTATGGCCTCGGGGGACGAGTTCCACGCCCGCCGCTTGACCTCAACACTAGGGAGACGGGAGCCGCCCGGCGTCATGCCCGCGTACCGAATGCCGGGCCTCCCGGAGGATGAGCCGGCCCCCTCCGGTGTACTCCCCTGGGTGGAGAAACCGTGTCGGGTGCGGCACCCGGCACCTAGGGGGTGCCCCTCAAGACCCGTCCCGGGTCAGTCCTTCCCGTCCGCCATGGCGAGCAGCCGGTCGAAGACGGCCGGGTCGGCACGGACACCGTCGTGGGCGTGATCGGGGGTGACCCAGGTGCGCAGCCCGCGGACGGCCCCGGCGGTGGCGAGGGACTGCTCGCGGTCGACGTACATGTCGTCCTGGTAGACGGCGGCCACCACCGGGACCTCGTTGGCCGCGAGCCGGGGGAGGTCGTAGAGGGCCGGCCAGTCGGTACGTGCGGCCAGGGCTTCCGCGGTGCCGCGCAGCGGGACGAGTGCGGGGTCCTCCTCGAACTGCCAGGGGTAGACCATCTCGCCGGTGAAGCGGACCGGGCCGCCGGGCCGGGCGTCGAAGGCGGGGAACTCCTGGCGGACGCGGTGCGCCGACCAGGCGGTGGGGCGGGACCCCTGGGCGTAGATCGGCTCGTGGAGCGCCGCGTAGAGGGGACGTTCGGCGAAGGACACGGCGGCGTCCACGCCCCGCAGGAAGGTGTCGGTGAGCTCGGGGCCCCGGGCTCCGTCGGTGAACGCGGTCTCCAGGAGGTAGTGGAGCGAGTCGAACTTCGCCGAGGTGCCGAAGGTGATGCCGAGCGTCTGGAAGCGGCGCACCGTGAGCCGTTCACCGGTCGGCATGCGGACGTCGTGCGCTTCCAGGTGGGCGGCGACGGCGTCGGCGATCCGCTGGTCGGCCGGATAGCGGGCGAAGTAGCGCTCGTTGTGGGCGAGGGTGCGGGCGTAGGCCGCCCGGTACACGTCGTCGGCGTGGCCGGTGAGCGTCGGCAGGCCGCCGGTGATGTAGGCCTGGGTCAGCCCTTCGGGCGCGAGGCTGAGGTAGGTGAGGGTGGCGAAGCCGCCGAAGCTCTGCCCGAGGACGCTCCACGGCTGTCCGTCCTGGAGGTACCGGCGCAGCAGTTCGGCGTCGCGGACGATCGAGTCGGCCCGGAAATGGCCGAGATGGGCGGCGGCGGCCCGGTGGTCCGTGCCGAACCGGGCGAGGGTGGTCCGGTCGGCGGGGGTGGAACGGCCGGTGCCGCGCTGGTCCATGAGGACGACGCGGTGTCCGGCGAGCGCACGGCGGAGCCAGGCCCCCGCCGCGTTCGGCCGCTCGGCCCGTCCGCCCGGTCCGCCCTGGAGCCAGAGCAGCCGGGGCAGCTTCTCGTGCTCCCGGCCCTCGGTGACCACCTCACGGGCGAACAGACCGATGGCCGGGCCGTCGGGGTCACGGTGGTCGAGCGGCACGTCGAGGGTGTGGTCGGTGCAGACCAGGCCGCCGTGGCGGTAGGTGACGGGCGTGGGCATGGGCGCTCCTTGTCGCGGGAGGGGGCTCGTCGGGGCGTGCCGGGGGCACGCGCGCGGAGGGCGGCGGCGGGCAGGCTCCGGTGCCTGCCCGCCGCCGCCCCGGTGCTCAGTAGCCGGCGACGCCGAGGTCGCGGCAGATCTCCACGAGTTCGGGGTGCACGTAGCGCCCGTCCTCCTCGATCGCGACACCGTCCAGGTAGATGGACGGGCCGAGCACGCTGCCGTCGGTGTGCGCGGCGGCGACCCAGGGTTCGCCGCCGATCCAGGCGCCCTTCGTGCCGATGCCGAGCTCCACGCAGCCGAAGACGCGTTCGTCCTCGACGATGCGGCCCGTGGGGGCGAGCACGCCCGGGTTGAAGCCGAGGGACCAGTGGGCCACGCGGAACATGTTCGGGTCGTCGAAGGACTCCATCCAGCGGCGGAAGGTGTCCGCGTCGGCGCCGCCCTCGATCGTGGTGACGACGCCCTTCTCGACGGTGCAGCGGACCGGCGAGCGCAGCAGGCCGATCTCGTCCGGCGGCCAGAGGGCGCCGTCGAAGACGAGGACTCCGTCCTGGGTCTCCTCCAGCGGGTTCCAGGAGATCTGGCCGGAGAGCATGACCGTCTCGCCGGGCTTCTCGGCGGGCTTGCCGCGCAGGTTGATCGGGCGGTCGCCGTTGCGGCCGACGAGGTCGGTGCCGTTGGCGGAGGTGATGCGCACCTCGTCGGCGGCCTCGAGGAGCGCGACGAGGGCCTTGCCGAGACGGATGACGCCCTGGAAGTCGGGGCGTCCGACCGTGGCGACCAGCATCTGGACATCCATGGCGGTGAGGTTGGTGTAGCGGCAGCCGTTGGCCATGGCGGCGCGGAAGGCGTCGGAGTGCATCAGGTACGACACGGCGAACTCGATCCACACGTCGGCGTCCGCGATCGCTCCGGCCACGGGGCGGGGCGGCTCCATCGAGGCGCCGGGCAGCGTCTCGTACCAGACGACGACGGGGTGGGCGCCGGCGGCGGCGACGGCCTGCGCGGTGGCTTCGAGCACCCGGCGGTCGCTGCTCGTGTCCCCGGTGAGGACGACGTGCTCGCCCGGCTTGACGAGCATGACCTCCTCGACGAGCTTGCGTGCGGCCAGGGCCAGTTCGAAGCTGAGGTACTCGGGACGCGGTTCGAGCCTGCTGTACATGTCCACGGTGGGGGTTCTCCTTGCCTTGCGGGTGGTGCGGGGTGGTGCGGGTGGTGGCTTGAGGGGTCAGGTCCTGAGGATCTGCGCGGAGTCGCCGAGCGAGCTGCCCGCGATCACTCCGGCGCCGATCAGGTTGAGCTCCTCGTCGGCCGCCGGGCCGCGCAGCCTGCGGTAGACGACGCGGACGGCGAGTGCGCCGAGGACCAGCCAGCAGGCCTGCGGGGTCAGGATGAGGAGGCCGGTGGCGAGCATGACGCCCATCTGGCGCCGGGTGCCGCCGATCAGCTGGACGGCCGCGCCGGGGACGGCCCAGAGCAGCATGGTGCGCACCGCGTCGGGGTCGCTGAGGCCGCTCCTGATCGTGTCGGCGTACACCTTGGCGACGGGCGGGACGAGGCCCTGCCCGAAGTAGGAGCGCCAGGCGAGGGCGACGACGGCCAGGGCGACGCCGAAGCCGATGAGCGCGGCCAGGAACTGCTGGCGGCGGCCCTCGCGCTCGTACGGGTCCCAGGGGCGGTGGTCGCGGCGGAGCAGCCAGCCCGCCTTGAGGTCGTAGCCCATGTCGGCGAAGGCCGGGCCGGTGGCGGAGACGTACCCGATGAGGAGGGCCAGTGGTACGGAGGGGATGCCCATGGCGAGGCCGAGGATCAGGAAGATCAGGGTGACCGCGAAGGACGGGAACCAGCCGGACTGCATGGCGGCGAGGCCGACGATCAGCTCGTGGACCAGTGCGGCGAAGGCGGCGAACAGGACCCAGCCGACGATCCCGAGCGGGCTCATGTCGCCGACGATCCCTCCGAGTACGGCGAGCACGACGGCGCCCGCGGTGAACAGCGCGTAGCCGCGGACCAGGGCGAGCCGCAGGGCACGCTCGTCGACGGTGTACTCGACGGTCGGGTCGGTCACGACGCGGGTGGCCGCCGACCCCTGGTCCTCCTTCTGCTTCTTGCGGGCGCGGCGGCCGACCAGCATGTGGACGGCCTGCCCCAGGGCGACGATCCCGGCACCGACCATCACGCCGTGCGGGATGAAGCCGGCCCCGAGGTCGGTGTCGAAGAGGTCGGGGCTGTACTGCCTCAGCATCAGGCCGATGCCGAACATCATCAGGGCCCAGACGTTGCCCAGGAAGGCCACACCGGCGGCGGAGAGCGGCAGGCTCAGGAGCGTGCCGGCGAGGCCGACGGCGGTGCCTCCGGCGAGGATCAGCGCCCGGCGGCCTCCCCGGTCGCCGGCCTTGATGGTCTCGGCGGCGGCCGTTCCGGGCGGCCACGGGGCGTCGGCCGGCAGCAGCCTGGAACCGAAGGCCCGGTAGAGCACCCAGGCGTCCACGACCAGGCCGATGAACGATCCGGCGAGCATCGGCCAGACCAGGTCCTGCCGCCCGAAGACGTACGGGATGGCCACGGACGTCAGCAGCGCGTTCGCCGAGGCGAAGGTCGCGGCGGAGATGGCGCTCTGGGCGAGGTTCTGGCGGTGCACCGAGCGCATCCGGCGCAGGAACCCGAGCGGGATGCGGCCGATGAGCATGGCGACGAGCGCGCCGACGACCGAGGTGTTGGCGGAGATGCCCAGCTTGGACACCAGGTCGATGCCGATCACGGCGCCGACGGCGGCGAGCACCACCAGGACGGCCAGCAGCACGGGTTCGAGGACCCGTGGATGGGCCCCGGTGTCCTCGGGACGGGATCCGGACGGCGGCGGTGCGTGGTGCGGGGCGGAGGCGTGGTGCGCCACGGGGCACCCCCTTCGGTGAGCAGGGCTGGGGAGGCGCTGTCCCCCATCGGTGCGCGGGCAGGGCGGGGCGCACCGGCGGCGCGGGGCGCCGCGGGGTCGAGCGGTGGGCGGTCGGGGCCGGTTCAGCCGCCGAGCGCCGCGGAGATCTCCGCGGCCCCGGCGCGCACCAGCGGTACGAGGGTGTCGACGGCCCGGTCCACACGGTGGGAGGGGCCGATCACGGTGAGGGAGGCGGCGACGGCGCCGCCCTGGA
Source organism: Streptomyces sp. NBC_01460 (assembly GCF_036227405.1). Lineage (NCBI taxonomy): Bacteria > Bacillati > Actinomycetota > Actinomycetes > Kitasatosporales > Streptomycetaceae > Streptomyces > Streptomyces sp. NBC_01460. Next base: position 1,507,069 of record NZ_CP109473.1, read on the forward strand.
GGACCGCGGCGGAGACTGCGGTGACGGCTTCGTCGTACTCGCCGTAGCTGACGCAGTGCCCGTCGGAGCGGACCTGGGCGTAGCAGGCGAGCAGCGCGTCCAGGTCCGTGATGGTGCGGTCGTTGAAGCGGGCGAGTCCCGTCGGGCCGAACATCTGCCGGATCTCGCGCTCGGGGTGGTACGCGAAGAGGGTGTGGCCGGACGCCCCGGCGTGGCCGGGCATGACCGCTCCGATGATGGCGGTGTAGCGGACGGGACCGGTTCCGTCGACGGCGGCGGCGCAGCGGTAGCTGGAGCCGTGCGGGACGTTCAGCACGATGCTCTCGCCCGTCTCCCGCAGCAGCCGGGCCAGTATCGGGCGGGCGAGGGAGGGCAGGACACCGCTGTGTTCGCCGACCCGGGCGAGCCGGGAGAGAGCGGGGCCGGGGCGGTAGCGGCGGCTGGTGTCGTCGCAGATCAGGAACCCGCGGGACGTCAGGGTGGTGAGCAGCCTCTGGACCACCGCCTTGTCCCAGCCGTGGTGGCGGGCGAGTTCGCTGACGCCCCACTCGGGGCGCTGCTCGGTGAAGGTGAGCAGGACGGCGAGGGCCCGGTCCACGGTCTGGAGGACGCCGGGCGCCTGGGGTGCGGCTGCGACCGGGGTGGTGTCGGCGCCGTGGTCCGCCATGGGTCCGGCCTCCTTCGTTCCGTACGGGTGGTTCGTGCGCCGGGCCGGCGGCCTGACGACTCGGTTCGGTGCGGAAATCGCAACGCCGTTGCGTTTTCTGGCGAAAGGATGCGGGCGCGTCGACCAGGTGTCAAGGGTGTTCCGGAGATTCACCGGGGGTGGTCCGGCGGGGCGGCGGGGGCACGGGCCGGGCCGGCGGCCGGACCGGGAGACGTCGTGGCCGGCGGCGGGGCGCACGCCTCCACGCGCGGGGTGGGCGGAGGCGTGCGGCAGTGCGAAGACCCCCGGCGCCGTGGAGGCGGCCGGGGGTCTCGCGCGCTGTCAGAAGGTCAGGCCGTCCCGGAGGAGCGCTCGGAGGCGTCCTCCCGGGGGACCGGCTGTTCGACCAGGGCGAGCACCCTGGTCGCCATGAAGCGGGCGGTACGGACAACTGATCCACTTCGGGTGACTTCACTCACTTCCACCACACCTCTGCGGACCGCTGTCTCCACCCGGCGGCCCGCCCTGGAGGCCACCACCTCGTACGTCCTGGTCGTGTCCCCGGCGTCCACGACTATTTCCACACGATCGCCCTTCACTGATCCAATCCCCCTTCTGCGACGGTCCTTTGAGATCTCGCACGGGCCGGGGAACCTGGATCTCCGGCTCCCTGACCACTCCTCAATTCTCCCACCGGGCACTGACAATCGATGGGTGGGCGAGGGCGCGGCCTCTGAGCGCGCCGCGCCACGGGTACGTAAGCTGTGCTGCGTCAGGCGGACCGGCAGCGGGGATGGGCAGACGATGGCGATGATGCGGCTCCGGCGCGAGGACCCGCGTGTCGTCGGCTCGTTCAGGCTGCACCGGCGGCTCGGCGCGGGTGGCATGGGCGTCGTCTACCTGGGTTCCGACCGTCGGGGCCAGCGGGTGGCGCTCAAGGTGATCCGGCCGGATCTGGCGGAGGACCAGGAGTTCCGCTCGCGCTTCGCGCGCGAGGTGTCCGCCGCCCGGAGGATCCGCGGCGGCTGCACGGCCCGGCTGGTGGCAGCGGACCTGGAGGCCGACCGCCCGTGGTTCGCGACGCAGTACGTTCCGGGCCCCTCCCTGCACGACAAGGTCGTCGAGGAGGGCCCGCTGTCGGCCGCCGAGGTGGCCTCGATCGGGGCGGCGCTGTCGGAGGGCCTGGTGGCGGTGCACGAGGCCGGGGTCGTCCACCGTGACCTGAAGCCGTCCAACATCCTCCTCTCCCCCAAGGGCCCCCGGATCATCGACTTCGGCATCGCCTGGTCGACCGGGGCCAGCACGCTGACCCACGTCGGGACGGCCGTCGGTTCGCCCGGCTTCCTGGCGCCCGAGCAGGTGCGCGGCGCGGCGGTGACCCCGGCGACGGACGTGTTCTCCCTGGGAGCCACCCTGGCCTACGCGGCGATGGCCGATTCGCCCTTCGGGCACGGCAGCTCCGAGGTCATGCTGTACCGCGTGGTCCACGAGGAACCGCACCTGTTCGACGTGCACGACGCGCTAGCTCCGCTCGTCCGGGCCTGTCTGGCGAAGGACCCGGAGGAGCGGCCCAGCACGCTGCAGCTCTCCATGCGGCTCAAGGAGATCGCCGCGCGCGAGGCGCAGGGGCTGCAGGAGCGCCGGCCGCCCGCGCAGCGGAGCGAGCAGGAGCTGGACCGGCCGACCGGCCGTCTGGAGGGGCCGTACACGGAGCAGTCCACCCGCCGCTCGGCGGGAGGGCCCGCCCAGGCTCCGCGCGCTCCGGGGCGGCGCCCCGTGTCGTCGCGCCCGGCGGCTCCCCGCACGGGCGGGTCGCAGCCGCGCGGGACCCGCGGCGGTCCGCGCTCGGGGCAGCAGCCGCACGGACCCAACGGGACGAACGGCAGGCCGGCCTCCCGGCCCGGCGTCCGGACGACCTCGGCGGGGAAGGGCGGGAAGCGGCGTCCGGCCAATCCCCGGCTGCTGCGTCAGCGCCTCGTCGTCTTCGTCGTGGTGACGCTGCTGGTCGCGCTGGGGATCGCGGCCGCCCAGGGCTGCCAGGGCCCCGCGCGCGGGCTGGGGGACACGGCGCCCCCGACGTACGGAGGGGCGCCCCTCCGCCCGGCCGCTGTGGACGGGCCCTGACGGCGCCGGTTGCGGTGGACGGGCCCTGACGGCGCCGGCGGCGGGTCGGGCGGGCACGGAACCGGCCGCGGGTCAGGCGGGCACGGAACCGGCCGCGGGTCAGGCGGGCACGGAACCGGCCGCGGGTCAGGCGGGCACGGAACCGGCCGCGGGTCAGGCGGGCACGGAACCGGCCGCGGGTCAGGCGGGCACGGAACCGGCCGCGGGTCAGGCGGGCCTGGTGCGGGTCGCGTAGAAGGCGACGGCGGAGGCCGCGGCGACGTTGAGCGAGTCCACTCCGGCGTCCATCGGGATACGGACGTGGGCGTCGGCGGCGGAGAGCGCCGCGGCCGTGAGGCCGTCGCCCTCCGTGCCGAAGACGAGCGCCAGCTTCTCGTGGCGCTGTGCGACGAGTTCGTCCAGGGTGATCGACCGGTCGCTGAGGCAGAGGGCCGCCGTGGTGAAGCCGGCCTCGCGCAGCAGGCCGACGTCCTCGGGCCACGCGGCGAGCCGGGTCCACGGGACGTGGAACACGGACCCCATCGAGACCTTGACCGCCCGCCGGTAGAAGGGGTCGGCGCAGCGTGGGGTCAGCAGGACCGCGTCGACGCCGAGTGCGGCCGCGTTGCGGAAGGCCGCCCCGACGTTGGCGTGGTCGACGATGTCCTCGAAGACGGCCACCCGCCGGACGCTCCCCCGCTCCGGGGCCAGCAGTGTGGCGACGTCGGGGAGCGGCTTGCGCTGCATGGAGGCCAGGGCACCGCGGTGCACGTGGTAGCCGGTGACCTTCTCGGCGAGAGCCGGTGTCACCTCGTAGACCGGCGCCGTGGCCTCTTCGATGACGTCGCGCATGACGTCGATCCACTTGGCCGTGAGCAGCATGGACCGCATCGCGTACCCGGCGTCGGCGGCACGCCGGATCACCTTCTCGCCCTCGGCGATGAAGAGGCCCTCGGCGGGCTCCCGCCGACGCCTGAGTTCGACGTCGGTCAGGCCGGTGTAATCGCTCAGACGCGGGTCGTCCGGGTCGTCGACGGTGAGGGGTTCAGCCACGTGGTGCCACTGCCTTGTCGGGTGGGGTGGAGTACCGGCGGACGGGCGTGCCGCTCGGCTCAGCCTTCGAGCGGTCGGGCCGTCCCCGTACCGACGGCGACGACGTCACCGATGACGATGACGGCCGGGGGGCGCACCTCTTCCGCCACGGCCCGCTCCCCCACGTCCCCGAGGGTCGCGTCGACCCTGCGCTGCGCGGCGGTGGTGCCCTCCTGGACCAGGGCCACCGGGGTGTCGGGGGACTTGCCGTGGGCGATGAGCGCCTGGGCGATGGCACCGATCTTGTCGACGGCCATCAGGAGGACCAGCGTGCCGCGCAGCTGCGCGAGCGCCTTCCAGTCGACCAGGGAGCGCGGGTCGTCGGGGGCCACATGGCCGCTGACCACGGTGAACTCATGTGCGACACCGCGGTGGGTGACGGGGATCCCGGCCGCTCCCGGCACGGAGATCGAGCTGGAGATCCCGGGGACGACCGTGCAGGCGATGCCCTCGGCGGCCAGGGCCTGCGCCTCCTCCATGCCGCGCCCGAAGACGAACGGGTCACCGCCCTTGAGGCGGACCACGGACTTGCCGGCCTTGGCGTGGTCGATCAGCGCCTGGTTGATCGCCTCCTGCGCCATGTACCGGCCGTACGGGATCTTCGCGGCGTCTATCACCTCGACGTGCGGCGGGAGCTCGTCGAGCAGGTCGCGCGGGCCGAGCCGGTCGGCGATGACCACGTCGGCCTCGGCGAGGAGCCTGCGGCCCCGCACGGTGATCAGGTCGGGGTCGCCGGGGCCGCCGCCCACCAGGGCGACGCCGGGGGCGCGGGTGCGGTGGTGCGGGGCGGCGAGGGTGCCGTCGCGCAGGCCTTCCACGATCGCGTCGCGGACGGCGGCGGAGTGCCGGGGGTCCCGGCCCTGCGAGGTGGTGGTGAGGACGGCGACCGTGATGCCCTCGCTGCGTCCGGTGGCGGGCGTCCAGGCGGTGGCCGCCTCGGCGTCGTCGCTCCGGACGCACCAGGTGCGGGTGCGCTCGGCCTCGGCGGACGCGGCGTCGTTGGCTGCGGCGTCCGACGACGCGACCAGGGCGTACCAGGTGTCGGTGAGGTCCCCGTCCTGGTACCTGCGGCGCTCCCAGTGGATCTCCCCGGTGTCCGCCATCGCCTCGACGGACGCCGTCGCGGACGGGGAGACGAGGGTGATGTCGGCACCGGCCGCGATGAGGGCGGGCAGCCGGCGCTGCGCGACCTGACCGCCGCCGACGACGACGACGCGGCGCCCGTTCAGGCGCAGTCCGACGGGGTAGGCAGGGTGATCGTCATGCTCGGCCATGGTCGTGCGGGCTCCTCGTGCAGGTGCGGTGTGCTGCGGGCCGCTGCGGCGGTGGAGCGGCGGTGACGTGGGCGGGGTGGGGCGGTGACGCGTGGGACCACGATACGGGGTGGTGGGAAGGGGGCCCGGGGCGGTCGCGGACCGCCCGGGACCAGCCTCGTCCGCTGCCCGCGGGGTCCGGGGGCCTGCCGGGGGAGCGCCGGCCGGGCAGGGTGTGCCCGCGAGCGCCGGAGGTGCCCGGACGCACCGTTCGGGAGCGTCCGGGCACCGTGTCGGCTACTTCTCGGTGACACCCGCGGAGTCGAACGTCGCCACGTCGTGCATCGCGCGGGCGGCGCTCTGCACGATGGGGAGCGCGAGCAGCGCGCCCGTGCCCTCGCCGAGCCTGAGGTCCAGATCGACCAGGGGGCGCAGCCCGAGCTTGTTGAGGGCGGCGACGTGACCGGGTTCCGCACTGCGGTGGCCCGCGATGCACGCGGCGAGCGCCTCGGGGGCGATCGCCCGGGCCACCAGGGCCGCCGCGCCGGCGCTCACACCGTCCAGGATCACCGGCGTGCGCAGGGACGCCCCGCCCAGCAGGAAGCCCGCCATGGCGGCGTGCTCCAGGCCGCCGACCGCGGCCAGGACCCCGATCGGGTCGGCCGGGTCGGGCTGGTGCAGCTCCAGGCCGCGGCGGACCACATCGACCTTGCGGGCGTGCATCTCGTCGTTGATGCCGGTGCCGCGACCGGTCACCTCCGCGGGGTCCATGCCGGTGTAGACACAGATCAGCGCGGCCGACGCGGTGGTGTTGGCGATGCCCATCTCACCGGTGAGCAGGCCCTTGTTGCCCGCCGCCACCAGGTCGCGGGCGGTCTCGATGCCCACCTCGATCGCGGCGAGCACCTCGTCGCGGGTGAGGGCGGGGCCGGTGGTGAAGTCCGCCGTTCCGGGACGGACCTTCCGGGGCAGCAGGCCGGGTGTCGCGGGCAGTTCGGCCGCCACACCCACGTCGACGACGCAGACCTCGGCGCCGACCTGGGCGGCGAAGGCGTTGCAGACGGCGCCGCCACCGAGGAAGTTGGCGACCATCTGGCCGGTGACCTCCTGCGGCCACGCCGTGACGCCCTGGGCGTGGACCCCGTGGTCACCGGCGAAGATCGCGACGGCGGCCGGCTCGGGCACGGGCGGCGGGCACAGCCGGGAGAGCCCGGACAGCTGGGCGGAGATGATCTCCAGCATCCCGAGCGCGCCGGCGGGCTTCGTCATCCGCTTCTGGCGTTCCCAGGCCTCGCCGAGCGCCTTGGCGTCGAGGGGACGGATGCCGGCGATGGTCTCCTGGAGGAGATCGTGCGGCTCCTCGCCGGGCAGCGCCCGGCGTCCGTACGTCTCCTCGTGGACGACCCAGGACAACGGGCGCCGCTTGGCCCAGCCCGCCTGCATCAGTTCGGGTTCCTCGGGGAACTCGTCGACGTATCCGACGCAGAGGTAGGCAACGACCTCGAGGTGCTCGGGCAGGCCGAGCGCACGGACCATCTCGCGCTCGTCGAAGAAGCTGACCCAGCCGACGCCGAGGCCCTCCGCGCGGGCGGCGAGCCACAGGTTCTCCACGGCCAGCGCCGAGGAGTACGGCGCCATCTGCGGCTGGGTGTGCCGGCCCAGGGTGTGGCGGCCGCCACGGGTGGGGTCGGCGGTGACGACGATGTTCACCGGGGTGTCGAGGATGGCCTCGATCTTCAGTTCCTTGAACTGCTTGGCCCGGGCCTTGGGCAGCGACTTGGCGTACGCCTCGCGCTGGCGCTGTGCCAGCTCGTGCATGGAGCGGCGCGTCTCCGCCGAGCGGATGACGACGAAGTCCCACGGCTGCGAGTGTCCGACGCTCGGCGCGGTGTGCGCGGCCTCCAGGACGCGGAGGAGGACCTCGTGCGGGATGGGGTCGCTGCGGAAGCCGTTGCGGATGTCGCGCCGTTCACGCATCACGCGCAGGACGGCTTCGCGCTCGGCGTCGCCGTAGCCGGGGGCGGGAGGGGAGAAGGGGGACTCTTCGACGGCCGCTGCGGCCTCGGTCCCGGCCTCGGCGTGGGCTTCGGCTTCGGCTTCGGCTTCGGCTTCGGCTTCGGCGGGAGCCGCTGCCCCTTCCACGGGCAGGGCCGTCTCGGGAGCCTCCTCGGCCAGGACCTCGGCCTCCGGGGTCTCGATGATCTCGGGTCCGGTACCGGGCTCCGGCTCCGGCTCCGGCTCCGGCTCCGGCTCCGGCTCCGCGAGCGTCCGGGGAGCGGCCTGTGGCGGAGCGACGGCCTCGGGGGCCTGCTCAGGCTCCACGAGGGCCTCGGGCGGCGTCTCCGCGTGCACCTCGGGCTCCGCCGGCGTCTCGGGCTGCTCGACGGCGACCGGCTCGGTCGCCTCCGGGACCTCGACGGCGGCCGGCGCGGGCTCCGCCACGAGCACCGGGGGCTCAGGGGCGGGCTCGACGACCGGCGGGGCCTCGACAGCGGCAGGCTCGACGACAGGCGCGGCCTCGACGACCGGCGCGGGCTCGACGGCGGCGGCCTCGACGACCGGCGCGGGCTCGACGGCGGCGGCCTCGACGACCGGCGCGGGCTCGACGGCGGCGGCCTCGACGACCGGCGCGGGCTCGACGGCGGCGGCCTCGACGACCGGCGCGGGCTCGACGGCGGGGGCGACCGCGTCGGGCAGCATCGTCGGGGCGAGGTCGGGGGCAGTCGGTGCGAATCCGTCCGCGGGCAGGGACGGGCCCGGCGTCTCGACCGGGGCCAGGGCCTCGGCCGGCACCTCTACGGGGGCTTCGGCCGGGGCGGCCACCGGAGTCTCGGCCGGTACAGCCGCGGGAGCCTCGGCCAGGGCCGCGGCGGGCGGCTCCTCGACCGTCTCCACCGCGGGCTCGACGGGAGCCTCGGGCACGACGTCGGCGGCCGCCGGCTCGGGGGCGACCGTTTCTGCGGGAGTCTCGGGCACCTCGGGCACGACGGGCTCAACCGGTGCCGCGGATTCCACCGGTGCCACGGGCTCAGCGGGAGCGACGGGCTCAAGGGGTACGACGGGCTCGGCGGGCACGACCGGCTCGGCAGGGGCCACGGGCGCCTCGGGCTCCGCCACCGGGGCGGGGGCGGCCGCCTGCTCGGGCGAGCCCCACGCGGACCCGCCCTGCGGCGGGATCTCGCCCAGCTGCGGGCCCGGCAGCACGGCCGCGTCGTCCGCCGGGATGTCGAAGTACTCGGGGCCGGTCGTCGGCGGGCCGGCGTGCCGCACGGGCATGGGGTTCTGCGGGCCCGCGGGCCCGCGGTCCGCGAGCGAGCGGACCACCCCGCCGGTCGGCGGCCCTCCGTAGGAGGGCGCCTCGGTGGCGCTGGGGCCCCGGTGCAGCGGGCGCCGGGCGGGCGCCGCGGCGGCCGGTACCTGTACCGGCGTGTGCGCCGGGATCCGTACGCCGTTGACGTCGGTCACACCGGAGCCGTGGGTGCCGTGCGCGGCCTGGTCGTACGCCGGGAACTGCTCGGTGCGGCCGGTCGGGGCCGCCGGAGCGTCGCTCCACGCGCCCTGGGGCGCGGGCATCAGGAGCAGATCGTCGTCCTCGACGGTGTGCGCGGAGGGTTCGAGGTAGGTGTAGGCGTCCGGGGCGGGGACGCCCGGCTGCTCCACCATGCCTGCGTTCTCCGGCAGTCCCTCGCCCGGGATCTGGCCGGTGTCAGTCATGCGTACCCCTCGCCCATCGTCAGTGCTCCTTCGCCCTTCGCCCGGGATGCCCGAACCACGGCACGCCGGTGCTCGTCAACAAGAACGAGCGGGCTCCCCGCGCGGCACGAAACGCGCGCGGAGGTATACATTCTCGCGGTCGTTCGCCGCCGCGACAGACAGTTCTGCCTCGGCTCGCTGTGGACTGCGCCACGTTGCGCGTCCCCCGGTTGCGCTGTACCACATCGCGGACCAAAACGGTCCACTTTTCCGGACATTGAAGAACGAAATGTCGAACGTCCGGGCGCGGTACAACAATCGGTCAGCCTACCTCGCGCACCGTGGCGACGGCTCAGGGGGCGAGGTCGGAACGCACCGCGGAGAGCAGGAACACGACGGAGCGTTCGCGCTCCGCCCAGGCGGAGGTGTCCAGTTCGACGGACTGGAGCAGCGCGCACTCGACGGTGTACCCGTTCTCGGCGAGGGCCCCTCCGAGCGCTTCCGCCTCGTCCCTGTTCGAGGCATGGGTGACGATGCGTTCCGGTCGCCGGTCGGCGACCGAGGTGACCACGGGGACGCCGCCGCCGCCGATCCGTACGACGTCGGGCTCGGGCAGGCGTTCCAGGACGTGCGGGGCGGTGCCCCTGACGACCTGGACGCCCACCTGGTAGGTGCGGGCGGCCGTCTCCGTGCGCGCGCAGGCGTCGGGGTCGCTGTCCACGGCGATCACCGCGGCGCCGAAGCGGGCCGCCTCCACGGCGAGGGCGCCGCTGCCGGAGCCGATGTCCCAGACCAGGTCGCCGGTGCGCGGCCCGAGCCGGGCCAGCTGCGCGGCGCGGAGGCCGGGCGACTCCCCCTCGCCCCACTCCCCCGTGCCGCCGTACGACGTGGCGGGAAGCGCCCATCCCCGCCGGGTGCCGTCCGGGCGGCGGCCGGCGATCCAGGCGCCGTCGACGGTGGTCTCGGGGCCGCCGCCGATGGCGATGACGACGTTGGGGTCGCGCCAGGTGTGGTCGGCCGTCTTGTCGGAGGTGAGGACGGTGACCCGCTCGCGTGCGGTGCCGAGTTCCTCGCAGATCACGAAGGTGCGGTGGACCCCTTCGAGCAGGAGGGCCAGTTCGGCGGGACCGGCTCCGGGGGACGTCAGCACGGCCACCTTGTGGTGGGCGCGGATGACGTTGACCGCGCGGCGCAGGGTGCGCGGGTGGGCGACGACGGTCTCCGCGTCGTCCCACGGCATCCCGGCGCGGGCGAAGGCGGTGGCGACGGACGAGACGGCGGGGACGACCTCGACCTCGAGGCCGTGTTCGGGCTTGCGCAGGGTGCGTACGACGCCGAAGAAGCCGGGGTCGCCGTCGGCCAGGACCACGGCGCTGCCGCGGTGTCCGGCGATCCTGCGGGCGGCCAGGTCGACGCTGCCGAGGCGGATGCGTTCCGCGCGGCCGGAGACCTCGGGCAGCGCGAGGTGGTGGGCGGCACCGGCGACGAGCGTGGCGGCGGAGAGCGCCGCCGTGGCCGCTCTGGTCAGCGGCGAACCGTCCCAGCCGATCACCGTGACCCGGTCGGCCATCGTCGTCAGTCTCCTGGGTGTAGCAGGCGGGGGCTCTCCGCGCGGGATGGGCGGAGCAAGGGTGAGCGTATCCGGTCCGTACCAACGCCCTGCCGGGGGCTCCCGTACCCCGGGGAGGAGGTCAGTTCCAGTCGTTGTACGTGCCGTAGCCGCCCGCGTCGGCCAGCTGCTCGGCGACGCCCTCCAGGTCCTCCGGCAGGAGCCCCCAGACGATGAGGTCGGTCCTGATGTCGGTCCAGCCCCCGTCCTCGGTCGCGGTCCTGGCTATCCGCGCGTTGCGCAGGACTCCCTCGCTGATGCAGCCCAGCTTCTGGGCGACCTGCTGGGAGGCGGTGTTCCCGGCGGGGGTCCGCAGCTCGATGCGCTCGAAGCCCTGGTCGCGGAAGAGCCACTCGGCGAGGGCCAGGACGGCCTCGGTGGCGTATCCCTCGCCGCGGGCCCAGGGCGCGGTGATGTAGCGGACCTCGGTGGCCAGGGTGCGCCGGTCGGTGTTGAGGAGCCGGACGGATCCGACGAGGCGCTGGGTGAGGAACTCGGTGACGGCGAAGACGATGCCGTTGCCCTGGGAGCGCTCGGCGGGGGCGATCCTGCGGACCCACCGTTCGGCGTCGACCTGGGTGTAGGGGTGGGGGGCTTCGGTCCACGCGGTGACCAGCTCGTCGTTCATCATCTCGATGTACGCCGGGACGTCCGCCATGTCGAAGGGGCGCAGCACCAACCTGTCCGTGCTGATGGAGATGGACGGGAAGGTGGTAGTCATGCGCAGCTCCATGCCGAAGACCGTGTAAAGGCTCCAGCATGCAGCATCGGGGCGTGGATGTGCATGGCCGGGTCCGCACGGCGGAGCCCCGCACACCCTGGTGCGGGCGTGCGGGGCTCGTGCGGCAAGTGGCGCCGGGGGGTCAGGACTTCACGGGTGCGCCGAACGCGGGGATGATCGATCCCTTGTAGGTGTCCTCGATGAACTTCTTGACCTCGTCGGAGTTCAGGAGCTTCGCGAGCTTCTGGACCCGCGGGTCCTCCTCGTTGCCCTCCTTGACGGCCAGGAGGTTGGCGTACGGGTTGCCCTCGGCCTTCTCCAGGGCCAGGGAGTCCTTGGCCGGCTGGTAACCGGCCTCGATCGCGTAGTTGCCGTTGATGACTGCGGCGTCGACGTCGTCCAGGGCACGCGGCACGGTCGCGGCCTCGATCTCCTTGAACTCCAGGCCCTTCTTGTCCGTGATGTCGCTGAGCTTGGCGTTGGTGCCGACGCCGTCCTTGACGGTGATCAGCCCGTTCTCGGCGAGCAGCTGGAGCGCGCGGCCCTCGTTGGTGGTGTCGTTGGGGACGGCGACGGTCTGGCCGGCCTTGATGTCCTTGAGGTCCTTGACCTTCTTGGAGTAGAGGCCGAGGGGCTCGAGGTGGACGTCGACGACCGGGACGATGTGGGTCTTGTTCTTCTTGTTGAAGTCGTCCAGGTAGGGCTTGTGCTGGAAGAAGTTGGCGTCGACCTGGCCGTTCTCGGTGGCGGTGTTCGGCAGGACGTAGTCCGTGAACTCCTTGACCTCCAGCTTGAGGCCGGCCTTCTCCGCCAGGTTCTTCTTGATGTAGTTCAGGATGTCGGCGTGCGGCACGGGGGACGCGGCGACGACGAGCGCCTTGGACGTGTCCGCGCCGGCGCCGGTCTCACCCTTGGACGCCGGGTCGGAGTCCGTGCCGCAGGCGCTGAGGCCGAAGGCGAGGGCGGCGGTGGCGGCGGCAGCCGCGGTGATCTTGATGTTCTTACGCACGAAGAGTGCCTCTTTCCGGTGGTGAAGGTGGTGCGCCCGGACAAGGAGTGCGGGCTTCATGGGGAGATGAGGTTCAGGAGGTGGTGCGGCCCCGGCGGGCCAGCAGGCGTCCGGCTCCGTCGCCGATCAGCTGGACCACGGTCACGATGACGATCAGCAGCACGACGGTGACGAGCATGAACTGGTTGTCGAACCGCTGGAATCCGTAGGTGACGGCCTTGGAGCCGAGTCCTTCGCCGCCGACCGCGCCGGCCATGGCGGAGTAGCCGATGAGCACGATCACGGTGGTGGTGACGCCGGAGACGAGCGAGGGCAGGGCCTGCGGCAGCAGGACCTTGCGGACGATCGTCGGGATCGAGCCGCCCATCGACTGGACGGCTTCGACGAGGCCGTGGTCGACCTCGCGCACCGCCGTCTCGACGAGCCGCGCGAAGAAGGGGATGGCACCGACGGCGAGCGGCACGATCATCGCGGACGGACCGATGAAGGTGCCGACGACCCAGGTGGTGAAGGGGATCAGGGCGATCAGCAGGATGATGAACGGCAGCGAGCGGCCGATGTTCACGATGACGCCGATGACCTTGTTCACCGCGGTGTTCTGCAGCAGTCCGCCCTTGTCGGTGAGGACGAGCAGGATGCCTAGGGGCAGTCCGCCGACGACGGTGACGAGCGTGGACCAGAGCACCATGTAGAGGGTGTCGATGGTTCCCTGCGTGAGCAGTGGCTGCATTTCGGACCAGGTCACTTCGCCACCTCCTTGGTGATCGGGGCGGGGGTCTGCGCGGGGACGGCAGGGGTGTCGGCGAGGGCGTCGGCGGGGGCGTCGTTCACGATCTCGGCCTGGAGGCCCTGCTCACGCAGGAAGCCGATCGGTACGACGTTCTCCTCGAAACGGCCGGGGAGCTCGATGCGCATGCGGCCGATCTGCTTGCCGCCGACGGTGTCCATGGCGGCACCGAGGATCGAGATGTCGATGTTGTACGTGCGGGAGAGCTGTGAGATCACCGGCTGGGCGGCGGCCTCGCCGTGGAAGGTGACGTCCACGACGGTGGAGCCGGGGCCGGACGCGGTGCCTCCGACGGGGAACAGCTCGTGGGCCAGCTCGGAGCCGGGGGTGGCCAGCAGGGAGCCGACGGTTCCCGACTCGACGATGCGGCCCTGCCTCATCAGCGCGGCGGAGTCGCAGACGGTCTTGACGACGTCCATCTCGTGCGTGATGAGCAGGACGGTGAGGCCGAGCTCCTGGTTCAGGTCGCGCAGCAGCTGGAGGATGGAACGGGTGGTCTCGGGGTCCAGCGCGGAGGTCGCCTCGTCGGAGAGGAGCACCTTCGGGTCGCCCGCGAGAGCGCGGGCGATGCCGACGCGCTGCTTCTGGCCTCCGGACAGCTGACCGGGGTAGGCCTTCGCCTTGTCGGCGAGTCCCACGAGGTCGAGGAGGGCGAGCGCCTTGGCGGTGCGTGCCTGCCCGGAGAATCCGAGGATCTCCAGGGGCAGCTCGACGTTGTCCCGCACGGTGCGCGAGTCCAGCAGGTTGAAGTGCTGGAAGACCATACCGATGCGGCTGCGTGCCCGGCGGAGCTCCTTGCCGGCGCGGCGGCCGCGTCCCGCGAGGGCGGTGAGGTCCTGTCCGGCGACCGTCACGGTGCCCGAGGTGGGGCGTTCGAGGAGGTTGACGCAGCGGATCAGGGAGGACTTGCCGGCGCCGCTCTGTCCGATGACGCCGTAGACCTCGCCTTCGCGGACGTGCAGGTCCACGCCGTCCAGGGCGGTGACCTCGCGGCCGCGTGACTGGTAGACCTTCGTGAGGCCCGAAGTGGTGATCACAGGGTTTCCGTCACTGTCGAGTGCACGGCGCGGGGTCCGCCGGGCACGGGGCATTCGTCTGATGAGACTGTTGAGACTTTTCTCAGTGGTCGACCGGTGGGAGTCTCGGCATGGTCCGGACCCGACGGGAAGCCGGGCGCGGGCATGCCCGGGCCGCGGGAATCCGCAGGGGAAGGACGGCACGGGCTCGGTCTCGCTTCGGGGCGCGAGGCTCAGGCGTGGGCCCTCAGAAGGCGCGCATTCGACACATACAACGAGCACCGGGCGTCAGGATCGCCTCGGTCGCAGGGCTGCGGTAGCTCGTCGTGGTCATGCCCCAAGTAAAACAGACGTAACGTTCCGCCCTCGCGGGGTGTCCGCATTCCGGACGGCCGCGGACAGCTCATCCGGCTCGCCCCTTTCCTTCCCCACGCCTCTTTGACCTGCGGTGACGCAGGCGGTGCCCGACCCCCTCCCCCGTGGCGGATCGATCATGCCGTGCGGCCCCTGTGGCAAAGGCCACGCTTCCTGGACGCGGAGCGCGGCCGTCACCGGGGGCAGGCGTCCACACCCCGCCGGGGCCGCACGCGGCGACCGGCGCCGCCCGTAATACCCTCGTCCCATGCTTGACGTCCTGACGGTCGCGGTCGCCGTGACCGCGCTCGCCCTCGCCGCCTGGTGCGGATTCGCCGCCTACCGGGACCAGCCCACGAAGGACTGGCACTTCATCGGCATGGCGGTCGTCTCCGTGCTGGCGCTGGCGCAGCTGGTCGTGGGAATCGTGCAGCTGGCACGCGGCGAGCGGCCCGAGCAGGGCATGACGATCTTCATCGCCTATCTGGTCGGCGCCTTCGCGGCCGTGCCGGCGGCGGGATTCCTGTCGCTGTCGGAGCGGACCCGCTGGGGCTCGGTGACGGTGGCGGCCGGCGCGGTCGTGCTCGCCGTCCTCGAAGTGCGGCTCTACGACATCTGGGGAAGCTGACCATGAGCGACACCGACCGCACGGGAGAGCCCTCCTCCACCGCCCCGCCGCGGAAGCAGCGGTTCGAGCTGGGCACCGGGCCGGGCCGCGTACTGGTCTGGTTCTACGGGGTGTTCACGGTGGCCGCCGCGTCCCGCTCGATCGTCGAGATGATCCTGGACTTCGGGAAGGCCCCTCTCGCGTACACCCTCTCGGCCGTCGCCGCCGTCGTGTACGGATTCATCACGTACTCCCTGGTGCGGGGCGGCGAGAAGGCACGCAGGGCGGCGCTGATGTGCTGCGCCGCCGAGCTCGCGGGCGTGCTGATCGTCGGTACCTGGACGCTGGTGGAGCCTTCCGCCTTCCCGGACTCCACCGTGTGGTCGGGCTTCGGCATGGGCTACCTGCTCATCCCGGTGATCCTTCCGATCACCGGGATGATCTGGCTGCGCCGCGCGCGCAACGCCTGAGACCGGGCGTCACGGACGTCGTTCAGGCGCTGGCCGCGAAGGCCTGCGCGGTGGCGTCCTTCTCCAGCAGGACCAGTTCGACGCCGTCCCCTCCGGTGGCGTTCCCCACCCGGGCGTAGCCCGCCTTCCGGTAGAGCCGGAGATTGCCCTCGCTGCGCTCCCCGGTGTGCAGGCGGAAGCGGGTGGCCGAACGCCCGTCGGCCAGGCCGGATTCCGCGGCCCGCAGGAGACGGGTGCCGAGGCCGTGGTTGCGGAGCCGGGGGTGGACGCAGAGCTTGCCGATCCGGCCGGCGCCGTCCGCGTCGGTGAAGCCGCGCACGGAACCGACGACTTCGTCGCCGAGCCGGGCCACGAACACCAGGTCGGTGGCGACTTCGTCCCGGACGGAGTCGAAGGTCTGGACGAGTGGCTCGATCCGGTAGTTGCCGTAGAGCTCCGCCTCGCTCTGGAAACAGAGGTACTGGAGTCTGAAGATCTGCTCGACGTCCTGTGCCGCCGCCGCCGAGATGGTCACACTCATGCCCATGTGTGCATGCCTCCCGCTCACCTGATCCGCCGGTTGTCTACCGCTCCTTTCCCCGCAGTTCAGGAGCTACAACCTCCGCCGCGAGCATTCTGCGCAGACATCCGAGGCATCGGGAACGCATAGGGCCCAAACTGCCCTGTGACATACCCAACTCCCCCGCGATCTCCCGGTAGGTGGGGTCGTGCGGAGCCAGCATCGCCTCCAGCAGGCGCGGGCACCGTCCGGGCAGCCGGCCCACCGCGGCGCGCAGCGCCCTGCGTTCGTCGGCCCCGACCGCGATCCGTTCGGGGCACCCGGCCCAGTCGCCCGGCGGCCCGTCCGCGGTGTACGGGCGCTCGCGCCGGGTCCGGCGGCGGGCCGTGCGCGCCTCCGCCCGTACGGCGGCGCGGACCCAGCGGACGGGGTCGGCGGGCACCGCCGGAGCGGTACCGCGCTCCAGCAGCCGCAGCCACACCGCCTGTTCCAGGTCCGCGGCCTCGGTTCCGGCGGCCGGGGCCTCGGCTGCCGCCTCCGCGCGTACGAGCGCGTGGAGGGCCTGGACGACGGCTCGGCCCTGGTCATCCGCTCGCCCGGCCGGCGCCGCGGGAACATGATCCAGAAGATTCATGCCCCGTCAACGCTCCCCGCGACCGGCCGGTTGCCGCGCACGGGGAGCTCCACCCGACCGGGGCATGCAGGCCGGGCGGCTGACGCCCGGCCTGTCACGCGGCGCTCAGTCCCGGGCGAAGTCGGCCGCCGCGAGCAGGGCGGTGTCCGGGTTGTCGGAGAAGATCCCGTCGATGCCCGCCTCGAAGTAGACCCGGAGCGCACCGAAGGCGTCGCCGTACGCGTTCGGGTCCGTGCCGCGCCGGAACTCCGCCGGCAGGAAGGTGTTCTCGTTGCGCAGGGTGTACGGGTGCAGGACCAGGCCCCGCGCGTGGGCGTCCGCGACCAGGGTGGTGGGGGTGGTGAGGCGCCCCGCGGCGTCCCTGGGGACGACCAGGTCGAGGGTGGGGCCGATGCCCTGTGCGAACGAGGCGATCCACTTCAGCCCCTCGGGCTTCACCAGATCGGCGACGGTACGGGGATCGCCGGCCTCCACGAAGTCCCAGGGCCGCTCCTTCGGCCCGGACAGCAGCACGACCCGGGGAGTGGCGACGAGCTCCGCCAGCCGCCGCACCGAGCCCGGCTCGAAGGACTGGAGGATCAGCGGGGAGTTCGCGCGGTGCCTGCCGTAGCGGCGCAGCAGCTTCGCGAGGGGCTCCTCCAGGCCGAGCCCCAGGCCCCTGAAGTAGGAGGGGTGCTTGGTCTCGACGTAGAGCCAGACGGGCCTGCCCCGCCTGCGGCCCTCCTTGTCGGCCCAGCGCAGGACCTCCTCGAAGGTGGGGATCTCCCAGCGCCCGTCGTAGAGGGTGTTCTCCTGGCGGTTGCCGGGGATGCGCTCCTTCGCCCGGAGGGTCTTCAGCTCGGCGAGGGTGAAGTCCTCGGTGAACCAGCCGGTGAGCGATATGCCGTCGACCTTCTTGGTCGCCTTGCGGCTCGCGAATTCGGGGTGGTCGGCGACGTCCGTGGTCCCGGTGATGTCGTTCTCGTGACGGCAGACCAGATGGCCGTCCTTGGTCGGCACGAGGTCCTGCTCGACGATGTGTGCGCCCATGTCCAGCGCCAGCTGGTAGGAGCCGAGGGTGTGCTCGGGACGGTAGCCGCTGGCGCCGCGGTGGCCGATGACGGTGGGCACGGGCAGGTCCCGGTAGGAGCCGTTGCCGCCGCCTCGGCCGTCCGCGGCGCCGCGCCCGGCCGCGTGGGCCGTGCCGGAGATGCTGAGGGCCGTGCCGAGGACGGCGGCCCCCAGGAGGGTCCGCCGACCGGGTGCAGTCCGCGCGCGCTCTGTCATGAATGCTCCTCGCCTGTGATGTCCGGCACCTTCGGGGGGAGGCTTGATCGTAGGCAGCTACGCCATCGGTGGGGCGGCCGGTGGACGAACATGGCGGAAACACACGTCAACACTGCGTATCGGCTCGGTGAACCCGATGTGCGGAGAGGCGGTACCCGCGAGTATCGTCCTCACCTGCACAGACCCTCGCGAATTCCCGCCCCGGCCGCCCGGCCACGTCACCGGAGGATGCGTTGTCCCGACTCACGGTCATCAAGGCAGTGCTCGGACCGATCCTGCGCCTGCTCTTCCGGCCCCAGGTGGAAGGCGTCGAGAACATCCCGGGGACCGGGCCGGTGATCCTCGCGGGCAACCACCTGACGTTCATCGACTCGATGATCATGCCGATCTGCTGCGACCGGCCGGTGTTCTACATCGGCAAGGACGAGTACGTCACCGGCAAGGGCCTCAAGGGCCGGCTGATGGCCTGGTTCTTCACCGGCTGCGGCATGATCCCGGTGGACCGGGACGGTGGACGCGGGGGCGTCGCGGCGCTCATGACCGGCCGACGGGTGCTGGAGGAGGGCCAGGCCTTCGCCATCTATCCCGAGGGCACCCGCTCCCCCGACGGCCGGCTCTACCGGGGCCGCACGGGTATCGCGCGGCTGACCCTGATGACCGGCGCGCCGGTGGTCCCGTTCGCGATGATCGGTACGGACAAGCTGCAGCCGGGCGGCTCCGGCCTGCCCCGCCCGGGCAAGGTCACGGTCCGCTTCGGTGAGCCGATGGAGTTCTCGCGCTACGAGGGCATGGACCGCGACCGCTACGTCCTGCGGGCGGTGACGGACTCCGTCATGGCCGAGGTCATGCGGCTGTCCGGCCAGGAGTACGTCGACATGTACGCCACGAAGGCCAAGGCCGCCTGAGCCGGACGAGTGTGTGGGTGGGTGGCCCGGCGCGACGCGCGCCGGGCCACCCACTCGTTGGGCCACCCACTCGTTGGGTCACTCGTCCGGCGTTGGGTCACTCGTCCGGTCACTCGTCCGGGATGATGCCCTCCTCGAGCTTCTGGTCACGCAGCAGGAACCACGCCGCGACCGCCGTCGCGAGCAGCACCACGGCGCCGACCGCCGCCGACACCCGCAGCCCGTTGACGAAGGCCTCCTGCGCCGCGACGACGAGCTCGCTCCCCTGCTGGGCGGGAAGGCGCTCGGCGGTCTCCACGGCTCCGCCGAGCGATTCGTGGGCCGCCGCGGCGGCGGACGCCGGGACGCCCTCGGGTGTCCCGAAGCCCTTGTAGACGCCCGTGACGATGGACCCGAGCAGGGCGATACCGAGGGCCGCGCCGAGCTCGTACGCCGTCTCGGACACGGCGGACGCCGATCCGGCCTGCTCCTTGGGGACGCTGGAGAGGATCACGTCGGAGGTGACGGTGAAGGCGAATCCCGCGCCGACGCCCACCACCAGGAGCAGGACGCCGATCAGCGGGTAGCCGGTCTCCTTGTGGATCACCGTGACCGTCGCGAGCGACAGGCCGATGGCTCCGAGCCCGAGGGCGACCACGGAGCGGACGGAGTAGTGGCGTGCCACCCGCCCGGCCAGGAGTCCGGCGGTCACCGCGCCGACGGCGGCGGGCAGTTCGGCGAGCCCGGCCTCGAGCGGGCCCCGCCCCTGGACCAGCTGCAGGAACTGGGAGAGGAAGAAGACGATCCCGGACAGGCCGAGGATCGTCAGGAGGTCGGCGAGGACCGCGCCGGAGAAGCCCCGGTGGTGGAAGAGCCGCATGTCCAGCAACGGGGCGGGCAGCTTCAGCTGACGGCGCACGAACCAGGTGAGCGCCAGCACCCCGCCCACCGCAGCCGCGACGTTCTCCCAACTCACACCATGTGCGGCAGCCTCCTTGATGGCGTACACGACGCCGATCATGCCGACCAGGGAGAGCCCCACGCTGAGCAGGTCCCAGGGACCCGGCGCCGGGTTCTTGGACTCGGGGATCATCTTGATGCCGACGGCGACGAGGACCGCCATCACGGGCAGGTTGATCAGGAAGACCGAGCCCCACCAGAAGTGCTCCAGCAGGAGCCCGCCCACGACGGGGCCGACGGCGGCGCCCGCCGAGGCCATGGCGCCCCAGATGCCGACCGCGAGACTGCGTTCGCGCGGGTCGTGGAAGAGGTTGCGGATCAGGGCGAGCGTGGACGGCATCAGGGTGGCGCCCGCGACACCGAGCAGCGCCCTGGCCACGATCATCATCTCGGGGCTGGAGGCGTAGGCGTTGAGCACGGACACCGCCCCGAAGGCGGTGGCACCGGTCAGCAGCAGCTTCTTGCGGCCGATCCGGTCACCGAGGCTGCCCATGGAGACGAGGAGCCCGGCGATCACGAAGGAGTAGACGTCTCCGATCCAGAGCAGCTGCGTGCCGGTCGGTTCGAGGTCCTCGCTGAGGAACGGGGTCGCCAGCCCGAGGACGGTCGCGTCGACGGCGACCAGCAGCACGGCGAGGACGAGGACGGCGAGGGCGATCCACCGGCCCGGATGGTGCGGGTCACCCGTGACGCCCGCCCGCTGATTGGTGCTGCTCATTTCTCCACGCTCCGGCGTGCTCCGCCGAGGAGCAACTCGACGATCATGTAGGGGAAGTCCTGCGCGGCGACGCGGCCTGTCTGCACGGACCACGCGCAGCTGCCGATCAGGCCGTAGAGTGCCTCGGTCAGCCAGGCCGGGGTGAGGTCGATCCGGAACTCGCCGCGCTCCTGGCCGCGGCGGAAGAAGGCGGAGACCCGCGCGTCGAGCCGGCTCCAGCCCTCGTTGACGTCGTCGCCCTCGAAGAGCTGGTTCTCGGTGACGAGGAAGGACAGCAGCCCCGCACTCGGCTCGACGGCGGCGATCAGACGCCGGAGCCCGTCCTCGGCGGAGCCCTCGTCGAGCGTGGCGGCATCCAGGGCGGCCTCGAACTCCCTGATCCCCAGGTCCTCCAACGCCCCGACCAGGGCGTCCCTCCCGGCGAAGTGCCGGTGAAGGGTGGCGCGGCCGATGCCCGCGGCCCGGGCGACCTCGTCCATCGTCGCCGTGGATTTGCGGGTCAGCAGCGCGGCGGCGCTCCGCAGCACCTGCTCACGATCAAGAGTCATGAGACGACACTAACCCAATTGAGACACCAACGTCCCAGCGACTGAAGCTGGAGGCCTCTCCCCCGGCACGCGGCCCGCGGAAATCACCCGGTACCGGGCGGCCGAAAGGGCACCATGACGCCATGAAGCCGCTGCTGCTGATCGACATCGACGGTCCGCTGAACCCGTACGCGGCACTGGCCCGCACCCCCCTGCCGGAGGGCTACACCCTGCACGAGATGCGGCCGACCGGGTGGAAGGAGGGACCGCCGCTGCCCGTCCTGCTCAGCCCCGTCCACGGCGACGGGCTGCTCGCCCTCGCCGCGCGGTACGAGCTCGTCTGGGCGACGACCTGGAAGGACGAGGCGAACGAGTGGGTCGGCCCGCGCATCGGGCTGCCTCCGTTGCCTTACATCGACTGGCCCGCGATGCACGCCGTCAGGGAGGACGGGACGTACTGGAAGACGCGGTACGTCGTCGACCACGCGGACGGGAGGCCGTTCGCCTGGGTCGACGACGAGATCTCCGACCCCGACAGGGCCTGGGTGGCGGCGCACCACCCGGGTCGGGCCCTGCTGCTGCGGGTCGACCCCTGGGTCGGCCTGGTGCGTGAGGACTTCGAGACGCTCGCCGCATGGGCCTGAGCCGCTCCGGGCGCGTTCAGCTCCAGGGCAGCGAGGCGCGGTGGCGCCAGTACGCCTCGGGTTCCTCCACCAGGGCGGCGAGCCGGTCCAGCCGGTCCGGGTCCAGGTCGAGCAGCGGCGCGTGCAGGTTGGCCGCCAGCTGGGTGACGGTGGCCGCACCGGACAGGACGACTCCGGCCCACGGCTGGTGCAGCCCGAGCGCCAGGGCCACGGCGTCGCCGTCCAGCCCCGCCTCGGCGCCGATCTCCCGGACGACGGCGGGCGCCTCGGTCCCGGCGAGCCGGCCGTTGGCCAGGGCCTCCTTGACGATGACGGTGAGCCCCGCGTCGTGCGCCTCGGCGAGCGCCGGCCCCGCGGAGGTCTCCAGTGCGTTGTAGGTGGCCTGGACGGTACGGAAGAGGGGCTCGCCGTCCACCGTCACGGCGAGAGCGGCCCGTACGGCGTCGGCCTGGGCGGGACCGCTCGTGGAGAAGCCGACCGTGGTGCCCCCGGCGGCGAGCTCGGCGAGACGCGCGTGCAGGGCCTTGTCGGTGAGCGCCGGGCTGTCGGCGGTCACCGAGTGGATCTGGTACAGATCGAGCCGGCCGCCGAGCAGTCCCGCCGTCTCGGCGTGCTGGCGCTCGAAGGTGGCGAGGTCGTGGTCCTTCACCTCGTGCGTCTCGGCGTCGACGCGCCAGTCGGCGGTGTAGGTGTAGCCCCATTTGCTGCCGACGACGACGTCCGCCGCCTCGGGGCGGGCCGTCAGCCACTCGGCGAGGAACTCCTCGGCGCGGCCGTAGGAGCGGGCGGCGTCGAAGTAGCGCACGCCCTGGGCGTAGGCCGCGTCCAGGAGTTCGTGGGTGCGGTCGCGCAGCGCGTCGGCCCCGCGGTCACCGGGCAGATCGCGGTCACGGTGCGGGGTGATGTAGCCGGGCCTGCCGACGGCGGCCAGGCCGAGCCCGATGTGGGAGGTCGGGGTGGTCGCTCGGTTCAGGCGGGCGAAGGGCATCGCGGGCTCCTCTGGGTCGGTCGTTCCGAAACGCCTTCCCGTCAACGTAGCCCGCGATGCCCGCGAATCATCCGCGCGCGGTCGCCCAGGCGTGCTGCGTCACCAGGTCGGCCTTCACCTCGGCCAGCTGGACGGCGACGGCGGAGGGGGCGGTACCGCCCCGGCCGTCACGGGAGGCGAGCGCGCCGGGCACGTCGAGGACCGTGCGCACCTCCGGGGTGAGGTGCTCGGAGATCTTCGCGAACTGCTCATCCGTCAGCTCGTCGAGCTCGATGCCGTGCTGCTCGCAGACCTTCACGCACTCACCGGCGACCTCGTGGGCCACCCGGAACGGCACGCCCTGCTTGACCAGCCACTCGGCGATGTCCGTGGCGAGCGAGAAGCCGGCCGGGGCCAGCTCCTCCATGCGCTCCCGGTTGACGGTGAGCGTGGCCATCATGCCGGTGAACGCGGGCAGCAGGACCTCGAGCTGGTCGCAGGAGTCGAAGACCGGCTCCTTGTCCTCCTGGAGGTCGCGGTTGTACGCGAGCGGGAGGGCCTTCAGCGTCGCCATCAGCCCGGTGAGGTTCCCGACGAGGCGGCCGGACTTGCCGCGGGCCAGCTCGGCGATGTCGGGGTTCTTCTTCTGCGGCATGATCGAGGAGCCGGTGGAGAAGGCGTCGTGGAGGGTGACGAAGGAGAACTCCTTCGTGTTCCAGATGATGATCTCCTCGGCGATCCGGGAGAGGTTGACGCCGATCATCGCGGTGATGAACGCGAACTCGGCGACGAAGTCGCGGGACGCGGTGCCGTCGATGGAGTTGGCGACGGAGCCACGCTCGAAGCCGAGGTCGGCCGCGACCGCCTCCGGGTCGAGCCCGAGGGACGAACCCGCCAGCGCGCCGGAGCCGTACGGGGAGACGGCCGTCCGCTCGTCCCACTGCCGCAGCCGCTCGGCGTCCCGGGACAGGGGCTGCACATGGGCCAGGACGTGGTGGGCGAAGAGCACGGGCTGGGCGTGCTGGAGGTGCGTGCGGCCGGGCATGGCCACGTCCGGGTGCGCCTCGGCCAGCCCCACCAGCGCGTCCTGGAGCTCGGCGATCAGGCCGCCGATGATGCGGGCGTGGTCGCGCAGGTACATCCGGAAGAGTGTGGCGACCTGATCGTTCCGGGACCGGCCGGCCCGCAGCTTGCCGCCGAGGTCGGGCCCGAGGCGCTCCAGGAGGCCGCGTTCCAGGGCGGTGTGGACGTCCTCGTCGGCGATGGTGCCGGTGAACGAGCCGTCGGCCACCGCGGCTTCGAGCGCGTCCAGCCCCTCGATCATCCGGGTCAGCTCGTCGGCGGTGAGGAGACCCGCCTTGTTGAGCACGCGCGCGTGGGCGCGGGAGCCCGCGATGTCGTACGGCGCGAGGCGCCAGTCGAAGTGGACGGACGCGGACAGCCTGGCCAGCGCCTCGGCCGGACCGTCGGCGAAACGGCCGCCCCAGAGGCGTACGTCGCTGTTTCCGGTGCCGTTGCTCACTGCGTGCTCCTCGGGAGTGCAAGGGGTGTGCGTCCGCCTCACGGCGCGATCACATATGGCATAACTATGCGAGGGTCTGCATGCTTTGTCAAAGCTGCTGGTCAGGCCGGCGAAAACCGGTTGGACCGGAAGGGGGCCCGGCCTACGATCGGCCCTTCGCACACGAACCCCGGGGGGACTGATGGACGACGGATGCGGGGCGGCCGAACGCCTGGCCCGGGGGACACCGCTGGGCGGGGCACTGGACACCACCGCTCCCGCGTCCTGGGTGACGCTGGACGCGGAGGTGCGGGCCCTGAGCCACCGACTCGCCGACGCGCTGCCGACACGCCACCGGCTCAGGAGCCTTCCGCCCGGTCCGCCCTCCTCTACCGAGGAGTCCCTGATCGCGCTTGCCCTGTGCCACCCCGACGGCAGGGTGCGTGCGGCGGCACTGGACCGGGCTGCGGGTGCGCCGGCCCTGAGGCCCCTGCTGGTGATCCGCTGCGCCGACTGGGTGGGTCCGGTCCGCGACCGGGCCCGGGCCCTGCTCGCCGATGTCTCCGCCGAACTGGCCCCCCTCGCCGGTCTGGTCCTGCTCCTGGCCCGGCGGGACCGGGGCGGCTTCGCCCTGGCCGCCCTGGACCGCGCGCTGCGCGACGGTCCGGGCGCGGGCGTCGTCCCCCTGCTGACGAGCGGGGACCGGGCGGTCCGCCGGTTCGGCCATGGCGTGGCGATCGACCGGCGGTTGCTGACGCCGGTGGAGCTCGCCCGCACGGCGGCCTTCGCCCCGGGCGACGTACGCCTCCAGGCGCTCTGCGCCGAGGCGGCACTCTCCCGGACGGGCGACGACGACGAGGGCGTGGTGGATCTGCTGCTGTCCGCCCGGTCGGGCATGGTCCGCTCGGCCGGTGTGACCGGGCTGCGGCGGACCGGGCGGCACGACGAGGCCGCCTCCTACCTCGCCGACCGGTCGGCGATCGTCCGCGCCTGTGCCCGCTACGTCCTGCGCC
Source organism: Streptomyces sp. NBC_01460 (assembly GCF_036227405.1). Lineage (NCBI taxonomy): Bacteria > Bacillati > Actinomycetota > Actinomycetes > Kitasatosporales > Streptomycetaceae > Streptomyces > Streptomyces sp. NBC_01460. Next base: position 1,532,042 of record NZ_CP109473.1, read on the forward strand.
AGGCCGGCGTCGATCCGCTCCCGCTGTACCGGTCGATGTGCGCCGAGCCGGCGGAGCACCCCGCCGCGGCTGCCGGACTCGGCGAATGCGGCGCGTGTGAGGAGGCGGACACGCTGTGGGCACTGACGGCCCATCCTCTGCCCGCCGTGCGGGCCCACGCCGTGGCCGGGCTGCGCGCGCTCGACGCCGTACGGTCCGACCGGGTGGAACCGCTGCTCGACGACCCGGTGCCCGCCGTGGTCCGGGCGGCCTGCCGCGCCCTGCTTCCGTACGCCGCGGGGCTCGACCGGGAGCGGCTGCGCGCGCGGCTCGCTCCGGACCGGCTCCGCGCCGCGCGGACGGCGGCGCGGCGACTGCTGGACGCCCAGGACCTGGCCCGCACGCGGGGGCTGTCCGGCCTGTGAAACCCCCGGCCCCGCACTCCTGTTCGCACGACAATGGCGTCATGGGAAAGACACACGAACGCATCGAGGGCCGGCTCCGCGCCTTCATCGAGGAGCAGCCGCTCTTCTTCACCGCGACCGCGCCCCTGGACGGCGACGGCACGGTCAATCTCTCGCCCAAGGGCATGAGCGGGTCGCTGGCCGTCGTCGACGAACGGACCGTGGCCTACCTCGACTTCGCCGGCAGCACCGCCGAGACCGTCGCCCATCTCCGGGAGAACGGGCGCATCACGCTGATGTGGTGCGCCTTCCAGGGCCCGCCCAACATCGTCCGCGTGCACGGCCGCGGTGAGCCGGTGTTCCGTGACGACCCGCGTTTCGCCGGGCTGCTCCGCCACTTCCCGGACATCGACCCCGCCTCGCACGGGCTGCGCGCGATCATCGTGGTGACGGCCGGACTGATCCGGGACTCCTGCGGTTACGCGGTGCCGTTCATGTCGTACGACGAGGACCGCACCCTGCACGCCGGCCGTTTCCGGCGTGAGGACGACGAGAGCCTGAGCCGGTACTTCGAGAAGAAGGACACCATCGCGACGAGCATCGACGGGCTGCCCGGGCTCCCGCTGCCGCTGCCCGCGATGCCCGCGCCCCCGGCGGGGTGAGGCGCTGGGCCGTACGGAGCAGGCGCGGTGGGGGCGGTCCGCCGCGTCCCGTACGGTCCGGAGCATGCGCAGACTCCTGGTGACCGCCTCGGTCCTGCTGGCACTGGCCGGTTCACTCGCGGCGCGGCCCGCGGAGCCGCCACCCCTTCCGCAGCGGCTGGCGGACACCGGCGGCGGTACGCAGCTGATCACCGCCGAGGCCCCCGGCACGGACTCCACCACGGGCACGGTCACCTGGTGGGAGCTGCGCGGCGGCGACTGGGCGGAGGCGGGTTCGGCGCCCGCCCGCTTCGGGGCGAACGGCCTGGCCGAGGGCGCGACCCGGACCCAGGGCACGAACACCACGCCCACCGGGCTGTACGACCTTCCGTACGCCTTCGGGACCGGGGCGGCCCCGCCGGGGACCCGCTACCCGTACCGGCGGATCGGCGCGGACTCGTGGTGGTGCCAGGACAACGCGTCCACGGCCTACAACCGCTGGGTGGAACCGAGGCCCGCCGACTGCCGCGCCGAGGAGTCCGAGCACCTCGTCACCTACGCCACCCAGTACGCCCGGGCGCTCGTCATCGGGTTCAACTACGACCGGCCGGTACGGGGCAGGGGCGCCGGGATCTTCCTCCACGTCGACGGGAAGGGCGCGACCGCCGGCTGTGTGTCCGTGCCGGCGGCCGCCATGGAGCGGATCCTGGCCTGGGCCGATCCGGCGCGCCGTCCGCACCTCGCGGTCGGGACGGCGTCCGGCCCGACCGCGATCACCCGTTACTGAGGAGCGCGCTCGTTCTGGGCCAGCCGCAGCAGGTGGTCGGCCAGGGCCTGGCCCCCGTTGGGGTCACGGCTGATCAGCATCAGGGTGTCGTCCCCCGCGATCGTGCCGAGGATCGCCCGGAGTTCGGCCTGGTCGATCGCCGAGGCGAGGAACTGCGCGGCACCCGGAGGCGTACGCAGGACCACGAGGTTGGCCGAGGCCTCCGCGGAGATGAGGAGCTCGGCGGAGAGCCTGCGCATCCGCTCCTCCTTGGCCGACCCGCCGAGCGGGGCCTGCGGGGTACGGAACCCGCCCTCGCTCGGCACCGCGTAGATCAGCTCGCCACCGGTGTTGCGGATCTTCACCGCGCCGAGCTCGTCCAGGTCGCGGGAGAGCGTCGCCTGGGTGACGCTCAGCCCGTCGTCGGACAGGAGCCGGGCCAGCTGGCTCTGCGAGCGCACCGGCTGGCGGTTCAGGATGTCCACGATCCTGCGGTGGCGTGCTGTGCGGGTCTGTGGCACCGACGGCCCGCCGTGGTCGGTTTCCTGCGCCTCGGTCATCGTCGTCGCCTCATTCTCCGGATCGTCACTCCCCGGATCGTCCGTCCCCGTAAGCCGCGTCGAGAGCTCCCGGCAGAATCCGCAGGAACGCGTCCACCTCGGCGTCACCGATGATCAGCGGCGGCATCAGCCGTACGACGTCGGGGGCGGGCGCGTTCACCAGGAGTCCGGCTCCCTGAGCCGCCTGCTGCACCTTCGGTGCGAGGGGCCCGGTGAGCACGATACCCAGCAGCAGTCCGGAGCCGCGGACGTGGGAGACCAACGGGTGTCCGAGGCCCTCGACGCCGTCCCGGATCCGCTCGCCCAGCCGCTTCACATCGTCCAGGGTGCCGTCGGCGGCGAGCGTGTCCAGCACCGCGAGACCGGCGGCGCAGGCGACCGGGTTACCGCCGAACGTCGTGCCGTGATGACCGGGCTTCAGCAGGTCGGCGGCGGCGCCGAACGCGACGGTGGCGCCGATCGGCAAGCCGCCGCCGAGCCCCTTGGCGAGCGTGACCACGTCGGGCTCGACGCCCTGGTGGGCCTGGTGCTCGAACCACTGGCCGCAGCGGCCGATCCCGGTCTGCACCTCGTCCAGGACGAGCAGCGTGCCGGTGGCCCGGGTGATCTCCCTGGCCGCCTCCAGATAGCCCTTGGGCGGGACGACGACGCCGATCTCACCCTGCACGGGCTCGATGATCAGCAGCGCGGTGTCGGTCGTCACCGCGGCCCGGAGCGCCTCGACGTCGCCGTACGGCACGTGCGTGACGTCGCCGGGCAGCGGCAGGAACGGGGTGCGCTTGCCCTGCTGGCCGGTCAGGGCGAGGCTGCCCATGGTCCGGCCGTGGAAGCCGCCGTCGGTGGCGACCATGTGCGTGCGCCCGGTCAGCCGGCCGATCTTGAAGGCCGCCTCGTTGGCCTCGGCGCCGGAGTTGCAGAAGAAGACCCTTCCGGTGCGCCCGAAGAGCTGGAGCAGCCGCTCGGCGAGCGCGATGGGGGGCTCGGCGGTGTAGAGGTTGGAGACGTGGCCGAGGGAGGCGATCTGCGTGGAGACCGCCTCGACCACGGCGGGGTGGGCGTGGCCGAGCGCGTTGACCGCGATGCCGCCGACGAAGTCGAGGTACTCGGCTCCGTCCGCGTCCCACACCCGGGCGCCCGCGCCGCGCACCAGGGGAAGCTGCGGGGTGCCGTAGTTGTCCATCAGCGCACCCTGCCAGCGCTGCGCGTACTCCTCGTTGCTCATGACTCCCCCTTCGTTCCGGCCGTCGGGCCGGAGATCGCGTCCGGCACGACCATGGTGCCGATTCCCTCGTCGGTGAAGATCTCCAGCAGGATCGAGTGCTGGACCCGGCCGTCGATGACACGGGCGGTCTCGACCCCGTTGCGTACGGCGTGGAGGCAGCCCCGCATCTTGGGCACCATGCCGCTGGAGAGGTCGGGCAGCAGCTTCTCCAGCTCGGTGGCGGTGAGGCGGCTGATGACGTCCTCGCTGTTCGGCCAGTCCTCGTAGAGGCCCTCGACGTCGGTGAGGACCATGAGCGTCTCGGCGCCCAGCGCCGCGGCGAGCGCGGCGGCGGCGGTGTCGGCGTTGACGTTGTAGACGTGGTTGTCCTCGGCGGAGCGGGCGATGGAGGAGATGACCGGGATCCGGCCGTCGTCCAGCAGCGCCTGGATCGCGCCCGTGTCTATGGCGGTGATCTCACCGACCCGGCCGATGTCGACCGCCTCGCCGTCGATCACGGGGCGGTGCTGGACCGCGGTGATCGTGTGGGCGTCCTCGCCGGTCATGCCGACGGCGAGCGGGCCGTGCTCGTTGAGCAGCCCGACGAGCTCGCGCTGGACCTGTCCGGCGAGCACCATGCGTACGACGTCCATGGCCTCGGGCGTGGTGACACGCAGCCCGGCCTTGAACTCGCTGACCAGGCCCTGCTTGTCGAGCTGGGCGCTGATCTGCGGGCCGCCGCCGTGCACGACGACGGGCTTGAGGCCGGCGTGCCGCAGGAAGACGACGTCCTGGGCGAAGGCGGCCTTCAGCTCCTCGTCGATCATGGCGTTGCCGCCGAACTTGATGACGACGGTCTTGCCGTTGTGCCGGGTGAGCCAGGGCAGCGCCTCGATGAGGATCTGTGCTTTGGGCAGCGCGGTGTGCTTCCTCGCGGCGCTCATGAGCTGTACGCGCTGTTCTCGTGGACGTACTCGGCGGTCAGGTCGTTGGCCCAGATGACGGCGGACTCGTCTCCCGCGGAGAGGTCCGCGGTGATCCTGACCTCCCGGTAGCGCATGTCGACCAGGTCGCGGTCCTCGCCGACGCTGCCGTTCTTGCACACCCAGACATCGTTGATGGCGACGTTCAGCCGGTCGGGCTCGAAGGCGGCCTTCGTGGTGCCGATCGCGGAGAGGACGCGGCCCCAGTTGGGGTCCTCGCCGTGGATGGCGCACTTGAGGAGGTTGTTGCGGGCGATGCTCCGGCCCACCTCGACGGCGTCGTCCTCGGTCGCCGCGTTGATCACCTCGATCCGGATGTCCTTGGACGCGCCCTCGGCGTCGCCGATCAGCTGGCGGGCGAGGTCGGCGCAGACGCTCTGCACGGCCTGCTCGAACTCGGCCTGGCCCGGGGTGATCCCGCTCGCCCCGGAGGCGAGGAGCAGCACGGTGTCGTTGGTCGACATGCAGCCGTCGGAGTCGACCCGGTCGAAGGTGGTGCGGGTGGCGGCGCGCAGGGAGGCGTCGAGCGCGGGGGCCTCGACGTCGGCGTCCGTCGTGAGCACGACCAGCATGGTGGCGAGGCCGGGGGCGAGCATGCCCGCGCCCTTGGCCATGCCTCCGACGGTCCAGCCGTCGCCGCCGGCGCGGGCCGTCTTGTGGACCGTGTCGGTGGTCTTGATCGCGATGGCGGCCTTGTCACCGCCGTGTTCGCTCAGCGCCTCGGCAGCCTTCTCCAGGCCGGGCAGGAGCTTGTCCATGGGGAGGAGCAGGCCGATCAGCCCGGTCGAGGCGACCGCGATCTCGCCCGCGCTGTGCCCGGGGAGGACCTCGGCGGCCTTCTCGGCGGTGGCGTGGGTGTCCTGGAAGCCCTGCGGGCCCGTACAGGCGTTGGCGCCACCGGAGTTGAGGACGACCGCGGTCACCTCGCCGCCCTTGACCACCTGTTCCGACCAGAGGACGGGCGCGGCCTTGACGCGGTTGGAGGTGAAGACGCCCGCAGCGGCGCGACGGGGCCCGTTGTTGACCACGAGGGCCAGGTCGGGGTGACCGCTCTCCTTGATTCCGGCGGCGATTCCCGACGCCGAGAATCCCTGTGCTGCCGTGACGCTCACTGCATCTCCTCGTTCGCTTCTCCGCCCACGCGGCGCGGCGGCGCGGCTTCCGTCGTTGCCCGCAGCCGAGCGGCTGCGCGTGCGTCGCTCACGGTGCGACTCCGATCGTGGAAAGGCCTGTGTCCTCGGGGAGCCCGAGGGCGATGTTCATGCTCTGCAGGGCGCCGCCGGCGGTGCCCTTGGCGAGGTTGTCGATGGCGCTGATCACGATGATCCGGCCGGCCGCCTCGTCGTGGGCGACCTGGATCTGCACGGCGTTGGATCCGTACACGGCCGCGGTGGCGGGCCACTGTCCCTCGGGGAGCAGGTCGACGAACGGCTCGTCGGCGAAGGCCTTCTCGTAGACCGCGCGGAGCGAGTCGGCGCTCACCCCGGGCTTCGCCTTCGCGCTGCACGTGGCGAGGATGCCGCGGGGCATGGGCGCGAGGGTCGGGGTGAAGGACACGGATACGGGTTCACCGGCCGCCGCCCCGAGGTTCTGGATCATCTCGGGTGTATGCCGGTGGACCCCGCCGACGCCGTACGGGGTCATGTTGCCCATGACCTCGGAGCCGAGCAGGTGCGGCTTGGCCGCCTTGCCCGCGCCGGAGGTGCCGGACGCGGCGACGACGACGGCCTCGGGCTCGGCGAGGCCGGCCGCGTACGCCGGGAAGAGTGCGAGGGAGACGGCCGTCGGGTAGCAGCCGGGCACGGCGATGCGCTTGGTCCCCTCCAGCGCGGCGCGGGCTCCGGGCAGCTCGGGCAGGCCGTAGGGCCAGGTCCCGGCGTGCGGGGAGCCGTAGAACCGCTCCCAGTCGGCAGGGTCCGCGAGCCGGAAGTCGGCGCCCATGTCGACGACGAGCACCTCGTCGCCGAGCTGTTCGGCCACGGCGGCGGACTGCCCGTGCGGCAGGGCCAGGAAGACGACGTCGTGTCCGCCGAGGACCTCGGCCGTGGTGGGCTGGAGAACCCGGTCGGCGAGCGGCCTCAGGTGCGGCTGCAGCGCGCCGAGCCGCTCTCCGGCGTTGGAGTGGGCGGTGAGTGCCCCGATCTCGACCTGGGGATGGGTGAGGAGCAGACGGAGCAGCTCCCCGCCGGCGTATCCGCTCGCCCCTGCCACTGCCGCACGTACCACCATCGGACATTCCTCCTCATCGATGGCATGACTATACGCAACTATGCAGTGTTATGCAAAGATCTCCGGGAATCCGCCGCCTCCCGCAGGGCGGCACCCCTAGCCGGGGGGTGGCTCGTCGGCGAGCCGGTTGCTGCGGTCGATCTCCGGCATGTGTGTCTCGGCCCAGGCCCGCAGGGCGGAGAGCGGCTCTTCGAGGGACAGGCCGAGCTCGGTGAGCCGGTAGTGGACGGCGGGCGGCACGGTGGGTTCCACCCGGCGCGCGACCAGGCCGTCGCGGACCAGACTCTGCAGGGTGACGGACAGCATCTTCTGCGAGATGCCGGGGATACGGCGCCGCAGTTCCGCGAAACGGAGCTCGTCCGGAGCCTCCTGGGCCAGCACCTTGACCGCCATCGACGTCCACTTGGTGCCGATACGGTCGAGCAACTGGCGGGCCGGGCAGCGCGGATCCATCAGATCACCCCGCTCACCGGGCCGCCGGCCGGGTTCGCCGGACCTCGACGTGGTCACTCGGGGCTCACCACCTGAAGGGAAAGTGCCGTCTTGGACGGACCAGGATAGTTCCCTAGCGTGACCTGGTCACCATTCCTCACCACAGAGCTGGAGCCTCTCCATGCCCGAACTGCGGCACGTCCCCGTCAACGGTGTCGAACTGAACGTCGCTCTCGCCGGATCGGGCCCGGCCGTACTGCTGCTGCACGGTTTCCCGCACACCTGGGAGCTGTGGACGGACGTCATGGCCGACCTGTCCGGCCGTTACCGCGTCATCGCGCCGGACCTGCGCGGATTCGGCGCGAGCAGCGGGGCCGCCTCCGGGTACGACGCGGGCACCCTGGCCGAGGACGCCGCGGCGCTTCTCACCACGCTCGGTGTGCCCTCGGCCGCTGTGGTGGGCATCGACGCGGGTACCGCGCCGGCCTTCCTCCTCGCCCTGCGCCGCCCCGGTCTCGTCCGGCGCCTGGTCGTCATGGAGTCCCTTCTGGGCACGCTGCCCGGCGCCGAGGACTTCCTCGCCGACGGGCCGCCGTGGTGGTTCGGCTTCCATTCCGCCGCGCCCGGCCTAGCCGAGACCGTGCTGGAGGGCCACGAGGCCGCCTACGTCGACTGGTTCCTGCGCGCCGGCACGCTCGGCGACGGGGTGCGCCCCGGCCTCCGGGACGCCTTCGTCCGCGCGTACACCGGCCGCCAGGCGTTGAGCCGCGCGTTCTCGTACTACCGGGCGCTGCCCGAGAGCGCGGTACAGATCGAGCAGGCGGTCGCCACCGCCCGCCTGACGGTGCCGACGATGGCACTGGGCGCACGGCCCGTCGGTGCTGCGCTGGAACGTCAGCTCCGCCCGGTCACCGACGATCTCACCGGACACGTCATCGAGGACTGCGGCCACATCATTCCGCTGCACCGCCCGCGCGCCCTGCTCAGGCTGCTGCATCCGTTCCTGGCCGGCGAGGACACGAAGGCAGCGGTGGTCCCACCGAGGTGTCACAGCCGGTCACTAGGCTCCACGCCATGACCAGCGACCTCGGATTCACCTGCCCCCGCTGCGGCGCGCACCACCCCGAACCGCCCATGCACCACACGGCCGAAGCCCCGGCGGTGTGGGATCCGGCCTTCGCCGATGCCGACGGCTGCCTGCTCTCGTCGGACCGGTGTGTGATCCACCGGCAGCACCACTTCGTCAGGGGCTTGATCGAGATACCCGTCATCGGCCGCGAGGAGGTGTTCTCCTGGGGCGTCTGGGTCTCCCTCAGCCGCGAGAACTACTCCCGCGCGGTGGACCTGTGGGACACCCCGGGACGGGAGGGCGAAGCACCGTACTTCGGCTGGCTCACCACCGAACTGCCGGTCTACCCGTCCATGACGCTGGACCTGAAGACCAACGTGCACACCCGTGCGGTCGGACAGCTCCCCTTCGTCGAACTCGAACCCACCGACCATCCCCTCGCCGTCGAGCAACGGACGGGGATCACTCCGGACCGCGTCCGTGAGATCGCCGCAGCCGTGCTGCACCCCGACGGTGAGCGGCAATGACGAGCGGCAGTGACGACGCCTCGGGCGCACGAGGGCCGTCACGGCGGGTGTCACCCCCGCACGGCCGAGGCGCGGAAGAGCTCCAGAAGCGCGCGGGCCTGCGGCGCGTCCGCGTCGAAGAACTGTGTCGCCAGGGCGGGCGGTACGGCCGGGCCGTGCATGCGGACCTCATGGCAGTGGAAGCAGAACGCCGCCTCGAACAGCACGAGGTCGAGCGTGTCGTCGTACGCCCGGACGCCCCAGCCCGGTGCGAAGCCGCAGCGGTGCTGCTCGCTGCCGGGCAGGCTCTCGATCGAGGCGAGGGCGTCCGCGATCTCGCTCCCCGCCCGATGGGCGACGACCTCTCCGGGACAGGGCGCTCCCCGCACGGTCGGCAGGGCCGAGATCCTGACGACCTCGATCAGAGCGGTGGCGTCCACGGCGCCCGCGGGAAGCTGCATGGACGCATTGTCCGCGCCCCGTCGTGCGAGCGGGGACGGCGGGGGCGCCGGAGCCCGTGTCGATGAGGCGGGCGGGGCGGAACTTCGGTTACATGGCCGACGGGGCACAGGGCGGACGAGCGGAACGGGAGTGGGCGGCCATGAGTGAGATCGTCGACGAGATCGGCCGGGTGCACCGGGAGGTCGGCACGCGCCGCGTGGGACAGGACGAGGCGGGCAGCGTGCTGCTGCGGCGGACCTTCGACGCCGCTACGGCCGATGTCTGGGACGCGGTGACCTCTCCGGAGCGGATCGCCCGGTGGTTCCTCCCGGTGACCGGGGATCTCCGGGCCGGGGGGAGCTACCAACTGGAGGGGAACGCCGGCGGCGAGATCATCGAGTGCGTGGCCCCGGAGCGGCTGCGGGTCTCCTGGCGGTTCGGCCCCGACCCCGGCTTCAGCGAGGTCGAGGTGCGCCTCACACCGGAGGGCGGCGGCCGGACGGTGCTCGAACTGGAACACGTGTCCGTGGTCCCGGAGGAGTTCCGTAGCCAGTACGGGCCGGGCGCGGTCGGCATCGGCTGGGACCTGTCCCTGCTGGGGCTCGGGTGGCACCTCACCGGCGGCGGGCTCAGCCCTCAGGAGGCCGTGGAGTGGCAGACCTCTCCCGAGGCCAAGGCGTTCGTGGCACGTTCGGGCGAGGAGTGGGGCCGGGCGTTCGCCGCTTCCGGCGCGGACCCGGAGACCGTGACCGCGACGACGGTGGCGACGATCGCCTTCTACACCGGGGAGTGACCGGCCGGCGGGCCTTCCCGCCGACGAACCGGCCGGCGGGTCGGTCCTCCGCCGACCGTTCCGCGACCCGTAGCGCTGGACTCGGACGGCCACGGGTACGTCGTAGACGGCGAGGGCCGCGCGGAGGACCGGGAGGCCGTCCTCGCCGCGGGTGTCCGAACCGGCTCCGGCGGCCAGGCACGCCCGCGCCGCGTCCCGCTCACGGACGGCGGCGACGGGCCGGGCGTCTGCCCGGAGGGCACCTCAGTCGCGGTCGCCCTGCTGGGCGCGGGCGGCGTCGCGCTCCTTGATGCGCACCGTCTCCTTGCGGACCTCGGCCTGGGTGGCGCGCTCCTTCTGCAACCACTCCGGGCCGTCCTGCTTCAGGGCGTCGATCTGCTCGGTGGTGAGGGGCTCCGTGACACCGCCCCGCGCGAGACCGGCGATGGAGACGCCCAGCTTCGAGGCGACGACCGGCCGGGGGTGCGGGCCGTTGCGGCGCAGCTCCTGCAGCCACTCGGGCGGGTCGGACTGCAGCGCGTTCAGCTCGGCGCGCGAGACGACGCCCTCCTGGAACTCGGCGGGGGTGGCTTCGAGGTACACACCCAGCTTCTTCGCCGCGGTGGCGGGCTTCATTGTCTGGGTGGTCTGGTGCGACGTCATGGTGTCAAGGGTATCGAGCATGTGCGGCGCCCGAGACCACGGCCGGTAACCTGGCGGGGTGACAGGCTCGGAAGTACCCCTCGCGTTCCGGCTCGCCTACGTCCCGGGCGTGACCCCGACCAAGTGGGTGCGGATCTGGAACGAGCGGCTGCCCGGTACCCCGCTGGCCCTGGTCGGCGTCCCCGCCGCGGAGGCCGCCGGTCTGCTGCGTGACGGCGGCGCCGACGCCGGCTTCGTGCGGCTGCCCGTCGACCGTACGGACCTCAGCGCGATCCCCCTCTACACGGAGACGACCGTGGTCGTCATCCCCAAGGATCATGAGGGGACGGCCGTCGAGGAGATGTCGGCCGAGGACCTCGCCGAGGAGATCGTGCTGCATCCCCTCGACGACACCCTGGACTGGGAGCGCCCCCCGGGCCGGCCCGCGTTCGAGCGGCCCGCCACGACCGAGGACGCGGTGGAGCTGGTGGCCGCGGGCGTCGGGCTGCTCGTCGTCCCGCAGTCACTGGCGCGCCTGTACCACCGCAAGGACCTCACCTACCGCCCGCTGACGGGTGTCCCCGAGTCGCGGATCGCGCTGTCGTGGCCGGAGGAGGAGACGACCGACCTGGTGGAGGAGTTCATCGGGATCGTCCGGGGCCGGACGGTCAACAGCACCCGGGGACGCCCTCCGACACCGCCGCAGCCCAAGGCGAAGCGCGCCGACAGGAAGAGCGGCGCCCCCCGCAAACCGGCTGCGGGCAAGCCGTCCCGCGGCGGCGCGGGCGGCTCCGGAGGGGCCAAGAACGCCAAGGGCGGCGCCAAGCGCGGGAAGCCCCGCCGCCGGCCGTAGGGGCGCGCACCCCCTACCCGTAGTACTTCCGAGCTACGTGCCAGGTGCACTCCCGCGCGGGACGCCGACCACGGGGATCACTCCATAACTTCGGTACCGGATTCAACGAGCACCATCCGGTACGGAAGGACTTCCCATGGCGTCCCGCTCACGGAGCAGCCGCGCGCGCCGCGCCCTGCTCGTCGCACTCGTCACCGCGTCGGTGGCCCTGCCGGTCTCGGGGGCGGCCCGCCCCGCCGCCGTTCCCGCCCCGGTCCCCGCGCGCCTCGCGCCGCTGGACACGGCGGAGCCCGCGGTGCTGGAGGCCAGGTACGCCGCCGCCCGGTACGAGATCCGCGCGGCGCGGGACATGGCCGCCCGCCACGGCGACCGGCGACGGGCCGCCGCGCTCACGGCCATGGCGGCTCCGGGACGCGTCTTCCTGATGTTCGACGGGCGCGACGGCGGCCGTGGCGTGGAGGTCTTCGGGGATCTGTCGCGGGCCGGACGGATCGCGGTGCTGGTGCCCGGTTCGGGCGTCGACCTCGATCACTACGGCCGTCTGCGGCGCGGCGCCGAGGCGCTCCTCGGCGAGCTGGGCCCCGGGGCCGCCGTCGTCGCCTGGCTCGGCTACCGGACACCCACCATGCTGGGTCCCTCGTCCCTGACTGCGGCTCGTGCCGACGAGGCTGCTCCCGGCCTGCGGGCCTTCGTCCGGGACGTGCGCCGGGTCAGGCCCGCCGCCCGGGTCTCCCTCCTCTGCCACTCGTACGGTTCCGTGGTCTGCGCCCGTGCCGCCTCCGGGCTCGATGTGGCGGACATCGTGCTGTACGGCAGTCCCGGCACCGGCGCGGACGACGGAGCGGCCCTGGGCACCCGGGCCACGGTCTGGGCGGCCCGGGGCGGGGACGACTGGATCGGCCGGGTCCCGCACCTGGTCCTTCCGCTGCCCTTCGGTGCCGTCGGGTTCGGGACGGACCCGGTGTCGCCGGCGTTCGGCGCGAAGGTCTTCGACGCGGGCGACGCCGGGCACAGCGACTACCTGAGACCGGGGAGCGTCGCGCTGCGGGGCATCGCCGCGATCGTCTCGGGGACGGCGGGGGCCCGTCATGCGTGACCTCGTTCGGCGCGCGGAGGTGCGCGCTCTCGTCCGGCGGATCGAAGCCGCCACTCCCCCGGACCGCGACCGCGCGGTCGACGCCCTGCGCGCCCTCGCCATCCTGGGTGTGGTGGGCGGCCACTGGCTGGTGACGGCCCTGGTCGCCGACAGCGGCACGGTCCACGGCGAGAGTCCGCTCCGGTACATGCCCGGACTCACCCCGGTCTCCTGGGTGTTCCAGACGCTCGCCGTCTTCTTCCTGGTGGGCGGTCAGGTCGGCGCGAAGGGCTACGCCTCGGCACGGGCCAGGGGCGAGTCCTACGGTCACTGGCTGAGGGCCCGTACGGCCAGGCTGTTCCGGCCGGTCGCCGTCGTCACGGTCGTATGGGCTGTGGCCGCCGCCGTGATGCTGGCCTCGGGGGTGGACGACGGGACGGTGCGCGCGCTCGGCAAGCTGGTGTGGTCGCCGCTGTGGTTCCTCCTGGTGTTCGTCGCGCTGACGGCGGCGACCCCGCTGGTCGCGCGGCTGCACCCGCTCTGGCCGCTGGCCGTCGTCCTGTACGTCGACCTGTTCCGGCTGGGCCTCGACGGCCCGGCCTCCCTGGGGTGGATCAACGTGGCCGCGGGCTGGCTGGTCCCCTACTGCCTGGGGGCGGCGTGGGCCCGTGGAGGGCTGAGCGACCGCCGGACCGGATGGGTGCTGCTGCTCGGGGGTGCGGGGGCGACGGCGGGGCTGGTGCTGTTCGCCGGATATCCCGCCTCCATGGTCGGGGTTCCGGGCGGGGCGCTCTCCAACCTCGACCCGCCGTCGCTCGCCGCCGTCACCTTCGGCCTCGCCCAGTGCGGCGCGGCCCTGCTGCTGCTTCGACCACTGCGGCGGATCCTGGCGCGGCCAGAGGTGTGGGCGGCGGTGGCGCTGATGAACCTGTCCGCGATGACGGTGTTCCTCTGGCACCAGACCGCGATGATCGCGGTCACGTCGACCGTGCTGTTCCTGAGCGGCCCGGTACCCGGCCTGCACACGGTCCCCGACGGCCCCGGGTGGGTGCTCGCCCGGCTCGCCTGGCTGCCGGTGTTCGCACTGGCGCTGCTGCTGTGCCGGTCCGCGTTCGGCGCGTACGAGCAACGGGGCGGCGGCCGTTCGACCGTCGTCCGATCCGGCTCCCCCGCCCTGACCACGGAGTCGCACCATGCCTAAGCTGAGCGGCATGACGGGGGTGGCGGGGGCCGGGGGCCGGATCGCGGCGGTGGTGCGGCGGCTGCCGTACGCGCTGCGTGAGGACCTGTGGACCGCTCCCGTCGATCCCCTCCCGCCCATGGGGGAGCCCGGATCACCGGTCTGGCGGCCCGCGTTCGGGATGCTGCTGACGCTCGGGGCGACGGCCGTCGCCGTGTGGCACGTGCCCGACCTGGTCCCGCACGGTGCCGCCGTGCCCGAGTACGCGGTGCTCCTGGTCGTGTGCCAGGCGATGGCGCTCCTCGTCGGCATGTGGCAGCCCCTGTACGCCTGGTGGGCCTCGCTGGTCCTGATGGCCGTGAGCGTACGGATCACCGAGTCCGCGATGTCGCCCGGCGAGCTGTTCCCGTGGACCGGCCCCGAGATCGCGACGCAGAGCACGGCCCTGTTCCTGCTGACGCTCCGCGTGCATCCGCGCCGTGCGTGTCTCGCCCTCGCACTGAGTCTGCTGACGGGGCTGGTGGCCGGCTTCACCACCAGGCCCCACCACTACTCCCTGGGCATCGGCGCGGCGGCCTTCGTCACGGCGGTGGTGACCGGTGCCGCTCTGCGTGCCCTGCGTGTGGCCCGCACGGAGTTGGTCGTGCAGTCCGGGCTGACGGAGGAGGAGCGGTCCCGGCGCACCCTCCTGGAGGAGCGCAACCGGATCGCGCGGGAGCTGCACGACGTCGTCGCCCATCACATGTCGGTGATCTCCATCCAGGCGCAGGTCGCCCCGCACCTCGTAGAGAATCCCTCGGACGAGCTCAGGGAGAACCTCGCCGGCATACGGGAGAACGCGGTGGAGGCGCTGGCCGAGCTGCGCCGGGTGCTGGGCGTGCTGCGCTCGGAGGACGCCGTGGCGGACGGACTGCGGCAGGCCCCGCAGCCCACGCTGGAGCGGCTGGACGAGCTGATCGGCAAGGTGCGGAGCGCGGGCGTCTCCGTCGCGGCGGAGACCACCGGCAGGCGCCGGCCGCTCCCGCCCGGTGTGGAGCTGTCGGCCTTCCGGATCGTGCAGGAGGCGCTGAGCAACGTGCTGCGGCACGCCCCGGGGGCCGGCGCCCGGGTCGAGGTCGGCTACCACTCCTCCGCCGTCACGGTCAGGGTCACCAACACCGCCCCGGAGGTGCCCGCCGCCCGTGCGGGCGGAGTCGGGCACGGGCTGCTCGGTATGCGCGAACGCACCGCCATGCTGGGCGGCGACCTCACCCACGGCCGCACCCCCGGCGGGGGTTACGAAGTACTGGCGACACTCCCCCTGGAGGGCCCCGCATGACCATCCGCGTCCTGATCGCCGACGACCAGATGATGGTCCGTCAGGGCTTCACCGTACTGTTGAACGCCGAGCCCGGCATCGAGGTCGTCGGTCAGGCGGTGGACGGTCTGGACGCGCTGGAGAAGGCCGCCGAACTGGGCCCGGACGTCGTACTGATGGACATACGGATGCCCCGCCTGGGCGGCATCGACGCCACGCGCCGTCTCACCGGGGAGCCCGGTTCCGCGGTGAAGGTGCTCGTCCTGACCACCTTCGACCTCGACGAGTACGTCTACGAGGCGCTCCGCGCAGGTGCCTCCGGGTTCCTGCTGAAGGACGCCTCGGCCGACGAACTCGCCCAGGCCGTACGGGTGGTGGCGGCCGGGGACGCGCTGCTCGCCCCGAACCTCACCAAGCGCCTGATCGCCGAGTTCTCCCGGGTGAGCGCCGGAACGCGCGCTCCGCGGACGCAGCGCTTCGGTGACCTGACGGAACGGGAGACGGAGGTGCTGTCCCTGATCGCGCAGGGCCTCTCGAACGCGGAGATCGCGGCGGGCCTGGTGGTCGCGGAACAGACCGTGAAGACCCATGTGAGCCGGATCCTGGTGAAACTGGGTCTGCGCGACCGCACCCAGGCGGCCGTGTTCGCCTACGAGTCGGGGCTGGTGCGCCCGGCGGGTTACTGAGCCGCGGGGAGCGCGCCGTACACCGCGTCGACCAGCGCCATCTTCCGCGGGTCGTCGGCGATGTTCGGGCCCATGCGGTTCATGACGTAGCCGAGCGCGATCCCGGCCTCGGGGTCGGCGAGACCGCAGGAGCCGCCCGCCCCGTCGTGGCCGACGGCGCGCGGGTTGGGGCCGTACGAGGCGTTCGGGCCGCTCAGCCAGAGGCCGAGGCCCAGCTCGGTCTCGTGGGCGAAGCCCGCCCCCAGCACCAGGTCCCGGCAGCTGCCCTGCCCTTCGCGGACCCGCTCGGCCGCCTCCTCGGACAGGATCCGGCGGCCGTCGAGGGTGCCGCGCCCGGCGAGGATGCCGTAGAGGGAGGCGACCGCGCGGGCCGTGCCGTGGCCGTTGGCCGCCGGGATCTCGGCGGCCCGCCAGCCGGGGGTGTTGGCGGCCGCGATGCCCGTACCGGGGTTGAGCAGCGAGGCGACGGCCACCGGTGGCATCGCCGCGAACAGGGCGGCCTGTTCGCGGGAGACGGCCTTCGGCTGGACCAGCTCGGCGACGCGTCCGGCGTCCTGCTCCGGGAGGCCCACCGAGAAGTCGATGGAGAGGGGGCCGGTGATCTCCTGCCGGAGGAACTCCCCGGGCAGCAGGCCGGTGACCCGGCGGACCACCTCGCCGACGAGGAAGCCGTAGGAGATCGCGTGGTACCCGGAGCGGGTGCCCGGCTCCCACCAGGGTTCGGTGGCCGCGAGGCGGGCCGTGGTCAGCTCCCAGTCGTAGAGCTCGGCCAGGGTGTGCGGATCACGCAGCCCCGCGACGCCGGAGCGGTGCGAGAGCAGATGCCGTACGCGCACGGACTCCTTGCCCGCGGCGGCGAACTCGGGCCAGTACGCCGACACCGGGGCGTCCAGGTCCAGGAGGCCGCGGTCGACGAGGACGTGGGCGCAGAGCGCGGTCGGGCCCTTCGTGGTGGACCAGACGTTGACCACGGTGTCCCGCTCCCACGGGCGGGTCCGCGCACCGTCGGCCCAGCCGCCCCAGAGGTCCACCACGGGGGCGCCGTCGAGCAGGACGGTCACCGCCGCGCCCAGCTCGTCGCGCTCGGCGAAGTTCGCCTCGAACGCGTCGCGCACCGCGGCGAACCGGTCGTCACAGTGGCCTTGGATCTGGGGCACGGGTCTCTCCTCGTCTCGGTGCCACGCACCATACCGACTGGTCGGACTGGCGGGAAGGCGCCGTACGGCCCGTTCCTTCGACCGGG
Source organism: Streptomyces sp. NBC_01460 (assembly GCF_036227405.1). NCBI lineage: Bacteria > Bacillati > Actinomycetota > Actinomycetes > Kitasatosporales > Streptomycetaceae > Streptomyces > Streptomyces sp. NBC_01460. The sequence continues at coordinate 1,549,001 of NZ_CP109473.1, forward strand.
TGATCCGGTCAGCGCGGCAGCGCTTCGAAGCTGACGCTCCAGCGCCCCGGGGATCCCGTGATCGTCACGGCGGAGAGCGGCCGGACGTCGACGTTCCAGTACGTCGACGGCGGGGCGTTCAGGGCGTACACCAGAACCGCGCGGACGACGGCGGGTTCGGCGACGGCGACGAGGGCGCCCTCCTGGACCGGACGGGTGTCGAGCCAGCTTCCCACCCTGGATATGAAGGCGAGCAGGGATTCCCCGCCGTGCGGGGCGGAGCGCGGATCGGCGAGCCAGGCGTCCACGGCGGCCGGCTCGCGGGCGGCGACCTCGGACAGGGTCAGCCCCCTCCAGCGGCCCATGTCGCAGTCGCGCAGGGCGAGCTGGACGAGCGGGGCGAAACCCAGGGCGTCACCCGTGGCGCGGCTGCGCGGGGTCGGCGAGCAGTAGCGCAGCTCGGCGGCGCCGAGCCGCACCAGGGTGTGGGCGGCGAGCTGGACCTCACGCCAGCCGGCGTGGTCGAGCGGCCGGTCGTCGTCGAAACGCTCGGCGAGGAGGGCGGAGCTGCGTGCTGCGGCGACCAGGGACACCCGAACACTCATGGGCGCGATCGTGGGGCCCGGCGCCGCGCCGGTCAAGAGGGCGGTGCGCCGCGGGCGTCCGCGCCTCAGCCCGCCTGGAGGACCATCCACATGTCCGGCTCGGGGAGCGGGGTGAAGCCGAGCCTCGCGTAGACCCCGTGGGCGTCCTTGGTGGCGAGCAGGAACCGGCGCACCCCCAGCGGGGACAGTTCGTCGCGGACGGTGGTGACGAGCCGGGTGCCGAGGCCGTGGCCGCGCGCCGCGCGGTCCACGTAGACGTCGCAGATCCAGGCGAAGGAGGCGCGGTCGGTCACCACGCGCGCGTAGGCCGTCTGCTCGCCCGAAGCGACGTCGTAGGCACCGAAGTTGAGCGAGCCCGCCATCATCCGGTCCTGCTTCTCCCGGGTGCGTCCGAGCGCCCAGTAGGCGTCCGTGGACAGCCAGTGGTGGACGCGGGCGGCGTCGAGCCGGGTGGGGTCGTCGGAGATCTCGTAGGACCGCTCGGCGGTGTCGTTGCCGTTCATCCCGGGAGGCTATCCCCCGGTCCCCGTAGCCCGTCGACCGCTTTACGCAGCCTGCGCACCCCCTCCGAGATCTCGGCGGGACCCGAGAGCGCGGCGAAGCTCAGCCTGACGTGTCCGGCGGGGGGTTCGGCGCAGTGGTACGGACGGCCGGGCGCCACGGCGACGCCGGCCCGCAGGGCGGCGGAGACCAGGGCGGGCTCGCCGGCCACCGGGCCGGGCAGCCGGAGCCAGATGCTGCCGCCGCCCGACGGCACGTGCGGCAGGGCGAGTTCGGGCAGCTGACCGCGGACGGCCGCCGTCATCGCCGTGCGGCGGGCGGCGAGTTCGGCGGCCACGGCGCGGAGATGGCGCTCCCAGGAAGGGGAGCCGACGAGTTCGAGCGCGGCCTCCTGGATCGGGCGCGGCACGAAGAAGCTGTCGACGACCTGGATGGCGCGCAGCCGTTCCAGCACGGGGCCGCGGGCGGCCAGCGCGCCGACCCGGAGGCTGGGTGAGGTGATCTTGGTGAGGGAGCGCACATGGACGACGACGCCGTCCGGGTCGTGCGCGGCCAGGGGCTCGGGCAGGGGGCCCGCGTCCGCGTGGACGAGATGGCGGGCGAAGTCGTCCTCGACGACGAAGGCGCCCGCTTCCCGGGCCGCGCGCACGATCCGTTCGCGCCGCTCCGGAGCAAGGATCACGCCCGTCGGATTCTGGAAGAGGGGCTGGCAGACGAAGACCCTGGCCCCGGTGGCGCGGAAGGCGGCTTCCAGCAGGTCGGGGCGCACCCCGTCGGCGTCCACCGGGACGGGGACCGGCCGCAGGCCGGTGGCGCGGGCGGCGGCCAGCATGCCCGGATAGGTGGGCGATTCGACGAGCACCGGGGCGCCGGGCGGGGCGAGCGCCCGCAGCGCGGTGGCCAGGGCGCTCTGCCCTCCGGCGGTGATCAGCACGTCGGCCCCGGTGAAGGCGGGGCCGATCTCCCGGGCGAACCAGGAGCGCAGCTCGGCCAGGCCGTCGGTGGGCGGCCTGCCCCACGCGCCCGGACGGCGTCCGGCCCGGGCCAGCGCGGCAGCCATCGCCCGCTCGGGCTGGAGGCCGGGGTGGAGGTAGCCGCCGTTGAATTCGATCACTCCGGGCGGCGGTGCGGCGAGGGTGACGAGGACCCCTGACGCGTCGACGGTGCGGGGCACGACCTCGGGTCCGCCGCCGCCGCTGAGCGAGACCTCCTGCCAGGAGGTGTCGCCCGGGGCGGGGGCGGCGCCGCGGGTCTCGGCCCGGAAGGCCCCGGAGCCAGGCCGGGTGACGACCAGCCCTTCGGCGGCGAGCTGCGCGACGGCCCGGGAGACGGTCACCGGGCTGACCTTGAAGCGCTCGACGAGTGCGCGGCTCGACGGCAGCTTCTCACCTGACGAGTAGCGGTTCAGCTCCCCTCTGAGGGAAACCACCAATGCGGCCACACTGCTACGCTCATGCATGACAGCACAGAATAGCGCTACTGCCCGCCCGGCGATAGCGGTCGAGGCGGCCCCCGCGGTCGACGCCGCCCTCCCCACCGTGCGCCGCGGACCCGGAAGCGGTGTCCTTCTCGCCGGCCTCGGCGTACTCGCCTTCTCGCTGACCTTCCCCTCCACCGTGTGGGGGCTGGAGAGCTTCGGCCCCTGGTCCCTGGTCGCGCTGCGCAGCGCGCTCGCCGCACTGATCGCCGGATGCGCCCTGCTCGCGGGCCGCGTCCCGGTGCCCGCGCGCCGCCACTGGGCCGGACTCGCGGTCGTGGCGGGCGGCGTGGTGGTGGGGTTCCCCCTGCTGACCTCGCTGGCGCTGCAGACCTCGACGAGTTCGCACGCGGCCGTCGTGGTGGGGCTGCTGCCCCTCACGACCGCCCTCCTCTCGGCCCTGCGCACCGGGTCGCGGCCTCCTCGTGCCTTCTGGGCCGCCGCACTGGCCGGTGCGGCCGTGGTCATCGGCTTCACCGTCCAGCAGAGCGGCGGTTCGCTCTCCGGCGGCGATCTCTACCTGTTCGGGGCGCTGCTGGTCTGCGCGGCGGGCTACACCGAGGGAGGCAGGCTGGCAGGGGTGATGCCGGGCTGGCAGGTGATCGGCTGGGCCCTCGTCCTCTGCCTGCCGCTCGCCGTGGCGGGCGCGGCCGTGGCGCTGCCGTACGAACCGGTGCACCTCACGGTCCACGGGGTCGTCGGGCTGGTGTGGGTGGCCGTCGGGTCGACCTTCCTCGGGCTGTACGTCTGGTACCGGGGCATGGCCGAGATCGGAGTGCCCCGGGCCAGCCAGCTCCAGCTGGCGCAGCCGCTGCTCACCCTGGTCTGGTCGGTGCTGGCCCTGGGCGAGGAGGTGTCCCCCGCCGCTCCGGTGGCGGCGGTGGCGGTCCTGGTGTGCATCGCCGTCACCCAGCGTGCGGGGAGCCGGGGTGCGCGACGGCCGGGGGCCGGGGAGCCGGTCCGGTCATAGACTTGTCGACATGGATCGCCACCCGTGAGGAGGTCACTCCCGATGGAGGCACACACGGGCGACCGGCTGCTGACGCACGGCAGGACCGTGGGAGAGCACGACCGGGTCGCAGAGATCGTCGAGGTGCTCGGCGACGGGGGCAGCCCCCCGTACCGCCTGCGCTTCGAGGACGGACACGAATCGATCAGGTCCCCGGGCCCCGACAGCGTCGTCCAGCACACCGCGCCCGAGGACACGAAACCGTAGAGCGCGCGTGGGCCGGGGGCACGAGCGGCTCCCGGCGCACGCGCCCGGGCCGGACGGGGCGGGGCCCCGGGCGGCCGCGGGGTCAACTCGGTGTACGGGCCCGGACCTGGTAGTGGTCGGCCACCACCCGGGCCATGGCGCCGATCGGGTCGGCCTTCACCTGCCTCGCGGAGAAGAAGACGTGCCCGCCCACCTCCGGATGACCGGCGGCGAGGTCGAGGTGGCGGGAGAGTTCGGCCGGGTCCTGCCAGGCGGCCGGCTGGGCCGGGTCCCCGGCCTTGTAGAGCGCCTCCCCGACGTACAGTCCGACCCCCGTGCCCCGGACCGTCTCGGCCCACCACGGCAGCAGCTTCGCGTAGTCGGCGGCGGAGAAGCCGATGTTCCAGTAGATCTGCGGGCAGATGTAGTCGATCCAGCCCTCCCTCACCCACTTACGGGTGTCGGCGTGCAGGTCGTCGTAGGTCTGCACACCGGCCGCGGTGTCGGATCCCAGCGGGTCGGTCGAGGCGTTGCGCCACACCGCGAAGGGGCTGATCCCGAAGCGGACACCGCTCCTGACCTCCTTGATCCGTGCGGCGGTCTCCTTCACCAGCCGGTCGGTGTTGTCGCGGCGCCAGGACGCCCTGTCCGCGAAGTCCTCCCCGTACAGCTCGTACGCGGCGTCGTCGTCGAAGACCTGGCCGGCCACCGGATACGGGTAGAAGTAGTCGTCCCAGTGCACCGCGTCGACGGCGTAGCGGCTCACCGCGTCGAGCATCGCGTCCTGGACGAACTCCCTGACCTCGGGCAGTCCCGGGTTGTAGTAGAGCTTCCCGCCGTACGGCAGCACCCATTCCGGGTGAAGCCGGGCGGGGTGCGAGGCGACGAGACGCGAGGGGTCCGTGTGGTTCGCGACCCGGTAGGGGTTGAACCACGCGTGCAGCTCCAGGCCGCGGGCGTGCGCCTCCCGCACCGCGGTGCCCAGCGGGTCCCAGCCGGGGTCCTTGCCCTGGACACCGGTGAGGCACTGGGCCCACGGCTCGTAGGACGAGGGCCACAGGGCGTCGGCGCTCGGCCGGACCTGGAGGACCACGGCGTTCAGCCGGAGGTCGACCGCGCGGTCCAGATGGGCGATCAGCTCCGCCTCCTGGGCCGCGGCGCCCAGTCCCGGCGCCGAGGGCCAGTCCAGATTGGCGACCGTGGCGATCCACACCCCGCGCAGCTCACCCTCGCCCGCCCTGCGGTGCCGGTGCCGGGCGGGACCCGGCCGGTGCGCCGCGACGGCATCACCCGCCGTCATCATCGCGGCCACCGTGCTCGCCGCGCCCAGAACCAAGGACCTCCGGCCCATTCGACGCATCTGTGTACCTTTCTTATCGCTTGTTCCCGTATGCCATGTCAGCGGTGCGTGACGCAGATCATGCCCGCCGTCGGACCGTTCGACCCGCGGCTCACCGGAGCCTGAACGCGGGTTAACGTCATGGGGTCGAGGCGGGCACCGGAACCGAACGGGAACTGCCGCACGAAGATCAGCGAAAGGCACGAGGTGACGGACTCTATGGCCGACATTGCACGCGTCGGAGTGGTCGGCTGTGGCCAGATGGGCGCAGGCATCGCGGAGGTGTGCGCCCGCAGCGGTCTCGAGGTCAAGGTGGCCGAGACCACCGGCGAGGCGCTGGAGATAGGGCGTACCCGGCTCCACAACTCCCTCTCCAAGGCCGCCGAACGCGGCAAGATCACCGTGGAGGAGCGTGACGAGACCCTCGCCCGCCTCAGCTTCACCACCGACCTCGGAGAGTTCGCCGACCGCGACCTCGTGATCGAGGCCGTCGTGGAGAACGAGCAGGTCAAGACCGAGATCTTCCAGGTGCTCGACCAGGTGGTGACCCGGCCGGACGCCATCCTGGCCTCGAACACCTCGTCCATCCCGCTGGTGAAGCTGGCCGTGGCCACCTCCCGGCCGGACCAGGTCATCGGCATCCACTTCTTCAACCCGGCACCGGTGCAGCGGCTCGTCGAGCTGATCCCGGCGCTGACGACGTCCGACGAGACGATAAAGCGTGCGGAAGCCGTCGTGCAGGACGTGCTCGACAAGCACGCGATCCGCGCCCAGGACCGTTCGGGCTTCGTCGTCAACGCGCTGCTGATCCCGTACCTGCTCTCGGCGATCCGGATGTTCGAGTCGGGCATCGCCAGTCGCGAGGACATCGACAACGGCATGGAGATGGGCTGCGCCCACCCGATGGGCCCGCTGAAGCTCGCCGACCTGATCGGCCTGGACACCGTGGCCTCGGTCGCCGACTCGATGTACGCGGAGTACAAGGAGCCCCTGTACGCCGCTCCCCCGCTGCTCCAGCGGATGGTCGACGCGGGCCGGCTCGGCCGCAAGACCGGCTCGGGCTTCTACCCGTACGACTGACCGTCCTGCTGGCGGGCCCGGCGCTCACGCCGCCGGGCCCGCCGGGGCACCCCCCAGGTCAGAACCGTGTGCGGCCCCGAAGAGCCTCCTCCGCCACGGCCGACCCGACGCCGTGCCACGCACAGCCGGTTCCGCGCCTTCAACGACGGAGCCTCAGTGCCTTCCTGCCCGGAGCGGCACCGCAGGAAGGCAGGCCGATGGTCGACGAATACAATCGGCCTCATGTCGAAGCATGACGCGCTGCTTGTTGACGTTGCCGCCCTGGTGGAGTCCGGGCACAGCAACCAGATGCCTCTGACCGTGGTCGCCGGTGGTGCTGTTATCACGGGCCGGCTGGCTCCCGAAGCCGTCTGGAGGCAACGGGTGTCGGAGGTCCTTGCGGACTCGGCCCGCCTGAGCGACTTTTCCGCCATGTTCACCAGTGCGGCACCCGAGGAAGGGCCGCCCACGCATCTGCACTTCCACGTGGCGCGGATTCTGCAGGGCACGGTGGGGATCCCGGAGACGGGCGGGATGTACCGGGTCGCGATCGAGGACGTCAGCGCCTGGACGATGGGCGACTTCAGCTACTCCGACCACTGACCCACTGCCCGCGCCCGGACACTTCGATACGCGGTGGGGGTCCGGCCGGAGTGCGTCGGCCGGACCCTCACCACCGCGTACCGGCGGCTCGCGTCTGCCGGTCGCTCAAGCAGCCAGAGGGGCGCCGAGCATCGCGGAAGCCTGCTGCAACGGGCTGAGAACCCGAGCGGGGGCGGGGGCCGGGACCGGACCGCGGCAGGTGAAGCCGAGCTGGGTCATGGCCCGCACGACTTCTCCTGCGCTGAAGTCGCGGCGGTCCTGGCGTGTGAGGACCTGGCCGACCTGTTTGACGGGGTAGGTGCGTCGGCCGATGATCACGGACTCGCCGGAAGCGTGCTCGGGCTTGATGCCTTTCATCGCTTCCAGGACGCCGCTCCTGGTCAGGTCGAACGGGAAGCGGGCGATGACACAGCGCATGATGCCTCACAGGGAGAGGAACGAAGAGGGAGCGGTTCTGCCGCGGACGGGGCGACTCAGCGGGCGAGGGCGAAGACGCCCAGGGCACTGCCGTGTTCGTCGACCACAGGCAGGGCATCGACGTCGCTGTGGCGCATCATGTGCCCGGCTTCGGCCATGGTGGTCACCGGTGAGGTGAACGGCCCCCGGTCGCTGAGGATGTCCCGCAGCCGGAGCCTGTCCGAGTACGCGGAACCGTCACGGACTGCTGTGAGCCGGGACCGGGTGACCAGGCCGATACACAGGCCGCTGTCGTCACAGACGAGCAGATGCCCGGTAAGGGCACTGGTCATCACGGACAGGGCCACCTCGACGGTCATGTCGTCACAGACCTGCGGCCCGGCGGTCTCCATCACGTCGCCCACCGTCCTGCCTGCGGGCGTGGCATCCGTCGAGCCCGGCTGCATCTGGACCAGCGTCAAAAGGTTCCTCCTGCACAGATGGGTCAGCTTGCGGATCACGAAGTTCTCAGGCAGCGGCGTCGAAGGAGGACTGGTGCGCGCTCACGCGCCGGGCCGCGGAGGCCGGGCTGCGCCGGCCACGAGAGGATGCGCCGCGGCTGCGCTCACGCCGCGCTGCCACCGGCGCGGTGATCGTCACGGGAATCCCTGAGGGGGCCTGGGCGCCGGTGATGCGGCCGAGTGCCTCTTCACCGGAGCGGACCTGGGTCGTCTGGGGCACGATGCCGGCGGCGGTCATGAGGCGGGTCATGTCCCGGCGCTGGCTGGGGGTGACGAGGGTGACGACGCTGCCGGACTCCCCGGCCCGCGCGGTTCGGCCGCCGCGGTGGAGGTAATCCTTGTGGTCGGTCGGCGGGTCCACGTTGACGACAAGGTCGAGGTTGTCGACATGGATGCCGCGGGCGGCGACGTTCGTGGCCACGAGCACGGTGACGTGCCCGGTCTTGAACTGGGTCAGGGTCCGGGTGCGCTGCGACTGCGCCTTCCCGCCGTGCAGAGCGGCGGCCCTCACACCGCTGGCCAGCAGGTGGTCGGTGAGCTTGTCCACGGCCCGCTTGGTGTCCAGGAACATGATCACCCGGCCGTCGCGGGCTGCGATCTCGGTGGTCGTACGGTTCTTGTCCGCGCCGTGGACGTGGAGCACGTGGTGCTCCATCGTGGTGACCGCACCGGCGGAGGGGTCGACGGAGTGGACGACCGGGTCGGTGAGGTAGCGGCGGACCAAGCGGTCGACGTTACGGTCCAGGGTGGCGGAGAACAGCATCCGCTGGCCCTCGGCGCGGACCTGGTCCAGCAGCGCGGTGACCTGGGGCATGAAGCCCATGTCAGCCATCTGGTCGGCCTCGTCCAGCACGGTGATCGCGACCTGGTCGAGTCGGCAGTCACCCCGGTCGATGAGGTCCTTGAGCCGGCCCGGCGTCGCCACGACGACCTCGGCACCACCGCGCAGCGCGTTGGCCTGCCGGCCGATCGACATGCCGCCGACGACGGTGGCCATGCGCAGCCTCACCGAGCGGGCGTAGGGGGCCAGGGCGTCGGTCACCTGCTGGGCCAGCTCACGCGTCGGCACGAGGACCAGGGCCAGCGGCTGCCGGGGCTCGGCACGCTGACCGGCGGTGCGGGACAGCAGAGCCAGGCCGAAGGCGAGGGTCTTGCCGGAGCCGGTACGCCCACGTCCCAGGGCGTCGCGGCCCGCGAGGGTGTTGGGCAGGGTCGCCCCCTGGATCGGGAACGGAACGCTCACCCCCTGGGCGGTCAGCGCCGCCAGCAACTGCCCCGGCATGTCGAGGTCGGCGAACGTCTCGACGGCAGGCAGCGCGGGAGTGACGGTGACCGGCAGAGCGAACTCGCCCTGAACCGCGGCGGGCCGCCGCCCATGGCCGGCCGAGCGGCCCGAACCGCCGGAACGGGCCGGGGCAGCGGAACGGGTCGAGGCGGTCGAGTTGAAGCGGCTACCGCCCCGGCCGGAGTCGGCGGCACGGCTGCGGGAAGAGCGGTTGTTCGTACGTGTGGGGTTCATTCAGAACCTTCCTTGATACGGCACGTATCAAGGAATTCTCGCAGCGGAAGAACAGCGCAGGGAATCACAAGAACGGGCCGAGCGGAATGAGAAATCAAATGAGACCTGCATTTTCCCCTGGAGCGGGATGCAGACCATGGAATGAGTGACGCCATATCGGCGAGGCATCCAGTTCCACCGACAGGTGGGACTCGGAAGGGTTGGGCAGCGAGAAGGCTCTGCGGATGGCTCTGCGGGCGGAGGTTTTCACCGCAGGTGGCACCACTCCCGGAGAATGCCCGGAGCTGGGGCCCGCACCCCGGAGGATGCGGGTCCCAGCTACGAAGTGCGCTCCGGCGTCAGGCGGGAACGATGTTCTCGGCCGTCGGGCCCTTCTGGCCCGGTGCGATGTCGAAGGTGACCTTCTGGCCTTCGAGCAGCTCGCGGAAACCCTGGGCGGCGATGTTCGAGAAGTGGGCGAACACGTCAGCGCCGCCACCGTCCTGCTCGATGAAGCCGAAACCCTTGGCCGCGTTGAACCACTTCACAGTGCCTGACGCCATGTCATATCTCCTTCGGGGCAGGTACGTCGGAATCCGTGATGCACGGATGCCGCGTCGCCGCGATGATGCCCCGCCCGGAGAGAACCGGAAATACAATGAAGCTGCCACTGGTCGAAAACACCCACGCAGAAGCTTGAAGTTTTGGGAACCACAACTGCAACCGAGATGGACAGTAGCATGCCGTAATGGTCCGCGTACGCTGAACAATTCCACTCTCTTCGCCGGGGTAAGAACACTCCCGGCGCGGCGCATTGAACCCTCACGCCGTGGCCATAGATATCGGCCCGCCCCGAGCACAGCGTTGCAGGAAGGGTGCGCACCTTCACAGCGCGGGGAAACCGACCGCTCGGATGCAGGTCGGCCCACCAGCGCGTCGCCCGTCAGAACGAAGGGTCGCGGAAGGCGCACCGTGCCCAACAGCCCTGCAGCGCGGCCGAAGTCCATGGGCCGGGCCGTGCCGTCCGGGAAGTCGGCACACATCACGGCCTGACCAGCCTGGAGCTCGCGGTAGCCCGAAGAGCACATCACGAGCTGGGCGGTACGCGTCCGGGAAGCCGCGAGAAGCAGCGGCACGAGAGAGCACCCACGCCGAAGACGAGCGCATCCTTACGAGCGTGACACCGCAGGGGGAACGGCCCGTGGGCGCACTTCGGGCAGGCGGATCAGGCACCTGCCCGTCCCCCACCGGACGCGCAGGGCTTCAGGCCGAGGTCGGCGTGCCGGGCGGCTCGGCGGCTCGGTGGTGTTCGGCGTTGATGCGCTGGGCTTCCTCGAGTTGGTCCTCGAGGATGACGATGCGGCAGGCCGCCTCGATCGGGGTACCGCCGTCGACGAGTTCGCGGGCGCGGGCGGCGATGCGGAGCTGGTAGCGGGAGTAACGGCGATGCCCGCCCGCGGAGCGCAGGGGAGTGATGAGGCGGGCTTCGCCGAGGGCACGGAGGAACCCTTGTGTGGTGTTGAGCATCTCGGCTGCCCGGCCCATGGTGTAGGCGGGGTAGTCGTCGTCGTCGAGCCGGCCGAACGAGTCGCCTGCTGTCACTTGCACCTCTCTTGTGGAACACGCGTCGGAGGGGCCCTGGTGCCAATGGCACCAGGGCCCCGAAGGAACAGCTACACCATCAGCCGGCCTTGATCGGCTGTGCCGGCTCTGTGTTTCCGCATACCTGCCGGGAAGAGGTCCGGGGGTTGCGGGGATCGCGGTTGCTCGACCGGAGACCACCTCACTTGCGATGTCCTGCGGTACCCGGGCCCAACACTTCCGCCCGGGCGATCCTGATGGCGCTCAACTCCTCCGTTCTTTCCCTCTGGACAGACTACTTCCGTACTCCTGGTGGCCTCTCACAGCGCCACTTCGGCAGCCAGCCCCGTCGCCCGTCCTGCGTCTGCTCCGGCTTGGAACCCCACTGCCGAACTTCCCGGTACGCGCGCCGCAGCCTGACGCCATGTACCGAGGGACCACTGGTACTGCGGACTGCACCTGCGTCCTGCGGTCCTGCTCACGGCAGCCCCTGAAACTGCGGGCCACCCGGTCCGGTCGCCAGCCCCGTCGCCATCCCGCGAAAACCCTGGCTTCGGAACTCCACCACCGCACCGGCCTGCGCACTGCAACTTGCCTTTACTGCTGCCAGGCGGTTCATCTCTGCCCGGCCCTGCTGTCCTTCTTGGCTACGAGAGAAACCGTAATCACCCTGCACCTCAATGTCTACCCCCGCCAGTACAGATTTTCAGATGCCGGCCAGGAAGACTGTCTGCCTGGACCGGGCGGAGCGTGGGGCATCCCAGCCAGGGCCCTTGCACCCGACCAGGGCCGCTACCCGCAGCCCTCTCGCCCGCTGCGCCGCCGATCGGACGGGCACGCGCCGCAGCCGGGGTACATCCGGTCGGATCGCAGCCGGCCAGGGCACGAGCCCACGATCAGGGTGGGCCCGCCGGGGCACCTTCCCGAGGTCAGGACCGTGTGCGGCCCGCAGCGCCGTCCGGACCCGGACCGGTACCCGCGCCGTCGCCGCCCGGCTCCCCGCAGCCCTCGACCGCGCCTGGGAACCGAGCCGGCAGGCCGACCGCCGTGCCGGCCGTCCCGCGCGTCCTCGCCCGCTGCTCAGCGGCCCACGACCACCAGTCCGGCCCAGAACGCCGGGTCCGCCGGATCGTGGCCCGAGGCCGTGAGGGCGTTCAGCAGGTCGGCCGCGAGCCGCCGCACGTCGGCCGGCATCGACGCGGGCGGCTCCCGCACCGGGCCGGCCATCCAGAGCTGCGCCTGACGCAGCGCGTCCACCGGCGCGTGACCCGTGCGGAGACCGTGGTGGAACAGGAGGTCCACGAGGGCCGTCGCGTGCAGCCTCACCAGCCACAGCGAGCCCAGCACGGACGACGCTCCCCCGGCCAGGAACGCCGCCGCCATGGTGAAGGACTCGTCCGGGTGGCGACGCGGCAGTCCGTTCATGCACGAGGCCAGGGAGACGCACAGCCCGGGCCCGTCCGGCGGCACGGGGAACCGCTGCGCCGCGATGGTCTGCACGGACAGGCGGTCGATGTCACCGGCCGGTGTCCCGTCGGCGCCGAAGGCCGCGCCGAAGGCGAGGTGCGAGCGCCAACTGTCCGACGGATCGGGGAGCAGGTGCGCCGAGACGTCCACGATGCCGTGCGAGAGGGCGGCCCGCCGGATCTCGTCGAGGACCTCCGCGGGCCGCGTCGTGCCGTCCGGGCCGCGGACGGGCCGGCCGGAGGGGCGGCCCGTCTCGGGCGCCAGCAGGCGCGGCCTCGGGTACAGCCGGTGCAGTGCCCTGCTCGACGAGACCCGGGCCTGCTCCCCCGTCAGCCCCAGGACCAGCAGGGCGTCGTCCCCGGCCCGGACGGGGGGCCGCCCGGCCGCGGCCACGAACATCCGGGCGGAAGGGGCGGTGGACAGCACCATCCGCTCGACCGCCCGGCCCGGGCGCCCGCCCGCCCCCGGCAGCCGTGCCGCGCTCCACGGCACCGCGACCAGCGCCCCGAGCGGCACCAGCACCAGCCGCCGCGGGCAGTCGGCCCCGGCACCCCCGGCGTCCCGCGCCAGGTGCTCCACCACCGCCCGCCCCGCCCAGTCGCACACCTCCTCCAGACGGGCCCGCCAGGCGTGCTCGACAGCATCCGCCCGCGGTGCGGAGAGCAGTAGTTCCAGGGCGCCCGTGTAGGCGTCCAGGGAGGAGGGATCCGCCAGGCCGCTCAGGGGCGTCCAGCGGACGCCGCCGTCGCTCCGCACCCGCAGCGCGCCCCCGGAGACGGGCGAGTTCTGGGTCGGCAGCAGGTACACCAGCTCGTGGTTGCCGGTCCTGCGCAGCGCCGCCGCGATCTCGGGCACCGGGACCGTCCCCAGCAGCGTGTCCAGGGCGCCGTGTTCCTCCAGCACCGCCCGCACCCGGGCTCCGAGGCGCTCGGGCACCGGGTGTTCGGCGTACGAGTCCCAGGCGTCGCCGCCCGCTCCCTCCCCGAGGGCGGCCCCGGGCCCGGTCGCCGTCCCGTCCGGCCGGCGCCCGGCCCGGTCCTGCCGAAGTGCGGCGTCCCGCCAGCCGCGCCACTCACCGGCCAGATCGGCGCGGCCGAGCCCGGACAGGGTGCTCAGCACGTCCACGGTGACCATCTCCGTGTGCAGGGCGAGCGCCCGGCCGCGCTCCAGCGTCCCGACGGCCTCTTCCAGCGCGCCGTCCGCGACGCACCACCCGGCGACTTCTCGGGAGAGCGGCCCGGCCCGTTCCGCCGTCAGCACCGCGTCGGCGGCGACCTCCTGCACCAGCGCCCTGCGCGCCAGCAGACCGAGGGCCTCCCACCCGAGCCGGCGGGACCGCTCGCGCCCCGCCCGGCCCCCTGCCGCCGACGACCGTCCGGGCCGCGCGGCCCGGACGAGCAGGTCGCCGAGCCCGGCGGGGGCGGGGTTCACCGCGCGGTGTTCCCGGGCCAGTTGCATCCGCAGGTCCACGGCGGGCGTGTCCACCGCCTCCGGCCGGGCGGCCACGGCCTCCTCCATCTGCCGCAGCCGCCGGTCCCGGTCCCCCGGCTCCTCCCCACCGCGGGCGGTGTGGGCCATCAGGGTCCGGGCGTAGAAGTGGACGGCACGGACGGTGTCCTGGAACGGCGGACGGGACGAGACGTCAGGCCGTTCCACCAGCAGGCCGATGGCGTCGGCGGGCGGGCGGGCGGCGCCCGGCGGGGCCGTCGGCGCCTGGGCCTCGACGAAGCAGGCGATGTGCAGCAGCAGTTCCCGCCCGGCCCGCTGCGGCGACCGCTCGTCGGTGCGGCTCAGGGACTCACTCAGGACCGTACGGGCCTCGGACAGCAGCGCGTACCGCTCGCCGCCGCCGGGCGGGCTGCCGCCGTCCGTGTACGTGGCGGCCATCAGCAGCGACCAGCCCAGGGTGTGCTGGACCAGCGCCAGCAGTTCCGGGCTGTGGTCCTCCCGCGTGTCCGCCAGCCGCCGTGCCCGGTCCACGCAAAGGCGCAGCAACTGCGTCGTGCGGGCGGCGTGCCCGACCCGGTCCACCGCGGGGGTGGCCTCGTCGCCGGTGCCGGTGCAGTCCGCGTCGTCGGCCCCCGCGTGGTAGTGGAAGGCGGTGTGGACCTGCGCGAAGACCGCGTCCAGGACCAGGCGGTGCATCGGGTCGGCGGGGTGCTGGACCCGTGCCCGGCGCAGCATGGCGAGCGCGGACCGGATGTCGCTCAGTGAGCCCTCACCCGAGCCGCGCAGCGACAGGAGCTGTACGAGGGCGAGGTCGACAGGCGCCGTCAGCGGATGCCCTGGCGGCAACAGGCCGCGGACGCCGTCGAGTTCGTTGACGACCGCCCCGATGTCGCGCTCCCGGACCGACCAGGTCCCGATCACCTGGGTGCGGGCCAGGGCCCTCGCCGCCAGGGCCTCGGGCCATTCCGGGGAGCCGGGGTCCATGGTCCGGACGGCGTGCTCCAGTGCCGCCACCGCGTCGTGGAGGCCCAGCCCGTCGACGTTCTCGCCCACCGTGACCGCCCGCAGCAGCTCGGCGCCGAACCGGGCGGCCGCCAGCGGGTCGTCCTGGGCGGCCCGCCAGACGGCCCGGTGGGCCAGGGCGAGGTCCGCGGCGCCCGTGGCGCGGGCGGCGTCCCCACCGGTGTGCACCTGGGTGGCGAGCGCGGCCCCGGCGGCGCGCATCTGCGCCCGCTGTGCGTCGTCCAGGCGGCTGCCGGGCCGGGCCAGTTCCTCCGCGGTCGCCCGGGCGGCCTCCGCCTCGCCGGGGCTGTCCCCGCCGTACTCCGCGACGCGCTGCGCGAGGACCACGTAGCGGAACATCCACTCGTCCCGCCGCGCGTCCTCGTCCGGGAGCAGGCGTAACGCCCTCCGCATGAGGTCCTGGTGGGCGATTCTGCTCCGGACGAACCGCTCGGGCGCCTCCCGCGGCGGTATGCCGCCGCGCCGGACGGCAAGGGAACGGCGGACGTGGTCGGCCGACTCGTGGACCACGTGCGTCAGGTCGAGCAGGGCAAGGTAGGCGTCCAGCACCTCGGCGTCGGTCAGGGGCGGTTCGATGAGGTGCCGGGCCGCACGGAGTAGCCGGCGACAGGCTCCCAGGCAGTCGGTGGCCCGCAGGAGCCACGTGTCCAGGGTCCGCGCCTCGTCCGGCGAGGGCACGTGGCCGACGGCGGCGGCCCGGGCGCAGGCGTCCGCGACCCTCTGCACCGTGTCGTACCAGTCGTTCACCTCCCCCGTCGGGTCCGCCCCGGCGCGGGCGGCCTGCCGGACGAGGCGTTCGGTGTGGTCCGCGGCGGCGCGCAGGGCGGTCGCCAGGTCGCTGTCCCGGCCGCGCTCCCGCGCCGGGTGGGTGTAGTCGATCACGGGACCGGCGGCTCCTCGGGCGGCGGACGTTCGAAGGTGATCTGCGGTGCGGGGTGGCCGGTGCGCCGGAGGTAGGCGGTGAACGCGTCGCCCGTCCGCTTCTCGTCCCCCGTGTCCGCGGGGAGCGGCCAGGAGGCCGCCGCGTAGAGCGCGTCCCGGTGGCGCAGCAGCGCCGCCTCCACGGTGTCCGCGTAGTCGTCGACACCGTCCCCCAGCCCGGCAAGGAGCAACGCGCCGACCACGGCGCCCGCGAGGGCGGCCAGCGCGGCGGGCCACAGGGCGACGCGGTCCAGCAGGGCGAGCGGCAGGGCGGTGACGACGGTGAGCGCCGCCCAGACCAGGTTGCGCGCCCGGCCCAGCACCTGGTCCGAGGCACGCTCCAGATCGCGCCGGGCGGGCTCGTCGAACACCTGCTGGAGCAGCGGCCAGCAGAGCTGGGCATCCAGCCGGTGCCTCCCCAGGATGCGTTCGCCCATGGCTGCGAAGCTGTCACCGATCCTGGTCGGCGCCGTCAGCACGTCCTGCACGGGACGCCGGTGCAGTTGCCGGCGCGCCTCGGCGGCAGCGCGGCTCGTCCACGGCTCCTCGGCCTGGGCGGTGAGCCGCTGCTTCGCCCTCACGCGGCCGACGACCCCACGGGCGACCAGTGCGGCGACCGGTCCGCGTACGGGCAGCGCCGTGCCGGACAGCAGATGCACGAGCGGTCCCGCCAGGGCCGTCACCACCAGGGAGGCTCCACTCGCGGCGACGACCACCAGCACCCCGAGGGCGGCGAGCGCCAGCGGCTCACCGCGGCCGGCATCGCAGAGCACGGCGGTGGGGCCGGCTGCCCGGCAGCCGCCTGCGGGCGGCTGCCAGGGGCGCAGCAGCAGTACGGCCACGGCGGTGAACGCGTAGGCGCCCCCGCTGATCAGCGCCGTCCAGCGCTTCGCCGGCCCTGACGCCAGCGCCGAGATGATCCCCACGGCCTTCCTCCTGGTGTCTGCCCCGCCCCGGCCCCGTCAGCGCCGGCTCAGCCCCGGGCGCCCCGCCGCTGGTAGACCAGGTCCGCCCCGCACGCGCACAGGAGCTCGCCGTCATGGGGGAAGTCCATGCTGCCCGGCTTGTCGGTGGTGCAGGGCACGGTGTCCCCGGGGTCGCGGGAGCACTGCCAGCTGAAGAGGGAGCCGCCCACCGCCTGCGACGGCGGCACGAGGGCCAGCCGGCCGTCCGCCGCCGCGACGTCCAGCGGCTCGTCGCCGCCGAACCAGTCGTCGGCGTCCTCGTCGTGGTTGCGCTGCCCCATCCGACCCCCCGGGCTCACGGCCGTACGGCGTTCCGCCACGCACTGTAGCCCGGTGGCCCGAGCACGGTCCATGAAGCGGCCGATTCCCCCGAAAGGCCGTCACGGACCACACAGGAGAGCTGACTTCACCTGCCCACACGGTCACCAGCCGCTCCGGGGGACGCATGGCGATAACCGATTTCACGAAGCCTGACGACCTCGTCGAGGCCTTCCTGGCATCCGTCTTCGGCCCGCACGGCCTCGTCCTGTACGTCTTCGTCGTCGCCACCTGGCTGCTCGCCTGGTACGCCCTCGCCGTGGCGGCCCACCGTCGCACGCGCGACGCCTGCGCCCGGTCCGCCGCCGTACCGGGCGTCCGGCGCGCCCGAGCGGCCTTCTGCACGGCCCTGACTCCCCTGGCACGGGCGGTCCACCTGGCCCTGAGCTACTTCGTCGCGGCTCGCCTCGAACCCGTGACGCGCGAGACCGAGGGCCCGGCCGACGTCGACGTGAGCACGTGGCTGGTCCCCGCAGCCGACCCCACCGGCACTCCGGCGTTCCGGATCCGGTTCACCGCCGCCCTCCTCCTCGTCGCCTCCGGCCGGTGGAGCGCCGGCGACGTGACCGGGGGCATCACCCCGTTCCGCCCCATCGCCTGGTTCCTTTTCGCCTGCGGCACGGTCGCCGTCCCCGTCCTGCTCCTGGCCAACCGTGAGATGGCGCTCCTGGCGCTGGTCCACGTCGTCACCGGGGTGCTGTCGTTGTACCTGCCGAGGACGTGCGCCGCGTCGTGGCGCACGACATGGCCGTGAGGAGCCCCGGTCGGCCTTCGGCCCGAAAGCTCCGCCTGGTGGACGGGCTCGCCACCGAGATCTCCGGTCCGGGGCGTTCGCGCCTTCGAACCCTGCCGGTGCGGCGGACCTCCGGAACGTCCGCCGCACCGGCACGCGTCCTCACCCCAGGTGCATGTGATGGAGCATCAGCAGCCCTGCCGCCATGTTGGCCGCGGGGATCTCGCCGCGTGCGACCATGTCCGGCACGAGCTTGAGCGGCACCCACTCGCGCCGCGAGGACTCGAAGTCGTCCGCCGGGTGTCCGGTGTACGTCGCCTCGCGGGACCAGAAGAGGTGGTGCCGGGCGTCGATGAGACCGTTGGCCGGTTCGACGGTCATCAGGGGAAGCAGCTCACCGGGGCGCCAGCCGGTCTCCTCCTCCATCTCCCGCGCCGCCGCGACGGCGACGTCCTCGCCGTCCTCGACGACGCCCGCGGCCAGCTCCCAGCCCCAGCTGTCGGTGATGAAGCGGTGCCGCCACAGGAGCAGGACCTCGTTGGCCTCGTTGACGACGGTCGCCGCGGCGACGGCCCGGAGGCGGATGAGGAAGTGGTCCAGGTGCCGGCCGTCAGGGAGTGCGACGTCCGCGAGATTGACCCGGAACCAGCGATTCTCGTACACGGTCTGTTCGTTTAAGTTCGTCCACTGCACAGTTCTGCCACCTTCCGACTGGTCGATGGCAACATCGCAGCAGGGTCCGCCCCGCAGGGGAACGCGTGGAGGGCTCCGGGACGAGGCTCACAGGGGCACGCGGAGCGCTCCGTCGATGAGGGCCGCCGCCGCCGAGGCGTCCGCGCTGCCGCTCGCGGCCAGGTGCTCGCGCACGGAGCGCAGCCGGTCCCTGAGCCGCTGGGACTCCATCCCCCGGGCCCGTTCCGCCATCTCCGCGGCCGTGCGGGCCGCCCTGTCCGCCTCGCCCTGGAGCAGTTCGAGATGGGTCAGCAGGGCGAGCCGGTGCACGGCCCCGCGGTCGTGCGCGGGGGAGCGTACGGCCGCCGCCGCGTGCTCCCGGGCGCCGGCCACGTCCCCGAGCCGCAGCAGCGCCTCCGCCACCTGGACGTCGACGAGGCCGGGCTGGACGTATCCCGTCTCGTCCGGCTCGCTCCCGCTGCCGATGCGTCCGGCCTCGGTCTCCGCCCGGCGGATGCACTCCAGTGCGCTGCGGTGGTCGCCGAGCCGGGCGTAGGCCTTGGCCTGCATCGCGTGCAGATCGGTGGCCAGCGCCGGGGTGATGTGCGGGCCGGCGGCGCGCAGGGCCGCCTCGGCGAAGGCGACGGACCGGCGGAATTCGGCCAGGTACAGGGACTGGTTCACGAGCAGCGCGATCACATAGCCGCCGAGCCCCCGGTCCCCGCTGGCCTTGGCCAGGCGCAGGGCCTGGTGGAAGTAGCGCTGGGCGAGCCCGTGGGCGTCGGAGTCGTAGGCGCAGATGCCGGCGACGGCCACCAGGCCGGCGGTCGCCCGGTGCAGCTGGCGGCCTGTGGCATCGCTGTACCCGCCGCGCAGCAGCGGCGCGGTCTCGGCGTTGAGGAAGCCGACGATGCGGGATCTGGTCGCCATCCCTCCGGCCTTCCGGTACATCTGCTCGTAGTGGGCGCGGGCCGCGCGCAGCATCGCTATGTCCGCCATGCTCACGCGGGAGGGCCCGGGACGGGAGACGTCGGCGTCCTCGGGAGGGTTCTCCCACTCCCAGACGGGCATCACCGCCGTGGTGCCCGTGACGGCCGCCGCGGTGGCGAGATGCGGGCGCTGCTGGTGGTCGGAGCGCCACAGCGCCGGCGCGTGCTCGACGAATCCGGAGAGGCCGGCGCTCGGCGCCGTCGTGTGGAGCCCGGCGATCCCCATGCCGATGTCGTCGAGCGTGACGGACCGGTCCAGCCGGCCCGCGAGGACCTCGCAGATCAGGTCGGGCACCTGCCCGCGCGGGCGCTGGCCCTTGAGCCAGCGGGAGACCGCCGTGTGTTCGTAGCGCAGGCACAGCCCGCGGGATCGGCCGGCCTGGTTGACGTGGACGGCGAGTCCCGCACGGGACACACCCGCCTCGTCGATCAGGGAATCGAGCAGGACGTTGGGCTCCATTGCCCCCCCATGTACGCGTCGCGATGAGCCTAGTCCAGCACGATTCACACGGGGTGTGAACGGAATGCCCGAACCGTCCCGCCGTGCGCCCTGCCGCACCGGCGTACCGCTCGCTTGAATGAGTGCCTCGCAAGAGGCGGCCGGGTCGTCGGCTCCCCCTCGTACAGTTCGACGACCCGCACCCGCGCCGTCCGCCCTGCCGGCCTGCCCGACACTCCGTGGCAGGGCGGGCGGCGCCGGATCGCACGGCTCACTGCCCCGATGACAGACGGGCCGTGTGCGGTCCCCCGCCGTCCGGCGAGAACAGAAGGGGCGTATCCGGTGGCCGGATACGCCCCTTCTCACCCCTCGGGTGCCGTGCTGGCCCTACGCGCCGCGCAGCACCGCGCCGGTGCGCTCGGTGGCCAGGGCGACCGCGGTGTCGCGGGCCGCCGAGGCCTCCTCCACGGTGAGCGTGCGGTCCGTGGCACGGAACCTCAGCGCGTACGCCAGGGACTTGTTGCCCTCGCCGATCTGCTCGCCCGTGAAGACGTCGAACAGCCGCAGCGATTCGAGGAGGTCGCCGGCGCCCTCACGGAGCGCCCGCTCCACCGCGTCGGCGGGCACGTCCGAGGCCACGACGAGCGCGACGTCCTGGGTCGCCACCGGGAAGGAGGAGATCCGGGGCGCCTGGAGCGCACCGTCCACGGCCCGCTCCAGGACGTCGAGCTCGACCTCCGTGGCGCAGGTCCGCTCGGGGAGGTGGAGCTCCTTGACGACCCGCGGGTGCAGCTCGCCGGCGTGGCCGAAGAGGGTCTCCTCGCCGTCGACCGTGACGTACAGCGCGGCGCAGCGGCCGGGGTGCCACGGTGCGTGCCGGTCGGCGCGGGCCGTCACCTCGACGCCCGCCTCACCGGCGATGGTGCGCGCCGCCTCGACGGCGTCCGCCCAGGTGGCGGTGCGGGCCTTGCCCCACCAGCCGGCCTGCTCACGGGCGCCCGCGAGGACGACGGCGGCGCGGCGCGGCTGGCGCGGGAGCGCCGCGTCCAGTCCGGCGATCTCCTCGTCGGTGGGCCGGCGGTCGACGGGCAGCCGTACGGCCTTGGTCTCCTCGCCGGTGGGCCGGAAGACGAGCCCCGTCTCGAAGAGCGCCAGGTCGTGGCTGCCGCGGCCGTCGTTGCGCCGCAGCGCGCCGAGGAGGCCCGGCAGCAGCGTGGTGCGCAGCGCGGGCTCCTCGTCGGAGAGCGGGTTGACGAGGGTGACCGTACGGCGGCGGGCGTCGTCCTTCTCCAGACCGAGCTGGTCGAGGACGGTGTCACCGATGAACGGGTAGCTGAGCGCCTCGACGTAACCCGCGCCGGCGAGCGCCCGGCCGATGCGGCGGTGGAGCCGCTGGCGGTCGGTGAGCCCGCGCCCGGAGGGCGGGGTCGGCAGGGTGGACGGGAGGTTCTCGTACCCCTCCAGCCGGATGACCTCTTCGGCCAGGTCGTTCGGCGCGGCGAGGTCGGGGCGCCAGGACGGCGCGGTGACGATCAGCTCGTCCTGCCCGTAGACGTCGCAGCCGACCTGCTGGAGGCGGCGCACGACGGTCTCGCGGCCGTACGCGACGCCGGCCACCCGGTCGGGGTGGTTCGCGGGCATCGCGATGGTGTGGGGCGCCGACGGAGCGGTGATCTCCGTGACGCCGGCCTCGGCGGTACCGCCCGCGAGGAGGACCAGGAGGTCGACCGTGCGCTGCGCGGCAGCGGCGGCGGCCTGCGGGTCGACGCCGCGCTCGAAGCGCTTGGACGCCTCGGAGCTCAGCTTGTGGCGGCGCGCGGTCCGGGCGATGGCGATCGCGTCGAAGTGCGCGGCCTCGATGACGACCTCGGTGGTCGCCGTGTCCTCGGCCACGTCGGCGATCTCGGTGTCGGCGCCGCCCATGACACCCGCGAGACCGATCGGCCCGCGGTCGTCGGTGATGACCAGGTCCTGGGCGTCCAGGACGCGCTTGACACCGTCGAGCGTGGTGAGCTTCTCGCCCTGCTGGGCGCGGCGCACCCCGATCGTGCCCTCGACGCGGCTCCGGTCGTAGGCGTGCAGCGGCTGGCCCAGCTCGAGCATCACGTAGTTGGTGATGTCGACGGCGAGCGAGACCGTACGCATCCCGGCCTTCTGCAGCCTGCGCTGCATCCAGATCGGGGAGCGCGCCTCGGGCCGGAGGCCGGTGACCGTGCGCGCGGTGAAGTTGCCGCATCCGATCGGGTCGGACACCTTCACCGGGTAGCCGTGCGCGTTGGGCGGCGGCACGTCCAGGAGCGCCGGGTCGCGCAGCGGGAGCCCGTACGCGATGGCGGTCTCGCGGGCGACCCCGCGCATCGAGAGGCAGTAGCCGCGGTCCGGAGTGACGGCGATGTCGAGCACCTCGTCGACGAGCTCGAGGAGCTCGATCGCGTCGGTGCCGGGCTCGTACTCGGGCGGCAGCACGATGATGCCGTGCGTGCCGTCGTCGCCCATGCCGAGCTCGTCGGTGGAGCAGATCATGCCGTGCGAGGTCTTGCCGTACGTCTTGCGCGCGGCGATCGCGAAGTCCCCGGGCAGCACCGCGCCCGGGAGGACCACGACGACCTTGTCGCCGACGGAGAAGTTACGGGCGCCGCAGACGATCTCCTGCGGCTCACCGGTGCCGTTGGCCGTGCCGACGTCGACGGTGCAGAAGCGGATGGGCTTCTTGAAGCCCTCCAGCTCCTCGATGGTCAGGACCTGTCCGACGACCAGGGGGCCCTTGAGGCCGGCGCCGGTCTGTTCGACGGTCTCGACCTCGAGGCCGACGGAGACGAGCTCGGCCTGCACGTCGCGGCCGGTCGCCGTCGCCGGCAGGTCGACGTACTCCCGCAGCCAGGAAAGCGGGACGCGCATCAGATCTCCATCCCGAACGGCCGGGTGAACCGGACGTCACCCTCGACCATGTCTCGCATGTCTTCGACGTTGTGGCGGAACATCAGCATCCGTTCGATGCCGAACCCGAAGGCGAATCCGCTGTACTTCTCGGGGTCCACACCGCAGGCGACCAGCACCTTCGGGTTGACCATGCCGCAGCCGCCGAGCTCGATCCAGCCCTCGCTGCCGCAGGTGCGGCAGGGCCGGTCCGGGTTGCCGACGGACTCGCCGCGGCAGACGTAGCAGACCATGTCCATCTCGGCGGACGGCTCGGTGAACGGGAAGAAGTTCGGCCGGAGCCGGGTCTTCATGTCCGGACCGAAGAGCGCCTGGACCATGTGGTCGAGGGTGCCCTTGAGGTCGGCCATGGTGAGGCCCTCGTCGACGGCGAGCAGCTCGATCTGGTGGAAGACCGGGGTGTGCGTGGCGTCGAGCTCGTCGGTGCGGTAGACCCGCCCGGGGCAGACCACGTAGACGGGGGGCTTGCGGCTGAGCAGGGAACGCGCCTGGACGGGCGAGGTGTGCGTACGCAGCACCACACCGGACTCGTCGCCCTTGGCACCGTCGGCGCCCTGGACGAAGAAGGTGTCCTGCATCTGCCGCGCCGGGTGGTCGGGCACGAAGTTCAGGGCGTCGAAGTTGAACCACTCCGCCTCGACCTCGGGGCCCTCGGCGATCTCGTAGCCCATGGCGACGAAGACGTCGGCGACGCGCTCCATGATCGTCGTCAGGGGGTGGCGCGCACCGGCCGGGACGCGGTCGTAGGGCAGCGTGACGTCCACCGCCTCCTCGACCAGCACCCGGGCGTCACGCTCGGCCTCCAGCTCGGTCTGGCGGGCGGCCAGCGCCTTGGAGACGGCGCCGCGGGCCTGGCCCACGCGCTTGCCCGCCTCGGCCTTGGCCTGCGGCGGCAGCGCGCCGATCTCCCGGTTGGCGAGCGACAGGGGCGAGGTTCCACCGGTGTGCGCGGTCTTCGCCTGGGCGAGCGCGTCGAGGTCGCCCGCGGCGGCGAAGGCGGCGAACGCCTCGTCCCGCATGCGCTCGATCTCTTCCGGTTTCAGTGCCTCGACCTCGACTGGGTCGTACGACTTGTTCGGTGCCGACATCTCTTCCCGTGCTTCCGATTGGCTGGTGGCGACCCTGGTTGGACGACTGAGGACGCAAAGGTGCCAAAAGTCGAGTCTACGGGCCGCCGGGGGGCGAAGAAGCCCGTGGGCCGCTCAGGCCAGATAGGCCGGCGCGCTCACGGGCAGGATAAATCGGAATTCGGCGCCTCCGCCGGGCGCGCGGTCGACCGTGATGGTGCCGCCGTGGGCCTCGACGATGCCCTTGACGATGTAGAGGCCCAGGCCGGTCCCGCCGCGCTTGCTCCCCCGCCAGAAGCGGGTGAAGACGCGGCCCATCGACTCCTCGGGGATGCCGGGACCTTCGTCGCTCACGGTGACTGCCGTTCCGCTCTCGTCGCTCTTGCCCGGTGCGGGCGCAGGGGCGATGTCAATAGTGACGGTTCCCTCGCCGTGCCGCACCGCGTTTTCCAGGAGGTTGCCGAGCACCTGGTCGACCTTGTCCGGATCGGCCCAGAGCGCGGGCAGCGGCTGCCGGGTGTGCACGAGGAAGCGGTCGGGTGCCTGGCCGTTCGCGGTGAGCGCCTGGACGTGGCGTTCGACGGCGGCGGAGATGTCCACGGGCTGGCGGCGCAGCTCGAGCCTGCCCGAGTCGATGCGGGAGATGTCGAGCAGCTCGGCGATGAGCCGGGTGACGCGGTTGGCGTCGGCGTCGACGGTCTCCAGCATCAGCCGCTTCTGGTCGTCGGTGAACCGTTCCCACTTGGCCAGCAGCGTGGCGGTGAAGCCCTTGACGGAGGTCAGGGGGGAGCGCAGCTCGTGGGCGACGGTGGCGATCAGCTCGGCGTGGCTCAGCTCGGTGCGCCGGCGTGCCTCGGTGCCGCGCAGCGAGACGACGAGCCTCCGGACGGGCCCCGTCGGGGCCTCCCGTACGTACCGGGCGGAGACCAGGACCTCGCGGCCGCCGGGGAGCAGCAGATTCCGCTCGGGCTGGCCGACCCGGGTGGCGAGCCCGCCGTAGGGGTCGGTCAGCTCCCACCAGCGGCGTCCCTTGAGGTCCTCGAGGGGCAGTGCCTGGTCCAGGGAGTGGCCGAGGGCGTCGGCCACGGGTGTGGCGGTGATCCGGGACGCGGCCCTGTTGAAGCAGACGACCTTGCCGTTCTCGTCGGCGACGACGAGTCCGTCGGGAAGATCGTCCGGGTCGATGTCCGCCGCGGGGTCCCCGAGGGCCCGGCTTCCGCCGGCCCCGTCGGAGAGGGCGCGCACGGCGGCCGTGTGTGTCGCTCGCGGCCTGCTCATGCCGACAGCCATTCTCCCGTACCCCACCTCTCGAACCGGTGCAGTGGGCCCCCGAGTTCGCCACCCTACTAGGCGTCAGCAGCCGGGCGACACCCTCCGGGTGGGCACCGGCCGGGTGTGGCCCGTATCGATCGGTGGGGTGCGGGCGGGATCAGCCGGAGTGCCGGGGGCGCTGCGCCCGCGCGGAGGCGTAGAGGCACACGGCGGCGGCGGTGGCGAGGTTGAGGCTCTCGGCCCTGCCGTGGATCGGGACCCTGACCACGGCGTCGGCCAGGGCCCTCGTCTCCTCGGGCAGGCCCCACGCCTCGTTGCCGAACACCCAGGCGGTGGGACCGCCCATGGTGCCCGCGTCGAGCTCGTCGTCGAGGTCGTCCTCACCGGCGCCGTCGGCCGCCAGGATGCGGACACCGGCGTCCCGCAGCCCGCGCACGGCCTGCTCGACGGGCACGCCGACGGCCACCGGCAGGTGGAAGAGCGAGCCGACGGAGGCACGGACCGACTTGGGGTTGTAGAGGTCCACGGAGGCGTCGGTCAGCACGACCGCGTCGGCGCCGGCGGCGTCCGCGCAGCGCAGCACGGTGCCCGCGTTGCCGGGGTCGCGTACGTGGGCGAGGACGGCGACCAGGGTGGGCTTCGCCGCGAGGATGTCCTCGAAGGGCGAGTCCAGGAAGCGGCAGACGCCGATGAGCCCCTGGGGGGTGACGGTCTGCGAGATGTCGGCGAGCGCGTCGCCGTCGGCGAGGTGGACGCGGGCTCCCGCGGCGCGGGCGGCGTCGATGATGTCGGCGTACCGCTCGGCGGCCTCGACGGTGGCGAAGAGTTCGGTCAGCGTGGGCTCCCCGTCACCGCCCCGGTGGGCGGCGGCCTCCCGCACGGCCTGCGGCCCCTCGGCGATGAACCTGCGCTCCTTGCCGCGGAAGTTGCGCCTGGCCAGTCGGCGTGCGGCGGCGATTCGCGGCGATCGCGCGGAGATCAGTTCGGGGGTGCCCATGGTCGGCGGCGAGCCTCTCTGCGTATGTCAGCTTCTCTGCGTACGTTTCTCTGCGTACGGCTGACTCCGTACGCGACACGTCGTGCAACGCACCGGACCCGCAGACGGCACACGCCTGCGGGTCCGGCTCGGAACGCTGGAAGTGCTGCCTGGATCAGGCGGCCTTCGGGGCGTTGACGTCGCTCGGGAGGGCCTTCTGGGCGACCTCGACGAGGGCGGCGAACGCGTTGGCGTCGTTGACCGCGAGCTCGGCCAGGATCTTGCGGTCCACCTCGATGTTGGCGGCCTTCAGACCCTGGATGAGGCGGTTGTACGTCATGCCGTTCTGGCGGGCAGCCGCGTTGATGCGCTGGATCCAGAGCTGACGGAAGTCGCCCTTGCGCTTCTTGCGGTCGTTGTAGTTGTAGACCAGGGAGTGGGTGACCTGCTCCTTGGCCTTGCGGTACAGGCGCGAACGCTGACCGCGGTAACCGCTGGCGGCCTCGAGGATCGCCCGGCGCTTCTTGTGGGCGTTTACTGCCCGCTTGACGCGTGCCACTTTTAACTCCTTGCAGCGGGGGCGGGTGGTCGCAGTTCAGACTCACCCGACCCGGAAACGAATTGGTCCCGGTCGGATCGAGGGCGTCTCCGGGTTCACCGGAGACGGCGCCTCACTTGCCGAGAAGCTTCTTGACCTTCTTGGCGTCGGCCGGAGCCACGA
Organism: Streptomyces sp. NBC_01460; assembly: GCF_036227405.1. Classification (NCBI taxonomy): domain Bacteria; kingdom Bacillati; phylum Actinomycetota; class Actinomycetes; order Kitasatosporales; family Streptomycetaceae; genus Streptomyces; species Streptomyces sp. NBC_01460. The sequence continues at coordinate 1,575,704 of NZ_CP109473.1, forward strand.
CGACCGTGCCGGTCAGCGAGCGGGTCTTCTTGGACGACTTGTGCTCGAGCAGGTGGCGCTTGCCCGCCTTCTCGCGCAGCACCTTGCCGGAGCCGGTGATCTTGAAGCGCTTGCTGGCACCGCTGTGCGTCTTGTTCTTCGGCATAGCGCCGTTATCTCCTCGTCAGTGGCGCCCCTCTCGGTGCGGGCACCGGACTGCAGGGGCGTCAGATCTTTGGGTGGTTTCCGAGGGACCCGGGGGCGCCTGGGTGGCTGCCCCCGGAGGTCACGCCTCGGAAGGTGTCTCGGCCGGAGCCTCGGCCGCTGCGGCCGGGGCCTCAGCGGTGTCACCCTCGGACTCGGCGTCGGGGGTGGTCCCCTGACGCTCCGCCTTGCGGGCGGCCTGGGCCTCGCGGGCTTCGGCCATGGCTTCGGTCTTCTTCTTGTGCGGGCCCAGAACCATGATCATGTTCCGGCCGTCCTGCTTCGGGTTCGACTCGATGAACCCAAGGTCCTCGACGTCCGAAGCGAGACGCTGGAGCAGACGGAAGCCCAGCTCGGGACGGGACTGCTCACGACCGCGGAACATGATCGTGATCTTGACCTTGTCCCCCTGCTTGAGGAACCGGACGACGTGACCCTTCTTGGTGTCGTAGTCGTGCGGGTCGATCTTCGGCCGGAGCTTCATTTCCTTGATGACCGTGTGCGCCTGGTTCTTGCGCGCCTCACGGGCCTTCATGGCCGACTCGTACTTGAACTTCCCGTAGTCCATGAGCTTGCACACGGGGGGACGGGCTGTCGCCGCCACCTCGACCAGGTCGAGGTCGTACTCCTGTGCGAGCTCCAGGGCCTTGGCAAGCGGAACAATCCCGACCTGCTCGCCGCTGGGACCGACAAGTCGCACCTCGGGAACGCGAATCCGGTCGTTGATGCGGGGCTCGGCGCTGATGGATCCTCCTCGGTAGCACCACGCGACCGCCTGGCGGACAGCCGCGTAACGTCTTATGTATGACCAACCGAGCCGGGAAAACAGAAATGCCCCGGACGGGACACATGCGGGGCTCCAGGAACTACCGGAACACCGCCGCGTGCAACCGCGGGGCGTAATCGGGCGGCCCCATCGTCCGTACGGAACGATGGCTGCCACCTGACCGGTGACCCGCCGTCCCGGAGGACGGTCAGGTGGGAGATCGGAGCCTCCACTTGTGGGCCGGTCACATAGGTGTCCGGCCGGTCGTTACACAAGGTTAGCAGCTCCCCGGGGCCACGGCGAACCCGCTGTCCGTACGGCTCCCGCAGGAAGATCCCCGCCGACGTGGCCTTATCGTGTGGGGCATGAGCGACGCGACCACCCCCAGCACCGAGAACCCCGGCTTCGACGACATGGCCCGCGACATCGCGGAGGTTCCCGCGGTCGAGGTGATCGTGACCGTCGCCGTCAACCTGATGAGCGCGGCCGCCGTGAAGCTCGGCCTGACCGAGGAGGGCGAGCAGCACAAGGACCTGGACGAGGCCCGCAAGCTGGTCCAGGCCCTGGCCGGGCTGCTCGACGCGAGCGCCACCGAGATCAGCACCTTCCACGCCTCACCGCTGCGCGACGGCCTCAAGTCGCTCCAGCTGGCCTTCCGCGAGGCCTCGCTCGTCCCGGACGAGCCGGGTCGGGGCCCGGGCGAGAAGTACACCGGCCCCGTCTACGGCTAGTCACCCCGCACTCCTCGGAGCCCGCCGCCTGCGACAGGTGGCGGGCTCCCGCGCGTCAGCGGCTGAACAGCGGCTCGCCCGGGGCCTCGGCACCGGCCGGCAGGAGCGCCAGGTCGATGCCCCGCACCAGCCGTGCGCGCAGCACCTCGCTGGCCGAGAGGGCGTCGGCGACCCGGCGGGCGGCCTCGGCGACCACCGCGTCCGGGGCGAGGACGAGGGCGAGGGTGCCGTCGGCCCCGCCGGGACCGAGGTGGGCCCGCAGCACCGCGGGCTCGGCGGCGACCGCCTCGCGCACCGCGGCGACGACCGCGGGGTCGTCGAGCGGGTCCGCGCTCACCCTGTTCTCGGCCAGGGCCAGCAGGGCAGGGCCGGTCAGCTCGAAGGCGACCGGGCCCGCGAGGTCGAGCACCACCGTGTCCGCCTTCTCGTGCGCGGCGGCCTGCAGCGCCTGGTGCAGGGGTACGGCGACGGGGCGCGCCTCGGGGTCCCAGAGGGCCAGCGTGGCGGTGGAGGTGAAGGCGGGCAGCGCGCGCCGGTCGCCGGCCTGCAGGGTCGGCACCGCCATGTCGCTGGTCTTCTCGCGGCGCAGCCCGTTCTCGTCCTCCTCCACCTCGCCCAGGACGGCGACGACCGGCACGAGCAGCCGGGCGTCGCGGAGAGCCGCGAGGACCGGGCCGACGGCCGTCCGGTCGGCGGCCCAGGCCGCGAGGGCCGCCGTCAGTTCGGGCGAGGCAGTGCCGTCGTCGTCGGAGAAACCGGGGTCCGGGATGTTCTTGAGCGCCACACGACGAGCGTAGTGGGTCACCTCTCCCACCTGGGCGACAGGTCGGACACAGGCTGCTGCCAGGTGGGCTGCCTAGCGTCCGGGCCATGCCCCGTCACAGAACGCGCAGGCCCGCGCCGTCCTCCCTCGTGACCGCGGCCGCCGCCGTACTGCTGGCCGGTTGCGCCGCGGGAGGTGTGTATCCGGTGGGTCGCTCGCCCGATGACGCGCACGCGGCCGTGGCCGCCGTACCGTCCGCGTCGAGCCCGCCCGCCGCGACGGGCCCGAGCGAGGAGCCCCAGGTGGATCTCGACGCCGAGCTGGCCGACGCGCTGGCACCCCTGGCCGACGGGGCCGATGTGTCGGTGGCCGTGCTGGACACGGAGAGCGGTGCGGGCGCCTCGTACGGCGACGGGACGTACGACACCGCCAGCATCGTGAAGGTGGACATCCTGGCGGCGCTCCTGCTGCTCGCGCAGGACGAGGACCGGGAGCTGAGCGGTGCCGAGCAGGCGTACGCGGAGGCCATGATCCGGCGCAGCGACAACACCTCGGCCACCGAGCTGCTCAAGGTGGTCGGCGGCGAGGACGGACTCGACGCGGCCAACGAGCGGCTGGGACTGACCGGGACGCAGGCCGTCCACGCGTGGGGGCTGACCCAGACGACGGCCGCCGACCAGGTACGGCTGCTGCGGGCGGTGACCGGTGCGGATTCGGCGCTGTCGGCGGACTCCCGCGCGTATCTGACGGGGCTGATGGGCCAGGTCGAGGCGGACCAGCGGTGGGGCGTGTCGGCGGCGGGCACCGGCGCGGTGCTGAAGAACGGCTGGATGCCCCGGACCACGACGGGGCTGTGGGACATCAACAGCATCGGGTCGGTGGAGAGCGGCGGGCACACCCTGCTGCTGGCGGTGCTGTCGCGCGGCCACGCGACGAAGGAGGCGGGGATCGCCCTGGTGGAGTCCGTCGCCGAGGCGGCGGCCGGGGTGACGGGCGCGGTGGCCGGCCGGGACTGAGCGGGACGGACGCCGGTCAGCGGAGGGGGCCGCCGGGGAACGGGGTGTACGCGGGCCCGGCGGGGCTCCTGCCCCGGGTGTTCCGGCCGCCGGCGTTCCGTCCGCGCCACAGCACCACGGCCAGGGCGAGGAGTACGGCACCGAGTCCGCCCGCCGAGGGGGCGAGCCAGCCGGCCGGGCCGCCGTCGTCGCTCCGGGGGGTGGGGCCGGAGCCGAAGTACTCCGTGGGGTGCCCGGCCTCGGCGGCCCGGGCGGCCAGGTCGTCGGGGCGCGGCTTCGCCCCGGCCTCGATCGCGGCGGCGGGGTCGACCAGGCCGTAGCCCCTGGCGTCGTCGCGGCCGCCGGAAGGGGCGTCGCGGGCGGTGTCCGCGAGCAGCGTCTTGAGCTGCGCGGGCGAGAGCCCCGGGTGCGCCGCGCGCACCAGGGCCACGGCCCCGGAGACGTAGGCCGCGGCGGCGGACGTCCCCCACTCGATGTAGTAGTGCCGGTCGGGGTTGGCCACGACGACGTCGACGCCGGGTGCGCTGACGGTGGCGTACCAGCGGCGGGTGGAGAACGCGGCGTGGGTGCCGTACTTGTCGACGGCCGCCGCGGCGATCACCCCGGGGTAGGCGGCGGGGTAGGAGACCCGGTCGCCCTTCTCGCCGCCGTTGCCCGCGGAGGCGACGACGGCGACGCCCTTGCCGAGGGCGTACTGCACGGCGGCGTCCTCGCCGGGCTCCGGGTGGGCCGACTCGCTGTCGTCGCCGAGGGAGAGGTTGATGACGTCGGCGCCGTGGTCCGTCGCCCAGCGGATGCCGTCGGCGAGCGCGGTGCCGCGTGACGCGCGGGCCTTCTTGCGCGACGGGTCGCCGGACTCGAGGATCACGCGCACGGGAAGGATCTTCGCCTCCGGGGCGACGCCGAGCACGCCGTCGGCCCGGCCGGGGCCGCTGCCACGGCCCGCGATGATCCCTGCCATCGCCGTGCCGTGCAGGGCCCAGGAGCTGTCGCCGCGCCCGGCGCCGAACCCGATGAGGTCCTTGCCCGCGAGCACCTGGCCGGCGAGGTCGGGGTGGTCGCCGTCGACCCCGGTGTCCAGGACCGCGACCGTGATGCCCTTGCCCTTCGTCGTCTGCCAGGCGGCGTCGGTGTGGAGGGCCTCCAGCCCCCACTGCTGGTCGCGGATGGCGTCCGCGTGGGCGGGGACGGCGGGCAGCAGGGCGAAGGCGGTGGCCGTGGCCACGGCGGCGAGCGCCCGGAGCCGGCGGGGACGGGTCATTCCGGCTTCTCCGTGAGGTCGGTGACGGTCCTGCGCAGGGCGCGCTCCACCCGGTCCGCGACGCCCTTCGCCTCGTGGCCGAGTCCTGCCTGGGCGACGGCCGTGGCGGCATCGGCCGCCATGGCCTCGGCCGCGGGCTGCGGCTCGGCGACCGGACGGCCGTCCGCGAAGCCGGAGACGGCGAAGACGACCACCGGCACCTCGGTCAGGACGTGGACCGTCCAGCTCGCCCGCTGCCGGTCGCCGAATCCGGCGGCCACGGTGTTCTCGGCCGGGTAGGTGCGGGGCATCAGGTCGGAGCGGCCGGCGAGGTTCTGCGTGGTGAACCGGGTGCTCAGGGCACCCATCGCCGCGGCGTCCCCCTCGGTGAAGACCATGCCGACGGTGGTGACGCTGCTGCGGGTGGCGTCGGTGTAGGTGGCCCGCACCAGACGCTCGCAGCCGACCGGGCCGAGCGTCTTGAGCAGCAGGGGGTCCAGGCCCGCCGCGCAGCCGCTGTCGCTCGCGACGGCGACCCGGGTCCAGACCCGGTCGGTGGCGCCCGGGCCCGCGCCGTCGCCCTTGAGGGTGCGCGGGAAGAGGGTGTCGACGGGCGCGCTGTGCCAGACGGAGCGGGTCACGGTGTACGCGCTGCCGGCGCCCGGCTCGGCCGCCGAGTCCCCGGTGAGCCAGCTTCCGGTGACCGCCCCGCCGATGAGGCCGAGGCCCAGCACCGCGCAGACGGCGGCCACCGCGGTCCGGAAGGGGTTCCCGGCCTTGACGGGGCGCAGCCGGGTGGTGGTCTCCGCCGGCGTCTCGGCGTACGCGTAGTACGCGCCGGGCGGGGCCGGGGTGGCGCCGGGACGCGGGGTGAGGTCCACGGCGCCGACGGGCCTGCGCCGAGTGGCGGCGGGCGGTGGCGGCGGTCCGGGGTGTGCGGGCGGCGCCGGCGGTACGGGGCGGAGCCGCGTGGTCGTCTCCACAGCGGGCACGGGCTCGGCGCGGGGCGCGGGCGGGGCGGCCTGCGGACGCGGGACCTGCGGCGCGGGCGCCCGGCCGGGCGCGGGACGTACAGGCGTCGTGCCGGGCGCGGGTTCGGCGCGGGGCGCGGGAGGCGGGGTCCGGGGGACGTGCGGGGCCGGGACGCCACTCGGGCCGGGCTGCGGGGCCGGGACGGACGGCGGGGTGGTCGGGCGGGGTGGCACGGGAGCGCGCCGCGCTTCGGTACTCATCCGCCCCCCTGGTCCACGCCCCGTACGGCCGGCGGACCGCCGTTGCGCACGGGGCCGTCGGTCGATCGTGTGACCGTCACTCTACGGGGTGGGCGGCACCCTGTGGGAACGGGACGGAGGGTGCGGGACGATCTGTACCGAACATCCCCTACCCAGTGGTACGGCCGTCTGGCAAGCTGCCGCCATGACTGTCCGCACCGCTGACCGGAGCCGTTACAACCGGGCCACCGCCCATCTCGACGCCCCGGTGGCCGTCGTCGATCTGGATGCCTTCGACGCCAACGCCGACGACCTGGTGCGCCGGGCCGGCGGGAAGCCGATCCGGGTGGCGAGCAAATCGGTACGCTGCCGCGCCCTGCTGGAGCGGGTGCTCGCGCGTCCGGGCTTCGCCGGGATCATGTCGTTCACCCTCGCGGAATCGCTGTGGCTGGCCCGTGCGGGATTCGACGACGTGCTGCTCGCCTACCCGTCGGCCGACCGGACCGCGTACGCCGAGCTGGCGGCCGATCCCAAGCTCGCGGCCGCCGTGACGGTGATGGTCGACGACCCCGCGCAGCTGGAGCTGATCGATGCGGCGCGGGCCGGCGGCACGGAGGAGATCCGGGTCTGCCTGGAGCTGGACACCTCGCTGCGGCTGCTCGGGGGCAGGGTCAGGATCGGCGCGCTGCGCTCCCCGCTCCGCTCCCCCGCCCAACTGGCCGAGATGGCCCGCTCGGTGGACCGCATGCCCGGCTTCCGGCTGGTCGGGATCATGGCGTACGAGGGCCATGTGGCCGGTGTGGGCGACTCGGTGGCCGGCCGGCCGCTGCGGTCGCGCGCGGTCCGGCTGATGCAGGCGGCGGCGCGCAGGGAGCTGGCGGCCCGGCGGGCTGAGGTCGTGCGGGCGGTCCGCGCGGTGGCGCCCGGCCTGGAGTTCGTGAACGGGGGCGGAACCGGCAGCGTGCAGCACACCGCCGCCGAGTCCGCGGTGACGGAAATCGCGGCGGGGTCCGGGCTCTTCGTGCCGAGGCTGTTCGACAACTACACCTCGTTCACGGGCCGTCCGGCGGCCCTGTTCGCCCAGCCCGTGGTGCGGCGGCCGGGCGTGGGCGTGGTGACGGTGCTGGGCGGCGGTTACCCGGCGTCCGGTGCGGCGGGCCCCGACCGGCTGCCGGTGCCGTATCTGCCCGAAGGTCTGCGCTACGACCCCCAGGAGGGTCCGGGCGAGGTCCAGACTCCGCTGCTGGGCGCCCCCGCGGACGATCTGCTGATCGGCGACAAGGTGTGGTTCCGGCACGCCAAGGCCGGTGAGCTGTGCGAGCGCTTCGACGAGCTGCGGCTGATCGAGGGTGAGCGGATCACGGCGACCGTGCCGACGTACCGGGGCGAGGGCCGCACCTTCCTGTAGGTACGCCCCACCGGCGACGACGGGCGCCGCCTCGGTGCGGACCACGGCACGGGTCGTGTTCCCGGGTCCGCGGGCGCGGGCCGCCCGCCGCCGGAGGGGGACGCGGCGGGCGGCCGGGTGTGTCCGGTCCAGGCCGCCCCGTCCCACCACCGTTCGGCGCCGGGCACGTTCACGTGCGGATACCGGCCGGGCGGCACCGCGTCGCTCATGCCCCCACTGCGGGGAGCCTCAGTCGAGCGGTGTCACGTACGCCCCCGAGATCCCGCCGTCGACGAGGAAGTCGGTGGCGTTGACGAACGAGGAGTCGTCGCTCGCCAGGAAGGCGACGGCGGCGGCGATCTCCGTCGCCTCGGCGAACCGGCCGAGGGGGATGTGGACGAGCCTGCGGGCGGCGCGCTCCGGGTCCTTGGCGAACAGTTCCCGGAGCAGCGGGGTGTTGACCGGCCCGGGGCAGAGGGCGTTGACCCGGATCCCCTCCCGGGCGAACTGCACCCCGAGCTCGCGGGACAGGGCGAGGACGCCGCCCTTCGACGCGGTGTACGAGATCTGGGAGGTCGCGGCGCCCATCCGCGCCACGAAGGACGCGGTGTTGATGATCGAGCCGCGGCCCTGGCGGCGCATGTAGGGGAGGGCGGCCTTGCAGCAGAGGTAGACGGAGGTGAGGTTGACGTCCTGGACGCGCTTCCACGCCTCGAGCCCGGTGGTGAGGATGGAGTCGTCCTCGGGCGGCGAGATGCCCGCGTTGTTGAAGGCGATGTCGACGGAGCCGTAGGTGTCCTGCGCCGCCGCGAAGAGCGCCTCGACCTGGTCGGGATCGGTGACGTCGACGCGTACGAAGGTGCCGCCCGCCTCCTTCGCGGCGGCCCTGCCCGCGCTCTCGTCGATGTCGCCGCAGACGACGTGGGCTCCTTCGGATGCCAGCCTGCGGGCCGTGGCCAGCCCGATGCCGCTGCCCGCCCCTGTGATGACGGCGGTGCGGCCGGTCAGCCGGCGGCAGATGTTCCCGGATTCCGTGGTCATGTGTGCTCAGGCCTCCGTGCCGATGAAGACGTTCTTGGTTTCGGTGAAGGCCGCGAGGGCGTCGGGCCCCAGTTCACGGCCGAGCCCGGACTGTTTGTACCCGCCGAAGGGGGTCCAGTAGCGGACGGCGGAGTGGGAGTTGACCGACAGGTTGCCGGCCCGGACCGCCCGCGAGACCCGCAGGGCGCGGCCCACGTCCCGGGTCCAGACGGAGCCGGCCAGGCCGTGTTCGGTGGCGTTGGCCAGCCGGACGGCGTCCTCCTCGTCCTCGAAGGGCAGCACCACGGCCACCGGGCCGAAGACCTCCTCGGTGGCGACGGGGGCGTCGGGAGCGGTGCCGGTCAGGACGGTCGGAGGGAACCAGAAGCCGGGTCCGGTGGGCGCGTTGCCCCGGATGCCGTCGGCGTCCGCGGGGACGAAGGCACGGACGCGCTCCAGCTGGGCGCGGGAGATCAGTGGCCCCATCTGTGTCTTCTCGTCCGACGGGTCGCCCACGACGACGGAGGCGACGGCCGGGACGAGGAGCTCCAGGAAGCGGTCGTACGCGGACCGCTGGACCAGGATGCGGCTGCGGGCGCAGCAGTCCTGTCCGGCGTTGTCCAGGAAGGACAGGGGCGCGGCGGCAGCGGCGGCCTCGATGTCGGCGTCGGCGAAGACGATGTTGGGGCTCTTGCCGCCGAGTTCGAGGGTGAGCCGCTTCACCCGGTCCGCGCACCTGGCCATGATCTGCTTGCCGACGCGGGTCGAGCCGGTGAAGACGATCTTCGCGACCCCGGGGTGCTCGACCAGGGCGTTGCCCGTCACGTCCCCCGCGCCGGGCAGCACCTGGAAGAGGTCCTCGGGGAGGCCCGCCTCCAGGGCCAGCCGGGCCAGCCGCTGCGCGGTGAGCGGGGTGGTCTCGGCGGGCTTGAGGAGGACGGCGTTCCCGGCGGCGAGGGCGGGGGCGACCCCCCAGGCGGCGATCGGCATGGGGAAGTTCCACGGGGCGATCACGCCGACGACGCCCAGCGGTTCCAGGAACGTGAGGTCGACCCCGCCGGGTACGGGGATCTGCCGTCCGGTCAGGCGTTCCACTCCCCCGGCCGCGTAGTCCAGCAGGTCCCGGACGTTGGCCGCCTCCCAGCGGGCGTTGCCCAGGGTGTGGCCCGCCTCGGTGACCTCCAGCAGGGCCAGCCGTTCGGCGTGTTCGTCGACGAGGACGGCGAAGCGGCGCAGCAGCCGGGCCCGGTCGGCGGGGGCGAGGCCGGCCCAGACGCGCTGGGCGGCGGCCGCGCGGGTGACGGCGGCGTCCACCTCCTCGGCGGTGGTGGCGGGGACGGTGGCGACGAGCTCTTCGGTCGCCGGGTTCAGGACACGGTGTTCGGTGGTCACGGGGTGCCTCACAGGCGTTCGAAGGAGCGGCGGAGCTCCCAGTCGGTCACCGCGGCGTCGAAGGCCTCCAGTTCGACGCGCGCCATGTTGCGGTAGTGCGCGACGACGTCGTCGCCGAAGGCCTCCTGGGCGACCTCGCTGGTCCCCCAGAGGCCGGCTGCCTCGCGCAGCGTGGTGGGGACCTGGTCGTATCCCGCGGTGTAGGCGTTGCCCTCGCACGCCTCGGGGAGTTCCAGCTCGTTCTCGATCCCGTGGAGCCCCGCGGCGACGAGTCCCGCGACAGCGAGGTACGGGTTGACGTCGCCGCCGGGCAGCCGGTTCTCGAAGCGCAGCGAGCGGCCGTGGCCGACGACACGCAGGGCGCAGGTGCGGTTGTCGTGCCCCCAGGCGACGGCGGTCGGGGCGAAGGAGCCGGGCTGGAACCGCTTGTAGGAGTTGATGTTCGGCGCGTACAGGAGGGAGAAGTCGCGCAGGACGGCGAGCTGGCCCGCGAGGAAGTGCCGCATGACGGGGGACATCGTGCCGTCCTCGCCGGCCATGACGCTGTGTCCGTCGGCGTCCTGGAGCGAGAGGTGGATGTGGCAGGAGTTGCCTTCACGCTCGTTGAACTTGGCCATGAAGGTGAGGGACACGCCTTCCTGCGCGGCGATCTCCTTGGAGCCGGTCTTGTAGACGGCGTGCTGGTCGCAGGTGACGAGGGCCTCGTCGTAGCGGAAGACGATCTCGTGCTGGCCGGGGTTGCACTCGCCCTTGGCGGACTCGACGGTGAGCCCGGCGGCCGCCATCTCGTTGCGGATGCGGCGCAGCAGCGGTTCGATGCGGCCGGTGCCGAGGACGGAGTAGTCGACGTTGTACTGGTTGGCCGGGGTGAGGCCGCGGTAGTCGCGGTCCCATGCCTGCTCGTAGGTGTCCTTGAAGACGATGAACTCGAGTTCGGTGCCGACGTGGGCGGTCAGTCCGTGTGCGGCGAGGCGTTCCAGCTGCCGCCGGAGGATCTGGCGGGGCGCGGCGACGACCGGTGTGCCGTCCTCCCAGGCGAGATCGGCCATGACGAGGGCGGTTCCCTCGTGCCAGGGGACGCGGCGCAGGGTGGCGAGGTCGGGGCGCATCGCGAAGTCGCCGTAGCCGTTGGACCAGGAGGACATGGCGAATCCGTCGACGGTGTTCATGTCCGTGTCGACGGCGAGCAGGTAGTTGCAGCCCTCGGTGCCGTGTTCCAGCACCTCGTCGAGGAAGAAGGACGCCGCGAACCGCTTGCCCTGGAGCCGGCCCTGCATGTCGGGGAAGGCGAGGACCACGGTGTCGATCTCACCTCGCTCCACGAGCACGCGCAGCTCGTCGGTCGCCAGCGGGGGTGTTCGGTCTGCCACGGGGCACTCCTCGTTCGGTCAGCCGGAAGGCCTGCGGCCTCCCCCGAGGTCGCTAAGGTATGGGAGAAAACCATTGGGGGGAAGGGAATCGGGACGTGGCGGAAGAGACCGGGGGGCCTTGGTCCGCCGACCGGCTGCTGCCCGCGCTGCGGCCGGTCCGCGCGGGCAACGGGTTCGAGGAGGCGCTGGAGCAGATCCTCCAGGTGGTCAGGCTGGGGCTGGTGCCCGGCGGCGGGCGGCTGCCGGCCGAGCGTGAGCTGGCCGCGCTCCTCGGCATCAGCCGCGTCACCCTGCGGGAGGTCCTGAAGGTGCTTCAGGAACAGGGGCTGATCGAGGCGAGACGCGGCAGGTACGGCGGTACGTTCGTGCTGCCCCGCACCGGCCCGGCCGACGGTGACGAGCTGCGCCGCCGGGTGACGGGCACCGACATCGAGGACGTCCTGCTGTTCCGCGAGGTCCTGGAGTCGGGGGCGGCCGGGCTCTGCGCGTCGCGCGGCCTCGACGACGAGGGCACGGACCGGCTGCGGAGGGCTCTGGCTGCGACGCACGAGGCACCTCTGCCCGACTACCGCCGACTCGACACCCACTTCCACCTGACGCTCGCCGAGCTCTCCGGATCTCCCTCCCTCGCCGCCCGGTACGCGGCCGTCCGGGCGACCGTCAACGACCTGCTGGACTGCATCCCCCTGCTGGTGCGGAACCTCGAACACTCGCAGCACCAGCACACGGTCCTCGTCGAGGCGGTGCTCGACGGGGACGAGGAGGCGGCCCGCGCGGTGGCGCGCGAGCACTGCGCGGGGACGGCCGCGCTGCTCCGGGGCTTCCTGGCTTGATCTTGCTCTTCCGGTTCACCGCTCTTGCGCGGCGGCTCCGCACGAACAAAGGTATGACGCATCACCATTGCACCGGGCCGGCCCGCAGACCGGCCGCCGGAGGGACCGCGCCATGCACGAACCGCTCATCGGCATCACGACCTATCTGGAGCCAGCGGCTCGCTGGGGCGTCTGGGAGCTCCCGGCGGCGGTGCTCCCCTCCGCCTATCCCCAGCTGGTCCAGCGCTCCGGCGGCCTCGCCGCGCTGCTGCCGCCCGACGACCCGGCGAGGGCAGGGGCGGCCGTCGCCCGGCTGGACGGTCTGGTGATCGCGGGCGGAGCCGACGTCGACCCCGGGCTGTACGGCGCGGAGCGCGACTTCAGGACGGGCCCTCCGGCGCATGAACGCGACACCTGGGAGGTGGCGCTGCTGCGCGCGGCGAGGGCTGCCGGCACTCCGGTGCTCGGGATCTGCCGCGGCATGCAGCTGCTCAATGTGGCCGTCGGCGGCACGCTGACCCAGCATCTGGACGGCCACGCGGGCCCGTTCGGGAAGACCGGGGTCCTCGGCGAGCACACGGTGACGCCGGTACCGGGGACGCTGTACGGCTCGCTGGTGCCGGAGGTGGCGTCCGTGCCCACCTACCACCACCAGGCCGTGGACCGGCTCGCGCCCGGTCTGGTGGCCTCCGCGCACGCGGCGGACGGCACGGTGGAGGCCGTCGAGCTGCCGGGCGACCAGTGGGTGCTGGGGGTCCAGTGGCACCCCGAGATGGGCGACGACCTCCGGATCATGCGGGCCCTGGTCGAGGCCGCCCGGGCCCGGACGGCGGCACTCCGGCCGGTCGCGCACCACGCCTGACGGGCGCCCCGCGCCCGCACCCGCACGGCCCCTCAGCCGCGCCTCTCAGCCGCGCGCCGGACCGGACGGATGTGCGGTCAGGGAGAGCAGATCGCGGGCCGGGCCGGTGGGGCGGTGCCCGGCGGGCCAGACCGCGCGCAGCTGCCGGCGCAGCCGGACACCGGCGACGGGGATCTCGACCAGCCGCCGGGCCGAGAGCTCCTCGTCGAGTGCCAGTTCGCTCAGCACGCAGGGCCCTGCCCCGCTCTCGGCGGCCCCCTTCACCGCCGTGGTCGAGGAGAGCTCCAGCAGCGGCCGGGCCAGCCCGCCGTGCACGGCGAGCGCCGCGTCGAGCACCTGCCGGGTGCCCGAGCCCCGCTCGCGCAGGATCAGCGGGGTCCGCGCGAGCTCCCGGGGGGTCAGCTGGGTACGCCGGCGGGCCCAGGGATGGAGCGGGGCGACCACCACGACGAGGCGGTCGTGTGCGACGACGGTGCCGTCGAGCCCCTCCGGCACGGACAGGCCCTCGACGAAGCCCAGGTCGGCCTCGCCCTCCAGCAGCCGCCGGGCGACGACGGTCGAATTCCCCGCGAGCAGGGACACGGCCGTCTCGGGGCGCCCCGCCCGCAGCGCGATCAGCCAGCCCGGCAGCAGGTACTCCGCGATGGTCATGCTCGCGGCCACCCGGAGCCGGGAGTCGCGCCGGTCGCGCAGCGCCTGGGCACCCGCGTCGAACGCCTCGGCCGCCTCGACGACCCTGCGCGCCCAGTCGGTGACGAGGGCGCCCGCGTCGGTCAGCCGGGAGCCGCGCGGCGAGCGGTCCAGGAGCGCGACCCCGAGCTGCCGTTCCATCGACCGGATGCGGCTGGAGGCGGCGGGCTGGCTGATGCCGACCTCCCGGGCCGCCCTGCCCAGACTGCCGTGCCGTGCGACGGCGAGCAGGAGCACCATGGCCCCCAGGTCGGGGACCCGGTGGGAGAGCGAGGAGGGCGGGGGCACGGGGCTGGACATAACCCCAGCTTATGACCTCATAGCCCGGTGCCTCCTGGTGGGCGGTGGGCTGCCCCTGGAGAATCGTGGCATGGCCATCTTTCCGCGGACCGGGACCGGGACCGCAGCCCCCCGTCCCGTCGACCTCCGGCTCCCGTCCCTGCGGTACCTCGGCCCCAACTGGTACGCGACGGTCATGGGGACCGCCGTCGTCGCGACGGCGGGCGCCTCGCTGCCCGTGGACGTGCCGGGCATGCGCGCCTCCTGCGTCGTGGTGTGGGCCCTGTCCGCCGTGGCGCTGGCCGCCGTGCTGACGGCCCGGGCCGGGCACTGGATCCTCCACCGCGACCAGGCCCGCGCCCACCTCATGGACCCGGCCGTCGCCCCCTTCCACGGCTGTATGTCGATGGCGCTGCTGGCGGTCGGCGCGGGCACCCTGGTGGTCGGCCGGGACGTCATCGGACATCCTGCGGCCGTCGTCGTGGACACGGTGCTGTTCACGACGGGCACGGTCGCCGCACTCGCCGTCGCGGTGGTCGTCCCGTACCTGATGGTCGTGCGCCACCGTCTCGCCCCGGGTACCGCGTCGCCGGTCTGGCTGCTGCCGCTGGTGTCCCCGATGGTCTCGGCGGCGGTCGGCCCCCTGCTGGTGCCGGAGCTGGCCCCCGGACAGGGGCGTGAGGCGCTTCTGCTCGCCTGTTACGCGATGTTCGGGCTGTCCCTGCTCGGCACCCTGGTGGTCGTGCCGCTCGTCTTCTCCCGGCTGGTCCACGAGGGTCCGCTGCCCCTGGCCATGACCCCGACGCTGTTCCTCGTGCTCGGTCCGCTCGGCCAGTCCACGACCGCCGTCAACCAGCTGGCCGACGTGGCGCCGGGCGCGATCGCGGCGCCCTACGCGTCCGCCTTCGGCGCGTTCGCCGTCCTGTACGGGGTGCCGGTGATGGGGTTCGCCCTGCTGTGGCTCGCCCTGTCCGCCGCGATGGTGGTGCGCGCGATGCGGCGCGGCATGGGGTTCACGATGACGTGGTGGGGCTTCACCTTCCCGGTCGGTACATGCGTCACCGGCGCGGCGGGCCTCGCTCGGCACACCGGCCTGGACGCGTTCACCTGGCTGGCCGTGGGGCTCTACGCGCTGCTCGTGACGGCCTGGGCGGTCGCGGGCGTACGGACCCTGGGCGGGCTGTTCAGCGGAGTGCTGCTCGCAGCGCCCCGGCCGCTTCGGCCAGGGACGGTCCGTACCACGTGAGGTGACGCCCGTCGACGTGTGCGGAGGGCAGCCCGGGAAAGGCCTCGGGGCCGTCGGCGGGAGTGAACCGGTACGGCTCGTCGGGCAGCACGACCAGCTCGGCACCGGACGCGTTCAGCTCGGCGAGGGGCACGCGCGGGTAACGGTCGGGGTGGCCGGCGTACACGTTCCGGACGCCGAGCCGGGCCAGCAGGTCGCCGGCGAAGGTGTCGCGGCCCAGCACCATCCAGGGCCTGCGCCAGACCGGCACGACCGCGGGGCGGGGCACGTGAACGGCAGGCAGCGCCGCCCAGGCCGCCTCGGACTCGTCCAGCCAGGGCGGCCGGGCCAGGCCGCAGGCGGTGAGGACCCGCCCCAGCTCGACGAAGGCCTGGTCCAGGGTGCGGACCTCGGTGACCAGGACGTCGAGCCCCGCGTCCCGCAGGGCGGCCAGGTCCGGCTCCCGGTTCTCCTCCTCGTTGGCGAGGACGAGGTCGGGGCGCAGCGCGGCCACGGCGGCGATGTCGGGGTTCTTCGTGCCCCCGATCCGGGCCGCGGTCAGCCCGGCCGGGTGGGTGCACCAGTCGGTGACCCCCACCAGCAGCCCGGGACCGGTGGCGGCCACCGCCTCGGTGAGCGACGGGACGAGGGAGACGACACGCACGGACGCTCCCCCGGTCATCGACGCGAGTCGTACGTCGCGTCGATGTGCTCCGCGACCGAGACGACCAGCAGCCGGGTGCCGGGGACCGTCGCCCGCCAACGGTGCCGGACCCCGCCGGAGAGGAAGAGCGTGTCGCCCTTGCCCAGCCGGTGGGCCTGTCCCTCGGCCTCGACCTCGACGGCGCCCTCCACGACGTACATCACCTCGTCGTTGCGGTGCTGGAACTCGCGTCCGAGATCCGGTTCACCGATGAACTCCAGCGCGCTGAGCTGGTGCCGCCCGCGCACCAGACGGCGCACACCGTCCTCGTCGTCCGCGCGTACGACGTCCACCGCGCGGGCCGAGTCGGCCGCTGCCCGCAGCCGCTCGGTCGTGGTCTCCAGCGCCTCCGCCACCCGGTCCAGGGAGCGGGGGCTGGGTCTGGCCCGTTCGTTCTCGATCTGGCTGAGGAACGGTACGGACAGTCCGCTGCGCCCGGCCACCGCGGCCAGGGTGAGTCCGAGCGTCCTGCGGCGTCGGCGAACCGCGGCGCCCACTCGAAGGGCTTCCTTGTCGTCCATGTCCGGCTCCCTCCCCGGATCGCCATCCTCCCGGTTGCCAGCACCCTACGCATGTCGTTCGCGACACGGAGGGGGAAGCGGGCGGTCGGGCACGGACGAGAACCTTCGGGGACTCCTTCCGACAAGCCTGAAGGGGACGGCCCCGGTGCGCTACCGGGACCGTCCCCTTCATCGTGCAAGGAGGACGTGGATCAGCTGCCGACAGGGGCCAGCTTCGCCACGACGTCCGGGTTGGCGTCCATCCAGCGGCGGGCGGACTCCTTCTCGTTGCCGGCGCCGCCCTTCTGGAGCTCCACCTCGAGCGAGGCCAGCTGTGCCTCGCTGAGCTTGAAGTCCTTCAGCCAGCCCGTCAGCTCCGGGAAGTCCTTGGCGAAGTCCTTCTTGGCGACGGTGTGGATCTGCTCGCCCTTGCCCCAGGCACCCTTCGGGTCCTTGAGCTTCTTCAGGTCGTGCTTGCCGTAGGCCCAGTGCGGCGACCACAGGGTCACCACGACCGGCTCCTTCTTCTTGATCGACCGGTTCAGCTCGGCCAGCATCGAGGAGGTGCTGGAGGAGACCACCTCGTACTCACCTTCGAGGCCGTACTCCTTGAGCACCTTCTTGTTGAGGGTGCCCATCATCCCGGCGCTCGACTCGATGCCGATGATCTTGCCGTCGAACTTCTTGCCCTGGCCCTTGAGGTCCTCGAGCGAGTCGATGCCCTTCACGTACGAGGGAACCGACAGCTCCAGCGAGGTCGGCCCGTACCAGGAACCGAGATCGGTGAGGTTCTCCTTGTACCGGTCCCAGTAGTCCTTGTGCGTCGTGGGCAGCCAGGAGTCGAACTGGACGTCGAGCTGGCCCTGGGCGAGACCGGTGTAGAGCGGGCCCGGGTCGAGCTGCTTGACCGAGGTCTTGTAGCCGCGGTCCTCCAGCATGTTCTGCCAGAGGTAGGTGCTGGCGATGGCCTCGTCCCACGGGAAGTACCCCATGTTGACGGTCTTGCCCGCGTCCTTGCCCTGCTGCGCGCCGCCGCCGCCCGGCACCGGTGCCAGCTTGTCGACGAGTCCCGGGTTCTTCTTCAGCCAGGTGCGGACGCCGTCCTGCTCCTGGCCCTGGCCGGCTCCCTGGATCTCGTTCTCCAGGCTGGTGAGCTGCTTCTCGCTGAGCTTGAAGTCCTTCAGCCACTTGGCGACCGTCGGCGACTTCTTCGCGAAGCCCTTGTGGGCGACGGTGTGGACCTCTTCGCCCTTGCCCCAGGCACCCTTCGGGTCCTTGAGCTTCTTCAGGTCGTGCTTGCCGTAGGCCCAGTGCGGCGACCACAGGGTCACCACGACGGGCTCCTTCTTCTTGATCGAGGAGTTGAGCTCGGCCAGCATCGAGGAGGTGCTGGAGGAGACCACCTCGTACTCACCTTCGAGGCCGTACTCCTTGAGCACCTTCTTGTTCAGCGTGCCCATCATCCCGGCGCTCGACTCGATGCCGATGATCTTGCCGTCGAACTTCTTGCCCTGGCCCTTGAGGTCCTCGAGCGAGTCGATGCCCTTCACGTACGAGGGAACCGTCAGCTCCAGCGAGGTGGGGCCGTACCAGGAACCGAGGTCGTCCAGCTGGTCGCTGTACTTGTCCCAGTAGTCCTTGTGCGTGGTCGGCAGCCAGGAGTCCGTCTGGAAGTCGATGTCACCGCGGGCGACACCGGAGTAGAGCGGCCCGGCGTCGAGCTGGGTCATCCCGGTCTCGAAGCCGCGCTGCTCCAGGATCTCCTTCCACAGGAAGGTGGAGGCGATGCCCTCGTCCCAGGGGATGTACCCCATGTTGATCTTCTGGCCCTTGCCGACGTTCGCGCTGTCGGTCTGCGAGGCCTCCGAGTCGGCGGAACCGGCGATGTTGAGCCCGCCCGCGACAAGTGCGAGGACGACGACACCGGTCATGGCGACGGCGGTTCCCGGCTTGTAGTGAGCGAACTTCAGCTTCCGCGCACCGGCGGCGGCCTTGGCGGCCGCGCGGCGGCCGAGCGGGGAGACCCGCTCGTTCAGCGCACCGGTCATCCGGTCCAGGTACATGGCGAGGATGACGACGGCGATCCCGCTCTCGGCGGCGAGGCCGACCTGGAGCTGGGTGATCGCGGCGTAGACCTTCTCACCGAGACCGCCGGCGCCGGCCATGCCGCCGATGACGACCATCGAGAGCGCCAGCATGATGACCTGGTTGATTCCGGCCATGATCGTCGGCAGTGCGAGCGGCAGCTGCACCCGGGTGAGGGTGTGCTTCGGCGTGGTGCCGAAGGCCTCGGCGGCCTCGACCAGCTCACTGTCGACCTGGCGGATGCCGAGCTCGGTCATCCGGACGCCGGGCGGCATCGCGAAGACGATCGTGGCGATCACACCGGGGGTGACACCGACGCCGAAGAACATGACGCCGGGGATCAGGTAGACGAAGGCGGGCATCGTCTGCATGACGTCGAGCACCGGCCGCAGCGCGGAGCTGACGCGGTTGTTGCGCGCCGCCCAGATACCCATGGGCACCGCGATCACGATGGTGATGACCGCCGCCACCACGACCAGCGACAGCGTGGCCATCGCCTCGTCCCAGAGAGCGAGGGAGTCGATGAGGGCGAAGCCCACGAAGGTGAGCACCGCGGGGACGACACCGCGCAGCCAGAACGCGATGACGGCGAAGATCCCGGCCATGAGCAGGGGCTCACCGCCGCCCAGCACGGCGTTGACGCCGTCGTACATGCCGCCGAGCACGGTCTTGATGGCGTCGAAGATCCAGGTGAGGTTCGACTGGAGCCAGTCGACCGCGTCCTCGACCCACGCGCCGAAGGTGAACCTAGGCACCGGCGATCACCTTCTTGACCTCACGCTGTACCGGTACCTGCTGGTGGACCTGGGGTTCCTCGCCTAGGGCGGCCAGGAGCCTCTCCCGCGGCACGACACCGATGACACCGCCGTCCTCACCGGTGACGGCGACGTCCGCGCCGCTGGTGGAGCACGGGGTGAAGAGCTCGGCTATGGGGGTCTCCGAGGTCACCGTCGCGGGCGCCTCGGCCTTCAGCTCGGCGTCGGAGCGGCCCGCTTCGGGCCTCTCCATGATCGAGCCGGCCGTGAGGACCCGGGAGCGGTCGACGTCCTGGATGAAGGACGCGACGTAGTCGTTGGAGGGCCGGACGAGGATGTCCTCGGCGGTGCCCTGCTGCACGATCTCGCCGTCCCGCATCACGGCGATGCGGTCGCCGAGGCGCATGGCCTCGTTGAGGTCGTGGGTGATGAAGACGATCGTCTTCTTCAGGCGCTTCTGCAGTTCGAGGAGCTGGTCCTGCATGTCACGGCGGATCAGCGGGTCGAGCGCGCTGAAGGACTCGTCCATCAGCAGCAGGTCGGCGTCGGTGGCGAGCGCGCGGGCCAGGCCCACACGCTGCTGCATGCCGCCGGACAGCTCGTCGGGCCAGGACTTCTCCCAGCCGGCGAGGCCGGTCATCTCCAGCGCCTCCGTGGCGCGCGTCTCCCGCTCGGCCCGCGGGACGCCCTGGACCTCCAGGCCGTACGCGGCGTTCTCGAGCACGCTGCGGTGAGGGAAGAGCGCGAAGTGCTGGAAGACCATGCTGATCTTCGTCGAGCGGACACTGCGCAGCTCGCGGGGGCTGAGCGCGGTCAGGTCCTGACCGTCGAACAGCACCTTGCCGGCCGTGGGCTCCAGCAGACCGTTGAGCATCCGCAGCAGGGTGGACTTGCCGGATCCGGAGAGCCCCATGACGACGAAGATCTGGCCCGGCTCCACGGTGAACGAGGCGTCGATCACCGCTGCGGTCGTTCCGTCGGCGCGCAGCTCGTCGCGGTGGGTACCGCCTTCGAGCCTCTGCACGGCTTGATCGGGTCGTCTGCCGAACACCTTGTACAGGTGCTCCGCTTGCAGCCTTGACACATACACCTCACGCGTTGAACCGAGAACGTTCTGCCACCCCCGTCGGCAGACCGTGGAGCGGCGCGGATTCGGCCCGCAGAGCACGCGCATCGTTGAAAATGGACGTGATCCGCTCCGGTGCCGCGCCTGCCCGCACTTACACAACCCAAACACGTGTGTGACCCAGTTCACTTGTATGAATTCGCCATTCCGGGAACCGCCCGCTCCACCCCACGTGGGTGTCGGTGGGGTACGGCATCATCGGGGTGTGACGCGACGCCTGATGCTCCTCGACACCGCCTCCCTCTACTTCCGCGCCTACTTCGGCGTCCCGGACTCGGTGCGCGCACCGGACGGCACCCCGGTCAACGCCGTGCGCGGCCTGCTCGACTTCATCGCCCGGCTCGTCCAGGACCACCGGCCGGACGACCTGGTGGCCTGCATGGACGCCGACTGGCGTCCGCAGTGGCGGGTCGACCTGATCCCGACCTACAAGGCGCACCGGGTGGCCGTGGAGACCACCGAGGGGGTCCCCGACGAGGAGGAGATCCCCGACACCCTCTCGCCGCAGGTCCCGGTGATCGAGGACGTCCTGGACGCGCTGGGCATCGCCCGGGTGGGCGTCGCCCCCTACGAGGCGGACGACGTGATCGGCACATTGGCCGGTCGCGCCACGGGGCCCGTGGACATCGTCACCGGGGACCGCGACCTCTACCAGCTGGTCGACGACGCCCGCGAGGTGCGGGTGCTCTACCCGCTGAAGGGCGTGGGGACGCTCCAGGTGACCGACGAGGCGTGGCTGCGCGGGAAGTACGGCGTGGACGGCGGCGGATACGTCGACCTGGCCCTGCTGCGCGGCGACCCGAGCGACGGGCTGCCGGGAGTGCCCGGCATCGGCGAGAAGACGGCGGCGAAGCTGCTGGACGCCTTCGGTGACCTGGCCGGGATCATGGCCGCGGTGGACGACCCCGCCGCCAAACTGACGCCGTCCCAGCGCAAGCGGTTGGACGAGGCCCGTGACTACGTCGCGGTCGCCCCGAAGGTCGTCCGTGTCGCCGGCGACGTCCCCCTGCCGGAATTCGACCCCGCGCTCCCCCGCGAACCCCGCGATCCCGCCGCCCTGGAGGCCCTCGCGACGCGGTGGGGCCTGGGGAACGCACTGCAGCGCCTGCTCCTCACGCTCCAGGTATGAAGGTGCTAGCTTAGGTAATCCTAAGTACGCCGATCCTCTTATCGGTCGAGAGCAGGGAGAACCTCGTGGCAGAGCGGCCGCAACGCCAGGCACCCAAGGCGCAGGGGGCGCAGGTTCTGCGCACCGAGCAGATCACCCCGCACATGGTGCGTGTGGTCCTCGGCGGCGAGGGCCTGGCCGGCTTCACCCTCGCGGGATACACCGACCACTACATCAAGCTGTGCTTCGCCCCCGAGGGCGCGGACTACGCCCACCCCTTCGACATGGCCGCGATCCGCGAGGAGTACCCCCGCGAACTGTGGCCCACCACCCGCACGTACACGGTGCGCTCCTGGGACGCCGACGCCCGTGAGCTGGCGGTCGACTTCGTGGTGCACGGCGACGAGGGCCTGGCCGGCCCGTGGGCGGCGCGGGCACTCCCCGGCGACCAGGTGACCTTCCTGGGCCCCGGCGGCGGATACGTCCCGGAGGCCTCGGCGGACTGGCACCTGCTGGTGGGCGACGAGAGCGCACTGCCCGCGATCGCCGCCTCGCTGGAGCGGATGCCGGAGGGCGCGCGGGTACACGCCTTCGTGGAGGTGCCGGACGCCTCGGAGGAGCAGAAGCTCGTGGCGCCGGAGGGCGTCTCGGTGACCTGGCTGCACCGCGGCGACCGTCCGGTCGGCGAGGCCCTTGTCGCCGCGGTGGGCGGGCTCGACTTCCCCGAGGGCGAGGTGCAGGCCTTCGTCCACGGTGAGGCGGGCTTCGTGAAGGAGATCCGGCGCCACCTCCGCCTGGAGCGCGGCATCCCCCTGAAGCAGCTGTCGATCTCGGGTTACTGGCGCCTCGGCCAGAACGACGACGCGTGGCGCGCGGTCAAGCGCGAGTGGAACGAGCAGGTGGAGCGCGAGCAGGAGAGCGCCGCCTAGCCCTCCTCTGAAGGCCGCCCGGCCATCCCCGGAGCACCACGGAACCCGGTCACGGTCCTGGACCGTGACCGGGTTCCACCGCGTCACCCCGCCGCCCGGCCCTCCTCCGCCCCGCCCGTCTCCCCGAACACGCCGGCCGAGGCCTCCACATGCGCGAGCCGCCGCAGGGCGCCGAACATGGCCTCCCCGAGCACCGTGCCGACGACGACGCTCTCGACCAGGTCCTCGCGGGCCACCCGCCGCCGGACGTAGTCGAGGTCCGCGTGGGCGACGGGCTCCGCCGCGTCCGCGTAGACGTCGAGCAGCTCGGCGAATCCGCCGTGGCCCGCCCGGTGCAGCGCGGTCAGCACACCCGCCAGGGACCGTGCCGCCGGGTTGTCCTCGCTCACCCGCCAGCCACGTCGCGCCAGCAGCGCGGCGACCTCCTCGCGCGCCTCGGTCGACTCGGGCCCCGCCTCCCCCGGCTCCGCGGCCTCCGCGGACGTGATGCGGTTGGCCGCCGCGCCGAGCACCTCGTGCACCGGCTGCCCGGGGTCGTCGATCGTCCTCAGGACGTCCGCGATCGCGGACAGGGAGAGCCCTCCGACGTCCAGGAGGGCCCTGATCAGCCGCAGCCTGCGCTCGTGGCCGTCCCCGTACCGCGCCTGGTTCGGGCTGGTCAGCTCGCCCGCGGGCAGCAGCCCCTCTCGTACGTAGTACTTGATCGTCGGTACCGGAACCCCGGACCGCCGGCTCAATTCACCGATGCGCACTGTGCGTTCACCCTTCAGGAGCTTGCCAGGCCGACCCCCATCATAGATAGTTCCCCTATCGGATAGTGGACAGCACCACTATCCATATAAGGGGGGGTCCTCATGCAGTCATGGCGTACGTGGCACCGGCCGTTAGTTCTCTTCGCCGCCTCGATGATCGTGATGTCCGTCGTCGGAGCGGTGGGCGTCCTGGTGGACGACCGCGTCCTCGCGGGCGCGCCGATCTGGGCCAAGCCGTTCAAGTTCGCCGTCTCGTTCGTGGCGTACGCACTGGCCCTCGCGTGGATGCTGACGCTCCTGACCCGCGCCCGGCGCGTCGGGTGGTGGGCCGGCACGGTCGTCGCCCTCGCGTGCGCCGGGGAGATGGCGGTCATCACCGGTCAGGTGGTCAGGGGGAGGCGGAGCCACTTCAACCAGGCGACCCCGCTCGACTCGACGCTCTACCAGGTCATGGCCGTCACCGTCGTGATCCTCTGGGCGGGCACCCTCGTCATCGCACTCCTGCTGCTGCGGGCGCGGATCGCCGACCGCGCCTCCGCCTGGGCCGTGCGGTCGGGAGTGCTGATCGCCCTGGTGGGCGCCGCGTTCGGCTTCCTCATGACGCAGCCCTCCGCCGGCCAGAGGGCGGCGGGCGGTCTCGACACCGCCGACGTGGTCGGGGCCCACGCGGTGGGCGTGCCGGACGGCGGGCCCTCGATGCCTCTGACGGGCTGGTCCACGACGGGCGGCGACCTGCGCGTCCCGCACTTCGTCGGCATGCACGCCCTGCAGGTGCTCCCGCTGCTCCTCCTCGCCCTGCTGTTGCTCGCGCCCCGTGTCACCCGGCTGCGCGACCCCCGCGTACGTCTGCGTCTGGTGCTCGTCGCCTCCGGCGCCTATGCCGCGGTCGTCGCACTGGTGACCTGGCAGGCGCTCCGCGGGCAGCCGCTGGTCCGCCCCGACGGCGCGACGCTCGCCGCCGCGGGCCTGATCGCCGCCGCCACCGCCGCCGGAGCCCTCGTCGCGCTGCGGCCGGGCGCCGACGCCCCGCGGGCCGGTGCGCCCGGGAAGGAGCTCGTGTCATGACCGGAGCACTCTTCGAGATGACGTTCATGGCCGCCGCCCCGTTCTGGCTGCTCATGATCCTCGCACCGCGCTGGCGCCCCACGCTGCGTCTCGCCGCCTCCCCACTGACCGTCCTGCCGGTGCTCACCCTCTGGGCGGTGATGGCCGCGCCGGTGTTCCCCGAGCTGTGGACGGCGGTGAGCAGCCCCGACATCGATACCTTCCGTGCGCTGACGGCGACGGCGAACGGCGCCGGGGCGGTCTGGGCGCAGATCATCGCGTGGGATCTCCTGCTGGGTCAGTGGATGTTCCTGGAGGCCCGCAGGCTGGGGCTCTCCCCACTGGTGACGGGCCCCCTGCTGGTGCTGACGATCCTGCTCTCCCCGCTCGGGCTGCTGGTCCTGCTGGTCATCCGCACGGCCGTAGGATCCAGGTCCCGGAGGGCGGGGACCGCGCACGCGGGTTCCGGACCGCCGGAGGGCCGGTAGCCGGCCGGGCGATCGGGGGACCTCCGACCAATCCGCGGGCGCGTCGGCTCCGAATCAAACAGGAAACCGATGCGTGCTCCGGGAGGACCGTCCGCGTGAGAGAAGCCGTACACATCAGTGGGGTCCCTTCGCAGGGCCCCGGCCTGGAGGATCTGCTCGTCCAGGTCGCCCGTGGCGACCAGGACGCCTTCACCCGGGTGTACGACCATGTCAGCGGGCCGGTCCTCGGCCTGGTCCGGAGCGTGCTCCGCGACCCGGCCCAGTCCGAGGAGGTGGCCCAGGAGGTCCTGGTCGAGGTGTGGCGCACCGCCCCCCGCTACCAGCCGTCCCGCGGCAGCGCCATGAACTGGGTGCTGACGCTCGCCCACCACCGCGCGGTGGACCGCGTCCGGTCCGCCGAGGCGACCGCGGCACGGGAGCACAAGGCCGCGCTCCTCGACCGCACCCCCGACTTCGACGAGGTGTCCGAGCAGGTCGAGAGCCGGCTGGAGAGGGAACAGGTCCGCCGCTGTCTGCGGACGCTCTCCGAACTCCAGCGGGAGTCGGTGACGCTTGCCTACTACCGCGGACTGACCTACCGGGAGGTCGGCGAGCTGCTGTCCGTACCACTGGGAACCATCAAGACCCGCCTGCGCGACGGACTCATCCGGCTGCGCGACTGCCTGGGGGTGAGCGCATGAGCACGGCCGAACTTCACACGCTGACCGGGGCCTACGCCCTGCACGCCCTGCCGGAGGACGAGCGCCTCGCGTTCGAACGGCATCTGGGTGCCTGCGAGGCGTGCGGCCAGGAGGTACGGGAGCTGTCCGCCACCGCCGCCCGGCTCGGGCTCGCCGTGTCCGCCACTCCGCCGCCGGCGCTCCGGGACCGGGTGCTGCGGGACATCACGACCGTACGGCAGGTGCCGCCGCCCCACGGTCGGGGCTCCCGCTCAGGGGCCTCCCCCGGCCGGACCGGCCGGTGGTCGCGCTACGCGCTCGCCGCGTGCCTCGCCGCCGCTGCCGCCTTCGGCGGGGTGGCCGTGTGGCAGAACCAGGTCGCGCAGGACGCCCGGCAGGAGACCGCACAGGCTCAGCGGCACAACGAGCAGGTGGCGCGCGTGCTGACCGCCCCCGACGCCACGACCAGCGCGGCGGATCTCGGGGACGGCGCCCGGGGCACGGTGGTGGTCTCGCAGAACGTGGACCGTGCGGTGTTCCTGGCATCGGACATGGCGCCGCCGCCGGGCGGCAAGGTGTACCAGCTGTGGTTCGACGACGGGGGCACCATGCGCTCGGCCGGCCTCATGAATCCGTCGGCGACCGACGACGCGGTGCTGCTGGACGGGCCCGTGGGCAGCGCCTCCGGCATGGGCATCACCGTCGAGCCGGCGGGCGGATCCGACGAGCCGACCTCGGATCCGGTGGCCCTGGTGGCCTTCCAGGACGCCTGAGCCCCCGCCCCCTCCGCGCGCCCCGACGCCCGGTCACGCTTCGTACGAGCCCGTACGGAGCGTGACCGGGCGTCGTCGTCCTGAGTGGCGGTGCCCGGGGAGCCGGTGCAGGGTGGGCAAGGACGCGTCCGAGGGGTGGGGGCCCGGGCGCGCGGCGACACCGACCACCGCAGCGCCCGAGGACAGGTGGGCCATGAGCACCGTTGAAGAGACGATCGACATAGCCGTCCCGGTCAGTACCGCCTACAACCAGTGGACGCAGTTCAAGAGCTTCCCCCGGTTCATGACCGCCGTGAGGAGCGTCGAACAGATCCGCCCCAATCTCACCCGCTGGGTGATCGGCTCGGGGCCGCTGCGGTACGAGTTCGACGCGGAGATCGTGGAGCAGGTGCCCGACTCCCTCGTGGCGTGGCGGAGCCTCGGCCGGCGTTTCAGCCACCGCGGCGAGGTGTCGTTCCACCCGACCGCTCCGGGCCGCACCTCGGTCTCCGTACGGATCGGTGTCAGGCCGCACGGCGTGACGGACCTCCTCGCCTACGCCCCCGGGCTCACGCGCCGTACGGTCCGGGCCGAACTCGGCCACTTCAAGGAGTTCATCGAGGGCCTGGGACAGGAGGGCGGGGCCTGGCGCGGGACCATCCGCGACGGCCACGTCAGACCCCTGGAGGCGGAACCGGTCAGGAGCCGGGTCCCGCACTGGCCGGTCGGCTGACCAGCCTGTCCGCGAGCCAGAGACCGAGTGAGAGACCGAGAGGGCACGTCCGATGAAGAAGGCCCCGCGCGAAGAGCCGGACGAACGACTGACCGTGACTCCCCCCAAGGAGTGGGCGGCGGGCGTGCCCGCCGTGACCCACGCCCTGGAGTACTCCCTCGGGGAGACCTCGGTCCGGCGGACCGGGCTGACGCTGCTCTCCATGAACCAGGTGGGCGGGATCGACTGCCCCGGGTGCGCCTGGGCGGATCCGTCCCCCGGGCACCGGCACCTCAACGAGTACTGCGAGAACGGCGCCAAGCACATCAACGACGAGGCGACGTCGCGGCGCGTCACGGACGACTTCTTCCGCCGGCACACCGTCTCCGAGCTGGGCCGGCGCTCCGACCTGTGGCTCAACCAGCAGGGCAGGCTGACCGAGCCGATGGTCAAGCGGCCCGACTCGGACCACTACGAGCCGATCAGCTGGCACGACGCCCTGGGGCTGCTGGCCGACGAGCTGAAGGCGCTGGACTCGCCGGACGAGGCGGTCTTCTACACGTCGGGCCGGGTCAGCAACGAGGCCGCCTTCCTCCTGCAGCTCTTCGCCCGGGCCTTCGGCACCAACAACCTGCCCGACTGCAGCAACATGTGCCACGAGTCCAGCGGGTTCGCCCTCCACGAGACCCTGGGCACCGGCAAGGGCACGGTGAGCCTGGAGGACATCCACCACGCCGACCTGATCCTCGTGGTGGGCCAGAACCCCGGAACCAACCACCCGCGTCAGCTCTCGGCGCTGGAGGAGGCCAAGGGCAACGGCGCCCGCATCATCGCGGTGAACGCCCTGCCGGAGGCGGGCCTCCTGCGGTTCAAGAACCCCCAGGAGGCGCGCGGGGTCGTCGGGCGCGGTGTCCAGATCGCCGACCAGTTCCTCCAGATCCGCAGCGGTGGCGACCTCGCGCTGTTCCAGGGCCTGAACCGGCTGCTGCTGGAGGCCGAGGACGCGCGGCCCGGCAGCGTCCTCGACCAGGAGTTCATCCGCTCCGACACCAGTGGTTTCGAGGAGTTCTCCCGCCACGCCCGGACCGTCGCGTGGGACGACGTCCTCGCCGCGACGGGGCTGACCCGCGCGGAGATCGAGAAGGTGAGGGACGAGGTCCTGCGCAGCGAGCGCGTCATCGTCTGCTGGGCGATGGGGGTGACGCAGCAGAAGCACGGGGTCCCCACGATCCGGGAGATCGTCAACTTCCTGCTGCTGCGCGGCAACCTGGGCAGGGCCGGAGCGGGAGCGTGTCCCGTGCGTGGGCACAGCAACGTCCAGGGCGACCGGACGATGGGCGTCTGGGAGCAGATGCCCGACTCCTTCCTCGACTCCCTGCGTGACGAGTTCGGCTTCGAGCCGCCGCGCGCCCACGGGCTCGACTCGGTGAACGCGATCCGGGCGATGCGCGAGGACCGGATCAAGGTGTTCGTCGGCGTCGCGGGCAACTTCGTGCGGGCCGCCCCGGACAGCGACGTCACCGAGGACGCCATGCGGCGGTGCGGTCTCACCGTGCACGTCTCCACCAAGCTCAACAGGTCCCACACCGTGTGCGGCCGGACCGCGCTGATCCTCCCGACCCTGGGCCGCACCGAACGGGACATCCAGGCGACGGGCGAACAGTTCGTCACCGTGGAGAACTCGATGAGCGAGGTGCACAGCTCCCACGGGCGTCTGGAGCCGGCGTCCAAGGTCCTGCTCAGCGAGGTCGCCATCCTGTGCCGGCTCGCCGTCCGGACCCTCGACGGCAGCACGGGAATCCCCTGGGCGGAGTTCGAGGCGGACTACGGCACCATCCGGAACCGGATCGCCCGCGTCGTGCCCGGGCTGCACGACTTCAACCGCCGGGTGGCCCGCCCCGGTGGCATCAGACTGCCCAACCCCGTCAACGAGGGCGTCTACGCCACCGCCACGGGCAAGGCCATGTTCACCTGCAACGCCTGGGAGATGCTGGTCGCCCCCGAGGGGCACCTGGTGTTGCAGAGCCTGCGTTCCCACGATCAGTGGAACACCGTCCCGTACACGGACAACGACCGCTACCGGGGCATCCACGGGAGCCGCCGGGTGGTCCTGGTGAACCCGCAGGACGTGACCCGGCTCGGACTGGCGGCGGGCCAGAACGTCGACCTGGTGAGTGTGTGGGCGGGCGGCGCGGACCGCCGCGCGGAGAACTTCACGGTGGTGCCCTACCCGACGGCCCCCGGCTGCGCCGCCGCCTACTACCCCGAGACCAACGTCCTGCTGCCGCTGGACAGCGTCGCCGAGTCCAGCAATCAGCCGACCGCCAAGGGCA
Source organism: Streptomyces sp. NBC_01460 (assembly GCF_036227405.1). Classification (NCBI taxonomy): domain Bacteria; kingdom Bacillati; phylum Actinomycetota; class Actinomycetes; order Kitasatosporales; family Streptomycetaceae; genus Streptomyces; species Streptomyces sp. NBC_01460. Next base: position 1,604,597 of record NZ_CP109473.1, read on the forward strand.
TGATCGTCCGGCTGGAGCCCGCCGGGGAGGGCGCGGGCGTCATCCGGTGACGAGGCTCGCGACGAGGTTGATGGCCGTGGCGAGGATGCTGGTCCCGAACACGTAGGACAGCAGGGTGTGACGCAGCACGATCGCCCGGATCGCCGAACTGGAGACGTCGGTGTCGGAGACCTGGTAGGTCATGCCCAGGTTGTAGCTGAAGTAGAAGAAGTCGAGGTACGCCGGAGGCCGGCGGGAGTTGAAGTCGATGCCGCCCTCTCCCTCGCCGCCCTCGTCGTAGTAGACGTAGGCGTAGCGGGTGGCGTACATCAGGTGCAGTGCGGCCCAGGCCATGAAGACGCCGAAGAGGGCGGTCGCGGCCCCGGCGTGGCCCGTGTCGGCCTCCCCGAGGAGGAGCAGCAGCACGATGGCGAACAGGCCGCACAGGGCGACCGCCACCACCACGAGTTCCTCGACGAGGGGCCGGAAGTCCTCGCGGCGGGCGTTGCGGTGGGTGGCGGCGGCGTCCATCGGCCACAGCACCGACCACCCCGCGACGACGAAGGCGAACTGGGTCGCGGCGATCCCGGCGAGCACCCCCAGTGCCGCCTGGGTCGGCCACCCGACGGCCGCGCCCACCACGACTCCCAGACCCACCGCGCGGACGAGCCGGGGGACGGCGTCCAGCGGCGACCAGATGCTCATGCGTCGGAGGGTATCCCCGGGGCCGCCCACCGGCCCGGCACCGAGCGCCTCCCGGGCGAGGCGCGTCGCTCCGGGCGCATGCGGGAGGTAGACATCAGACATGCCGACGCCGCGCAGATCCGCCAGCCCCGTGCCTCGGCACGGTGGGTGGCGTTCACTCGCCGGGGCGGGCCGCCGCGTGCTCTCCCCGCGCGGTGCGCTGTCCCTGCGTGACGCGGAGGGATCGCTGCTCTTCGCCGCGCGGGCCGCCCTGGCCGTGGGGCTGATCGCCGTCCCGCTCGTGTGCGTGGGGCGGCCCGGTCTCGCGGTCTACGCGATGCTGGGCTCCTTCACGACCACCTTCGGCCGTGACCTGCCCTACGCGCGCCGCTCACGCGTCCTGGCCGTCACCGCCGTGGCCATGACGGCCTGCGTGGGCTGCGGTGCGGCGCTCGCCGCGTGGGCGGGCCCCGAGGACACGGGGGCCGTCGCCGTGGGGATCGCCGCGACCGCGCTGGTCGCGGGCGCTGCGAAGTTCGCGTGCGACGCCACGCGGCTGAGCGGGCTCGGCGCGATCATGCTGCTGTTCTCCTTCGCGGTGGCGGCCAACGGTCCGGCGACCGGTGCCGACGTGCTGCCCTTCACGGCGCTCGCGGCGGCGGGGGCGGCGTCGGCCTGGCTGCTGGCGGCCGTGGACTGGCTCGTCCACCCGGACCGGCCGCAGCGCCTGGCGGTGGCCACCGCCCTGCGCAGGGTCGCCGATCTGCTGGAGGCCGCCGAAGCAGGGAGCGTGCCTCATCGCACCCGCCATCGTGCGACCGTGGCGGTGCTCCACGCGTACCAGTGCCTCGGGTACCCGCCGCCGGCCGCCGCGGCGCGGAGCGGACCGGCGCGCGACGCGGTCTTCATGCGCCTCACCGACCTGTCCTGGGCCCTCCTGGTCGACTCCGCGCAGGCCACGCTCGGCGCGCCGGCGCGGACCGCCCGCCATCTGCGTCGCCAGGCGCGGCTGCTCGGTGTCCGGCGCCGGAGGGTCCTCGTCCTGCCGGAGCTGCGCTCCCGCCTCGACGCGGCGGCGCCGTTCCAGGAGATCGAGGAGGGCGGGGGCCCCGGTCCGGCGCGGGCTCCCGCGGCGTCGGCCGGCACCGCCGCGCTGCGCGCCACCGAACTGCTGATCGGGCCGAGGGGCGGCTCCCGCCACTACGGCCCCCTGATCGTCTCGGCCCTGCGGATGACTCTGGGCACCGGGGTGGCGGGGGGCCTGGCCGCGCTGCTGGACCTGGAGCACGGCTACTGGGCGGCGATCTCGGCCGCGGCGGTCCTGCATTCCGTCAACCTCCGCACCACGGCCCAGCGCGCGGCCCAGCGGGCCCTGGGCACCGCCGTCGGCCTGCTGCTCGCGCTCGGCATCCTGGGGGCGCGCCCGGAACCCCTGGTGCTGGTCCTGACCATCGTGGGTCTGGAGTTCCTGCTGGAGTGCGTCGTGGCCCGCAACTACGCCCTCGGGGTCGTCTTCCTCACGCCGCTGGCCCTGCTGCTGAGCGATCTGTCGGCCCCGGCGCCGGCCGGGGAACTGATCCTGGACCGGGTGCTCGGCAGTGCCCTGGGCATCGTCGTCGGGCTGGTGTGCGCGCTGCTGGTGGTCCATGACCGTGCGGCGGTACGGGTGGACCGCGCGCTGGCGGCGTGTACGGAGGCCGCCGATCTCGCCGAACGGTCCCTGGCGGCGGTCGGCGGGCCCCGGCCCTCGCCCGTGCAGATGCGACTCGCCGAGGCGGCCGTGGAGCTGCGGGAGGCCGACGACGCGGCGGCCGGTGAGCTGCTGCCGGCCGGGATCGATCCCTCCCGGCTCGCGGCCGCCGAGCAGCGCGCCTACGAGCTGCTCGGCCGGCTGGACCGGCGCGGGCCGGGGCGCTGACGGGCACCCCGGACCCGCTGACTCACCGGACCACCGGTCGGCGCCCGGGTGCGCGGGGCGGTCGCGGGAAGAAGCCGCTGGTACGGGCCCGGTACTCCTCGTACCCCGGCCGTCCGGCCATGTGCCGCTCCAGCAGCGCCTTCCCGCTGCCCAGGGTCAGCAGGAGGCTCATCACCACGGGCGACACGAGCGTCGCCGCGGCGACCGCCGGTTCCCCGCAGACGATGAGGAACAGCCCCCACCAGACGCAGAAGTCCCCGAAGTAGTTGGGGTGCCGGGTCCAGGACCACAGGCCCCGGTCCATGATCCGCCCCTTGTTGGCGGAATCGCCCTTGAACCGGGCGAGCTGCGCGTCCCCGACCGCCTCGAAGCCGAGGCCCACCGCCCACAGCGCGGTTCCGGCCCAGGCCCACCAGGCCGGTGGCCCCGTCAGGTAGCAGGCGGCCTGCACCGGGAGGGAGATCAGCCAGACGAGGGCGCCCTGGAGGAGGTAGACCTTGCGCAGGGCGTAGAGACCGGGGTTGCCGGGTGCCTTGGCGAGCATGGCCTCGTAGCGCGGGTCCTCGCCGTGGCCCCGGCCCCGCCGGCCGATGTGCACGGCCAGCCGCAGGCCCCAGACGACGGTGAGCACGGTCACCAGGAGCCGGCCGCCGCCGTCCCCGTCGCCCGCCGACATCGCGTACGAGGCGAGGGCGACGGCCGCGAAGCCGAGGCCCCACGCCACGTCGACGATCCGGTGCAGGCCCTTGCGCAGGGCGATCAGGAACGTCACGAGCATGACGCCGAGGGCCGCTCCCGCCGCCGCCGCCAGGTTCTGGGCGAACTCCGCCCAGCCGAAGGCACTCACGGGACGTCCGTCCGGTCCGGTGCCACGGCCTGGTGGGGGACGTGGCCCCCCTCCGCGTACCAGCCGCGCCGGGTGGCGGGGAGCCCCGCCGAGCCGTGCGCGTCGGGCCGCACGGAGAGGATCTGGTCGACGCCCATGCGCCGTTCCTCGAAGGCGAGGGCGCCGCCGACCAGGTAGAGGCGCCACACCCGGGCCGTCTCCTCCCCCACCAGGGCGACGAACTCCGGCCAGCGCTCCTCCAGCGTGCGGTGCCAGGCCTCGACGGTCCGGACGTAGTGCTCACGCATCGACTCGACGTCACGCACCTCGAACCCGGCGCCCTCCAGCAGCCCCACGGTCTCGCCGAGCGGGCGCATGTGCATGTCGGGGGCGATGTACGACTCGATGAACGCCCCGCCGCCCGGGGCGGTCGATCCCCGGGACATCTGCTGGACCAGCGCGCGGCCCTGCGGCCGGAGCACCGAGTGGAGCAGCGCGGTGAAGGCCGGGTACTCGGCGTCGCCGACGTGCTCCCCCATCTCGACGGTGGACACGGCGTCGTACCCGCCCAGGAATCCGGGCAGGTCCGCGACGTCACGGTAGTCGCAGCGGTGCACCTCGACGAGGTCCTCCAGCCCGCGCGCCTCCACCTGGCCGCGTACGTACGCGGCCTGCTCGGCGGCGAGCGTGACGGCGGTGACCCGCACCCCGTGCCGGGCCGCCGCGTGGAGGGTCAGGGAGCCCCAGCCGCAGCCGATGTCGAGCAGCCGGGCGCCGGCCGTCAGACCGAGCTTGCGGCAGATCAGCTCCAGCTTGTCGCGCTGCGCGTCGGCGGGTCCGTATCCGGGGGCGTCGCTGCTCCAGTAGCCGCAGGAGTAGGCCATGGTCTCGTCGAGCAGCAGCGCGTAGAAGTCGTTCGACAGGTCGTAGTGGTGGCTGATGGCGGCCCGGTCGCGGGCTTTGCTGTGCAGCGCGCCGCTCAGCCCGGCCCGGGACCCGGGGACCGGCGGACGGGGCCCGACGGCGCCGAGGCGCAGGGCCGTGCCCAGGGCGCGGAGGCGGTCGGAGAAGGCGGGCCCGGGAGCGCGCAGGCCGTGCTCGCGCGCGGCACGGCGCATCGCCCGGAGACCGTCCGCGAGGTCGTCGGCGAGGTCGATGTCACCCGTGATGTAGGCCTCGGCGAGGCCGAGTTCGCCGGGCTGCCACAGGAGCCGGCGCAGCGCCCGCCGGGAACGGACGTGCACCGTGGGCGCGTCCTCCGGTCCGGTCTCGCTGCCGTCCCACATCCTGATCCTGACGGGCGGCGGGCCGCCGAGGAACTGCTGGATGACCGGCGCGATCCGCTGCGCCGCTCCGGTGGCCGGGGTGTCGGTCGTGGTGGTCACGCGGTGTCCTCATGGGTCAGGAGAAGCTGCTGCACATCGAGGTAGCCGGACCGGAATCCGGCCTCGGAGTAGGCGAGGTAGAAGGTCCACATCCGGCGGAACGTGGCGTCGAAGCCCAGTGCGTCCACCTGGGCGGCCCGCTCCTCGAAGCGTTCCCGCCAGAGCCTCAGGGTCTCGGCGTAGTGCGTGCCGAAGCCGTCGCGCTGTCTCGTCCGCAGGTTGGTGTGAGCGGTGGTGACGCGCTCGACGGCCTCGGTGGACGGGAGCAGCCCGCCGGGGAAGATGTACTTGTGGATCCAGGTGTAGGTGCTGCGGCTGGCGAGCATCCGGTCGTCCGGCATCGTGATGGCCTGGAGCGCGATCCGTCCGCCGGGGGCGAGGCGGCGCTCCAGCGTCCGGAAGTACTCGGGCCAGAACTCCGCGCCGACGGCCTCGATCATCTCGACGCTGACGATCGCGTCGTACTCCCCGGTGACGTCCCGGTAGTCGCAGAGCCGCACGTCGACCCGGTCCTCGTGACCGGCCTCGCGGATCCGGGCCATCGCCAGCTCCCGCTGTTCCCGGGAGAGCGTGACGGTGGTGACACGGGCGCCGCGCGCGGCGGCGCGTACGGCGAGTTCGCCCCATCCGGTGCCGATCTCCAGCAGTTCGGTGCCGTGGCGCACTCCGGCCAGGTCCAGCAGCCTGTCGATCTTGCGGTGCTGGGCGGCGGGCAGCAGGTCGTGCTCGGCCGGGAATCCGCGGAAGACGGCGGAGGAGTACGTCAGGGTGTCGTCGAGGAAGAGCGCGAAGAGGTCGTTCGACAGGTCGTAGTGGTGGCTGATGTTGTCGCGGGAGCCCTCGGGGGTGTTGGCCTGGGAGGCGGGCCGGCGCAGCGCCCACAGCTTCCGCAGCTTCTGGAGGGGTGCGGGCACCAGGACGGCCGCGTTCCCCGCGAGGACGGTCAGGACACCGACGAGGTCGGGTGAGTCCCACTCACCCGCCATGTACGACTCGCCGAAGCCGATGAGCCCGCCCGCGCCGATCCGCCTGAAGAAGGCGTCGGGCCGGCGGATCTCCATGAGCGGTCCGCCCAGCCCGATGCTGTCGCGGCCGGCGAGCCGGACGCGCAGCGGGAGCCGGGAGAGGGCCCGCCGCACGAGCCGTTCGGCCACGGCGGTCCTGATCCCGGAGGCCTCCGGCTGGGCGGCGACATCCGGCCAGCGGTCCGCGTCCACGCCCGTGAAGGGGGTCGTGGCGGACCGGGCCTGGGCCGGGATGAGGCCGCTCCGGGCGGGGGCCACGGGCGGGTTGGGAGTGGTGGGCACCTTCACTGCATGCCTTCCTGGGTGTGGTGAGGGGGACGTGGCTGCACGGGCAGCCGGCGCAGGAAGAGCCGGATGCCGTGCAGGCGGATGGCGGCGGACACCACCGCGGTGGAGAAGGGGTGGCGCAGGAACAGCCGGAGCAGCTGGGCGGGCGTGCCGGGGCGCCGGGTGCCCCGTACGGTCGCCGTGAACGGGCGTGCGTCCTCACGCTCCAGGTGGATCGTCAGGTTCAGCCGCCGGTCGGGCTCGGGCAGCCGCATCCGGTAGTCGCCGTCGACCGGGAAGAACGGCGACACGTAGAAGTCCTTGCCGGTCACCGCCCGGTCCTCGGCGTCCGGGCGCAGCAGGTAGCAGTGGCGTCCGCCGTAGGTGTTGTGCACCTCGGCGACCACGCAGAGGGGGGTGCCGTCGGCGCGGTGGCACCAGTAGACGGTCAGCGGGTTGAAGACGTGGCCGAACACCCGGGCCTGGGTGAGCATGCTGACGGTGCCGTCGGCGAGGTCCACGCCCCGGGCCTCCAGGAACCGTTCGAGTCCCGCCCGCACGGTGGGCGCCGTACCGCCGAAGTGGTCGCGGGCGTCGAAGCCGGCCAGCGGGCGCAGTGGCGCCGGCAGCCGCGGCGGGCTGTCCGGATCGACGAGCCACAGATAGGTGCGGTGCCGCAGCGTGTACCTGCGGGGCGCGGTCCGTACGTGGGTGATCGTGCACGGGTAGAGGGCGCCGCTCACCACGCCACTCCCAGTGCGGCGGCCGCCTCGACGCCCGAGCGGCAGCCGTCCTCGTGGAATCCCCAGCCGTGGTAGGCCCCCGCGTAGGCGGTGACCGGCCCGGAGAGTGCGGGCAGCCGGGCCTGGGCGGCCACCGATTCCGGGGTGAACACGGGGTGTTGGTAGATCATGCGGGCCCGCACGAGGTCCGGGTCCACGCGGTCCGCGCCGTTCAGCGTGACGACGAAGCGCTCGGGCGCGTCCAGGCGCTGGAGGCGGTTCATGTCGTAGCTGACGGTGACCCGGTCGGCGTCGGCGGCGCAGGACGGCATCAGGTAGTTCCAGGAGGCCGCGGCCCCCCGGCTGCGCGGCAGGAGCGTGGTGTCGGTGTGAAGGAGCGTGGGGTTGTCCGAGTAGCGGAAGGCCCCGAGGGTCCGGCGTTCCTCGTCGGTGGGGTCGGCGAGCAGCCGGAGCGCCTGGTCGGGGTGGGTGGCGACGACCACGGCGTCGAAGTCCTCGGTCACGCCGTCGTCGGTGACGATCTCCACCCCGTCGGCGTGCCGGCGGATCGTCCTGACGGGGGTGGCCGTCCGCACGGAGTGCACCTGCTTGGCGATGCGGTCGGTGTACTCGCGCGATCCGCCGGTGACGGTCCGCCAGACCGGGGAGTCGCCGATGGAGAGCATCCCGTGGTGCTCCAGGAACCTGAAGAGGTAGCGGGCCGGGTAGCGCAGCGCGGTCACCGGATCGCAGGACCAGACCGCGGAGACCATGGGCGTCAGGAAGTGGGCCGAGAAGTACGGGGAGAACCGCCCGCGCGCCGCGAAGTCGCCCAGCGTCATCGGCCCCGCGCCCTCCGGAAGGGCGAGCAGGGCCCGGGCCGCGCGGTGGAAGCGGGGTACCTCGGTCAGCATCCTCAGGTAGGGGCCCCGGACCACGGACCCCGGCCGGGCGAACAGTCCGGCGGCGCCCCGGGCTCCCGCGTACTCGAGTCCGCAGCCCTCGCAGCGCACGGACATGCTCATCTCGGACTCCTGCGTGGCCACCCGGAGTTCGTCGAAGAGCCGGAGGAGGTTCGGATACGTCCGCCGGTTGTGCACGATGAACCCCGAGTCGACGCGGTGCGTCCGGCCGTCCGACGAGGTCAGGTCGTGGGTGTGCGCGTGCCCCCCGACGCGTTCGTCCGCCTCGACGAGCGTCACGTCGTGCGCCTTCCCCAGGACGTGTGCGGCGGTGAGTCCCGCCACCCCGCTGCCCACTACGGCTGTGCGCCGCCGCTCCCCAGTCATTCGGGTTCCTTCCGGTGTTGCATGCCTGGCCGGGGCTCCACTGGAGTGCCCCTCAGAGGTCATTCGAGGCAGCGGGCTCCACGGATTGGCCGATGATCGGACTTCCTTCGATCGAGTGAACGACCAATCCGCCGACCGGTCGGCGCCGAACTCCCGGTGTGACAGCAGACCGATACGTTTCGCAGAAGCAAGGGGCCTCAGGGGCCCGGCGCTCCCGCTGGGCGCGTGCCGCATCCGCCGCGCTCAGCGGTCTGATCGCCGGGTTCACCGCCCTGTGCGTCGCCGAACTGGTCGCCGCTGCCGTGCGTCCCGAGGCGGGTCCGGTCACGGCCGTGGGCGGGGCGGTCATCGACCGCACTCCCCCGGCCGTCAAGGACTTCGCCGTACGGAACTTCGGCACCGACGACAAGCTGGTGCTGCAGCTCGGGATCCTCGTCCTCCTGGCGCTCTTCGCCATGGCGGTAGGGGTTCTGGCGCTGCGGCACCGGCGGACCGGCGCTGCGGCCGTACTGGTCTTCGGTGTGGTCGGGGCGGTCGCGGCGACCGGGCGGCCGGAAGGCCGTCCGGTCGACGCACTGCCCTCGGTCGTGGGCGCGCTGGTGGCCGCAGGAGTGCTGTATCTCCTGACCGGACGGCTGGCCCCGGTCCCCGTCCCGTCTCCCGCGGCTGGGGAGACGGGAGGCGGCGGGGTACAGGGCGCCTTCGACCGCCGCGGATTCGTCATCGCGGCGACCACGGCGGCGGCGGCCTCGGCCGGCGCGGGACTCGTGGGGCGACGGCTCCAGGCGTCCCAGCTGGCCGGGGTCTCCGCCGCGCGCGGTGACATCGTGCTCCCGTCCCCGGCCTCGGGCGCCCCCGCGATACCGGGCGGTGCGGATCTGGGCATCCGGGGTCTGAGCTCCTTCACCACCCCGAACAAGGACTTCTACCGGGTGGACACCGCTCTGGTGGTTCCGCGCGTCGACGCCGACCGGTGGCGGCTGCGGATCCACGGCACGGGGGTGGCGCGACCCGTCACCCTCGGCTTCCAGGACCTCCTGGGGCGCGAGCTCGTGGAGCGCGACATCACGTTGACCTGCGTGTCCAACCAGGTGGGCGGCCCTTATGTGGGCACGGCCCGGTGGATCGGCGTGCGGCTGGCCGATCTGCTGCGCGAAGCCGGTGTGAAGCCCCCGTCGAAGGGCGGGCGCGCGGACCAGATCGTGTCGCGTTCCGTGGACGGCATGACGATCGGGACGCCGGTCGAGGACGTCATGGACGGCCGGGACGCCCTGCTCGCGGTCGGCATGAACGGCGAACCGCTGCCGTTCGACCACGGTTTCCCCGTCCGGATGGTCGTCCCCGGGCTGTACGGCTACGTCTCGGCGTGCAAGTGGATCCAGGACATCGAGCTCACGACGTTCGACGCGTACGACGCCTACTGGGTCGAGCGCGACTGGTCCCGCGAGGCCCCGGTCAAGACCCAGTCACGGATCGACACTCCGCGCCCCTTCGCCGCCCCGCGCGCCGGGACCGTGCCGGTCGCCGGTGTCGCGTGGGCCCAGCACCGGGGCATCGCCCGGGTGGAGGTCCGGGTCGACGGCGGGGAGTGGCACACCGCCCGGCTGGCCGCCGAGGCGGGCCGTGACACCTGGCGCCAGTGGGTGTGGGAGTGGCCCGCCACGACCGGCCACCACACCCTCGAGGTCCGCGCGACGGACCGCACCGGCGCCACACAGACCGACGAGCGGGTCGGCACCGTCCCCGACGGTGCGACCGGCTGGCACTCGGTGGTGGTCGACGTGACCTGACCCCCGCCCCGCCACCGGACTACTTCTTTCCTTCCCTCTGTCGAACAACGATCCCTTCAGGAGAACACCATGAACAACCGTCACCTTCGCCGCATCGCCGTCACCGTCTCCGCCGCGGCCCTGCTGCCGCTCGCGCTGACCGCCTGCTCCGGCGACTCCGACACCTCCTCGTCCGACTCCGGTGCGGACAAGGCCGCGTCGAGCGCGCCGGCCAAGGAGACCGAGTCGGCAGCGGCGATGGACAAGCCGTTCGGCCCGGGCTGTGCGTCGGTCCCGAAGGACGGCGCGGGCTCCTTCGACGGCATGGCGCAGGACCCGGTCGCCACGGCCGCGTCGAACAACCCGGCGCTCTCCACGCTGGTCGCGGCGGTCAAGCAGGCCGGTCTTGTCGACACCCTGAACAGCGCCGAGAACATCACGGTGTTCGCGCCCACCAACGACGCCTTCGCGAAGATCCCGAAGGCCGACCTGGACAAGCTGCTCGCGAACAAGGCCGAGCTCACCAAGGTGCTCACCGCACACGTGGTCGGTCAGAAGCTGACGCCGCAGCAGCTGGAGAAGGGCTCGTTCGACACCCTGGCCAAGACCAAGCTGACGACGGCCGGTTCGGGCGAGGACTACACCGTGAACGACTCCTCCAAGGTCGTCTGCGGCAACGTCCCGACCGCCAACGCCACGGTCTACATCGTCGACACCGTCCTGATGCCCGCCGCCTGAGCCCTCGGCCCGTCGGTACGCTGACGGCATGACCCCGACGAGCCCCGAGGACCACGCCCTCCGACCCCACGGCCGGAGCGGCGCGGACCGCGGGGCTCGTGCCATGGGCGCGGTCGTCGGGTCCGCGGTGGGTGACGCGCTGGGCGCCCCCTTCGAGTTCGGGCTGCCCGGCGTCTACAGCGCCAGGTTCCCGGACGGTGCCGGCACGATGTGCGGGGGCGGCGGCTGGGATCCGGGCGAGGCGACGGACGACACGCAGATGGCCGTCCTCGTCGGGGAGTCGCTGCTGGAGCGGGGCGGCCTGGACCTCCCGGACATGTTCGGCCGGTTCCGCCGGTGGGCGGCGGGCGAGCCGAAGGACATCGGCCTGCAGACCGAGGACGTGCTCACGAGCGGCGACCCCTGGGACCTGGCCGCCGCACTCCACTTCCAGGTCAACGCCCGCGCGGCGGGCAACGGTTCACTGATGCGGGCCACCACGTCGGCGGTGTACTTCGCCCGGGCGGGGCGGGCCGGCACGATGGACGCCGCCCGCCGCATCGCGGCACTGACTCACGGCGACCGCGCCGCGTGGGAAGGCACCGCGGTCTTTCACGAACTGGTGCGTGTGGCCCTGGAGGGCGGCGATCCGCTCGCGGCCCTGGACGGCACCCTGGCCGAAGTAGACGCCGCCCATCGTGAGCGCTGGGCCTCCGCACTCACCCCGGACTGGCAGCCGGACGACGCCACCGAGTTCAACGGCGCGGTGTGGCCGTGCCTCGCCACCGCCGTGTGGGCGCTGCGCACCACGGACGGTTTCGAGGCCGCGCTGTCGGCGGCGGTGGACGTGGGCGGGGACACCGACACCGTGGCCGCGGTCACGGGCGGCCTGGCCGGCGCGGTGTACGGGATCGGCGCCGTGCCGGAACGCTGGACGCGCCCCCTCCACGTACCGCTGCCGGGATACGGGGCCGCGTGCTGCGGGCCGGGGACCTGGAGGAACTGGCCCGCCGGCTCGACGGAACCGCAGGATCCGACCACCAGAGAAACTACACATAAGGGACATATAAGAGCACACTGGTCTCAAGAGCTGATGACCGTACTTCTTCACCGCGGTCGCTCCAGCAAGTCCGAAGGAGACCATCCTCATGAGCAACCTCTCGCACACCGGAAGGGACGTTTCCGGGAACACCCGAGACGTCTCCGGACACACCGGGAAAGACATCTCCGGGCACCCCGACGCCGAGGAGATGCGGGCGCGCCACGACCGCGTGATCAGTGGCGGCGGGGGCCGTACGACGGCCATGGCGGACGCTCCGGTGTTCCTGCTGGGACTGTTCTGCGCCGTCTCGCCGTGGGTGCTGCACTTCACCGCGAGCCAGCCCTCCCTGGTGACGCACAACCTCGTCATCGGCATCGCGATAGCCGTGCTGGCACTCTGCTTCACGGCGATGCCCGAGCGGATGACCGGGATGAGCATGGCCATCGTCGCCCTGGGCGCGTGGCTCATCGTGTCGACCTGGGTCGTGGGCCAGAGCCCCGACATGGGCGTCATCCTCAACAACGTGATCATCGGCGGTCTGGCGATCGTGCTGGGCGCAGCCTGCGCGGGACTTTCGATGAAGAACAGGAAGACGAACAGGAACACGACCTGACGGGATAACGCGGAGAAGTGGCCACAGGCGCCCATCGGCCGCCTGTGGCCACTTCTCCGCTCACACCGCCGTCCCGGGCGCCGCGCTCACGAAGCCGCCCGGGAGAGGAGCCCCGGGAAAGAGACGCCGTCCGACTGGGCCGGTTCAGCCCACCGAGCTGTACGCCACCACGCCCCGCAGCACCGCGTCGACCGCCTTGTGGGCGTTCTTCGCGACCGAACTCCCGTCCCTGGGCGCGGCGGCGGCGATCTGGCCGAGCACGTCGATGACCTGCTTGCACCACCGCACGAAGTCCCCGGCCGGCATCTCGGCCTCGCGGAGCACCTCGTCCAGCGTCCGCCCGGAGGCCCACATGTAGACCGCCCAGGCGAAGCCGAGGTCGGGCTCCCGCTGGCCGACCCCTTCCGTCTGGCTGATCTTGAAGTCCTCCTCCAGGGCGTCGAGCCTGCCCCAGATGCGGACCATCTCGCCCATCGCGGCCTTCGCCGGCCCGGACGGCAGCTTCGGCGCGACGGCGTCGTCCGCCTGGCGCGCCTCGTAGACCAGCGCCGAGACGCAGGCGGCGAGCTCGGCGGGGTTGAGCCCCTCCCAGACGCCCTCCCGCAGGCACTCGCTGGCCAGCAGGTCGAGCTCGCCGTAGAGCCGCGCCAGCCGCCGCCCGTTGTCGGTGACCTCGCTGCCCCGCAGGTAGTCGAGCTCGGTCAGGAGCGCGACGATGCGGTCGAAGGTCCGGGCGATGGTGTTCGTCCGCCCCTCGATGCGGTGCTCCAGCTGCCGGGTGTCACGCTGCAGCCGGTGGTAGCGCTCCGCCCAGCGGGCGTGGTCCTCACGCTCGTCGCACCCGTGGCAGGGGTGGGCCCGCAGCTCCGTGCGGAGGCGGGCGATCTCCCCGTCGTCGGCCGCCGCGGACCGCTGCTTGCGGTGCCGTCCCGGGTCGATGTGCCCCGCCTTGCTCCGGAGGGCGGAGGCCAGGTCGCGGCGGGACTGGGGTGAGCGCGGGTTGAAGGACTTGGGCACCCGCATCCGCTCCAGCGCCTCGACCGGGACCGGGAAGTCGATGCCGGCCAGCCGCTTGACCTGCCGCTCCGCGGTGAGCACCAGGGGGCGCGGTCCGTCGTGGTACTCCAGCCCGCGGTGGCCGTTGGTCCGGCCGGCGGGCAGTCCCGGGTCGAGGACCAGGGCGAGCCCGGCGAACTTGCCGGTGGGCACGTGGATGACGTCACCGGGCTTCAGCTTCTCCAGGGAGGAGGCCGCGGCGGCGCGCCGCTGGGCCGCGCCCTGCTTGGCCAGGTCCGTCTCGCGGTCCTTGAGGTCGCGGCGCAGCCGCGCGTACTCCTCGAAGTCCCCGAGGTGACAGGTCATGCCCTCCTTGTAGCCCTCGAGTCCCTCCTCGTTGCGCTGGACCTGACGGGAGATCCCGACGACGGACCGGTCGGCCTGGAACTGCGCGAAGGAGGTCTCGAGCAGCTCGCGCGAGCGGTGCCGCCCGAACTGCTGCACCAGGTTCACGGCCATGTTGTACGAGGGCCGGAAGCTGGAACGCAGCGGATACGTACGGGTGCCGGCGAGCCCGGCGAGCGCCCCGGGGTCCATGCCCCGCTGCCACAGGACGACCGCGTGGCCCTCGACGTCGATCCCCCGGCGCCCGGCCCGCCCGGTGAGCTGTGTGTACTCGCCCGGCGTGATGTCGGCGTGCTGCTCGCCGTTCCACTTGACGAGCTTCTCGAGCACCACGGAGCGCGCCGGCATGTTGATGCCGAGCGCCAGCGTCTCGGTCGCGAAGACGGCCTTGACCAGGCCGCGGACGAACAGCTCCTCCACGACCTCCTTGAACGTCGGCAGCATCCCCGCGTGGTGCGCGGCGATGCCCCGCTCCAGCCCTTCGAGCCACTCGTAGTAGCCGAGGACGTGCAGGTCCTCGCCGGGGATGGACGCGGTCCGCTCCTCGACGATCTCCCGCACCAGCCGGCGCTTCTCCTCGTCGTTCAGCCGCAGTCCGGCCTGAAGGCACTGCTGCACGGCGGCCTGGCAGCCCGCCCGGCTGAAGATGAACGTGATCGCGGGCAGGAGCCCTTCGGCGTCGAGCCGGTCGATGACCTCGGGCCTGGACGGGGTCCAGATGCGGCTGCGCTGGCGGCGCTCGCGCTCACGGTCGGCCTCGCGCACCATCTTCCCGCGCCGGCGCTCGCGCGGGTTGTATCCGCGCTGGTTCTCCATCCGGGCGAGCCGGACGAGATCGGTGTTGACCTCGCGCCGGCCGGTGCCGCGACCGCCGTGGTCCGTCTCCTCCTCGAAGAGGTCGTACATCCGCCGCCCGGCCATGACGTGCTGCCAGAGCGGCACGGGGCGGTGCTCGGAGACGATCACCTCGGTGTCACCGCGCACCGTGTCCAGCCAGTCACCGAACTCCTCGGCGTTGGACACGGTCGCCGAGAGCGAGACGAGGGTCACGGACTCCGGCAGGTGGATGATCACTTCCTCCCACACGGCGCCCCGGAAGCGGTCGGAGAGGTAGTGCACCTCGTCCATGACCACGTAACCGAGGCCGGTGAGGGACTGGGAGCCCGCGTACAGCATGTTGCGCAGGACCTCGGTGGTCATGACGACCACCGGCGCGTCCGCGTTGACGCTGTTGTCACCGGTCAGCAGACCGACCTTGTCCGCGCCGTAGCGCCGGGCGAGATCGGTGAACTTCTGGTTGGACAGGGCCTTGATCGGCGTGGTGTAGAAGCACTTGCGGCCCTGCAGCAGGGCGAGGTGCACCGCGAACTCGCCGACGATCGTCTTGCCCGACCCGGTCGGGGCCGCGACCAGCACCCCCTTGCCGGCCTCCAGGGCCTGGCAGGCCTCGATCTGGAACGGGTCCAGCCCGAACTCGTACATCTCGCGGAAGGGCCCGAGAGCCGTGGCCGCCTCGGCCGCACGGACCCGGGACGCCTGGTATCGCTCAGCTGGTGAGAGGTCCTCTGTCATCTTGATACGAGCCTACCCGCCTCGTATGACAGTCAGCCCGATCTTTGTTTCACGGTGCCAGGACCCGCACCGCGGCAGGCACACAGGTGGCGGTGAGCGGCAGTGCGCCCAGCGGCTCACCGTCCGCGTACGCCGTGACACCGGCGGAGGCCAGCTCGATGGACGAGACCCGGTGCACCGTGACGACGGGGTGCCCGAGGTGCGTTCCCCTGTAGACCTTCGGGAACACCTTGAGCAGGGTGGTCCGGCTGCAGTCGCCGACGACGGTCACGTCGAAGAGCCCGTCGTCCATCACCGCGTCCGCGCAGATCCGCATGCCGCCGCCGTACGAGGTCCCGTTGCCCACCGCGATCAGGGTCGCCTCGATCTCGGTGACCGGACCGTCGTCCAGCCGGACGCGGTACGGGATCGGCCGGAAGGCGGCCAGCTCGGCGAGGATCGCCAGGTCGTACTTGAAGCGTCCGCCGACCCAGCGCATGCGGTTGCCACGGTCGTTGACCCGCGAGTCGAAGCCGGAGGCCAGCACGGAGCCGAACCACCGTTCCCCGACCCGGCCGAGGTCGATCGTGCGCGCCGTCCCGGCCTTGAGCGCCTCGGCGGCCAGCCGTCCGGCGGCGACCGGATCGCGGACCGGCAGCCCGAGGGCACGGGCGAAGTCGTTGCCGGTACCGACGGCCACGGCACCGAGCGGTGTCGACGTGCCCGCCACGGCCTGCAGGGCGAGGGACATCATGCCGTCCCCGCCCACGGCTATGAGCGCGCCGGTACCGCCCGCCACGGCCTCGCGGGCCCGCCGCAGGGCGTCGTCGGCGTCCTCGCCGAGCACGGTGCGTACGGAGAATCCGGCGTCCCGCAGAGCGGAAGCGGCCGGCTGCGCGGCACGCGCGCCCCGGCCGCTTCCCGCGGTGGGATTGACGAAGAGGGTGATCTCGCTGGTCACCCGCGGGACCTTACAAGGTCAGGTGATGTCGTCGTAACCGTTGAGCCGGTGGGACCGGCCGCCGCCGTCCGCGTCGCCGGAGGCCTGTTCGGGCAGGGCGGCCCGGGAGGACACCGGATCGATCGCGCCGACGGGCTCGGGGGTGAGGTCCAGCTCGGACGCCTCGTCGTCGTCGAGCCCGGCGTCGGGGTTGTTGCGGCGCCTGCGCTTGTCGTTGAGGAGCGAGAAACCGACGGCGAGGAAGTACAGCACCGCCAGCGGGCCCGCCAGCAGGAGCATCGACAGGGGGTCACCGCCCGGGGTGGCGATGGCTCCGAAGCCGGTGAGGCCGATGATCATCCCGCGCCACCAGGCAAGCATGCGCTTACCGCTGAGGACCCCGGTGATGTTCAGCAGGATGAGCAGCAACGGCAGCTCGAAGGCCAGGCCGAAGACGAGCACCATGCGGGTGATCAGGTCGAGGAAGTCGTCGAGCGGCAGCAGGTTCTTCACGTTGTCGGGCGTGAAGCCCAGCATGATCTCGGCGGTCTGCGGCAGGATCCAGTAGGCGATCCAGGCGCCCGCGACGAAGAGCGGCACGCCCGCCGCCGCGAAGGCGAAGGAGTAGCGCTTCTCCTGCTTGTGCAGGCCCGGGGCGACGAACGCCCACAGCTGGTAGAGCCACACCGGGGTGGCCACCAGCACGCCCGTCATCAGGGCGACCTTCAGAGCGATGGTGAACGGCGACAGCAGACCGTTGGTGGTCATCTCCGCGCACGGACGACCGTTGATCATGGTCACGGCGCCGTTCCTGCAGCCGACCGAGTCCAGGATCGGCTTCATCAGGAACTCGAAGATCTCCTTCTGGAAGAAGGCCGCCACGACCACGGCGACCAGGATCGCCAGGACCGACTTCAGCAGACGGTTGCGCAGCTCACGCAGGTGATCGAGGAGGGGCATGCGCCCCTCGTCGTCCTTCTCCTGCTTGCGGGCAGACTTGAGCAACCCACTTCCCTCGTCTCGTGCGGCAGCTTCCGGTGGTACGGATCAGCTGTCAGCTCTGGGTGGTGGGCTTGGCGTCGCTGACCGGGCGGGCGCTGGTGACGTCTCCCGGAGCGGCCTGGATCGTCTTGGCGGGGGTCGGCTGCGGGGGGGCGTCCGCGGCGGTCTCCGTGGTGGGCGCCGCGGGCTCCGCGCCGTCCTTCTTCATGGCCTTGGCCTCGCTCTTGAGGATGCGGGCCGACTTGCCGAGCGAACGCGCCATGTCGGGAAGCTTCTTGGCACCGAAGAGCAGCAGGATGACAGCGATGATCAGGATGATCTCGAGGGGCTTCAGATTGCCGAGCGGCATGTGCGACTTCCTTCTCACTGAGGCGACCGGAGGGTGGACTCACTACCCGTTCGACCGGACGTACGTCCGACCTGCACGCTGGCAGCGATCGTAACCCGCAGGGGTAAACGCGAGGCAATGCCCGTGCGTACTCCCGCTTGCGGCCCGCACCTCCCTAGCCTGGGCCGACTCCAGCAGCGTACCCCCCGAACCGGTGAATCCGGAGGCCGCGCCCTGCTAGCGCAGTGCCTCGCCGGTATCGGCGAGCGTGGTGGCCGCTCGTTCGAGATCCTCGGCCGCTCGGTTGATCCGCCGCGTGGTCGCGGCGACCTGTCCGGCGAGCCGCTGTGCCTCGACGAAGACCTTGACGGCCAGCACGCCGAGCACGGCGAGGCCGGCGAATCCCAGGGCGATGGCGAGCATGGGCCAGAACATGGACGGATCCTCGATCGTGTCTCGTCACCGCAGGGCGGTGTGCAGGCGCAGCGTCCGCACCCCGCCGCCGCTGAGGAGCTCCACTATGCGCTCCCCGGCGGGCTTGCGGACCGCGGTGCCGCACGCGGGGCAGGTGAAGGAGTAGAAGGTCGTACGGCGGCTGGCTCCTATCGCCAGCCGCAGCGCCCCCGCCCCCAGCTCGAACCGCTCACGGCAGTCCGGACAGGCGGCCCGGAAGCGCACGGTGTCGGGCACCGGGACCGGAGCCGGTCCGGTCTGCGTGCTCGATATCGCGGTCATGTGACCTCTGTCCCCTCGGTGCACGGTGGCCGCCCTTCAGAGTGCGCCGTCGTAGGCGGCCAGTGCCTCACGCGCCGCGGCCCTGGCACTCTCGGCGAGCTCCGGGGGCGAGGTGATGCGCCCTTCGCCGCCCAGCCGCAGGGCGAGCCTGCGCAGGGAGGCCGGGTCCGGGGTACGGAGCGTGATCCGCAGACCGCCGTCGGGCAGCTCCTCCGCGCTGTCGTGCGGGTAGTACTCGGCGACCCACCGGCCGCCGGGGCCGACCTCGATCACGACCTCCGGATCCTCGGCCGCGGGCTGCACCAGTCCCTCGGAGAGATCACGCAGCTCCAGCTCCGGCGGAGCGGACGGGGCGTCGAGGAGCCTGATCTCGGCGACCCGGTCCAGCCGGAACGTACGCCGCGCCTCGGTGAGCCGGCACCAGCCCTCCATATAGGTGTGGCCGACGGCGAACAGCCGGATCGGGTCCACCTCGCGCTCGGTCAGCTCGTCGCGGGCGGGCGAGTAGTAGCGCAGCCAGAGCCGGCGCCGTTCGGAGATCGCCCGGTCCACGTCGGCGAAGACGCCGCCCTCGGACTCGAAGGTGACCGAGAGCCGCGAGCTCGCGGCCCCCACCTCGCCGGCCGCCGTCTCCAGCTTCGCGGTCGCGCGCACCAGCGCCTGCCGGTCGCTCTCGCGCAGGCCGGGGAGCGTCGCGACGGCACGGGCCGCGACGAGCAGGGCGGTCGCCTCGTCGGCGGCGAGCCGCAGCGGCTCGGCGACGTCGTCCGGGTTGTGCCACCAGATCCGGTCACCGTCGGTGTCGATGTCCAGCAGGTCCCCGCCCCGGAAGCTGGTCCCGCACATGGGGAGCACGTCGAGGTCGGAGATCAGCTCGTCCTCGGTGATCCCGAAGGCCCGGGCCACGTCCTGGACGTGCGCGCCGGGGCGCTCACGCAGGTACGTGACGAGGGAGAGCATCCGCCGGGTCTGGTCGATCGCGTTCGTGGCCACGAGTAGCGGTCCCCTCAGTCCTTGGCCACGGCGCGCAGCCGGTCCATCACGTCGGCCCGCAGGTCGGCGGGCTCGCTCACGGTCACGTCGGGCCCGAACTCCACGAGCCAGGCGTCCAGGCCGTGTCCGTACGGGATCTCCAGCTCGTCCCAGCCGTCACCGAGGTCCCGTACCGATATCGCGCGGGAGCGCAGCGGGTAGCCGGACCCGGCGCGCAGCCTGATGCGGGCGGTCCTGGTGGCGGTCTCCCCCGCCCAGCTCTCGACGGTCTCGCGGACGGTGACGGCGTCGGGGACGGGGGCCGTGAAGGCCCCGGCGCGGGAGCGGACCCGGCCCGAGATCCGGGACAGCCGGAAGACCCGCTCGGCACCCCGGCCGCGGTCCCAGCCGGCCAGGTACCAGTGGCCACGCCAGCACTCGAGCGTCCAGGGCTCGACCTGACGCTGCTCCGGGCGGGCCGCGTTGCCCTTGCGGTAGTCGAAGGTGACCGGGCGGCGGTCACGGCAGGCGAGCATCAGGGGCTCGAAGGCGGCCTCGTGGACCGGGATACGGGGTTCGAGGGCGCTGTGCACCTCGTAGGCGTCCTCGGCCTCCGGCATGCCCGCGGCGCGCAGCTTCTGCAGGGCGCCGCTCGCGGCCCCGGCGAGCCGGGCCTGCTGCCAGACCTTGGCGGCGAGCCCGAGCGCCGCGGCCTCCTCGGCGTCCAGGGTGATGGGGGGCAGGCGGTTGCTGTCACGGCGCGCGAGGTACCCGGTGTCGCCGTCCAGGTTCTCCACGGTCTCGATGACCAGGCCGAGTTCGCGCAGATCGTCCTTGTCGCGCTCGAACATCCGGTTGAAGGACTCGTCGGAGCCCGCCTCCAGGTAGGCCTCGATGGACCCTCGGAGCTCACGCTTGCTGAGCGGGCGCCGGGTACCCAGCAGACACAGCGCCAGGTTCATCAGCCGTTCGGCCTTGGCAATCGCCATCGACGCCCTTTCTCGACGTGCTCTCCGACCGTCGACCGTACCGCCCCGGGGTGTCCGGACCAAAGCGAGGGCCCGTGCCTTGCGGCACGGGCCCTGACTGCGGTAGACGGCCGGATCAGACGCCGACGAGGTCGCAGACGAAGATCAGCGTCTCGCCCGGGGCGATGGCGCCGCCCGCACCGCGGTCGCCGTAGGCGAGGCGCGCGGGGATGGTCAGCTGGCGACGGCCGCCGACCTTCATGCCCTGGACGCCCTGGTCCCAGCCGGCGATGACCTGACCGGCACCGAGCTGGAAGCGCAGCGGGGTGCCACGGTTCCAGGAGGCGTCGAACTCCTCGCCGGTGGAGAAGGCCACACCGACGTAGTGCACGGAGACGGTCTGACCCGCCTGGGCCACCGGTCCGTCGCCCTCCCAGATTTCCTTGATCTCCAGGTCGGCCGGCGGCTCGCCACCCGGGAAGTCGATCTCGGGCTTCTCGATGCTCACTGAACTGCTCCTCTTGACTGTGAACGGGGCAACCGGGACAGTCTTACATCTTCGCCAGGAGGTCCACCGCGAAGACGAGCGTGGACTTGGCGGGGATGGACTGCTGAGCCTTGTCACCGAAGGCCTGGTCCGGCGGGATGACGAGCAGCACGCGGCTGCCGACCTTCTTGCCGACCAGACCGGTCTTGAGACCCTTGAGGGTGACCTGGGCCAGCGGGAAGGTCTGCGTCTTGCCCGTCTGGTAGGTGCTGTCGAAGGGCTTGCTGCCCTTCCAGAGCAGACCCACGTAGTTCACGACGACGCTGTCGGTCTCCTTGATGACCGCACCGTCGGACTCCAGGACGTAGTTGGAGACCAGCTTCTTCGGCGGATCGCTCTTGGGGATCGTGACGGACGGCGCCTTGCCGTCGGTCTTGGTACCGACCTTCGGCAGGTCGATGTCGTCCTGCGCGACCGGCGTGCCCTTGGCGGACGTGGGGATCTGGGTCGCCTTCACGACGTCGACGACGAAGACGAGGGTGGCGTTGGGCTTGATGTCGCCCTGCCCCTGCTCGCCGTAGCCGAGCTCCGGCGGGATGACCAGCTGGACGCGGCTGCCGACCTTCTGGCCGACCAGACCCTTGTCCCAGCCCTGGATGACCATGCCCGCCCCGAGCGTCAGATCGAAGGGCTGCTTGCGGTCGAAGCTGTTGTCGAACGGCTTGGTGGAGTCCCACGCCTGTCCGAGGTAGTTGACCTGGATCGCGTCGCCGTTCTTGAGCTTCGCGCCGTCACCCTCGCTGATGACATCGGTCTTCAGTTCCTTGGGGGGATCACCCTCC
This sequence comes from Streptomyces sp. NBC_01460, assembly GCF_036227405.1. Taxonomy (NCBI): domain Bacteria; kingdom Bacillati; phylum Actinomycetota; class Actinomycetes; order Kitasatosporales; family Streptomycetaceae; genus Streptomyces; species Streptomyces sp. NBC_01460. The sequence continues at coordinate 1,626,059 of NZ_CP109473.1, forward strand.
CCCTTGGCCAGGGTGGGCTTCTCACCGAATTTCGCTCCCGCGGTGATGGCGGGGTCGCCCTTGGGTGAAGCGGAGTCAGAGGCCTTGTCGTCGCCGCATGCCGCCGTGGACAGCAGCAGAAGGGGGACGACGAGAAGGCCGGCAAGTCGGCGCACGGGTTCCTCAGATCTCAGACGGCACGTGAATGGTCCCCCGACACTCTAGGCGGAGCGAAGGGCCCCGTACGAGGAACGTACGGGGCCCGGTCGCATACGGGGTGGGACGTCTCCGTCCCGGATCACATGCCCGCGATCAGCTTCTCCACCCGCTCGTCGACGGAACGGAAGGGGTCCTTGCACAGCACGGTGCGCTGCGCCTGGTCGTTGAGCTTGAGGTGGACCCAGTCGACGGTGAAGTCCCGTCGCTGCTCCTGGGCGCGGCGGATGAAATCGCCGCGCAGGCGCGCCCTGGTCGTCTGCGGGGGCACCGACTTGCCCTCGAAGATCTTCAGGTCGTTGCAGATGCGGGCGACCTGGCCCTTGCGTTCCAGGAGGTAGTAGAGCCCGCGCCGCCGGTGGATGTCGTGGTAGGCGAGGTCTATCTGAGCGACCCTCGGATTCGACATGGTCATGTTGTGCTTGGCCCGGTACCGCTCGATGAGCTTGTACTTCATGACCCAGTCGATCTCGGTGCCGATCCGGTCGAGGTCCTCGGCCTCGATGGCGTCCAGCGTGCGGCCCCACAGCTCGAGGACCTGGTCGACGGTGCCGGTGCGGATGCCGCGGCGCTCGACGAAGTCGACGGCCTTCTCGTAGTACTCGCGCTGGACCTCGATGGCCGAAGCCTCGCGGCCGCTGGCCAGGCGCACCTTCCGCTGGCCCGTGATGTCGTGGCTGACCTCGCGGATGGCCCGGATCGGGTTCTCCAGGGTCAGGTCGCGCATCACCGTGCCCGCCTCGATCATGCGCAGCACGAGGTCGGTGGCACCGACCTTGAGGAGCATGGTCGTCTCGGACATGTTGGAGTCACCGACGATGACGTGGAGGCGGCGGTACCGCTCCGCGTCGGCGTGCGGCTCGTCACGGGTGTTGATGATCGGACGGGAGCGCGTCGTCGCGGAACTGACGCCCTCCCAGATGTGCTCGGCCCGCTGGCTCACGCAGTAGACGGCTCCGCGGGGCGTCTGCAGCACCTTGCCGGCACCGCAGATGAGCTGACGGGTCACGAGGAACGGAATGAGGATGTCCGCGAGCCGGGAGAATTCCCCGTGCCGGGCCACGAGGTAGTTCTCGTGGCACCCGTAGGAGTTTCCGGCCGAGTCGGTGTTGTTCTTGAAGAGATAGACGTCGCCCGCGATTCCCTCCTCGTGCAGGCGGCGTTCGGCGTCGACGAGCAGGCCTTCGAGAATGCGCTCGCCCGCCTTGTCGTGCGTGACCAGCTCGGTCACGTTGTCGCATTCGGGTGTCGCGTATTCCGGATGCGATCCCACGTCGAGGTAGAGGCGGGCGCCGTTCCGCAGGAAGACATTGCTGCTGCGGCCCCATGACACAACACGGCGGAAGAGGTAGCGCGCCACTTCGTCAGGTGACAGTCGGCGCTGTCCCCTGAACGTGCACGTGACGCCGTACTCGTTCTCCAGCCCGAAAATGCGGCGGTCCATGACTGAACATTACGCCTTATGGCCTGAGCTGAAACCGGGTTCGGCGGCACCGTTTCGATCATTTTCCGAACCGGCCACGACCGCGGGCGTACGCCCGGGAGCTGCGAGGACCCTTCCGGTGGCCAGCAGGACCAGCAGGGCCGCCACTCCACCGGCCCCCGCGACGGCGAAACTCCACGCCGTGCCGCCGAGCTCGACGGCCGGGCCGGCCACCGCCGTTCCGGCCGCCGCGCCCACCCCGAAGGTCGTCACGAGCCAGGAGAACGCCTCGGTCACCGTGCCCCGCGGCGCGTGCCGGTCCACGACGATGAACGAGCACGCGATCGCCGGGGCCAGGAAGACCCCGGCGAGGGCCGCCAGCGCGGTCATGGCGGGCACACCGGGCGTCAGCATCAGCGGCAGATAGCCCAGCGCCAGCAGCGCGACGATGACCCGCAGCCTGCGCTCGGGCGCACCCGCCCACTGCCGCGCCCCGTACACCGCTCCGCCGATCAGCGCGCCGAGGCCGAGCGCGGCCATCAGCCAGCCGTACACGGACTCCCGTCCGTGGTCGTCGGCGTAGGCGACGCCGGCCACCGTGATCGAGCCGAGGGCGAGCCCGACGAAGAAGAAGGCACCCAGCAGGGCGAGCAGACCCCGGGAGCGCAGGGCGCCGAGCCAGTGGGCCTCGCGCGGCGCCGAGCGCCAGGTCCTGGAGGGCTCGGACAGGACGACGGACAGCGCCCCCAGCACCCCGATGGCGTTGATGACCAGGAGGGCGGCGGCGGGCGATCGGAGCGACACCAGGACCGTCACGAGGAGCGGTCCCACGGTGAACATGACCTCCTGGGCCACCGCGTCCATGGCGTACGCCCGGTGCACCCGGTCCTCCCTGCCGAGGACCGTCGGCCACAGGGCGCGCAGCCCGCCCTCCAGCGGGGGCGTGAACAGGCCGGCCACGACGACCGCCGCGTAGGCCGCGGGGAGCGGGCCGAGGCCCACCAGGGCCAGCGCGGCCATGCCGAGGGCGGAGACGACCGCCGCGGGGAGCTGGACGCGCGGCTGGCCGTACAGGTCCACGGCCCGGCCGAGCAGGGGCTGCCCCACCGCCGTGGCGAGGCCGTAGGCCGCCGCGAGAGCGCCGGCCAGGGTGTAGCTGCCGCCCTCGGCCCGGGTGAACAGCACGATCGCGATGTGGGCGGTGCCGTTCGGCAGCCGCCCCACGAGCGTCCCCGCCAGCAGCCGGGCGGCATGCCGCGTCCTGAGGATGTCCAGATATCCCGCGGCCATGTCCGCCCCTCTCCCCCGCCGGTGTCGCAGCCTCGGGGTTTTACGTATAACGTCGCTGGTCATACGTACCATGTGGGCAGGCCGGGAGTCCATCCCGCCGCATCCGACCGGCCCAGCACGGAGGCACGAGTGAGCAGCGCGCGGCAGCCCGCCCCACCCCGGCCCACCAGCCGTGACGTGGCACGGGCCGCGGACGTCTCGCAGGCCACGGTCTCGCTCGTGCTCGGCGGGAAATGGCAGGGCCGCGTGTCCGCCACGACCGCCGAACGGGTCCGCGACAGCGCCCGGGACCTCGACTACCGGCCGAATCTCGCCGCTCGCAGCCTCCGCATGGGCCGCACCCGCACGGCGCTCCTCGTCGTCCCCGCCCTCACCAACGAGTTCTTCGCACGGGTGTACACGGGCGCGGCGGCCGTCGCCGCGGAGCACGACTTCGGCGTGGTCCTCTACCCGTCCCCCGACGGCACCGGCCCCGCCAGGGACCCCTTCGCCTCGGCCCGTGCGGCGCTCGACGGGGTGATCGCCTCGTCCATGGCGGCGGACGCCCTGGGAGCCCTGAGGGGCGCGGAACTGCCACTGGTGATGCTGGACAGCGACCCCGGGGACCGCGGCGCCGCGGCGCGCGTCAATCTCGACATCGCGGACGGCATGCGCCAGGTGACGGACCATCTGCTGGGGCTGGGCCACCGCCGGATCGTGCACCTCGCGTCCGCCGTGGACACCTGGACCTTCGCGGTGCGCGCCAGGGCGCTGCGGGAAGCCGTGGGAGAGGTCCCCGGCACGGTCCTGCGCACCGTGACCGCCCCGCTGGACGTACGGTCGGGGCGCGAGGCGGCCGAGGCGGTCCTGGCCGCTCCCGGCCCCCTGCCTACGGCGATCGTCTGCGACGACGACATCCTGGCCGCCGGCGCCTGCAAGGCGGTGCGCCGACGGGGGCTGCGGGTGCCCGACGACATCTCGGTGACCGGCTTCGACGACCTGGCGCTCGCCACGGCCGTGGAACCCGAGCTCACCACGGTGCGCCTCCCGGCCGAACAGGTGGGCGAGCGGGGCATGACGGCGCTGCTCGACGTCCTGGAAGGCCGCCCGGCGGCCCACCACGACCTTCCGGTCACCCTGGTGGCACGCGGTTCCACCGCTCCCCCGCCCACCACGTGACGGAGCCTCCGGCCGCCGCGCGAGGCGGCCGGAGGCTCCGTCATGAGCTCTGCCCGGGGCTATTCCTTAGTGGTCTCGCCCGAAGCGCCGGAAGGACCGTCCGAGTCCTTCCCCGGGGTGTCGGTACCGGCGGCCGGGGTGCTGCCGCCCTCGGGCTCCTCGGTGTCGGACGGGGCGTCCGTCGGGGTGGCCCCCGCGCCGTCCGCGTCCAGCAGCCTGGTCAACTGCCGGCCGACGATCCGCTTGAACTTGCGCTGCTGCGGCCTCGTGCGGTCCAGGACCGCGACCTCGAGCCGCTCCGCGGGGATCTCCCGCTCGTTCCCGTTGGCCTCACGGGACAGCGCCTGCACGGCCAGCTTCAGTGCCTCCGCGAGCGACATCCCGTCACGGTGGCGCTGGTCGAGGAAGGTGCTGATCTGCTCGGCGTTCCCGCCGACCGCGACCGAGCCGTGCTCGTCCACGATGGACCCGTCGTGCGGCAGCCGGTAGATCTGGTCGCCCTCGGGTCCGGCCCCGACCTCGGCGACCACGAGCTCCACCTCGTACGGCTTCTCGGCCGCGCTGGAGAAGATGGTGCCGAGCGTCTGCGCGTAGACGTTGGCCAGGCCACGGGCCGTCACGTCGTCACGGTCGTAGGTGTACCCCCGCAGGTCGGCGTAGCGGACCCCGCCGATCCGGAGGTTCTCGTACTCGTTGTACTTGCCGGCGGCGGCGAAGCCGATCCGGTCGTAGATCTCGCTGAACTTGTGCAGCGCGCGGGACGGGTTCTCGCCGACGAACACAATGCCGTCGGCGAACTGCAGCACAACCAGGCTGCGACCACGGGCGATGCCCTTCCGGGCGTATTCCGCCCGGTCGGCCATGGCCTGCTGGGGTGAGACATAGAACGGCGTCGACACCGGCTATCCGTCCCTTTCTGTCAGTGACGAGTGCATCGGAGAGGCATCGGACCGGTCAGAGCAGCGCGGCACGGGGGCCGTCGGGCTGCTCGAGCCGGCGCTCCAGGATCGCGCGCGCGATCTCCGAGGATTCCGCGTCGTCCAGCCTGCGGAAGCCCTCGTCGGTGATGACGGTGACGATCGGGTAGATCCGGCGGGCCACGTCCGGGCCACCGGTCGCCGAGTCGTCGTCGGCGGCGTCGTAGAGCGCCTGCACGACCAGGGTGAGCGTCTGCTCCTCCGTCAGGTCGTCGCGGAACAGCTTCTTCATCGACCCGCGTGCGAAGACCGAGCCGGAGCCGGTGGCCGCGTAGCCGCGCTCCTCGGAACGGCCACCGGTGACGTCGTACGAGAAGATCCGGCCCTTCTCGCGGTCGACGTCGTACCCGGCGAACAGCGGGACGACCGCCAGACCCTGCATGGCCATCGCCAAATTGCTGCGGATCATCGTGGAGAGGCGGTTGGCCTTGCCCTCGAGGGAGAGCGTGGCCCCCTCGACCTTCTCGAAGTGCTCCAGTTCCAGCTGGAACAGCTTGACCATCTCCACGGCGAGCCCCGCCGTGCCGGCGATGCCCACCGCCGAGTACTCGTCGGCCGGGAACACCTTCTCGATGTCGCGCTGCGCGATCATGTTCCCCATGGTCGCCCGCCGGTCACCGGCGAGCACCACTCCACCGGGGAACGAGGCCGCGACGATGGTCGTGCCGTGCGGCGCCTCGATGGCGCCCTGCAGCGGCGGCAGGCTGCGGTTGCCGGGAAGGATCTCGGGTGAGTGGTCGGACAGGAAGTCCATGAACGACGACGAACCCGGCGTCAGGAAGGCAGCTGGTAGACGCCCGGTGCTACGAGTGTTGGCTTCCACGCGTTTCCCTCCAGGTATGCGATGGCCCTGCGCAAGGAGTCAGGATCATCCCCCAACTTGCCGATGGCCGAATTGCAGTTGAAGCAGTACGCCACGGACCCTACCCGCCCTGTGACGGTGATCAACATGATCCCGGGACCAGAAGCGTTTCCGTGGGATGCCCCGGTGTGGCCGGGGCATCCCACGGAAGGCGCCGGCCGACTGAGCCGACTCGTCGGCGAGCGGTCCGGACCGGATCTCCGGGCTGTTACTCGCCGCCCTTTTGAACAAATGATCGAACGAAGTCCTCGGCATTGGACTCGAGTACGTCGTCGATCTCGTCGAGGACGTCGTCCACGTCGTCGCTGAGCTTCTCCTGCCGCTCCGCGAGGTCCTCGGACGCCTGCGCCTCCTGCGCCTGCTCCTCGGTCTCCTCGGTGGAACGCGTCGCCTTCTGCTGTCCGCCGCCGGTGTCCTTGGTCGCCATATAGCTCACCCCGCTCGGTTCGAAGCACTTGATCAGACCCTACCTACGGGGTCCGACATTGGCCCGGTACTTTCCTCAACGTCCGGAGGTCATCTGATTGATTCCCAGCCGGAGCGCCTTTCAGCCCCCCGTGAGCGTCCGGACCAGCTCTTCCGCTGTGCGGCAGCGGTCCAGGAGCCCCTCGACGTGAGCACGTGTACCGCGCAACGGTTCCATCGTGGGCACCCGCTGCAGCGAGTCACGGTCGGGCAGGTCGAAGATGACCGAGTCCCAGGAGGCCGCGGCCACGTCGTCCGCGTACTGCTCCAGGCAGCGGCCCCGGAAATAGGCCCTGGTGTCCTCGGGCGGCTTCGTACGGGCCCGCTCGACGTCGCTCTCGTCGAGCAGCCGCTTGATCTTCCCGCGGGCCGCCAGACGGTTGTACAGGCCCTTGTCGGCCCGCACGTCGGCGTACTGGAGGTCCACGAGGTGCAGGCGCGGGGCGTCCCAGTCCAGGCCGTCACGGCGCCTGTAGCCCTCCATGAGCTCCCGCTTGGCGATCCAGTCCAGCTCGCCCGACAGGCTCATCGGATCGTTCTCCAGGCGGTTCAGGGTGTCCTCCCAGCGCGCCAGGACGTCCTTGGTCTGCTCGTCGGCGTCCGCCCCGTACCGCTCCTCGACGTATTTGCGGCCCAGCTCGAAGTACTCCATCTGGAGCTGCACCGCGGTGAGTGTCCGGCCGCTACGGAGCGTGACCAGCTGCTTGAGCGTCGGGTCGTGGGAGACCTGGTGCAGGGTACGGACGGGCTGGTCGACGGCCAGGTCGACCTTGATGAAGCCGTCCTCGATCATGGCCAGGACCAGCGAGGTGGTGCCGAGCTTCAGGTAGGTCGAGATCTCGGAGAGGTTCGCGTCGCCGATGATCACGTGCAGCCTGCGGTACTTCTCGGCGTCGGAGTGCGGTTCGTCGCGGGTGTTGATGATGGGGCGCTTGAGCGTGGTCTCGAGGCCGACCTCGACCTCGAAGTAGTCGGCGCGCTGGCTGATCTGGAAGCCGTGCTCATGGCCGTCCTGGCCGATGCCGACGCGGCCGGCGCCGGTCACGACCTGGCGGGAGACGAAGAACGGCGTCAGGTGGCGCACGATGTCCGAGAAGGGGGTCTCCCGCTTCATCAGGTAGTTCTCGTGCGTGCCGTAGGACGCGCCCTTGTTGTCGGTGTTGTTCTTGTAGAGGTGGATCGGCTGGGCGCCCGGGATCGCGGCGGCCCGTTCCGCCGCTTCCGCCATCACCCGCTCGCCGGCCTTGTCCCAGAGCACCGCGTCCAGCGGGTTGGTGATCTCCGGTGAGCTGTATTCGGGGTGCGCGTGGTCGACGTACAGCCGCGCACCGTTCGTGAGGATGACATTGGCCAGGCCGATGTCCTCGTCGGTGAGCTGGCTGGAGTCCGCGGTCTCACGGGCGAGGTCGAAGCCTCGCGCGTCGCGCAGCGGATTCTCCTCCTCGAAATCCCAGCGGGCGCGGCGCGCCCGGTGCATCGCCGCCGCGTAGGCGTTGACGATCTGGGACGAGGTGAGCATGGCATTGGCGTTGGGTTGACCGGGAACGGAGATCCCGTACTCCGTCTCGATGCCCATTACTCGCCGTACGGTCATGCGGCCCTCCTTGCCCGGCGTCGCTCCCGTCCGGGAGCGACGCTCAAGTACCGCTGCTGGTCCGCGGTGCCCGTCCCCTGCACTGCGCGACTCGGCGGTACGGCAGAGCCTAGAGCGCCTCCGCGCCGGTGGGGAGATCAATTACGTCATTGTTCGGGTGTGTGGCCGGACCTGCCGGGAAAACGGCCGGCTGCGGATACCCTGCCGGGCATCCGCAGCCGGTCTGCGATTTACAGGTACTGTCCGGTATTCGCCACCGTGTCGATGGAGCGACCGGTGTCCGCGCCCTGCTTTCCGGTGACGAGCGTGCGGATGAAGACGATCCGCTCACCCTTCTTTCCGGAAATCCTGGCCCAGTCGTCCGGGTTCGTGGTGTTGGGCAGGTCCTCGTTCTCCTTGAACTCGTCCACGCACGCCTGGAGGAGATGGGAGACGCGCAGGCCCTTCTGGCCCTGCTCGAGGAATGCCTTGATGGCCATTTTCTTTGCCCGGTCCACGATGTTCTGAATCATCGCTCCGGAGTTGAAGTCCTTGAAGTACAGGACTTCCTTGTCACCGTTGGCGTAGGTGACCTCGAGGAAGCGGTTCTCCTCCGATTCGGTGTACATCCGCTCCACGACGGACTGGATCATCGCGTGGGCGGCGGCCTCCCTCGATCCGGTGTGCTCGGCCAGGTCGTCCGAGTGCAGCGGCAGCGAGGGCGTGAGGTACTTCGCGAAGATGTCCTTCGCCGCCTCCGCGTCCGGACGCTCGATCTTGATCTTCACATCGAGACGGCCGGGCCGCAGGATCGCGGGGTCGATCATGTCCTCACGGTTGGAGGCACCGATGACGATGACGTTCTCCAGGCCCTCCACACCGTCGATCTCGGCGAGCAGCTGGGGGACGATGGTGTTCTCCACGTCCGAGCTGACACCGGAACCACGGGTGCGGAAGAGGGATTCCATCTCGTCGAAGAAGACGATGACGGGGGTGCCCTCGCTCGCCTTCTCCCGGGCACGCTGGAAGACCAGACGGATGTGCCGCTCGGTCTCACCGACGTACTTGTTGAGGAGCTCGGGGCCCTTGATATTGAGGAAGTAGCTCTTCCCCGCGGGCTGTCCGGTGACCTCGGCGACCTTCTTGGCCAGCGAGTTGGCGACGGCCTTGGCAATCAGGGTCTTGCCGCAGCCCGGAGGGCCGTAGAGCAGGATGCCCTTCGGCGGACGCAGTTCGTGCTCCTTGAAGAGGTCCGGATGGAGGTACGGGAGCTCGACCGCGTCGCGGATCAGTTCGATCTGGTCGCCCAGACCGCCGATCTTGTTGTAGTCGATGTCCGGGACCTCTTCGAGAACGAGTTCCTCGACCTCGCTCTTGGGGACCACTTCGTAGACGTAGCCGGACCTGGGTTCGAGCAGGAGGGCGTCGCCGGGACGGATGGTGATGTCCAGGAGCGGCTCGGCGAGCCTCACCACCCGTTCCTCGTCGGTGTGCCCGACGACCAGGGCGCGCTCGCCGTCCTCGAGGATCTCCTTGAGGGTGACGATGTCCCCGGCCCGCTCGAATTCCATGGCCTCGACCACGTTGAGCGCCTCGTTGAGCATGACTTCCTGGCCTCGCCGGAGGCCTTCGAGCTCGACGCTGGGGCTGACGTTCACCCGGAGCTTGCGGCCCCCGGTGAAGATGTCGCAGGTGTCGTCCTCGTTGGCCTGCAGGAAGACACCGAAGCCGGCCGGCGGCTGTGCGAGCCGGTCGACCTCCTCCTTGAGGGCCACGATCTGGTCGCGGGCCTCCCGGAGCGTGTTGGCGAGCCGCTCGTTCTGCGCGGACACGCCTGCCAGGTTGGTCTGCAACTCGACGATCCGCTCTTCGAGAATCCTCGTATGACGCGGAGAGTCGGCGAGCTTACGTCGCAGGACGGCGATTTCCTGCTCGAGATAGGCAACCTGGCCGGCTGGGTCTTCTGACCCCCGCCCGGGCCGGATGCCGCGGTTGATGTCGTCGTCGTGGGCTGCCACGGTCCTCACCTCCTCCAAGGGGAGCTGGACGCTTCCTGACCCTACCTGGGTGGGTGATGATTGAAACCCCTAGATCACAAAGACCCGGGAGTGTGTCCGATCTTCACCCTTGCGCTCTCCCTCACGCCAAGGGAATACCCACCCTTCGGCACCGGAAAGCAGCCGGTTGTATCGTCGAAGCGTTCAACACCCGTCAGGGCTGGCTTCAATTGGTGCAGATACGCAGGGAACGGCAGGACACATGACCGTGCAGCAGGACGCTCCGGGCGACAGCGACACGCAGGATCTCGAGGTCTGGATCGACCAGGATCTCTGTACGGGCGACGGCATCTGCGTGCAGTACGCACCTGAGGTGTTCGAGCTGGACATCGACGGTCTCGCCTATGTGAAGAGCTCCGAGGACGAGCTCCTCCAGGACAAGGGCGCCACCACCCCGGTGCCGTTGCCCCTCCTCCAGGACGTGGTGGATTCGGCCAAGGAATGCCCGGGCGACTGCATCCATGTACGTCGCGTTTCGGACAACGTGGAAGTCTTCGGGCCGGACGCGGCGTGACGGCCGCGGGTGGGGCCGAAGGTGCTCAGACGCCCTGTGCCGTGCTCCCGGCGGGACCGACGGTCTTGATGAAGGCGTCGCCCTTCCACTGCCAGGCGGCGTTCTCCAGCTCGTCGGGGCAGCAGCGTGGCACGTCGGCCGAGGAGTAGCCGAGCAGCGTGGCCGAGATCTTTCCGTCCCGGACGGTGAAGTCGGTGACGTTGAGCTGCTGAGCGGGGTCCACCAGGGTCGCCACGACCCTGGGTGCGGCCCCGCTCTGCTGCGTCACGACGTAGATGCCGCTGGGCGGGGTGCCGGACCCCGCGGCGCAGCGGACGACGGCCACGGTCTCGGGCCCGCCGTCCCCGTCGAGGTCGCCGTGGGCGCTGTCGGCCACGGTCCGCCCCGCGGCGCCGCAGTCGAGCGGGAAGGTGACTCCGGCCGGATCGGGGGCCGCCGCCGCGGGCACCCCGCTGTGGGGTGCGGTCACGTGGTGTTCGGACGCCGAGGCCGTGGCGGTGGCCGCTTCGGGCTGGAGCAGCCCCGCGGCGGCGACGACCGCGGCCATCGCCGTCGCCGTGGCGAGCCAGTGCACCGGCTTGGCGTCGGTGTGCGCGAGGTCCGGGAGCGCGGAGGTCTGCACGCGGTATGTCTCCTGTGGTTCCTGGAGCCTGGATAGGCGGTGCCGAGCGGACGTCGGCGGGCGGGGGGTGGCCAGCATCGTGCCACACCTCACACCCGAGGGGAACGCCGGGGTGCGTGCGGGCAGCGGAAAGGCGCCGCCGCCGGGCTCCCGGGTCGGTCCGGGAACTCGGCGACGGCGCCTGCTCGTTGCGCGACGTCAGTCGCGGGGGGCGGATCCGCTCCGGCTGCCGGGACCGTCGTAGTCGTCGCCGTAGGCGCCCTTGGAGGGGCGGCGGCGGCGCGGCGGCGGCGTGACGCCGTCCGCGAGACGGCGGGCGGTGACGAGGAAGCCGGTGTGGCCGATCATCCGGTGGTCGGGCCGGACGGCCAGACCCTCGACGTGCCAGTTGCGGATCATCGACTCCCAGGGCTGCGGCTCGGCGAAGCAGCCGATCTCGCGGATGGACTCGACGGTCCGCGAGAGCTGGGTCGTGGTCGCGACGTACGCACAGAGGATGCCGCCGGGCACCAGGGCCTTGGACACGGCCTCGAGGCACTCCCACGGGGCGAGCATGTCGAGGACGACGCGGTCGACGTCGGTGTCCGAGAGGTTGTCCTGGAGGTCGCCGACGGTGAGCTGCCAGGCGGGGTGCGGGGAGCCGAAGTAGCGCTCGACGTTCTGCTGGGCGATCTCGGCGAAGTCCTCGCGGCGCTCGTAGGAGTGCAGCATGCCCTGCTCGCCGATGGCGCGCAGCAGGAAGGTGCTGAGCGCACCCGAGCCGACGCCGGCTTCGACGACGCGCGCGCCGGGGAAGATGTCACCGAAGGCGAGGATCTGGCCCGCGTCCTTCGGGTAGACCACGGCGGCACCGCGGGGCATGGACAGGACGTAGTCGGGGAGCAGGGGGCGCAGCGCGAGGTAGGCGACGTTTCCCGTGGTACGGACAACACTGCCCTCGGGAGCACCGATCAGCTCGTCGTGCGGGAAAGAACCCTTGTGGGTGTGGAAGTTCTTTCCGGCTTCGAGCGTGAAGGTGTAGTGGCGTCCCTTGGGGTCGGTGAGCTGGACCTGGTCCCCGACTGTGAATGGGCCGCGACGGCGGGCGGCACCGGTCGGTTCGGACATGTGACCAGCCTACCGGTATTTCGGGGGCCGCTTTCCGGGGTGTCAGGCCGACGGGCGGGCCATGGCCTTGACGAAGGCGCGCTCGACGTCGGCGGTGGAGAGGACGCCGTAGATCTCGCCGGTGTCCTCGACGACCAGGTACTCGGTCGCGGGGGTCGCCTTCAGCCGGTCCAGGAGTGCCTCACCCGCGAGTTCGGCGGGGACCTTCATACCCTCGGTGAGGTCCTGGGCGAGACCGCTGACGGCCACCCAGGGCCTGCGGTGCTCCGGGACGCCGACGATGGCCGCCTCCCGCACCACGCCCTTGGGGCTGCCGTGTCCGTCGACGACGACCAGCGCGCGGGCGCCCGCCTCGTTGGCGCGCCGCAGCGCCTCGGAGAGCGGGGTGGCGGACTCGACGGGCACGGCGCGCCGGGTGAGGGTGCGGGCCCGCAGGTCGGGGAGGTGTTCGCGGAGGCGCGCCATCCGCAGACTGTTGCCGGCGCCGGTCCAGATGATCCCGGCGAGGATCGCGGCGAGCAGGGCGTCGGTGACGGTCTCCACGCCGCTGATCTCGGTGGTGGCGTTGCCGAGGGCGCCGGTGTGGGTGAGGAGGGGCAGCCCGATGAGGACGGTGACGGCCAGGCCGCGGCCGACCCATGCGGCCGCGACGGTGCCGCTCATGGGCTTGCCCGTGATCTTCCAGACGACGGCGCGGAGCATGCGTCCGCCGTCCAGCGGCAGGCCGGGCAGGAGGTTGAAGGCCGCGACGATGAGGTTGGAGATCATCAGTCCGGCGAGGAGCACGCCGGGGACGGTGCCCGCCTCGACGAACTGGAGCGGGACGTAGAAGAGGCCGCCGAGCACGAGGGAGAGCAGGGGTCCGACGAAGGCGAGGACGAACTCGCGGCCGGGGGTCTCGGACTCCTTCTCGATCTCGGAGACGCCGCCGAAGAACTGGAGCTGGATGCGGCGCACCGGCAGCTTGTAGCGCAGGGCGGCGACGGTGTGGGCCAGCTCGTGGACCAGTACGGAGGCGTAGAAGGCGATCGCGAAGAAGAGCGCGACCAGGTAGCGGACGCCTCCGAGCTCCGGCAGGACGCGGTCGAGCTGACCGCCGAAGACCCAGGTGATCAGAGCCGCGACGACGAACCAGCTGGGTGCCACGTACACCGGCACACCGAAGGGACGGCCCATGAGGAGGCCGCCGCCGGGCTCCGCCGGGCGTCGCGGTTTGCCCTTCTTCGGTCCGGTGCCGGGGTCCGTGCCCCCTGCGCCGGGCTGCGGGCGCCCGCTGTCGCCGCTCTCGTCCACGGGGTCCCTCCGGTCGGTGGCTTCTGCCACGATCATGCTGTGTGCGAGCTCTGTCGTCGATGGTATGCCGCTGGGTGTCGGTGGCGGGCCGTAGGGTCTTCGGCATGACGTCCGTACCGCGCCCGCCTCAGCCACCCTCGTCCCTGTCGCCCTCGCGCGCGAACGATTTCATGCAGTGCCCTCTGTTGTACCGCTTCCGGGTGATCGACAGGCTGCCCGAGAAGCCCAGTGAGGCTGCTACCCGGGGCACGCTGGTGCATGCGGTGCTGGAGCGGCTGTTCGACGCCCCCGCGGCGGACCGTACGGCGCCCAGGGCGAAGGCCCTGATCCCCGGTCAGTGGGACCGGCTGCTCGAGTCGAAGCCCGAGCTCACGGAGCTGTTCGAGGGGGATCCCGAGGGGGAGCGGCTCGCGGGGTGGCTGGGCGAGGCGGAGCGGCTCGTGGAGCGGTGGTTCTCGCTGGAGGACCCGACCCGCCTGGAGCCGGCCGAGCGGGAGCTGTTCGTCGAGACGGAGCTGGATTCGGGGCTGCGGCTGCGCGGGGTGATCGACCGCGTCGACGTGGCGCCGACGGGCGAGGTCCGCATCGTGGACTACAAGACGGGCAAGGCCCCGCGCCCGGAGTACGCCGAGGGCGCCCTGTTCCAGATGAAGTTCTACGCCTTGGTGGTGTGGCGCCTGAGGAACGTGGTGCCGCGCCGGCTCCAGCTGGTCTATCTCGGCAGCGGGGACGTGCTGACGTACGACCCCGTTCCCGCCGACCTCGAGCGGGTGGAGCGCAAGCTGCTCGCGCTGTGGGAGGCGATCCGGCTCGCCACCGAGACGGGCGAGTGGCGGCCCCGGCCGACGAAGCTGTGCGGCTGGTGCGACCACCGGGCGGTCTGTCCGGAGTTCGGCGGGACTCCCCCGGTCTATCCGCTGTCCGTGCGCCCGGCCGAACCGGTGGAGGCTGTGCAGGGCAGAATGGAGCCGGCCCGGTCCGAGGCCGGCCTACCGGTGGCCCTCGAGGGCCCTTAAGGAGATCACGTGGCTATCCGCGTCCTGCTCGTCGACGATCAGCCGCTGCTGCGCACCGGCTTCCGGATGATCCTGGAGGCGGAAGGCGATCTCGCGGTGGTCGGTGAGGCCGGTGACGGTCTGCAGGCCATCGACCAGGTGCGGGCGCTGCAGCCCGATGTCGTCCTCATGGACATCCGGATGCCCCGGATGGACGGGGTCGAGGCGACCCGCCAGATCACGGGCCCCGGCAGGGACGGACCGGCGAAGGTCCTGGTGCTGACGACGTTCGACCTCGACGAGTACGTGGTGGAGGCGCTGCGCGCCGGTGCCAGCGGCTTCCTCCTGAAGGACGCGCCGGCCGACGAGCTGGTGCAGGCCATCCGGGTGGTGGCCGCGGGCGAGGCCATGCTGGCGCCGAGCATCACGCGCCGGCTGCTCGACAAGTACGCCGACCACCTGCCGTCGGGCGAGGAGCCCGTTCCGGACGCCCTGCACACCCTCACCGAGCGTGAGCTGGAGGTGCTGAAGCTGGTGGCGCGCGGTCTGTCGAACGCGGAGATCGCGGCCGATCTGTTCGTGAGCGAGACGACGGTCAAGACGCATGTGGGGCACGTGCTGACGAAGCTGGGTCTGCGCGACCGTGTGCAGGCGGCCGTCTACGCGTACGAGAGCGGGCTGGTGCGTCCCGGCGCCCAGTGAGACCGGGCGAGGGACGAGAACCGGCGCGGGCCGGGGCCGATTCGATTCGGCCCCGGCCCGCGCCGGTTCTCAGGAGGTTCCGCGTCAGGAATCGCCGCGGCCCAGCTCCCAGAGCTGGAGGTCGGCCGAGGAGTTGACGGACCACTCCACGCCGCTCAGCCCCTCGAGCGAGGCGACGTACTGCTTGCCCTGCCAGACGGGGAGCACGGGGACGTCGGTGGCAACGATGTCCTGGAGCTTCTCGAAGGTCGGGGTCGCCGCGCTGCGGTCGGCCTCGCGGCGGGACTCCGGGATGAGCGTCCCTGTGGCGAGGGTCGACCGGTAGGGCGAGTTGAGGAAGTTGTCGTCGTCGAGGAACGGCGCGGTGTAGGTCTCCGCGTCCGGGAAGTCGGGGAACCAGCCCATGCCGTAGACCGCGTACTCACCCTTCTTCTGGGCGGGGCGGAACTTGTCCCACGGCGTGCCCTGGATGTCCACCTGGAAGAGCTTCGAGTCGTTGAGCTGCTTCGCCAGCATCTCGAACTCCGCCTTGGTGGCGGGGCCGTAGTGGTCCGTCGTGTAGTGCAGCGTGAACTTCACCGGAGTGCTGATGCCGGCCTTGTCCAGGGTCTGCGCGGCCGCGGAGACACTGGGCTCACCGTACTTGTTGAAGAACGAGTTGGTGTGGCTGGTGATACCGGACGGGATCAGCGAGTACAGCGGCTCGGCCGTGCTGCCGTACACCTTGCTCGCGATGGGGCCGCGGTCGATGACCTGCGCGATCGCCTGGCGTACGGCCTTGTCCTTGACCGTGGGGTCCTCGGTGTTGAAGCCGAGGTAGCTGATGGCGAGGCCGGGCATCTCGGTGAGCTTGACGCCGTCCTTCGGCTCCTCCAGCATCTGCTGCGCCTGCTCGGGCGACATGGTGCGCGTCATCATGTCGATCTTCTTGTCGTCGAGGGCCTTGCCCATCGCCGCGGCGTCGGGGAAGAGGTCGAGCTCGACCTTCTCGTTCTTGATCTTCAGGTCGCCCTTGTACTTCGGGTTCCTGGTGAAGACCACCTTGACGACCTGGCCGCCCTCGACCTCGGGCTCCATGGTGTAGGGGCCCGAGCCGTCGACCTGGAAGCCCTCGCGCGCGGACTTCGCCGGGTACTTGTCCTTCTGGACGATGCCGGCGGGCGGCGTGGCCAGCTTGTAGGGGAAGGTCGCGTCCGGGGTGCGCAGGTGGAAGACGACCTCGTTCTCGCCCTTGGTCTCGATCGTGTCGATGTTGGAGAGCAGGCCGACCGGGCCGCTCTCGTCCTTGATGTCGATGACCCGCTGGATGGAGTACTTCACGTCCTCCGGGGTGACCGCGGTGCCGTCGGCGAAGGTGAGTCCGCTGCGCAGCGTGCAGCGGTAGCTCTCGTTCTCCGTGTCGGTGAAGGCGCAGCTCTCGGCCGCCTCGGGCACCGGCTCGCTGCCGCCCTTCGGTATGTGGGTCAGGGTCTGCACGGTCTGGCGCAGCACGTTCCACACGCCCGCCTCGTAGCCGATGGCCGGGTCGAGCGGTGCCGGGTTGTCCTTCGAGGCGATGAACTGGTCCGTCGTCCCCACCACGATGGCATCGCCCCCGTCGTCCGACCCGCCACAGGCGGCGAGCACGGGCGCGAGCAGGCCCACTACGGCCGGCAGCACCAGCGTCTTGCGGTTCATCTGGACGTTCTCCCTCAGTCCGGCATGTGAGAAAACTGAGATTAGTAGGCGTCGCAGGGGGGCTTGACCGGTGCCGTCCGGCCGCGTATCCACTCGGTGATCACTGATGACGGGTTGTCCATGTAGGGCTCAAGAATGTTTCGTGCACGACCTCATGAAACCGGACGTATGGGGTTGACGAAACGGGCATGCGCGTCCACCCCGGGCGCGCCCGAACAGCGCGTTCAGTGAGGGAAGTCACACGCCCGGGGTGCCGATCGCATTGACATGGACCTGATTCATGAGAAACACCCTCAGTGCATCAGCGGTCACTCAGCCGTGATCAGGCCCCGCAGGAAGGCCAGGTCCACCTGCTCCAGCGAGGGCACGACCACTCTTCCCGGCGCGGGGGCGATCGTCGCCACGGACGGGACGGCGACGACGCGGCACCCCGCGGCCTCCGCGGCGGCGACCCCCGTCGCCGTGTCCTCGATGACCGCACAGCGCCAGGGGTCCGCACCGAAGCCCGCCGCGGCCGCGAGGTAGGGCTCGGGGTGGGGCTTGGTGCGCGTCACCTCGTCCCCGGCGACGGTGAGCGCGAAGTGGTGGCGTCCCACGGAGTCCAGGACGCGGTCGATGATGCGTCGGTGCGAGGCGGAGACGAGGGCGGTGGGCACCTCGTGCGCGGCGAGCTCGGCGAGCAGCCGGGCGGCGCCCGGCATCAGCGGGACACCTCGCCCGATGCGCTTCTCGAAGCGGTCGTTGAGCAGCACCGTGAGCTCCTCGATGCCGATGCCGGCGCCCGTGACCTCGATGAGGTACCCGGCGCTCCGGGTCATCGGGCCGCCGACGACCACGTCGCGCCATGCCTCGTCGAGCCGGTGACCGAGGTCGGCGAAGACCTCGACCTCCACGTCCCACCAGAAGCCTTCGGTGTCGACCAGTGTGCCGTCCATGTCGAGAAGGACCGCTTGCAGCGCCGACCCTTCGGCCGTGCGGGTCAGGGACGCGGGGACCGTACTGGTCATCCGGCACACCTCCATGAGGGACGAGAAGGCCGGCCGCCGTCCCGGTGGGAACGGCGACCGGCCTGCACTGGACCGACCAGTCTACGACTCGTGCCCGCACGGCGCGCGGAGTGGAGGATTACCGCGCGTTGAACGGATCCCTACCGTGCGTTGAAGTACTTCGCCTCGGGGTGGTGGATGACGATCGCGTCCGTGGACTGCTCGGGGTGCAGCTGGAACTCCTCGGAGAGCTTCACCCCGATCCGCTCGGGCTCCAGCAGCTCGGCGATCTTCGCCCGGTCCTCCAGGTCGGGGCAGGCCCCGTACCCCAGGGAGAAGCGGGCCCCTCGGTACTTCAGCGCGAACATGTCCTCGACGTCGGACGGGTCCTCGCCGGCGAAGCCGAGCTCGCTGCGGACCCGTGCGTGCCAGTACTCGGCGAGCGCCTCGGCCAGCTGCACGGACAGCCCGTGCAGCTCCAGGTAGTCGCGGTAGGAGTTCGACTCGAAGAGCTCGGCGGTGGCCCCGCCGATCTTCGAACCGACCGTGACGACCTGGAGTCCGATGACGTCCGTCTCCCCCGACTCCTCGGGACGGAAGAAGTCCGCGAGGCAGAGGCGGCGGCCGCGGCGCTGGCGGGGGAAGGTGAAGCGGGTGCGCTCCGAGCCGTCCTCGTGCAGGAGGATCAGGTCGTCGCCCTTGGAGACGCAGGGGAAGTAGCCGTAGACGACGGCGGCCTCCAGCAGGTTCTCCGTGTGGAGCTTGTCGAGCCAGCCGCGCAGGTGGGGCCGGCCCTCCTGCTCGACGAGCTCCTCGTACGTCGGTCCGTCACCGGCGCGGGTCTGCTTGAGGCCCCACTGGCCCTTGAAGAGGGCGCCCTCGTCCAGCCAGGAGGCGTACTCCTTGAGCTGGATGCCCTTGACGACCCGGGTGCCCCAGAACGGCGGCTCGGGAACCGGGTTGGTGACGGAGACGTCGGAACGCACGCCCTCCTCGGGCTCCACGACCTCCGCCGCGGGGGCGTCCCGCTTGGGCACCCTGCGCTGCTTCAGCTCGGGCAGGCTGGCCCCGGGGACCCCGCGCTTGACGGCGATGAGGGCGTCCATGAGCCGCAGGCCCTCGAAGGCGTCGCGGGCGTAGCGGACCTCGCCCTCGTAGATCTCGTGGAGGTCCTGTTCGACGTAGGCCCGGGTCAGGGCGGCGCCGCCGAGGATGACCGGGTAGTCGGCCGCCATCTTGCGCTGGTTGAGCTCCTGCAGGTTCTCCTTCATGATCACGGTGGACTTCACCAGGAGGCCGGACATGCCGATGACGTCGGCACGGTGCTCCTCGGCGGCTTCCAGGATCGCGGAGACGGGCTGCTTGATGCCCAGGTTGACCACGTTGAAGCCGTTGTTGGACAGGATGATGTCGACCAGGTTCTTGCCGATGTCATGGACGTCACCGCGGACCGTGGCCAGCACGATGGTGCCCTTGCCGTCGTCGTCGGTCTTCTCCATGTGCGGTTCGAGGTAGGCCACCGCGCTCTTCATGACCTCGGCGGACTGCAGCACGAAGGGCAGCTGCATCTGGCCCGAGCCGAAGAGCTCGCCCACGACCTTCATGCCCTCCAGGAGGGTGTCGTTGACGATGTCGAGCGCGGGCCTGGTCTGCAGCGCCTCGTCGAGGTCGGTCTCCAGGCCGTTCTTCTCGCCGTCGATGATGCGGCGCTGGAGCCGCTCGTCCAGCGGCAGGGCCAAGAGCTCCTCGGCCTTGCCCTGCTTCATCGACTTCATGTTGACGCCCTCGAAGAGCTCCATGAGCTTCTGCAGGGGGTCGTAGCCCTCCTCGCGGCGGTCGTACACGAGGTCGAGGGCGACCTTGACCTGCTCCTCCTCCAGCCGGGCGATCGGAAGGATCTTGGAGGCGTGCACGATGGCGGAGTCCAGCCCCGCCTTCACGCACTCGTCCAGGAAGACGGAGTTCAGGACGACGCGGGCGGCCGGGTTCAGGCCGAAGGAGATGTTGGACAGGCCCAGCGTGGTCTGGACGTCGGGGTGGCGGCGCTTCAGCTCGCGGATGGCGCCGATCGTCGCGATCCCGTCCTTGCGGGACTCCTCCTGCCCCGTACAGATGGTGAAGGTCAGGCAGTCGATGAGGATGTCCGCCTCGTGGATGCCCCAGTTGGTGGTGAGGTCCTCGATCAGCCGCTCGGCGATGGCGACCTTGTGCTCGACGGTGCGGGCCTGGCCCTCCTCGTCGATGGTCAGCGCGATCAGCGCGGCGCCGTGCTCGGAGGCCAGCCCGGCGACCTTCGCGAAGCGTGACTCGGGACCGTCGCCGTCCTCGTAGTTGACGGAGTTGAGCACCGCTCGGCCGCCGAGCTTCTCCAGGCCGGCGCGCAGGACGGGCAGCTCGGTGGAGTCGAGGACGATCGGCAGGGTCGAGGCGGTGGCGAAACGGCCGGCCAGCTCCTCCATGTCGGCGACCCCGTCGCGCCCCACGTAGTCGACGCAGAGGTCGAGCATGTGCGCGCCCTCGCGGATCTGGTCACGGGCCATCTCCACGCAGTCGTCCCAGCGGGCGTCGAGCATGGCCTCGCGGAACTTCTTGGACCCGTTGGCGTTCGTACGCTCGCCGATCGCGAGGTACGAGGTGTCCTGGCGGAACGGGATGGTCTGGTAGAGCGAGGCGGCGCCCGGCTCGGGGCGCGGATCGCGGGGGGTGAGCTCGGAGCCGCGTACCCGCTCGACGAGCCGGCGCAGGTGCTCCGGTGTCGTACCGCAGCAGCCTCCGACGAGGGAGAGGCCGTACTCCTGGACGAAGGTCTCCTGGGCGTCGGCCAGGCCCTCGGCGTCGAGCGGGAAGTGCGCCCCGTCCTTGGTGAGGACGGGCAGCCCGGCGTTCGGCATGCAGAGCAGCGGGATCCGGGAGTGGCGCGTGAGGTAGCGCAGGTGCTCGCTCATCTCCGCGGGGCCGGTCGAGCAGTTCAGGCCGATCATGTCGACACCGAGCGGTTCGAGGGCGGTCAGCGCGGCGCCGATCTCGGAGCCGAGCAGCATGGTGCCCGTCGTCTCGAAGGCGAGGGAGCACAGCACCAGGAGGTCGCTGCCCATCGCCTCCAGGGCGCGCCGCGCACCCAGCACGGCGGCCTTGGTCTGCAGGAGGTCCTGCGTGGTCTCGATGATCAGCGCGTCGGCGCCGCCGGCGATCAGACCCTCGGCGTTCTGCTGGAAGCCGTCGCGCAGGACGGTGTACGGGGCGTGGCCCAGCGTCGGCAGCTTGGTGCCGGGTCCGATGGAGCCGAGCACCCAGCGCTGCTGTCCGGTGGACTCGGTGAAGCCGTCGGCGACCTCGCGGGCGATCCTCGCGCCGGCTTCCGAGAGCTCGTGGATCCTGCCGGGGATGTCGTACTCACCCAGGGCGGAGGCGTTGGCCCCGAACGTGTTGGTCTCGACGCAGTCCACGCCGACCGCGAAGTACTCCTCGTGCACCGAGCGGACGATGTCGGGGCGCGTGACGTTCAGGATCTCGTTGCAGCCTTCGAGGTTCTCGAAGTCCTCGAGGGTGGGGTCCTGGGCCTGGAGCATGGTGCCCATCGCACCGTCGGCCACCACCACCCGGGTGGCGAGCGCCTCACGGAGCGCTCGGGCTCGGTTCCGGCTGTCAGCTGAGGGGGTCGGCGACGAGGCCATGGATGTTCTCCCTGGGATGCGACGGCTGTCGGCTTTGCGCCCTTCTGCGGAGAGGGGCACGCGGCCAGCGTAGCCGGGAGGCGCCCGGGCCGGTCATCGCGTCCCACGGGACGGACTGCATGCTGTGCGGGGAACAGGCCCGCTCGCGCCGTGACGCATAATTTTCGCGCCACCGGACAGAGGTCGGCATCGACCGATAGTGTTCAGCATTGTCGAACCGAGGTGGAGGAGTACGGCGCGATGGCGAAGAACATCCAGTCGCTCGAGCGGGCAGCCGCGATGCTGCGTCTGCTGGCGGGCGGCGAGCGTCGGCTCGGCCTGTCCGACATCTCGTCGTCGCTGGGTCTGGCCAAAGGTACCGCGCACGGCATTCTGCGGACCCTCCAGCACGAGGGCTTCGTCGAGCAGGACGCCGCGTCCGGCCGCTACCAGCTCGGCGCCGAGCTGCTGCGCCTGGGCAACAGCTATCTCGACGTGCACGAACTGCGGGCCCGCGCACTGGTGTGGACGGACGACCTGGCCCGCTCCAGCGGCGAGAGCGTCCACCTGGGCGTGCTCCACCAGCACGGCGTCCTGATCGTCCACCACGTCTTCCGCCCGGACGACAGCCGCCAGGTGCTCGAGGTCGGCGCCATGCAGCCGCTGCACTCCACGGCCCTCGGCAAGGTGATCGCCGCCTACGACCCGGTCGCGCACAGCGAGGCCACCGAGGTGGAGCGACGCTCCTTCACCCCGCGCACCGTGACGGGCGAGGAGGAGTTCGAGTCGCTGCTCGACCTGATCCGGGCGCAGGGCTGGGCGGCCGATGTCGAGGAGACCTGGGAGGGCGTGGCGGCGGTGGCCGCCCCCATCCACGACCGGCGCAGGATGCCGGTCGGCGCCGTGGCCGTGACGGGTGCCGTGGAGCGTGTCTGCGCGGGCGGCGAACTGCGGCCCGAGCTCGTCGCCGCGGTGCGGGACTGCGCCCGCGCCGTCTCCCGGGATCTGGGCGCCGGGCGCTTCTGAGCCCGCCCCCGCGACGTCGTAACGATCGAGTCGCGCGTCACACACCCCTTGACGCACCCCCCTTCAGGGAGAAACATTGCCGCTCACCGGTCGGCATTGCCGAACACCTAACGGCAATACGCGTTAGGGTGTGACAGTGCCGAGGGCCGGTCAAGCCCTACACAGGTGATGTGCCCCGCTTCTCACGGGTACCCACCTAGGGCGCGATCCACCGGAGGGACCCGGTGTTTCGCCTTCCCCTGGACGAAGGACAAAGGAGTCGCGGTGTCCAGCTCCGACATCTTCATCGGCGAGACCATCGGTACCGCCATACTCATCCTGCTCGGCGGCGGTGTCTGTGCCGCCGTCACGCTCAAGCGCTCAAAGGCGCAGAACGCCGGCTGGCTGGCCATCACCTTCGGGTGGGGCTTCGCCGTGCTGACGGGCGCCTACATCGCCTCCGGCGTGTCCGGAGCTCACCTCAACCCCGCGGTCACGATCGGCCTCGCGATCCAGGGCGGCACCGCGTGGAGCGATGTCCCCCTGTACCTCGCCTCCGAGCTGCTCGGCGCGATCATCGGTGCCGTGCTCGTCTGGGCCGTCTACTACGGACAGTTCCACGCGCACCTCACCGATCCCGAGATCGTGAAGGACCAGCCGGCCGAGGAAGGCATGGTCGACCAGGCGTCGGCGCCGAAGGCCGGCCCCGTGCTCGGCGTCTTCACCACCGGGCCGGAGATCCGGAACGCGGTGCAGAACGTCGTCACGGAGGTCATCGCCACGTTCGTCCTGGTCCTGGCGATCCTCACCCAGGGCCTCAACGACGAGGGCAACGGCCTCGGCGCCCTGGGCGCCCTGATCACCGCGCTGGTGGTCGTGGGGATCGGTCTGTCGCTCGGCGGCCCGACCGGCTACGCGATCAACCCGGTGCGCGACCTCGGCCCGAGGATCGTGCACGCGCTTCTGCCTCTGCCGAACAAGGGCGGGTCGGACTGGGGCTACGCCTGGGTACCGGTGGTAGGACCGCTCATCGGGGCCGCACTGGCCGGCGGGCTCTACAACCTCGCCTTCGCCTGAGCCACACCCTCCACACCACACAGACCCTCCGGGAGCCAACCGTGACCGACGCACACACCACCGGACCGTTCATCGCGGCCATCGACCAGGGCACCACCTCCAGCCGCTGCATCGTCTTCGACAAGGACGGCCGGATCGTCTCGGTCGACCAGAAGGAGCACGAGCAGATCTTCCCCAAGCCGGGCTGGGTCGAGCACGACGCCAAGGAGATCTGGGAGAACGTCCAGGAGGTCGTGGCCGGGGCGATCGTCAAGGCCGGCATCACCGCCGCCGACGTCAAGGCGATCGGCATCACCAACCAGCGTGAGACCACCCTCCTGTGGGACAAGAACACCGGTGAGCCGGTGTACAACGCCCTCGTCTGGCAGGACACCCGCACCGACGCCCTCTGCAAGGAGCTCGGCCGTAACGTCGGCCAGGACCGCTTCCGCCGCGAGACCGGGCTGCCCCTCGCCTCGTACTTCGCCGGCCCGAAGGTCCGCTGGCTCCTCGACAACGTGGAGGGCCTGCGCGAGCGCGCCGAGCGGGGCGAGATCCTCTTCGGCACCATGGACTCCTGGGTCATCTGGAACCTGACCGGCGGCACCGAAGGCGGCGTCCACGTCACCGACGTCACCAACGCCTCGCGCACCCTCCTGATGAACCTGCACACGATGCAGTGGGACCAGAAGATCCTCAGTTCGATCAACATCCCGTCCGCACTGCTGCCGGAGATCCGGTCCTCCGCCGAGGTCTACGGCACCGCCAAGGGCGGCGTGCTCGACGGCGTCCCGGTGGCCTCCGCGCTGGGCGACCAGCAGGCCGCGCTGTTCGGCCAGACGTGCTTCGCCGAGGGCGAGGCCAAGTCCACGTACGGCACCGGCACCTTCATGCTGATCAACACGGGTGAGACCCCCGTCAACTCCTACAACGGGCTGCTGACGACGGTCGGCTACCGGATCGGCGACCAGAAGGCGGTGTACGCGCTGGAGGGGTCCATCGCGGTCACCGGCTCGCTCGTCCAGTGGATGCGCGACCAGATGGGCCTGATCAAGTCCGCGGCCGAGATCGAGACACTCGCCTCCTCCGTCGAGGACAACGGCGGCGCCTACTTCGTGCCCGCGTTCTCCGGTCTGTTCGCCCCGTACTGGCGTCCGGACGCCCGGGGTGTCATCGCCGGCCTCACCCGGTACGTGACCAAGGCGCACATCGCCCGTGCCGTGCTCGAGGCGACCGCGTGGCAGACCCGTGAGATCAGCGACGCCATGACCAAGGACTCCGGCGTCGAGCTGACCGCGCTCAAGGTCGACGGCGGAATGACCTCCAACAACCTGCTGATGCAGACGCTCTCCGACTTCCTGGACGCACCCGTGGTGCGCCCGATGGTCGCCGAGACGACCTGCCTCGGCGCGGCCTACGCCGCCGGCCTCGCCGTCGGCTTCTGGCCGGACACCGACGCGCTGCGCGCCAACTGGCGCCGCGCCGCCGAGTGGACCCCCCGTATGGACGCGGCCACCCGTGACCGCGAGTACAAGAGCTGGCTCAAGGCCGTCGAACGGACCATGGGCTGGATCGACGACGACGAGAGCTGAGGAGCAATCGACATGACCACCCTGCAGAGCGTCCCCGCCCTCGGGACGCATCCGGCCTCCGGCTCCCTCCCGAGCCGTGCCGAGACCCGGGAGCAGCTTTCCAAGGCGACGTACGACCTCCTGGTGATCGGCGGCGGCATCCTGGGCATCTCCACCGCCTGGCATGCCGCGCAGTCCGGGCTGCGGGTGGCCCTGGTGGACGCCGGCGACTTCGCCGGCGCCACCTCCTCCGCCTCCTCCAAGCTGCTCCACGGCGGTCTGCGCTATCTCCAGACCGGCGCGGTGAAGCTGGTCGCGGAGAACCACTTCGAGCGCCGCGCGGTCTCCCGTCAGGTCGCCCCGCACCTGGCCAGCCCGCTCACCTTCTACCTGCCCGTCTACAAGGGCGGCCCGCACGGCGCCGCCAAGCTCGGCGCGGGCGTCTTCGCCTACTCGGCGCTGTCCGCGTTCGGTGACGGCGTCGGCCATGTGATCAGCCCCGCCCGGGCGCAGCGCGACGTGCCCGAGCTCCGTACCGACAACCTGAAGGCTGTCGCGGTCTACGGCGACGACCAGATGAACGACGCCCGGATGGCGCTGATGACGGTCCGCGCGGCCGTCGACGCCGGAGCCGTCGTCCTCAACCACGCCGCGGTGACCGGTCTGCGGTTCACCCGGGGCCGGGTCACCGGCGCCGAGCTGGAGGACCGTCAGGACGGTACGGAGTTCGGCGTCGACGCCCGCCTCGTGCTGAACGCCACCGGTCCGTGGGTCGACCACCTGCGCAAGCTGGAGGACCCGAACGCGGCGCCTTCCATACGCCTGTCCAAGGGCGCGCACCTGGTCCTCAGGCGGACCCGCCCGTGGAAGGCGGCACTGGCGACCCCGATCGACAAGTACCGGATCACGTTCGCCCTGCCGTGGGAGGACATGCTGCTGCTCGGGACGACCGACGAGGAGTACGAGGGCGACCCGGCCGATGTCGCGGTCACCGAGAAGGACACGGCCCAGATCCTCGACGAGGCCGCCTTCTCCGTGCGGGACCAGCAGCTGTCCCGGGACCTGATCACGTACTCCTTCGCAGGACTGCGGGTGCTGCCCGGCGGCCCGGGTGACACGTCCAAGGCCAAGCGCGAGACGGTCGTGACCGAGGGGCGCGGCGGGATGCTGTCCGTCGCGGGCGGCAAGTGGACGACGTTCCGCCACATCGGCCGTACGGTGATGAACAAGCTGGCCGAACTGCCCGGCCACCCCCTCGCCGAGGACATGGAGCCGATGGCCCGGCTGCCCAGGAAGATGCCGCTCCCCGGTATCGCCAACCCGAACGCGGTGGCACACCGGCTGCTGGTCGACGGCGGTACGCCGGGACCGCGGATGTCCGCCGACACGGCCCGGCACCTCGCCACCCATTACGGCTCGCTCTCCTTCGACATCGCACGGCTGGCGAACGAGAACCCGGCGCTGGCCGAGCGCGTCCACCCCGACGCCCCGGAGATCTGGGCGCAGGTGGCGTACGCGCGCGACCGCGAGTGGGCCGAGACGGCGGACGACGTGCTGCGCCGCCGGACGACCCTGACGATCCGGGGCCTGGCCACGGACGACATCCGGGGCCGGGTCGAGGCCATGCTGGCCGACGGGCGCTGACCGCGGGCCGTACGCACGCGCAGGGGCGGTCTCCCGGTCACGGGAGGCCGCCCTCCCGCCATGAGCCCGGCGGACGGGCGCGGCGGCCCGGATCCGGTGGACGTGCCATGCCGCCGCCATACGGGCGCAATGTGACGCGGGGACAGTGGAGGGATGTCCGAACCAGAGGGATTCCATCTGTCGGCGGCGCTGAACGGCGCCGGTTCACATCCGGGCGCGCCCGCCAGGCCCTTCACATCCGAGGAGTACGTCCGGCTCGTGCGCGGTGCCGAGGCCGGGCTGCTCGACTTCGTCACGGTCGAGGACGGCCCCGGGCGGCTCGACTCCGGGCTGCTCCTCGCCCTGGCCGCACAGGTCACCGACCGGATCGGGCTCGTCCCGCTGGGGCCGACGACGGGTGACCCCGGCGCCTGGGCGACACGGATCGCCACGCTCGACCACCTGAGCGCGGGACGGGCCGGGGTGCGGCCCCGGGCCACGACGAGCAACCCCGAGCACGCCCGGCTGCTGAAGATCCTCGGCACCCCCGAGGGGGACGCGAAGGTCGCCGAACTCTTCGCCCGGGCGGACGAGTTCCTCACCGAGGTCACCGGGGCGTGGGCCACCGCCGCGCCCTCACCGCAGGGCAGGCCGCCGCTGGCGCTGCTCGCGCACGCCACGGTCCCCTACCGGCTCGCGGCCACGCACGGCGACGTCGTCCTCGTGACCCCGGCCGACACCGCGGACCTGGTCACCATCCGCAAGGAGGTCGAGTCGCTGCGGGAGGCGGCGGGAAGGCCCGCCGGAGCGCTGCGCCTCCTCGCCGACGTCAACGTCGTCCTGGCTGACAGCCAGGAGGCGGCCGACGCGCGCACAGCGGCGCTGGAGAAGGCCGCCGGAGCCCCGTTCACCTCGGACGCCGCCATATTCTCCGGCACGTCCGAGGGGCTGGCCGACCTTCTTCAGGAGTGGTTCCGCGAGGGCGGCGCCGACGGCTTCCGGCTGCGGCCCGCGGTCCTCCCCGACGACCTGGACGCGATCGTCACCGGGCTGGTGCCCGTCCTGCAGCGGCGCGGGCTCTTCCGCACCGCGTACACCGCCCGGACCCTGCGCGGCCACCTCGGCCTCCAGGCCGCCTGACCGCCCTCGCCGCACCACGGAAGGAAGGCCCCTGTGAAGTTCTCCGTGCTCTCCCTCATCGGCCATGCCCCGCATCCGCTGACCGGGGCGCTGCCCTCCGCCGCCGAGCGGTTCCACGAGGTGATCGGGACCGGCGTGGCGGCGGAGCGGCTCGGCTTCGACGGGTACGCGATCGGCGAACGGCACGCCGGGCCGTTCCTCTCGTCGAGCCCCGGTGTGGTGCTGGGGGCGCTGGCCGCCCGCACCTCCACGATCAGGCTGCTGACCGGGGTGACGGTCGTCGCGATCCTCGATCCGGTGCGGGTGGCGGAGGAGTTCGCGACACTCGACCAGATCGCGCGGGGCCGGCTCGAGCTCGTCGTGGGGAAGGGCGCGGAGGCCGGTCACTTCAGCCTGTTCGGGCTGGACGAGGAACGGCAGTGGGATCTGCAGAAGGAGAAGTACGAGCTGCTGCGGCGGCTCTGGACCGAGGAGGGCGTCGACTGGGAGGGGGAGTTCCGGCCCGCGCTGAAGAACGTGACGACGGTGCCGCGCCCCTACGCCGGCCCGCCGCGCGTCTGGCACGGCTCGGCGACGAGCCTCAACTCCCCCGAGCTGGCGGCCGAGCACGGCGACCCCCTGTTCACCGCCAACGCGATCCAGCCCCGCGAGGCGTACGCCCGGCTCATCGCCCACTACCGCGAGCGCTTCGAGGCCTACGGGCACGACCCGGCGGACGCGCGGGTGGCGGCGGGGTCCGGCGGCCTGCTGATCGCGGACACCCCGCACAAGGCCGTCGCACGCTACAAGGAGCTGTACGAGGCCAAGGTCGCCCAGTCCTTCAAGCCGCACCTGGAGGGCAGGGCGGGCTACAACACACCATTCGCACGATCGAGGACGCGATGGCCGGCGGACCTCAGCTCATCGGCTCCCCGCAGCAGATCATCGACAAGATCCTCGGCTTCCACGCGGCCTACCGGCACGATCTCCAGTCGGTCACCGTCGACGGCTTCGGCCTTCCGCACGAGGAGCAGCTGGAGACGCTCCAGCGGTTCGCCGAGGAGATCGCCCCGGTCGTGCGGCGCGAGGCGCCCTCCACGCTCTGGGACTGACCCGCGGGGCTCGCGCCCGGATGTGTGGCCGCATAATGAGGCCATACATCGGATGTCTTGTGCGCGAGGAGGCCCCACATGGCCGTCACCGACGAAGCGATCGAGAAGATCAAGGGAATGATCGTCTCGGGTGCGCTGGCCCCGGGCGACCGGCTTCCCAAGGAGAGCGAGCTCGCGGCCGAACTGGGCCTGTCGCGCAACTCGCTGCGCGAGGCGGTGCGCGCCCTCTCGCTGATCCGGATCCTCGACGTCCGCCAGGGCGACGGCACCTACGTCACCAGCCTGGACCCGCAGCTGCTCCTGGAGGCGCTCAGCTTCGTGGTGGACTTCCACCGCGACGACACGGTGCTGGAGTTCTTCGCGGTCCGCAGGATCCTGGAGCCCGCGGCCACCGCGATGGCGGCGCTGCGCATCGAGGAGGAGCAACTGGACGCCTTGGATGCCCAGTTGGACGCACTGGGCCCGGACCCCTCGGTGGAGGCACTCGTCGCCGGCGACCTGGAGTTCCACCGCGGCATCGTCCGGCACTCCGGCAACTCGGTGCTCTGCTCCCTGCTGGACGGCCTGTCGGGCCCCACCACCCGGGCCAGGGTGTGGCGCGGGCTGACGCAGGAGGACGCGGTCGCCCGCACCCTGCGCGAACACCGGGCGATCCTCGCCGCGATGCGGGACCGGGACGCGGAGGCGGCCCGGTCCTGGGCGACGGTGCACGTGGCGAGCGTGGAGCAGTGGCTGCGCTCGACCCTCTGAACCGCGTCCCGCCCCGCGCCGGACCGGGCAGCGGACGCGGTCAGCCCTGCGCCGGGGCGGGGCGCAGCCGCAGCCCCTGCATCCCCCCGTCGACGGCGAGCGCGGTGCCGGTGACGGAGGCGGCCGCCGGGCTCGCCAGGTAGACGACGGCGGCGGCGACCTCCTCGGCGGAGACCAGCCGCCCCAGGGGCTGGCGGGCGTCGAGCGCCGCGCGCTCCGCCGCCGGGTCCTCGGCCCGGTCGAGGAGCCGGCCGATCCAGGGGGTGTCCGCCGTACCGGGGTTGACGCAGTTGACCCTGATCCCCTCCCGGACGTGGTCGGCCGCCATGGCGAGGGTGAGGGAGAGCACGGCGCCCTTGCTCGCGCTGTAGAGCGCGCGCTGCGGCAGCCCGGCGGTCGCGGCGATGGAGCAGGTCTGGGTGATCGACACGGCCCCCGGGCGTCCGGCGGCGGCCCGGCGCAGATGCGGCAGGGCGTGGCGGGCGGTGCGGACCATGCCGAGCACATTGACGTCCAGCACCCGGGTCCACTCCGCGTCGGTGTTCTCCTCCACCGTGCCGACCGAGCCGATCCCGGCGTTGGAGACGAGGGTGTGCAGGCCGCCCAGCTCCTCGGCGGCCCGGTCGACGGCGCTCCGTACGGCGTCGTCGTCCGTCACGTCGGCCCCCAGTGCGAGGGCCCCTTCGGGAGCGCCCTCCGGATCGAGGTCGAGCACCGCGACGCGGGCCCCTCGGGCGAGCAGGAGGCTCGCCACGGCGGCGCCGATGCCGGACGCGCCGCCCGTCACCAGGGCGGACAGTCCGTCGAAATCCTGCGTACCGGTCATCGGGCGGTCTCCTCGGGGGTGCGGCGGGCCTGCCAGACGGGGCCCTGCGGATAGCGGTGCCCGGCGATCGAGGCCGGAAGCATGCGGGCCGAGAAGCCCGGCGTGCGCGGGGTGACGTAGCGGCCGTGCTCGATGACGGCCGGGTCGGCGAAGTGCTCGTGGAGGTGGTCGACGTACTCGATGACACGGTCCTTCCAGCTGCCGGATACCGCGACGTAGTCGAACATCGAGAGGTGCTGGACCAGTTCGCACAGTCCGACGCCTCCCGCGTGCGGGCAGACCGGGACGCCGTACTTCGCGGCGAGCAGCAGGACCGCGAGGTTCTCGTTGACGCCGGCCACGCGGGCGGCGTCGATCTGCACGAAGTCGACGGCGTCCGCCTGGAGCAGCTGCTTGAACACGACCCGGTTGGCGACGTGTTCACCGGTGGCGACCTTGACGGGCTGTCCGGCGCGCACCGCGGCGTGGCCGAGCACGTCGTCGGGGCTGGTCGGCTCCTCGATCCAGTACGGGTCGTACGGGGCGAGCGCGGTCATCCACTCCACCGCTCCTGCGACGTCCCAGCGCTGGTTGGCGTCGACGGCGATGCGGATGCCGGGACCGACGGCCCCGCGCGCGAGCGAGAGCCTGCGGACGTCGTCGTCCAGATCGGCCCCGACCTTCAGCTTGATCTGGGTGAAGCCGTCGGCGACGGCCTCCTTGCACAGGCGCACGAGCTTGTCGTCGTCGTACCCCAGCCAGCCGGGCGACGTCGTGTACGCCGGATACCCCTCGGCGAGGAGCCGCGCGGTGCGCTCGGCGCGGCCCGGCTCCGCGGCACGCAGGATGCCGAGCGCCTCCTCCGGGGTGAGGGCGTCCGTGAGGTAGCGGAAGTCGACGAGGGAGACGAGCTCCTCCGGGGTCATCTCCGCCAGGAACTGCCAGACGGGCCTGCCCGCCAGTCCCGCCGCGAGGTCCCAGGCCGCGTTGACGACGGCGCCGGCCGCCATGTGCATCACGCCCTTCTCGGGGCCGAGCCAGCGCAGCTGCGAGTCGTGGGTGAGCGTGTGGTGGAGGGCGGCCAGGTCAGCGGCGGTGCGCGGGGCCGGGCGGCCGACGGCATGGGACCGGAGCGTGCCGATGGCGGCGGCCATGACATCGTTGCCACGGCCGATGGTGAAGCAGAAGCCGTGCCCCTCCTCCCCGCCGTCCGTGCGCAGGACGACATACGCGGCGGAGTAGTCGGGGTCGGGGTTCATGGCGTCCGAGCCGTCCAGCTCCTCCGAGGTGGGAAAGCGGATGTCCTCGACCTCGAGATCCGTGACGGTCAGAGTCATGTGCGCCCCCAGGGGAATAACATCGGATCTCTCAATGGTCATCCGATGTATAGCCTCCCGCAGCCCTCACAGTCCAGGGTCCAGACGAAAATTGATCATTTTCGACCGGTACAGCTCGGATGAATCATGAGGTGGCACGCTTCACCTCCGCGCGCAAACGGGCTGCGGCGGAACAGGGTGGAAGCCGTAAGGTTGGTCCGTACACAAGGGAACTTCGGAAGGAGGCCTGGGTGATCGAGCTCGAGGGGGTACCCGAGCTGATCGACCCGGTCATGGTGGCCGCGTTCGAGGGCTGGAACGACGCCGGTGACGCCGCCTCCACAGCGGTCGCGCATCTTGACCGGGAGTGGAAGGGCGAGGTCTTCGCGGCGCTCGACGCCGAGGACTACTACGACTTCCAGGTCAATCGGCCCACGGTGTGGCTGGACGGCGGGACACGCAAGATCACCTGGCCCACCACGCGGCTCTCCGTGGTCCGGGTCGGCGGCGAGAAACCACGTGACCTGGTGCTGATCCGTGGCATCGAACCCTCCATGCGCTGGCGTTCGTACTGCAACGAGATCCTGGGCTTCGCCCATGAGCTGGGTGTCGAGATGGTCGTCATCCTGGGGGCGCTGCTCGGCGACACCCCGCACACCAGGCCGGTGCCCGTCAGCGGCGTCACCTCGGATCCCGACCTGGCCAGGACGATGGACCTGGAGGAGACCCGGTACGAGGGCCCGACCGGCATCGTCGGCATCCTCCAGGAGGCCTGCACGCACGCGGGGGTGCCCGCGGTGAGCCTGTGGGCGGCGGTGCCGCACTACGTGTCGCAGCCGCCGAACCCGAAGGCGACGCTGGCGCTGCTGAACCGTCTCGAGGACCTGCTCGGCATGCGGATCCCGCTGGGCGAGCTGCCCGAGGACGCCCGCGCCTGGCAGCTCGGGGTCGACCAGCTGGCCGCGGAGGACAGCGAGGTCGCGGAGTACGTGCAGACGCTGGAGGAGGCGCGGGACACCGCGGAGCTTCCCGAGGCGTCAGGCGAGGCGATCGCGCGCGAGTTCGAGCGTTATCTGCGGCGCAGGGACGTCAACGGCCCCGGTCAGGCACCGGGCGGTCATGCCACCGAGAGCGGCGACGTGCCGTATCTGCGGGACACCTCCGGCGGCCGCACGAGACCGCCGAAGCCGCAGCGCCCGGAGAAGGGGCGGCCGAAGGACGGCGACGGGAGCACGGCGCCCGAGGACCCGCCGACGGGCCCTGACGAGGACTCCTCGGACGGCTGACCCGGCCCCCGGCCTTACGTGCGACGGCCCCGGACCCCGCGATCCCTCGCGTGGTCCGGGGCCGTCCGGCGTTCCCGGCTACGGGCTAGAGAGCGACGCCCAGCAGGGCGTCGACGGTGCGCGAGACGAGGCCGGGCGCGCCCTCGTCCGTGCCGCCGCCCGCGCTCTGCCGCTCGGCCCAGCGGTCCACGGCGGCGAGTGCGGCCGGGGCGTCCAGGTCGTCGGCCAGGGCCTCCCGGACCTCCTCGACCAGGGCATCGGCGGAGATCCCGTCGGGCCGGGAGACGGCCGCACGCCAGCGGGCGAGACGCTCGACGGCGTCGGCGAGGACCTGGTCGGTCCACTCCCAGTCGGCCCGGTAGTGGTGCGCGAGCAGGGCGAGCCTGATCGCGGCGGGGTCCACGTCGTCCCGGCGGAGCGCCGACACGAAGACGAGGTTGCCCTTGGATTTGGACATCTTCTCGCCGTTGAGGGCGACCATGCCCGCGTGCACGTAGGCGCGGGCGAACGGGTGCTCGCCGGTCAGCACCTGGGCGTGCGAGGCGCCCATCTCGTGGTGCGGGAAGGCGAGGTCGGAGCCGCCCCCCTGGACGTCGAAGGTCATGCCCAGGTGGTCCAGCGCGATGGCGACGCACTCGATGTGCCAGCCGGGGCGGCCACGGCCGAGCGTTCCGCCGTCCCAGCTCGGCTCGCCCTGACGGGCGGCCATCCAGAGCATCGGGTCGAGGGGGTTCTTCTTGCCGGGGCGCTCCGGGTCCCCGCCGCGCTCGGCGGAGAGCACGCGCATGGCCTCGGCGTCGAGGCCCGAGACCTCTCCGAAGTGCGGGTCGCACTCCACGGAGAAGTACACGTCGCCGTCGAGTTCGTAGGCGGCACCCGCGTCGCGGAGGCGCTCCACCAGCGGGACGATGCCGGGTATCGCCTCCACCGCCCCGATGTAGTGCTTCGGGGGAAGCATGCGCAGGGCGGTCATGTCCTCCCTGAAGAGTGCCGTCTCGCGCTCCGCGAGCTCGGTCCAGTCCTCGCCGTCGCGCACGGCCCGCTCCAGCAGCGGATCATCCACGTCGGTCACGTTCTGGACGTAGTGAACCTGCCGCTTGGTGTCGAGCCACACGCGCTGAACGAGGTCGAACGCGTTGTAGGTCGCCGCATGACCCATGTGGGTCGCGTCGTACGGCGTGATGCCGCAGACGTAGATGCGGGCGACGGGACCGGGGTCAAGGGTGATCCGTCCGCCGGTCGCGGTGTCGTGGATCCGAAGGTCGCGGCCCTTGCCAGGAAGGGCGGGGACCTCAGAAGCGGGCCAGGCATGCATGTCATGAGCGTAACCGGACGATGCTTCCGGATACGAACCGGATGGCAGATCGTGGCCGAAGAGGCGGTCTTGCGCGCGGCCCGGTTCTCCTCTAACAGGCTGGGGGCGGAGGACATCCCGGGCCGACGCGTCGTCGGGCGCCCGACGGGCTCAACGCGCGCCCGGGCCGGGTGCTCGGGGGCGGTAGGGCGGCTTCCGGCGCGGGTGGCGGAGCCGTGACCGTCACACGGGAGGCCACGGGATCGGCGGCCAGTCGCCGCTCGGCTGCGGGTGCCTGCCGGCCTTGCGCAGGCTCTCCACGCGGCCCCGCAGGGCATCGAGCTCCGCAGCGGTGATCAGTTCCCCCAACCGGGTGGCGAGCACCGCCCCCGGTTCCAGAACGGCGGACAGCCGGTCCAGCACCTCGGTGGCCTCCGCGGTCAGCGGCTCGCCCGCCCACCCCCAGAACAGCGTCCGCAGCTTGTCGTCCGCGTTGAGGGTGACGCCGTGGTCGATCCCGTACAGCCGCCCGCCCGGGGCGGACAGAAGGTGCCCGCCCTTGCGGTCACCGTTGTTGATCACCGCGTCGAGGACCGCGAGCCTGCGCAGCCGGGGGTCGTCGGCATGGACCAGCAGCGCCGTCCTCCCCTCCCCCACCTCGGCGAGGCCGACGGCCTTCCAGCCGTCCCCCGGTTCCTCGGTGTCGACGAGCGCGAGCAGGGGCGGCAGCCCGTCGGACGGGGCGGCCTCCGCGTCCGCCTCGATCCACAGCTGGCACATTCCCTCGCCGTAGGGGCCTTCCCGCAGGACCGTGGGCGGCACGAGGCCCCAGCCGGTGGCCTCGGAGATCTCGTACGCCGCGACCTCACGCTGGGCGAGCGTGCCGTCGGGGAAGTCCCACAGCGGCTGCTCGCCGGCGACCGGCTTGTAGACACACGGGCGCTCCTCGCCCTCGTGGGCGACCGTGCAGTACAGGACCGCGTTCGACGCGCCCCTGACCCGGCCGAGGACCGTGAGCTCCCCCTCGGCGAGCAGGGTGCGCAGCCCGGCCTCCGTCAGGCCCCGCGACGGTATCCGTTCTGGCGCGGGCATACGTGTCCTTCCGGATCGAGGGGGAGGCTGCACAGCGGGCACGGCGGGCGGCCGGCGTTCACGACGTCCAGGGCGCGCTTGGCGAACGCACGCGCCTGGGCACCGCTCAGCCGGACGCGCAGCATCGGCGGGCCGTTCTCCTCGTCCTGCAGAAGCCTTTCCTCGGCCTCCGCGAGATCGTCGTCGGAGTCGGCGTCCAGCTCGACGAGAGCCTGCGCCTCGACGATCATGCGCTGCTCCTCGCCGTCCCAGGCGAGGGCCATCGTGCCGACCCTGAACTCCTCCTCGACGGGGGCGTCGAGCGGCGCGGTGTCGGTGACGTCCATGGGAGCCACCGCGGGCACCGGTGAGTTGCCGCCGGTCCGCCGGACGACCTCGTCGAGGAGTTCGTCGATCCGTTCGGCCAACGCGGAGACCTGGGTCTTCTCCAGGGCCACGCTCGTGACCCGTCCTCGCGAGGATGCCTGCAGGAAAAACGTACGGCGGCCAGGCAGCCCGACCGTACCGGCCACGAAACGGTCCGGCGGGTCGTAGAGGAACACCTGACGGGACACGTCCTGTCTCCCTTGAGAATGAGATGGCGGATGGGGGCGGCCCCGGGGCCCTGCGGGAGGTCCCGCACGGCCTCTACGGCGCGTCCACCCTACTGCGCGGAGCGATCACGGCGCCCCAGCGCCGCCCCCGACGGCCGCGTCCGCCCCCGTGTCCCCCGCCGCGTCGGCCCCGATGGCCTGCTCACGCGGTGCCAGGGACGCGAAGTCGCCGGTGTCGCCGAGGCGGAGGAGGAACGGTCGCAGCCGGGTGTAGCGGATCGCGGTGACGGAGCAGGGCTCGGCCTGGACGCGCTGGAAGAGGTCGAGGTGCATGCCGAGTGCGTCGGCGACCAGTGCCTTGATGATGTCGCCGTGCGAACACATCACATAGGTGGCGTCCTCGCCGTGTTCCGCCTCGATACGGGCGTTCCAGTCCCGCACGGCGTCGACCGCCCGGGCCTGCATGGTGCGCATGGACTCGCCGCCGGGGAACACGGCGGCCGAGGGGTGCTGCTGGACGACCTTCATCAGTGGTTCGTCGGAGAGTTCGGCGAGCTTGCGCCCCGACCAGTCCCCGTAGTCGCACTCACTGATCCGGCCCTCGGTGTGCAGCGGGAGCTCCGGGCGGGCGTCGAGCAGCGGCTGGAGCGTCTCCCGGCAGCGCTGCAACGGGCTGCTGACCGCCGCGACGAGCGTGAGGGCGGAGAGCCGGCCGGGCAGCGCGGCGGCCTGTGCGGCGCCGCGTCCGTCGAGGGAGACCCCCGGGGTCCGGCCCGCGAGCACTCCGGAGGTGTTGGCGGTCGAGCGTCCGTGACGTACAAGGATGAGCGTGGGCATACCTGCCAGCGTAGAGGTGCGTGAACCCTTGGCGGCAGGGAAGAATGCGCGGGTGATCGTCGACTGTGGAATTTACCGGGACGGACGCCGGACCGAGGGCCCCTCCGACTTCTCCGATGCCCTGGACGAGGCACGGGCCGCCGGGGACGCCTTCGTCTGGATCGGCCTCCACGAGCCGACGGCGAAGGAATTCGAGCTGGTGACGAGCGAGTTCTCGCTGCACCCCCTGGCCGTGGAGGACGCCCTGCGCGCCCATCAGCGGCCCAAGCTGGAGATCTACGACGACTCCCTGTTCGTCGTGATCAAGCCGGTGGTCTACGAGCCGAAGAGCGACACCGTGAGCGCCGGCGAGCTGATGCTCTTCATAGGCGACTCGTTCGTGGTGACGGTGCGGCACGGCGAGGGCGCCCCCCTCGCCGCCGTGCGGAGCCGGCTGGAGGCCGAGCCCGAGGTCCTCAGGCACGGGCCGACGTCGGTGCTCTACGCGGTGAGCGACGCGGTGGTGGACCACTACATCGAGGTCGCCGCGGAGCTCCAGGTCGACCTGGAGGAGCTGGAGGCGCAGGTCTTCGCCCCGACCGGATCCAGGGACACCACCAACACCGCCGCGAGCATCTACACCTTCAAGCGGCAGGTGCTCGAATTCCGCCGGGCCACCAATCCGCTGGGCGCCCCCATGGCGCGGCTGTCGAGCGCGGGGGTCCCGTTCGTCGACACCGATTCGCAGCCCTTCTTCAGGGACGTCAACGACCACCTGACGCGTGCCGTCGAGCACGTGGAGGGGCTCGACCGGCTGCTCTCGGACATCCTGTCGGCGCACCTGGCGCAGGTGGGGGTGCGACAGAACGACGACATGCGGAAGATCTCGGCGTGGGCCGCGATGGCCGCCGTACCGACGATGGTGGCCGGCGTCTACGGCATGAACTTCACGCACATGCCGGAGCTCGACCTGGTGTGGACCTACCCGGCGGTGATCGTGCTGATGGGCGTCGCGGTCGCCGGGCTGTACCGCCTGTTCAAGCGCCGCGGCTGGATGTAGCCGGGCTCCGCACGGCCTGCGCCCGCCTCAGGCGTACTCGGTCTCGGGCACGGCCCGGCCGCCCAGCGCGTCGCGCAGGACGGGCTGTTCGAGGCTCACCATGCGTCGCCAGCCCAGCAGCCGCTCGTAGCCGTACATCGCGTGGATGCCCGCGGCCAGCACGGCGGACTTGGCGCGGGGCCAGCGCAGCACGGTGCCCATGTGGCTCATCACGGCAAGGCTCACGTCGCGGTACACCCGGATCTCGGCCTCGGCACACTCCCGCAGTACGGACTGGATCGTCCTGCCGTGACCGGCGCGGGCGAAGCGGAGGAGTTCCTCGTGGCAGTACGCGAGGTGGCTGTCCTCGTCCCGGGAGATCATCCTCACGGCGCGGCCCAGGAGGGGGTGGTCGGCGAAGTGCTTCAGCAGGAGACGCATCTGCTCGGAGGCCCGCTGCTCGGTGACCCTGCTGTGGGCGAGGTAGACGATGACGTCCCGCTCGGTGAGCGGCTCCTCACGGCTGAGCCGGTCGTGGGCGAGGCCGATGCCGTGGCGCTCCAGCAGGAGGGTGTAGTCGGTCTCGTACGGCACCGCCACGGGCTGGAGCCCGCGCTGCTTCAGGAGGGCGTTGAAGATCCGGCCGTGCTTGTCCTCGTCGGCGCCGTGCCGGGCGACCTTGGGGGCGAGCTCGCGCAGTCCCGCGGGGACGAGTGCGGCGATGCGCCCGTTCTCCCAGCCGCCCTGCGACTCGCCGCCGGCAGCGATCGAGCAGAACAGCCGGAACGACTCGTCGTTGTCGAGGATCTCCTGGAACAGACTCTTTGCCGAGAGCATCACTGCCACCTTTCGCACCGGTGTCCGCAGAGGCACAGTCAAATTCGGTACGCGTCGGTAGGCAACACGGAGAGGACCCGGCAGGGCCGAACGGGCTCCGCGCGGGGGACGGACCTGCCCGGGTCTCCCGGGAGGAGTACGGGGCGTAACCCGGGGGCGGCCCGGCGCGTTGTTCCGTACGACGGCCGTGGCGGGGAGGACCCCCGAGCCCCCACCACGGCCGTAGTGCTGCGCCGGCGCCGCCCCTGGAGGCTCAGGCCGCGAGGCCGGAGCGCTCCAGGGCGTCCGTCCCGGCGCGCAGCGCCGCGAGCCGCTCGTCGAGCGTGAAGCCGGCCGGGGCCAGCGTCAGGGTCGTGACGCCCGCCGCCGCGTAGGCCTGCATCCGGTCGGCGATCCGGTCCACGGAGCCCAGCAGGGTGGTCTGGTCGATGAGCTGGTGCGGCACGGCGGCCGCCGCGCCCGCCTTGTCGCCGGACAGGTACTTGTCCTGGATCTCGGCGGCTTCCTTCTCGTATCCCATGCGCCCGGCGAGCTGGTTGTAGAAGTTCTGCTTGCGGCTGCCCATGCCGCCGACGTAGAGCGCGGTGTACGGGCGGAACATGTCGGCGAGGCCCTTGACGTCGTCGCCGATCGCCAGGGGCAGGGTCGGGCAGACGTCGAAGCCGTCCATGGTCTTCCCCGCCTTCTCGCGCCCGGCCCGCAGGTGCTTCACCGCGGTCTCCTCGAGGTGCTCGGCGGACGGGAAGATCAGCAGGGCGCCGTCGGCGATCTCACCGGTCTGCTCGAGGTTCTTGGGGCCGATCGCCGCGATGTAGAGCGGGATGTGCTCGCGCTGCGGGTGGACGGTCAGCTTGATGGGCTTGCCCGGCCCGTCGGGCAGCGGCAGCGTCCAGTGCTCGCCGTCGTAGGACAGCCGCTCCCTGGACATCGCCCTGCGCACGATCTCGACGTACTCGCGGGTGCGGGCCAGCGGCTTGTCGAACTTGACGCCGTACCAGCCCTCGGAGACCTGCGGGCCCGAGACGCCGAGGCCGAGGCGGAAGCGGCCCCCGGAGAGCGAGTCGAGCGTGGCCGCGGTCATCGCCGTCATGGCGGGCTGGCGGGCGGGGATCTGCATGATGGCGGAGCCCACGTCGATGGACTCGGTCCGGGCCGCGACCCAGGCCAGCACCGTCGGCACGTCGGAGCCGTACGCCTCGGCCGCCCAGCAGACGTCGTAGCCGAGCCGGTCGGCTTCCTGGGCGACGGCGAGGTTGTCGCCGTCCATCCCCGCACCCCAGTAACCGAGATTGATGCCGAGCCGCATACCCACGCTCCTCTACTGATCAGTAACGTTCCTGTGCCCGGGACTCTAGCGCGGGGCGGCGGAATCCGGCAGGCTCGCCCGGGCGGACCGGTTGTCCACAGGCTTCCACCTGGTCGGGCCCCGGCCAGTAATCTCAGCGCCCATGGAGCAGAGGCATCTCGGCCGTACCGGCCTTCGTGTGTCCCGGATCGGGCTGGGCACCCTCACCTGGGGCCGGGACACGGACGAGCACGACGCCGCCGACCAGCTCAAAGTCTTCTGGGACGCGGGCGGCACCCTCGTCGACACCGCCGACGTCTACGGCGGCGGCGAGGCCGAACACCTGCTGGGGCGCCTCCTGGACAGCCTGGTCCCGCGACAGGATCTGGTCATCGCGACCAAGGCGGGCAGCGTCCCGGATCCGTACCGCCGCTCCGACGGATCGCGCGGGCACCTGCTCGCGGCGCTCGACGCCTCCCTGCGACGGCTCGGGACGGACTACGTCGATCTGTGGCAGATCCACGCGTTCGACCCCGTGACACCGCTGGACGAGACCCTGCAGGCGCTCGACCTGGCCGTGTCCTCGGGGCGCGTGCGGTATGCCGGGGTGTCCAACTTCAGCGGCTGGCAGCTGGCCAAGGCGGCCACCTGGCAGCTCGCCGCGCCCGGGCAGCGCACCCGCCTCGCCTGCACGCAGATGGAGTACTCGCTGCTGCAGCGCGGCGTCGAGCGGGAGGTGCTGCCGGCGGCGCGGGACCTGGGAGTGGGACTGCTGCCCTCGTCCCCGCTGGGCAGAGGCGTGCTGACCGGGAAGTACCGGACCGGCACCCCCTCGGGCTCGCGTGGCGCCTCCGAGCAGCTGGCCCCCTTCGTCGAGCCGTACCTCGACGACGCGGCGAGCAGGATCGTGGACGCGGTGGCCACCGCTGCCGACGGCCTCGCCACGACCCCCCTCCAGGTCGCGCTCGCCTGGGTGCGGGACCGGCCCGGAGTGGTGGCCCCGGTCGTCGGCGCGCGCAACGCGCGGCAGCTGACCGAGGCGTTGTCGGTGGAGGCGCTTAGTCTTCCTGACGAGATCTGCCAGGCGCTCGACGACGTGTCGGCGCCCGTGCACCGCTATCCCGACCAGGACTGGAGCACGCTGTGACTGCGCATCCCCGGGGGGAGACCCCGGACCCCGCCGCCGAGGACCACGAGGCCGGCGAGGACGCCGGTGTCCAGGCCGCCGACCCGCCCGCCACTCCCGACGAGGGCGGCGCGGAGGGAGCGGACGACGGTGGGGAGAGCGAAGAGGGCGCGGAGAACGCCGAGAGCCCGGAGAGCCCGGAGAGCGCCGAGAGCGCACAGGGAGCGGAGGAGGCACCCGCGGCGCCCGCGCTGTCGGAGGCCGAGGCGGAGCTGGCCGCTCAGCGCGAGCTGCGCCTGCGGATCGAGCAGCGCAAGGCCGAGAAGGCCGGCCCCATCGCCGCCGGCACGAAGCTGAGCGGTCCGGCCGCGGATCTGCTCGCGGCCGTGCGCGCGGTCGAGAGCGGTGAGACGCCGGGCACCGACTTCTTCGACTCACCGGCGTCGGCGCCCGCGCCGCGCCGCACGGCACCCGCCCCGCCCGCCCGTCCTTCCCCCGCCGCCGGCACGCCGGCCGCGCGGGCCGCGTCCCCCGAGGCCGCGGCCTCGGTCGCGGCGGTGCTCGCCGAGGGCGGGGCTCCCGAGGCCCTGGCGCGCCCGGCGACGGCGACGCTGGGCGAGGGGGCCGCCGGTCTCCTGCGCGAGGACCCGTGGCAGTTGCTGTCCCTGCCCGGTGTCCGGCCGGAGCAGGCGGACGGCTTCGCGCGGGCGCTGCTGGGCGCCGAGTGCGGACCCGACGACGAACGGCGCGCGGCCGCACTGGTGGGCTGGCTGCTGGAGCGGGCCGCGCTGCGGGGGCACACCGCGCTCGACGCCGACGAGACGCGGAAGGCGCTGGAGGGATTCGCGGTCACCGATCCCGAGGAGGCCGTCCAGCACGCGGTCGCCGAGGGCGTCGTCCTGGTCTTCCAGGACGGTGTGGACGCCACGGGGGCCCAGGAGCCGGACGAGGCCGGCGAGGACACCGGTGAGGACGGGACGCCGGCCGACGAGGAGCCTGTACGGGTCCTGCTCGGCCTCGACCGGTACGCCCTCGCGGAGGAGAGCCTCGCCGACGGCCTGGGCCGGCTGGTCAACTCGTGCGACAAGGGCGCCGACTGGTCGGAGTCCGCTGCCGCCGCCCCGTCCCCCTCGGCGGGCGAGTTGATCCGCGCCGCGGCCACCGCGGGCCTGGTCGCCCACAGCGGGGGCGAGAGCGCCCGCGCGGAGCCCGCCGCCCTGATCGCCGCCGCGCACGGCCTCGGCCTGCGGGCCATGGGCACCACGCACAGCACCGACGGACAGCGCAGGCTCGCCGAAGCGGTCGGTGACGCCCGGTCGGCCGTCACGCTCTCCGCCCTGCTCTCCGGCGAGGACGGTCCCGGCCGGGACGCGGACGGCGCGTTCGCCCTCGACCTGCTGGTCGTGCTGGACGCCCCGCAGCTCGATGTGGAGACGGCCGCGATGCTGGTGGAGTCGCTCGCCGACGGGACGCGGCTGGTCCTGAGCGGCGATCCGGGGGTCCTCGGGTCCGCCGGTGCGGGCCGGGTGTTCGCCGACGTGATCGCGGCGCGTGCCTGCCCGCACGTCGTCTCGCGCACGCCCGACCCCGGGCCGATCGGCGAGCTGGTCTCCGGTATCGGCATCGGCGAGCTCGCCCAGGTCGAGGCGCCCGGCAAGGAGGTCGTGATCGTGCCCGTCCGCGACGCGGGCGAGGCCGTCCACCGCACGGTGCAGCTGGTGGCCGACTCGGTGCCGCGCGCCATCGGCGTACCCTCCTCCGACACCCAGGTGATCACCGTCGGACACGGCGGATCGGCGGGCACCACCGCGCTGAACGCGGCGCTCAAGCAGCGGCTCAATCCGGGGCCGGGCCGTTTCGGCGGGTTCGACCCGGGCGACCGGGTGGTCCACATCCCCGCACCCGGCAGGGCCGTACCCGGTTCGGTCGTCTCGGCGGACGCCGAGGGTCTGCACCTGGACTGCTCCGGCACTCCCGTCGTCGTGGCGCCGGACCAGGTGGAGGCCTCCGTGCGCCACAGCTGGGCGCTCAGCGCCCACCAGGCGGCCGGGATGCGCTGGCCCGCCGTCGTGGTCGTCCTGCCGGGAGACGCCGCTCAGGGGCTCAGCAGGCCCTGGGTCTACACGGCGTTCAGCCGCGGGGAGCGGCATCTGTCCGTGGTGCACGGGGTGGACCAGGCTCTGCCCCGCGCGGTGGCCGAGGTCCCGGCGCAGGAGCGGACCACCCGGCTGCGCCCCCTGCTGGAGGCGCTTCCCGGACCGGACGCCTCGTAGCCCCCGGTCCGCGGGAACACGCGGACGGCCCCGGCGCGCCGCGCGCCGGGGCCGTCCGTGCTGTCGGAGCCGTCAGGGCCGTCACGGCCGTCAGGCGGAGAGATCAGGGGCGTTCCGGGACGACTGCGGGCGGCTCCCCGTCGAGCTCGTCCTCCTCGTCGAAGACCGCGCTGACGTCGAAGCGGCAGACCACCAGTGCGGGGTCGGCCTCGTCGAACGGCGCTCCGAGCCACTCCCCCGGCTCGGGAAGCTCGTCCACGGCGGAGACCCAGAGGGTGGAGTCCCCCTCCTCCAGCCCGAACTCCTTGTGCCGGGAGGCGATCTCGTCCGCCTCGTACTCTCCGAACACCACACCCAGTGCGGCATGGACGCCCGCGTCGGCGACGGCCGGTACGCCGGCGTCCCGGCCGTCCGGATCCAGCTCGGCGAGCCGCTGCGCCTGGGCGATCAGCCGCGCGGGCTCCGCCACCGCGTAGTCGCGCCTGATCAGCACGCTGACGGCGTGCGGCTCCTCCGGGCCCGCGTAGGGCGGGAGGGAGTCCTCGGCTCCGGGGATCTCGAAAGGGGTGACCTCGTCGTAGCG
The DNA here is from genome assembly GCF_036227405.1 of Streptomyces sp. NBC_01460. Lineage (NCBI taxonomy): Bacteria > Bacillati > Actinomycetota > Actinomycetes > Kitasatosporales > Streptomycetaceae > Streptomyces > Streptomyces sp. NBC_01460. Next base: position 1,670,129 of record NZ_CP109473.1, read on the forward strand.
GTCGTAGAGCAGTTCGTCGTAGACCTCGGCCGCGGCGGCCAGTGCGTTGAACGCGTCGTAGACAGTGGGGTCGTCGTCCCCGGTACGGCGTTCGACCGCCTGGAGGTGACGGTCGAGCGCGGTTTTGACTGCATCGGCGGCGGCGCGTACCTCGGCAGCGGTGGGCTGCGCAGCATCAGACATAGGAGAGACGCTATCCGTACCGGGGGTCTGCCCGCACAATAGATGCGATGCCGGAATACGAATTCATCGACGTGTACGTGCCGCGCGGGGTGTCCCGCAAGGAGGCGGCCCGACTGCTGACCGACCATGCCGAGTACGGGCACTGGGAGTTGGACCGGCTGACGCTGCGCCGCGACGGCAGCCGCCGGGTGCGGCTGCGCCGCCGCATCATCCGCCAGCTCCGGCCCACCTGGTAGGACGGAGCGGGTTCCGCGCACGCGGAACCCGCTCGTCGTACCGGTGCCGCCGTGCGTCTACGCGGCGCTGCGCGAACGCCGGTACAGGACCGTGCCCGCACCTGCGAGCAGCAGGCCCGCGCTCGCCGGGACGAGCAGGTCGAGCCCGCCCCCACCGGTGTGGGCGAGCTGCTCGGTCACGAGCTGGGTCTCGGGAGCCGGGGGCGCGTCCGGGGTGACCGGCCGCTCCGGGGTGTGCGGCGTCTCCGGCACGACGGGAGGCGGGGCCGTCTCCGACTCGTTCTCGCAGGAGTTGCCGAAGACCGGGTTGAGCAGGCCGCCGACGGTGACGCTGTTGCCGCAGAGGTTCAGCGCGATCTCCACCGGCACCTGCACCTGGTTGCCGGAGAGGATGCCGGGGGAACCGGTGGTCTCGGCCTGCGCCGAGGTGCCGGAGGCCCGGTGCCTGCCCGTCCCCGCCCCGCTGTCGTGCCCGGACGCCTCGCCGTCGCGTGCGCGGTCGTGCCCGCGTCCGTGCCCGGACGCCTCGCTGCCGGAACCGTGACCGGACGAGGAACCGCCGTCCGGGGCGTACGCGTGACCGGAGTCCGAAGATCCGTTTCCGCAGTCGTTCCCGGCCGCGGGGTTGAGCAGACCGACGACGTCCACGGAGTTTCCGCACACGTTGACGGGTACGTCGATCGGGACCTGGATCGAGTTCCCCGAGACCACGCCCGGTGAACCCGACGCGGCGCCGGCCGCACCCGCGTCGGCGTGCGCGTAACCGCCACCGAGCGCCAGCACTCCGCCCGCCGCTGCCATCGTGATCAGGCCTTTACGTGTGACCTGTCGCATAGGTTGTCTTCCTGCCTTCTGCCTACCGAAATGCCCCGGACACAGCAGTGAAGGGGCCGAATGCCCAGTGGCCCCGGAGTGCATGGCGCGCACTCCGGGGCCGACCGGGCTCACACCCTTACGGGTTGGTGCTCAACGTCAGTCGTTGACGCAGGCGTTGCCGAAGGCGGGGTTCAGCAGCCCGATCACGGAGATCGTGTTGCCGCACACGTTCACCGGAACGTGGACCGGAACCTGGATGACGTTGCCCGAGAGCACGCCGGGGCTGCCGATGGCGGCACCCTGCGCACCGGCGTCGGCGGACGCCATACCCGCACCCGCGAGCACGAGACCACCGGTAGCAGCCGCGATTGCGACGACCTTCTTGATCATTATTCCTCCTGGTTGACAAGTGCGGTCCCAGCCGCGGACCGCATCACCTGTAACGAGGAGGGAGTGCCGGGGCTACGAGTCCGTGATCCCTTTCACCCTTTCCGGTGAGGTGCGTACAGGCTGTCGATTTTGGTCGCTCGCAGGGCGGCCGCCAGGTCAGGAGAGGTCTCGGTCTCGGTCTCGGTCTCGGTCAGGAGCGGTCGCCGGGTCAGGAGTGGTCGATGAACCGGTCCAGCACCCGCGTGCCGAACTTCAGGCCGTCGACCGGGACCCGCTCGTCGACACCGTGGAACATGCCCGCGAAGTCCAGCTCCGGCGGCAGCTTCAGCGGGGCGAAGCCGAAGCAGCGGATGCCGAGGTCGTCGAAGGACTTCGCGTCGGTACCTCCGGAGAGCATGTAGGGCACGGCCCGGGCGATCGGGTCCTCGGCCTTGAGCGCGAGCTGGATGGCGTCCACCAGGGAGCCGTCGAAGCTGGTCTCCAGCGCCTTGTCGCCGTGCACGTCCTCACGCTTCACCCGCGGGCCGAGGATGCGGTCGAGGTCGGCCAGGAACTCGTCCTCGAAGCCCGGCAGGAAACGGCCGTCCACGTGGGCGGTGGCCTGTCCGGGGATCACGTTCACCTTGTAGCCGGCGCCGAGCATGGTGGGAGCGGCGGAGTTCTGCAGGGTGGCGCCGACCATCTTGGCGATCCCGCCGAGCTTGGCGAGCGTCGCCTCCATGTCCTCCGGGTCGAGCGGCGTGCCCAGCGCGTCGGACAGCTCGTCGAGGAAGGACCGCACGGTCTTGGTCACCCGGACCGGCCACTTGTGCCGCCCGAGCCGGCCGACGGCCTCGCAGAGCTCGGTGATCGCGTTGTCGTTGTTGGTCATGGAGCCGTGCCCGGCGGTGCCGTCCACGGTGAGCCGCATCCAGTGCATGCCCTTCTGCGCGGTCTCCACCAGGTAGAGCCGCAGGTTCTCGTTGACGGTGAACGAGAAGCCGCCGACCTCGCCGATCGCCTCGGTGACACCGTCGAAGAGATCACGGTGGTGGTCGACGAGGTGGCGCGCACCGTACGTACCGCCCGCCTCCTCGTCCGCGAGGAAGGCCAGCACGATGTCGCGCGGGGGCTTGCGCCCGCTGCGCATCCGGTCGCGTACGACCGCGAGGGTCATCGCGTCCATGTCCTTCATGTCGACCGCGCCGCGGCCCCAGACGCACCCGTCCGCGATCTCTCCGGAGAACGGGTCATGGGTCCAGTCGGCGGCGTTGGCCGGCACGACGTCGGTGTGCCCGTGGATCAGCAGCGCCGGCTTCGAGGGGTCCTCGCCCTCGATCCGCGCCACGGTGGACGCGCGCCCCTTGTGGGACTCGATGATCTGCGGCTCCAGCCCGACCTCGGCGAGCTTCTCCGCGATGTACTCGGCGGCCGCCCGTTCGCCGGGGCCCGAGTGGTCGCCGTAATTGCTGGTGTCGATCCGGATCAGGTCACGACAGAGGTCGACGACCTCGTTCTCGGCGGACTCACCGATGCCGGTCCGGGCCGTGTTGGTCTCGCTCACACTGCTTCCTTCCACTGTCGCGGTGGTGCTCCCCCTCATCCTCGCGCGGACGGCCCGCACACCCAAGACCGCCCGCCCCCTGTCACGCGCCTTTCACATGCCGTGGGGGTGATCGAGCACCCTCGAATGTTTGCTATGGTTTTCCACGTCGGAACGGGCACGGCCCGGACGACGGACACCCGGTCCGGGTGGCGGAATGGCAGACGCGCTAGCTTGAGGTGCTAGTGCCCTTTATCGGGCGTGGGGGTTCAAGTCCCCCCTCGGACACAGTGGAAAACCCCCAGGTCACCCTGGGGGTTTTCGCTTTTCCCGGCCCTTACCCCTTGATGCGCGGGAAGGTCACGGAGTGCGCCGGGAAGGTGTCCTGGCGTCCGCCGCCTGTGCGTTCACGACCTTGACGACGAGGTCACCCATGGCGTCGTCGCGGGTGACCACCTGCCGGAAGGGTTCGGCGGGCTCGTCGTCGGTGAAGGTGCCCCACCGCTCACCGGCGAGGAAGCGTCGGCAGTGAAGGAGGAGCGGCCGTCGGTGTGCCGCGTGATGTGCGGGTCGGCGCGCTGCCCGACCACCGGATTGCGGTACGGGGCCGGCGGCACGGGCGGGCGACGCCGGGGGGCGGCACCGAGGGCCCCTGCGGCCAGGGCCCCCTCAGCACGGTCCTGCGGCTGGGCACTTCGGCTCGGCTCAGGGGTTTCGCCTTTCACGGGGGATCTCGGCGTGGGGATGTCGCACGGAAGCCCGATGCCGGGAATCCGCGTGGGCCCGGTTCACCGGACGGCGCGTGCCGGGACCAGCTTCTGCGCCCGCAGTTCGCCGAGGACGAGCGCGGCGTACTCGCCGGCCCCGCGCGCCGAGGTGTGGGTGTTGTCGCGCTTCTCGTCGTAGAGGTAGAGGGCCTTGGACGCCTCGGGGCCGAGTTCCTCGACCCGCGCCCTGGTCAGGGCGGTGAGGTCGATGAGCGGGGTGTCCTGCTCGGCGGCGAGGGTGCGCACCTCGGCGGGCAGGTCGACGCCCAGGCCGTTGACGAGCAGTGCCGTGCCGTTGTCGAGGGTGCCGTCGGCATTGAACCAGCGGCGGACGATCGGGGTGACGAGCACGGGGCGCCCGCCCTCGGCGCGCACCCCCTCGATCATCGCGGTGAGGTTGGCGCGGTAGGTGTCGCGGTCGGTCTGCTTGTCGTTGTGGGCGAGCTGGATGAGGACGAGGTCCCCGTGGTGGATGCGGGCCCGGAGGGCGGGGAAGAGGGCCGGGTTGTCCCGGAAGGTCTGCGAACTCTCGCCGGAGTCGGCGTAGTTGGCGACGGAGACCCGGTCGGTCAGATGGCGCGGGAGCTGCTGCCCCCAGCCCGCGTAGGGGTCGCCCGGCTGGTCGCAGACGGTGGAGTCGCCGGCGAGCAGGATCTGGGGCACCCCGACGCGTTCGACGCGCAGCGAGGCGAGCTGCGGGGCGGCGCCGCCGAAGGTCAGGTCGAGCCCCGGGCTGCCCGTGGGGCCGGTGGGTTCGCCCTCCGGGTCGCGCACGTCCACGGTGAAGGTGCGGCGGACGGTCCGACCGGGGGCACTGGGAGTCTCCGCGAGCACGGATCTGCGGGACTCGGCGGTGACCGCCGTGGAGCCGGCCTCCGCACCACCCCCGAGGACGGCCCGGACACGGTAGGTGCCGGGGGCGACGTCGAAGTGGCAGACGACGGGAGCGGTACCGGTGCAGTGGTCCCGCCCGGCCGTGACGCGGCCCTCGGCTCCGGCGGGAACGGCCGCCAGGGCGGTCAGGGCGGCAGCGGCGGTGCAGGCGGCCAGCAGTACGGATCCAGCTCGGCGCATGGCGGGTCTCCGGGGGTTGAATGGATTCAGCGGGGCCAGACCATACGCGGTCCCGCAAGCGCTTTCTACGGTGCGAACGGCTTTCTCCGCACCTCTTGACGCGAGTCGCCGGCAGCCCTAGCGTCGGTCCGATTTCACGAACGCAGTCCGATATACCGAACAAGCCGTCGGGAGAGTCATGCGTCCGCACCTCACCGGAAGAGCCTTCGGCTCTCTGCTGCCCCTGCTGTCCCTCGTCGTCGGCCTGCTCGCTTTCCCCGGTGGAACCGCTGAGGCGGGGCCCGTCCCGCCGGGCGACAGCGCCGCCACCGCGCGTGCCGCCGCCTCCCTCGCGGTCCACGGCCTCGACGACGTGCGCGGCAATCTGACGCTGCCCGCCACCGGAGCCCACGGCACGTCCGTCGCCTGGAGGTCCCACAAGCCCCGCGTCATCGACGCGACGGGTCTCGTGCACCGCCCGCAGCCCGGCGCGGGGCCGGAGCGGGTGGAGCTCACCGCCGTCGTCACACGCGGGCGGGCCGTATCGCGACGCACCTTCACCGCCTCGGTGCCCGAACTCCCCCGGAAGCAGGCGTACACCGGCTATGCCATGAGCTACTTCACCGGTGAGGGGACCGCGGACGGCGAACAGATCCGCATGGCGCTCAGCCGTGGCGGCGACGCCCTGCACTGGCAGGAGCTGAACGGCGGCAAGCCGGTGCTCACCTCGGATCTCGGCACCGAGGGGCTCCGCGACCCGTTCGTCATCCGCTCCCCGGAGGGCGACACGTTCTACCAGATCGCCACCGACCTCCGGATGTACGGGGGCGGCGGCGGAAGCTGGGACCAGGTGCAGCGCACCGGCAGCAGGTCGGTCATGGTCTGGGAGTCCACGGACCTGGTGAACTGGACCGATCAGCGCCTGGTGGAGGTCGCGCCGGAGACCGCCGGCAACACCTGGGCACCCGAGGCGTACTACGACGAGGAGCTCGGCTCGTACGTCGTCTTCTGGGCCTCCAGGATCTACTCGGCGGACGACCCGGAGCACACCGGCAGCACGTACAACAGGATGCTGTACGCGACCACGCGCGACTTCCGGACGTTCAGCGAGCCGGCGGTGTGGCACGACCCCGGCTACTCGGTGATCGACTCGACGGTGATCCGCCACGACGGCAGCTACTACCGCTTCACCAAGGACGAGCGGAACACGTCGTCCGACACCCCCTGTTCCAAGTTCATCACGGTGGAGAAGTCCCAGGAGCTGACCTCCGGGACCTACGGGTTCGTCGCCGACTGCGTCGGCAAGGGCTCGGTCGACCGGGGCGAGGGCCCGGCGGTCTTCCGGTCCCACACCGAGGAGAAGTGGTACCTCCTCATCGACGAGTTCGGCGGCCGGGGCTACGTGCCGTTCGAGACCGACGACCTCGACTCCGGCACGTGGACGATGTCGGCGCGGTACGAGCTCCCGCCGGGCGCCCGGCACGGGACGGTCCTCCCGGTCACGCAGGAGGAGTACGAGCGTCTGCTGGGGGCCTACGCGGTGGGATGATGGAGAGCCCCGCCCGTCCTTTCCGGGCCCCTCCGGCGACAAGGACCGACGCGATGAGAGGACGGGCGAAGCCTCCCGCCGCCCCGCTCCCCCAGCGCGCGGGCGTCGACCCGGTGCGGGTGCGGCTCCCGGCGGACCCGGCGGGGGTGTGGGCGACCGTCGGGGACCATCTGCTGGACCGGTTCGCGGGGGCGATCGGCGCCGGGCGGGTGGACGCCATGCTGGCGGAGGGCAGGTTCGTCGGTGCGGACGGCTGCACGGTGCGGGCGGACGAGCCGTACACCGCCGGGCGCCACCTCTGGTTCCACCGGGACTTCGCGCCGGAGGAGCCGGTGCCGTTCCCCGTCGGTGTGGTGTACCGCGACGAGCACCTCGTGATCGCGGACAAGCCGCACTTCCTCGCCACGACTCCGCGCGGCCGGCACATCACCCAGACCCTGGTCGCACGGCTGCGCGACGGGCTGGACCTGCCGGAGCTTCAGCCCGCGCACCGGCTGGACCGGATGACGGCGGGGCTGGTGCTCTGCGTCGTACGGGCCGGGGACCGGGGCGCGTACCAGACGCTGTTCCGCGACCGGCTGGTGCGCAAGGAGTACGAGGCGGTGGCACCGTACGATCCGGGGCTCACGCTCCCCCGCACCGTGCGGAGCCGGATCGTCAAGGAGCGCGGGGTCATCGCCGCACGCGAGGAGCCGGGGGACGCGAACAGCGAGAGCCGGATCGAACTGCTGGAGCACCGGAGCGGCGCGGGCCGCTACCGCCTGCTGCCCGCCACCGGCCGGACCCATCAGCTGCGGGTCCACATGAACGCGCTGGGGCTGCCCCTGGTGAACGATCCGGTCTACCCGGTGGTGGAGCCCGAGCCGGAGCGGGAGGACTACGGGCGGCCGTTGCAACTGCTGGCCAGGGTGCTGGAGTTCACCGACCCGGTCACGGGTGAGCCGCACCGCTTCGAGAGCGGGCTGCGGCTCTCCGCGTGGCCGGACCGGTGATCCCCGCCGCCGTCAGTGACCTCGGTTGATCCAGTCCTCCAGCTGCGGGGCCTCCGCGCCGATGGTGGTGGGGTCCCCGTGGCCGGTGCGGGCGGTGGTCTCCGGCGGAAGGCTGAGCAGCCGGTCCCTGATCGAGTCGATGATCGTCGGGAAGTGCGAGAAGGACCGCCCCGTGGCGCCGGGACCGCCCTGGAAGAGGGTGTCGCCGGTGAAGACCGTGCCCAGTTCGGGGGCGTACAGGCAGACGGCTCCGGGTGCGTGGCCCGGTGTGTGGAGCACCGTCAGGCGGGTCCCGGCGACCTCGATCTCCTGACCGTCGGTCAGTCCGGCGTCGGGCGCGCGGTCCGGGTGGGTCTGCTGCCAGAGCGGCAGGTCGTCCCGGTGCAGCAGGATCGGCGCGCCCGTCGCGTCGGCGAGGGCGGGGGCGGCGTCGATGTGGTCGTTGTGCGCGTGGGTGCAGATGATCGCGCGCAGACTGCGTCCGCCGAGCGCCGCCTCGATCGCGGCTGCGTCGTGGGCGGCGTCGATGACGACGGCCTCGGTGTCGTCGCCGACGATCCAGACGTTGTTGTCGACGTCCCACTCGCCGCCGTCGAGGGCGAAGGTGCCGGAGGTGACCAGGTGGTCGATGCGGGCGGCCATCAGAGGACCACCACCGAGCGCAGGACGTCGCCGTCGTGCATCCGGGCGAAGGCCTGCTCGATCTCGCCGAGCCCGATGGTCTCGGTGACGAAGGCGCCCAGGTCGAGGCGTCCCTGCTGGTGCAGGTCGATCAGCATCGGGAAGTCGCGCGAGGGCAGGCAGTCGCCGTACCAGGAGGACTTGAGCGAACCGCCGCGGCCGAACACGTCGAGCAGGGGGAGTTCGAGCTGCATCTCCGGCGTGGGGACGCCGACGAGGACGACGGTGCCGGCGAGGTCGCGGGCGTAGAAGGCCTGCTTGTACGTCTCCGGGCGGCCGACCGCCTCGATGACGACGTCGGCCCCGTTGCCGCCGGTCAGTGCGCGGATGGCCTCGACGGGGTCGTCGGAGCGGGAGTTGACGGTGTGGGTGGCACCCATCGTCTTCGCCGTCTCCAGCTTGCGGTCGTCGATGTCGACCGCGATGATCTTCGCCGCTCCCGCGAGCTGGGCGCCGGCGATCGCCGCGTCGCCGACTCCGCCGCAGCCGATGACGGCGACGGAGTCGCCGCGGCCGACCTGGCCGGTGTTGATGGCGGCGCCGATGCCCGCCATGACTCCGCAGCCGAGCAGTCCGGCGACGGCCGGGGAGACCTCGGGGTCGACCTTGGTGCACTGCCCCGCGGCGACGAGGGTCTTCTCGGCGAAGGCGCCGATACCGAGCGCCGGGGAGAGCTCGGTGCCGTCCAGAAGAGTCATCTTCTGCTTCGCGTTGTGGGTGTCGAAGCAGTACCAGGGGCGTCCGCGCAGACAGGCACGGCACTGGCCGCACACCGCACGCCAGTTGAGGACGACGAAGTCGCCCGGCTCGACGTCCGTGACGCCCTCGCCGACGGACTCCACGACGCCCGCGGCCTCATGGCCGAGCAGGAAGGGGAAGTCGTCGTTGATGCCGCCCTGCTTGTAGTGGAGGTCGGTGTGGCAGACGCCGCACGCCTGGATCGTGACCACGGCCTCGCCGGGGCCGGGGTCCGGAATCACGATGGTCTCGACCCGTACCGGCTCGTTCTTTCCCGGAGCGATGACCCCTTGTACGTGCTGCGGCATTCCCGTGGACTCCCTTTCCCGACTTTTCCTCTGAGATCGATCACGAACAACCGTACGCCGTCCGAGGGGGCCGTGGGAGCGCGCCGCGTTGGCGCATCACGGTGTCGGCCCTCCCCCGCCGGACAGGCCGCGTGCGTCAGTCCCCGTGCACCCGGCGGCCGCCCACATAGGTGGCCAGGACCCCCGTACCGGCGATCTCCTCCGCGGGGGCGGCGTAGGGGTCGCGGTCCAGGACCACCAGGTCGGCCAGGGCGCCGGCACGGATGACGCCGGTGTCGTCCAGGTGGTTCACGTACGCCGAGCCGGCCGTGTACGCGGTGAGCGCGTCGGTCAGGGAGATGCGCTGGTCCGGGAGGAAGACGGGCCCGTCGCCGCCGGGCGCGACGCGGTTGACGGCGGTGTGGATGCCCTGCAGCGGGTCGGCGCTGCTGACCGGCCAGTCGGAGCCCGCGGCGACGGTGGCGCCGGAGCGCAGCAGCGCGGCGAACGGGTACTGGAGCGCGGCCCGTTCGCCGCCGAGGAAGGGGATGGTCAGTTCGTCCATCTGGGGTTCGTGGGCCGCCCAGAGCGGCTGGATGTTGGCCGTCGCGCCGAGGGCGCGGAAGCGGGGGATGTCGTCGGGGTGGACGATCTGGAGGTGGGCCAGGTGGGGGCGGGTGTCGGTGTTCCCGTTGGCGGCGCGGGCGGCCTCGACGGCGTCCAGGGCCTCGCGCACCGCGCGGTCGCCCAAGGCGTGGAAGTGGGTCTGGAAGCCCAGGGCGTCCAGTTCGGTGACGTAGCGGCACAGCGCGGCGGGGTCGACGAAGCTGGTGCCGCTGTCTGCCGTGGCGCAGCCGCAGGCGTCGAGGTACGGGGCGAGGAGGGCGGCGGTTCCGGTCTCGGCGACCCCGTCCTGCATGATCTTCACCGTCCCGGCCCGGACGTTCCGGCCGTTCAGCTCGGAGCGCCGGGCGAGGAGTCCGGGGATCTGCTCGCTGCCGCGTTCGCGGTCCCACCACAGGGCGCCGGTGACGCGGGCGGTGAGCGAGCCGTCGCGGTCCGCCGTCAGGTAGGCGTCGGACACGTCGTCCATCGAGCCGTACTCCCCGACGATGGCGTCCTGCCAGGCGGTGATGCCGTGGGCGTGGAGCAGGCGCTGGGCCCGGAGGAGGGCGGCGAGCCGGTCGGCGGGGGTGGAGCGGGGCGTGTGCCGGGCGACGAGGTCCATGGCGCCCTCCTGGAGGAGTCCGGTGGGCTCGCCCCGTCCGTCGCGTTCGATACGGCCGTCCGCCGGGTCGGGGGTGCGGGCGGTGATTCCGGCGAGGGCGAGGGCCCGGCTGTTGACCCAGGCACCGTGGTGGTCGCGGTTGACCAGGTAGGCGGGGCGGTCCGGGACGACGGCGTCGAGCTGCTGCCGGGTGGGGGCTCCTCCGTCGAAGGCCTCCATGGACCAGCCGCCGCCGGTGATCCACTCCTGGTCCCGGCAACCCTCGGCGTAGGCCCGTACGGCGGCTGTGGTGGCCGCCGCGGTACGGGCGCCGGTGAGGTCGCAGCGGGCGAGCTCCAGACCGGCGGTGACCGGGTGGACGTGGGCGTCCTGGAAGCCGGGGACCAGGAGGCGTCCGGCGAGGTCGACGACCTCGGTGCGGGGGCCGATGAGTGCGCGTACCTCGTCGTGGCCGACGGCCGTGATCCGCTCTCCGGTGACGGCGACGGTGGTGGCGCGGGTGTGGGCGGGGTCCCCCGTGTGGACGGGGCCGCCGGTGAACACGAGGTCGGCGGGGGTGCGGTGCATGGGAGGTTCCGTTTCGTCGGACGGGCGGATGGGGCGTGCGGTTGAGGGGTCGTCAGGCCGGGTCGCGGACGGGCTCCGGGAGGGGGTCGGGTGCGAGGGAGCGGCCGGTGGCGAAGTACGGGGACTTCCTCACCCACTTGGCCCAGGCGGCGGCGACGACCCCGGTCAGCAGCATCACCGCCGGGCACGTGAGCATGAACCAGCCGTTGTCCGGGCTGACCTCGAAGTGGTCGGCGGAGGTGTAGAAGGTCCAGCAGAGGTAGCCGCCGAGGGAGAGCAGGACGAGGGCGCCGGCCACGGGGAACACCACCGCGCGCAGCGCCTGGTGCAGGCTCTCCCGCACGGTGCCCCGGAAGCGTGCCGCGGCGGCCAGCGCGGTGAGGGCGTAGGAGAGCGCGACGACGACGCCGATCGCGTTGACGGAGGCGAGGATCAGGTCGCCGACCTTCGGCAGGACGAGGGAGAGCACGGCGACGGCGGCGGCGACGCAGCCCACCGCGACGGTCCCCGCGGCGGGTGTCCCGTACCGGGGGCTGACCCTGGTCCAGAACGGCCCGAGCGTGCGGTCGCGGCCCATCGCGAACATGCCGCGGACCGTGGGGATCACGCCGGACTGCAGGGACGCCACGGCGGAGAAGGTGAGGGCGATCAACGGCAGCGCCGCGAGCGGCTGGTCGGCCAGCCGGTCGCCCAAGTAGGTGAGGCCCTGGGCACCGTGGCCCGTGAGCTCGTCGAGGGAGAGGACGCGCTGGAAGGCGAAGGAGCCGAGCAGGAACAGGCCGAGCATGGTGAAGAGCGTGATGACGCCGGCCCTGGAGGCGTCCTCGGGGTCGCGGACCTCCTCGGTGACGCTGAACGAGGCCTCGAAGCCCCAGAAGCAGAAGACGGAGAGCAGGAGTCCCTGGGCGAGCTGCTGCCCGGAGGGGATGGTGAACGGGTTGATCCAGTCGAGGCTGAAGGGGTGCGGGCCGGCGAACAGCCCGTATCCGCAGAAGCCGAGGAGGACCACGTACTCGAACACCAGGAGGTACTTCTGGAGGTTGGCGGCCGACCGGATGCCGGTGACCGCGGTGAGGGTGACGGCGACCAGGACCACGATGCCGAGCAGGGTCGACTGCGCGGTGGAGTCCGGGTCGAGCCGGAGCCCGGCCGCCTCGTGCACCCCGGCCTCGCCGGCGAGCTGGAGCAGGGCGGATCCGGAGACGGTGGTGGTGTAGGCCAGGAACACCAGCGTGGCGACGATGCCGATCCAGCCGACCAGGAAGCCGAGCCAGGGGCTGAGGGAGCGTCCGACCCAGACGTAGCCGCTGCCCATGTTCGGCTCGACCCTGTTGAGCCGGGAGTACGCGCCCGCGATGGCCAGGACGGGCAGGAAGGCGAGCAGCATGATGATCGGCAGGTGCAGTCCGACGGCGCCCGCGGTGACACCGAGTCCGATCCCGATGCTGGTGGTGGCAGCGGTCGACGAGGCCGCGATGGCGAACCCGTCGATCACGCCGAGGTTCTTGTTCAGGCCCGCGGGTGCCGGTGGCACGCCGCCGGAGGGTGTACGAGGGGACGCCATGGCCACTCCTTCGCCGAGGGGCGCTCGTCGGCCCCGATGGCGGCACATCGAACTCCCCGGGGCTTCCGCACGTCAACGCCGTTGTCATAAGGTGCCCGGCATGAACGCGAGCGAGCGGGTGGTCGCCGAGGGCGCGCGTCGCCGCAGGCGGCCCACGAAGCAGGGCACGGTGCTGTCGGAACAGCTGATCGTGGAGACGGCGCTACGGCTCATCGGCGAGCACGGGGCGGCGGCCCTCACCGTGCGCAGGCTCGGCGCGGCACTGGGCTGCGATCCGAGCGCGCTCTACCGGTACTTCCGGGACACGGACGAGCTGCTCCTCGCGGTGGCCGACGAGCTGATCGGACGGACCCTGCGTGCCTGGCGCCCGACAGGCGACTGGCGGGCCGACCTTCGGGCTCTGGGACTGCGGATGCACGCGGACTACCTGGCGCATCCGCAGGCGGCGATGCTGACCTGTTCGCGGGTGACCGGCCGGACGCACGAGGTGCGGTCGGTGGAGGCGATCCTCGGGGTGCTGCGCGGGGCCGGTTTCCCGGACGCCGAGGCGGTGCGGATCTACCACGTCTTCGTCGACCAGACCCTGTCGTTCGCGGCACTGGACGCCTCGACGCTGGTGCTCTCGGAGCAGGCGCGCGCCCTGGAGGTCCGGGCCTGGCCGGAGGTCTACGCCCGGCAGTCGGCGCGGACCCATCCGAACATCGCGGCGACCGCCCCGGTGCTGGTGGCGGAGATGGGCCGCAGCGGATATCCGGCGGCGCTGGAGATGATGCTCGCCGCGGCGTCGGCACGGCTGCTGCACCTGGACGGCGCCGGGCCGGGCGGCTGAGGGCGCCCCAGGGCATGCGCCCGTCCGGGCCCGGTGGCCGAGGGGGTCCGGCCGCGCGCGCACGCACCTGACCTCAGGGCGCGAGGACGTCCAGTTCGTGCAGGGCGCCGACCGCGATCTCCTGGGTGAGCCGCTCGGCGCCCGCCGCGTCCCCCTCACGCACGGCTTCGGCGAGCCGGACGTGGAGCGTGACGGCGGCGGGATCGGGGTCCTCGAACATCACCTGGTGGTGGGTGCGCCCGGCGAGGACCTCGGCGACGACGTCACCGAGCCGCGCGAACATCTCGTTCCCGGACGCGTCGAGCACGATGCGGTGGAAGGCGATGTCGTGCCGGAGGTACCCCTCCAGCTGCTGGCCGCGCGAGGTCGCCACCATGCCGAGGGCGCATTCGGTGAGCGCCGCGCACTGCTCGGGCGTGGCGTGCCGGGCCGCGAGACCCGCGGCGACGGGTTCGACGGCGGACCGCAGCACGGTGAGGGAGCGCAGTTGGCGGGGCCGGTCGGCCCCGGCGAGCCGCCAGCGGATGACCTGGGGGTCGTAGACGTTCCACTCCTCGGTGGGCCGCACGGTCACTCCGACCCGGCGCCGGGACTCGACCAGGTGCATGGACTCCAGGACGCGGACGACCTCGCGCACGACGGTGCGTGACACGTCGAAGCGCTGGGCGAGCTCGTCGGTGCGCAGGACCAGACCGGGCGGGGACTCACCCGCGGCGATCTCCAGGCCCAGGGTGTCCAGCACATGCGTATGGAGCCCCTGGGCAGGTGTGGTCATGTCCACAAGCCTACGGGGCGGCCTGGAGGAACAAAAAGTACGACGTTTACGTCACAGCCTCTTGAATAAGTCGTATGTAATGGGTTTCAGTAGCGCGACGGACCGATGTCGCGGACCGATGTCGATGAAGACAGCGAGGCACCAATGAGCACCCCCCACGTCGTCGTGGTGATGGGCGTAGCAGGGACCGGCAAGACCACGATCGGCCCCCTGCTCGCCGACGCCCTGGGCGTCCCCTACGCCGAGGGCGACGACTTCCACCCGCCGGCCAACATCGCCAAGATGTCCGCCGGTACGCCTCTGGACGACAACGACCGCTGGCCGTGGCTGGACGCGATCGGGCAGTGGGCGCACGGCCGGGCGGGGCTCGGCGGCGTCGTCAGCAGCTCGGCGCTGAAGCGCGCCTACCGCGACCGGCTGCGGGCCGAGGCCCCCGGTGCCGTCTTCCTGCATCTGACCGGCGACCGGTCCCTCATCGAACGCCGCATGGCGGACCGCAAGGGCCACTTCATGCCGACCGCGTTGCTCGACTCCCAGTTCGCGACCCTGCAGCCGCTGCAGGAGGACGAAGCGGGCGTCTCCGTCGACGTGTCCGGCACCCCTGAGGAAATCACCGACCGGGCCGTCGCCGCGCTGCGCCGGCTCGCGAACTAAGGATCACCACCGTGACCAGTCTCAGCGTCGAGATGCTGGCAGCGGATGCCGTCGAACCCATCACTTCGGCCGGTAACGCACAGCTGGGCATCGCCGTCCTGGCGGGCATCGCCGTCATCGTCCTGCTCATCACCAAGTTCAAGATGCACGCGTTCCTCGCGTTGACCATCGGCTCGCTGGCGCTCGGCTCCTTCGCCGGAGCCAACCCGGCGAAGACCATCGCGAGTTTCACCGCGGGCCTCGGTTCGACCGTCGCGGGTGTCGGTGTCCTCATCGCCCTCGGCGCCATCCTGGGCAAGCTGCTCGCCGATTCCGGCGGCGCCGACCAGATCGTCGACACGATCCTCGCGAAGGCGAGCGGGCGTGCGATGCCGTGGGCGATGGTCCTGATCGCCTCGATCATCGGGCTTCCGCTGTTCTTCGAGGTCGGAATCGTGCTGATGATTCCGGTGGTGCTGCTGGTCGCCAAGCGCGGCAACTACTCGCTGATGCGGATCGGCATCCCCGCGCTCGCCGGTCTCTCCGTGATGCACGGGCTGATCCCCCCGCACCCCGGCCCGCTGGTCGCGATCGACGCGCTGGGCGCCAACCTGGGTGTCACGCTGGCCCTCGGTGTGCTGGTGGCCATCCCGACGGTGATCATCGCGGGTCCGGTCTTCTCCCGCTACGCCGCCCGCTGGGTGGACATCCAGGCGCCGGAGAAGATGATCCCGCAGCGTCCGTCCGAGGACCTGGACCGCCGCCCCAGCTTCGGCGCGACCCTGGCGACGATCCTCCTGCCCGTCGTGCTGATGCTGATCAAGGCACTCGTCGACATCGTGGTGGACGACCCGGAGAACCACGTCCAGCGGGTCACCGACGTCATCGGCTCGCCCCTGATCGCCCTGCTCGCCGCCGTGATCGTCGGCATGTTCACCCTGGGCAGGGCGGCCGGGTTCACCAAGGACCGGCTCGCCGGCACCGTCGAGAAGTCGCTCGCCCCGATCGCGGGCATCCTCCTGATCGTGGGCGCCGGCGGCGGGTTCAAGCAGACCCTCATCGACGCCGGTGTGGGCCAGATGATCCTGGAGTTCTCCGAGAACTGGTCGATCCCCGCCCTGCTGCTGGGCTGGCTGATCGCCGTCGCGATACGCCTGGCGACGGGCTCGGCGACGGTGGCCACCATCTCGGCGGCCGGTCTGGTCGCCCCGCTGGCCGCCGACCTGTCGACCTCGCACGTCGCCCTGCTCGTCCTCGCCGTCGGTGCCGGTTCGCTCTTCTTCAGCCACGTCAACGACGCGGGGTTCTGGCTGGTGAAGGAGTACTTCGGCATGGACGTCCCGCAGACGATCAAGACCTGGTCGGTGATGGAGACGATCATCTCCGTCGTCTCGCTGGGCTTCATCCTCCTGCTGTCGCTGGTGTTGTAGGCGGCATCACTCCTCCGGCTCCCGCCACAGCGGGTGCTCGGAACGGGCCCAGGGGCGCTCGACCGACCCGGTGCGCATGCCACGGCGTGCCTCCGGGTCGGCGAGCGCCTTCGCCATGTGCCCGGCGAGGACGACGCCGATCGCGAGCGCGAGCCAGTCGTGCACGAAGGTCGCGCCGGTGCGCCACACCAGCGGGGCGAGCCCGGTGAACCACATCAGCAGCCCGGTGCCGGCCATCACCAGCACGGCGCCCGCGATCCAGGCGGCGTAGAGCTTCTGGCCCGCGTTGAACTTCCCGGCCGGCCGGGAGCCGGGCCCGCGGTCGCGGCGCAGGGCGGCCCGCAGCCACAGGCGGTCGTGCGGCCCGAACCGGTTGAGCCGGGAGAGGTCGGCGCGCAGCGCCCGGGAGACCAGCCCCGCCAGGAGCGGCAGGGGGATGAGGATCCCGGACCATTCGTGGACGGTCACCACGAGGTGCCGGCGGCCGACGAGCTGCGCCAGCTGGGGGACGTACAGGCAGGCCGCCGTGGCCACGCAGAGCAGCACCAGCCACGCCGTGGTGCGGTGCACCCAGCGCTCGGCGGCGGTGAAGCGCCGGACCGGCGGGCCGTGTTCAGGCAGTAGGGGTGTCGTCCCGGCCGTTGGAACGGCCCACCCAGGCGTCGACGTCATAGCCGAGCTCCTCCCAGTAGCCGGGGCGCACGGAGTCGGTGACGGTGATCCCGGACAGCCATTTTGCGGACTTGTAGAAGTACATGGGGGCGACGTACAGCCGGACCGGTCCCCCGTGGGCGTGGGCCAGCGCCTTGTCCTGCATGCGCAGGGCGACCAGCACGTCCGGGCGGCGGGCCTGTTCCAGGGTGAGGCTCTCGCTGTAGGCCCCGTCGAAGCAGGTGAAGCGGATCGCCTTCGCACCGGGCCGCACCCCTGCCGCGTCCAGCAGCGCCGAGAGCGTGACGCCCTCGAACGGGGTCTCGGGCACCCGCCAGCCGGTCACGCACTGGACGTCCCGTACGAGGCGGGTCTGCGGCAGGGCCTTCAGGCGGTCGAGCGTGTACGTCGCCGGGCGGTCGACCATGCCGTCCACGGTCAGCTCGTAGTCCGCGGAGGTCCTGCGCGGCACCGAGGAGGTGACGGAGTAGTAGCGGAAGCCGCCTCCGTTGGGCAGCAGGCCGCTGAGCCCGGTGGGGTCCTTGTCGGCGACGGCTCCCAGGCCGCTTTCCACCGCCCCCTGGAGGAAGGGCGCGGCCGCGACGCCGGCGGCGCCGAGGCCGAGCATGGCCAGGACCAGACGGCGTCCGACCGGCGTGCCGCCGGCATCGGGTGAGGGGCCGGGAGGGGGACTGTTCACCCGCTCATTCGAACACCCGCGGCCGTCCTTCACCAGGGGCCGCGGGCGCGCGTCATGCTTCGGTAAGGATCGGGCCGCTCAGCGCGGCACGGCCGTGCCCTCCGCCGCCTTCTCCAGCTGGAACGCCTCGTTGCCGAGACCGATCCGCGCGTGGACCTCGGGCTTGGTGCGGCGCAGCACCGCCCCGTAGGCCAGGCCTCCGGCGAGGGCCAGGACGATGACGCCGGGCAGCAGCCAGTTCAGCGACGAGCCGGGGCCCGAGCCGACCAGGACGTCGAAGTCCCGGACGGTGAGGACGGCGATGGCCAGCAGGGCCAGGCCCGCCAGTCCGGAGGCCACCAGCCGGAGGGCCTGGACCCGGCCCGCGCCGCGGCGCACGAAGAAGGCGATGACGGCGAAGGAGGCGGCGGCCATCAGCACGATCACGCCGAGCGCGCCGACGTTGCCCATCCAGGTGAACAGGTGCAGGACGGGCGCGGTGGGGTCGCCGACCGGGTGGTCGTCGGTGAGGGCGAAGGCGAGCACGATCACGGCGGAGAGCGCGGACTGGAGCATGGACCCGGTGGCGGGGGCGCCGCTCGCCTTGTTGGTGCGGCCGAAGGCGGCGGGCAGCAGCCCTTCGCGGCCCATGGCGAACGCGTAGCGGGCGACCACGTTGTGGAAGCTGAGCAGCGCCGCGAACATGCCGGTGACGAAGAGGACGTGCAGGACGTCGGTGAAGGTGGCGCCGAGCCGTTCCTCGGTGAGGCCGAAGAGCATGCCCGGCCCCTGCTTCAGCGAGGTGTCCGCGATGGAGGCGGGCCCGGCGGCGACCGTCAGGGCCCAGGAGCTGACGGCGAGGAACAGGGCGGCGTAGCCGACCGCCATGAACATCACGCGGGAGACGACGACCTGCGGGCGGCTGGTCTCCTCGGCGTACACCGGGGCCTGCTCGAAGCCGACGAACGCCGCGATGCAGAAGCAGAGCGCGGTGCCGAGGCCCGCTCCGGTGAGGGTCTCCGGGTTGAACGCGTGGAAGGACAGCCCCTCGGGGCCCGGGTCGCCGACGGCGGCGATGTCGAAGATCACGACGAGGGCGCACTCGATCACGAGCAGGACGCCGAGGACCTTGGCGTTGAGGTCGATCTTCAGCCAGCCCAGTACACCGACGACGGCCACGGCGAGCAGGGCGGGGATCCACCACTGGAGTTCGGTGTCGAGGTAGGTGGCGAAGAGGCCGGAGACCTCGAAGCCGAGGATGCCGTAGATGCCCACCTGCATCGCGCTGTAGGCGACGAGGGCGACGAACGAGGCGCCCGCGCCGGCCGTGGCGCCGAGGCCGCGCGCGATGTACGCGTAGAAGGCCCCGGCGTTGTGGACGTGCCGGCTCATCTCCGCGTAGCCGACGCCGAACAGCATGAGGACGACGCCGAGGATGACGTAGAGCAGGGGCTGGCCGACGATGCCCATCACGCCGAAGACCGTGGGCATCACCCCCGCGACGACCATCAGGGGGGCGCTCGCCGCGAGGACGGACAGGAGCAGCCCCGGGGTGCCGAGCCGGTCGGCGCGCAGGGCGCGTTCCTCACCCTTGTAGGTGCTGATCCCGCCGGTGTCGCCGGCCGCTCCGGTGGTGCCGGTCTCGCTCGTATCTGTTCTGCCCGTCGACATGGCGGGGATGGTCCCTTCGTCGATAACAACGTGCGTCAGGGGGCACCGAGCGCGAGGGCGCGCGCGGCGAGGAATTCGGGGTACGCGTCGCGGCCGGCGTACGACCACGGCGCCTCGGTCGCGTGGGAGCCGATGCGGTGGAACAGCGCGGCGGCCTCCGCGGGCCGGCCCTCGCAGGTCTTGGCGTGGGCGAGGAAGTTGAGGTCGGCACGGTGGCGGGGGTGGTCCTCGCGTTCCCATTCGAGCCACCAGTCGAAGGCGGCCTTCATCACCTGTCTGGCCCGGCGTCCCGACCAGTGGCCGGAGGCCGCCGGGTCGTCGGACACGGCACCGGCGGCGACGAGGACGCGGTAACGCTCGGCGTGGGCGACGACGGGGAGGACGGCGAGCGGCGAGTCCGCCGGGGCCTGTTCGGCGGCCCACGCGGCGAAGTCGTAGACCTCGTGGAGCGGATCGCTCTCGGGGTGGGACTCGGCGAGCGCGGCCGTCATGAGGTGGTGGGCATGGTGGTGTTCGGGGTGTCGCGCCCGGATCTCCTCGAAGTGCCTGGCGGTCTCCTCCGGGGTGCCGTGCGTGCGCGCCAGGGTCATCAGACCGAGCCAGGGCGTGGGATCGGCGGGGTCGAGCGCGGCGGCTGCCAGGCATGCCTCGCGGGCCGGGCCGCTCTCGGCGGCGGCCTTGGGGCGCTGGGCGCGGGCGACGGTCGCGCAGGCGAGGAGCGTCGTGGCGTCCGGGCTGCCGGGTTCGGCGAGCAGCCAGTCGCGGGCCCAGCCTGCGGCGGACGGGACGGCGGCGAGCGCGAGGAGCCGGTGGCCCCGGCGGTCCCAGTCCGTACCCGTCGCGACGAGCAGGGACCGCGCCCGGGTCCAGCGCCCCTGCGCGAACTGTGCGCGTACGTCGATGAGTTCGGTGTCGTCGAGAGCCGGGTCGAAGATGTGGTCCGAGCGTCCGCCCTTACGGCGGGAACGGCCCAGGGGCGGCGGCGGAGGCGGAGACATCCGCAGGGTTCCTTTTCGACTTCGACATGACACCAGCACATTTCGATGCTGTGTGCGAGCAAACGATCGCGCACAGCAAAGCGGTAGGCAAGGCTCCCCGTCAAGCGCCGCCCTGCCCCAACTGCATTCACAATGCAGGCAGTTGACTGCCCGGAGGGGCTTCCCGCGCGATTCACGCAGTTCGCGCGCACGCTACGGGAGTGACGCGCGGGGGCGGAGTGACGCGTGCCACACTGCCGCCATGGAGAACCGCGAACCGCTCAAGCCCTGCCTCCTCGCCTTCCCCGGGCCCCTGCGCGACCGGCTGGTGGCCGCGGTGCTCTCGGGCGAGAAGGTCTCCACGTCCGGGCTGCTCCTGGAGTACGAGGTCGAGCGCGAGGAGCTCCCGCCCGTGGGTGAGCGGTCCGCGCTCATCGACTCCGACGGACGGGAGGTCGCCGTGCTCGAGCTCACGGAGGTGCGTGTGCTGCCGCTGGGAGCGGTGGACCTGCGGCACGCGCTCGACGAGGGCGAGGGATACACGTCGGTGGCCGGGTGGCGGGCGGGGCACGAGGGGTTCTGGCACAGCGAGGAGATGCGGGAGGCCCTCGGGGACCCGCTGTTCACCGTGGACGACTCGACGATGATCGTCGCGGAGCGCTTCCGGGTGGTGGAGCGGCTCGTCTGACGGCGGGTCCGGGGGCCCTCAGCCGATCGCCTTCGCCGCCGCCCGGCCCGCTGCCCGGCCCGAGAAGATGCAGCCGCCGAGGAAGGTGCCCTCCAGGGAGCGGTAGCCGTGCACCCCGCCGCCGCCGAAGCCCGCCGCCTCCCCCGCCGCGTAGACCCCGGGGAGCGGGGTGCCGTCCTCGGTCAGGACGCGGGAGGACAGGTCCGTCTCCAGCCCCCCGAGGGACTTCCGGGTCAGGATGTTCAGCCGTACGGCGATGAGCGGGCCCGCGGCCGGGTCGAGGATGCGGTGCGGCTTCGCCGTGCGGATCAGCTTGTCGCCGAGGTAGGAGCGGGCACCGTTGATCGCCGTGATCTGGAGGTCCTTGGTGAAGGGGTTGGCGATCTCGCGGTCGCGGGCCGTGATCTCGCGGCGCAGGTCCTCCTCGTCGATGAGCCCTTCGCCGGTGAGCGCGTTCATTCCCCTCACGAGCGCGCCGAGGTCCTTCTCGACGACGAAGTCGGCGCCGTTGTCCATGAAGGCCTTCACCGGTGCGGGGACCTCGGCGCGTGCCCTGCCGATGACCCCGCGCACCGACTTCCCGGTCAGGTCCGGGTTCTGCTCGGATCCGGAGAGCGCGAACTCCTTGCCGATGATCTTCTGGTCGAGGACGAACCAGGTGTAGCCGTGACCGGACCTCATGATGTGTTCGAGGGTGCCCAGCGTGTCGAAGCCCGGGAAGAGCGGAACCGGCAGCCGCTTGCCGCGGGCGTCCAGCCAGAGGGAGGACGGGCCCGGCAGGATCCGGATGCCGTGCTTGTCCCAGATCGGGTTCCAGTTCTCGATGCCCTCGGTGTAGTGCCACATCCGGTCGCGGTTGATGTGGTGGGCACCGGCCTTCTCGGCGATGCCCAGCATCAGCCCGTCGACGTGGGCGGGGACCCCGGAGAGCATCTTCTCCGGCGGGGTGCCCAGCCGCTCGGGCCACTGGGCGCGCACCAGGTCGTGGTTGCCCCCGATACCTCCGGACGTGACGATCACGGCCTGCGCCCTGAGCTCGAAGGCGCCGGTCACCTCGCGGCTGCTCGCGGTGCCCCGCTCGGCGCCGCTCTCCTCGAGGACCTCGCCGGTGACCGTGTCGACCGCTCCGGCCGAGCGGCCGAGGCCGGTCACCCGGTGCCGGAAGCGCGCCTGGACGAGCCCCTTCGCCATGCCTTCGCGGACCCGCCGCTCGAAGGGGGCGACGACGCCGGGCCCGGTGCCCCAGGTGATGTGGAAGCGGGGGACGGAGTTGCCGTGGCCGTTCGCGTCGTAGCCTCCGCGTTCGGCCCAGCCGACGACGGGGAAGAACCGCAGTCCCTGGGCGTGCAGCCAGGACCGCTTCTCGCCCGCCGCGAAGTCGACGTACGCCTCCGCCCACTTCCGCGGCCAGTGGTCCTCGTCGCGGTCGAAGCCGGCCGTGCCGTACCAGTCCTGGAGGGCCAGGTCGTGGCTGTCCTTGATCCGGAAGCGGCGCTGCTCGGGCGAGTCGACGAGGAAGAGCCCGCCGAAGGACCAGTGCGCCTGGCCGCCCAGGGACTGCTCGGGCTCCTGGTCGAGCAGGATCACCGTGCGGCCCGCGTCGACCAGCTCCGCGGTGGCCACCAGCCCGGCGAGCCCTGCCCCGATCACGATCACATCAGCGTCGTACGCCATGGGTTCCATCCTTCGGGGCGGTGCGGGGCAGCGGCGGGCGCGGCAGGCCAAGTTACCTGTGGGTCAGATCTTGGGCACGGGCCGCCCCCACGTCAACCGTCCGGTCGGTGGCGCCCTCACCGATCCTGTACGGCTGCCGGGCTATCGTCGGACCGTGTCGGTGCTGGTAATCCTGCTGTCCGTGGGCGCCGCCTGCTGCCTGGGCTTCGGCTTCGTGTTCCAGCAGGACGCCGCCCGCCGCGCGCCCCTGAGCGATTTCCTCTCGCCCCGGCTGCTGCTCGACCTCATGCGGGTGCCGAGCTGGCTGGCCGGGCTCGGCCTGATGGTCTGCGGGATGGTCCTCGGGGCCCTCGCCCTCGGTCAGGGCGAGGTGTCCGTCGTGGAACCTCTCCTGGCGACCAATCTCCTCTTCGCGATGGCGCTGTCACGCCACCGCACGGGCCAGAGCCTCGGGCGCCAGGGCTGGGGTGGGCTCTGCCTGCTGGCGGGCGGCGTCACCGCGTTCCTGCTGGCGGGCGAGCCGCAGGGCGGCGAGGCGGAGACGTCGTCCCTGAGGCAGTGGCTGGTGATCGGTGTGGTGGCGGGCCTCGCCCTGGTCCTGACCGCGTGTGCCAGACATCCCCGGACTCGGGGGACCCCGGTCTACCTCGGCCTCGCGGCGGGCCTGCTCTACGGTCTCCAGGACGCCCTGACCAGGCTCAGCGGGGAGCGGCTGACGGCCGACGGCTGGGACGCGCTGCTGACGAGCTGGTACCCGTACGCCGTCCTCTTCCTGGGGGTGACCGGGCTGCTCCTGGTCCAGAGCGCGTTCGAGGCCGGGCCGCTGCGGATGTCCCTGCCGGCGCTGACCGCCGCGCAGCCGCTGTCGGGGATCCTCTGCGGGATCGGGTTCCTCGGCGACCAGGTGCGGACCGACACCGGCGCCCTGGCCTGGCAGGCGGCGGGGCTCGCGGCGATCGTGGCCGGGATCGTGCTGCTGGGGCTGCACCCGGCGATGCCGGAGGGGAAGGACCGGCACGGATCAACGGCCGCGGACCGGTTGATGTTGGATGGGCCCCATGAATCCGGCTGACGAGATCCTGGACATCGTGGACGAGAACGACGAGGTGGTCGGGCAGGCGCCCCGCGGCGAGGCCACCGCGCGCGGCCTGCGCCACCGCTGCGTCTTCATCGAGGCCAGGGACCCGGAGGGCCGGCTCTTCGTCCACCGCAGGACGGCCACGAAGCTGGTCTTCCCCTCGCACCACGACATGTTCGTCGGCGGGGTCGTGGGCGCGGGCGAGTCGTACGACGAGGCCGCGCTGCGGGAGGCCGAGGAGGAGCTGGGGGTCTCCGGTCTCCCCCGCCCGACGCCCCTCTTCACGTTCCTCTACGAGAGCCCGCGGCACAGCTGGTGGTCGTCCGTGTACGAGGTGCGCTGCCCGGTGCCGGTGGCCCCGCAGGTGGAGGAGGTCGCCTGGCACGCCTTCCTGACCGACGCCGAGGTGGAGGAACGTCTGGGCTCGTGGTCGTGGGTGCCCGACGGGCTGGAGGCCTACCACCGGCTGCGTGAGTTCCGGGCCGCGGGCGGGGCGGGTGGCGGCGCGTGAGCGACTTCGTACGCGGCCTGCGGCTGTGGTTCGCGCCGGGGCGGATCCGCGAGGAGGGCGACACCCCCGACTACCGCTTCTCCCTCGCGAACGAGCGCACCTTCCTCGCCTGGATCCGGACGGCCCTCGCACTCATCGGCGGCGGCTTCGCCGTCGACCAGTTCCTGCCCGGACTGGCCTGGGGCGTACGCGCCGGGCTGGCCCTCGGGCTGCTGGCCGCCGGGGTGCTCTGCTCCCTGCGCGCGGTCAACCACTGGGTCCGGTGCGAGCGGGCGATGCGGCGCGGGGAGGACCTGCCGGCGTCGCGCTTCCCCGCGCTGCTCAGCCTGGTGGTCGCGGTGGTGGCGGTCGCGATGGTGGTGGTGGTCCTGTTCGGCTGGGAGGGCCGGTGACCCCCGCGGAGCGCGACCCCGGCCTCCAGCCCGAGCGGACACGGCTGGCCTGGCGGCGCACCACCCTGTCCTGCACGGTGGTGGCCCTGCTCGCGCTGCGGCAGGCGCTGTATCAGGGGGCGACCGCGGCCTCGGGGCTCGCGGTGGCCCTGTCCCTGCTGGCCTGGCTGGGGTTCCTCGCGGTGGCGCACCGCAGGGTGACCGGCATGGGGAGCGCGGAGCCCGCCCCCCTGTCGCCGCGCCGTGCGCTGACGGCGGCCGGGTGCACGGTCGCGCTCGCCGTGTTCGCCGCCGTGACGCTGTTCTGACCGGCCGCCCCGCCGGACGGCCGGGCCGCGCGGCCTCAGTCCTCCCAGTCCACGGAGACGACGATCTTGCCCCGGGTGCGCCCCTCCTGGTTGAGCCGGTAGGCGTCGGCGGCCTGTTCCAGGGGGAACACCCGGTCGACGTGGACGGAGACGATGCCCTGCTCGGCCAGGCCCGCGAGGTGGGCGAGGTCGGCGGCGTCGGGCCGTACGAAGGCGTAGCGCCCGCCGTAGGAGAAGACCTCGCCGTCGGCGATCGACGCGAGCCGGCCTCCGGGGGCGAGGGTCTCGGCGGAGATCCGGAGCGCCTCCCCGCCGACGGTGTCGAACGCCGCGTCGAAGCCGTCGGGAACGAGGTCCCGCAGCCGGGCGGCCAGGCCCTCGCCGTACTCGACCGGTTCGCCGCCCAGCCGGCGCACGTAGTCGTGGTTGTGGGGCCCGGCGGTGCCGACGACCCGGCAGCCCGCGTGCCGGGCGAGCTGGACGGCGAGCGACCCGACCCCGCCGGCGGCCGCGTGGACGAGGACGGCCTCGCCCTCCCGGATCTTCAGGGTGTGGTGCAGCACCTGGTAGGCGGTGAGGCCGCACAGCGGGAGGCCGGCGGCTTCCTCGAAGCCGATGCTCAGGGGTTTGCGGGCGAGGGTGCGCACGGGTGCGGCGACGTACTCGGCGAAGGTCCCGCGCGAGAGGAAGTCCTCGCGCACGTAGCCGATGACCTCGTCCCCCACCGCGAACTCGTCCACGGCGGCTCCGGGCTGGACCACGACACCGGCGACGTCCCAGCCGGGGATGACGGGGAACACCGCTTCGAGCCCCGCCTGGAGATAGCCCTCCCGGGCCTTCCAGTCGACGGGATTGACGGCGGCGGCCCGCACCTTCACCAGGACCGAGTCGGGACCGACCTTGGGGTCGGGCCGCTCGCCGTACTCCAGGACGTCGGCAGAGCCGTACCTGCTGTAGCTGATCGCCTTCATCCTCCGACGATCGGCGCGCCCGGGGGTCCCCGCAACTCAGGCCGTGACGACGTCGAAGGGCGGCAGCAGCGTGCGCGGGTCGTGACCGGAGTGCCAGAGCCCGATGAGGAAGGCGGTGGTCGCCTCCAGGTACGCGGCCCGGTCGAGCCCGCCCACGGTCAGGGGCACGCAGCCCAGGTCCCGGACCAGGGTCCCCACCGTCTCCAGGGCCGACGCGTCGTCGCCGCACAGCGGGACGGTGAGCGGACCGTCGGGGGAGCAGGGCGCGGGGCGCCTCCAGACGGAGTCGGGCAGGTGGTTGAAGGCCTTGACGACCCGCGCCCCGGTGGCCTCGGCGATCGCACGGGCTGCGCCGGGGCCCGTACCGGTGGTGAGCCGGAAGCCCGGGCCGACGGCGTTGGTGCAGTCGACGAGGAGCCGGCCGCGCAGCGCTCCGTCCGCCGCGCCGAGCCCGGCCAGCACGCCCGCCACGGCGTCGTGGGGCAGGGCGAGCAGGACCGCGTCACCGAAGGCCGCCGCCTCCCGGACCGTGCCGGCGCTCTGTCCGGTGCGCCCGGCGAGCGCACCCGCCCGTTCCGCGGACCTGCCGCCGAAGAGCACCTGATGTCCGGCCGCCGCCCACCGGCTGCCCAGCGCGTCCGCCATGTTGCCGGTCCCGATGATCCCGATACGCATGTCTCTCCTCCGAAGTCCGGTCACGTAGCGTCGTACCGAAGGGGACGTTAGGGGGCCCGTCGCGCACCGTTCGGTGCCCGACGGCCGGGGGAAGGGGAACGCATGGACCGGCTGCTCGCCGACTGCCGGGCGCGGCTCGGCTTCGACCTGCTGGGCAACACCTGGAATCCGGTCGTCCTGTACGCGCTCGCGGCGGGCCCGCGCAGGCCGCGTGAGCTGCGTAGGGAGATCGGCGGCATCAGCGCGAAGGTGCTCACGGAGACGCTGCGCAGGCTGGAGGAGTACGCGCTGGTGGAGCGCCGGGCGTACGCCGAGGCCCCGCCGCGCGTGGAGTACGCGCTGACGGCGCTGGGCCGGACGCTGCTGGAGCCGATCGAGGCGCTGGGCCGCTGGTCCGCCGCGCACGGGGACGCGTTCGTGGCGGCGCAGGGCTGGGACGACTGAGCCGTACAGCAGGGTGGAGCCGGAGATCACCTCTCGGATTCCGGGCGGACACTGGACGACATACCGACTGGTCGGCATCATGGTCCCGACCGTTCAACCGCCCCGGAGGTGCGCACCATGAGCCCAGTCCACCCGCCAGGTCTCGATCTCGACCTGCTGCGCGGCCATCTCGACCGCGAGCGGCCGGGGCTGGTGAACGGACCGCTCGAAGCCCGGGTGATCGAGGGCGGCCGGTCGAACCTCACCTACGTCGTCACCGACGGGTCCGGTCAGTGGGTCGTGCGCAGGCCTCCCCTCGGCCACGTACTGGCCACCGCGCACGACATGAAGCGCGAGCACCGGGTGATCAGCGCCCTCCACCCGACGGCGGTCCCGGTCCCCGAGACCCTCCTGCTCTGCGAGGACGACGCCGTCATCGGCTCGCCCTTCTACGTCATGGAGTACGTCGAGGGCACCCCGTACCGCACCGCCGAACAGCTCGCCCCGCTCGGCGCCGAGCGCACCAGGGCCGTCGTCCTGGAGCTCGTCGACACCCTGGTGGACCTGCACGCCGTGGATCCGGCCTCGGTGGGCCTCGGCGACTTCGGGCGTCCGGACGGCTTCCTGGACCGGCAGCTGCGCCGGTGGGGCAAGCAGCTCGACGCCTCCCGCAACCGCGAGCTCGCCGGGATCGACGAGCTGCACGCGGCGCTCGGCCGGGAGCTCCCCGTCTCCCCCGCGCCCACCGTCGTCCACGGCGACTACCGCCTGGACAACGTGCTGGTCGGCCGGGACGACCGGATCAAGGCGGTGCTGGACTGGGAGATGTCCACGCTCGGCGACCCGTTGACCGACCTCGGCCTGCTGGTGATGTACAGCTCCGACCTGGACCTGCCCGCGTCGCCGGTCTCCACGACGAGCGGTGCGCCCGGCCATCCCAGCCCCGCCGAGCTGATCGAGCGCTACGCGGCCCGCTCCGGCCGCGACACCTCCGCCATCTCCTGGTACACGGCCTTCGCCTGGTTCAAGCTCGCCGTGATCCTCGAGGGCATCCACTACCGCTACACCCTGGGCCAGACCGTCGGAGCCGGCTTCGACCGCATCGGCGACCTGGTCCCCGTCTTCATCGCGCACGGCCTCACCACCCTCCAGGAAGGCTGATCACCCCATGGACTTCGCATTCGACGCCCGTACCGAGGAGCTGCGCACCAGGCTGCTCACCTTCATGGACGAGCACGTGTACCCGGCCGAGCAGGTCGCCGAGGAGCAGCGCGCGGCGCTTGCGTCACCGTGGGACACCCCGCGGATCGTGGAGGACCTCAAGGCCGAGGCGCGCGGGCAGGGGCTGTGGAACGTCTTCCTGCCGGACGCGGAGTACGGCGCCGGTCTGACGAACCTCCAGTACGCCCCGCTCGCCGAGATCACCGGCCGCAGCCCGCACCTGGCGCCGACGGCGCTGAACTGCGCGGCCCCGGACACCGGGAACATGGAGGTGCTCTTCCAGTTCGGGTCGGACGAGCAGAAGAAGCAGTGGCTGGAGCCGCTGCTCGCCGGGGAGATCCGCTCGGCGTTCGCGATGACGGAGCCCGACGTGGCCTCGTCGGACGCGACGAACATCGAGACGCGGATCACCCGGGACGGTGACGACTACGTCATCAACGGCCGCAAGTGGTACATCTCCGGGGCGATGAACCCGGACTGCGCGGTGTTCATCGTGATGGGCAAGACGGACCCGGACAGCGAGGACATCCGCCGCCAGCAGTCCATGATCCTCGTCCCCCGTGACACCCCGGGCCTCGAGGTGCGCCGCGCGATGCAGGTGTACGGCTACGAGGACCACTCCCACGGCGGCCACGCCGAGGTGGTCTTCACCGACGTGCGCGTGCCCGCCGCGAACCTGATCGGCGAGGAGGGCGGCGGCTTCGCCATCGCGCAGGCGCGGCTGGGTCCGGGGCGGATCCACCACTGCATGCGGCTGATCGGGATGGCGGAGCGCGCGATCGAGCTGATGTGCAGGCGTGCCGTGGCCCGTACGGCCTTCGGCAAGCCGCTGGCCCAGCAGGGGGTCGTCCAGAACTGGATCGCCGACGCCCGGGTGACGGTGGAGCAGCTGCGGCTGCTCGTCCTGAAGACCGCCTGGCTGATGGACACGGTGGGCAACCGCGGCGCGCACACCGAGATCCAGTCGATCAAGATCGCCACCCCGCGCGCGGTCGTCTCCATCCTGGACCAGGCGGTGCAGCTGTACGGCGCCGGCGGCGTGAGCCAGGACTACCCGCTGGCCGAACTCTGGTCGTCGGCGCGGACGCTGCGGCTGGCCGACGGGCCGGACGAGGTGCACCAGCGGTCGCTGGCCCGGCGTGAGATCAAGAAGTACCTCTGATCCCGGTGCGGGGAGGCGACCGGAAGGCGCCTCCCCGCGGGTGTCTCCGACGGGTCAGAAGGTGAGCTGCCAGCTGTCGATGTAGCCCGTGTCCTGCGCGGCGACGTCCCTGACCTGGAGCTTCCAGGTGCCGTTGGCGGTCTCGCTCGACGCGTTGACCGTGTACGTCGCGATCACGTTGTCCGCGGAGTCGCTGCTGCTGGAGTTCTTCAGCCGGTAGGCCGTGCCGTCGGGCGCCAGCAGGTCGACCACGAGGTCGCCGCGGAAGGTGTGCTTGATGTCCACACCGACCTTGAGCGCGGACGGGGCGTTGCCCGTACGTCCGGTCACCGCGACCGACGAGGTCACCGCGGCGGCGTTGTCGGGCACGTTGACGTTGGTGGCGTTGCTGAAGACGGTCCCGGTCGGCGGGGTGACCGTCCCCGCGGACAGGGTCCACACGGCGTGCGCCACCGCGTCGCTGTTGCGGTCCAGGGCCGTGTCGTTGATGTTCGCCGTCGTGTCGCACGAGGAGTGGTAGCAGCGGTCGAAGGCCTGTCCGGCCGTGCCGCCCCACTTCTGGGCCTGGGCGCTGGTCTTGGTGTAGTCGGCGCCGGAGAACAGTCCGCCGACGGGGACCCCCGCGCTCTTGAACGGGGCGTGGTCGGAGCGGCCGTCGCCCTCGGTCTCTATCTCGGTGGGTATGGAGAGCCCCGCGTAGTAGTCCTTGAAGGTCTGCTCGATGACCGGGTCGTCGTCGTACACGAAGTACCCGGGGTTGGGCGAGCCGATCATGTCGAAGTTGAGGTAGCCGGCGAGCTTGGCGCGCTCCGTGGAGGCCAGGTTGTTGACGTAGTACTTCGAGCCCACGAGGCCCAGCTCCTCGGCTCCCCACCAGGCGAAGCGCAGGTGCTTGTCGGGGGCGAGCTGCGCCCGGGAGACGGCGAGGGCCGTCTCCAGCACGGCGGCCGATCCGGAGCCGTTGTCGTTGATCCCGGCGCCCGAGGTCACCGAGTCCAGGTGGGAGCCGGCCATGAGGACCTGGTTCGGGTCACCCCCCGGCCAGTCGGCGATCAGGTTGTAGCCGGTGGCACCGCCGGAGGTGAACTGCTGGAGCGCGGTGGTGTATCCGGCGGCGTCCAGCTTGGCCTTCACGTAGTCGACCGAGGCCTTGTAACCGGCCCTGCCGTGGGCCCGGTTGCCGCTGTTGGCGGTGGCGATCGACTGGAGCTGGGTGAGGTGCGCCTTGACGTTGGCGAGCGGGATGTCGGGGGCGGCCGCGACCCTCGTGGGTGCGGCCTGCACGGCGGGTGCGGCGGTCGCCAGCAGGGCCGTGGCCGCGAGGGCGGCGGTGAGCAGGGGTCTGAGACGGGCAGGGCTCATCGGGAGGCTCCGGATTCCGTTCGGGGACTGACGGAACGTGCGGGGGATCCCCGGGCGTGCACGACCGGGGCCTGGAGCTGGCGGTGCGATGTGCGGAACCGATGCTCAATCAATGACCGCGCACCGTCAAGGGCGGGTTTCGGACAACGCCGTCCGCATATCGGACGGAACAGGCAGGCCTGATGCGTTGTCAGCGCCTCCCGCCAGCCTCCGGAGCATGGGGAACAGCGGGCGGTTCCCGGCGAGCGGGCCGTGGAGGACGCGACGTCCTGGGCGCTCGCGGCCGGGCCGGCGCCCGACGAGGAGCGTGTCCGCCTGGCGTTCACCGGCTCGGCGGTCTTCGCCGAGGAGCTCGCCTCGCTGCTGCTCGCCGCGCTGGGCCTGCCGGTGCCGGGCTGACGGGCGCGGTCCGGCGGGGCCTCGGTGGGCCGTCAGGGACGCAGGGCCCTCAGCAGCAGGTCCGCCAGGTGGTCGGCGACCTCCTGCTGGGTGAGCGGGCCGTCCGGGCGGTACCAGGTGGACAGGTGGTGGACCGAGCCGAAGTGGTAGTCGACGACCAGGTCGGCCGGGGTCGCGGAGGAGAACACCCCGGCCCGCTGCCCCTCCTCGATCAACGCCCGGAAGCGCTCGTGGTAGCGGCGTCTCTCCACCCTGACCTGCTTGTTCTTCTCCGGGCTCAGGTGGTGCATCGAGCGGAAGAAGATCGAGGCGTCGTCGAGGTTGTCGATGGTCGTGACGACCACGTCCGCCGCCGCGTCGCGCAGCCGCCGCTCGATCGGCGCCTCGGCGTCCGCGTAGGCGTCGAGCCGCTCCTGCTGGAGCCGCAGCACCCGGGCGTAGACCTCCTGGAGGAGGTCCTCCTTGGAGCCGAAGTAGTGGTAGAGCGCCCCCTTGGTGACGCCCGCCGCCTCGACGATCTCCTGGACGGAGGTGCGGTCGTAGCCGTGCTCCGCGAAGAGCCGGGTGGCGGCGGCCAGCAGCCTCTGGGGGACGGGGGTACCGTTCCCGTCCGTCGCCTTGGCCATTGCCGCCACCTGCCCTCTCGTACCGCGCGTGAACTGTTCTAACGGGGGGAACGCAGTTCCCGCCTGAGGATCTTCCCACTCGCCGTCTTCGGGAGTTCGGCCAGGATCTCCACTTCGCGCGGGTACTTGTACGCCGCCAGCCGCTCCTTGCAGTACGCGCCGAGCTCACCGTCGGCGAGCTCGGCCCCCGGCCGCAGGCTGACGTAGGCCCGTACGGTCTCGCCGCGGTAGGCGTCGGGAACGCCCACGACGGCCGCCTCGCGGACCGCCGGGTGGGTGTAGAGGACGTCCTCCACCTCCCGGGGCCAGACCTTGAAGCCGGAGGCGTTGATCATGTCCTTCTTGCGGTCCACGACGTAGAGCCAGCCCGCCGTGTCCATGAAACCGATGTCACCGGTCCGCAGCTCGCCGTCCGGGAAGCCCGCGGCGGTGGCCTCCGGCAGGTTCCAGTAGCCGGATACCACCTGGGGCCCGCGTACGGCGATCTCGCCCAGTTCACCGAAGGCGACGTCGTCGCCCTTCTCGTCGATGATCCGCACCACAGTGTCCGGCCCGGGGACGCCGACGGACAGGGTCCCCGACACGGGGTCGACGGGCGCCTCGTGCTGCGGCGGTACGGAGGCGCAGGGCGCGGTGCACTCGGTGAGTCCGTAGCCGTTGCGGATGTAGGGGCCGAACCCCTCGCGGAACTTCTCGACCAGCGCGGGCGGCAGCGGTGCGCCGCCGGAGGAGATGACCTCGAAGGAGGCGAAGTGCTCCCGGGTGGCCCCGGGGTGCGCGGCGAGCGCCATGAAGGCGGTCGAGGGTCCCACGGTGTAGGCGGGGCGGTGCTCGGCGAAGGCCTCCAGGACGACGCTCGCCTCGAAGCGGTAGGCGAGGACGAGGGTGCCCGCGTTGGCGACGCACGCGGCGAGCTGGCAGACCATGCCGGTGATGTGGAAGAGCGGGGCGAGGGCGAAGTAGGCGGATCCCTCGGCGATGGGGTGGCCGGCCCGCTGCCGCTCGGCGTTGACCATGATGTTGCCCTGGGAGTTCATGGCCCCCTTGGGGGTGCCGCTCGTCCCGGAGGTGTAGCTGATGAGGGCGGTGTCCGAGGCGGTGAGCTCGCGGCCCTCGGGGGCGGCGAGGCCCTGACGGGCGACGGCGACGAGGTCGGAGGCCAGGTCGTCGGCGCCGGGCGCGGGAAGCCGCTCGAAGCCGAGCACGCGCGGGTCGTCGGCCGACTGGAGGTCGAGCTCGCAGGCCGTGAGGGCGATCCGCACGCTCGGGGCGGCCTCGGCGGCGGCCCGCAGATAGGACCCCCAGGCGCGGTCCGAGCAGATCAGCGCCGAGACCTCCGCGTCCTTCAGCACGTGCCCGACCTCGCCCGACTTGTACATCGGGTTGAGCGGGACGACGGTCGCGCCGGCCTTCCAGGCGCCGAGGAGGGCGAGCACGAAGTGCGGGGTGTTCTGGAGCATGATCGCGACGCGGTCGCCGCGGCGCAGGCCCTCGGCCGCGAGGTGTCCCGCCACGGAGTCGGACAGCTCGTCGGTCTCGCGGTAGCTGAGGCGTCCGTCGAAGTAGGCGAGCGCGGTGTGGTCCGGGGCCCGTCCGACGGCTGCGCGGAAGGCGTGCACCATCGTCTCGGCGGGGTGGACGGGGGCGAGCTGGGCCTCGCTGAGCAGGGCGGTCCAGGGCTTCGCCGCGTAGATCGACTCGGTCATGCGCCGGCCTCCTCCCACTTCTGCTGAAGGTGGTTCATGTTGCCGATCCAGTGGTCGGGGTCCTTGGCGCGGGCGCGGTAGTAGCCGGCCACCTCGGGGTGCGGCAGGACCAGGAAGCGGTCCTCGGCCATGGCGTCGAACAGGGCGTCGGCGACGGCCTCCGGCTCGATCGCGGTGGGTGCGAGCACCAGGTCGCCCGCGGAGCCGGCCGCCGTGAGCATGTCCGTGCGCACGCCCTGGGGACAGATCGTGTGGACCTTGACGCCCCGGTGCCGGTAGGTCAGCGAGAGCCACTCGGCAAAGGCGACGGCACCGTGCTTGGTCACGCTGTACGGGGCCGCGCCGATCATCGTCAGCAGACCGGCCGCCGACGCGGTGGACACGAAACGGCCGCTGCCGCGCTCCAGCCAGTCCGGCAGCAGCGCCTTGGCCGCGCGGACGTGCGCCATCACGTTGACGTCCCAGGCCCTGGCCCAGACGTCCTCCTCCGCGAAGGCGTCCCCGCCCGACGCGAGGCCCGCGTTGGCGCAGTAGACGTCGATCGTGCCGTCGAGCGCGTCGCGGGCGGCGTCCACGACGGTGGAGGCGTCGCCCGCCACGACGATGCCGCCGATCTCCTCGGCGAGGGCCTCGACCCGGTCGGCGGCGAGGTCGTTGACGACGACCCGCGCGCCCTCCGCGGCGAATCTGCGGGCCAGGGCGGCTCCGATGCCGCCTCCGGCTCCGGTCACCACTACGCCAGCGCCCTGCACCGTACTCATCGGTCCCGCCTTTCTCAGCAGTCGTCCACGGCAGACTAACCAGTCGGTATGTGATCGGGGAAGGGGTTCGGGGCAGGACTGGGAATCTGCCCAGTCGTGGCCGTTCCACCTGGCCCGGACCCGCGCTAGCGTGCGTGACCATGACAGTCGTCGCGATCATGGAGGTAGCGGAATGACCCTGTCCAGGCGTGGTGTGCTGGCCGTCGGCGGCGCGATGGGAGCCCTCGCGGCGACCGCCGCCGGCCCAGGGACGGCCGCGGCCGCCGGCCGGGGTCACGGGGCCGGTGTGCGCACCGGCTTCGACCGGCTGGCCGCCGACGGCTACCGGCTGCTGGCCGGGCAGAAGGTCGGCATCGTGACCAATCCCA
Source organism: Streptomyces sp. NBC_01460 (assembly GCF_036227405.1). Taxonomy (NCBI): domain Bacteria; kingdom Bacillati; phylum Actinomycetota; class Actinomycetes; order Kitasatosporales; family Streptomycetaceae; genus Streptomyces; species Streptomyces sp. NBC_01460. The sequence continues at coordinate 1,704,672 of NZ_CP109473.1, forward strand.
CGGGGATCACCGCGGACGTCCGGCACATCGTCGACGTGATGCACCCTGACGACCGGGTGGACCTGACCGCCGTCTTCGGCCCCGAGCACGGCTTCCGCGGGACGGCACAGGCGGGCGGTTCGGAGGGGCGGTACGACGACCCGGCGACCGGCCTGCCGGTCTACGACACGTATCTGAAGAGCGGGCAGGCCCTCGCCGACGTCTTCACGGCGTCGGGAGTCGACACGGTGGTCTTCGACATCCAGGACGCGGGCGCCCGCTTCTACACGTACATCTGGACCCTGTACGACTGCATGGAGGCGGCCGCGCTCGCCGGCAAGCGGTTCGTCGTCCTGGACCGGCCGAATCCGGTGACCGGCAGGGCCGCCCTGGGGCCCGTGCTCGATCCGGCGTTCGCGACCTTCGTGGGACGGCGGGAGATCTCCCAGGCGCACGGCATGACGGTGGCGGAGCTCGCGCTGCTCTTCAACGCGGAGTTCCTGGCCTCCCGGCCGGTGGAACTGGACATCGTGAAGATGTCCGGATGGCGGCGTTCGGACTTCTTCGACGCGACCGGCCTGCCGTGGGTGCCGCCGAGCCCCAACATGCCGACGCCGGAGACGGCGGTGGTCTACCCCGGGACCTGTCTCTTCGAGGGGACGAACCTCTCCGAGGGGCGCGGGACGACACGGCCGTTCGAGCTGCTGGGCGCGGAGGGGATCGACCACCGGTGGGCGGCCGCGGCGAACGCGCTGGAGCTGCCCGGCGTCGCCTTCCGTGAGGCGTACTTCGCGCCGACGTTCTCCAAGTTCCAGGGGAAGACGGTGGGTGGGGTGCAGGTGCACGTCCAGGACCGGGCGGCCTTCGACCCCGTACGGACGGGGATCGCGCTGCTGGTCACCGCGAAGCGGACGTGGAGCGGGTTCGCGTGGCGGGCGGACAACTGGATCGACAAGCTCACGGGCAACACACGGGTCCGCACGATGATCGACGCGGGCGCGGACACGGACGAGGTCGTCGGCGCGTGGTCGGCGGATCTGGCCGCCTTCCGGGCCGTCCGCAGGAGGTACCTCCAGTACCGGTGAGCGACCGGGTGCCGGAGCTCCGCACGCGGAGGCGGGGTGGTACGGGCCGGGCCCGTACCACCCCGCCCCGGTCTCGCTCCCGTTCCCGCTCCCGTTCCCGTTCCGCGACGCGAGTCCCCCGTACCACCGTGAACGGCGCTACGGGGGACCGCTTCTGTTGTCGCGTCAGGACCGCGGGGGACGCACGGACCGGACTCAGCGGTGCGAGGGGAACTCCACGACCTGCTGGTAGGTCGGCCGGTTCTGCCAGTGGATGGACTTCTGCGAGATCCCGCCCAGCGCGCGGTGGATGATCGCGTCGGTGCACCACTGCTCACCGGCCTTGCAGTTGTCGTCCCCCGGGTAGACCGTCGCCGCGGGCACGGCTGCCGCCTCCTTCAGGGTGCTGAGCAGCGCGGAACGGCAGGCGCTCAGGTCACCGCCGCCGCAGTACGTCTTCGCCAGCGGCCCCTTGACGGGCTGTCCGAGCACCTGGCGCAGGTCCTTGTCCGCGAACCCCCACCAGCCGTACTGGAAGGCGGAGCCGCTGTGCGCCCCGCTCGGTCCGTGGCTCGCGGCCGGCGACTCGTCCGTGGCCAGGCTCGCGGTCAGCGCGGTGTAGAGGGAGTCCCCCAGGCCGGGACGGAACTCCGCCTCGACCAGCTTCGGCCACCACGCGTCCATGATCCGGACCGCGTCGGCGTGCGTGTACGTGTGCGAGCCCGGGGAGGTCTCCTTGCGTTGCGCCCCTGCGGCGCGCCAGGAGTCCAGCTGCTGCACCACCGTGTCGAGCTCCGGGTCGGTGACCGGCTGGGAGCGCAGCACCTTCAGGAGTTCCGGCAGCAGCTGCTCCCCGCGCAGATCGGTGAGCGCCGCTTCGGCCATGGCACGGGTGAGGGAGGCGCGGGTCACTCCGCCGTCCTCGACCAGTGCGGACACCCGGTCGTCGAGCAGGTCGCCCCGGTGCACGGCCCCGAAGCCGAACGCGGCGGTGGAGTAGTCCTTGGCCTGGCGGTTGTTCCAGGAGATGTAGTAGTCCTGGCCGCTGGAGTGGGGGTGCGCGGCGAACGGGGTGTAGTCGGTGGTGTTGGCCGCCGGGTCGTAGCCCCGCCACTCGTAGGCCTTCTCGGCCTTGACCGGCAGCGCGGCGTCCACGCCCTCCGCCCGCACCGGGTTCATGCCGCTGTTGTAGTAGGCCGCGGTGCGCGAGTCCGCGTAGAACCAGTTGAAGGCGTAGTCGATGTTGCTCGCGGCCTGCTGGAAGGAGGCCGCGTCCGTCACGTACGCCGGGTCGTTGAGCATCTGGAAGCCGATGATCGAGTCGGCCTCGTGCCGGTAGGTGGTGCGCAGCGAGGTGTAGGCGACGGGCTTGCCGTCCACGGTGGCGCGGTGGGTGACGATGCCGTAGTCGGTGCGCCACACCTGCATCCGGTAGGAGCCCTTGGCCGTGGAGTCGGCGACCGTCGGCTTCCAGGAGTTGGTGCGCTCCATCTTCTCCATGGCCGTGCAGGCGCCGTCGTTCCGGTAGTGCGCGGAGTCCTTGGTGGGCGTGGATCCGTCGGGTTCGCAGAGCTCGACGGCGTAGGTGTCGGTGATGTCCTGGGCGGCCGACGTGGCGCTCCAGGCGTAGTCCTGCCCGCGGCCCATCTGGATGTACATGCCGACCCCGGCGAAGGACACCCCGCGGGCGCTGATGCCCGGGCCCTGGATCTCCTGAAGCATCATCAGCTGGGGCGCGAAGTAGCCGGTCTGGGGGCCCATGACGGCGATCGGGTTGCCGCTCGCGGTGCGTTTGCCGGACACCAGGAGCGCGTTGGACATCCCGCGCTTCTGGGCGCCTTCACCGGATCCGGGCAGCGATCCCTCCGGGATGACACCGTCGTCGAACATGCCCTGCAGCGGCTTCAGGGCGGCCGGCGCCTTCACCGGGGCCTTCACGCCGGTCCCGGCCGAACCGGTGCGGTCGTGGATCAGGGGTTCGGGGGTGACGGAGCCCGGGTCGGGGAGCGCGGTCCCGCGGGCCTTGTCGGGCTTGCCCGCGTACGGGAACGAGGTGCCGTCGTGGACGGTGAGGACGGCCTCGGGGTCGTTGCGCTGGCGGAAGGACTCCCAGACGCGGGTGCCCTCCTCGACGCCGTACTTCTGCTGGGCGGCGAGCAGCGAGAGCGCGGCCTGGACCTCGCCGCCGCCTCCCCCGCCGAACTGTCCGCCGACGACCGAGGCGATCGATATCAGGTCCGTCAGTCCGAACGGCTGGATCTCGCCGATGTTCGTGATGGAGTCGATCTTCCCGGTGAGCACGTACTCACCGGGGAAGTAGCGGCCGTTCTTGGACTTCACCCGGTAGGCGTTGATGCCGTCGACGTAGGCCTGTGCATCGGCCATCGCCTGCTCACCGCGTGCGCCCTCGGTGGTCCTGATCCGCTCGACCTGCGCCTGGAGATCCGCCTCGGTGTACGGCGCCTGCGGCCAGAACTGCTGCTCCAGGCCCTGGTTGGCCAGCGCTCCCCCGGCGAAGGAGGTCAGCTGGCCGCGGCCGATGTGGCGGAAGAGGTCCATCAGCCACAGGCGGTCCTGCCCGGCGGCGAACCCCGCGCCGAATTCGGTGCCGTAGCGGGTGGTGCCCTTGATGTGGGGCACGCCGCTCTTCTTGTCCCGCGTGATGGTGACGTCCTCGCGCGGCTTCGTGACGGACTCGGTCTGGTCGGCGGCGACCCCGAAGGAGGCGTCGTTGAAGAAGTCCGTGAGCTTCTGGTCGGTGAGGCCCGTATGGCCCGCGACCAGGCCGTTGTAGCGGTCGAGCTGGTCGTCGCTGTGGGCGGGGTGGGTGCCGAACGCCTTGTTCCCGAGGATCTCGACGAGCGTGGCGTTGCCGTTCTCGCCGGGCGGCAGGATGTCCGCGCACTGACTGCGGCAGTGGTCGGTGACGGCGAGGGGTTCCGGTTCCGCCGCTCCGGCCGAGGGGGCCGAGGCGAGCAGGGACGTACCGAGAGCGAGAACAGCCGCGAACGTGGCGGCTCCGAGCGTGCGGGTGCGTGGGGGCATGCGTGCTCCTCCGGGTGGCCGATGCGCCGGAGGTTACTGGCGGTACGCCCCGCCCGGGAAGATGAACATCAGTCACTTTTTCCGAATCACCACACGCCGGTGCACGGCCCCACAGGCACTGTCTCGATCCGTGGACGCTTTTCACCTTTCGATGGAGCCGAATCGGGCAGTCGTACGTCCATCCCTTGACGCCGAAGTACGAGCGACGGAGGTGGCAGTGCCATGGCCGGTTTCCGGAGTCTTGCGAGACAGGTCCGCGATCCGCGGGGTGATCTGGCTTTGCGGCGGTACTCGCTGCGCAAATGCCTGGAACGATTCGCCCCGTACGGTCACCGGGCGACCTGGGATCATCTGTGCGCCCGGCACGGGATCGAGCCCGAGGACCGGGCCCCCGACCCGGTGCGCCTGATCCGCGCACTGGACGAACTGGAGGACGCGCGGGCCGTCTGGCTCGCGTACGAGACAGGCTTCGCCGAACGGCGGCGCCGCGAGAAGCACGACGGGCTGCGCCGGCCCGGCTCGTTCGACGACTGGCACCGCCTGACGTGGGGCGGCAACGGGATCGCGCACTGCGAGGATCCGGGCGTCCACCCCAGCGCCCCTCTCGGCGACGTCCTGGGGCGGCTGATCGCGGCACTGGGCGCGAAGCCGGGCACCGCCTGCCCGGTCTGCACGGGGACCGGGATCGTCTGGCGGCAGGATCCGGACCACGAGCCCTGGGCCGGCCCGGTCTGCACGGGGTGCGGCATCGTGGTCCCCCGGCCCGTCCTGACGGCGAGCGCGCTGGCCAGCGCCAGGAGCATCCGGACGAGGGGGCTGACCGCGTCGGCGGCCTGAGGGCGCGGGGCCGCGGCGGGACCGACCGGAGGCGGGACGCCCCGGGGGCGGTTCGCCGCGCCCTGCCCACGGAACGCCCACGCAGGAGCGCCCTCTCAGGAGCGCTTCGTCAGGAGCGCTTCGCGCCGCCCCGTTCGGGCATGAGTCGCGAGCCGCTCATCCGCTCGCCTACGGCGTCGTCGGGGTTGGACAGCACACAGGCCTCCAGCGACAGGCAGCCGCAGCCGATGCAGTCGGTGAGGTGGTCGCGCAGGCGCCCCAGCTGCTTGATGCGCTCGTCCAGCTCCGAGCGCCACGTCTCGGAGAGCCGGGCCCAGTCCTCACGGTTCGGCGTGCGCTCCTCCGGCAGCTCGGCCAGCGCCTCCCGGATGGTGGCGAGCGGGATGCCCACCCGCTGCGCGGCCCGGACGAATGCCACCCGGCGCAGCGCGTCCCTGGTGTAGCGGCGCTGGTTGCCACTGGTGCGGCGGCTGCTGATCAGGCCCTTGGACTCGTAGAAGTGCAGGGCGGACACCGCGGCGCCACTACGGGCGGAGAGCTGACCGACGGTGAGTTCCTGGAATGTCTGCGGGATGTGTGGCACTCCCCGAACCCTAATGGCCGCACCGCGGCCCCTGCCGCCACTTCGAGAACCCGGGCGGTCCGTCGTTGACAGGGACGCGCGGCCCAACCATGCTGAGCAAGCGCTTAGACACTGCCCCGGAGAGGGGCGACCGACAGCCGGAAGGCAGGGACCAGCACCATGGCAGAGCCGAAGATCTTCACGTCCGCACAGGAGCTGCGGGACGCCGTGGGCGAGGAGCTCGGGCACAGCGACTGGCTGGAGGTCGAGCAGAAGAGGATCGACCAGTTCGCCGAGGCCACGGGCGACCACCAGTGGATCCACGTGGACCCGGAACGCGCCGCGAACGGCCCCTTCGGGACGACGATCGCGCACGGGTACCTGACCCTGTCGCTGCTGCCGGTGCTCGTACCGCAGATCCTGCGGGTCGACGGGGCGAAGATGGGCATCAACTACGGGACGAACAAGGTCCGCTTCCCCTCGACCGTGCCGGTCGGCTCGCGGCTGCGCGCCACGGCCGTCCTCAAGAACGTCGAGGAGGCCGGCGGCGGCGTGCAGGTGACCGCCCTGGTCACCGTCGAGCGCGAGGGCGGCGACAAGCCGGCCTGCGTCGCGGAGTCGGTGTCGCGCTACTACTTCTGAGCCGTCGCGCGCGGAGCCGCGCGGTCCGCCGGACCGCGCGGCTCCCGCACGCGCTACTTCTGGGCGCCCACCATGCGCAGGACGAGGTCCGCGTAGAGGTCGCCGACCTCTTCGGGCGTCCGGCTGCCCTGCGCGTTGAACCAGCGCGCCACGTCGATGCAGAGGGACAGCACGGCGAGCGTCGTGCCCGGGACGTCCGGGACGTCGAACTCGCCGGCCCGGACACCCTCGCCGATGATCCGGCGCACGGCGGCGTCGCTGCGCCTGCGCAGCGCCACGATCTCGGCGCGGTGCTCGTCGCCGAGCGCCTCCAACTCGTACTGCACGACCCGGGCCGTGGTGTGCCGCTCGGCGTGCCAGCTGACGAAGGAGCGGACCGCGTCGGCGAGCCGCTCGGACGCCGTGCCGTCCTGGCCGGCCGCCGTCTCCAGGAGGAGCAGGGCGCGGTCGTGGCCGATCCTGCTGATCCGGTGGAGCAGCTCTTCCTTGGTCTTGTAGTGGATGTAGAGCGCGGCCGGGCTCATCCCGGCACGGCCGGCGATGTCGCGGGTGGTGGTCGCGTGGTAGCCACGCTCGGCGAAGGCCTCGACGGCCGCGACGAGCAGCCGCCTCGCCGCCTCGGGCGTGACCTCGCTCCACGGCGTGCTGTCGCCGTCGGTCTCCTCCGCCGTGCTCATCGCCACGTGCCCCTTTCCGCTGGCAGGACGAACACCATACCGCGAACCTGAGCAAGCGCTTAGAGCGCTCGGGGGGTGAGACGGTCAGAGCTTCTGGAAGGGGTCGTGCTCGGCGAGGATCTTCTCCAGCCTGGCCTGGTCGACCCTGCTGACGATCTGCCCCGCCTCCTGCCGGTCCCTGATGACCTTGGCGAGGGTGAAGCACGAGGTGACGAGGTAGAGGACGCCGATGGCGAGGAACGCCCGCACCCAGGCGTCGGCGTCGAGGAAGAAGATACCGAGGGCCACCGCCCCCATGGCCACCCCGAAGGAGAGGACGGCCTGTCCGTAGAAGGCGGCGGTGCTCTGCTGCTTGACCGATGATGTCTCACTCATGTCGCTCAGCATCCGGCGCGGTGGCGTACGCCGGTATCCGCCGGCGTACTCACCCGGTACTCAGAAGAGGGGCGGCCCGGCGCGCCGGGCCGGCCGGCGGCGGCCTCAGAAGGCGGAGACCCCGGTCAGCGCGCGGCCGATGATGAGCTTCTGGATCTGGCTGGTGCCCTCGTACAGGGTCATCACCCGGGCGTCCCTGACCAGCTTGCCGACGGGGTACTCGTCGATGTACCCGTAGCCGCCGAAGACCTGCAGGGCGTTGTTCGCGGCCCGCACCGCGGCCTCGGAGGCGAAGAGCTTCGCGGTGGACGCCGCCGTGGCGAAGTCCTTGCCGCGGTCGACGAGGTCGGCGACGCGCCAGGTCAGCATCCGCGCGGCGTCGACGTCCACGGAGATGTCGCTGATGAGTTCCTGGACGAGCTGGTAGCTCGCGATGGACTTGCCGAACTGCTCGCGCTCGCCCGCGTAGCGGACGGCCGCGTCCAGGGCGGCCTGCGCGATGCCGACACAGCCCGCCGCGACGGACATCCGGCCCTTGGCCAGGGCGGACATGGCGACGGAGAATCCCTTGCCCTCGGGCCCCAGGAGGGTGGAGGCGGGGACGCGGACGTCCTCCAGGGCCAGTTCGGCCGTGGCCTGGCCGCGCAGTCCGAGCTTGCCGTGGACGGTGCGCCGGGTGAGCCCGGGGGTGTCGGCCGGCACCAGGAAGGCCGAGACGCCCCGGTGGCCGGGGGCGTCGCCGGTACGGGCGAACAGCAGGACGACATCGGCCCAGGTGCCGTTGGTGATGAACATCTTGGAGCCGTTGATGACGTAGTCGTCGCCGTCGCGCACGGCCCTCGTCGTCAGGTTCCCGGCGTCGGACCCGGTGCCCGGCTCGGTGAGGCCGAAGCAGCCGACCGCCTCGCCCGCGGTGAGCTTCGGCAGCCACTGCCGCTTCTGCTCCTCGCTGCCCCAGGACGCGATCGTCTTGGCGACCAGGCCGAGCGAGACGGAGACGATGCCGCGCACCGAGGAGTCACCGCGGCCGAGCTCCTCGGTCACCAGGCAGTAGGCGAGGTGGTCACCGCCGGAACCGCCGTACTCCTCCGGGATCGTCAGGCCCAGGAAGCCGAGGGCGCCCAGCTTCTTCACGATCGACTTGTCGACACTCTCGGCACGGTCCCACTCGACGACGTGCGGAGTGATCTCCCGTGCGACGAAGTCCTCGGCGAGCTGCCGTACGGCGTCCTGCTCCTCGCTCAGCTCCAGGTTCATCCTGCGGCACCCCACTTTTAATTAGCACTGCTAGTTTAATGCTTGCAGGCCCTACTATGTGCCGCATGGCCCGACCGCGCAAGCCCCTCCTCAGCAGAGACCGCATCGTCGAGGCGGCGAGCTCGCTCGTGGACGCCGAAGGGCTGGACGCCGTGTCGACCCGCCGTCTCGCCGCCGAACTGGGGGTCAGCGGGCCCTCGCTCTACAACCACTTCCGGAACAAGGACGAGATCCTCGACGCGGTGGCCGACGCGGTGTCGGCACAGGTCGACCTGTCGATGTTCGAGGAGGACGACCCGCGCGACTGGCCCGCCGCCCTGCACGACTGGGCCGTCTCCTACCGCGCGGCGCTCGCCGCCCACCCGCACATCGTCCCGGTGCTCGCCCAGGGGCCCGGCCGCAGACCGGCCGGCCTGCGGGTCGCCGACGCGGTCTTCGGCGCGATGGTCAGGGCCGGATGGCCTCCCGCCCAGGCGACGTACATCGGCGCGCTGATGCGCTACTTCATCACCGGGTCGGCGCTCGGCTCCTTCGCCCGCGGCTTCGTCGACGACGAGACGGCGTACGACCCCGCCGACTACCCCCACCTGGGCCAGGCCCACCTGCTGGCCGACCGCCGCCAGCAGGTGGACGAAGGCGCCTTCGAGACCGGGCTGCGCGCCCTGTTGGACGGCCTGGCCCTCCAGTACGAGCAGACGGCCGCCGCGGGCCGCACGGTTCGGCACACGCCGAACGGTGCCTGACGCATCCTGGGCGTATGCCCCGTACGACACCGCCCGATCCGGCGGCACCCAGGCTCGCCGCGCTGGCAGCCCTGCTCGCCGACGAGACCCGCGCCTCCTTCTGCCTGGCCCTGCTCGACGGCCGGGCCTGGACCGCGGGCGAGCTGGCGCGCGGAGCGGGGGTGGCCGCCTCGACGGCCAGTGAGCATCTGGGCAAGCTGGTCGCCGGCGGGCTGCTCGCGGAGGAGCGCCAGGGCCGTCACCGCTACGTGCGGCTCGCCGACGCCCGGACCGCACAGCTCATCGAGGAGCTGGCCGCCCACACCCACCCCGGTACGCGGACGCCTCCGCGCACCCTGCGCGAGGCGAGCCTCCAGCACGCGCTGGCACGGGGGCGCACCTGCTACGACCACCTCGCGGGGAGGCTCGGGATCCGCGTCACCGACGCGATGACCGGGCGCGGACTCCTGCGGCAGGACAACGGTTTCGCGCTCACCGACGACGGCGTGGAGTGGTTCGGCGCCCTCGGTGTCCCGCTCGACACGGCGTCGCGGCGCCCCCTGGCACGCGGCTGCCTGGACTGGACCGAGCGGCGGCCGCACCTGGCGGGGACCGCGGGTGCCGCCCTGTGCCGGCACGTGCTGGACGCCGGGTGGTGCGAACGCGTCGGCACGGGACGGGCGGTCCGGGCGACGCCCACCGGGCTGCGTGCCCTGCGGGAGCACCTGGGCATCGAGCCCGCGGCCCTCGACGCGGACTGACCGTTCGGTGGGCGCCGAAGGGTCTCCGGCCTACCGTCGTATCCATGACGACGACACCGACCGCGCGCCCCGCCGCGCCCGCCACCTCCGGACGCGACTGGCGCGCCCCGGCCGCCGCGTGCACCACGGTCATCCTGTGGGCCTCGGCGTTCGTCTCCATCCGCAGCGCGGGAGAGGCGTACTCGCCCGGTGCGCTGGCCCTGGGACGGCTCGTGGCGGGCACACTGACCCTCGGCGCGTTCCTGCTCGTACGCCGCGAGGGCCTGCCGGCCCGGGCGGCCTGGCCGGGGATCGTCACCTCCGGGCTGCTCTGGTTCGGGCTCTACATGGTGGTGCTCAACTGGGGTGAGCAGCAGGTGGACGCGGGCACCGCCGCGATGGTCGTGAACATCGGCCCCCTCCTGATCGCCCTGCTGAGCGCCGGACTCCTCGGTGAGGGGCTCCCCCGGCGGCTGCTCGCTGGCATGGCCGTGTCGTTCGGCGGCGCGGCGGTGGTCGGGCTCTCCATGTCGGGGCACGGGAGCTCGTCGGTGCTCGGTGTCGTGCTGTGCCTGGTGGCCGCGGTGGCGTACGCGGGCGGCGTGGTCGGCCAGAAGCCCGCGCTCCGGCACGGGTCGGCCCTGCAGATCACCACGTTCGGCTGTCTGATCGGTACGGTCGCCTGCCTGCCGTTCACCGGCGTGCTGGTCTCCGAGGCGGCCGACGCGCCCCTGTCCGCCACGCTGAACATGATCTATCTAGGTGTCTTCCCGACGGCGCTGGCCTTCACCACCTGGGCCTACGCGCTGGCGCGGACCACCGCGGGCCGGATGGGCGCGACGACGTACGCGGTGCCCGCGCTGGTGGTGCTGATGTCCTGGCTGCTGCTCGACGAGGTTCCCGCGCTGCTCGCCGTCGCGGGCGGGCTGCTCTGCCTGGCGGGGGTGGCGGTCTCCCGGACCCGTGGGCGCGGGGGCCGCGGCGGGCCGGCGGATCCGCCGGCTGATGCCCGCGGGTGACCGCACCGGCACCGGGAGCCGCCGGGCGGGCCGGAAGTCCTTCCGGCCGGTGACCGAGGTCCCTCACGGCGGCCCGGCCCGAATCGCACAGTGGGAGGTGCGTCACATCCGTGCGGGCCGTCCTTCCGCACGGCCGGTCCGACCCTCCTGGAGGCACCCGAGTCATGCAGTACACCGACCACGCCGTGCTCAACGCTTCGGAACAGCTCGTCGTGGCAGCCGCGGCGGCTGCCGCCCCGTCGGTGTTCAACACCCAGCCGTGGTCGTTCGCCTTCGCCGACGGCGGGCTGGAGGTACGCGCCGATCCGGACGACGCCTCCATGCCGACGCCGTCCGCGGGGCGCGACGTCCGCCTGTCGTGCGGGGCCGCCGTGTTCAACGCGCGCGTCGCCCTGGCCCGCCTCGGCCACGGGTCCCGGGTGTCGGTGCTGCCCGACGCCGGCGAGCCGCTCCTGGTCGCGCGGGTCACCCTGAGCGGTGACGCCCCCGACCCGGCGCTGGACGCGCTGTACCGGTGGGTGGACACCCGTCGCACGAACCGCTACCCCTTCCGGCCCGAGGGCGTCCCCGCCGGCGTGCTGGCGCTGCTGCACGACGCCGCCCGCCTCGAAGGGGCGACCCTGCGCCTCCTGGACGGGGAGCCCGAGTACCAGCGGATGCTGACGACCATCCGGCGCGCGGTGTGGACCGAGGACGAGTCGGTCCGGGACGACCGGGAGGCCCGCCTGTCGCCGGGCGCCGGCGGGCCCGCCATCCCGGTTGGCAACCTCGGACCCGTGCCCCGGCGGGAACTCCCCGACGACCCGCCGGTGCGGGACATGGCCGAGGGGCTCGATGTGGCGGGACGGGGAAGCGCGGCCTTCGAGCCGCACCCGGATCTGGCCGTCCTGGAGACCGCGGACGACGACCCCGGTTCCTGGGTCACCGCCGGCCAGGCGCTGCAGAGGCTCCTGCTCGAAGCCACCGGACACGGCGTCGCGGCCTCGTTCGCCAATCAGCCCCTGGAGGACGCCGAACTGCGCCCCGTAGTGTCCGGCGGCGCCGCGCACCACGGCAGCCCTCAGATGGTCCTGCGCCTGGGCTACCCGACCGCACGGCCCCCGGTCCCGCCCCGCCGGCCGCTGAGCGAGGTGTTCCCCGGGCTGCGGGGCTGAGTGCCGGGCCGGGGCGGTGTGCCGCCCCGGCCCGGCCGGCCCCCGTCAGAACACGACCAGCGCGCGTCCGCCCTTGCCCGCGATCATGTTCTCGAAGGCCGCCGGGATGCCGTCCAGCGAGATCCGCTCCGTGACCAGCATCGAGAGGTCGAACCGTCCGGCGCGGATGTGGTCGGCGAGCACCGGCAGGTCGCGGGCCGGGTCGCTGTTCCCGTAGACGCAGCCGGTGAGGGAACGGCCCCAGTGGAAGATCTCCAGGGCGTTGAAGGTCACGGGCTGGTCCTTGCCGCCGATGCCGACGACCGTGGTGCGGCCGCCGCGACGGGTCGACTCCCAGGCAGCGCGGATCGTGGCGGCCCGGCCGACGCACTCGACGGCTACGTCCGCGCCCTGACCGCCCGTGAGCTTACGGACGGCACGCGGTGTGGTGTCGGAGGCGACGACGTAGTCGGTGGCACCGGCCCGGCGGGCGAGTTCCTCCTTCTCCGGCGACACGTCCACGGCGATGATCTTCGAGGCCCCGGCGATGCGCGCGGCCTGGAGGACGGCGAGACCGACCCCGCCGATCCCGAAGACGACGACGCTCTCGCCCTCACGCACCCGGGCGGAGTGGTGGACCGCCCCGTAGCCGGTCAGGACCGCGCAGCCGAGCAGGGCCGCGTCGTCGAGCGGGATGCCGGCCGGGGCCGGCAGCACGCAGTTGGCGGCGACGACGGTCTCCTGGGCGAAGGCCGCGACGTTCAGGCCGGGGTGGAGCTCGGTGCCGTCGGCCGTACGGGCGTGGACGTTCGCCGCGCCCTTGAGCGCGTCGGCGCAGAGCCAGACCTCGCCGATCCCGCAGTGGAAGCACTCACCGCAGGACGGGGCCCAGTTGAGGACGACCGCGTCGCCCGCGGCGACGTGGGTGACGCCCTCGCCGACGGCGAGCACCGTGCCGGCGCCCTCGTGGCCGAGGACGGCGGGGACGGGCAGCCTCATGGTGCCGTTGGAGAGGGACAGGTCGGAGTGGCAGACGCCGGCGGCGGCGAGCGAGATGCTCACCTGGCCGGGTCCGGGCTCCGGGAGTTCGATGTCGGTGATCTCCAGGGGAGCTCCGACGGCGGGCAGTACGGCGGCGCGGACCACGAACAGACTCCTCGGTGGATCGGCGGGGATCAGAACTGGAGGGACTTGGTCTGGAGGTACTCGGAGAGGCCGTGCGGGCCGAGCTCGCGCCCCACCCCCGACTGCTTGTAGCCGCCGAAGGGGGCCAGGGGGTTGAAGCGGCCGCCGTTGATGTCGACCTGCCCGGTGTCCATGCGGCGGGCGAAGGCCACGGCCTCCGCGTCGTCCGCACCCCAGACCGCGCCGGCCAGGCCGTACACGGTGTCGTTGGCGATGCGCAGGGCGTCGTCCACGTCCTCGTACCGCAGGATGGAGAGCACGGGGCCGAAGATCTCCTCCTGGGCGATGGTCATGCCGGGCGTCACGTCCGCGAACACGGTGGGGCTGACGTAGTAGCCCCGGTCCCTGGGCGCCTCGGGGCCTCCCGCGACGAGGCGGGCGCCCTCCTCGACGCCCTTCTCGATGTAACCCCGCACCCGGGCCTGCTGCTTGGCGTTGACGACGGGGCCGACGCGCTCCCCCGGCACGTACTTGGCCACGGCGGCGGCGGCGAGGCCCACGGCCTCCTCGTACCGCTCGGCGTCGACCAGCATCCGGGTCCAGGCGCTGCACGTCTGGCCGGAGTTGGACATCACGTTGGCCACGCCGACGTTGACGGCCTTGGCGAGGTCGGCCCCGGGAAGGATCACGTTGGCCGACTTGCCGCCGAGCTCCAGCGCGACGCGCTTGACCGCCGCTCCGGCGGTGGCCCCGATCTGCCGGCCGACGGCGGTGGAGCCGGTGAAGGAGACCAGGTCGACCCCTTCGTGCTCGGCCAGCGCCTGGCCGGCGACCGCGCCGATGCCGGTGACCAGGTTGAAGACACCGGCGGGCAGGCCCGCCTCCTGGGTGGCCTCGGCGAAGAGCTGCGCGGTGAGCGGGGTGTCCTCCGCGGGCTTCAGGACGACGGTGCAGCCCGCGGCCAGTGCCGGGGCCACCTTGGCGACGATCTGGTGGAGCGGGTAGTTCCAGGGCGTGATCGCGCCGACGACGCCCACGGGCTCCAGCAGGACCGTGGAGTTGCCCAGCTTCTCCTCGAAGGAGTACGAGGCCGCCAGCTCGGCGTACGAACCGGCGACCAGGACCGGTACGCCCGCGTGCACGGCCCGGGAGAGCGGCAGCGGCGAGCCGAGCTCGGCGGTGACCGTCTCGGCGATCTCGTCCTGGCGGGCGGCGAGGACGTCGCGCAGGGCGGCGATCCTCGCGGCGCGCTCGGCGGGCGGTGTGGCGGCCCAGCCGGGGAACGCGTCGCGTGCGGCGCGTACCGCGGCGTCGACGTCCTCGGCGGTGCCCGCCGGGACGTGGCCGATGACCTGCTCGTCCGCCGGGTTCACGACCGCGATCGTGTCCTGGCCCGAGGCGGGCCGCCACTCCCCGCCGATGTACATCCCGTCATGCGCCTTCATGGCTGTTCCTCCCGGGCTCGCTGTGCCTGCCGCCGAAGCCGTGCGTCGTACGGACGGATCCGTCCCGGCCCCAAACTAGCGCTGTTAGTTTTTCGGCGCCAGGGAACCACTGGAGACACAGATCACGCACGGGCCGCGGGCAGCGGTCACACGTCGAGCCCGGGAATGTCCCTCGGCAGGGGGCAGATCCTGCGCCCGGAGTGGTCGAAGACGTACAGATGCGCCAGATCGACGAGGAGCGGCACCTGTCCGCCGGTGCGAAGCCGCATGTCGGGGCCGGTGCGGACCACGAGGTCGCTCGCCGTGACGGCCGGGCGGTCGGGACTGCGCACGGCGTACGGCTCCGGGGCCGGCGGGTCGAGTACGGCGACGGAGCCGGTGGCGCGCCGCTTGAGGCGGTCCAGCACACCGGTTCCGCCGCCCCCGGGACGGCGGCGCTGGGGGGCCTGCGGCCGGGCGGACTCCAGGTCGGGCACCACGGCCGGCCGGGAGCCGGTGTTGAGGTGGACGAGCGCCTCGTGCCCCTGGTACTCGACGTGTTCGACGATGCCGCTGAGCGCCACCTCGCCAGGGCGGGCATGGCTGCGCGGGGCGATCCGGACGGCCTCGGAGCGCAGACCCACGATGATCGGGCGGCCCTGCTGGATGCGGAGCAACTGGTGGTCGGCGCTGAGCGGTTCGGGGAGCGGGAGGCGCTGCCGGCCGAGGTCGATCGACATCATCCCCTCCAGCGGGGCGTGGACGACGGCTTGGAGCAGATTGATCCTCGGGGTGCCGATGAACGCGGCGACGAACACGTTCTCCGGCAGCGCGTAGACCTCCCGCGGCGTGCTGACCTGCTGGAGCACGCCGCCGCGCATCACGGCCACGCGGTCGCCGAGCGACATCGCCTCCGACTGGTCGTGCGTGACGTACACGGTGGTGACGCCCAGTTCGGCGGTGAGGTGGGCGATCTCGGCGCGCAGGTGGTTGCGCAGCTTGGCGTCGAGGTTGGAGAGCGGTTCGTCCATCAGGAAGACGGACGGCCGCCGCGAGATGGCCCGGCCCATCGCGACCCGCTGGCGTTCGCCTCCGGAGAGCTGGCGGGGGTAGCGGTCCAGCACGCTCTCGATGCCGAGCATCCGGGCGGTGGACTCCACGCGCTCGGAGTGGTCGTCGCGGGGGCTCTCCAGCTTCAGCGGGAAGCCGATGTTGTCCCGGTTGGTCATGCTCGGATAGAGCGCGAAGTTCTGGAAGACCATGGCCATACCGCGTTCGCGCGGCGGCAGTTCGTTCGCCGGCTCGCCGTCGAGCAGCAGCTCCCCCTCGGAGATGTCCTCCAGACCCGCGATCATCCGGAGCACGGTCGACTTGCCGCAGCCCGAGGGGCCCAGCAGCACCACGAACTCGCCGGGGGCGACCGAGAGCGAGAACCGGTCGACGGCGCGCGGGGACCGTCCGTAGGTCTTGCTCACGTGGTGCAGGGAGATGGCACGAGACATGGTTCCGCCCGGGAAGGAGTGAGCGTGCGCGTGGGGAGCGGCTGCGTGGCCCGAAGCTAACCCACCCGGCGGGGTGTGGGAACGGCTCGTGCAGGACCCATCGGTTCCGGGAACTGTCAGGCGTGGTTCCGGTTGGCGGGGGGTCTCTCGGCACGGTGGCCGGGCGCGGCGGGGGCGGGGTCACCGGCGCGGGAGGCGGGCCCGGCCGGGTCGGGGTCAGCTGCCCGGGAGGCGGGTCCGGCCGGGTCGGGGTCCCCGGTCGCGCTCCGGTCCCCCCGCAGACCGAGTCCGGCCGCCCCGATCAGCAGGGCGCCCAGCATCACGAACGGCGCCGCGGTGCCCGCGACCCCGGCGATCAGCCCGGCGGACGCGGGCGCGGCGACCTGGCCGAGCCGGTTGCCGGTGAGCCTGAGGGCGAGCGCGGTCGAGCGGGCCGCCGCGGGGGCCGCCCGGACGACGGTGGTCATCGAGAGCGGCTGGCCGACCCCCAGGCAGAAGCCCAGCACGGCGAGCATCACGGCCAGCCCCCGGACGGGCACCGGCAGGGCGATGCCCGCGCACAGCAGGCCGCCGAGCAGGCAGGTCGTGGTGAGCAGGGCGGTCCGGCCGAGGAGGCGCAGCATCGGCGTCATGACGAGACGGCAGGCGATGGTGGCGGCCGCCCGCAGGCTGAGCAGCAGTCCGACTGTGGCGGGCGCGATGCCGCGGTGTTCGCCGACGACCGGCAGGTACGCGGTGAGGATGTCGGTGGCGCTGAGCACGGCGAGGCTGATGAAGATCCCGGCCGGGACGCCGCGGGTCCGCAGGATGCTCCCCACCGGGACCTTCCCGGCGGCCCGGCGGGCGGCACCGGACGCCCCGCGGTGCTCGATGCGCCACAGCGCCGTGAAGGAGACGGCGGCGACGACCGCCGAGACGAGCAGGGCGAGCGCGCTCGTACGGGCCATGGCCCCGTCCCGCCCGGAGATCAGGTGGCCCGCGGCGATCGGCCCGACGAGCTGGCCGAGGGAGGCGCCGATGGTGAAGTGGCCGAAATTGCGGTCCTGTTCGGCCGGCGCCGACTGCCGGGCGACGAGCGACTGGGCGCCGATCACGAAGCAGAGGTGACCGAGGCCCATGACCCCGCTCCAGGCGGCCAGCGCCGCGAGGGAGCCGGAGGTGCCGCCGAGCGCGCAGCCGCCGCCGATCAGGAGGACCCCGACGGGCAGCAGGGGTGCGCAGCGGCCGTGGTCGGTCCGCCGGCCGAGCGGTACGGCGGCGAAGAGCGGCAGCAGCGCGTACACCCCCGCGATGACGCCGATCGCGCGCTCGTCGGCACCCAGCGAGAGGGCCCGGTAGGAGACGGCGGGCCGCGCCATCGACACCGCTCCCTGCGCGAAGGCGAAGGCGATGACGAGGCGCAGCAGCCAGCCCCTGCCGGGCCCGGGTTCCGGAGGCATCAGATGATCCCGAAGAGGATGCCGGCGGCGAGGACCACCAGCGAGGTGAGCACGGCCCACTTGACGGTGAAGCGCGTGTGGTCGCCGAACTCGACCTTGGCCATGCCGACCAGGACGTAGACGGCGGGCACGAGCGGGGACGACATGTGCAGCGGCTGGCCCACGATGGAGGCGCGGGCGATCTCCAGGGAGGAGACGCCGTGGGCGGCGCCGGCCTCGGCGAGCACGGGCAGTACGCCGAAGTAGAAGCCGTCGTTGGACATGAAGTAGGTGAGCGGGAGGCTCAGCACACCGGTGACGACGGCCATGTGCGGGCCCATGGCGTCGGGGATCGCCCCGACGAGCCAGTCCGCCATGTGCTCGACCATACCGGTGCCGGTGAGCACGCCGGTGAAGACGGCCGCGGCGAAGACCATGCCGGAGACGTTGAGGACGTTGTCGGCGTGGGCCGCGATCCTGGCCCGCTGGTCGGGCATGTGGGGGAAGTTGACGGTGAGGGCGAGGGCCGCGCCGAGCAGGAAGAGCACCGGGATCGGCATGAGCTCCAGGATCATCGCGGCCAGCAGGGCGACGGTGAGGCCGGCGTTGAACCAGTAGAGCTTGGGACGCAGGGTGGACCGGTGGGGGTCGAGGCCCTTGAACTCCTCGTCCGCCCCGGCGTCGTCGGCGCCGCCGCCCGTGGTTCCCGTCCCGCCGGTGGCGGTTCCCTCGGGGGCCTTCGTGAGCCGGTCGCCGCCGCCCGCGCCGACCAGGACGGTCTCGGGCTCGGTGACCAGCGCCTCGTCGAGGGTGAGCATGCCGAGGCGCCTGCGCTCGCGGCGGCCCAGGACACAGGCGAGGAGGACGACCGCGAGGAGGCCGACGGCGAGCGCCGGGATCATGGGGACGAAGATGTCGGCGGCGTCCACCTTGAGCGCCGTGGCGGCGCGGGCGGTGGGGCCGCCCCACGGGAGGGTGTTCATGACGCCGTTCGCCGTGGCGGCGACACCGGTCAGGACCACGAGGCTCATCTTCAGCCGCTTGTAGAGCGGGTACATCGCCGAGACGGTGATCATGAAGGTGGTGGAGCCGTCGCCGTCCAGCGAGACGACCGCGGCGAGCAGCGCCGTGCCCACGACGATCCGCATCGGGTCCGCCTTGCAGAAGCGCAGGATGCCCCGGACGACCGGGTCGAAGAGGCCGACGTCGATCATCACGCCGAAGTAGACGATGGCGAACATCAGCATCGCCGCGGTCGGCGCGAGGGTGCCGACCCCTTCGATGACGTAGTCACCGAGCTGCGCGCCCTGTCCGACGGCCACGCAGAACAGGGCGGGGATCAGGACGAGGGCCGCGATCGGCGACATCTTCTTCGTCATGATCAGGACCAGGAAGGTCGCGATCATGGCGAAGCCGAGGATTGTCAACATATGGGATACCTAACGTTCACCTTTGAACTCTCACCGGTCTCGGCGGTCCGGATGACGTTAGGGGCCCCGAAGCAGCGTTAACAAGATGTTGACGTGTGAGCAATACGAGCAGAACCCCAGGTCAGCGCGTTGGCGCTACGGAGACGGGGACGGCGTTGAGCACCGCGGTGCCGGACAGCGGGTCCAGGAGGGTGCCGTCCAGGAGCTGGTTCACATTGACGCCCGGCTCCGCCCCCGCGACCGACATACGGGTGCCGGAGCGGCTGTGGCCCCAGCCGTGCGGGAGGCTCACGACCCCGGACCTCACCGAGTCCGTGATCTCGGCGGGCGCCTCGACCTCGCCGCCGGCCGCGGTGATCCGGGCCGTGTCGCCCTCGGCGAGTCCGATCCGGGCCGCGTCGTCGGGGTGGATCTGCAGGGTGCAGACGTTCGTGCCGCCGCGCAGCGCGGCGACGTTGTGCATCCAGCTGTTGTTGGACCGCAGGTGGCGGCGGCCGACGAGGACGAGCCCGGCGGGCCGCGCGCCGAGGGCGGCGCGGAGCCGGGGCAGGTCGGCGGCGATCGGCGCGGGGAACAGCTCGATGCGGCCGCTGCGGGTCCTGAGCACCTGCGGCACGCGGGGCTCCAGCGGGCCGAGGTCGATCCCGTGCGGCTGTGCGAGGAGCTGCTCCAGCGTGAGGTCGTACGGGCCGAGGCGGAGCATCAGGTCGAGGCGCCGCTCCCCGCCCGTGCGGCCCGTCAGCCCGGCGGCGTACTCCTCGGGGACGCCGGCCCTGGCGAGCGCCGCGGTGACGGCCAGGTCGTCGACGGTCTCGGGCGGCGCGCCGTGCCGGCCGCCGACGGCGAGGACGAGCCGGGCGAGGATCTCGCTCTCGTCCATCCGCCCCTCGTCCAGCGGCACGGCGGGGCGGCTGTAGCGGACCTGGTTGCGGACGGCCAGGGAGTTGAGGGAGAAGTCGAAGTGGGCGCTCTGCGAGGGCGGCGGCGGAGGCAGTACGACGTCCGCGTGGCGGGCGGTCTCGTTGAGGTAGGGATCGACGCTGACCATGAAGTCGAGGCCGTCGGCGAGGGCGCGGTCCAGCCGGTTCCCGTCGGGGGCGGAGAGCACCGGGTTGCCCGCGATGACGATCAGCGCCCGGATCCGGCCCTCCCCCGGTGTCTCGATCTCCTCGGCGAGCGCGGCGACGGGCAGCTCCCCCTTCGCCTCGGGGTGCCCGGAGACCCTGCTCCTCCAGCGGCCGAGCGCGAAGCCCTTGCCCGGCGCGGCGGGGCGCGGGGCGCGGGCGGTCGCGGAGAGGGGGAAGAGGGCCCCGCCGGGGCGGTCGAGGTTGCCGGTGAGGATGTTGAGCACGTCGACGAGCCAGCTGGCCAGGGTGCCGTGCTCGACGGTGCAGCTGCCGATGCGCCCGTAGACGGCGGCGGCGGGGGCGGCGGCCAGTTCGCGCGCGATCTCCCGGATGGTCCCCGCGTCCAGGTCGCACGCCGCGGCCACCGCCTCGGGGGTGAAGTCCGCCATGGCCTCGGCCAGTTCGTCGTACCCGTCGAGGTGCTCGGCGAGTGCGCCGGGGTCGGTGAGCTTCTCCTCGACGAGGACCTGGGTGAGTGCGGCGAGCAGCAGGGCGTCGGTGCCGGGCCTGATGGCGGCGTGGCGGTCGGCGAGGCGCGCGGTGCGGGTGCGGCGCGGGTCGATGACGGTGAGGGTGCCACCGCGCTTGCGGAGCGCCTTGAGCTTGCCGGGGAAGTCGGGGGCGGTGCACAGACTGCCGTTGGACTCCAGCGGGTTGGCGCCGATGAGCAGCAGGTGGGCGGTGCGGTCCAGGTCGGGGACGGGAATGGCGTGGGCGTCGCCGAAGAGCAGCCCGCTGGAGACGTGCTTGGGCATCTGGTCCAGGGTGCTGGCGGTGAAGACGTTACGGGTGCCGAGCGCGGACAGCAGCAGCGGCGGGTAGAGGCCGCCCGCCATGGTGTGCACGTTGGGGTTGCCGAGGAAGACCCCCACGGCCTGGGCGCCGTGCTCCTGGACCAGGGCCGGGATCCTCGCGGCGATCAGGTCGAAGGCCTCGCTCCAGGTCGCCTCGCGCAGGACCCCGTCGGTGCGGACGAGCGGGGTGCGCAGCCGGTCCGGGTCGGCGTCGAGCCCTCCGAAGGAGGCGCCCTTGGGGCAGATGAAGCCCTGGCTGAAGACGTCGTCGCGGTCACCGCGGGCACCGGTGACCTCGGTCCCCTCGATGGTGAGGGTGAGTCCGCAGGTGGCTTCGCAGAGCGGGCAGACACGCAGAGCGGTACGGGATTCGTGGGACATGGGCCCTCCCCGGGGCGGCGGCGGTGGCGCGCGGGCGTGGTCCGGCGCCCCGCGGCACGCTCGGCGGGTGCGGGCTCCCGGCGGACCGAGCATACCGACCGGTACGGATGCTGGCGAGGGCCTGGAGCGGCCGGTTGCGCCGGCCGCTCACCCCCTCAGCCGAGGACGCGCGCGAGATACGCCTGGAGCAGGAGACGGGTCTCGGCTATCAGGTCCGGGTCGCCCGACGGATCGGCGCGGAACGCGAGTTGGAGCAGGGCGTCGGCGGCCTGCACGCAGACCAGGACCGTGCGGCGCAGGGCGGCATCGGAGGCGTCCCCGTCGCGGCCCTGCCCGAGGTGACCGGAGAGCAGCTCCGCCAGGCGGTCCGCGACGCGGCGGTTCGCCTCCTCGTCGAGCGGACCGGCGGCGGGGACCGGCGGGCCGAAGTCGACGAGGGCGAAGCCGGCGACCGAACGCTTCATCGCCAGGTACGCGTCGAGCACGACGTCGATGGCCGGACGCCATTCCCGCTCCGGGACCGCTTCGAGTCCGGCGACGACCCGCTCGGCGAAGACCTCCAGGTTGCGCTCGGCGAGGGCGTCGACGAGCGCCCTCTTGTTGGGGAAGAAGCGGTAGACGGAGCCGATGGGCACGCCGGCCCGGTCGGCCACCGCCCGGGTGGAGAGCTGCTCGTAGCCGGTCTCGTCGAGGAGCGCGGCGCCGGCGTCGAGGATGCGGGCGAGACGGTCGGCGCTGCGCTGCTGCACGGGGACGCGTCGGAGGTTCGTATGAGCGTGGGACACGCCTCCATGATGCCCGTATGCCGTTGACGGGCCACGTTTCGATTCCTACGGTGTTCCATAGGATTCTTCGTCAGGGGATCCACGGGATCCCCCATCCACCAGGAGCACACGATGAGCGGCATCGAGCAGGCGAGGAAGACGGCGGAGAACCTCGCCCATCTGTCCGGCTTCGGCAACGAGCACAGCTCGGAGGCCGTCCCGGGCGCCCTCCCGCACGGCCGCAACTCGCCGCAGCGCGCCCCCCTCGGGCTCTACGCCGAGCAGCTCAGCGGCTCCGCCTTCACCGAACCCCGCGCCCGTAACCGCCGGTCCTGGCTCTACCGGATCCGCCCCTCGGCCGCCCACCCCGCCTTCGTCCGCGTCGACAACGGGACCCTGCGCACCGCGCCCTTCGCCGAGGCGGTCCCCGACCCCAACCGGCTGCGCTGGGACCCGCTCCCCGACCCCGCGCCGGGCACGGACTTCCTGACCGGCCTGTGGACGCTGGGCGGCAACGGCGACGCCACGCAGCGCACCGGCATGGCCGTGCACCTCTACAGCGCGAACACCTCGATGACCGACCGGGTGTTCAGCGACTCCGACGGGGAGCTCCTGATCGTGCCGGAGCGCGGCGGCCTGCTGCTCCGCACCGAGCTGGGGGTGCTCGCGGCCGGTCCGGGCCAGATCGCGCTGATCCCCCGGGGCGTCCGCTTCCGCGTCGAGTTGCTCGACGCCACGGCCCGCGGCTACGTCTGCGAGAACTACGGCCAGCCCTTCGTCCTGCCCGACCTGGGTCCGATCGGCGCCAACGGCCTGGCGAACGCCCGGGACTTCCTGGCGCCCGTCGCGGCGTTCGAGGACCGAGAGGGCCCGGTCGAGGTGGTCAACAAGTTCTGCGGGAACCTCTGGTCGGCGACGTACGGGCACTCCCCGCTCGATGTCGTCGCCTGGCACGGCAACCACACCCCGTACGTCTACGACCTGCGCCGCTTCAACGTCCTGGGCACGATCAGCTACGACCACCCGGACCCGTCGATCTTCACCGTGCTGACCTCGCCGTCCGACACCCCGGGGCTGGCGGGCGTCGACTTCGTCGTCTTCGCCCCCCGCTGGCTGGTCGGTGAGGACACCTTCCGCCCGCCGTACTTCCACCGCAACGTGATGAGCGAGTACATGGGCCTGATCGAGGGCGCGTACGACGCGAAGGCGGGCGGGTTCGTCCCGGGCGGCGGCTCGCTCCACAACATGATGTCGGCGCACGGCCCGGACCGGGAGACCTTCGACCGGGCGAGCGCGGCGGAGCTGGAGCCGCAGCGGATCGACGACGGCCTGGCGTTCATGTTCGAGACCCGCTGGCCGGTCACGGCGACCGCGCAGGCGGCGGGCGCGGGGCATCTCCAGCGCGGATACGACGAGGTGTGGCAGGGTCTGAGCCGCAACTTCCGGCCGTGAGACCTCCCGGCCGGCCGCACCGCGGAGAGATCGGGTGAACCGGATGGATCAGGTGAACGAGGTGGGTCGGCCCGGCTTCGCCCCCGACTCCCTGGTGCTGAACCGGAAGCTGCCCCTCTGGTACCAGGTCTCGCAGTCCCTGCGGGCCTCCATACTGGGCCGCCCCCAGGACGCCTCGACCCGGCTGCCCACCGAGGAGCAGCTCGCCCTGCACTACGGCGTCAGCGTCCTCACCATGCGCCAGGCCCTCAAGGAGCTGGAGAGCGAGGGGCTGATCAGCAGGCACCGGCGGCGCGGCACGTTCATCGAGCCGCGGGCCCGGCGGGTGTCACCGGTCCGGCTGCTGGGGTCGATCGACGCGATCGTCGCCCAGCAGTCGGGTGAGCGGACGACGGTGCTCGGCCACGGCCGGGCGCCCGTCCCGGGCGATCTCGCCGAGTTCTTCCCGGACTGCCCGGACGTGGTCAGCTACCGGCGGCTCCGCTGCGACGACGGGTCGGGCGAGCCCACCAACTGGGCGGAGAACGCCGTGCGTCCGGAGGTCGCGGCCCGGATCGACGTGGCCGACCTGGAGCGGTGGCCGATGACCAAGGTGCTGCGTGACGCCGTCGGCGTACGGATCTCCCGGATCACCGACACCGTCGAGGCGCGCCTCGCCGACCCCGTCACGGCCGAGCTCCTCCAGGTCCCGCTGCTCAGCCCGATCCTGCACTACACCGGCGTGACGTACGACGACGACGGCACCGTGGTGGACGTGGCGCGCATCCGCTACCGGGGCGACCGCTTCTCCTTCTCCGTCACCGTCGACGCGCACTGAGGCGGCCGCCGCCGTCGGGTCCTCGCACCGAGCGACCCGCCGGGGCGTGGCGGCCGGTCGTTACGATGCCTGGGGCGGAGGACGTGGCGACACGGGGAGGACGACACGGTGGCAGCACGGGTGGCGGCCGGGACCGGCGGGGGCGACGCGCTCCCGCTGCTGGACGACCTCATGCCCTGGTCGGTGCGGCCCCTGAGACCGGGCCGCCCGTGGGTGACGGCTCCCGACGCCTCCTCGCTCCGCGCCCGCTGGGACCTGCTCGTACGGTCCGAGGGTGCCGAGCGAGACCGGCTCTTCCTGCCCAGCCGCTCCCGGACGCCGATGACCCCGGCCGCGGCACTGCCGGGCAGGTCCACGTCGACGAGCGCCTTCGCCCGTGACCCCGGCCCGTACCCCGAACCCGTACGGATCCTGCACGGCCCGTTCGACGAGCAGTGGCTGATTCCCGACCACCGGCTGCTCGACGCGGCCCGCCCGGAGCTGTGGCGGGTCGCCGACGGGCACCAGCTCTTCGCCGTCGAGCACGGATACGTCCCCCAGGACGGCGGGCCCGTCCTGTCGGCGACCGCGCTCCTGCCCGACGGACACTCCCCCGCGGGTCGGCCCGGCCGGATCCGGCCGCTCTACCGGCGGCCGGGCGGCCAGGAACCCAATCTCCCGCCGGGTCTGCCCGCTCTGCTGACCGCCCGGTACGGGGTGCCGGTCGGCGCCGAGGCCGTGCTGGCCTGGGTCCTCGCCGCCGCCCTTCCCTCCCCCGGCGGGCCGCTCGTCCCGCTGCCCGCCGACGGAGCCCTCTGGTCCGAGGGGGTGGAGCTCGGCCGGGAGCTGCTGCGGCTCCATCTGCGCGGCGCGCGCGGCGGGGAGCGGCCGAGGCTGCCGGGCGGCCGGCGCCCGTACGTGCGGGCCGCGATCCCGCCCCGGCCGGACGAACTGCGCTACGACGCCGAGGAGGAGGCGATCGTCCTCGGCGGGGGACGCGTCTCCCCCGTGCCCGCCGGGGCCTGGGACTTCCGGGTCGACGGGGTGCGGATGCTGGAGCTCTGGTTCGAGCGGCGCACGGCGACGGCGGAGGGGCTGGCCGCGGTGGGGCCGCCCGACTGGCCGCGGGAGCGGACCTCGGAGCTGCTGGAGCTGATCACCGTGCTGGCACTGCTCGCCGCACTGCACCCCCGGCAGCAGGCGCTGCGGGAGCGGATCGCGCGGGAACCGGCTCTGACGCGGGAGGAGTTGTGCGCGGCCGGGGTGCTTCCCGTCGCCGCGTCGGCCCGTCGCCCCGCGTCCGTACTGGATCATCAGGAGGAGGGGCCGGAGGGGCAGTTCGCCCTGCTGTGAGGTCGCCGTGAGGTCGCCGTGCGGTGCCCCCGCCGTCAGAGGAGGCGGGGTGCGGGACGTGCCGGGCGTCGCCGTGGCCAGGGTGGTGACATCCGCTGCGGGGCGGGACGCCGGCGCCGATGGGTGCCGTACCGGCGCTGGGGAACACACCGACGCAACGCTGCGGGCCCTGGGGATGACGGACGGGCTTGCAGCAGCACTGCGCCGGGGCGGAGTGATCGTGGACACGGCCCTGAGCGGAGGCCGGACCGGTCCTGACAGCCGTCGGTCAGCGGCGGCTGCCGAAGAGCGAACGCCGCAGTCGCCGCAGCGGGGCGAAGAGCGAGACACGCGCGCTCCTGCTCCTGCGGGTGTGCGCGGCGTCGCGCGACGTAAGTTCGAGCATCAGCAGCGTCGCTTCCGCCGACTCGCGCTGCGGGACGGCGGGACCGCCCAGCACTGCGAGATGACGGTCGAGGCGCGAACTGGTCGCACCGCTCCCACATGTGATCGCAGGCACACGCGGCCTGCTGCGCACCGTTATCTGTTCCATGTCACTCCCCACCCGTACGAGGGCACCCGGCCCGGGCAGGTTAACCCTATCGTCCCGCGGCGACACACGTGTATCCCGGCCGCAGGATTGCACACCCGTACACGGGTGTTGACGTCCCGTTACCGCATCCTGTCGGTTCCGGGACGGGTTGAGTTAGCTTGGAGGGGATTCGTCCGTACCGCACCACGCTGCTGATGGAGGGTCACCGATGAGCGAGGTCCCCGGAACCGGACATGTGATCGTGGATCGATACCGCCTTCTGGACGCCCTGGGCCAGGGCGGGGCCGGCATCGTGTGGCGCGCCCGTGACGAGGTGCTGGGGCGCGAGGTGGCCGTGAAGGAGGTACGGGCCCCTGCGGGCCTGCCGGCCGCCGAGGCGGAGCGGCTGTTCGCGCGCCTGGAGCGGGAGGCCCGGTCCGCGGCCCGCGTCTCGCACCGCAACGTCGTCGCCGTCCACGACGTGGTCACCCAGGACGCCCGCCCCTGGATCGTCATGGAGCTGGTCCGCGGACTCACCCTGGCCGACGTGCTCGACGCCGACGGCCCGCTGTCCCCACGGCGGGCGGCCCGCATCGGCGCGGAGGTGCTCGCGGCGCTGCGCGGCGCCCACGGCGCCGGCGTACTGCACCGCGACGTGAAACCGGGCAACGTCCTGCTGGCCAACGACGGGCGGGTGATGCTGACGGACTTCGGCGTCACCACGGCCGAGGATTCGTCCGCGCTCACCTCGGCGGGTGAACCGATCGGCTCACCGGAATACCTCGCCCCCGAGCGTGCGCTGGGGCGCACACCGGGGCCCGAGTCCGACCTCTGGTCGCTCGGAGTGCTTCTGTACGCCGCCACCGAGGGAAGGTCGCCGTTCCGGCGGGACACCCCTCCGGAGACCCTGCGCGCGGTGACCGAGGAGGAGCCGGCACCGCTCCTGCGGGCGGATGCGCTCACCCCCGTCGTCGAGGAGTTGCTGCGCAAGGACCCGGCCGCACGGCTCGCCGCCCCGGAGGCCGAGCGCCGGCTGCGGATCCTGGCCGCGGGCGGGAGCGGATCGCCCGGCGCCGGGGCGGCGGGCCCCACACCCCCGGCGGATGATCCGGCCGCGCCGGACGACCCGGCCACGAGGGCCGGGGAGCCCGGTCCCCCGGCGGGCCCGGCGGCTCCCGACGGGAGTACGCGGCGCACCGGTGTCCTGGTGGCGGTGGCAGCGGTGGTCGCGCTCCTCATCGCCGGAGGTCTCGTCTGGGCGCTGACGGACGACGACGACTCGGGCGGGAGGAGCGACGGGAAGGCCCCGACGAGCGTCTCGGCGGCGTCCTCGCCGTGACGTGCGGGGAGGGAGCCCCACGGGAGAGGACCCCCTCCCCGCAGCACGGCCGGACCGGCCGGCCGCACTGCGGAAGTGCGGTCAGTCGTTCGCGTTGAGGACCGGCAGATAGCCGCCCGACTGCCCGGCGGCGGTGGGGTGGTAGGACTCGCCGATGTTGAGCCAGTTCACGCTGTGGAGCCATGCGCTGCCCGAGCAGATCTCGTGCCCGGTGAAGGTGGAGGAGACGTCGCCGAAGGTGAAGCCGTGGTCGGCCGCGCGCTTGGCCGTGGCGGCGTTGAGGTAGTCGGCGGCGCCGTTGATGGCGGAGCGTTCCTTCTCGCTCAGACCGGCGATGCAGCCGCCGCCGAGCTTGTAGAAGCGGGGGTACCCGAGGACGACGACACGGGCCGAGGGCGCTTTCGCGCTGATCGCCGTGTACACGGAGTCCAGTTTGCCGGGGAGGGTCGAGTCGACGTAGGCACGGGCGGTGGCGATCCGGCTCAGGCAGGTGGCCTCGGACTGCAGGACACAGGTCGTCATGACATCGGCGAAGCCCGCGTCGTTGCCGCCGATGGAGATCGAGACGAGATCGGTGGCGGAGCTGAGAGGACCGAGCTGGCCGGCCGTCACATCACCGGTCCTGGCCCCCGAACACGCGGTGAAGGCGAACGAGGCGGGCTTGTTGGCCGCCTGCCAGAGGGCGGGATACGCACGGGTGCTGCGCTTGCAGTCGCCGCTCGCACCGTCGTAGCTGCCGGCGCCGACACCTGACGAGTACGAGTCACCCAGGGCCACGTAGTCGACCGACGCCGCCGATGTCCGGGCCTGGGCCACGCCCACGCCCGTCAGGGCGAGAACGGTACCGAGCAGGAGAGAGGACGAGAACGCCACGAGTCTGGACATTTTCATGGAACCTCCTTGGGCAGGATCTCTGCCTACTCCGTAGTAGCAGTCCCGGCCGGAATTCCGGAAGTGTCCATGCCAACTTGCTTCGACGTGGCGCACTCGGAGCCCTGCTGACGGTGCACCACATCAGAATCAGGCATCCGGCACATGGAGGGGCAAAGCTTCCCATCCGGATCATCCGACCGGAGACCGGGAGACTCGGTTCACATCCCCCGGACGGCGCCCCGTCCGCCACCCGGGGGCAGCTCCTGAAACCTGGGTGCGCGGGGTGCCGCCGTGCCGGATCATGGGCGCCATGCCTCCCAACCCCGAGTCCGCCCTGCCGATCCGGCTCAACGTCGACGACAGCGATTCGCCGTCCGACGTCGTGGACGCACTGTTCCTGGGCCGCTTCGCGATGGGCGAGCAGCCGTATTCGCACAGCGCCTCCCTCGACCGGGTCAAGTCGGGCGCGACCCTGCTGCCCCCGGCCGCCGAGGTGCTGAGGGCCGCACGGGACGACGACCGGAGCGCCACCCTCGCCGAGGGCGACGGCTGGACGGTGCTGGTCTCGCGGTGGAACAGGGGCGCCGATGTCACGGTCACCGCCACCACCCCCGAGCTGGCCCGGAAGATCCTCTCCGAGGCGACCGACGGAGCCCAGGACGAGCCGGAGCCGCAGCCTGAGAACGTGCCGATGGGGTTCTGGTACGTCTCCCCGCGCCGGGGTCCGCACCGCACCACCCGGCAGATCGCCGCGGGCACGTGGGACGAGGTCCGGTCCAACTACACGGCCCCGGTGGCCGATGCGATGGACCGGCTGATGAAGGTCACCCCCGACGACATCTCCGGCCGGCTGCTCCTGCTGCACGGCCCTCCCGGCACCGGGAAGACCTCCGCACTGCGCACCCTCGCCCGGTCCTGGCGCGACTGGTGCCAGGTCGACTGCGTCCTGGATCCGGAGCGGCTCTTCAACGACGTCGGCTACCTGATGGACATCGCCATCGGTGAGGACGACGGTTCGGCGAAGGGACGGTGGCGGCTGCTGCTCCTGGAGGACTGCGACGAGCTGATCCGGGGCGAGGCCAAGCACACGGCGGGTCAGGCGCTGTCCCGGCTGCTCAATCTGACGGACGGGCTGCTGGGCCAGGGCCGCAACGTCCTGGTGGGGGTGACGACCAACGAGGACCTGGAACGGCTGCACCCCGCGGTCGTCAGGCCGGGCCGCTGCCTGGCCCGTATCGAGGTGGGCTCGCTGACCCGCGCCGAGTCGGTGTCCTGGCTGGGTACGGAGGAGGGGCTCGGCCGCGAGGGGGCGACGCTCGCGGAGCTGTACGCCCTGCGGCGCGGCAGCGGACCCGCCTCGGTGCCGAAGCAGGACGCGGGGGCGGACGCGGGGCTGTATCTCTGAACCGGGGCCCGTGCCAGGCACTTCCGGGCCGGAGGCGCCGAGTCGTCGCCGGGCCTCCTCGCGGGTGGACCCGGCGACGGCTCACCGACGCATGCGGTGCGCGTCCCGCTCGGTGGGGCGCCCGGTGCCGGCGTCCGGGCCGGGCGCGATCCCCGTGGCCCCGCTCAGCCGTCCGAACCGGTCTCCGTCGCTTCCCGGGCCGCGGCAAGGGCTCGCTGCCTGGCCTCACCGAACAGCTGGATCATGGTGGCGGCCAGGACGTCGTCCCTGCCGATCGTCCGCCCATCTCCCGTGCGGGTGGACAGGGCCAGGACGGACTCCGGCACGGACGGCCGCGTGTCGGCGGGTTCGCCCGGCGTCATCAGGGTGACCGTGCCGAACCGGGTGATCCCCTTCTCCCTGACGACCATGGCAGCGTCCCGGGCGAGGTCCGTCAGGAACACGCTCGCGAGCCCGTCCAGATCACGGACCATCGCCGGGACGGCTGCCGTACCCCGGCTGCGCAGCAGCTTCCTGACCCCGGGCTCGAACCTGTGGGCGCCCACCACGGCACTCGGCTTGCGTGACCTGCTGCGCCTGGGGGCGTGTACGACGGCGCCCTCGGCGTCGTACGCGACTCCGGTCAGCCCCTTGAACGTGGGACTGTGGTGGTACCAACCGCCTCCCACCTCCAGCTCGACGTCCCGGTCGATGGCTGTCACGAGGTCCTTGGGAAGCAGCTTCCTACGGGCTTCCTCCCGCGCCGCCCGCAGCGCGCCGTCGATGATGTCCGTCAGTACCGCCCGCGTCACCGACGCGGCGGCCCGGGCGGCCGACCGCGAGACGTGCAGCGGGGTGACGTCCCTGAACACCGCTCTGACGAGGGAGGGCTTGAACGAGGGAACGTCCCTGCCCGCGGCGGACGCGGCGCCGGTGCGCTGGGGGTGTACGGGGGATGCGGGCATCGGAAAGAGCTCCCTGCTGTCGGTACGCGTCGGTGGCCGGCCGGTGCGACCGGCCGGTCACCGACGGGCTGCCCGTCCTTGGCCGGACAGCCCCTCCACGATCTTCATCGGACTTCTAGCGCGCGTAGGCCGCCCGCACCGCGTCCTCGGCCAGCGCGAGCGCGTCGGCCCGCTCCAGGCCGAGGCGCCGGGCCTGCTCGGCGTACTCCTGCGCTGCCGACGCCGCGTGACGGGCCGCGGCGTCGCCCGCGGCGGCGACGAACGTCCCGTTGCGTCCCCGGGTCTCGATCACGCCGTCGGCCTCCAGCGCGCGGTAGGCCTTGGCCACCGTGTTCGCGGCGAGACCCAGCTCCCCGGCGAGGCCGCGTACGGTCGGGAGCCGGTGGCCGACCGGCAGGGCGCCGGAGCGTGCCTGTTCGGACAGCTGGGCACGCAGTTGCTCGTACGGGGCGGTGGCGGAGTCCGGGTCAACGGCGATCTTGAGGGTCACGCGGAGATTCTCCCCCACCGGGCTCCGCATCGCCCCGCCCACCGCCGGAAATTCGGAGGCGGCGGGTTCGGGTCCGGGGTTAGCGTCCGCTCATGACGGTCCTCGTGCGTGACTTCCTGCCTGCCGACGCGGAGGCCTGGGTACGGGTGCGGCGCGCCGCGCTTCCGTACATGGTGACGACTCAGGAGCAGGTCCTGAGCGACCTCGCCGACGCCCATCCCGACCGGCGGTACCGGCTGCTGGTCGCCGAGGAGGACGGCGAGGTCATCGGGACCGCGCAGGTGGGCATCTCCCACGAGAGCCCGGAGCCGGGGCAGGGGTTCTGCAATCCGTACGTGCATCCGGACCGGAGGGGCCGGGGCGCGGGGTCGCTGCTGCTGCGGTCCGGCGAGGAGCACCTGGCCGGGGCCGGGGCGACCGCCGTGTACGCATGGGTGCTCGACGAACCCGCACACCGCGCGTTCGCGGCGAAGCGCGGTTACGCGGCGCGGAGACCGGCGCACTTCCTCCGTCTCGACCTGGCGAACGGCCCGCTGCCGCCGCTCCTGGAGCTCCCCGCCGGGGTCGCGCTGCTCACCGCCGCGGACTTCGCGGACGACCCCCGCCCCCTGTTCGAGGCCGACGCGGAGACGACCGCGGATGAGCCGAGCGACACCCCGGTGGAGTTCTCCGACTACGAGAACTGGCTGGCCACGACCTGGCGGCGGCCCGGCTTCGACCACGCGCTCACCACGGTGGTGACGGTGGACGGGCGGATCGCCGCGTTCAGCGCGGCGGAGACCGACGGCCTGACCCGGTACCGGACGGCCATGACCGGCACCCTGCGCGCCTTCCGGGGCAGGGGGCTGGCGAAGCTCGCCAAGAACGACTCGCTCCACCGGGCGCGTGCCGCGGGATACACCGACGCCTACACCGGCAACGACGCCGGCAACGGTCCGATGCTGGCGGTCAACCGCTGGTTCGGCTACGAGATCTGCGCCACGGAGGTACGCCATGTCCGCACCATCGGCTGAGCCCGGTTCCACTCTGACGGTCGCCCTGGTCAAGGGAGGCCGCACCAAGATCCGCTACCCGGCCGAGCCGGTCGGCGACGACGGGACCCGGATCACGGTCCGGGCCCCGTGGGCGGCCCCGGGGGTCCGGGACTTCGGCTTCGTGCGCTTCGAGCCGGGCGACGTCTTCACCGAGCACTACTGGCGCGACCGGTGGTACGCGGTGAAGGAGGTCCGTACCGGCGGCGGGGAGCTCAAGGGCTGGTACTGCGACATCACCCGGCCCGCCGTGCTGCGCGGCACCGAGCTCCTGGTGGAGGACCTCGACCTGGATCTGTGGGTGTCCGCGGACGGCCGGTCCGTACTGCGCCTGGACGAGGACGAGTTCGAGGAGAGCGGCCTCGCCGGCCGTGACCCCCTGGCCGCCCGGGCCGCCGTACGCGCCCTGGACGATCTGGAGCACCTCGCCCGCACCGAGGGACTCACGGGTCTCCTGCGCTGACCCCCCGAGCCCCGGCCCGACGATCCGCAACGCACGCCTGCCCGCCGGCCGGTCACCGTACGATGGCGGGCACTTGTAGGCTCCACCGGCTCGGGGGAATCGTGGGCAATACCGGAACCGCGGGTACCGCCGGACGGCAGGACGACCGGGTCGCGTCGGTCCTGCGCTTCTCCTGCGAGCTCGTCGCCTGGGTGGCCACCCCGTGGGCGCTGTCGGCGCACTCGTGGCTGCTCGCGATCGTGTCCGTGGTCGTCCTGATCGGCCTCCCCACGGTCTTCTCGACACCCGGGGACAAGGCACAGGTGATCGTCCCGGTGCCGGGGGCGGTCACCGTCCTGCTGGTCCTGCTCCAGCTCACCGCGGCCGTGGCCTCCTCCTGGGCGGCCTGGCCCGTGTGGGCGGCGGTCCCGGTGACGGTGCTGGCCGCCGCCTCGCTCGTCGCCGAACAGCCCCGGTGGCGGTGGCTCGTGGCGAAGCACGGCGTGCCCGTGGGCGACGAGGCATGACCCCTTCGCGGCGCAGGGGCCGAGGGCTCCGGGCATCCTGCCGCGGCCCGGTTGAGGTCAAGCCGATGAGCCCCGGATGGCGGGCGGCGCACACGGATCCGGACGAGGCCCTACGGCGCCACCAGCTCCACCTCGTGTCCCGCCGTGTTCGCCAGACGTACGACGCGGGGCCCGGCATTCTCGGCGTACACATGGCAGTCCGGCGCCCGGAGCCGCCAGCCGTGGTCCGGGGCCTGGACCACCAGGGCGTCCAGCTGGGCGCGGTCCCCTACGTGGAAAGCCAGGCGGCCGGCGCCGGGGGGCGGGCCGTCGTGCGGGCCGGTGGTCGGGCCGGGTGACTCCTCGACGACCACGTAGCCGTCGCCGCGCCGCCAGCTCCGGCCCTGCGCCCAGCGCTGGTACGGGACATGACCGAGCCGGCCGAGCAGCCACCCCCACTCCGCCTCGGCCTCCACCAGGTCGGGCACCCTCAGCTCGACGTGGTGCAGCCGGCCCGTGGGGGCCGCCGCCACCGGCAGCGGAACGGCGCGCCGCACCTCCCGCGGTGCGTAGGCGACGGAGTCGGCGTCCTCGTGCCAGTGGATCAGGAAGCGCTGCTCGGCGCGGTATCCGTCGAGGCCCGCGCGGCAGTAGGCGACCATGTCGTCGGGCAGCGCGTCCAGGGGGAACCAGTCCAGCTCGGAGCACTTGTCCGGCTCCGCGTTGCGGGGCGGCCGGGCGGGGTCGTAGGACGCCTCGAAGAACCAGCCGATCCGGGGGTTGCCGCCCGGCCCCCGGTGCTGCATGACCAGCGCCACCCGGAGCTCGTCCGGATCCAGCTCGACGCCGATCTCCTCGGCGGCCTCCCGGATCATCGCCGCCCGGACGTCCTCGCCGTCCTCCGTGTGACCGGAGGGGGCGTGGAGCAGCCCGTCCGCGTACCCCGTGCCGGACCGCCGGGCGAGCAGCACGTCGGGGCCCCTGCGCAGGATCAGGTGGACGTCGACGACCTCGCGGTGCCGCAGGGGCGGCTCGGCGCGGGCCACCAGGGCGTACCTCTCGTCGTCGACCTCCTTGCCCCAGAGCAGCGGGTCGCCGGAGAGCGGCTCGTGGTGGACGCGCTCCGTGTGCTCGGCGAGGAGTGCGGTGAGGCGGGCGGCGGAGAGTCCGGTGCCGTTCCACACGCCTTCGATCAGGATCAGCCGTCCGCCCGGCCGCAGCAGCGAGAACCAGTGCCGGAGGGCGGCCTCCGGGTCGGGCAGCAGCCACACCATGTGCCGCGCGAGGATGACGTCGAACCGCTGCCTGCCGACGGGAGGGTGCCCCGCGTCACCGACGAGCACCTCGGTGCCGGTCCCCGCCAGCTTGGCCCGCGCCTGCTCCACCATGCGCGGGGACCGGTCGACGGCGGTGACCCGGTGCCCCTGTCCGGCGACGAGCAGGGAGAGGCTGCCCGTACCGCATCCCAGGTCGAGGACCGCGGAGCGGGCGGCGGGCAGCCAGGCCTCCATCCTCCGCGCCCAGGCGCTGCGGACGACCGGATCGAGGAGCCCGTGGTCGGGCTCCTCGTCGAAGGAGTCGGCGGCGGCGTCCCAGTCGATCGTGGTCATACCCGCCATCCTCTCAGCAGCCGCCGACAGTCCCTCATGCCCGATTGCGCCCCAGCACCTTCCGCACCAGGGGCCACGCGAGGATCAGCGCGACGACGACGTACACGGTCACGGAGAACGGGGTGTTCACCAGTCCCGTCGCACTGCCGTCGCTGATCTGCAGGGCGCGCCGCAACTGCTGTTCGGCGGACGGGCCGAGGATGACGGCGATGATCGCGGGCAGCACCGGCAGCCCGTAGCGCCGCATTCCGAAGCCGATCAGCCCGATCACCAGCAGGATCACCAGGTCGGCGGTTTCCCCGCCGACGGCGTACGCACCGACCGCGGCGAAGAACAGGATGCCGGCGTAGAGGTAGGGGCGCGGGATCCGCAGGAGCTTCGCCCACAGGGGTGCGAGCGGCAAGTTCAGTGCGAGGAGCAGCACCATGCCGACGAAGAGCGAGGCGATCAGGCCCCAGACCAGCTCGGGTTCACGCGCGAACAGGAGCGGGCCGGGCTGGATCCCGTACTGCTGGAAGGCGGCCAGCATGACGGCGGCGACGGCCGTGGTGGGCAGTCCGAGCGTGAGCATGGAGACCAGGGTTCCGGCGGCGGAGGCGGAGGCCGCGGCCTCCGGTCCGGCGACGCCCTCGATGGCGCCCTTGCCGAACTCGTCCCGGTGCCTGGAGAGCCGCTTCTCGGTCACGTACGAGAGGAAGGTGGGGATCTCCGCGCCGCCCGCCGGGATCGCGCCGAACGGGAAGCCGATGAGGGGCCCGCGCAGCCAGGGCTTCCAGGTGCGCCGGACGTCGTCCCCGCCCAGCCAGGGGCGGCCGACGGGGATCGGCTTCCCGGAGGTGCGGCGCAGGTGTGCGGCGACCCAGAGGGCCTCCCCGATGGCGAAGAGCCCGACCGCCACGATCACCACGTCGATGCCGTCGGCCAGTTGGAGCGAGCCGAAGGTGAGCCGCTGCTGGCCCGTCATCTGGTCGAGGCCGACGAGGCCGATGGTGAGGCCGATGAGGAGCGAGGCGAGGCCGCGGATCCGGGAGGAGCCGAGGACGGAGGTGACGGCGATGAAGGCCAGCACCATGACGGCGAAGTAGTCGGGTGCGCCGATGTCGACGGCGAGCGAGGCGACGGTCGGGGCGAGGACGACCAGCAGGAGCGTGCCGATCATCCCGCCGGCGAAGTGGCCGATGGCGGCGGCGGCGAGCGCCTGTGCACCTCGTCCGGCCTTCGCCATCGGGTTGCCCTCGATCGCGGCGACGACGGCCGCGCTCTCCCCCGGGGTGTTGAGGAGGATCGAGGTGGTGGAGCCGCCGAACATCGCGCCGTAGTAGATCCCGGCGAACATGATGAAGGCACCGGTCGGTTCGAGTCCGTACGTCACCGGCAGCAGCAGTGCCACGGCCATGGCGGGGCCGATGCCGGGGAGCACGCCGATCGCGGTGCCGAGCAGGACTCCGAGGGCGGCCCAGAGCAGGTTGACCGGTGTGAGCGCCGTGCCGAAGCCGTCGATGAGGGAGTTGAGGGAGTCCATCGGTCAGAGCACCCCCATCAGCGGGCCGCCCGGGAGGGGCACCCCGAGCAGGTTGTCGAAGACGAAGTAGGTCACCAGGGACAGTCCCGCCGCGATGAGCGGATCGCGGTCGAGGTGGCGGCTCCCCAGCGCGTAGGCCGACCCCCAGAAGAGGAGGGCACCCGAGACGGGGAAGCCGAGCGGCCCTATGAGGACGGCGAAGGCGAGGAAGACGCCGGTGAGCAGGGCGACGGTGCGCCGGTCGGCGGGTTCGTCGAGGTCGACGTCCTCGCCGGCCTCCGCCTCGCCTCGGCCGCCCCGCAGGACGTCGACGGCCAGCAGCACGGCGACGGCGAGCAGTCCGATACCGACGGCGACGGGGACGGTCCTGGGGCCGACGGGTCCGCGCTGGGTGAGGTCGACGCTCATCGTGAGCGCGTCGGTCAGGACGAGGACGCCCAGCACGAGCAGGAGGACGCAGACGCCGAGTTCGGAGTGCTCGCGCAGCCAGGAGCGCGCGCCGGCGGGCCGGGTGGAGGCGGTCTCGTCGCTCACAGTCCCAGCTCCTTCAGGACGGTGGCGACGCGGCGGTCCTGGCCGTCCAGGAAGGCGCCGAAGTCGTCGCCGGTGAGGAAGGCGTCGTCCCAGCCGTTCTTCTCCATGGAGTCGCGCCACTCCTTCGAGTCGTGCAGTTCGCTCACCAGCCCGACGAGCTTGTCGCGTTCGGCGTCGGAGAGACCGGGCGGGGCGACGATGCCGCGCCAGTTAGTGAAGTCGGTGTCGAGTCCGGCCTCGCGGAGCGTGGGCGCGTCGAGGCCCGGGACCCGCTTCGGGCCGGTGACGGCGAGCAGCCGCAGCTCACCGGCCTCGATCTGGTCGAGGTACTCACCGACACCGGAGACGCCGAAGCCGACCTTGTTCCCGAGGATCGAGGCGAGCAGCTCGCCACCACCGTCGAAGGGGATGTAGTTGACCTGCCTCGGGGCGATCCCCGCGGCCTTCGCCATCAGCATCGGTGCCAGGTGGTCGGGGCCCCCGGGCGAGGACCCGCCGCCGACCGGGATCTTCCCCGGGTCCTTCTTCCAGGCGGTGAGCAGCTCGCCGATGGTCCGGTACGGGGAGTCCTCGGCGACGACGACGATGTCCTGCTCCTCGGTGAGCCGGGCGATCGGAGTGGTGTCGGCCAGGGTCCTGGGCGACTTGTTGGTGCGCACGGCGCCGACGACGCCGAGGCCCATGGACATGGCCAGCTTGCCGTTCCCGTGCTCGGCGACGAGCCGGGTCACCCCGACGGTGCCGCCGGCACCGGGCAGGTTGAACACCTCGATGCCGTGGGTCAGTCCCGCGTCCTCGGCGTTCTTCGCCGCGGTGCGCGCCGTGATGTCGTAACCGCCGCCTGGTGTGTTGGGAACCATGAAACGCAGTCCGGGGATCTGCGTGCCGGTGTCGGTGCCGCTGCCGGAGGAGAGCAGGGGCGGCCCGACGACCACCAGCAGCGCTGCCCCGAACAGGGCGAGTGGAGTGCGCAGTCGCACCGGGAGCCGCCTTTCGAGCCGTAGGGGGGCGGGTGTGAGGTGGACCACATGGTGCCCGCGCGCCGACGCGCTGTCGCCGTTCCGGAACCAATGGACGTTGTGGTCCTTGTGGTCGCGCCCTACCGTGTCGGCGTGACGAAAGTGCTGGTGGTGGACGACGACTTCATGGTCGCGAAGCTGCACTGCCGGTATGTGTCCGCCTTGGACGGTTTCACGGTCGTCGGCGTGGCCCACACGGGCGCCGACGCCCTGCGGGCGGCCCGCAGGCTCCGTCCCGACCTGGTCCTGCTCGACGTCTACCTCCCCGACATGGACGGCATCCAGGTGCTGCGGGAGCTGCGCGCGGCGGAGGAGCGCGACGGCGGCACCCACAGCGCGGACGCGCTCTTCATCACGGCCGCCCGCGACGCCGGGGTGGTCAGGGCGGCTCTGCGGGCGGGCGCCCTGCACTACCTGATCAAGCCCTTCCACCGCTCGGCGCTGCAGGAACAGCTGCAGCATGTGGCCTCGTTGCGCAACCGCCTGGACGCCCTGGACGAGTCCCGCCAGGAGGCCCGCCAGGAGGACGTGGACCGCATCTTCGGCACGCGTCCGCCCGGCTCCCGTGAACTCCCCAAGGGCCTCGCGGCCCACACCGCGGACCTGGTCGAACGCGTCCTGCGCGCACACCCGGCAGGCCTCTCGGCCTCCGAATGCGCCGAGGCCGGCGCCCTGTCCCGGGTGAGCGCGCGCCGCTACCTGGAGTACTTCGCGGTGACGGGACGGGCCGAGGTGTCCCTGCGGTACGGCGGCACGGGCCGTCCGGAGCGGCGCTACCGCGCGGTGTCCTGAGCCCCTCCCGGCGTACAGCTGTCCTGTTCATGTATCGCTCGGCCCCCGGCCATGCGTTGCGTGTGAGCATGACATCAACCCCCGGCACCGTGGTCCAGGTTGGCGCAGATCAACCGAGGAGGACCCGTGGTCGCGCATTCCGTGTCCCGCAGGCAGATGTTCGGATTCGGCGGGGCGGCAGCCGCAGCGCTGATGCTCGGGACGGGAGCGTGGGAGGCACAGTCCGCGTTCGCCGCGCCCACGCTGAAGGGTGACCCGTTCACCCTGGGTGTCGCCTCGGGCGACCCGACGTCGGACGGCGTCGTGCTCTGGACGCGCCTGGCTCCCGATCCCTTCGCCCAGGACGGCCTCGGCGGTATGCCGGCGAAGCCCGTCCGCGTCGCGTACGAGGTGGCGCTCGACGAACGGTTCCGCCGCGTCGTGCGCCGGGGCAGCGTCGTCGCCACCCCCGAACTGGCGCACTCCGTCCACCCCGAGGTGCACGGGCTCGCGCCGGACCGCACGTACTGGTTCCGCTTCAAGGCCGGCTCCTCGATCTCCCCCGTGGGACGCACGCGCACCACGCCCGCACCGTGGCACTCCCCGCGCGAGCTGAAGTTCGCCTTCGCCTCCTGCCAGGCCTGGCAGGACGGCTACTTCACGGCCTACCACCACATGGCGCAGGAGGACCTGGACCTGGTGGTCCACCTCGGCGACTACCTGTACGAGTCCGGCGTCAGGACGAACAAGCGGGGCGTGACCACCGATCCGAAGTTCCACACGGAGACCCTCGACCTCGCGCGCTACCGCCTGCAGTACGGCCTCTACAAGTCCGAGGCGCCGCTGCGCGAGGCACACGCCAACTTCCCGTGGATCATGACCTTCGACGACCACGAGGTGGAGAACAACTGGGCGGACGAGACCTCCGAGAACAACGAGGACCCGAAGACCTTCCTGCTGCGCCGGGCCGCCGCCTTCCAAGCCCTGTACGAGCACGCGCCGCTGCGTCACACCCAGCTGCCGAAGGGTCCCGACGTGCAGATGTACCGCCGGCTCCCCTACGGCCGGCTCGCCGACTTCACGATGCTCGACACCCGCCAGTACCGCGACGACCAGGCGTGCGGCGACGGCACCACGGCCGACTGCGCCGACCGCTTCGACGAGAACCGCACCCTGCTCGGGTCCCGGCAGCGGGACTGGGTCCTCAACGGCTTCAGCCGCTCGCAGGCACGCTGGCAGATCCTCGGCAACCAGGCGCCGATGGGCCAGACCGACCAGGACCCGGGCACCGGTACGACGGTCTGGACCGACCCGTGGGACGGCTACGTCGCCGAGCGGAACCGGCTGCTGGCGGAGGCGGACACCCGTGGCGTGCGCAACCTGGTCGTCATCACGGGCGACCGCCACCAGAACTACGCCTGGGACCTGAAGCGCGACTACGCCGACCCGGGATCGGCGACCGTGGGTTCGGAGTTCGTGGGCACCTCGGTCACGAGCGGCGGCGACGGCGCCGACATGACGGCCCAGGGCCAGACGTTCCTCGCTGCGAACCCGCACATGAAGTTCTTCAACAGCCAGCGGGGCTACGCGCGCGTGACGGTGAACCGGGAGCGGTGGACGACCGACTTCCGCGTCCTGCCCTTCGTGACGAAGCCGGACGCCACGATCAGCACGCGCGCGAGCGTGGTCGTGGAGGACGGAACCCCGGGCGTCCAGGTCTGACCGCCGCCGGTTCCGCCCTCCAGCCGTCGTGCGCGGCGGTCAGAGCTGGTTGACCGGGCGCATCGCCAGACCTTCGGTACCGGCCCAGCCGTTCACCCGGGCCGCGTCGTCGTAGGAGACGGAGTCGAGGCCGCCGGGCAGGTCGAAGACGAGCGTGCCGGCGAGTTCGGTGCCCTCACCGGCGACCAGGGTGGCGGTGAACCGGTCCGACCGGTCGTACTCCGCCTCGCCGCCCTCGTCGTTGCCGAAGACGTACAGGCCGGCATAGGCCTCGCCACCTCCTTCGACGACGACGGGCTCGGTGTCCGGCTCCTCGAGCGACTCGACGATCGAGGCGTCGTCACCGGCCCCGAGCCGTACCTGCGGAGCCTCGTTGAGGACGCACGGCGTCCTCTTGCCGTTGGTGACGGTCAGCAGGAAGTGGCGGGGCGTCTCTCCGGACGGGTCCTGGAGCTCGACCGCGGTGCTGAGGTCGGTGACCTCTCAGTCCCGGTGGCCGGTGCCGTTGCCGCCGCCGGTCTCACCACCGTCCCCGCTCGCCTCGTCGGCCGGGGACGCGCCGCCGGTCCCGGAGTCGCCGGAAGGCACGGTGCTCTCCGAGGTGCCCGCGCCGGCCGACGCCGGGCCCGAAGGACCCGAGGCCCCGCCGTCGTCACCGGAGTCCTGGCAGCCGGTGGCCGTCAGCAGGGCCACCACCACGGCCGCCCCCATGAGGGTGCCTCGCAGGCCCCGCCGTACCGAACCGACTCTGTCGTTCCTCGCGTTCATGCCCTGTACCCACTCCCCCGTGACCGGCCTCCAGGCCGGTCGGCCTGCAAGCGACACAGGTATTCTGAGCGCGTCCGCAGGCCGGTATCCCTGAAGTCCGGGGTTGTTACAGCCCCCGGATGAAGCGGCAGCAGGGGTGTGACGACAACCGGAACCCGAGGCCCCCACCCGGCCGCGATCCCTTGATCATCGCTGGTCGGGCGTGGTCCGGTCGCAGTGCGGCCACGGGTGTCCCGGCCGGGTGACTGACGCCCCGTAATCCGGTTTCCCCGCGGCGTGGGCGGTGCGACCATCTGTGCATGACCGACGACGAGCCGTACCTCTCCGACCTGCTCGGCAAGCGACTGCTGGGCGCGACCGTCTCGCAGGACGGTCCGGCCGGCAGCTCGTCGTCCTTGGTACTGCACACGGAGGAGCAGGGCCCGGTCCGCCTCCGGCCTCAGGGCTCCACCCTGTCGCTGACGGCCGCCCCGCCCGCCGACGGCACCCCGGCGGCGGAGGCCGGGCAGGACCACGCGATGGCCCGCTTCACCGGTGCGCCGATCCGCTCGGTCCGGGAGATCCGCCACCGGCACGACGGCGTCGACCTGGTGGCCGGGCTCACGTTCCAGTTCCCCGACGGGAACGT
This sequence comes from Streptomyces sp. NBC_01460, assembly GCF_036227405.1. Classification (NCBI taxonomy): domain Bacteria; kingdom Bacillati; phylum Actinomycetota; class Actinomycetes; order Kitasatosporales; family Streptomycetaceae; genus Streptomyces; species Streptomyces sp. NBC_01460. The sequence goes on from NZ_CP109473.1 coordinate 1,746,405, forward strand.
CCGCGTACTCGTCCTCGACGGCGAGCTCGTCATCGCCCACGACCGGCACCTGGGAGAGGTCGAGGCCCACCTGCACGAGGACGTGACCCTGGCACGGGTCGTCCGGACCTGCCTGGCCTGCCCCTCGCAGTGGGACGCCTGGACGACGGAGGGCCAGTACCTCTACTTCCGGTACAGGCACGGCGAGGGCACCGTCGAGCAGCACCCGAGCGAGGACAGCGACACCTGGGATCTCGGCGATTCCCGGCTCTGGACCCTGTGGGACGACGGAACCGACGGCGGGGAGATCGCACTTCCCGACTTCCTCGCCCTGGCCGGTCTGCGGCTGGCCCCGGACGCGGAGGTCTCCGTCCTGTCGACCTGGAAGGGCAGGGAGGTGAAGCTCCGGTGACCCGGGCGCACCGCCTCACGACGTACGGCCCCGCCGATCTCCAACAGCCCTTGGACCACGCCGGCGGTGAGCACGGCGACCGGGCTCCACGGCCGCCTTCCTGAGCCCTCCCCTAACCGTCCCTTAAGCGCACCATAACGATCCTCACCTGCGCCTTTTCACACCCGGATCCCCTCTCCGCGGCGGCTAGTTTGCTGATCACCACCTGCTCAACAGCCGTGCCGCCGAAGGAGAACCACCACCATGGCCGTCATCACCACCGCCCGTCGCAGGGTCGCCGGAAGCATCGTCGCGCTCGGCGTCGCGCCGCTCGCGCTGACCGGGCTCGCCGCCGCTCCGGCCGCTGCCCACGGTTCGCTGAGCGACCCGGTCAGCCGGGTCTCGGCCTGTTTCGCGGAGGGGCCGGAGAACCCGCGGTCGGCGGCCTGCAAGGCGGCGGTGGCGGCCGGCGGGACCCAGGCGCTGTACGACTGGAACGGCGTGAACATCGCCAACGCGGCGGGCAACCACCGGCAGCTCATCCCGGACGGCAAGCTGTGCAGCGCCGGCAACGACAAGTTCAAGGGTCTCGATCTGCCGCGCGCCGACTGGCCGTCCACGCCCATGAAGGCGGGCAGCCACACCTTCAGGTTCCGGGCCACCGCTCCTCACAAGGGCGCGTTCGAGCTGTACCTGACCAAGGCGGGCTACGACCCGTCGCAGCCCCTGAAGTGGTCGGACCTCCAGGAGAAGCCGTTCGCCACGGCCACCGACCCGACGCTGGTGGACGGCTCGTACGTCTTCGACGGCACCGTGCCGCAGGCGTCCGGACGGCAGTTGATCTACACGGTCTGGCAGCGGTCGGACTCCCCCGAGGCCTTCTACGCCTGCTCCGACGTGGTCTTCGGCGGCGGGAGCACCGCAGGTGGCGGGAGCACCGGTGACACCGCCGGGACGGCCCCCGCGCCCGCCGCGTCGGCCCCGTCCGAGGAGGAGATCGACGAGGGCGCGGAGAAGTCGTCCGTCGAGCACAACGGTCACGGCGACGACGACGCGGCGACCCACGCGGAGGTGACCGAGGCGGCCGCTCCGGCCGAGGACGCCGGGAACGCCGAGGGCACCGGGGCCAACGCGCCGGAGCCGAACAACGTCGCCGCCTCCCCGGCGAGCGCCGTGCCCGGCGACGACGCACTGGCCGAGACGGGTGGGAGCAGCAGCACCTCGTACCTCGCGATGGGCGGAGCCGCCGCGCTGGCCCTCGGTGCGAGCGCCCTGTTCGTCTCGGTCCGGCGCCGGTCCTCGGGCGGCGCGCACCGCGCCTGATCACGCGGCTGCCGGGTCCCCGTCCCCGGGGGCCCGGCAGCGCGTTTCTCAGCTCACGACCGAGGCGCAGGTGGTCGGGGTGGCGCGTGCCGGATCGAGGGCGTTCGCCACCTCGTGGAAGGCGATCCTGTCGATGGTCCCGATCGCGACGTGTTCGGACAGGTCGACCGGGCACAGGTCCTGGAGCAGGACGTTGCGTACGTTCGGTCCGTCCAGGTACTGCGTGCGGTACGGGGTGACGACCTCGTCGTACCGGGTCGCGATGACGGTGTAGCGGACCCCGGGCACGGTGTCGGCGCCCGCGTTCAGTTTGGTGATGAAGGCCGAGCCGGCGACCTGGTCGGCGAGGCCCGGGGTTTTCATGGTGAGGAGGTCCTCGACACCGGGGAAGTAGGGCAGCAGCTTCGTGAGGCCCAGGAGTGTGGTGCCGTGGTTGTCGGGTGCGATCCCGACGAGGGCGTTCACCTTCTCGGCGCCGCCGAGGAACTTCAGGTAGTAGTTGGGCATCATCCCGCCCTGGGAGTGGCCGACGAGGTCGGCCTTCGGGGCACCGGTGGCACCGAGCACCTTGTCGACGAAGACGTCGAGCTGCCCGGCCGACTTGTCGATCGGGCCGAGGCCGTTGAAGATCGGCACGCCCGGGAGCTGGCCGTAGTCGAGCGAGAAGACGCAGTAGCCCCGGCTGACGAGGTACGGCGCGAGGACCAGCCAGTTGTCGATCGAGTTCCCGAAGGTCCCGTGGACGAGGACGACCGGGCGGGGATGGGCTGCGGAGGGCTTGCAGGAGTAGTCGTTCCATCCGCGGGAGGAAGCGGCGGCCTGCGCGGGGGCGGCGGTCGCGGTCGCCGTGGGGGCGACGAGCGCGGCGAGGGTGAGGAGCAGTACGGCGAGCGTGCGGCGAGCGCGTGGGGTGCGCGGGGCACGGGTCCAGGGCAGCATCGGGTGTTCTCCTTGCGGCTCAAGGGAGTTGCGATGTCGGTGCGCCCTGCGGTCCGGACCACAGCGGATCTCACTTTTTCAACGTGCTCATGCCTTTTTCAACGTGCTCATGCCAAGTTACGCACCGGTAAGGCCGCTGGGGAAGTTACGCGTCGGTAAAAACATCCCGGTGTCCCCGGGGGTCAAGCCGCGAGCCGCCCCGGCTTCACGGCCCCCGGACCGAACCTGGCCCGCAGCCTGTCGGAGACCGCCTCGATCCGCCGCGCCCGTTCGTCCACCGGGTCGAAGGTGAGCTGGTGGGCGGCGCGTTCCGCGTCGTGGAGCCCTTCAGCCCGCAGCCCGATCCCCCGCACCCGCGCCCGCTGCAGGGCGAACGAGTCCTGGATCCGGTACGCGAGCGAGGTGAGCGCCACCGAGTGGGCGGTGGGCTCCGCGAGCGTACGGCTGCGGGTCAGCGTCGCGTAGCCTGTCCGGTCGGCGTAGCGCACGGAGACCGCGAGCGAACGGCACACCTGCCCGTCGACGCGCAGCCTGGCACCCAGCTCCTCGGTGAGCGAGAGCAGCGCGCGGCGGTGCTGCTCCGGGTCCAGCTCGTCGCGGGGGAAGGAGCGTTCGGCCGCGATCGACCGGGCGGCGGCGTTGGGCACGACCCGCGTACGGTCGATGCCGTTGGCCCGCTCCCACAGCTCGCGCCCGGTCCGCACCCCGGTGATCCGCTGCAGGGTGGCGAGGGGCGCGGCGGCTATCCGGCCGATGGAGTCGAGCCCGTATCCGCACAGGGTGCGCGCGGTCGCCGCCCCGACGCCGTCCAGGGCCGCGGCGGGCTTGGACGCGAGGAACCCGGCGTGCTCACCCGGGGGCACCACGAAGGTGGTTCCGCCCGCCGCCTGCCGCGCGGCCATCCTGGCCAGCATGGGGTTGGCGGCCGCCCCGATCGCGCAGTCCACACCGTGCAGGGCGAGGGCCCGCACCCGGATCACGGAGGCCAGACCGGGGGCGTCCTGCCCGAAGTAGCGCAGCGCGCCGCCGACATCGGCGAGCGCGGCGCCGGGCGGGGCCGCCTCGACGACCGGGGTGAACGCCCCGAGGAGGGCGAGCAGCCCCTCGTACCCCGCACTGTCCGGCAGTCCGCCGCCGATCCGGCGGAACCGCAGGCACAGGACGGCCGGCTGGTCGCTCATCCCGCGCTCCCCTGGCTCTGGTGCCACAGCTTCCTTCCGGTGGGCGTCCCCTCACCGGCCGGCTGGAGGTCGGACCAGGGGTTCATCTCGTAGCCGGTCGGCAGCTGGATGCGGCGGCCGTCGTCCGGCGCCTCCTCCTCGCCGGAGGCGGGCTCCTCCGCCAGTCGTGCCGCGACCGCGTCGAGGCCGCCGGTGCGCCGGAGTTCGGCCAGCTCCGCCAGATTCCAGGCCGCCGAGCCGACCACGCTCATGCTGCGCGCGCCGCGCCGCTGGACCACTCCGCGCACCAGCAGCAGCCAGGAGTGGAAGACGGTGTGCGCGCAGGCGGCGTGGCTGTCGTCGAAGAAGGCGAGGTCGACCAGGCCCGTCCCGTCGTCCAGGGTGGTGAAGATGACCCGGCGGCCGGAGCGGACCGGCGGGGTCTGGGTGGCCACCTTGGCGCCCGCGACCAGCACGGTCTCCCCGTGCCCGGCCTCCCGCAGCCGCTTGGCGGAGACCGCGCCCAGCTCCTCCAGGAAGGCGTGGTGGTCGCCCATCAGATGGCGGGACACGTCCATGCTGAGGACGCCGAGCTCGGCGCTGAGGCGTTCGGCGTCGTTGAGGTCGGGCAGCCCGACGGTGCCGGTCCGGTGCCCGCCGCCGAGCGGGAGCTGGGCGCCCGCCGCGCCGGATCCGGAGCTCCGCTGGGCGCGGTGGAGTTCGGACAGGTGCAGCAGCAGGTCCCTGCGGTTGGCGCCGAAGGCGTCCAGCGCGCCGACCTGGGCCAGCCGCTCGGCGGCCGGCTTCCCGGGCCTGGCCCGCTGCCAGAAGTCCAGCAGCGAGGTGTAGGGCTGCCCGGCCTCGATCCGGGCGACCTCGGCCTCGCTGATGCCGTGGACGTCCGAGAGCGCCAGCCGCAATCCCCATGTATCACCTTTTTCACCAGACACCAGTTCGATCCGATGAGCGGCGGCCGACTGGTTCACGTCCAGCGGCAGCACCGGCACCCCGCGCCGCCGCGCGTCCGCGAGCAGCAGCCGCTTCGGGTACATCCCGGGGTCGTGCGTGAGCAGCCCGGCGTAGAAGGCCGCCGGGTGGTGCGCCTTGAGCCAGGCCGACTGGTACGTCGGCACGGCGAAGGCGACCGCGTGCGCCTTGCAGAAGCCGTAGCTACCGAACGCCTCGATGATCTCCCAGGCGCGGGCGATCACCTCGGCGCCGTACTTCCTCCGCTCCGCACTCCGGGCGAACCAGACCTTGATCCGGGCCTGCGACTCGGGGTCGGAGAGCCCGCGCCGCACACGGTCGGCCTCGCCGCGTCCGCAGCCGGTCATGATGTTCACCATCTCGATGATCTGCTCGTGGAAGACGACCACCCCGTAGGTGCCGCGCAGCGCGTCCTCCAGGTCGGGGTGCGGGTAGCGCACGGGCGCGCGGCCGTGCCTGGCCTCGATGAACGGCCGCACCATGTCGGCGGCGACGGGCCCCGGCCGGAACAGCGAGATGTCGACCACCAGGTCGTGGAAGGTGGCGGGCTGGAGCCGGCCGACCAGGTCACGCTGGCCCGGCGACTCGATCTGGAAGCAGCCCAGCGTCTCGGCGCTCCTGATCAGCCGGTACGTCTCCGGGTCGCCCTCCGGTACGGCGTCCAGGTCGAGCTCCTGCCCGGAGGCCCGCTTCACCTCGGTCACCGCGTGCGCCATGGCCGACTGCATCCGCACGCCCAGCACGTCGAGCTTGAGCAGCCCGAGGTGCTCCACGTCGTCCTTGTCGAACTGCGCCATCGGGAAGCCCTCGCCGCTGGTGGGCATGACCGGCGTACGCCGCAGCAGCGAGTCGTCCGAGAGGAGCACCCCGCACGGGTGCATGGCGATGCCGCGCGGCAGCGCGTCCAGCGACTCCACCAGGTCCCAGAGCCGCCCGTACCTCTCCTTCTGTCCGGCCACGGCCCGCAGCTCGGGCAGTTCCTCCATCGCGGCGCGGGCGTCCCTGGCCCGGATGTGCGGGAAGGCCTTGGCGAGCCGGTCGGTCTCGGCCGGGTCCATGGAGAGCGCGGCGCCGACGTCGCGGATGGCGTGGCGCACCCGGTAGGTCTCCGGCATGGAGACGGTCGCGACCCGCTCGGCGCCGAAGCGGCCGATGATCGCCCGGTAGACGTCGAGGCGGCGGGCCGACTCGACGTCGATGTCGATGTCGGGCAGCACGAAGCGCCGCTCGGACAGGAAGCGCTCCATCAGCAGTCCGTGTGCGACCGGGTCGGCGTGGGCGATCCCGAGCAGGTGGTTGACCAGGGAACCGGCCCCGGAACCGCGCGCCGCGACCCGTACGCCCATCCCCTTCACGTCGTCGACGACCTGGGAGACCGTCAGGAAGTACGTGGCGAAGCCGTGGTGCGCGATGATGTCCAGCTCGTGGTGCATCCGCTCCCAGTAGTCGCGCCTGCGGTCGTAGCCGTGCCGCACCATGCCCGCGGCGGCGCGTGAGGCCAGCACCCGCTGGGCGGTGCGCAGCCCGGCTCCGACGAGACGCGGCTCGGGGAAGTGGACGCTGCCCAGCCCGAGGTCATCCGCCGGATCGACGACGCAGGCGTCGGCGGTGCGCCGGGTCTCCGCGAACAGCCGCTCCCCCGCGCCCCGCCCGAGCCCGGCGGCGGAGGTGATCCGCTCGGCGGCCTCCCGCATCGCGCGGGCGTCCTTGAGCCAGCGCTCCCCGCTGTCGAGGGGGGAACGGCGCGGGTCGACGGGGACGAGCCTGCGGGCCGAGTCGAGCACGTCGGCCACGGGCCCCTGCCCGGGGTCGGCGTACCGGACGGCGTTCGTCAGCACGGCCCGCACCCCCTGCTCGGCGGCGAGGCCGACCGTACGGGCGGCGAGCCGCAGCGAGCCGGGACCGGCGCCCTCACGGCCGTGGTGGACGACTTCGAGGCGCAGGGCGTCGCCGTAGATCTCCCGCCAGGGGGCGAGCAGCGCGGCGGCCCGGTCCGGTCTGCCCGCGGCCAGCGCGGCGCCCACCTCGGACGCGGGGCCGAGCAGCACGGTGAGCCCTTCGGCGGGCAGCGCGTCCCGGGCGACCAGGGGCTGCCCGGTGTCCGGGCCGCCGGCGTCGGGGGCGTGGGCGGCGGTGACCAGCCGGCACAGCTCGGCCCAGCCCCGGGCGCCGTCCCGGGCGAGAAAGGTGACCCGGGGTGCGGATTCATCGACAAAGGCACCCCCGCGGGCCGGCGTACGCGGCCTGCGCGCGAGCCCCTCTCCCCCCGGCTGCGGTGCCACCGCGAGCTCCGCCCCGAAGAGCGGCCGCACCCCGGCCTTCTCGCAGGCCCTGGCGAAGCGGACCGTGCCGGCGAGGCTGTCGCGGTCGGTCAGCGCGAGGGCGCCCATCCCCCGCTCGGCGGCACGCTCGGCCAGCCGCTCGGGGTGCGACGCCCCGTACCGCAGGGAGAACCCGGAAACGGTATGCAGATGCGTGAACCCGGACATCCGCACCTCCTGGACCGATCCGTACTCGCCACCCCCTCGCTCTCCACCATAGACCAAGTTTCGAACGTTCGTACGATAACCGGGCGCGCGGCCACTCCTCCGCCATTCGGCCCGTCCCGCCTGCGCGGACACCGCCCTCCCGCGACTGTGGGGGCATGACTTTCGCTGACGAGGTGAAGAACGCCGTCACCGCACGGGCCGCCCTGCTGGTCGTCGGCGTACTGGCGCTGCAGCTGCTCTTCATCGCCTCCTACGTCGGCGCGCTGCACCGCCCCGACCCGACGGACGTCCCCTTCGGGGTCGTCGCCCCGCAGCAGGTGTCCGGGCGGCTCGTCACGCAGCTGGACAGCCTGCCGGGCGGCCCCCTGGACCCGCGCGCGGTCTCCGACGCGGCCGAGGCCCGCCGGCAGATCGAGAACCGGGAGCTCGACGGCGCCCTGGTCGTCAGCCCCACCGGAGCCACCGACACCGTGCTCGTCGCCTCCGGCGGCGGCACCGTGCTGGCCACCTCGCTGGCCACGATCATCAAGGAGGCGGAGGGGCCCCGGCAGCGCACGGTACGGACCGTGGACGTGGCCCCCGCCTCCCCGGACGACTTCGACGGCCTCTCCTCGTTCTACCTGGTCGTGGGCTGGTGCGTCGGCGGCTACCTCTGCGCCTCGATCCTGGCGATCAGCGCGGGCACCAAACCCGCCAACCGGCAGCGCGCGGTGATCCGCACCGCGGTGATGGCGCTGTACTCGCTCGCGGGCGGGATCGGCGGCGCGGTCATCATCGGACCGGTACTCGGAGCACTGCCGGGCAGCGTGTGGGCCCTGTCCGGCCTGGGCGCCCTGGTCGTCTTCGCGGTCGGCATGATCACGCTCGCCCTGGAGGCCCTCACCGGCATCGTCGGCATCGGCCTGGCCGTCCTGCTGATCGTGATCGCGGGCAACCCGAGCGCGGGCGGCGCCTTCCCGCTGCCGATGCTGCCGGACTTCTGGCGGGCGATCGGCCCGGCCCTGCCGCCCGGCGCGGGCACATGGGTCGCGCGCTCGATCGCGTACTTCCACGGCAACGCGGTCACCGGCCCCCTGCTGGTGCTCTCCGCCTGGGCGGTCGTCGGCACGGCCCTCACCCTGCTGCTGTCGATGCGCCGCCGGGGCACGGAGGAGACCCCGCGGGCGGCGACCGCCTCCGACGGAGGCTCGCACCCCGGCTGAGCCCGGCGCCGGTCGGACACGGGGCCGGGGTACGGCCCCGGCACCACGACGCCTGGAAGCGTGGCGTCGTGAGCGCGACATCCCGGCCCCGGCCCTCCTCACGGGCCGGGGCTTCCGGCTGCCCGCCACCTGAGCTGCGGCGAACTTCTGACGACCGATCGGCAAACCCTCTAGGCATGACAGGTGCATGACGCCATTCTTGGAGCTGCCTCGCGTGACCCGCGAGGAGCACGGTCGGCACAACCCCCTTTCATCCGCCGGAGGTTGCTCATGCGTCGCAGATTCACCATCCCGTTCGCCGCGGTCGCGCTGTCGCTCCCGCTCGCCCTCGTACCGGCCGCCTCCGCTTCGGCCGCCCCGTCGGACAAGCCGCAGGTCCTCAGCTCCTGGACCCAGACGAGCGCCTCCAGCTACAACGCGTGGAACTCCGCCCGCAACAACCAGGGCGCGTGGTCCGCGTACGCCTTCGACTGGTCGACGGACTACTGCAGCACCTCCCCCGACAACCCGTTCGGCTTCCCGTTCCAGACGGCCTGCGCCCGCCACGACTTCGGCTACCGCAACTACAAGGCCGCGGGCACGTTCTCCGCGAACAAGTCCCGCATCGACTCCGCGTTCTACTCGGACCTCAAGCGGGTGTGCGCCGCCTACTCCGGCGCCAAGCTGACCTCGTGCAACAGCACGGCGTGGACGTACTACCACGCGGTGGACATCTTCGGGGTGGCACCGGCCAAGGGCGCCTTCACCGGACAGCCCCAGGCCGCCTGACCCGACCGCCGCCTCCCGGACCGGCCGGTCTCGCCGTGCTCCGGCCGTCCGGGGCTTCTCGGCGCCATGGGTGCGGCCTCGCCGTCGAACCACCGTCCCGGCCAGGGCGGCGGGCCGTACCGTGGCGCCCGGCAGGACGCTCGCACGGGAGGTACCGCCGTACGCGGTACGGCCTTGCCGTCTCAGGGGGAGCAATGAGCACTGGGGTCATCGCGTTACTCGTCGCCGTGGTGGGTGTAGCGGGGACCCTGCTGGCACCGATCACCACGGCCTGGGTGAGCTCACGCTCACGCCGGCAGGAGTTCGAGCTCCAGGAGCGCTCCGACCGGACCGAGCGGCACATCGACGCGGCCGAGTCATACCTGGAACGCCGACGTGAGATCTACGTCGCCCTCAACAGCGGTGCACGACGGTATCGGTTCCGGATCCTGGAGGACCTCTACGCGCTGCGCTCCGGAACAGGCCCGGACCCTGCGACGGAGGTGGTCCGCATCGAGTTCCAGGACACCTACGCACAGGCCCAGATGCTCGTCCCGGACGACGTCCTACGCGCTTGCCAGACAGTCCGTGTGGCACTCGCGGAAGCAAGGAAGCTCCTGGAAACGCTGGACGGGGACAGCGCGCACGACCAGCAGAAATGGCAGGAGGCCCACACCTTCATGCTTCGGATGTGGGATGCACTGGGAGAGATGCAGCTCGCCATGCGCCGGGACCTCGGCATCACGGCGCCGCCCGACTCATGAGGCGGGAGCACCTACCGCCCCGCCCGAGCGGACCGGACGCCGACGAGCCCGCCCCCTCCTGCGAGGGCACGGGCTCATCGGCGTATCTGATGACCGGAGGTCAGCCGATCTCGGCGCCGAACGCCGCCAGTGCCTCGGGCACCGGCTGGAAGAACGTCTCGCCACCGGCGGAGCAGTCGCCGCTGCCGCCCGAGGTCAGGCCGAGCGCGGTGTCGCCCGCGAAGAGCGCGCCGCCGCTGTCGCCGGGCTCGGCGCAGACCGTGGTCTGGATGAGGCCGTTGACGATGTCGCCGTTGCCGTAGTTGACCGTGGCGTCCAGGGCGGTGACCTCGCCGTCGTGGACCTGGGTGGTGGAGCCGCTGCGGGTCACCGTCTGGCCGACGGTCGCGTCGCCCGCCTTGGCGATGGCCTGGGTGGAGCCGTTGTAGAGGTCCACCTCGCTGGGGTGCGCCACGTCGGACGTGTACTTGACAAGGCCGTAGTCGTTGTCCGGGAAGCTCGAGCCCTCGTTGGCACCGATCTCGGCGCCGCCCTGCGCGTCCGACCAGCTGGTGATCGACTCGGTGCAGTGCCCGGCGGTCAGGAAGTACGGCTCGCCGCCCTTGACGACGTTGAAGCCCAGCGAGCAGCGCCCGCCGTTGCCCCAGATCGCGTCGCCGCCCGCGATCAGCGGCTTGAACTCACCCTTCGACCTGTTGAGCTCGGCCTTGGAGCCGAGCCCGTCGACCACCTTGCTGAGCTTGTCCCAGGCCGCGCCGTCGACCGTGCGGTCGGCCGTGACGACCACCTTGTTGGTGACCGGGTCGACGGCCCAGGAGGTCCCGGGGATGGTGGCCTTGTCCGAGAGGGTCTGCCGGGCGTTCGTCAGCTCGGCGAGCGTGTGCTGGACCAGTCTGGCCTTGCCGCCCGCCTGGCGGACCTGCTCGGCGGCGGCGTCGTCGACGACGTTGACGACAAGGTGGTCCGAGTCGGCGTCGTAGTACGTGCCGGCGGTGTCGCCGCCCAGAGCCTTGTCGAGCGTGGCGGCGAGATTTCCGGCCGCGTGCGCGTTGAGGGTCCGGGGGGCGAACTGGGGTACGTCGTCACTGGCGTTCGCGGTCTGGAACGTGACTCCAGCCGCGACCAGGGCGAGGACGGCCGATCCGGCCATGGTCACGCGCTTCCTGGATATGCGTCGGTGCTTCAACTTCGACCTCCTGTGGGGCCGTGCGGCGGGCACGTGGGGTACCCGGAACACGGAGGATGGGGCGCCCACTATTCCGATGCGGCCGATAGCACACAAGGTCGACTTCCGGACGCACACATGACGACACCGGTTCACCCGCGACGTGTTCACAACCGGGGTGTCCCACCACGTCGGTTCCGATTGCGAACACCCGCAGCAATCGCGCGTCGGCAGCGGGTGAGGACTAGTCCTGTCCTGAAACAGCGCTCGGAGTCCGGATGCCGCGCAGAGCACTCCTGAAGCCGAACACCACCGAATGCCTCCGAACGTTCCGAACACCACCGGCGCGTTCCGACAGGGAGTGCCGCTATCGCGCCGGATAGGTCATCATCGAACAGGCAGTACATACCGGGTAGTTGATGCCCGGCCGAGCGGTGCGACCGAGCGGAGGAGCGGGTGCGGAACCGGGTGCGCGTGGCGGACGGGCGGCATCTGATGGTCGAGCGTCAGGGGGACCCGCGGGGCAGACCGGTGTTCCTCCTGCACGGAATGCCGGGCAGCCGCCTGGGCCCCGCTCCACGCGGGATGGTCCTCTACCAGCGGAACATGCAGCTGATCTCCTACGACCGGCCGGGGTACGGCGGCTCCGACCGGCTGCCCGGACGGCAGGTGAGGGACGTCGCCGAGGACGTACGGGCGATCGCCGACTCGCTGGGCCTGGAGCGCTTCGCCGTGGTCGGCCGCTCGGGCGGCGCACCGCACGCCCTGGCGTGCGCCGCGCTGATGCCGGACCGGGTCACCCGTGCGGCCGCCCTGGTCAGCCTGGCTCCCCGGGACGCCGAGGGGCTCGACTGGTTCGACGGCATGGCGGCGTCCAACGTGCTCGCGTACTCCAGGGCGGTGACCGATCCGGACGGACTGGCGGAGTCCTTCATCAGCCGCTCGGCGATGATCCGCCAGGACCCGGCACGGCTCCTGGACGACCTGCGCAGGGAGCTCACCGACTCCGACCGTGTCGTGGTCAACGACGCCGGGATCCGCATGATGCTGCTCGCCAACTTCCGCGAGGGGCTGCGCACGTCGGCGTACGGCTGGATCGACGACGCGCTGGCCTTCTGCCGGCCGTGGGGTTTCGACCCGGCGGACATCAAGGGGCCCGTGATGCTGTGGCACGGCGTGAAGGACGTCTTCTCGCCCGTGGGTCACTCCCGCTGGCTGGCCGGGCAGATCCCGGGGGCCACCGCCGTCCTGGAACCCGCGGCGGCACACTTCGACGCGCTGTCCGTGCTTCCCACCGTGCTCAACTGGCTGCTGGACGAGAGGGAGACAGCGGCCTGCTGATCGCCGCGGAGGCTCCGGGGCCCGGCGCGGCTGGGCCCCGGAGCCGTCGGCTCACACCGACATCGGTTCCAGCTCGCGCTGGAACCTCTCCTCGGTCCTCGCTATCCGCGTCAGCGGGTGATCGTCACCGAGCTGCCGGGCCAGCTCGTCCCCCGTCTCCATCCGTAGCCTCAGCGCCTCGTCGCCGCGTCCCATCGCGTCGAGCGTGACCGCGATGTTCGAGGTCATGGCCAGGGTCTCCGGGTGGTGCGCCCCGAGGACCTCCCTGAGCTGCCCGGCCACCTTGCGCTCCGTCTCCAGCACGATGTCGAGCTCGCCCCGGTCGGCCGTCGCGTTGGCCAGGTTCATCACGCAGAGCAGGGTGTTCGGGTGCTCGCGCCCGAACACCTCACGCATCGAGGCGACCACCCGTGTCAGCAGCTTCTCCGCCTCCTGGGACGCGCCCGCCCCGGAGAGGTAGACGCCGAGGTTGTTCTGAGCGGCCAGGGTGTACGGGTGCTGTTCGCCCGGCACCTTCATGTACTGGTCGACGACCTCCTGCGCGGCGTCCCTGGCCGCGCCGTCCTCCCCCGCGGCGAACAGGTCGGCCGCCATGTTGAGGTCGCAGGCCAGCGACTCGGGGTTGGCCGAGGTGTACTTGGCCCGGTACCTGGCCCGGGTGGCCACCGTCAGCCTGCGCGCGTCCTCCAGCTGACCCGCCCTGCGCAGCGAGACCGCCAGGCTCTTGGCGGCGCTGAGCGTGGTGGGGTAGGTGCGGCCGAGGGTCGCCTTGAGGCTGTCGTAGGTGCGGCTGAGCAGCGCGACGGAGTCCTCGTACCGCCCGACCTCACGCAGGTCACGTGCCAGGTTCAGGGCGGAGGACAGACTGTGCGGGTGCTCCTGCCCCAGCACCTCGGACCGCAGGTCGTAGCAGTCCTGGTCGATCTCCCGGGCCTTGGCGTACTGCCCGATGCTGCGCAGGTTCAGCGCCAGGTTGTTGGCCGCCGCCAGCGTCCGGGCGTGCCGCTCGTGGAAGATCTGGTTGAAGCCGTCATGGGCCTGGGTCGCCAGCTCGATCGCCCGCCCGTACTCCCCGAGCAGCCCGAGGTCGATGGCCAGGCCGCTGGTGGTCATGTACGTGTGCGGGTGCTCCGGGCCCAGCACCTCCCGCTGCAGCCGCAGGGTGAACTCGTCGAGTTCCTTCGCCTCCACGTACCGCCCGCGGGTGCGCAGGATGTTGGACAGGTGGAAGCAGAGGTACAGGTACTGGATGTCGCGCTCGCCCAGCATCTCCAGCCAGGTCGCCCGGAGTTCCTCCCCGAGCGTGCCCGCGGTCCTCACGTCCCCGCGCTTCCAGAGGTAGCGCACCCGGTCGATCAGCAGCCTGCGGGTCTCGTGGTCCCGGCAGTTGCGCGCGTCGGAGGGGCCGAGGTGGGGCCAGATCGTGGCGAAGCGCGGCCAGTTCTCCGGATTGTCGATCGGCTCGGTGTCATCGGGCCGGGCACCCGCCAGGATGAGGTGGACGACGTGCCTGGCCTCCGCCTGCTCCTCCTCGCTGAGCTGCGCCCTGATCACCGCCTGCACGAGCCGGTGCACCTGGATGGAGTTCGACACCTGGTCGACCTTGGCGAGGGCGAAGCGGCCGATCTCCCTGATGACCCGGCCGAGCACCAGCTTCTCCTGGAGCGAGGAGTCGTAGGGCTTCAGCGCTTCGATCATCTCCTTGCTGTAGAGGAGATTCGCGGAGATGGGCTCGGGGGCGAAGAAGGCGCAGAGCTGAAGCAGCCGTACAGCCGCCGGTGAACGCTCCTTGAGCCGCTCGATGGAGATGTTCCAGGTCGCGGCCACGGGCTGCGGGTAGCCGGCGGGCTGGTTCAGCGCGAGGACCTGCGGCGCCTGCTGGGCGAGCTGTTCCAGATAGGCGTCGATGGGCGTCGCGGTCTCCGCGATCCAGGCCGCCGCCTGTTCGACGGCGAGCGGCAGGTCACCGACGGCCGTGGCCACCTGGGCGGCGTCCTCGACGCTGAGCCCCGGGGCGCGGCGCTGCAGGTGCTCGATCGACTCCTCCCGCAGGAAGACGTCGACCGGCAGTGCGTCGCCGTGCTGGGACCATGCCTGGTTCCGGGAGGTGACCAGGATGTGGCCGGAGCCGCCCTGCGGGAAATAGCGCCTGAGGCGTTCGGGGTCGTCGGCGTTGTCGAAGACGAGCAGCCACCGGTCCGACGGCACACCGCGCCTCAGCAGGTCGACCGCCTCCTGGGAGGCCGCCGCCATGTCGTCACCGCCCTGAGCGCCGAGCCGTACGGCCAGCTCGGCGAGCCCGGCGATCACGTCGTCCGTCTGTTCGGACGATATCCACCACACCAGGTCGTAGTCGGCCATGAAGCGGTGCACGTACTCCAGCGCCACCTGGGTCTTGCCGACGCCGCCGAGGCCGTACAGGGTCTGCGGCTGGGGCAGTACGACGGCCATGCCGCCACCGAGCTGGTCGCGCATCCGCTCCAGGACCAGGGACCGGCCGGTGAAGCCGGGGTTCCTCGGAGGCGCGTTCCAGATCCTGGGCACGGTGCCGGGGAAGCGGGGGCCGGGCGACGCGCCGTCGCCGAGCTGGACCGGCCGGTCCAGGGCACGCATGAGTGCCGTCGTCGCATGGACCTCGTCCAGCCGGAACAGGTCGACCGGGTTACGGTCGATATAGGGCGCCGAGAGGCGGACATCGCTGATCCGCAGAGGGAGCAGCTGACGCCGTCCGCCGCCCGGGTCCTCGGCGACCGCCCTCTCCCACAGGTCCACGGCCCGCTGCGACTTGAGGTAGGCGCTCGAGAGCAGCACGACGGTGCGGGCCGCGCTCTCGGCCGCTGTATGCGCGGGATCCGCCGGACCGGTGTCGGCGGAGACGTCCCGCGGGACCACCCTGAACCCGGCCCGGACCAGGACCGACTCGATCCAGTCGGCCCACATGCGGTTCTCCGCCACGTAGCTGAGGAAGAGATCGGCGGGCAGTGCGGGCCTGCGCCGGGTGAAGGCGTCACGGATGCGCAGCCGCACCTCCTCGCCCACCGGGGGCATCGAGGTGACCTCCTGTTGGGTGACGACCGCGGTGAGACGTTCGAAGGCGGACAGGAGCGAGTTGCTGAGCCCGGCCTCGTCCCCGAAGGTCGCGAGGGTCTCCTCGTAGGCGTAGTAGGGGCGGTAGGGGATCTCCACCGCGCCCCAGTAGGCGGTGAGTTCGTCACCGGAGAGGTCCCGGGGCAGCCGGTCGAACTTCAGCCGGGCCAGCGCCCGGCCTGCGTCGGCCTTCTCCTTCTCGCCCTCGTCGATCCGCATCGGGACGGGGAAGATGGAGATGGGCCGGCCGGTGTAGCGCTCGGCGATCTGCCGCGCGACGGAGGCCGCACCGTCGATGGACTGGTCGCTGAGGGTGAAGCAGTCGACGAGCACGTCCGGGAGGTGGACGGTGCAGATGTCGGCGATGTCGCTGAGGCCCGTACGGCTGTCGATGAGGATGTAGTCGTAGTTGGCCTTCATGTCGTCCCGCAGGGCGTCGAAGAAGTGGCCGCCGCCGAGCCGGTCGTAGAAGTTGTCCCAGTCGAAGGTGGAGACGGTCGCGGAGTACTCGCGGTTCTGCCGCCCGGCGGAGACGAAGTCGAGGGTGCCGCCCCTGGGGAACTCCCAGCCGAGGGCCTCGGGGTTGAGCGAGACCGCGTGGGGCTGGATACGGGCGTAGTCGCGGTGCCAGTCGTCGGCGCGCTGCGCGGGGTTGGTCGCGGCCCAGGCGAATTCGGTGATCAGGTCGATCACCCCGGTGGTGGCCCCGAGGGTCGACGGGTCGAGGAAGGGGTGGAAGAAGCGGTGGAGTCCCGGGGCCTCCAGGTCCCAGTCGACGGCCAGCACCCGCTTGCCGTTGGCGGCCAGGATCCAGGCGGTGTTGGCCAGGGCCATGGTGCGCCCCGTGCCGCCCTTGTACGAGTAGAAAGTGACGATGCGCCCGTCACGACCGGCTGTCATACGTCCTCCGCATCCGTCGCAGGGTCGTGCATGTCGGGTATGAACTGGGTGTTGCCCATGGGCCCCATCAGCCGCGTCCGTTCGCTGTGCCGTCCGCCGGCCGGTGGATAGACCGTGGCGTGCCTCAGATACTGCTGGGCGGCCACCTCGACCACTTGGGGAAGGATCTGGCCGAACGCCTCCATGCTGGGTACCCCCTTGGCCGCGACACGGCAGAAGGCCCGCCCCTGCCGCATCTTGACCGGCATCGTCTGTTCGAGTTTCTCGGTCAGTTCGGCTTCGGCCGCCCTGCTCTGGTGGTCGTCCCGGCACCAGGGAACGACCATGGTCACCCAGGGACGGTTCTCGGCGTCGAAGGCGGCGAGACGTCGTCTCAGGTCCTCGTCCTGCAGCGCCCAGCGGTCGACCAGCAGGATCTCCGGAGTGCTCGGCGACTGCTTGCCCTCACGTTGCCCGATGTCCTCGTCGAACGGGGTCACGACGGCCTGGTAGTTGAGGGAGCGCACCAGTTCTTCGGCCATGTAGGCCAGGGGTCTGGCGGCGGCCGGGTGGTAGGGGTTCCACTCCTGCGGATTGTCGCCGTAGTACTCCGGGTTGCGGCCTTCGGGCAGGTCGTGCCGGGTGGGCGCGGCGATAGTGATCCGCATGGGCCTCGGGGCGCCCGCTCCGCTGCCCGGTGCGCCGAAGGCACTCGGGACGAGGCGGAAGTCGAGCGGTCTGCCCGAGCCGATCTCCACGGTGTCGGCCACACTGACGATCCGCTTCGCCAGGTGGTAGACGGCCTGCTCGTAGTCCTGGGCGAACAGGGTGAGCTTGATGAGTCCGTAGAGCCCGTCGCTGACGTAGCGGTCCCCGAAGTCGCGGTGGTTGAACTGTAACCGCTCGGCCGGTCCCGGAAGTTGGTTCGCGGGCACCGGTACCCAGAGGGCGGGCACGATCGCCTCGGCCGGCTGGTTCGACCGGGCCCGGTGATGGATGGCGCGCTGTTCGAAGGCGTACCACTCCTTGCCGCACATCTCGCTGGCGAAATAGCGTGGTGAGAACAGCGGCACGAAGACCCGGCAGTTGGCCAGGACATTCCCCAGCCGCTCGGACCAGCCCTCGCCCGAACGTATCTCCCGGTCCATGAAACCCGCCGACGCCCCCGCCGGCAGGTTGGTCATGGCCATCACATGTCCGCAGAGATCTTGGAAAAGCCGTTCGACCCACATATCGGGGTCCGAACCACCGCCGTACCCCGGTGTGTGCGCGTAACTCAGAAAGAAGTACGGTCGATGGTCCGCCGCTCGCTGATGCGTCATGCGTGCACACGACCCCCGTCCTGTGTGAGCACCCGCATCCCAGGTCTGTGGTGCGAGGGTGCGAGCGAATTCATCATTCCGGAGCGGACCGTGCTCCACCCCCATGGCGTTCGGTCAATCAACGCCGCTTTCCAGTCATCCCTACCCAGGATTCATCGAACAGGTTCTTGATCCGCGGCATTCATGGGGATGTTCATCCCACTTGTCCCATGTACACCTCTCGCTTCCTCCCGGAGCGACTTCAGAAGCCGCATTCCTCCGACAGTGGGCTCGGCCGCCCCTTCCATCATGTCGAGTGCCTCGGGGACACCGTCCAGGAATCCGGGCGCGAGGAAGGAAAGTCCCACGCGTTCATATGTGTCGGCAAGTAGCCCGGAAAAGGGGACCTTGGTATTCCGCTCCCACGGAGGCCGGTACTCCCAGGCCCCGTCCAGTGCGTAGAGATCGGTGAGGTCCAGGAGGGCCCGCAGCCTGGTCCGTCGCAGACCGCGCAGCAGCGCGAGCGCGAGCGCTGCCGCGTCCTCCGTCATCGGGAGACCCACGGCGCCGTAGCCGTGGGGCCGTTCCGCGTTCCGTCCTGCGACGGTCGGGGTCAGTGTGGTGAGGCTCCTCGCGGCCTCCGCCGCCTGCTCGGGCGCGGCCTTCTCCAGCAGCCGCCACGCTCCGCCGACGGCTTCGGTCCAGGCCTTCGCCTCCGTCCCGCCGAGGCGGGGCGCCACCGGAGCCTCGAAGCAGTCCCGGTAAGGATCCAGATCGTCGAGGGTGAACCCGGGTACGCCCTCCACGACGACGTCCCGCACCGGGAGCCAGTCAGGACCGTCCGCCCCTCTCGGGACGGTCCGGCGGCCGCCCCCGCCCTCGCGTTCCACCGAGAAGCCGTCGCCGTCGGCCCGCACCCGGATCCGGCCTGTCTCGCCGGGACCCGCGATCCGCAGCTCGCCGAGCGTGGGGAGGAAGAGCCTGCCGTCCCGGTAGTCCACCGGCACCGGGAGGTCGAGACCGGACCGCACGACGGCAGCCGCCACGTACGAGGAGAGTCGCAGCGCCCGGCCGACCGCGCCGGGCCGTTCGGCGTGCAGCCCCTCCAGGGCGTCCAGCAGCCAGGTGCGTGTGTACGGGTGGGCGAGGACGTGCTCGAGTCCGTCGGCGCCGTCGCCGGAGGACTCCAGTACGCCCGCGAGCCCCCACGCCTCGTCCCACCGGTCGCCGCCGCGGCCGCCCAGGGCGTCGTGGAGGCCGGCGAGGAGCGTGCGGTTCAAGTCGTGCTGCTCGGCGCTCAGGTCACCCAGGCCGGTCAGAACCGGGGACACCGTGGCCGGACCGGTGCGCGCTTCGATCCCTCGCACCAGCGCCGCCAGGTCGTGGCAGTACACGGACGGGTTGTCGAAGCCGTTGGAGGAGCGGTAGCGGTGCGTGTAGAGACCGCCCCCGCACGAACGTACGACGGGGCATGAGCGGCAGGTCTCGCTGACGCCGGCCAGTCCGAGCTGCCGCGTCCTGACTCCTGGGTGAGCCGCCACCTCGTCGAACGCGTGCCGGAAGACGTCGAATCCGGTGGCCGCCGCGCCCTCGTAGGCGCTCTTGAGGGAGTCCACCTGCTCGATCTGACCGTCCGTCTCGATGACGACGAGGTCCGTGGGAGCGAGTCCGAGGGATTCGGTGAGGCTGGGGCCGCCGCTCAAGGTGGAACGGACCGACTCGAAGAGCCGCACCGGCATCGGCCGCCCGCGTTCCGTCCAGCGGTCGAAGACGGCCAGGAGCCAGTCGGCATAGGCGGTGGGCGAACCGTCGGGCCGGAGGGGAGGCTCGTCCCACGTGGCGTGCGGCAGGAGGAAGTCCACGCGCGGGGGTTCGAGCTCCGCGAGGGCGTCGAACACCGCGACCGGGTCGTTCCGGATGTCGATGGTGCACAGCAGCCCGAGATCCAGGTGCCGGTAGCGGTCCTGGCGCAGGAGCTCGACGGCTCGGAGGACCAGTGGATGGCTGCTGCGGCCGTTGGCGAAGACGCGGTGCCGGTCGTTCGCCGCGCGGTCACCGTCGAGGGAGATGCCGACCTTGACCCCGAACTCGTCGAAGAGGTCGAGATACCGGGGGCTGAGCTGGACACCGTTCGTGTGGATCCTGAGGTCCAGCTCAGCGATTCCGTCCAACGCCGCCGTGAGCTCCTCGCAGACTCGGCGCAGTCGCGCAGGGCCGGCCAGGAGCGGCTCGCCTCCATGCAGGATCACTGACATCGAATCGAGTGCATGCTCCGAGGCATGCTCGGCCAATCGTCGAGCTGTCCATGAAATCGCTTCGTCAGAGATGGACTTAGGACGGGTACGCCAGCTCTGATCTGCATGTTCATAGATGTAGCAATGGTCACACGCGAGATCGCACCTGCTGTGCACCTTGAGCACAATCTCGCGAAAGGGGACCAGGGGTCCTGTCATTCCCCCAGTCTAGCCACCTCGGTCTTCGACTCAGAGTGACGAGCTGAAGGTCGAAGTCCCCGCGGGCCGAACCGTGGAGGTACCGATTACCCGCCCGATCTTCCTGGACGCTTCGACGCCACGGGCGTCGATCTTGGCGAGTGGCACGCGACTCTTCTTCGCAATGGCGAAGGAGGGAGAGGTTTCGTAGGTCTTCACGGCCGTCCTTGATGATTGTTTCTGGACACTGGATCGCAGCCGGCTCCTGCTTATTCACAGTGTCCGGCGGCATGACTTTACTCTTCCGACAGGCCCCGGCAAGCGCCACCGCGGGACGACATCGCGCGTTTACGCCGAATTGCGCAGCCCGAAACCCTGGGCCGATTGGCCCACTCGGGTGAGAATCGGGGACAGGCCCTCCGGGCCGGCGGCCGGGAGCGTTCCCCGGAGCGGTCACCCCGCCTCATGACGTGCCTGATCGCCCCCGCACGCCCCCGGTCGCCGCACCACCTGAGCGACACCGCCCACGGCCCCCGGACAGGGCGCGTCGCCCGCTGCGGCCTCACGGCGTCCCGGTCCACGGACAGGTGACTTTCACTCATTCGGCGCTCATTTCGCGTCGGTCCGCACCGGAACGCTCCGCGGTGCGCGGTGACGGCGGTCGGCATCGTCAGTCGAGCGGGGCCCACGCGGCCACCTTCGCCCCTCTCAGGCAGTCACCGATGCGCTCGTGGGTGTCCCCCACGACATCGGTCACCCGCACCCGCACGTAGAGCGCGTCGACACGTTCGACGAACGCCGGCGAGAAGACACCCACCAGGACGGTCTCGTACGTCCCGGTGCCCACCAGGGGGAACCCCTGTCCGAACTCGACGAACTGGAAGTCCTCGGCGACCGCCATTCCCGCCCCGCCCAGTTCGGCCACCACCGCGGAGAGGTCGCCCCAGCGGGGCCGCGAGGGACTGCCGCAGCCCGCCAGGACCACCGCGTAGTCGCAGGACTCCACGGCCGCGATGTGCTGGCCGCCGTTGAGTATCCCCATCCTCCACGCCTCGGTGTTCCCCCTCAGCGGGCCCTTCACCCACGTTCCCCGCCACCCCAGGTACGGCCGCACCGTCCGGGCGTACTGGGCACGCGCCAGGACCCCTCCGGCCGCGACGGCCAGCAGGCTGCCGAGCACCTCCGTGTCGAGCAGCTGCAGGCGCCAGGGCCAGTCCCCCTGCGCCCCGGCCCCCAGGTTGGCGCGGACCGACTCCCAGATCAGGACGAGGACCAGCAGGAGAAGCAGCACCAGAGGAGCCGTGAACAGCAACGGGCTGCGCCTGACCCTGCGTTGGGCGTAGGACATCGGCACAGCACTCCCCGGACCTGCGTCGACCACGCGCGCTCCCCCTGACCGGAAGAGGGATGCGTCCCGCCAGGGACAGCAACTCCCCTCTACAGCAACGATGTTGCGCGATCCTTGCACAGGAGCACACATCGCACGAGGGCACCTTCCCGCCATGGGAGGCACCGGCCTCGGAGGCGCCATTGCCGTACAGGCAGGCGCGACCTACTCTCATGGCCCCGGCAGGCCTGCGCGCTCCTCCCGAGCCCCCGGGCAGCACCTCGCGGGTCGCGGTCGCCCACGGCAGGCCCGGACGTACTCCCTACCGGACACACCACAACCGCAGACGGGGGCGAACATGACGGCGATTCCAGGACCGCTGCAGAGCATGGTCTTCAGGAGTGCTGATCTGCCCGCACTCTTCCATCACACCGACGCCGTCGCCGTCGCCCGCCAGCGTGAGGCGGTCAACACCACCCGCGGCCAGCTCGTCCTGCTCGTCCTCGGAACGGTGCCCGCCGCACTCCCGTGGCAGGCAGAGATCGGCTCCGGTGTGCAACTGCTCGACGCGGCAGCGGTGTTGGCCTATCTCGGTGTCCTGATCACGACCTACCTGGCCTCCCGGCGCAAAGCAAAGTCGCATTGGCAACTCAACCGTTCCGCAGCCGAGTTCATCAAGTCGAACTGCTGGCGCTACGCGGTCCACGGCTCCCCGTTCGACTCGTCCGTCCAGCACCCCGAAGCGGTGTTCGCCAGCCGGCTGGAGGAAGGGCTCCAGGAGCTGCGGAAGGTGGGCTGGGACGACCCCAGGGAGGAGCTGGCCGATGCCGGGGGCGGTCTCATCACCCCGTCCATGCGGGAGTTACGGGACAAGGCGTTCACCGTGCGCAAGGAGACGTACGTCCGGGACAGACTGATCGAGCAGCGGCGCTGGTACCGGAGGCGCCGGCTGGTGTCACGGCGTGGTGCGCTCGTCTGGTCGAGCACCATCGCCGCGCTGACGCTCCCGGCGCTGGTCCTCGCCGTGCTGCAGACCTTCGGCGGTGCGGGGTCGTTCGCGCTGACGGGGACGTTCTCCGCCGCTGCCGCCGCCTGTCTCGCCTGGAACGAGATGCGCCGTCACCATCCCCTGGTGTCCGCGCACTCGCTGGTCGAGGACGACCTGGAGAACATGCAGGCCGCGATGGAGACCACCCTCACCGAGCGGCAGTGGTCGGCCGCCGTCTTCGAGACCGAGCGGATCGTCTCCCCCGAGCACACCGACTGGCTCGTCAGGCACCGGATGTGAGCGTGCGCGGAGTCAGCCGCGCTCCACTCCGTCGCGCCAGATGACGGTGACCGGCCGCCCGAGGCTGCGGGCGTACGTCACGATGTCGCCGGTGCCCCCGAGTCCGCGCGCGGGCAGGCCGTCCCAGACCGCGATCAGGCGGTCGCAGTGGTCGGCGATGTAGGCCCCCGCCGCGTAGTAGGCCTCGTCGGTGGAGTGCGGGAAGTCGAGCCGGATCTCTCGTGCGGCCTTGGCCTTGAGCGCCCGGTAGCGTGCGAGCTCCGTGTGGTCGGCGAACCCGGACTCGTAGTCCCCGCTGGGGATGACCACGGTCAGCTCGGCCCCGTGGGCCAGGGCGAGGTCGGCGAAGAGCTGGTCGGCCCCGACCGCCAGGCTGGAGAGCGCCTCCAGGGAGCCGTCGTGTCCGCGGAGTGCCGCTCGGAGGCCTTCCCGCACGTGCGCGTGGAGCTCCTGGGGGATGGAGCGGTGACCGGTCACACCGATGCGTTTCACGGACCTGGAACCCCCTGGTGTCTGCGGGGGCTCCGGAGGGCACGCCTCCGGGAGGACACGGCGTCCGCCCCCCGTGGTGCCGCTGCGACCGACCGTCCCGACATCCTCTCAAGGCGCCGGGCCGAAGGGGAGCCCCCGCCGTGGACCGACGGGGGCTCACAGGAGTGCGACGGTGGCCGTCCGGGTCAGAACACGCTGACGCCGTACGCGCTCAGCGCTTCGGTGACCGGCTGGAAGAACGTCGTCCCGCCCGAGGAGCAGTTGCCGCTGCCGCCCGAGGTGAGTCCGATCGCCCGGGTGCCCGAGTAGAGGGGGCCGCCGGAGTCGCCGGGTTCGGCGCACACGTTGGTGCGGATCATGCCGTAGACGATGTCCCCGCCGCCGTAGTTGACCGTGGCGTTGAGGCCGGTGACGGTGCCGCTGTGGATGCCGGTGGTGGAACCCCTGCGGGTGACGGCCAGGCCGACGGTGGCGTTGGCCGCGCTGGTGATGTCCTGGCTGCCGACGGTGCCGGACTTGGTGACCGAGGTGTTGGTGTACCGCACGATGCCGTAGTCGTTGGTCGGGAAGCTGGAGCCGGTCGTGGTGCCGAGGACGGTGGTGCGGGCGGAGTCGGACCACCAGGTCCCGGCGCCGTCGGTGCAGTGACCGGCGGTCAGGAAGTAGTAGGTGCTGCCGCTGCGGACGTTGAAGCCGAGGGAGCAGCGCCAGCTCGTCGCGTAGATGGCGTCACCCCCCGAGATCAGCTTGCTGAACTTTCCGGGGGTGCGTTCGATGCGCAGGGCGCCCGCGTTGGCTCCCGCGGACTCCTTGATCTCGTTGATCTCCGTCTGCGAGACGGTGCTGTCGACGGTGACGAGGAGCCGTCCGCTCGCCGGGTCGACGTTCCAGGCGGTGCCCGCGACGTCGGCGTCGAGCACGGCCTCTCCCGCCGCGCCGAGCTGCTGGGCGCTGAAGGTTGCGGACTGGTCGGCGTTGGCGGCGGGAACCGCGAGAGCGGCGACGGCGACGAGGCCCGCGGAGACCGCGGTGATCCGCCTGCGTCTGCCCGTGCTGCCGGTGCGGGGGGTGGTGCGCTTGATCCTCACTTTACGTTCCTCCCGAGGGGAATCGGGGGCCCGCCTGTGGGGTGGCCGGACCCGTGAGGCGCGGTCAAGGGGCGCTGCCGCGGTCCGGAAGATGTTCGAATTCCGGATGCGTCGTGCTCCTGACGAGCGCTGATCGGGAGTATTGAGGGCCGCGACGAGGCCGCGCAAGGAGGCGTTTTCGGCCGTTTCCGCGCAGGCCGGTACCGGCCCCGACAGCCCTGGGGCTGCTGGGGCCGGTGTGCTCGGCTCTCGTCTCCGGAGTGGGACGGGTCAGCCGTCGATACGGTTCCGCTCCCCCGCCGGCACGGCCACCGTGAGGGTGTTGCCGGGTGGCGGGAAGGGGCAGATGAAGTGGTCGGCGAAGGCGCACGGAGGGAGCAGGGTGCGGTTGAAGTCGACCCGCACCCGTCCCTCGTCGTCGGGTGCGGCGGGCCGCAGGAAGCGGAAGCGGTAGCTGCTGTTGCCGCTGGTGGTGTCGGCGAAGACGGCCCAGAGCGAACCGTCGGGCTCGACCGCCACCTGGAGCGTGTGCTCGGCACCGTCCACGGTGAAGGCGATCTCGCCCGCGAGCCCCAGCCCCCGCTCGCGCCCGTCGGCGTTCTCGACGCGGACGGTCCGGTCGGAGCCGTACGGACGGAAGGTGCCCTCCAGTGCCCATGCCGGGTCGTACGGGGTGGCGTCGATGGTCCGGAAGGAGTGCCGGGCCGGTGACTGCGGGTCGAAGTCCCGTACCGCCCAGAGGCCTTCGCGGCTCAGCACGACGAGCCGGCGCTCGCCCTGCACCACCCGGGAGGCGTCGATGGGGCCGCGGTCGGCGCCCAGGCGGATCTCTCCTGCGAGCGGCTTCCCGTCGACCGTGAGCCCGTCCTCGGGCGTGGCGGCGAGCACCACCTCGTCGCCCTCCTCGCGCCACAGCCCGGGTACGGCCGGAATTCGACCCTCCGGATGGTCGGCGAGCCAGTGCGTGCCGGTGAGGGAGAGCGGGCCGTGCGGAGCGGCCACGGCGACGATGCGCCCCTCGTGCCAGCGCTGCCAGGCGTGGAACTCCTCGCTGTCCTGCTGTGCGTCCGTGCTCATGCGGTCAACCTTTCCACACCGGCTCCGCCAGGCCGAGGTGCGACCTCAGTGTGGATCCGGTGTATTCGGAGCGGAAGGCTCCGCGTTCCTGGAGGAGCGGGACGACCCGGTCGACGAAGTCGTCGAGGCCTCCCGGAGTGAGATGCGGGACGAGGATGAAGCCGTCGGCCGCGTCGGTGGCGACGAACTTCTCCAGATCCGCGGCGACCGTCTCCGGGGAGCCGATGAAGGACTGCCGGGCCGTCGACTCGATGACGGTCCGGCGGATGGACAACCCCTTGGCCTCGGAGAGCGCCCGCCACTTCGCGGCCACGGCCAGGGGGTCCGCGACCCGCACCCTCCCCTGGACCAGATCCGATCCGAGGTCCGGGTCGATGTCGGGGAGGGGTCCGTCGGGATCGTACGAGGAGAGGTCGCGGCCCCAGACCTGTTCGAGGGCGAGGATCGCGTTCTGCGGGGAGACCTGGAGCCGGCGGATCTCCGCGGCGTTCTCCTGGGCCTCCGCGTCCGTGTCGCCGAGGACGACGGTGACCCCGGGCATGATCTTCAGGTCGTCCGGCTGCCTGCCGTACGCCGCGAGGCGCGCCTTCACGTCGGCGTAGAAGGCCCGGCCGGCCTCCAGGGTGCCGTGCCGGGTGAAGATGACGTCGGCGGTGGACGCCGCGAACTCCCGGCCCTCCCCGGAGTCCCCGGCCTGGATGACGACGGGGTGCCCCTGCGGCGAGCGGGGGACGGTGAACTCCCCGGAGATCTCGAAGTGCTGCCCGGTGTGCGTGAACGGGCGCGAGGTGCCGTCAGGGGTCCAGGAGTCCCACAACTCGCGTGCGGTGGCGACGAACTCGGCGGCCCGGGTGTAGGGGGTCCCCCCTGTTCGAGCGGAGCCGAGAACTTGGGGGAGGTCGGCCCGGTCGAGGTAGCCGCCGCGGCGGAAGTTCTCGCCGGTGAAGGCGTCCGACGAGGTCACCACGTTCCATGCGGCGCGGCCCGCGCTGAGGTGGTCGAGCGTGGCGAGCCGGCGGGCGAGTTCGTAGGGCTCGTTGAAGGTGGCGTTGACCGTGGCTGCCAGCCCGAGGCGTTCGGTGACGGCGGCCAGGGCGTTGAGGACGGTGAGGGACTCGGGGCGGCCCACCACGTCCAGGTCGTGGATCCGACCGTTGTGCTCGCGCAGCCGGAGCCCTTCCGCGAGGAAGAAGAAGTCGAACCGTCCGCGTTCGGCGGTCCTCGCGAGGTGCTCGAAGGAGCTGAAGTCGATCTGGCTCCGGGAGCGGGGATCGGTCCACACGGTGGTGCTGTTGACGCCCGGGAAGTGGGCGGCGAGATGCATCTGCTTCATGAGGTCCCCCCTGCTGTCCTCGCGGGCGCGTGACGGTTGGCCGGCCGGCTCAGGCCCAGGTGCTCGCGGAGGGTGCCGCCCGGGTAGAAGGTGCGGAAGAGGCTGCGGTGCTGGAGCAGGGCCACGGTGCCGTTGACGATCCGTTCGAGGTCGCGCTCCGGTGTGATGGGCGTGAGGTGGAAGCCGTCGACGGCTCCGCCCCGGTGCCATTGGGTGATGAGCTCGGCGAGGTCGACCGGGCCGCCGCGGAAGTAGGTTCCCCGCCCGGCGAGCTGCGGACCGCTCTCCAGCCCCGGTTCGGGCGTCGTCTCGGCGTCCCCCAGGTCGACGGTGAGGGCGACCAGGACCCGCAGGCTGTCGGGGTCCCGGCCGTGTGCGGCGGCACCGCGGCGCAGCTCGTCCGCGAGCGCGGCCGCCTGTTCGGGCGAGGTGGCCCGTACGAGGACGACGTCGGCGTGGCGTGCGGCGGCCTCCCTGGCCGGCCCGCTCGTACCGTCGATGACGGTGACGGGCCGGCCCTGCGGGGGCCGGGGCACGATGGCCGGGCCCCGGACGGAGAAGGTGCTGCCCTCGAAGTCGACGTAGTGGAGTTTGTCGCGGTCGACGAAGCGGCCGGTGGCGACGTCCCGGATCTCGGCGTCGTCCTCCCAGCTGTCCCACAGCCGTGCCCCCACGTCGGCCACCTCCCCCGCCTCCTGCCACAGGGCGGCGGGGGGTGCGGCGGCTCGGCGGCCGAACAGCCGGGCCTCGGCCTCGGTCGTCGACACGTCGGTCTGCCAGCCGGCCCTGCCCTTGCTGACCCAGTCGAGGGTGGCGACGGCGGACGAGACGTGGAAGGGCTCGGTGTGGGTGGTGGTGACGGTCGGCACGAGGCCGATCCGGGTCGTGGCCGGGGCGACGCGGGCCAGCACGGCGAGCGCGTCGGGGCCGGGGCGGGCGAAGGAGTCGTTCAGGGTGACGAAGTCGAGCGCGCCTCCCTCGGCGAGCCGGGCGAGCGCGACGTGGGAGGCGGCGTCGTAGCGCGGCGGGCCGCCGATCTCGGCGGCGAGGTGGAGTGGCCTGATGGCGGACATGCGGACCTCTCGGGGTCAGTTCTCGGTCTTGGGGAGGCCGGGCGGGTTGATCTCCGACTTCTCGACGGCCTCGTTGGACAGACCCCAGCGCTTCAGCACCTTGGCGTACGAACCGTCCTGGATGAGGTGGTCGATCGCGGCGCCGTACGCCTCGACCAGGCCGCTGTCCTTCTTCGTGGTGGCGGCGATCTTCCCCTGGAGGGAGTCGCCCGCGCCGGAGAGCGTGCCGACGACCTCGGACTGGCCGGCCGACGCGACGTGGTAGTTGGCCGAGGGGCTCGGGCCGAAGTAGGCGTCGATGCGGCCCGACTGGAGGGCGATGTAGTAGTCGGTGATGTTCTGGAAGTACTTGATGTCCACCGGCTTCCGGCCCGCCTTGACGTTCTCCTCGCTCCAGTCGACGAGGATCTTCTCCTGGTTGGTGCCGGAGGAGACGGCGATGGTCTTCCCCGCCACGTCGGCGGGGCCGTCGACCTTCCAGCCGGAGCCCTTCTTCGCCTCGAAGGCGATGTTGTCGAGGCGGTAGGTGGCGAAGTCGTACTTCTCCTTCCGCTCCTCGGTCACGGTGACGTTGGAGAGGACCGCGTCGAACTTGGAGCTGTCGAGACCGACGAAGAGGTTCTCCCAGGAGACCTGCTCGAACACCGGCTCCAGTCCGAGCGTGTCGGCGAGCAGCGTCGCCAGGTCGATGTCGGCGCCGATCCGGGTCTTGTCGTCGGTCGCGAAGAAGCCGAGCGGAGGCGAGCTGTCGGCGCTCCCGCCGATCCGCAGGGTGCCGCGCTCGCGGATGGCGGCCGGCACCTTGGCGGCGACGGCCTCCACTTCCTTCCCTCTGATCCGCTTCTGGTCGGGTCCGATGTTGATACCGGTGTCCTTCTGCCCCTTGGCGCTGATCACGTCCTCGGTGGCGTCGCTGGCGCCGCACGCGGTGAGCAGTCCGGCTGCGGTGAGTGTGGCGAGGGCGGCGGTGAGGGTGCGGCGGACGGACATGTGACTGCTCCTTGATTGCGGGGACATGGTTCAGAGGACCTTGGAGAGGAAGGCGCGGGTGCGCTCCTGGACGGGGCGGTCGAGTACGTCGGCGGGCGTGCCCTGCTCGACGATCCGCCCCTCGTCCATGAAGACGACGGTGTCGGCGACCTCGCGGGCGAAGCCGATCTCGTGCGTGACGACGATCATGGTGGTGCCCCCGTGGGCGAGGTCCTTGATGACGTCGAGGACCTCGCCGACGAGTTCGGGGTCGAGCGCGGAGGTGGGCTCGTCGAAGAGCAGCAGCCGCGGTTCCAGGGCGAGGGCGCGGGCGATCGCGACGCGCTGCTGCTGGCCGCCGGAGAGCTGCTTGGGGTAGGCGCCGGCCTTCTCGGCCAGTCCGACCCGCGCCAGGAGCTTCTCGGCCGCCGCGACGGCGTCCTTGCGTGGGCGGCCGAGCGCCGCGATCGGCGCCTCGATGACGTTCTCGAGAACGGTGAGGTGCGGGAAGAGGTTGAAGTTCTGGAAGACGAAACCGATCCGGGTGCGCTGGCGCAGGACCTCGCGCTCGCGCAGCTCGTACAGCTTGTTCCCGGACCTGCGGTAGCCGACGAGGGTGCCGTCGACGCTGATCCAGCCCCGGTCGACCTTCTCCAGGTGGTTGATGGTGCGCAGCAGGGTGGACTTCCCCGACCCCGAGGGGCCCAGGACCACGGTCACCTCGCCCGTACGGACGGACAGGTCGATGCCGCGGAGCACCTCGAGCGAACCGAAGCTCTTGTGGACGGACCGGATCTCGACCATCGGGTCGGATCCGGCGACTTCTTCCGTGGGTGCGCTCATCGCACGGCCCCCTTGGCGTAGTGACGTTCGACGTAGTACTGGAGGACGGAGAGCACGGTGGTGAGGAGGATGTACCAGGCCGTCGCGACCATGAGCAGGGGAACCACCCGGCCGTTGCGCCCGTAGACGACCTGGACCTGGTAGAAGAGTTCGCCGATCGCCATCACGGAGACGATCGAGGTGCCCTTGAAGAGGGAGACGATCTCGTTGGCGGCGTTCGGCAGGATGGAGCGCATCGCCTGCGGGAGCACGATGCGCCGCAGTTGCCGCAGACGGGGGATCCCGAGCGCGGCGGCGGCCTCCAGCTGGCCGCTGTCCACGGCCAGTACGCCGCCGCGGACGATCTCCGCCGCGTACGCCGCCTGGTGCAGGGCGAGCCCGAGGACGGCGGCGCTCATGGCGCCGACGAGGTTCATCGTGTCGAAGGAGAAGAACCCGGGCCCGAACGGGATCCCGAACGCGAGCTCCTTGTAGAGGTAGGCGAGGTTGAACCAGAACAGCAGCTGGACGATGAGCGGGATCGAGCGGAACGCCCAGACGTACGCGTACGAGACCCCCCTGAGGAAGGGGCTGTCGGAGAGCCGCATGAAGGCCAGGACGATGCCGAGCGCGAAGCCGATCACCGTGCCGTAGAAGGTCAGCTGGATGGTGACCCAGACGGCGTTCAGGATGGCCTCGGCGGTGATGAACCGGGCGAAGACGTCCCATTCCCAGCCGGGGTTGGTGACCAGCCCGTTCAGGAACTGGGCGAGCAGCACGGCCGTGGCGACGACCGCCACCCAGCGCCAGGGGTGACGCAGGGGGACGACTTTCAGGTCCGTGTGGTCGGGGACGGCCGCCCGTTCTCCTGGGTCCGTCCCGGCCTGTGGGTCGATGGGTGGATCGCTGGTCAGCGCCATGGTGTGGTTCCTTCTGCGACAGGATGAGGAAGAGGGGTGCCGGGCTCACGCGGTGAGGCGGTCCCGACAGGAGAGGTCGCGCAGGAACGCGAGGGCCGTGCGGGCGGTGGCGTCGTTCTGCCGGAAGGCCGGACCGCCGGTGCGCGGCCGGGTGAAGGCGCCGCTGGACCGGGCGGTGGTGTAGGGGCCGAGGGCGAAGCGGCGCGGGTGCGGGCTGCCGTCGAGCTCCAGGATCCTGCTGTCGGCCGGGTCGACGGAGAGCAGACCCGTGTCGGTGCCGGCCGCCCCGTCCTCGTACAGCGCGCTCAGCAGCGGGCTGCGGGTCCTGCGCAGGGAGGGGTCCGGCAGCCGGGCCTCGACCAGGGCGCGGGCCTCCGTGTACGCGCCGGGCACGGTGGCGCTGCGGGCGCGGAAGACCCCTTGGTCCTCGTCGGACTCGACGGTCATGCCCGCACCGAGGAAGCGGACGACTCCGGCCCGTGAGAGGGCGAGGAGCTGGCGCAGCCGGGGTCCGGGGGGTCCGGAGGCGAGGTAGTTGAAGAAGCCGTGCCACCGCGTCCCGATGTCGCCGATGTCGACCAGCTGGCCGTAGACGGAGAGCAGTCCGAGGAACACGGCGAGGTCGGGGCTGTGCGCGGGGTCGTGGCGCCGTTCGAGGTCGGCGGCGATGTAGGCGCGCAGCCCGTCCTGCAGTGAGCCGTAGGAGTCGTGGCGCACCCCGTCGAGCGGGTGGTCGAGGGCGTCGAGGTCGAGCCGGTCGGCCGGGTCGGGGACGGCCGACGCGACGAGGGCGGCGAGTTCGGGACTGCCGGGCCCGGCGACGGCGTACTTCTCCTCGAAGTCACCCAGGTCCACGGCGGTGCGCTCCGGGTGCGCGGTGAAGAGCCGGTGGTAGTGGGCGTGGCCCAGCTCCTTGGCGATCAGTGGCCACAGATCGCGCCGGTAGTCCACGGGGCCGGGCCCGCTCATGATCTCGGCCACCCGTCCGGCGCCGAAGTGGCGTGGCAGGGGCGGCCGTTCGCCCTGCCAGGAGTAGCCGAGCTTGGAGTGGTACGGGACGCCGCGCCGGGACCCGACGTACAGGACGGGCTCCTTGCCGGAGGGGATGTACTCCCCGTCCTCGTGCCGTCCGCCGCGCCCCTCGGTGAGCAGCACCATCAGGTCGATGAAGGC
Source organism: Streptomyces sp. NBC_01460 (assembly GCF_036227405.1). Classification (NCBI taxonomy): domain Bacteria; kingdom Bacillati; phylum Actinomycetota; class Actinomycetes; order Kitasatosporales; family Streptomycetaceae; genus Streptomyces; species Streptomyces sp. NBC_01460. Next base: position 1,778,153 of record NZ_CP109473.1, read on the forward strand.
CAGGCCGAAGCCGCGTACGAGGACGGCCTCGCCCGCCGGCACGGCGGACAGGTCGGCGTCCGCGGTGAAGTCGGGCGGCAGGTGGACCAGTCCGTGACGTGCCGCGAAGGCTGCCAGCTCCCGCTGTTCCGCGTCCGGTTCGGCGTCGAGGTGCCCGACGGTGAGGACGACCAGGTCGGCGACGAGGGGCTCGGCGCGCCCCTCGATCCGGACGCGCTGCCGGCCGTCGCGGGGCCCCGAGACGCGCAGGGCGTGGCCGGTGTGTTCGTGGACGGTGGTGCCGGGCGGGAGCGCGGCGACGGCCTGCTCGTACACCCAGCGCAGATAGGCGCTCTGCAGCCTCCGGCTGGGGAAGCCCTGGCCGCCGAGACCGCTGATCTCCTCCAGGACCCCGGGGTCGGCGGAGATGACGGTCCGGCCGTCGCGGACGTCCGCGGCCCAGGTGTGCAGGGCGGGGCCGGGGCTCACCGGGCCGTCCAGCTCGACGGTGTCGTCGGTGAACATGGTGACGTCCTCGGCCATGGAGTTCATCCAGAGCAGCGGGGACTGGTCCTGCCGCCAGATCCGGCCGCCCCCGGGCGGGTACGGGTCGACGACGTGGATGTCCAGGGGCCGGTCGCCGTACAGCTCGGCGGCGTTGGCGGCGATGCGTTCGATGACGCCGGTGCCACGCGGGCCGCCGCCTATGACGACGAGCGTGGGGGTGTCGCTCACCGGGCACCCGCCGTGCCGCGTGCGTAGTGGCGTTCGACGTAGTACTGGCCGATGGACAGCAGCGAGGTGACCACGGCGTACCAGAGCGTGGCGACCAGCAGCAGCGGGATGACCTCGTAGGTGCGGTGGTAGACGAGCTGCACGGAGTACAGCAGGTCCTGGACGGCGATGATGCTGACGATCGAGGTGCCCTTCAACGTGCCGATCAGCATGTTCCCGGCGGGCGGCACGATGGAGCGCATGGCCTGCGGCAGCACGATCCGCCGCAGCCGGCGCCAGGGCCCGAGACCGAGCGACTGCGCCGCCTCCAGCTGCCCGCGCTCGACGGACAGGATGCCGCCGCGGACCACTTCGGCGGCGTACGCGGCCTCGTGGAGCGTGAGGCCGATGACGGCGACGGCGATCGGGCTGAGGAGGTTGACCGTGTTGACGCCGAGGATCTGCGGGTAGAGGGCGCCGATGTTGAACCAGAAGAGCAGCTGGACCAGGATCGGTGTGGACCTGAACAGCCAGATGTAGCCCCAGCTCACCGCCTGGAGGACGGGGTTGCCGGAGAGCCTGAACACGGCGAGCAGGGTGCCGAGGGCGAAGCCGAGCACCATGACGAGGCCGGTGAGCCACAGGGTGAGGCCGAGGCCGCGCAGTACGGATTCGGTCGTGAGGTACCGGCCCACGACGTCCCACTGGAAGGCGTCGTTGCGGACGACGGAGACCAGGACTCCCGCGAGGAGGAGCAGGACGGCAACGGCCGCCGCCCACTGGCCGGTTCGGCGTACCGGGACGATGCGCGGGGCTTCGTCCCCGACGGGTCCGTCCGGCTGGGCCGCGGGTGACGGGGCATGGATTTCTGTCTGCGCGGACATGCGAAGGCTCCGTGGATGCAGAGATCGAACACGGGGCGTGCCTTCAGCGCGAAACACAACGTGGACCGGGCCCCTCAGCGCCGGTCCGCCTCTGAGAAAAGCGCCACACCGTGCCGTTGTCAAGCTTGTCCACAGTGTGAGCCGTACGTCTCAGTTCAGTTGACGCGCCACCGGAAGCCTGTTCCACTGTGGCCATGTATTCGCAGCAGTGGCTGGTCACCCGCTCCCACATCGACTTCGGTCGCGTGTGGTCCTCTTCCTGTTGAGCTGACCCCCTGCGTCTCCGGTTCTCCCGCTCGCGCCCTTGCCGGCGCTCGAGCGGACGCCCCTGCGTTCCTTCGTGTACACGACGTGGCTCGGCCCTCCCCTCGTACAGCTGATCTCCCGCCCCGACGCTCCGTGCTGCCCTGGCACCCGAGCGGGGTCGACGAATCCGGAGAAACTCCGTCATGCCTCGAACCAGGCAGACCGCTGCCTTCGCACTGATCACCGTGGCAGCCCTCACGCTCAGCGCCTGCGGGTCGGGCGACCCCGCCACCGCACCGGCCGGCAAGGGATCCCCGGCCAAGGGGAAGATCCCGAAGACCGACGTGGTCTCGTCGGTACGGAAGAACGAGGAGGCGGCCGCGCTGCTGCCCGAGAAGGTGCGTGCCGCGGGCACCCTTTCCCTCGCGACCAGCACGGGTTCCCCTCCCGGCGCCTTCTACCTGGAGGACGGAAAGACGCTCGCCGGGGCGGACATCGACTTCGCGGACGCGGCGGCCAAGGCGCTCGGGCTGAAGCCGAAGCGGGAGGTCGCGGCGTTCGAGGCGATCCTGCCGGCTCTCGGCAGCGGCAAGTACGACCTGGGCACGGGCAACTTCGGGGTGACGGACGAGCGCAGGAAGACGATCGACTTCGTCACCTACATCAACGACGGGCAGGGCTTCGCCGTCCGTGACGACAGCGACCTGAAGGAGGTCACCGACCTCACGCAGCTCTGCGGCCTGACCGTCGGCACCGGCGCGGGCACCACCTTCGAGGCGACCCTGGAGGAGAACAAGCACCTGTGCGGCGACGCGGGCAGGAAGCCGTACGAGGTCAAGACGTACGCCGATCCGTCCGCGGTCTGGATCTCGCTCCAGCAGGGCCGCAGCGATGTCGTGATGAACACGATCAACGGACTGCGCTACGGCGTGACCCAGCTGGACGGGCTGCGCTTCCTCAACGAGTTCAAGCGGCTCGACGTCGGCTTCGCCTTCAAGAAGGGCACCCCGCTCGCACCGGCCTTCCAGGCAGCGGTCAACGGCCTCAAGGAGGACGGGACCTACGACCGCATCCTGAAGAAGTGGGGAACCACGGGTTCGGCCATCAAGACCTCGCAGATCTCGCCGCCCGAGCTCAGGTGAGTCCGCCGGGTGCGACTGACTGACGTCCTGTCAGCAGTCGCACCCGCAGTCACAGCCCTCGCAGCAGCTGCAGCAGTTGCCGCAGGCGTCACATCCCTCGCAGCAGTCCCCGCAGTCGCACTTGTGGCAGAGCCCTTCGCGCTCCTGGCCGCTCCAGGGGTCGTGGAAGCTGCTGGCACAGCACATCTGGCACGTGCAGGCGAGCCCGGCCCACACGAGGCAGCCGGCCAGGAGACCGCGCCGGTTACGGGGCGGTTCGGGCGGGAGCGGCGGGCCGGAGGGGCCGCCGGGTGTCGGCGCGTACGGGTTTCCGGGCGCCGGGCCGAAGGATCCCGACGGCTGCCCGCCCGGCTGGTGCGCGCAGGAGGCGGGCCCGAAGGCCCGGTCCACGGAGCGCCGCAGCTCGTGCACCAGGAGTACGTGCGCCAGCGTGCCGTCGGTGAACTCCGCGTCCCGCATCGCCAGGCGCACGCCGTGCAGCGCGTCGTCACACAGGCGGCGGGCCTCGGCGAGCGGCGTGCCGGTCGCGGTGAGCGGGTTCCAGGCACCTGACGCGGCGTCTGCTTCCTGGTCCTCCACGGCGTCCAGCAGATGGGCGAGCCGCCCGAAGAGCCTCCCCGCCTCGGCCAGCGGCTCGGCGTTCCGCGGTCTGCCCGCGAGGACGGCGGTGTGCGCGAAGGCCGCGGCGGTCGCCGTCTCGGTCGGCTCGGTGACCGTCAGCAGCGGGGTCCCCGGACCGGCGAGGGACTCGATGCCGGTCTGCCGGTCGACGGCGTCGACCAGGACCGCGGTGTCGAAGCCGAGCTCCGCCCCGGTGCGCGCTCCGGCCCTGTCCCAGCCGGCGGCGACCCGGCGTGCGGCGGCGGCCACCGGCCGCCGCTTCAACAGACCGTCGCGGTCCGCCACATGGTCGCGCACCTTCGCGGACGCCAGCACGAGCGAGACCGCGGCGGCGAGCCTGGCCCCCTCACCGCGGGCGACCGGCGCCGTACGCATCGAGCGCAGCGGGCAGGGGCCCGCGGTGCGCCGCTGTCCGGCCGAGCGCTCGGACTGAGCCTCCGTCAGAACCGAGACGACCAGGCCGTCGTAGTTCGTCACGACCCGGGCGAACTGCCCGTGGTCCGCGCGAAGAGCGAGGCAGAGCCCGCAGAGATGGGCCATCCACTCCGCCTTGAGCCCTTCGGACAGCCGATGGGTACAGGGCCTCACGATTCCGAACACGACGATCCCCCGGGAGTCGTTCACCTGACGAGCCGCGCCCGTGCGTCTGCGCGGCGTGCATCCTATCGAGGGATCCGTTCACCCGTACGCCCCCCAGGTCACCCATACGGACGGGAGGGTCATATTTTCGTTCCGCAAGCCCCCTGATGCGGTAGGTACCCTGACGAATCGCCACATGTTCTGCACCAGTAGCGTCACGAATCGCCTGCGCGGCGACTATCCCCTTGGCGCTGTATCCGCATCATGGACGACCATAGGGATAGGAAAGAGATGCGGAACACCAACGAACCGCGGTGAGAGGAGGCGTCCATGGGATCGGTGCGCAAGGCAAGTGCCTGGCTGGGCCTCGTGGAGGACAACGACGAGCGGTACTACGACGACGAGTACTCCGAGGATGCTGAGACCGGCACGCATCAGCCATGGGTGACCGACCCGCGGGTCCAGGTCGCGTCCGAGAAGGCCGAGGACAAGGGCCGCCGGATCGCCACGGTCACCCCGGACAGCTTCCGGGACGCACGCGGCATCGGGGAGCTCTTCCGGGAGGGCGTGCCGGTGATCGTCAACCTCACCGCCATGGACCCCACCGACGCCAAGCGCGTCGTGGACTTCGCCGCCGGACTGACCTTCGGGCTGCGGGGCTCCATCGAGCGCGTGGCCACCAGAGTGTTCCTGCTGACCCCCGCCCACACCCAGGTGGTGAACGGCGAAGCCGCCGGCCGGCCGGCCGACGGCTTCTTCAACCAGAGCTGAGCGGGGCGCTCGCCGGGACGTCCTACCGGAAGGCGTCCAGGCCGGTGAGCGCCTTGCCCAGCACCAGCTGGTGCATCTCCACGGTGCCCTCGTAGGTGAGCACCGACTCCAGATTCGTGGCGTGCCGCATCACCGGGTACTCCAGCGAGACCCCGTTGGCCCCCAGGATCGTGCGCGAGGTGCGGCAGATCTCGATCGCCTCCCGCACGTTGTTGAGCTTTCCGAAACTGACCTGCTCCGGGCGGATCCTGCCCGCGTCCATGCGGCGGCCCAGGTGGTGGGCGAGCAGGATGCCCTTGTGGAGCTCGAGGGCCATGTCCGCGAGCTTGGCCTGGGTGAGCTGGAATCCGCCGATCGGCCTGCCGAACTGCTCGCGGGACTTCGCGTAGTCGAGTGCCGACTCGAAGCTCGCCCGTGCGGCGCCCATGGCCCCCCACACGATGCCGTAACGGGCATGGCTGAGGCAGCTGAGCGGGCCACGCAGCCCGGTGGCGCCGGGCAGGACCGCGTCGGCGGGCAGCCGGACGCCGTCCAGGACCAGCTCACTGGTGACCGAGGCGCGCAGCGACCACTTGTGCCTGATCTCGGGCGCGGAGAAGCCGGCGCTGTCCGTCGGTACGACGAAGCCGCGGATTCCCGAGCCTCCGGTCGAGTCGTCGGTCTGCGCCCAGACGACGGCGACCCCGGCGACCGATCCGTTGGTGATCCACATCTTGCGGCCGGTGAGGACCCAGTCGTCCCCGTCCCGCCGGGCGTACGTCCGCATGCCGGCGGGGTCCGAGCCGTGGTCCGGCTCGGTGAGGCCGAAGCAGCCGATGATCTCGCCGGCCGCCATGCCGGGCAGCCAGCGCTGCTTCTGCTCCTCGGATCCGAAGCGGTGGATGGCGTACATGGCGAGGGAGCCCTGGACGGAGACCAGGGAGCGGATGCCGGAGTCGGCCGCCTCCAGCTCCAGGCACGCCAGGCCGTACTGGACGGCGCTCGCCCCGGCGCAGCCGTATCCCCGCAGGGACATGCCCAGCGCCCCGAGCGAGCCGAGCTCGCGGGCCAGCTCGCGGATGCCGGGGAGCTCGCCGTTCTCGTACCACTCGGCGATGTGCGGGAGGACCCGGTCGGCGGCCCAGCTCCGCACGGTGTCACGGATCGCGAGGTCCTCCGGGTCGAGGAGGTCGTCGATGCCCAGGGGGTCACCCGGATCGAACGGAGGGATCCTCGACGGTTCGGACGGCTTCGCGGACTCGGTGGTGGACATCGGTGCCTCCGGCGGCTCGCACGGTACAGAAACGCGCCACGGTACTAAAACTAGCAGTGGTAGTTACGGCGCCGTGCCGACGTTACGGCTCAGCGCGCGGCCCGTCCAGAGCCGGTGGCCTCGGCGGGTTCGCGCCGGGCGGGGAGAGGGACCCGGTGCCCGGGGGCCTCCGGCGGAGCGGACCGGCGGCGGGAGGAGGATCCGGCCGGGTCGGGCCCGGTGCCCTGCTCCGGCACGGCGGCCGGCTGGTCCGGGCAGGCGGCCTTGACCGGAGAACAGTCCATGACGCGCGGGAGGCGCAGTGCCGCCGCCGCCCCGAGCAGCAGCAGGCCCGCGCTGACCAGCAGGGTGATGTGCAGACCGTCCACGAAGGCGTGCCGGGCGGTGTTCCGCAGCAGCTCGCCCATGGGGCCGCCCAGCCGGCCGGCCACCTGGTAGGCCTCGCCCAGGGAGTGCGACGCGGCCGACCCGGCGGCGGCGGGCACACCCTCCTCGTGGAGCCGGGAGAGACCGGGGGCGTAGGCCGCGTTCATGACACTGCCGAGCAGCGCGATGCCCATGCCGGCGCCCAGCTGGTACGAGGTCTCCCCGATCGCCGCGGCGCCCCCGGCCCGCTCGGCGGGGACCTCGCTCAGCATCGACTCGTACGCCCCGAACAGCGTGGACTGCAGTCCGAAGCCGAGCAGCACGAACCCGGCGGTGAGGAGCACGGGCCGGTCGTGCTGGCCCATCAGCGTCAGCAGGAGGACCGAGGCCGCCGTGAGCACGAATCCCCAGGCGACCATCCGGCGGGGTCCGATACGGCTCAGGGTGGAGGAGCCGGTGGCGCCGGCGGCCATCGCGGCGAAGGTCAGCGGAAGCAGCCGCAGACCGGTCTCCAGCGGGCTCAGGTCCAGGACCAGCTGGAGGTACTGGACCGCGATCAGCTCCAGGCCGACCAGGGCCAGCATGGCCAGCACGATGCACCCGACAGCGGTGGTGAAGGCAGGCCGCGAGAACATCGCGATGTCGATCAGCGGATGTGTGCGGCGCTTCTGCCTGCGCACGAAGAGGGCCAGCAGGACGGCCCCCACGAGCAGCGGCACCAGGGTCGCGGGGTTCAGCAGACCCTCTCCCCCGCCGATCCGCTTGATCCCGAGGACGACGCCGAGAACACCGGCCGCGGCCATCAGCGCGCCGAGCACGTCCCAGGGGCCGTCGGACTCGCCGCGGGACTCCGGCAGCAGCCAGCGCCCGACCGGGAGGATGAGCGCCATGAGGGGGATGTTGATCAGGAAGACCGAGCCCCACCAGTAGTGCTCGACGAGGAAACCGCCGATGACCGGCCCGGTCGCGGCGCCGACCGCGGCGACCGCCGTCCAGATGCCGACGGCCAGGGCCCGCTCGCGGCGGTCGGGGAAGACCTGGCGGAGTATCGACAGGGTGGCCGGCATGATCATCGCGCCGCCGACACCGAGCAGCGCGCGCGCCGCGATCAGCACCCCGGGCGAGCCGGCCGTCGCGGCGAGCGCGGAGGCGATCCCGAAGAGCGCGTAGCCGAAGAGGAGGACGCGCCGCCTGCCGATCCGGTCACCGAGCGTGCCGAAGAGGATCAGCAGCGAGGCACAGACCAGTGGATAGGCGTCCACGATCCAGAGCAGGCCGACGGCGCTGGGCCGCAGGTCCTCGGTGACGGCGGGGACGGCGACGTGGAGCACCGTCGCGTCGAGCGCGACGAGCAGCAGACTGAGGCAGAGGACGACCAGGACGACCCAGCGGTTGGCACCGTCGGCTGCCGCACGCAGCCTGCTCACGGCCGTGGACGTCCCAGTCATGTACGTACCTCCCACAATGAGTCCCTCGCGCTCGGCAGACCTGCTGGGGAATCCGGCTCACGGCGTCCCCCGGGCCCGGCATCGACGGGCGAGTGAGCCGTCAGCGTACGCGAGTTCCAGGTGGTCACGCGTGGTGCAGCTCATACGTTCACGAGCCACCAGGTGTGGCGTACACCACGTGACTCCCTGTACGCGGGGTGACACCCGGACCGCCACGCCGGGGTCGCGGCGCCCGCCTCCCCACCGGCCGGAGAGTCCCCCGAATGGCCCCGCGCTTACGCGGCGAGGTCACGCCGGGCCCATTTCATCGAGGTTCAAACATTTCTGCGAATAAGGGCCGGGGCGAATAGGCGGAGGCCGGAAACCATTCCCCGGCGCTCCCCGAATGGATACCGGTCTGAGACAAAGTCCACATCACATCGTCATCACAAAGACGCGAGATCGGCCGGATCACACACTCACTCGCTGTAACGTCCATTGCGTGCGTACCGACATCTTTGCCCGTCTGGACCGGGAGCCGGAACCGCCGAAGATAGAGACCCCGCGGATGAGCCGTCACCGCATCGCTCTCTTCGGCGGGACTTTGGCGTTCTATCTCGCCATCGTCGTCGCCGTGCTGGTCTCGTCCTGGCTGGTGGCCCTCGACTGGAAGGTCATGCTGTTCCGGCCCTACCAGCAGTGGCCCGGACTCCACGCCTTCCTCGACTACTACGTCGTGCTCGGCCAGCGTGGCCCCACGGCCGTGATGGTCGCCTCCTGGCTCGGCTGGCGCTCCTGGCGCCAGCACACGCTGAGGCCCCTGCTCACGCTGGGCACCTCCCTACTGCTGCTCAACGTGACGGTGGGCGCGGTCAAGCTCGGCCTGGGGCGGCTCGGCCCGCACTACGCCACGCAGATCGGCTCGGCGGAGCTCTTCGCCGGCGGCGATATATTTCCTTCGGGACACACCGCCAACGCCGTGGTGACCTGGGGAATCCTCGCCTACCTGGCCACCACACCGCGCGCCAGGCGCTACCTGTCGGCCGTCTCGGCGTTCGTCTCCCTGGGCGTGGGACTCACCACCGTCTACATCGGCACCCACTGGCTCAGCGACGTCGTGCTGGGCTGGGCGGCCGGTCTGCTGATCCTGCTGGCCCTGCCCTGGTTCGAGCCGCTGATCACCCGGACCGAGGTCTGGGTGCTCTCGGTGCGCGAGCAGTGGCGGGCCCGACGCAGGGCCCGGGGCGCCGTCCCGGCCGCGCCCGCCGCGCAGGAGCCGGTCCTGCTCCCGCAGGCGCTGTGCGGCGGGGCGCCCGCCGGAGGCGTCCAGGGGGCGGCGAGCACGGCGCCCGCGCCCACCGCGGCTCATCCGGGTGCGGCGGGCCGGGCCAGGGCGCACCCGGTCCACCCCGTGCGTTCGGAGCGGACGCCACCGGCCCCGGCCGGCTCACGCCGTCCGCCGCACGCGGACCGCGCCCCGCGGAACAGTGCGGGGCCGTCCCGCCCGGTGGCGGGCGGTCCGGTCGCTCCCTGACCTGCTCCGACCTGCGGGGACGGCCCGCGTCCCCCGCACCCGCACACAGCGAGGGCCCCGACCCAGGTCGGGGCCCTCGTCCGTCGGGAGCGGCGTCAGCCGACCCAGCAGCGGGTCACGGTCGAGGCGTCGACCTCGAAGTTGATGCGTCCACCACGGAACTCCATGGTGATGACCGTGCCCGGCGGGAGGGCCCGGACCGTGCTCCAGCCGCGCGATCTGGCCTGCCGTTCGGCGGTGTCGGCGTCGAGGCCGATGTAGGAGTCGGTGGAGTCGTCCGGCTGGGCGGGAGGGGTCGGTACGGATGCCATACCTTCACCGTATGCCGCCTCGCGGCGCGGCGGAAGCGACCGTGGCCCGGGGTGCCGGCGGGCACCGCGTGCCTCACCTGTCACGGCTGTGTCACAGGATCACCCCGTGTGTCCACGTCGGCCCACTTCACCCGAACGGACAGTCGGGCGGGACGGAACGTAATGGAACCGGCCCCGCGAAATGCCTCCCCTGCCCCCGGCCCGAGGCGGAATTCCGGGAGGGACGGCCGACGGCGCCCCCCTTTCCCGATGTCCGCGAAAAAGGAAATACCCGGGCGCGCCACCTGGAATTCATCCGCGCTTATACCGGCCTTACTTTTCCCGCCGCCCCCGACGCCCGCACGGCATCGGCCGAAGGGCTTCCCCGGCCGCCGCACCATCCGGAATGAATCGGTCCGGCGCAGGGCGCCCGGACGGAGGGTCCGGGCGCCACCGCTCAGGACCGTCCTCCGCGGATCACCCCCGCCGCCTTGTCACGCAGCGCGTACGCCCCGTCCAGCACGCTGCCCCGGGAGCGGTGGACCGCACCGCGCAGCACGCTCCGCGCTCCCCCTCCTCCGCCCCGCGAGGCCAGCTCGGTGAAGAGCCTCTCGTGCCGCTCCGCGATCGGCGCCGGATCGAACCTCGCGGCGGAGACCCTCGCGGCGCGGCCCATCCGGTGCCGCAGGTCGTCGTCGTCGATCAGGCCGAGCAGGGCCCTGGCGAAGGCGCCGGTGTCCCCGAGCGGCACCAGTCGCCCGTCCGTGCCGTCGTCGATGATTTCGGCGGGGCCGTGGGGGCAGTCCGTCGCCACGACCGGCACCCCGCAGCGCATGGCCTCCACGATGGTCATGCCGAACGACTCCCGCTCGGAGGTGACGGCGGCGATGGAGCTCCGGGGCCACTCCGCCTCCATCGGGTCGACCGAACCCATGAGGACCACCCGCTCCCGGAGGCCGAGCTCGTCGACGAGCGCGCGCAGGGGCTGCTGCTCGTTCCCGGACGCGTCGCCCGCGCCGTAGATCCGCAGCCGCCACTCCGGGCGCACCGCCGCGACCTCGGCGAAGGCCCGGACCAGGACGTCGTACCGCTTGACCCGGTGCAGCCGGCCGGCCGCCACGATCCACTTGGCGTCGCAGTCGGCGGGCGGGCCGGCCGGCTCGGGCACGCTGTTCGGGATGGCCTCGATCCGTACGCCGGGCAGCCGCAGCCTGCCGCGGTAGTCGCGGGCGTCGGCCCCGGTCACGGTCGTGACGGCGTCGAGCAGTCTGTAGCGGTGGCTGATCTCCCTGCGCAGCCGGTAGCCGTGGCTCTCGAGGGTGAGGTGCTCCTGGCCGACGCGCACCGGACCCCGCCGCGCCTCCCGGCTGATGTGGACGTTGAGACCGGGCCGTGTGCCGACGACGACATCGGCCTCCAGCCCGCCCAGATGAGCCGCGATACGCCTGTCGGTGAGCCTGCTGTACTGCCCGTGCCGGGTGTCTCCCCGCGGGAACACCGACGCCGGCGCCTTGTGTTCGGCGGTCTCCCCCTCGTACCCCGGGCTCGACCCGCGCAGGTCGACGAGGTGCTTCATCCGTACTCCGGCGGGCGCGCCGAGCTTCGGGGCGTCGCGGTGCCGGAAGACGGAGACGATCTCGACGTCGTGCTGCTCCGCCAAGGTCCTGGCGAGCGTGAAGGTGGTACGGATCGTTCCCCCGATGCCGTACGCGTTGTGGAGCAGGAATGAAATGTGCATTACGTAGTCGTTTCCCCTGGTCGACTGGTCTGCGACGGACCTTACGTGCCGTCAGATGACGGCACGGAGTTCGCACAGGAGTCGCACAGACCTGTGACATTCGAACGAATACACGCACGTCAGAGGCCCGTGTTCGGAATATGTGACTCCGGATCACGTGTGCGATCTTCCGGCTCAACCGGTCCGCCGGCTCCGGCACTTAATCTCCGGATTCACGCGTGACCCCGGCCCCGGGTCTTCCGTTGTCTCTTCATGAGCCGGGAACCGCCCGGCCCACGCACCGAGTTCGAGGAGCCACCCGTGCCGCGCATGCTCGACGTCAGCGAGGACGTACGCGCCGAGATCGGCGATGCCGAAGCCGAACGGCTGCTCGTCGGCGACAGTGCCCCAGGCAGTTACGACTGCACCTCGTGCCGCACTCCCGGCGACTCCGACCAGGAGCGCACCAGCACGGTGCTCTTCGTGGGCGAGGAGACCGCCGTTCTCGCGTTCGCCCACGCGACCTGCATCCCCTCGCAGGTGGTCCAGGTCGCGGAGGACCAGCTCCAGGGCGCCGTGCGGTCCATCACCGGCAGCGAGCCACAGAACCCGGAGGGTCTCATGCCCGAACAGGCCGTCCTCGGCATCACCAGCGGTCTCGTCCTGATCGAGGACGACCTCCGCCCGGCCCTGGTCGTCGAACCGACGGGGCCGATCGCCCGGCCGGGCACGGACGGCAGCGGCGGGGACCAGTTCCTCCAGCTGCTGCTGGAACAGGGCTTCCTCCCCACACCCCATCTGAACCGGCTGCCGGGCGTCCTCCCCGGCTGGTCCGTGCTCCTCGCCATGGGACAGCTGCACGCCGTGCTGCAGCCCGGCGCGGGCGGCGGCAACCCGGTCGCCTGGTGGCAGGCCCACCAGCCGCTCCAGGTCACCGACGGCTGGCGGGCCGCCGCGAACAAGTCGCAGAGCGTGCTGGTCTTCGCCGCGCCCGCGGGTTCCATCGGCCAGCAGCCGCGCGAGGACCTGCTCCGCGACGCGCTGGACAAGGCCGCCGTCAACGGCCTGCTGGTCGCCGCGACGATGCCGCTGGCCGGGACCTGAGCGTGTCCGGGCAGCCCTCCCCTGCCCGCCGAACAGCGTTTTCTCCGTCCGGCCCGCATCCGACGGGCGGTGAGGTCGTTGGCACCTACGTGCACTCATATGACCCTTCTCGCCATCAGCAGACCCCGATTCCGGCCATGCGCCCGTCGCAGGAGCCCTCGGGCGGCAAGTCCCCCACCCCGATCTACGACGCCCTGTACTCCGAGTACAGGCGATCGTTCCGGGCGCTTCCCGGGGACCGCACGGGTGAGGAGAATCTCGGCTTCAGAACGTTCGGCATCGGGATGTTCGGCAGCCGTGCACCACTGAGCGGCCGTACGGCGGCGAACGCCCAGGGAAGCCACAGCGCGGGCGGGAGCAACCCGGGTTCCTGGCAGCGGGTCGGACGCCACGCCGGGCGCGCCCGGCCCGCGGCGCTGCCGCCCGGGTCCACGGACGCCTGACGCCACGGCCGTCCGACGGCACGACGAAGCCCCTGACCATCCGTTTCCGCGGCGGATGATCAGGGGCTTCGTCGTGGCGCTACCTCACTTCTTGCGGCCGCGCTTCTCGCGCACCCGCACCGAGATGTGCAGCGGCGTGCCCTCGAAGCCGAACTCCTCGCGCAGACGGCGTTCCACGAAGCGGCGGTAGCCGTGCTCCAGGAAGCCGGACGAGAAGAGCACGAACCGGGGCGGCTTGGTGCCCGCCTGGGTGCCGAAGAGGATGCGGGGCTGCTTGCCGCCGCGCACCGGGTGCGGGTGGGAGGCGACGATCTCACCGAGGAAGGCGTTCAGCCTGCCGGTGGGGACACGGGTCTCCCAGCCCTCGATCGCGGTCTCGATCGCCGGGACCAGCTTCTCCATGTGGCGGCCCGTGACGGCCGAGACGTTGACGCGGGGCGCCCAGGCGACCTGCGCGAGCTCCGTCTCGATCTCGCGCTCCAGGTAGTAGCGGCGCTCCTCGTCGAGGGTGTCCCACTTGTTGAAGGCGAGCACGATCGCGCGGCCGGCCTCCACCGCCATGGTGACGATCCGCTGGTCCTGGACGCTGATGGACTCGCTCGAGTCGATCAGGATGACGGCGACCTCGGCCTTCTCCACGGCGGCCGCGGTGCGCAGCGAGGCGTAGTAGTCCGCGCCCTCCTGGAGGTGGACCTTGCGGCGGATGCCGGCCGTGTCGATGAACTTCCAGGTGATGCCGCCGAGCTCGATCAGCTCGTCGACCGGGTCGCGCGTGGTGCCGGCGAGCGAGTTGACGACGACGCGGTCCTCGTTGGCCACCTTGTTGAGGAGCGAGGACTTGCCGACGTTGGGACGGCCGATGAGCGCGATGCGGCGCGGGCCGCCGAGCGCGGCGCCGAAGGACTGGGCCGGGGCCTCGGGCAGGGCCTCCAGGACGGCGTCCAGCATGTCGCCGGTGCCTCGGCCGTGTAGGGAGGAGACCGGGTGCGGCTCGCCGAGGCCCAGCGACCAGAGCGCGGTGGCGTCGGCCTCGCCGCTCTGTCCGTCGACCTTGTTGGCGCAGAGGACCACGGGCTTGCCGGCGCGGCGCAGCAGCTTCACGACGGCCTCGTCGGTGTCGGTGGCGCCGACGGTGGCGTCGACCACGAAGACGACCGCGTCGGCCGTCTCGATGGCGTACTCGGCCTGGGCGGCGACGGAGGCGTCGAGGCCCAGTACGTCCTGCTCCCAGCCACCGGTGTCGACGACCTTGAAGCGGCGGCCGGCCCACTCGGCCTCGTAGCTGACGCGGTCACGGGTGACACCGGGCTTGTCCTGGACGACGGCCTCGCGGCGGCCGATGATCCGGTTCACCAGGGTCGACTTGCCGACGTTCGGGCGGCCGACGACGGCGAGCGCGGGAAGCGGCCCGTGACCGGCCTCACCGATCGCGCCCTCGACGTCCTCGGGGTCGAACCCCTCCTGCGCGGCGAGCTCCATGAACTCCGCGTACTCGGCATCGCCAAGTGCTCCGTGCTCGTGGTCCGAGCCGCCGGAGTGAATCTGGTCGTTCATGAAGTCCGTTCCTCTTTGCATCATCATCGATGGGCCACGATCGCGCGGCCCACTACTCAAGTCTTAACAGGGCGCCCGGTGAGGCGCCTGGCGTTTTCCAGGTGTGCGGTCAGCTCGGCCTGGATCCGCAGTGTCGCCTCGTCCAGCGCCTTCCTGGTGCGCCGCCCGCTGCCGTCACCGGCCTGGAAGGCGTCACCGAAGACGACGTCGACCCGGCTGCGCAGCGGAGGCAGCGCCCGTACCAACCGTCCACGGCGCTCCGTGCTTCCCAGGACCGCGACGGGGACGATGGGCGCCCCGCCGCGCACCGCGAAGTACGCGAGCCCCGCACGCAGGGAGGCGAAGTCGCCTTCGCCCCTGGTGCCCTCGGGGAAGATCCCGAGGACGCCGCCGTCGTCCAGCACGCCGAGTGCCTGCGTGATGGCGGTGCGGTCGACGGTCGTGCGGTCCACCTTCAGCTGACCGATTCCGCGCAGGAACGGGTCGAGGGGGCCGACGAACGCCTCCTTCTTGATCAGGAAGTGGACGGGCCGGGGCGCGGTGCCCATCAGCATCGGTCCGTCGAGATTGTGCGCGTGGTTCACCGCGAGTATGACGGGTCCCGTGGTGGGGACCCGCCACGCGCCGAGCACGCGGGGCCTGAAGAGCCCGTACATGAGCCCGATGCCGATCCCGCGCCCGACGGCCGCACCGCGCAACGTCGGCGCGGCAGTGGCTTCGGTCACTTCGCGGCCTGCTTCTCCCCGACGAGGGTGACGACGCACTCGATGACCTGCGTGAGGGTCAGGTCGGTGGTGTCCACCTCGACGGCGTCGCCGGCCTTGGCCAGCGGCGAGGTCTTGCGGCCGGAGTCGGCGGCGTCCCGCTTGACCAGCGCCTCCTGGGTGGCCGCCAGGTCGGAACCCTTGAGCTCACCGCTGCGGCGGGCGGCGCGCGCCTCGGGGGACGCGGTCAGGAAGATCTTGATGTCGGCGTCGGGCAGCACGGTCGTGCCGATGTCACGGCCCTCGACGACGATGCCCCGCTCGGCCTCGGCGGCGATGGTGCGCTGCAGCTCGGTGATCAGGGTGCGCACCTCGGGCACGGCGCTGACCGCGCTGACCTTGGAGGTGACCTCCTGGGTGCGGATCGGGCCCGAGGCGTCCTCGCCGTCGACGGTGATCGTCGGAGCGGACGGGTCCGTCCCGGAGACGATGACCGGCTTGGCGGCGGCCGTGGCGATCTCGGCCGCGTCCGTCACGTCGATGCCGTTGTTCAGCATCCACCACGTGATCGCCCGGTACTGGGCGCCCGTGTCCAGGTAGCTCAGGCCGAGCTGGGCGGCGACGGCCTTGGAGGTGCTCGACTTGCCGGTGCCGGAGGGGCCGTCGATGGCGACGATCACTGCGGCCGGGGCGGTCCGGGCGGCGGCGCTTACGGTTTCCACGGTGGTGGACACCTTCCTGGTACGCGGGGGTGGGTGGAGCATGGCAGGGCAGACTGGGGGCGGCCTCCCTCAAGGTTACCGAGTGCCGGAAGCGCGTTTGTACCCCTGTCTCCGGGACGGTCCTCAGTGCCGGATCGACCAGCCGCGCTCGCTGAGGGCGGTGCTCAGCGCGGGTGCGGCGCTCGGCTCGACCATCAGCTGGACGAGTCCGGCCTGCTGACCGGTGGCGTGCTCGATGCGGACGTCCTCGATGTTGACGCCGGCCTTCCCCGCGTCGGCGAAGATCGCGGCCAGTTCGCCCGGCCGGTCGCTGATGAGCACGGCGACGACCTCGTACGACGCCGGGGCGGCCCCGTGCTTGCCGGGGACCCTGACGCGGCCCGCGTTGCCCCGGCGCAGGACGTCCTCGATGCCCTCGGTGCCCGTGCGGCGCTCGTCCTCGTCGGCGGACTGGAGGCCGCGCAGCGCCCGGACCGTCTCGTCCAGGTCGGTGGCGACGCCCGCCAGCACGTCGGCCACCGGGCCGGGGTTGGCGGAGAGGATCTCCACCCACATCCGGGGGTCGGAGGCCGCGATGCGCGTGACGTCCCTGATCCCCTGGCCGCACAGGCGTACGGCGGTCTCGTCGGCCTCCTCCAGCCGGGCGGCGACCATCGAGGAGATCAGCTGCGGGGTGTGCGAGACCAGGGCCACGGCACGGTCGTGGGCGTCGGCGTCCATGACCACCGGGACGGCCCGGCAGAGCGCGACCAGTTCCAGGGCGAGGTTGAGGACCTCGGTGTCGGTCTCCCGGGTCGGGGTGAGGACCCAGGGGCGGCCCTCGAAGAGGTCGGCGGTGGCCGCGAGGGGCCCGGAGCGCTCCTTGCCGGCCATGGGGTGGGTGCCGATGTACGGCGTGAGGTCGACGCCGAGTGCCTCCAGCTCGCGGCGCGGGCCGCCCTTGACGCTGGCGACGTCGAGGTAGGCGCGGGCGATCCCGTCCCGCATGGCCGTGGCGAGCACGGAGGCGGTGTGGGCGGGCGGTACGGCGACGATCGCCAGGTCGACGGGGCCGTCGGGCGCCTCGTCCGTCGTACCGGCGCCGAGCGCGGCGGCGGTCTGCGCCGAGGACGCGTCACGGTCGGCCAGGTACACCTGGATGCCGCGCCCCGCGAGGGCGAGGGCCGCCGAGGTGCCGACCAGGCCCGTTCCGATGACGAGGGCTGTTCTCACTGGGCGATGTCCTTGCGGAGGGCGCCGGTGGCGCCGAGATAGACGTGGCCGATCTCGGCCTTGGAGAGATACGTCTCCACGTGGGCGAGTATGCGGACGACACGGGGCATGGCCCCGTCGATGTCCAGTTCCTGGGCGCAGATCAGCGGTACGTCGACGATGCCGAGCCCGCGGGCGGCGGCTGCCGGGAAATCGCTGTGCAGGTCGGGGGTGGCGGTGAACCAGACGCTGATCAGGTCGTCGGCGACGAGCTGGTTGCGCTCCAGCACAGCGGTGAGGAGCTCGCTCACCCGCTCGTCCATGTGAGCGGCTTCGTCCCGCTCCAGCTGGACGGCTCCACGGACTGCTCGTACCGCCACGTCGTACCTCTCGTCGCCTCGTTCTGTGTGCCCTTTCAGCCTAGAGGGGTGACGGGTGGGCCGGTCACCGGTGCCCTGTCCGTGAGACGCGGGCCGGGACGCCCGACCCGGGTGGGCCGCGCGACGGGACGCCGCTCCGCGGCCCACCCGGTCGGGCGCATCCACCGCCGGGTTGCCGGGCCCGGACGCCGGGCGGGGTGACGATGCCTGTCATCGGTCCCTGCACGACCACCCCGCGAGGAGAAGCATGAACGCACGGCGAAGGACGGTCCTGACCGCGGGAGCGGCGGCGCTGGTGACCGGCTGCGGCTCGTCCGGCGACGGGGGCGGCGGCGAGGAGAGCTCCTCTGCCGCCTCCGGGGACGCCAGTCCCCCGTCCGCCTCCGGGGACGCGGAGCTGACGACGGCCTCCCAGATCCCGGCGGGGGGCGGGAAGATCTTCAAGGACCGCAAGGTCGTGGTGACCCAGCCGGTCGCCGGGGAGTTCAAGGCCTTCTCCGCGGTGTGCACCCATGCGGGCTGCATCGTCTCCTCGGTCACCGACGGCACCATCGACTGCGCCTGCCACGGCAGCCGGTTCAGCATCGAGGACGGGGCCGTCGAGCAGGGCCCGGCCACGCGCGCCCTGCCGGCCGAACGGATCACCGTCGAGGGCGACAGCATCCGGCTGGGGCAGGGCGCGTAGCCTCGCGCGCATGATCACCCCTGATGGCGCGCGGCTCGTGCGGGAGCACACCGTCTACGCGTGTGTGATGGGCTCCCGCGCGTTCGGACTGGCCACCGAGGACAGCGACACCGACCGGCGCGGGGTGTTCCTCGCGCCGACCCCGCTGTTCTGGGGCTTCACGAAGCCGCCCTCCCATGTCGAGGGGCCGGCCGACGAGCAGTTCTCCTGGGAGCTGGAGCGCTTCTGCGAGCTGGCGCTGCGGGCCAACCCCAATGTGCTGGAGTGCCTGCACTCCCCGCTCGTGGAGCGGATCGACGCCACGGGCGAGGAGCTCCTCGGGCTCCGCGACGCCTTCCTGTCCCGGCAGGCCCACGGGACGTTCGCGCGCTACGCGCTGGGCCAGCGCCGGAAGCTGGAGGCCGATGTCCGCGTGCACGGCGCTCCACGCTGGAAGCACGCCATGCATCTGTTGCGGCTGCTGGCGTCGAGCCGGGAGCTGCTGCGGACGGGTGAGCTGCGGATCGGGGTGGGGGACGCGCGCGAGGACCTGCTGGCGGTGAAGCGGGGCGAGGTCCCGTGGGCCGAGGTGGCGCGCCGGATGGCGCGCCTGGCCGACGAGAACGACGAGGCGGCCTCCCGTTCCCCGCTCCCGCCGGAGCCGGACCGGGAGCGGGTGGAGGCGTTCCTGGTCCGGGCCCGGCGGGCGTCGGCGGGCGGGTGACTCAGGGGGCGTCCGCGGGGCGGCGGGCCACCCAGAGCTGACGGGTGGACCGTACGACCAGGTCCTCGCGGTGGCGCACGTCGCCCGGGCCGCCGTCGAGCAGGGTGGAGAGGGCGTCGAGGTCCGCGGGGTCGGCCCGGCCTTCGAGGGCGCCGCGGATGCGGCCGAGCACGAGGTGGGCGTACGTGCCGGCTTGGGCCGGCAGCGGGGCCCGCAGCTCCAGCGGCTCCGTGTGCTCCTGCTCGACGGTGAGTCCCGCCTCGGCCAGCAGGGTGCCCCAGTCGGCGCCCATGTGCGGCACCTGCTCGGCGTCGACCGCGCCGAGGGCCTCGCGGCAGCGCGCCTCCAGGCCGGGGCGGCCCACGACGGCGTCCTCCGGGAGGAAGCGCGGCATCCCGTCCATCTCCGCGACGGCGACGATTCCGCCGGGACGCAGTGCGGCGCGGACCCCGGCGAGGGCGGCGGCCGGGTCGTCGACGTGGTGCAGGGAGGCCGAGGCCCAGACGAGGTCGGCGTCCGTGATGCCGGCGAGCCCGGTGCCCGCGTCCGTCTCCAGGGTGCGCACCCGGTCGCCCAGGCCCTTCGCCCGGGCCCTCTCGGTGAGCAGGGCGAGCATCGCGGGAGAGCTGTCGACGGCGGTCACCCGCGCGTCGGGGAAACGTTCCAGCAGGGCGAACGTGCCGGTCCCGGTGCCCGCCCCGAGGTCGACGACGTGCGAGACCCGGTCGCGGGCGAGCTCGGCGATCCCGCTGGTCACCGCGGTGAGGTACGGGGCGAAGATCTCGGCGTCGAGGTCGAGCACGGCGACGAGGAGGGCGTCGTCCTGAGCGGTGTGCGCGTGGCCGTGCCCGTGACCGCCTCCGTGGCCGGGGTGGTCGCCGTGGCCGTGGTGGTGGGCGGGGCCGTGCGGCTCCGGGGCGTGGGATGTCGAACGTGTCATGGGACCGAGCCTACGAGGATTTGCGCGCAGCGCATACGCTCTTGCCCATGACGCAAGAAGGCAGTGATCTCGACGGCCTCGTACGCAAACGGGTCCGGGCTCTGCGGGCGGCGCACGGCTGGTCGCTCGACGACCTCGCCGCCCGCTGCCACCTCAGCCCCTCCACGCTCAGCCGGATCGAGACGGGGCACCGCAGGATCGCGCTCGACCAGCTCACCGCGCTCGCCCGGGCGCTGGGCACCTCGCTCGACCAGCTCGTCGAGACGGCCGCGGACGACGTCGTCATCAACCCCTCGCACAATCCGGCGCGGGGGCTGACCCAGTGGCCGATGCGCGGTGATCCGGGCGTCACCGTCGCCCGGATGCGGCTGACCGATCCCCCGCCCGAGGGCCCTGCGGCGCTGAAGGCGCACCCCGGCCGCGAGTGGTTCACGGTGCTGTCCGGCACGGTCATGCTGGTCCTGGGCGACCGGAGGCTGCGCCTGGTGGAGGGGCAGGCCGCCGAGTTCAGCACGATGCTCCCGCACGCGCTGGGCGCCGTCGGCGGCCCGGCCGACGTCCTCGGCATCTTCGACCGGGACGGCCGCCGCTCCCATCTGCGCGAGGACTCCTGAGAGAGCGGCCGCAGGATGCCGGAACCGTCCGGCCCTCAGGGAATCAGGACGGACTCCTCACCCAGCCGCACGCGTACGACCAGCTCGTGCAGCGCGTCGAAGCCCGAGGGTGACTCCGCGAGCCCCGACCGGGCCTGCGCGTCGTCGAGGACGGCGTGGAGCGCCTCGACGTCGCGCGCGGCCGACGGCCGGTCCACCGTCGACGCGGGCCCGTGCTCGGCGCCGGCCTTCGCCTCGATCAGCGCGGGCAGGTAGGGCGGCCCGGTCACCTCGTCCAGCAGGGTCGGCAGGTGGGCCACCAGCCTGCCGGTCCGCATCAGGTGGATGCCGGTGAGCAGCGCGCGGAACGTGTAGAGGAGCGGCTTCAGCTCGCCGGACCTCTCGAACAGACGCCACTGCGTGCCGGCGAACCCCCGGTAGTGGTGGGCGTGGTTGCGGGTCACCACCAGCGGGGCCAGGGAGGCGAGTTCCGCGTGGAGGGGCGTGGTGTGCACCACCAGCGGTGAGAGCAGCTGCTCCAGTACGTAGCCGTTGGGCTTCAGCATGAGCCGGACGAACTTACGGAGGTCGTGGGTGACGAGGTCCATCTCGGTCCCGTCGTGGTCCCACATCCGCGAGCGCGTCTCCTCCGGCTCCCGGAGGCCGACGAGATCCTCCGCGGGCAGGACGTGGACCCCCCGCAGGTCCACGTCCGAGTCCCGTGAGGGGAAGCCGTACAGGTGGGCGCCCGAGACCGTGGCGAACAGGAGCGGGCAGGGCTCGTCGGCGAGTACCGGGGCCAGATCGGTGACCGGCAGCCCGGCCCGTCGCAGGAGCGTCGTGTCGCTGTGCATGGGTCAAGCGTCCCAGAGCGCTGCCAGCGACAGCAGGTCGCTGCGGTACTCGATGCGCTCCGACCACTCCTTGGGCCAGGCTCCCGCCCCCAGGTGCGCGCCGGCGAGCGCGCCCGTCAGGCAGCCCAGGGAGTCGGAGTCGCCGCGGGTGCAGGCGGCCCGGCGCAGCGCGGTGACCGGCTCCTCGGGGAAGAGGAGGAAGCAGTGCAGGGCCGTCGCGAGGGCCTCCTCGGCGACCCAGCCGTCGCCGGTGGCCTCGCAGGGGTCGGTCTCGGGGGACGGGTTCCGCAGGGCGTCCTGGACCCGGGCGAGGGCGGTGAGGCACTCGTCCCAGCCACGCCGGATGTACGCCTCGGGCGAGGCGTCGCCCGCGTGGCGCCAGAGGTCGCCGAGCCAGCGCATCGGGTACCGGCTGCCGTTCTCGTAGGCGTAGCTGCGCAACTGGCCGACCAGGCCCATCGGTTCGGCCCCCTGCGCCAGCAGGAAAACCGCGCGGGCCATCAGGTCGGAGGCGGCCAGCGCGGTGGGGTGACCGTGGGTCAGTGCGGCCTGGAGCTGGGCGGCTCCGGCCCGCTGCTCCTCGCTGAGCCCCGGTACGAGGCCGACGGGTGCGACCCGCATGGTGGCGCCGCAGCCCTTGGAGCCGGTCTGGCTGGCCTCCTGCCAGGGCCTCCCGTCCTCCAGCAGGCGGCAGGCGGTCATGCAGGTGCGGCCGGGCGCACGGTTGTTGTCCGGGGAGCGGGACCAGCGGACGAACTCCTCGCGGACCGGCCCCGCCAGACGCTCCGGGGTGAGCAGGCCCCGGTCCATGGCGGTGCGGATGCCTCGGCCGAGCGCGAGCGTCATCTGGGTGTCGTCGGTGACGAACGCGGGCTTCGGCAGCCGCATCTGGCGCCAGGGCCCGCACTTGGCGAGGATCGCGGGGACGTTGTTGAACTCGGTGGGGAAGCCCAGCGCGTCGCCGAGCGCGAGCCCGGTCAGCGCGCCCGTGGCCGCCTGCTTGGTGAGAATCCGTGTCGGGATCATGATGTCCGTCCTTCAGGGCGTCCTTCCGGGCGCAGCAAGGGTGGGTGCAGGGCGGTAGCGGCACCCGCCCGGTAGAGGGCGGCGGGCTTTCCCCGTCCGCCGGTGCGGCGCGGCGGTCCGTCCACGGCCTGGACGAAGCCGGGCGTGGTGAGGACCTTGCGCCTGAAGTTGGGCCGGTCGAGCTCGACGCCCCAGACGGTCTCGTAGACCTGCTGGAGCTCGCCGAGGGTGAACTCGGCGGGGCAGAAGGTGGTGGCCAGGCAGGAGTACTCGAGCCTGGCCCCGATCCGGTCGTGGGCGTCCGCCAGGATGCGGTCGTGGTCGAAGGCGAGCGGCCCGGTGCCGCCCGCGTCCCACCACTGGGCGTGGGCCGCGTCCCCGCCGCCCCGGGGCTCCGGGAGGTCGGGCACGAGCGCCGCGTACGCGACGGAGACGACCCGCATCCTGGGGTCGCGGTCCGGGTCGGTGTAGGTGCGCAGCTGTTCGAGGTGGAAGCCGCACACGGACTTCTGGGTGAGACCGGTCTCCTCGGCGAGCTCGCGGCGGGCCGCCTCCTCGGCGGACTCCCGGGGCAGGACGAATCCGCCGGGCAGCGCCCAGCGCCCCTTGTAGGGGGCCTGGCCGCGCTCCACGAGCAGCACATGGAGCCGTGCCTCGCGGACGGTGAAGACCGCGAGGTCGACGGTGACGGCGAAGGGGGCGAAGGCGTGGGGGTCGTACCCCTCGGGGGCGGTGCTCATCGGATCTCCGGCAGGGGTGCGGTGAAGTGCCAGCCGTCGGCGAGGAGCCGGTCGACGGCCGCGACCGCCGTGTCGAGGCGCTCACGGCGGTCCCCGGTGATCTCGACGAACGTGCGTCCGGTGCGGATGAGTTCGGCGCGGAAGCGGTCCGTCATCCAGGGCCGCAGCTCCTCGCCGTCGCGCAGTCCGTCGTCCTCGAAGGGGACTTCCTCGTGGTCGGTGAGCAGCCACAGGTGGTGGGTGACCCGGTCGGCGGTCTTCTCGACGAGCGGGTTCCTCCCGCCGATGTAGCGCTCGTGCCAGACCGTGGTGGCGAAGGAGTCGGTGTCGCAGAAGAGCACCGGGGACCCCACCCGTGCGGCGGCGTCCTCCCTGGCGTTCTGGGTCTCGGCGATGAGGGGGAAGTCGTCGGTGGTGAAGGTGACGTCCTCCCACTGGGCGCCCGGCCACCGGTCGCGCAGGGCGGCGAGCTTCGCCTCGCTGAACTCCCGCCCGTACTCGGCGACGTAGCGGGTCCGCGCCCATACGCCGCCGCGCCCGCGGTAGTGGTCGGCCAGGGCGCGGGCCAGGGTCGTGGTGCCGGTGGACTCCGCGCCGAGGACGACGACGCGGCGGGCGAGCGCGGCCCGGACGGGCGGCTCCAGGTAGTCCCAGAAGCGGGCGGGATCGGCGCGGACGGCGGTACCCGAGACGGGGAACAGGGTGCGGCCGGGGTCGACGAGGACGGATTCGGCTCCGAAGCGGCGGGCCAGCTCCTCGCCGTACGCCTCCGAGGTGAAGACGGCGTCGACCCGTTCGGGGACGGCGGCGGTGAAGACCTCCATGTGCGCGTCCCAGACGGCCTCGTCCGTGACGTCCATGTGGTGGTCGTCGACGGTGCCCACCACCCGTACGTCGGGGTGGGCCTCCCGCATCCAGGCGACCCGGTCGGCGAGCGGTACGGACTCCACGGAGGCGGCGCAGACCAGGACGGTGAGCCGCTCGCAGCGGTCCCGCGCGGTGCGGACGAGGTGGTGGTGGCCGGCGTGCGGCGGATAGAACTTGCCGAGGACGAGGCCGTGCCCGTGGCGTTTCATACCGGCACCACCGCGCCCCTCCGCCGGTCCGCCCCGGCGAGGTCACGGTTCCAGTTGCGCAGCCCGAGGAGGCAGAGCATGAGGAAACCGGCGTAGAGCAGGGACGTCAGGTAGAGCTCCTTGTACGCGTAGAGCGGGATGTACACCACGTCGGCGGCGATCCACAGCCACCAGGACTCGACGCGCTTGCGGCACTGCCCGTAGGTCGCCATGAGGGACAGCGAGGTGGTGAGGGCGTCCCAGAACGGCACGGTCGAGTCCGTGGCCCGGGACAGCAGCAGGGTGAGGCCGGCGGTGCCCACCGCCCCCGCCGCGAGCAGCCAGGTCCACTCGGCGCGGGTGGTGCTCCGCACCGGCAGGCCCGTCGCACCTGGTCCACCCCCGTGGGTCCAGGTCCACCAGCCGTACGCGGCGAGGGAGATGAAGACGATCTGCAGGCCGGCGTCGGCGTACAGACCGGACTGGGCGAACAGCAGGACGAAGAACAGGTTGTTGGCGATGCCGATGGGCCAGTTGGCGAGGTGCTGGCGGGCCACGAGCCAGACGCACAGCGCGCCGCTGCCGAAACCCAGCACCTCGGTCCAGCTGACCGGGGTGTCCAGGACCGTCACCAGGGGCTGTTGCAGGGGATCGAGTATGTCCGCGAGCGTCACGCCGCCTCCTTCTTAATGGTCACTCTGACTATAAAGAAGAAGCGGCGGCAGCAAAAGGCCCGCGGCCGGTTCCTGTTCGAAAAGACGAACGAGGAACCGGCCGCGGGCCGTTCGGGAGGGGCGGTGGTCCGAAGACCGGCGGTGGTCTACAGACCGACCTCGCGCATCAGCATGCCCACCTCGGTGTTGGTCAGGCGGCGCAGCCAGCCCGACTTCTGGTCGCCCAGCGGGATCGGCCCGAAGGACGTCCGCACCAGGCGGTCGACGGGGAAGCCCGCCTCGGCCAGCATCCGGCGGACGATGTGCTTGCGGCCCTCGTGGAGGGTGACCTCGACCAGGTAGTTCTTGCCGGTGTTCTCGACGACCCGGAAGTGGTCGGCGCGGGCGTAGCCGTCCTCCAGCTGGATGCCGTCCTTGAGCCGCTTGCCGAGGTCGCGCGGCAGCGGGCCCTGGACGGCGGCCAGGTAGGTCTTCTTCACGCCGTACTTGGGGTGCGTGAGACGGTGCGCCAGCTCGCCGTGGTTGGTGAGCAGGATGATGCCCTCGGTCTCGGTGTCGAGCCGCCCGACGTGGAACAGCCGCGTCTCACGGTTGGTGACGTAGTCACCGAGGTTCTGGCGGCCGTCCGGGTCCCCCATGGTGGAGACGACACCGGCCGGTTTGTTCAGCGCGAAGAACAGGTGCGACTGGGTCGCGACGGTCAGGCCGTCGACCTTGATCTCGTCCTTCTGCGGGTCGACCCGCATGCCCTGCTCCAGGACGATCTCGCCGTTGACCTCGACCCTGGCCTGCTCGATCAGCTCCTCGCACGCCCGGCGCGAGCCCATGCCGGCCCTGGCGAGGATCTTCTGCAGACGCTCGCCCTCCTGCTCGGCGCCCGGGTGCGTCTTGGGCGTCTTGATCTCGGGCTTGTCCGCGTAACGGTCGCGGTTGCGCTGCTCGATCTTGGCGTCGAGCTCGCGGGGACGGGACGGGGCGCCCACGCGCCGTCCACCCTTGCTCACGTTCTGTGCGGGCTTGGGGCCGCCCTTGGCACCACCGCGGGCCGCGGCGCCGCGGCCCTTGCGGGGACCGCCGTCGCCGCCCGGCTTGTCGGCGCCGACGTCGTAGCGGCGCTCCTCGGGGCGGGGGCGGCGGGGGCGCTGCTCCTGCTGGTCGTCGCGCCCGGAGCCGGAGACCCGGGGGCTCGGGTTGCTGTTCCTGCCGGTGCCGGTGTTGTTCCTGGCACTCCGGCCGCCGCCACCGCTCCGGCCGCCACTGTTGCCGCCGCTGCCGCTTCCGCTGTTCCTGCCACTGCTTCGCATCAAAAATCCGTCTTGTCGTCTGCGTGAGTATCCGGGGTGTCCGGTGCGTCCGGATCGAACGACGGCACACCCTCTAGCGTCTCAGCCTCGATCGCGTCCGCCTCCGGGAGGAAGGGCGCGAGCTCCGGGAGCTCGTCCAGGCCTCGCAGGCCCATGCGCTCCAGAAAGTAGTTCGTCGTCCTGTACAGGATCGCACCTGTTTCGGGTTCCGCGCCCGCCTCCCCGACGAGACCCCTCTGGAGCAGGGTCCGCATGACGCCGTCGCAGTTCACCCCGCGCACCGCCGAGACCCTCGACCGGCTGACCGGCTGACGGTACGCGACCACCGCGAGCGTCTCCAGCGCCGCCTGGGTGAGCCGGGCGTGCTGGCCGTCCAGGACGAAGCCCTCGACCGCCTCCGCGTACTCCGGGCGGGTGTAGAAGCGCCAGCCCCCGGCGACGAGCCTGAGGTCGAATCCGCGGCGCTGGACGGTGTACTCGTCGGCCAGCTCCCGCAGGGCGTCCGCGACGGCCCTGCGGGGCCGCTGGAGGACCTTGGCGAGGTGTTCCTCGGTGGCGGGCTCGTCGACGACCATGAGGACCGCCTCCAGGGCGGGCTTGAGGTCGAGCTCCGCGACCGCGGCGTCGCGTCCGTCGTCATCCGTGCTCATGCCTGTACGTCCTCCTGCGGCTCGCGCGTCTCCTGGTCGAACTCGTCCGTGACCAGCGGTTCAGCCCCCTCGCCCCCGGCCCAGCGGACCAGGAGCTCGCCGAGCGCCTCCTCCTGGTCGAGCGCGACCGCCTTCTCCCGGTAGAGCTCCAGGAGCGCCAGGAAGCGGGCGACGACCGTGAGGGTGTCCGCCGCGTCCTCGGTGAGCACCCGGAAGCTGATCTCGCCCTCCGCGCGCAGCCGCACCACCACGATCTCCGCCTGCTCGCGCACGCTCACCAGCGGTGCGTGGATGTGGTCGACGTAGACCTGCGGCTTCGGCTTCGGCTGCATCGCCTTCACGGCGAGCCGGGCGAAGCCTTCCGGGCCGATGCTGATCACGACCTCGGGCAGCAGCTCGGCGTGCTGGGGTTCGAGCCCGACCGTACGGGGGTAGCGGCGGGACTCCGACTCCAGCCGGTCGCTGAAGATCTCCGCGATCCTCTTGTACGCGCGGTACTGCAGCAGCCGCGCGAAGAGCAGGTCCCGCGCCTCCAGGAGTGCGAGGTCCGCCTCGTCCTCCACCTCGGCCGTGGGGAGGAGCCGGGCGGCCTTCAGGTCGAGCAGGGTCGCGGCGACGACGAGGAACTCGG
Source organism: Streptomyces sp. NBC_01460 (assembly GCF_036227405.1). NCBI lineage: Bacteria > Bacillati > Actinomycetota > Actinomycetes > Kitasatosporales > Streptomycetaceae > Streptomyces > Streptomyces sp. NBC_01460. Next base: position 1,805,628 of record NZ_CP109473.1, read on the forward strand.
TGGTCTGGTCGAGGTCCCAGTCCGGTCCCATGGCGCGGATGTGGGCCATGAACTCGTCGGTGACCTTCGACAGCGCGACCTCGGTCACATCGAGCTTGTGCTTGGAGATCAGCTGGAGGAGCAGGTCGAAGGGACCCTCGAAGTTGACGAGCCGCACGGTGAACCGCCGGTCGTCTCCGGCCTCACGGGGTTCCACCGGCTCAGGGGGCGGCAGGGCGTCCGGAGGGCTCTCGACGGGGCCGCCGGTGGCACCCGGAACGGCCTCAGGGGCCTCTGTGGCCGCCTCGGCGCCTGACGGGGCCGAAGGAGCCTCGTGGAAGGCCGCGGGAGCCTCAGGAGCCGCCGGTACGCCCGCGGCCCGTATCCCCGGGCCGCGGCCGAGGGCGCGGCGGGTCGGGCGGGGCGTGTCGTCGGCAGTCGGCATGTGCTGGGGTCCAGGGGTGCGGCGGGAGGCGGGCCGTGGCCCCGGGGCGGGACCGCCCGTACGGCGGCCCTCCCCCGGCAGGCTACCGGCGCGGTGCCGGTCAGCGGCCCCGCAGCCTCCGTACGAGGATGCTCGCGTCGCCGCGCGACTCCAGGTCGGCCAGGACCACGGCGACCGCCTCGCGGACGATGCGCCCGCGGTCGACGGCGAGTCCGTGCTCACCGCGCAGGACGAGGCGTGCGTGCTCGAGGTCCATCAGCTCCTCGGCGGACACGTAGACGGTGATCTTCTCGTCGTGGCGCTCCCGGCCGCTGGGCCGGCGGTTCGCGCCCCGTCCGCCCCCTCCGCCGCGTCCGCGCTGCGGCTGGACGGTGGGAGCCGCCTCCTGCGGCGCCGTACGGGCCCGGGGCGTCGCGGACGCTCCCCGGTCGTCCCCGTCACCACGGCTGCGGGAGCCGCCGCCGTCGGCGTCCGCCGCGGAGTGCTCCTCCCGGGACGCCCCGGCGGACGTCCCACCGTTCGCCGGTGCGCCGCCCTGACCGGCCTCCGCCGCCGCCTGATCGCCTCCTCCGGCCGGTGCGGGGACCCGCGCCTCGCCGTTCGCCTTGCGTCGCCGCTCGGCGGGGGACGAGGCCTGCAGGCCCATGCCCCCGGTGGTACGGAACAACTCGTCGGCCCCCGGCAGACTCACTCGGCGTGACACCGGGCGAGCACCTCCCTGGCGAGCTGGCGGTAGGCGGCGGCACCGACGGAGTTCGACGCGTACGTGGTGATGGGTTCACCGGCGACCGTGGTCTCCGGGAAGCGCACGGTGCGTCCGATGACGGTGTGGTAGACGTGGTCGTCGAAGGCCTCGACGACCCGTGCGAGCACCTCACGGCTGTGCACCGTGCGGGAGTCGTACATGGTGGCGAGGATGCCGTCCAGCTCCAGCTCGGGGTTGAGCCTCTCCTGGACCTTCTCGATGGTCTCGGTGAGCAGCGCGACACCGCGCAGCGCGAAGAACTCGCACTCGAGCGGGACTATCACCTTGTGAGCCGCCGTCAGGGCGTTCACGGTGAGCAGACCGAGCGAGGGCTGACAGTCGATCACGATGTAGTCGTAGTCGGCCATCAGCGGCTTGAGGGCGCGCTGCAGCGTCGACTCCCGGGCCACCTCGCTCACCAGCTGCACCTCGGCGGCCGAGAGGTCGATGTTGCTCGGGAGCAGGTCCATGTTGGGCACGGCCGTCTTCAGCAGGACCTCGTCGGCCGCCATGCCCCGCTCCATGAGCAGGTTGTAGACGGTGAGGTCGAGCTCCATCGGGTTGACCCCGAGGCCGACCGACAGGGCTCCCTGCGGGTCGAAGTCGACGAGCAGGACGCGCCGGCCGTACTCGGCGAGCGCGGCACCCAGGTTGATGGTCGACGTGGTCTTGCCGACGCCGCCCTTCTGGTTGCACATCGCGATGATCTTCGCGGGACCGTGGTCGGTCAGCGGACCGGGGATCGGGAAGTACGGCAGCGGCCGGCCGGTCGGGCCGATCCGCTCGCGTCGCTGGCGGGCCGCGTCGGGCGCGAGCGTGGCCGCGTACTCCGGATCGGGCTCGTATTCGGCATCGGGGTCGTAGAAGTGCCCCTCGGGCACCTCGGCGAAGTCGGCGAAGTGGGCGGTCTCCCGGCCACTTTCGTTGCCGGCCATGGCGTTCACGTGTAGGCCGTCCATCATCTGGGGGGCTGTCGTCATGTGCTGGTGGGTGGCGAAGGTGCGGACAGCGACGGAGCCGACAGCTTCGAGCCCGATCGGGCTCAGACCCCGTGCGGGCATCCCTGGCTGACCACCCCCAGGAGTAATTGTCGACTCATTCACAAGTCGTCTTACCTCCTTGGATGTGACCAGGAAACTTATCGATAGGTCAGCGTGGCACCATGCCGACGATTGGCGACTCTATGGCGTGTCACCGGTTCGCAGCAACACAATCCGCCGGACCCGGCCCGATGTGTCGGCAATCGAACACCCCTCTGTCAAGAGCGCGGAGCGCCCGGGGCGCACCTTTCGCGGGGGTGCAAAACGGGTGGAGGGTTACGTCTCCGGCGAGTTGGCCCGAGCCCTCTCATACGTCCGGCCGGACCTTGCTGGGCAAGGTCCGGCCGGACGCGCGAGGTTGACGGGGAGGGTTGACCCGCTCAGCCGAGAAGGGTGCTCAGCTCGACGTGGTCGAGACCGTGCGCCTCGGCCACCCCGCGGTAAACCACCTGGCCGTCATGGGTGTTGAGACCCTTGGCGAGAGCGGCGTCACGGCGCAGGGCGTCGGCCCAGCCGCAGTTCGCGAGCTCCAGGATGTAGGGCAGCGTGGCGTTGGTGAGGGCGTACGTGGAGGTGTTCGGCACGGCGCCCGGCATGTTCGCGACACAGTAGAAGACCGAGTTGTGGACCATGAAGGTCGGCTCGGCGTGCGTGGTCGGGTACGAGTCCTCGAAGCAGCCGCCCTGGTCGATCGCGATGTCGACAAGAACACTTCCGGGCTTCATCTTGGCGACCAGCTCGTTGGTGACCAGCTTCGGCGCCTTCGCACCGGGGATGAGCACGGCGCCCACGACGAGGTCCGCCTCGACGACGGCCTTCTCCAGCTCGAGGGCGTTGGAGACGACGGTCCGCACCTTCGTGCCGAAGACCTTGTCCGCCTCGCGCAGCTTGTTGATGTCCTTGTCGAGCAGGGTCACGTGGAAGCCGAGCCCGACGGCGATCTGCGTGGCGTTCCAGCCGGAGACCCCGCCACCGATGACGACGGCCCTGGCCGACCCCGTACCGGGGACACCGCCGGGGAGCACACCGCGTCCGCCGACCGAGCGCATCAGGTGGTAGGCGCCGACCTGCGGGGCGAGGCGGCCGGCCACCTCGGACATGGGGGCGAGCAACGGCAGGGCGCGGGTCGCGGTCTCGACCGTCTCGTACGCGATGGCGGTGGTGCCCGACTCGAGCAGCGCGTCCGTGCAGGCACGGGAGGCGGCCAGGTGCAGGTACGTGAAGAGGGTCTGCCCCTTGCGCAGCCGGTGGTACTCCTCGGCGACGGGCTCCTTGACCTTGAGCAGCAGGTCCGCGGCGGCCCAGACCTCGTCGGCGGTCGGGAGGATCCGCGCACCGGCGGCGACGTACTCCGCGTCCGGGATGGAGGACCCCTCACCGGCGTGCTGCTCGACGAGGACCTGGTGGCCGTGACGGACGAGCTCATGCACTCCGGCAGGGGTGATCGCCACCCGGAACTCGTTGTTCTTGACTTCGCGGGGGATGCCGACCTTCACGTCGATCACGGTCCTTGGCTCGGAGATGTGCTCGGACATAGCGGGAGATACCCGCCTGAACCAAGCATAGGGGGAGACACCGCAGAGATACGCGGCAGAGCCATCATTAATGAAGGGCTTCTCGCTGTCCAGCCTTACAAAGCATTAAGTTTTGCCGGAAGTACTACGGATTTCGTAGGCCGGGCCCTACTCCTTGAGCAACCTGTCGGCCGTCGCACGGTGCAGCCGGGCCGCCGCCGGGTCCCCGAGCCGGTCCAGGGTGTCGGCCAGCCGGAGCTCCAGCGCGGCCTGGAGACGCACGTCACCGGCCCGGCGCGCCAGGTCGACCGCCTCCCTGCAGGTGTGCAGAGACTCCTGCGGCCGCCCCGCGTACTCCTGCACGCGCGCGGCCTCGCTGAGCGCGCGCGCCTGGGCCGGCACATCCCCGAGCCTGCGGTGGCCCGCAGCCGCCGCCCTCCAGTCGCGCAGGGCCTCGCCGTAGCGTCCGGCGTACGTGTGGACGGCTCCCAGCCGTCCGTACAGCCGCGCCTCGTCGGCCCGCTCCCCCTGGCCGAGGCGCTGCGCGAGGGCCCGGCCGTACCAGTCGGAGGCCCGGTTGAAATCCCCCAGCTCGGCGTAGGCGCCGCCTGCGGATTCCATCGCGCGGCCGGTCGCATAGAGGTCGTGCGCCGCGCGTCCGGCGTCCAGCGCGGCCCGGTAGCGGGCCAGCGCCTCCCGCGTACGGCCGGTCCCGGCGTCCAGATCGGCGAGGTTGAGCAGGGCGGCGGCCTTCTCGCGGTGCAGGTCGCGGCGCTCCGCCACCTCGAGGACCAGGCCGTGCAGCCCGTACAGCACGGGGGCGGCCTCCTCCGTCCCCCGGTGCACGGCGAGAGCCCGTACGAGGGCGGCCACCAGCCGGCGGGCGAGGGTGTCCAGGTCCCCCTCGCGCACCGCGGAACGCGCGGCGGCCAGCAGCGCCGGCTCCCGGCTCCGCAGCCACTCGGCGGCGGACTCGGGATGGGGGAAGCGCAGGGAGCGCGGCAGTCCCGCCAGCCTGCGGCGCGCCGGGGAGTCCTCGGGGTCGGTGATCGCACGGCAGGCCTGGAGCCGGCGCACGGTCCGCTCCAGCATCCTGGCCCTGGCCAGCTGGATCTCGGCGGGACGCTCCCGCTCCTCGAGCACGGCGCGCACCAGCGGGACGAGGCAGCCGGGCACCTCGTACAGCGGCAGCTCCGCGCCGTTCGACCTGAGCAGCCCGAACCGGACGAAGTCGTCCAGGGTGGTCTGGGCGGCCGACACCGAGCACCCGGCCAGCGCGGAGGCCGTGTGGGCGTCGGCCAGTCCGGCGGGGGCGAGGGCGAGCAGCCGCAGTATCCCGGCGGCGGCCGGCGGCAGGGAGTCGTGGACGAGGCGGAAGGCGCGGGCCAGCGGCCGGGCGCCGACGGGCTGGTCGGCGTCGTCCTGCTGGTCGCGCAGCTGCTTGGCGACGTCCGCGACCGACGCGCCGGGACGGGCGGCGAGCCAGCCCGCGACCAGTGCCAGTGCGGCGGGCTGCCCCCCGCACTCCTCCGTGAGCGTCTCCGCGGTCCGCGGATCGACGGTGATGCGGACCTGCCCGATGGTGCGGGCGAGCAGCTGGACGGCGGAGCCCGCGTCGAGCCCGCCGATGGTGCACGGGCGGACGCCGGGGATGCCGGTGAGGGGGCCGGTCGCGGTGGCGACGACCAGGCAGTCCGGGTTGTCCGGCAGCAGCGGGTCGACCTGTTCGGCGTCGACCGCGTCGTCGAGCACGATCAGGGCGCGGCGCACGGCGAACGCCTCGCGGACCATCTCGGAGAGTTCGTCCTCGTCGGCTCCGGGCGGGGCGGTGACGGACAGGAGGTCCAGGAGGCCGCGTGCGGTGCGTTCCGGGGGGACGCGCTCGCCCCCGGGTTCGGTGAGCGAGACCCGGAACACGCCGTCGGGGTAGTCGCCCGGTTCGGCGAGCCGGCGGACGAGTTCGGAGGCGAGGGCGGTGCGTCCGGATCCGGGCCGCCCGGCGATCAGCAGGATCCGGGCACGGGAGGCTTTGCGGCCCGCGAGAGTGTCCAGACCCGCTTGCTCGATGTCTTCCTGAAGGGCTTTCAACTCGCGTTCGCGGCCGAAGAATTGGGCTGGGGCGGCGTCAGGCGCTTCCTTGGTTCCCGCCGTCCCCGCCGCTCCGGCCGGGCCGTTGGTGTCCACCGCCTGATCGGTCACGGGCCACGCTCCACTTCACTGCACGCGGTTGCCCGCCGGAACTCCGGGCGGGGCCTTTCGAGCGTAGTTCAGTGGTGCGTGCGATCACGGCCGAGCGCGGCGGAGACGTCCCCCGATCGGATCAGGTTTTCGTACGATCGGCCCCTCATCGGACCGGGCCCGCCGCCCCGTTCGGCCCGCCCCGGCCGGCCTCTGCGAGGGCGGACCGGGGCCGGACGGGCCGTCAGGCGTCGAAGGGGCGGGCCGGCCAGGGCGCGTCGGCGGGCCGCAGCGCGTCCACCCCGTCGCCCGCGAGGACCGCGGTCAGCGACAGGACGCCCACGACCAGGCAGTTGTTGTGCAGATCTCCGTCGAGGACGCCCCGTACGAGCTCCTCCAGGGGCACCCGGGCCTGCTCCATGTCGGCCTCCTCCTCGGCGACCTCGAAGCGCTCGCCCTCGGCCTCGGAGAGGTCCCGGGCGAGGAAGACGCGCACGGCTTCGTCGCAGCCGCCGGGCGTGGTGTAGACGTCGGTCAGCACCCGCCAGTCCTCGGCCTTGACGTGGGCCTCCTCGTACAGCTCGCGCTGCGCGGCGTGCAGCGGGTTCTCGCCGGGGACGTCGAGCAGCCCCGCCGGGATCTCCCACAGTTTGTGGCGCACCGGGTGCCGGTACTGCCGCAGGACGAGGACCCGCCCGTCCGCGTCGAGCGCGAGCACGGCCACGGACCCGGGGTGCACCTGGTAGTCGCGGCTGTGGACGCTGCCGTCGGGCATCACGACGTCGTCGGTGCGGACGCTGGTCTTGTTACCGGTGAAGGGCGTCACCGTCGCGGTGACCTGCCATTCCTCGGGCGTGTCCTGGAAACCCATGTACGTCCTCCCACGAACAAACAGAAACCGGGGTACACGTCCCGTCAAGGACCCGTACCCCGGTCAACCGTATCGCCTTACGCGTCGGCGCCCGTCCCGTGCGCCGCGACCTTGCGCTCCACGGCGGCCTTCACCAGACCGGCGAAGAGCGGGTGGGGGCGCGTCGGGCGGGAGCGCAGCTCCGGGTGCGCCTGGGTGGCGACCAGGTAGGGGTGGACCTCACGCGGGTACTCGACGTACTCGACGAGCTTGTTGTCCGGGGAGGTGCCGGAGAAGACCAGTCCTGCCTTCTTCTCGAGCTCCGCGCGGTAGCCGTTGTTGACCTCGTAGCGGTGGCGGTGGCGCTCCTCGACGTACGGCTCGTCGGCGTACGCCTCGCGGACCACGGAGCCCTCGGCGAGCTTCGCCGGGTACAGGCCGAGCCGCATGGTGCCGCCCAGGTCGCCCGCGCCCTCGACGTAGGCGAGCTGCTCCTCCATGGTGGAGATGACGGGGTGTCCGGTGGCGGCGTCGAACTCCGTGGAGTTGGCGTCGGGGATGCCGGCGAGGTTCCGCGCGGCCTCGATCACGATGCACTGGAGGCCGAGGCACAGGCCGAGCAGCGGCACCTTGTTCTCGCGGGCGTACTGGATGGCGCCGACCTTGCCGACCACACCGCGCTCGCCGAAGCCGCCGGGGATGCAGACGGCGTCGACGTCACCGAGCTGCCTCTGCGCGCCGGCCGGGGTCTTGCAGTCGTCGGAGGCGACCCACTTGACCTTGACGCGGGCCTTGTTCGCGAAGCCGCCGGCCCGGATGGCCTCGGTGACCGAGAGGTAGGCGTCGGGCAGGTCGATGTACTTGCCGACCAGGGCGACGGTGACCTCGTGGTCGGGGTTGTGGACCCGGTCCAGCAGGTCGTCCCAGGTGGTCCAGTCGACGTCGCGGAACGGCAGGTCCAGCTTGCGGACGACGTAGGCGTCCAGGCCCTCGGTGTGCAGCACCTTGGGGATGTCGTAGATCGACCGGGCGTCCTTGCAGGCCACCACGGCGGTCTCGTCGACGTCGCACATCAGCGAGATCTTGCGCTTGATGGCGGTCGGGACGTCGCGGTCGGCGCGCAGGACGATGGCGTCCGGCTGGATGCCGATGTTGCGCAGCGCGGCGACGGAGTGCTGGGTGGGCTTGGTCTTCAGCTCGCCGGACGGGCCGATGTAGGGCAGCAGCGAGATGTGCACGACGAAGACGTTGTCGCGGCCGACCTCGTGGCGGACCTGGCGGACCGTCTCCAGGAAGGGCAGCGACTCGATGTCGCCGACCGTGCCGCCGACCTCGGTGATGACGACGTCCACGTCGTCGGTCGCCATGCGGCGGATGCGGTGCTTGATCTCGTTGGTGATGTGCGGGATGACCTGGACGGTGTCGCCGAGGTACTCGCCGCGCCGCTCCTTGGCGATCACGGTGTTGTAGACCTGGCCGGTCGTGACGTTGGCCGAGCCGTCGAGGTCGACGTCGAGGAAGCGCTCGTAGTGGCCGATGTCCAGGTCGGTCTCGGCTCCGTCGTTCGTGACGAAGACCTCACCGTGCTGGAAGGGGTTCATCGTGCCGGGGTCGACGTTGAGGTAGGGGTCGAGCTTCTGCATGGTGACCCGCAGGCCACGTGCCTTGAGCAGGGCACCCAGGCTGGAGGCAGTCAGACCCTTGCCGAGGGAGGAGGCGACACCCCCGGTGACGAAGATGTGCTTGGTCGTCGTGGATGTGGGCTGCATAGCCAAAGGGGGCTCCCGTGGTCGCGATCGTGAGGTGCGTACCGGCGTGCCGTACGGAGATTTCCGGAGGTGCCGTCGCTGCGGTTCGGGGGCCTCGTCCACTGTCGGGACGACCACCGGTCCACGGGCTACCAGGGTATCAGCGACGAGGAGAGGTCGCTTCCGGCCATGCCGCCTCATGCCGGAGGCATGACCTCCGGCACGGTGGGCACAAGATCAGCACGTCCGTTTCACGTCCCACCCATTCGCCCGTGACGGGCGACGGACAACTTGTGGACAGTCGCGCGGATCTCCCGGGTGCGTCGTATCCTGCTCGGACACTCGCTGCCGAGTTGGCCGGCCCAGCGGCTCCACCCCAGCCCGCTCACCCGCGCAAGAGCTCGTCGGTTCTACTACAACGACCCCTTGACCAGCAGTAAGCGCCCTGCGGGGCGACATGGCCGTTCGACTGGAGACGCACGTGGCCGGGCGCATCGAGGATTACGCACTCATCGGAGACATGCAGACCGCAGCCCTGGTCTGCCGGGACGGCACAGCGGACTGGCTGTGCCTGCCCCGTTTCGATTCACACGCGATTTTCGCCGGACTTCTCGGTACCGAGGAGCACGGCTTCTGGCGGCTGGGACCCGCCCGCGCCGAAGGGGCCGAGGCCCCTTCGGCGGACCGACGCCGTTATCGCGGCGACTCGCTCATCCTGGAATCGGAGTGGGACACGCCCCGCGGGACGGTCCGCGTGACCGATTTCATGCCGCCGCGTGACGGCGCGCCCCAGCTCATCCGCATCGTGGAGGGTGTGAGCGGCCGGGTCCCGATGCGCTCCGAGCTGCGGATGCGCTTCAGCTACGGACGGGTCACCCCCTGGGTGCACAAGGTCGACGGCCGTACGGTCGCCGTCGCGGGCCCCGACTCGGTGTGGCTGGACACGGACGCGGAGACATATGGCCAGAATCTGACCACGTACTCCGACTTCACCGTGGCCCCGGGCGACCGGATCGCGTTCACGATCAGCTGGCAGCCCTCGCACCACGAGCCGCCCGGAGTGCCGGAGCCGGAGTCGTCCCTGGAGGCGACGGAGAGCTTCTGGCGCGAATGGGTCGAGCAGTGCACGTACCACGGCCCCTACCGGGAGGCCGTCGTCCGCTCGCTGATCACGCTGAAGGCGCTCACGTACGCGCCGACCGGCGGCATCGTGGCGGCCCCGACCACCTCCCTGCCGGAGGACATCGGCGGCTCGCGGAACTGGGACTACCGCTACACCTGGCTGCGGGACGCGGCGATCACGCTCTCCTCCCTGCTCCGCACGGGGTACCGCGAGGAGGCACGCGCGTGGCGTGAGTGGCTGCTGCGGGCCGTCGCGGGCGACCCGGAGAACCTCCAGATCATGTACGGCATCGCCGGTGAGCGGGAGCTCGGCGAGGCGGAGCTCGACTGGCTGCCCGGCTACGAGAACTCCGGGCCCGTCCGCGTCGGCAACGGCGCGGCGAACCAGCTCCAGCTCGACGTCTACGGCGAGGTCACCGAGGCGCTGCACCTGGCGCACATGACGGGGCTGACCCGCAACGACTACGCGATGGGCCTCCAGCTCAAGCTGATCAGCTACCTGGAGAAGCACTGGGACGAGCCGGACGAGGGCATCTGGGAGGTGCGCGGGCCGCGCCGCCACTTCGTGCACTCCAAGGTGATGGCCTGGGTCGCCGTCGACCGGACGATCAAGCTGATCGAGTCCGGCGACGCCGAGGGGCCGCTGGAGCGGTGGCACCAGCTGCGCGACGACATCCACCGCGATGTCTGCGAGCGGGGCTACGACAAGGAACGCAACACCTTCACGCAGTCCTACGGGTCCCAGGAGCTGGACGCCTCCCTGCTGCTCATTCCGCAGATGGGGTTCCTGCCTCCCGACGACAAGCGGGTCATCGGCACGATCGAGGCGATCCAGCGGGAGCTGTCCACGGAGGACGGCTTCGTCCTGCGCTACCCCACCGAGGGCGACGACGCGGGCGTGGACGGCCTGGAGGGGGACGAGGGCGCGTTCCTGGCCTGCTCCTTCTGGCTGGCGGACGACCTGGCGATGATCGGCCGGGTCGACGAGGCCCGCCGTCTCTTCGAGAAGCTGCTGTCCCTCCGTAACGACCTGGGCCTGCTGGCCGAGGAGTGGGACTCCGGCCTCCAGCGCCAGGTGGGGAACTTCCCCCAGGCGTTCAGCCATGTGCCGCTGATCGACACGGCACTGCGGCTGACGGCCAGCGGAGCGTACGTGGGCTGATCCGGAGGGCGTGACAGGGCTCCGCAGGAACGGCCGATCGCGACGGTCGGGCCTACGATGGAAAGGTCCTGTCACGCCCTGCGAAGGGGGCTCCACATGACGCCCCGCACTGCGGCGGACGCCGCTCCGGCCCGCCTCGGGTCCGGTTTCGCCGGTGAGATCCACGTTCCGGGCGACCCCGGCTACGACGAGGCCCGGACCGTCTTCAACAGCATGATCGACCGCAGACCGGCGGTGGTGGCCCAGTGCGCCTCCGAGGCGGACGTCGCGCGGGCGCTGCGCTTCGCACGGGACGAGGAGCTGGAGGTCGCCGTACGCGGCGGCGGGCACAGCGTCGCGGGCATGGCCCTGAGCGAGGGCGGTCTGGTGGTCGACCTGCGCCGGATGCGCACGGTGGACGTCGACCGTGAGGCCGGGTCGGCCCGCGTCGGGGGCGGCGCCACCATGGGCGACCTGGACCGGGCCACCCAGCCGTACGCCCTGGCGACCACGGGCGGGCGGGTCTCCACCACCGGTGTCGGCGGCTTCACGCTGGGCGGCGGCTCCGGGTGGCTGGAGCGCGCGTTCGGGCTGGCCTGCGACAACCTGCTGGCGGCCGACGTGGTGACGGCGGACGGCGGCACCGTGCACACGAGCGCGTACGAGCACCCCGAGCTCTTCTGGGCCCTGCACGGCGGCGGCGGCAACTTCGGTGTGGTCACCTCGCTGACGCTCCGGCTGCACGAGCTGCCGGCGATGAGCATGGCGCTGCTCCTGTTCCGTCCGGAGAACGGCCCCGAGGCGGTCCGTACCTACCGCGACGTGATGGAGTCCGCCCCGGACGCGGCGGGCGGCGCCTGCATCTACTTCACCGGGCCGCCCGAGGAGTGGGTGCCCGAGGCGATGGTGGGCCGGCTCGTGTGCGCGGTGCTGGTCACCTACGCCGGGCCGGAGGCGGAGCTGCGGGAGGTGGCGGCGCCGCTGCTGGTGCTGGAGCGCGAGGCGGAAGTGATCGCCGGCATCCCCTACGCCGATCTGCAGTGCATGCTCGACGACCCGCCCGGCATGCGGAACTACTGGTCGGCGGAGTACCTGGACGGTCTGCCCGACGACGCGGCGGCGGTCTTCTGCGCCTGCGCCTCCTCCTTGCCGGTGCCCTCCGGCTCGCAGCACGTGCTGTTCCCGATGGGCGGCGCGGTGGCCAGGGGGCCCGCCGACTACCCGCTGCCCTGGCGCGCCTCCCCCTGGGCCGTGCATCCGTTCGGTGTCTGGGAGAACGCGGCCGACGACGAGGAGGCCAAGCGGTGGGTGCGCCGGGTGCGCGGTGCCTTCCTGCCGTGGGCGAGCGGTGCGGTCTACCTCAACTTCATCGGGCGCGAGGGCCAGGAGCGGGTCGTCTCCGGCTTCGGGGAGCACGCCTACGAACGGCTGTCCCGCGTCAAGGCCCGCTACGACCCCGACAACGTCTTCCATCTGAACCACAACGTGAAGCCGGCCGTGGCCGAGGTGTGACGCGCCCCGGCGCGGCCCGGTACCTTCCTGACCGGGGCGTTCGCGCCCCGCGTACACGAGGGCACGAGCGCGGACGCGCACGACGGGAAGCACGAGGCCGGAGCCGGTGGAGACAGAGGGCGGGATCACCGTACGGCGGGCGCTTGAGCTGCCGGGACTGCGTGGCGGACTTCCGGAGGTACTGACCGGCGAGGACCGGCTGGACCGGGTGGTGCGCTGGGTGCACGCGGGCGAGGCACCGAACATCCCCGCCCTCCTCAAGGGCGGGGAACTGCTGCTCACGACGGGGCTCGGCCTAGGCTCCCGCCCCTCCGACCAGCGCGCCTTCGTCCGGAAGCTGGCCGACCGGTCCATCGCCGCCCTCGTCGTGGAACTCGGGCCGCGCTTCAGCCGACTGCCCACGGCGATCGTGGAGGCGGCGCGTACGGCGGGACTTCCGCTCGTGCAGCTCCACCGCGAGGTGCCGTTCGTCGCGGTGACCGAGGAGATCCACACCGAGATCGTCAACGGCCACTACGCCCTGCTCCAGCGGGCGGAGGAGGTCCACCGGCAGTGCACGCAGGCGGTTCTCGGGGGTGGCGGGGTGCCGCAGGTCCTGGGCATCCTGGCCGACTTCGCCGCGACCCCGGTCTTCCTGGAGACCCCGGACGGCCGGCTGTTGTTCGCCGCCGGCACCGGGACGGGGCCGGTGGGCGCCGACCCGCTGCAGGTCTGGGAGGGACTGCGCGGGGCACGCGCGGCACGCGAGGCGCCCCCGGCCGGCACGGTCCTGGTGGAGGTGCCGGGTGGCGGGCCCGGGACCGGTTCCGTACGGGCCCGGCTGGTCCTGCTGGCCGTGTCGGGCCCGCTGGTGACGGTCCACCGGATGGCGGCCGAGCGGGCGGCGGGCATCCTCGCGGTCGTGCTGATGCAGGCCCGCCAGGAGGAGGAGGTCGCGGCGCGGGGACGCGGTGACTTCCTCACGGATCTCGCCGAGGGCCGGATCTCCCCCGACGACGCTCCCGCGCAGGCCGGGGTGCTGGGGTTCAGGCCGGGCGGGCATCCGCTGCTGCCCGTGGTGATGCGGCTGGCCCCCGGATCGGCGTCCTCGGGCAGTTGGGCACTGCCGGCCCGGACCGTGACGGAGGAGCTCGCGGCGGTGGGGGCGCCGGTGCTGGTGGGGGTGCGTCCGGTGGAGGGCAGGGTCCTCCTGCTGCTGGCGCTGCGGCCGGGGACGACGCGCACGGCCCTCGCGGACCGGGTGGCGGCGGCGCTGCGGGCCGGAGCCGGGCGGGCGGGCCTCGAACGGGCCGGCGACCGTACGCCGGTCGTCGTGGTGGTCGGGGAGGCGGGCGGCTGGGCGACGGCGGGAGCGGGACTGCGGCACGCGGCGGAGGCGGCCTCGGCCGCGCAGGGGCTGGAGGAGCGCCCCTGGTTCGACGCCCGCCGTCTGGACATCGATCTGCTGCTGTGGCGGCTGCGGGACCATCCGGATCTGGAGTCCTTCGTGGACCGGGCGATCGGACCGCTGCGTGAGCACGACCGGACCTCCCGCCCGGCACTGCTGCCCACCCTCGAGGCCTTCCTCGCGCACGCGGGCCGCAAGGCGGAGGCCGCACGCGAGCTGCATCTGAACCGTCAGACGCTCTACAACCGGCTGGCCCGCATCGGCGAGGTGCTCGGCACGGACCTCGACGACCCGCAGTCGGTGCTCGCCCTGAGCCTGGCCCTGCGGGCCCGCCGCCACACCCGCTGAGGAACGGGCCCCCACGGGGCACGCGAGCCAGGCGTGGACCGGACGGGAGGCCCTACGCCGTGTCCGCCAGCTCGTCGTAGACGGAGAGCACATGGGCGACGGTGTCGTCCTCGGTCGGCCAGGTCGCGGCCTGCGCACGGCCGGAGCCGGCGAGGCGTTCCCGCTGCCCGGGGTCGCCCAGGAGCCGTACGACGGCGCCGGCGAGCGCCTCGGTGTCCCCGTACGGGACGAACGCGGCCGCTTCCCCGACGAGTTCGGGCAGGTCGTCGGTACGGGCCGCGACCAGGGGGACGCCGAGGCGCAGGGCCTCCCGGGCGAGCAGCGGCCCGGCCTCGCCCCGGCCTGAGAGCACGGCGATGTCCGCGGCGGCGAGGATGTCGGCGAGGTCGTCCCGGCCGTCGGCGAGGACGACGGGCAGTCCCTCGTCCGCGATCCGGCGCCGCAGGGCACCGCCCCGGGCGCCCTCCCCCACGAAGGCCAGCAGCGGCACGGGGTCCAGGTGGCGCCACTCCCGTGCGGCGTCGAGCAGCGTGTCGTGGTCGTGCTGTGCCACCGAGACCAGCAGCGGCCTTCCCACCGCGCCCAGTTCGGCGCGCGCCTTGCCGTCGTCGGGGCCGCCGCCGAAGCGGCTCGCGGGGATCGACGCGGGCGCGAGCCGGGCGTCCCGGGCGCCCCTGCGCCGCGCCCGGTCGACCAGCTCCCAGGAGGTGCCCAGCACGACGGCGGCCGCACGGGCCGCCCGACGTTCCAGGAATCGCAGCAGCCGGCCGCGGGCACCCTCGGCATGGACACGGGTGTGCCAGGTCACGACCAGAGGGGTGCCCCGGCCGCTGAGCGCCATCCCGGCGCGCAGGGCGGCGTGCAGACCGTGCGCGTGGACGATGTCCGCCCCGGTGCAGGCGGTGCGCAGGGCGGCGACGGCCGCGGGGTCGCTGCGCCGGGGCACGGCGACGAAGCGGGCGCCGCTGGTGGGCAGTCCGTGGGCGCGGCCCGAACCGGCGGGGGCGCAGACGGTGACCTGGACGCCGCGGGCGACCAGGCCCGCGGCGAGCGAGCTGACATGAGCGCTGCTTCCGGCACCGCCGTCCAGGACTTGGACCGTACGCAGCTGTGACACGTTGATCGGCTCCCCGGGGCTCCCGAGTCGGTGGTGGGTACAGCGCCAAGGATGCCAGTCCGTACGCACGTTCCGGGACAGGCGAAACGTTGTTCCCGTCGGCCCGTCGGCGGAAGACGGCCCGCCCCACCCGTTCGAGTGAGGCGGGCGGCGCTAAATTGACGCCGGAGGGTCGTTATCCGTCGACCCGGGCGGTCTCCAGCAGCTCCTCGGCGTGGGCCCGCGCGGTCTCCGAGTCCTCCTGGCCGGCGAGCATCCGGGAGAGCTCCCGCACCCGGTCCTCGCCCTCCAGGACCGTGACGCCGCTCCGGGTCACCGATCCGTCCACGGTCTTCTCGACCAGCAGCTGCCGGTCGGCGAAGGCCGCCACCTGCGGCAGGTGGGTGACCACGACGACCTGTGCCGACCTGGCGAGCTTCGCCAGCCGCCGGCCGACCTCGACCGCGGCCTTGCCGCCGACGCCCGCGTCGACCTCGTCGAAGAGGTACGTCGGCACGGGGTCCGAGCCCGCGAAGACGACCTCCACGGCGAGCATCACCCGGGACAGCTCGCCCCCGGACGCGCCCTTGGCGATCGGCCGGGGCTGGGCACCGGGGTGCGGCGCCAGCAGGAGCTCCACCTCGTCGGCGCCCGACGGCCCGTAGAGCACGCTCCGGCCGCCGACGTCGATGCCGGACGCCTCGTCCGGCGCCTCGGTCTGCCGGATGGCGAACGAGACCCGGGCGTGCGGCATCGCGAGCGAGGCCAGCTCCTCCGTGACGGCCGCGGCGAAGCGCGCCGCCGCCTCCGTCCGCGCGTCGGTCAGTTCCTGGCCGAGGGCGGAGAGCTCGCCGCGCAGCGCGTCGCGCTCCGCCGTCAGCTCACCGATCCGGTCGTCGTCGCCCTCCAGCTCGGTCAGCCGGGAGGCGCCCTCCTCGGCCCAGGCGAGCACGGAGGCGGTGTCCTGGCCGGCCTGGCCGTACTTGCGGACGAGCGCGGTGAGCGCGGCCCGCCGCTCCTCCACCGACGCGAGTCGCAGCGGGTCGGCGTCCAGCTGGTCGGCGTATCCGGCGAGCTCCCCGCCCACGTCGGCGAGCAGGATCGAGATCTCGCCGATCCGGTCGGCGAGCGCGGCCAGCGCCGGGTCGTGTGCCCGTACGGCGTCCAGGGACCGTCCGGCGGCGGCCACCACCGTGGTGGCGTCGACCCCCTCCTGGTCCTCCGGGTCGCCCGTGAGCGCGGCGTGGGCGAGGGCCGCCGCCGACGCGAGTGCCTCGGCGTGGCCGAGCCGCTCGGCCTCCGCGGCGAGTTCGACGTCCTCGCCGGGCAGCGGCTCCACCGCGGCGACCTCTTCGAGGCCGAAGCGCAGCAGATCGGCCTCCTGGGCGCGCTCCCTGGCCCGGGTGGTCAGTTCGTCGAGCTCCGTGACGACCGCGCGCAGCCGCCGGTAGGCCGCCGCGTAGGTGGTGTGCGGGCCCTCGACACCGTCACCGGCGTAGCGGTCCAGGGCCTGCCGCTGCCGGGCCGGCTTGAGGAGTCCCTGCTGGTCGGTCTGGCCGTGCACGGCGACGAGTTCGTCGGCGAGCTCCGCGAGCACCCCCACGGGCACGGATCTGCCCCCGAGATGGGCACGCGAGCGCCCCTCCGCCGAGACGGTCCGGCTGATGATCAGCGCGCCGTCCTCGATCTCGCCCCCCGCCTCCTCGGCCCGCAGCGCCGCCGCGTCGCCCGGGGACACGGTGATCCGCCCCTCGACGACGGCGGCCTTGGCGCCGACCCGCACCAGGGCCGGGTCGGCGCGCCCGCCGAGCAGCAGCCCGAGGCTCGTGACGACCATGGTCTTGCCCGCGCCGGTCTCACCCGTCACCGCGGTGAAACCGGGTGACAGCTCCACCACCGCGTCGTCGATGACTCCGAGCGACCGTATCCGCATCTCCTCCAACACGGACATGACCTTACGAGGTCCGGGGCCCGGTGTGCGACGGACCCCGGTGACCGGTTCACTCACGCGGGTGTGAGCAGCGCCCCGGGGAGTCAGTGCGGAGCACCCCGCCAGCCCTGCACGGGCAGCGCGAACTTGGCCACGAGGCGGTCGGTGAAGGATGCCTGGTGCAGCCGTGCGAGGCGTACGGGAACGGCCCCGCGCCGTACCTCGACCCTGGCCCCGGCGGGCAGCTCGACCGTCCGGCGGCCGTCGCACCACAGCACCCCGTGCGGGGTGTGGGGCTGGACCTCCACGGCCAGCACCGAGTCGGGCGAGGTCACCAGCGGCTTCGCGAACAGGGCGTGGGCACTGATCGGCACCATCAGCAGCGCCTCGACCTCCGGCCAGACGACGGGGCCGCCGGCCGAGAAGGCGTACGCGGTCGAGCCGGTCGGGGTGGCGCAGACGATCCCGTCGCAGCCGAAACCGGTCACCGGGCGGCCGTCGATCTCCAGCACGACCTCGAGCATCCGCTCGGGGGAGACCTTCTGCACGGCGGCCTCGTTGAGCGCCCAGTCGGAGTGGACGACCTCGCCGTTGCTGTGCACGAGGACGTCGAGCGTCATCCGCTCCTCGACCTGGTAGGCGCGGGTGACGACGCGGTCGACGACCTGGTCCAGGTCGTCGCGCTCGGCCTCGGCGAGGAATCCCACCCTTCCGAGGTTGACGCCGAGCATCGGCACGCCCGAGGCGCGGGAGATCTCGGCGCCGCGCAGCAGCGTCCCGTCCCCGCCGAGCACGATCAGCAGCTCGCAGCCGTCCACGGCCGCGGGCGTCGCGTCCGTGACCGTCACCACCGACGGCGGCAACGGCAGGTCCTCCGCCTCCACCGCCAGCACCCGGACTCCGAGGCCGTTCTTCAGCAGGCCCTGGACGACGAGCTCCGCGCTGCGGATCGCGGCCGGGCGGCCGGTGTGCGCCAGCAGGAAGACAGTGCGTTCCGCGTTACCTGGTTGTGCCGCATGCGTCGTCAACGGGGCCCCTCCGCCACTGCACGGTCGACGTCCGCGGGATCCAGCGCAGGTGCGCCGGCCCGCAGCCACAGAAAGTACTCGACATTTCCCGACGGGCCGGGCAGCGGGCTCGCCGTGACCCCCTGGACGCCCAGGCCCAGCAGACCGGCCCGGCGCGCCACCTCCCGTACCGCCTCGGCCCGCAGCTCGGGGCTGCGGACCACCCCCCCGCTGCCGAGGCGCTCCTTACCCACCTCGAACTGCGGCTTCACCATGAGCACCAGGTCGGCGTCCGGTGCGGCACAGCGCGCGAGGGCGGGGAGGACCAGGCCGAGCGGGATGAACGACAGGTCGCCGACCACCAGGCCCACCTCCTCCCCGTCGATCTGCTCCACCGTCAACTCACGTACGTTGGTACGGTCCTTGACGGTGACGCGTTCATCGGACTGGAGGGACCAGGCGAGCTGTCCGTAGCCGACGTCCACGGCGACGACGTGGCTCGCTCCGGCCCGCAGCAGCACATCGGTGAAGCCCCCCGTCGAGGCCCCGGCGTCCAGCGCCCGCCGTCCCTCGACCTTCAGCCCGAGGGGCGCGAAGGCGGCGATGGCGCCCGCCAGTTTGTGCCCGCCGCGCGAGACGTACTCGGGGTCGCTGTCGTCCTTGACGACGACGACGGCGGCGCTGGTCTCGACCTGGGTGGCGGCCTTGGTCGCGGTGTTCCCGCCGACCGTCACCCGCCCGGCCGCGATCAGCTGGCTCGCGTGCTCACGCGAGCGGGCGAGCTTGCGGCGTACCAGCTCGGCGTCGAGGCGGCGACGTGCCACTCCTGCCACGTTCGGTTCAGCTCCTGTTGTCGTGCGTGGGCGTCGGTGCGGGTGCGGGCCGTGCGTCCAGCGCGGTCAGCTCGTCGCGCAGCCCACGGTGTACATCCTCGTACACCTCGGTGTGGCCGTCGGCCGCGAGGTGGTCCGCGTCGGCCAGCCGCTCCAGCCGCGCGTCGACCCCGGCGTGCCCGGTGGGGGTGCGCGCGACACCGAGGGGTGCGGGCGGTGCGGGGTCGAAGGAGGGTGCGGGAGGCGCGGCGGGTGCCCCGGCGGCCGTCCCGCCCGCCTCACCCCGCTGCTCCGTGTCCGGTCCCGGCGTCCAGTCGCTCATGCGGGAACGCTACCCCGAACGGCCGGTGTACCGTCGGTGACGATGGCGACCATGGCGGAGTGCCGCAGCGCACTCGACACACTTTCCGACAATCTGGCGGGGGCGGACGGCGACGTGCGCGGCGCCGCCGACCTCGACCGCTCGCTGAGCTGCCACATCAGGGACCTCGACGCGACGTTCACCGGACGGCTGGAGCACGGCCGGATCCGGGTGCTGGACACGTACGACGGCCCGCCCCGCGAGAAGGCCGAGATCCGGCTCGCGATGGCCGGGGACGACCTGGTGGCCATGGTCGGCGGCGAGCTGAACTTCGCGAAGGCCTGGGCCTCGGGCCGGGTGCGGCTGGAGGCGGGCTTCCGCGATCTGCTGAAGCTCAAGTCCCTGCTGTGACCCCGGGGCCCCGCAGGGAGGCCTCCGAGCGCCTCCTGCGGGAGGCGGGGACGACGAGCGGGGTCCCCGTCTCGGGGTCGTCGATGACCTGGCACCGCATCCCGAAGACCTCCTCCACGAGCTCCGCCGTGACGACGTCGCCGGGCGCGCCCTCGGCGACGACCGTGCCCTCGCGCATGGCGATGAGGTGCGTGGCGTACCGGGCGGCGTGATTGAGGTCGTGCAGCACGGCGACCAGCGTGCGGCCCTGCGTCTCGTGCAGTTCGGCGCAGAGGTCGAGCACGTCGATCTGGTGCTGGATGTCGAGGTACGTCGTCGGCTCGTCGAGCAGCAGCAGCGGGGTCTGCTGGGCGAGGGCCATGGCGATCCAGACCCGCTGGCGCTGGCCGCCGGAAAGTTCGTCGACGTAGCGGTCGGCGAGCCCGCCGACGCCGGTCGACTCCATGGACTCCTTCACGATCCGCTCGTCCTCGGGTGACCACTGCCGCAGCAGCCCCTGGTGCGGGTAGCGGCCGCGCGAGACGAGGTCGGCGACGGTGATGCCGTCCGGGGCTATGGAGGACTGCGGCAGCAGGCCCAGGGTCCTGGCCACCTTCTTCGCGGGCAGGCGGTGGATGGACTGCCCGTCCAGCAGGACGTCGCCGCCGCTCGGCTTCAGCATCCGGGAGAGCGCGCGCAGCAGGGTCGACTTCCCGCAGGCGTTGGGGCCGACGACGACCGTGAAGGAGTGGTCGGGGATCTCGACCGAGAGGTTCTCGGCGATGACCCGCTGGTCGTAGCCGAGGGTCACCGATTCTGCGGTGAGGCGCTGCATGGTCGTACTCCCGGATTCTGTGGGGGTGGTCTCGGTGCTGGCCGGCGGCCCGGGCCTCATATGCGTCCCGCCCTGCGCTCGGACACCAGGAGCCACAGCAGGTAGCAGCCGCCGAGCACCCCGGTGACCACGCCCACCGGGAGCTGACGGTCCCCGAAGGCGTTCATGGCCGTCCAGTCGGCGACGAGCAGCAGGGCCGCGCCCGTGGCGGCCGCTGCCGCCAGGTTGGGTCCGGGTGCGCGGGTCAGCCGGCGGGCGACCTGCGGGGCGCTCAGCGACACGAAGACGATGGGGCCGGCGGCGGCGGTGGCGACGGCGACGAGCAGGACGGCGCTGCTCAGCAGGACCAGCCGGGTGCGTTCCACCCGTACGCCCAGGGCGTGGGCGGCGTCGTCACCCATCTCGATCATGCGCAGCGCCCTCCCGTGGCCGAGGACCAGGGGCAGCAGCACGCAGCAGACGGCGAGCAGCGGCCAGACCTGGGCCCAGTCCCGGCCGTCGAGCGAGCCGGTCATCCAGACGACCGCGCGGGTGGCGTCGACCAGGTTGGCCTTGGTGATCAGGTAATGCGTCGCGGCGGTGAGCATCGCGGCGGCGCCGATGCCGACGAGGACGAGCCGGTAGCCGTGCACCCCGCGCTTCCAGGCCAGCAGGTAGACGGCGGCGCCGGTCAGCAGGCCTCCGACGACGGCTCCGGCGGCGACCTCGGTGGGCCCGCCGTGGAAGAGCACGATCACGATGAGGGCGCCGACCGCCGAACCCTGGCCGAAGCCGAGCACGTCGGGGCTGCCGAGCGGGTTGCGGGAGACGCTCTGGAAGACGGCTCCGCCGACACCGAGCGCGGCGCCGACGAGGAGCCCGACCAGGACCCGGGGCAGCCGCAGCTCCGTGACGATGAACTCCTGCTGGAAGGTGCCGTTGCCGAAGAGCGTGGTGACGACCTGACCGGGTGACATGGCGTAGTCGCCGCTGCCGACCAGCACCACGGCGGCGAAGGCGGCCGCGGCGACGAGCAGGGCGATCACGGCCGACGCCCGGGCGTCCACCCGGAAGGAGAGCCCGCCGGAGGTCCGCACGGCGCGGACCGTCCTCGTGGTGTCCCGCGCGGCACGGACGGTCCTCGTGTCGTCCTCCGCGGCGCGGACCGTCTTCGTGGTGTCCGGTGCGGCCTTCACAGCTGGGCCATCCTCTTGCGTCGTACGAGGTGGATGAAGACGGGCCCGCCGAGCAGCGCGGTGACGATGCCCACCTGCAGCTCGGAGGGGCGGGCGACGACTCTGCCCACCACGTCGGCACCGAGGAGCAGCACAGGGGCGAGCACGGCCGCGTACGGCAGGATCCAGCGCAGGTCGGGGCCGGTGACGGTGCGGACCAGGTGCGGGATCATCAGCCCGATGAAGACGATCGGCCCGCAGGCGGCGGTCGCCGCCCCGCACAGGAGGGTGACGGCCACCATCGCGAGGACACGGGTGCGGGTCAGGTGCGCGCCGAGCGCCCTGGCGGTGTCGTCGCCCATCTCCAGGGCGTTGAGCGGCCGGGCGATCAGCAGGGACAGCAGCACGCCGACCGCGATGAACGGCCATACCTTGCCGACGGTCTCCGGGTTCGCGGAGGCCAGCGATCCCACGGTCCAGAAGCGCAGCCGGTCCAGCGCCGCCGCGTCCAGCAGCTGTACGGCGTTGACGTAGCCGAACAGTGCCGCGGTCACCGCCGTACCGGCGAGCGCCAGCCGTACGGGGTTCGCGGAGCGGCTCCCGCCGAGCAGGTACACGGCCACGGACACGATCGCGGCGCCGGCGAACGCGAACCAGACGTAGCCGGTGAGCGAGGTGACGCCGAGGAAGGTGATGGCCGAGACGACGGCGGCCGCGGCCCCGGCGTTGACGCCCAGCAGACCGGGCTCGGCGAGCGGGTTGCGGGTCAGCGCCTGCATCACCGCGCCCGCCAGTCCCAGGGCGGCCCCGACGATCAGCCCGAGCACGGTGCGCGGGACCCGCACATCCCGTACGAGGACGTCGCCGTTGGTGCCCGAGTAGTGGAACAGCCCGTGCCACACCTCGGAGAGCGGGAGTGCCTTGGCGCCGATCGCGACACTCGCGAGGCACACCAGCACCAGCACACCCACGGCGACCAGCAGCCCCGCGGCACGTACCGCGTGGCGCCCTGCGCGCGCAGAGGTATCCGGCGCGGGTTCGGGACCGGGACTCGATTCGGGGGGACTCTGGACCAACACGTGGTTAGGTTAGCCTATCCTCGTATCATCTCAACTCCCCGGTACGGTACGCGGTCCGGTGCCCTACAGGTCGAGTCCGGCCACGGCCTTCGCCGCGTCCAGCGCGCACGCGCCGTCCCCCGCCTGCGTCCACGCCGCCCCGCACAGGGCCCTCAGACCGTCGATCGCGTCGCCCTCGCCCTCCAGCACGAGGGCGTCCCCGCGCACCGCGGCCGTCCAGCCGCCGCAGCGGAACCCGCCGTCCTCCTCCGACACCTCGGGCTGCCCGGTGAGGAGCCCCCGCAGATCCCGGTCCACGTAGGTCGGGCGGTACTTGGGCTCGGCCGCGATCAGCTGCGCCGCGTCGGTCACCCCGGTGAGCACGAGCAGCGAGTCCACGCCTCCGTTGAACGCGCCCTCGATGTCCGTGTCCAGCCGGTCCCCGACGACCAGCGGCCGCTTCGCCCCGGTCCGCAGCACCGTCTCGCGGTGCATCGGCGGCAGCGGCTTGCCCGCGACCTGCGGCTCGGCGCCGGTCGCGATCCGCACGACCTCCACCGCCGCCCCGTTGCCCGGCGCGATGCCCCGGGCTCCCGGGATCGTCAGGTCCGTGTTGGACGCGAACCACACCGCTCCGCGCCTGATCGCGTACGCCGCCTCGGAGAACCGGCCCCACGGGAGATCGGGCCCGCCGAACCCCTGCGCCACGGCGGCCGGGTCGTCGTCCGCCGACTCCACCGGCACGAGGCCGCGCTCGCGCAGCGCGACCCGCAGCCCCTCCCCGCCGACCACGAGCACCTTCGCCCCGGCGGGCAGCTGATCGGCCATCAGCCGGGCCACCGCCTGCGCCGACGTGATGACGTCGGCGGGCTCGGCCGGCACTCCGAGCTCCGTCAGGTGCTCGGCCACCGCGTCCGGCGTCCGCAGCGCGTTGTTCGTCACGTAGGCCAGGTGCATCCCGCCCTCACGGGCGGTGCCCAGCGACTCGACGGCGTGGACGATCGCGTGCCCGCCGGCGTACACCACCCCGTCGAGGTCGAGCAGGGCCGTGTCGTACGCCTCACTGAGCGCCACGTCGCTCCCGAGCGGCCGGGACCTGTACTGCTGACTCATATGCCTGCGCTCCTCTTTCCATGCTTCTCCCCCGATCATCGCGCATCGCGGGAGCGCACATACGATGCACAAATGAACACGACCGGGCCCGCCGTCAGCCGGGGACTGCGGCTGACCCCCTTCCGCGGACTGCGGTACGTCCCCGAGCGGGTCGGCAGCCTGGCAGCGGTGACCTCACCCCCGTACGACGTCGTCGTGCGGCCCGACGGACTGCACCACCTGGAGTCCGCGGACCCCCACAACATCGTGCGGCTCATCCTTCCGCAGGCCGGCACGGCCGCCGAGCGCCACCGGCAGGCGGCCGACACCCTGAAGCGCTGGCTCACGGAGGGCGTCCTCGCCCCGGACCCGGAGCCCGTGCTCTACGTCTACGAACAGCGTGCCGGTGACGTCCTCCAGCGCGGTGTGATCGGGGCCCTGGCGCTCTCCCCCGCCTCGGAGGGCATCGTGCTGCCGCACGAGGACGTCATGGCAGATGTCGTGGAGGACCGCGCCGACCTGATGCGCACGGCCGCCGCCCACCTCGAACCGCTGCTCTTCAGCTACGCCGGGGACGGCGGTCCCGGCGGCGCGACGGCCGTCATCGAGCGGGTGGCGGAGCGTCTCCCGCTCCTCACCACGACGACCGAGGACGGCTTCAGCCACCGCCTCTGGGCCGTCACGGATCCCGCGGAACGGGAGGAGATCGAGTCGGATCTGTCGCGACGCCAGGCGCTCATCGCCGACGGACACCACCGCTGGGCCACCTACCTCAGGCTCCAGGAGGAACAGTCCGCTCCCGGCCCCTGGGACTTCGGGCTCGTCCTGCTCGTCGACACGGCCCGCTACCCGCTGCGGGTGCGCGCCATCCACCGGCTGCTGCACCGGCTCCCGGTCGCGGAGGCCCTCCGCGCGCTCGACGGTCTCTTCCGCGTCCGGCACGTCGACGGGCCGCTGCCCCATGCGCTCGGCGTGCTCGCCGACGCCGCCGCGGAAGGCAACGCCTTCCTCCTCGCGGGTGACGGCCGTTTCCATCTGGTCGACCGGCCCGACGCGCGCCTGCTGGCCCGTACCGTTCCCGCCGACCGGCCGGCCGCCTGGCGCGCGCTCGACGCGACGGTGCTGCACTCCACGCTCCTCGACGATGTCTGGGACATCCCCGACGCCCCGGAACACATCGCCTACATCCATGACAGCGCGGCCGCGGTCGAGCAGGCGGAACGGCACGACGCCACGGCGGTCCTGATGCATCCGGTGCGCGAGGACGCCGTACGGGACCTCGCGCGCCAGGGTGTCACGATGCCCCGCAAGTCGACCTCGTTCGGCCCGAAACCGGCCACGGGCCTGGTCCTGCGGAGCCTGGACATCAGCTGAGGGCGAGGTCCGGAACGCAGGAAGGGGCGGTACCCGTGCGGGTACCGCCCCTTCCTCATGCCGTGCTCATGCCGTGTTGAAGCAGACGTCAGGCCTTCGTGGACCCGTCCACGTCGTCGCCCTGGACGTCGTCGTCCTCGTCCTCGTCCTCGACATCCGCCTCGGCGTCGGGGCCGTCCTGCTCGTCCGCCTCAGCGGAGGCGCCGGTCGGCTCGTCGTCCTCGCCGAGCGCGTCGACGAACTCGACACCGTCGAGTTCGGCGAGCCGGTCGGAAGCGTCGGTCGAACCGTCCTTGTCGGCCTCCAGCGCCTTGCCGAACCACTCCCGCGCCTCGTCCTCGCGGCCTGCTTCCAGGAGCGCGTCGGCGTAGGCGTAGCGGAGACGCGGCGTCCACGAGTGGACGGCGCTGGAAGCGAGCTCGGGGCTCTGCAGCGTGACGATCGCGGCGTCGATCTGGCCCATGTCCCTGCGGGCACCCGCGGCGACCAGACGCATCTCGACCTGTCCGGCCTTGTCCAGCTTCTGCACCTCGGGCTCGCCGGCCATGGCCATCGCCCGCTCGGGACGGCCCAGCCCACGCTCACAGTCAGCCATGACGGGCCACAGGTCCACGGAGCCGGTCATCCGGCGCGACGCCCGGAACTCGGCCAGCGCTTCCGAGTACTTCTGCGTGGCGTACGCGGCGAAGCCCGCCGCCTCGCGCACCGCGGCGACCCTCGACGCCAGCCGAAGAGCGATACGCGAGTACGCGTATGCCTGCTCAGGGTCCTCGTCGATCAGACGGGCCACCATGACGAGGTTCCGTGCGACGTCCTCGGCAAGGGTCTTCGGCAGGCTCATCAGCTCCTGCCGGACGTCCTTGTCGATCTCGTCACCGGTGACGTCGTCGGGAATGGGGAGCCGCTTGATGGGCTCGCGGTCCCGGTCGTCCCGTCCCTGGTAACCGCCGCGGTCGTCGCGGCCACGGTAGCCACCGCGGTCGTTGCCCCGGTCGTTGTCACGGCGGGGCGCACGGTCGCGGTCGCCGCCTCGGTCGTCGCGGCGGAAGCCGCCGCCGGTGCTGCCACCGCGGCTGTCGTCGCGGCGGAAGCCGCCGGGACGGTCGTCGTCACGGCGCGGACCACGCGGCCGGTCGTCGCGGCGCTCGAACCCACCGCCGCTGCTGGGGCGGCCGCCGCGGTCGTCGCGCTGGCCGCCGCGGTACCCACCACCGCGCTCGTCGTCTCGACGCGGGGCACGGTCATCACGGCGGAAGCTGCTCGACCGGTCGTCGTCACGGCGGGGCGCACGGTCGCGGTCGTCGCGACGGAATCCACCGCCGGTGCTGCCGCCACGGTTGTCGTCGCGGCGGAAACCGCCAGGACGGTCGTCATCACGACGCGGACCACGCGGCCGGTCGTCACGACGCTCGAAGCCACCACCGCTGGGACGACCACCACGGTCGTCACGACGCTCGAAGCCACCACCGCTGGGACGACCACCACGGTCATCGCGACGCTCAAAGCCACCACCGCTGGGACGACCACCACGGTCATCGCGACGCTCAAAGCCACCACCGCTGGGACGACCACCACGGTCATCGCGACGCTCAAAGCCACCACCGCTGGGACGACCACCACGGTCATCGCGCTGGCCACCGCGGTATCCACCACGCTCATCATCACGGCGCGGGGCACGGTCGCGGTCGCCACCTCGGTCGTCGCGGCGGAAACCGCCAGGACGGTCGTCATCACGACGCGGACCACGCGGCCGGTCGTCACGACGCTCGAAGCCACCAGTGGGACGACCACCACGGTCATCACGGCGCTCGAAGCCACCACCGCTGGGACGACCACCACGGTCATCGCGCTGGCCACCGCGGTATCCACCACGCTCGTCGTCTCGACGCGGGGCACGGTCATCACGGCGGAAGCTGCTCGACCGGTCGTCGTCACGGCGGGGCGCACGGTCGCGGTCGTCGCGACGGAAACCGCCGCCGGTGCCGGCCCC
The DNA here is from genome assembly GCF_036227405.1 of Streptomyces sp. NBC_01460. Taxonomy (NCBI): domain Bacteria; kingdom Bacillati; phylum Actinomycetota; class Actinomycetes; order Kitasatosporales; family Streptomycetaceae; genus Streptomyces; species Streptomyces sp. NBC_01460. Next base: position 1,832,697 of record NZ_CP109473.1, read on the forward strand.
GCGGCTGTCATCGCGACGGAATCCACCGCCGGTGCTGCCACCGCGGCTGTCGTCACGGCGGAAACCGCCAGGACGGTCGTCATCACGACGCGGACCACGCGGCCGGTCGTCACGACGCTCGAAGCCACCACCGCTGGGACGACCACCACGGTCATCACGACGCTCGAAGCCACCACCGCTGGGACGACCACCACGGTCGTCACGCTGACCACCGCGGTACCCACCACGCTCGTCGTCACGACGCGGAGCACGGTCATCACGGCGGAAGCCGCCGCCGGTACCAGCCCCCCGGTTGTCGTCACGACGAGGACCGCGGTCACGGTCGTCGCGGCGGGGTGCGCCACGGTCGCTGTCGCGTCGAGGAGCGCCGGCCCGGTCGTCACGGCCGCCTCGGAAGCCGCCCCTGTCACCGCCGTCCCGGCGACGCGGCTCGCGCTCCGGACGGTCGTCGGAAGAGTTGGTGGACATGGGGGTGACTCCTGTCATCGGGTACCACAGACATTCTCGCGCAGCCGACCATCCGACGCGCTTCGGCAAAACAAAAAGGGCCCTCGGCCCCAGCATGAACGCTGGGACCAAGGGCCCTGAAAGATTGTTCGGCGGCGTCCTACTCTCCCACAGGGTCCCCCCTGCAGTACCATCGGCGCTGAAAGGCTTAGCTTCCGGGTTCGGAATGTAACCGGGCGTTTCCCTAACGCAATGACCACCGAAACACTATCGGCCACTCCGCATAAGCGGAGATCGGCACTTAGCGAACAAGCACACTTTTCAGTTAAGTAGTGAAGCTGTTCAACCAGCACGACTGTTCGTGGCCTGGGAACAACACAGTGGACGCGAGCAACTGAGGACAAGCCCTCGGCCTATTAGTACCAGTCAGCTCCACCCGTTACCGGGCTTCCACATCTGGCCTATCAACCCAGTCGTCTACTGGGAGCCTTAACCACTCAAGGTGGTGGGAATACTCATCTCGAAGCAGGCTTCCCGCTTAGATGCTTTCAGCGGTTATCCTTTCCGAACGTAGCCAACCAGCCATGCCCTTGGCAGGACAACTGGCACACCAGAGGTTCGTCCGTCCCGGTCCTCTCGTACTAGGGACAGCCCTTCTCAATATTCCTACGCGCACAGCGGATAGGGACCGAACTGTCTCACGACGTTCTAAACCCAGCTCGCGTACCGCTTTAATGGGCGAACAGCCCAACCCTTGGGACCGACTCCAGCCCCAGGATGCGACGAGCCGACATCGAGGTGCCAAACCATCCCGTCGATATGGACTCTTGGGGAAGATCAGCCTGTTATCCCCGGGGTACCTTTTATCCGTTGAGCGACAGCGCTTCCACAAGCCACTGCCGGATCACTAGTCCCGACTTTCGTCCCTGCTCGACCCGTCGGTCTCACAGTCAAGCTCCCTTGTGCACTTACACTCAACACCTGATTGCCAACCAGGCTGAGGGAACCTTTGGGCGCCTCCGTTACTCTTTAGGAGGCAACCGCCCCAGTTAAACTACCCATCAGACACTGTCCCTGATCCGGATCACGGACCCAGGTTAGACATCCAGCACGACCAGAGTGGTATTTCAACGGCGACTCCACAACCACTGGCGTGGCTGCTTCAAAGTCTCCCACCTATCCTACACAAGCCGAACCGAACACCAATATCAAACTATAGTAAAGGTCCCGGGGTCTTTCCGTCCTGCTGCGCGAAACGAGCATCTTTACTCGTAGTGCAATTTCACCGGGCCTATGGTTGAGACAGTCGAGAAGTCGTTACGCCATTCGTGCAGGTCGGAACTTACCCGACAAGGAATTTCGCTACCTTAGGATGGTTATAGTTACCACCGCCGTTTACTGGCGCTTAAGTTCTCAGCTTCGCACACCCGAAAGTGCACTAACCGGTCCCCTTAACGTTCCAGCACCGGGCAGGCGTCAGTCCGTATACATCGCCTTACGGCTTCGCACGGACCTGTGTTTTTAGTAAACAGTCGCTTCTCGCTGGTCTCTGCGGCCACCCCCAGCTCACCGAGTAAATCGGATCACCAGTGATGGCCCCCCTTCTCCCGAAGTTACGGGGGCATTTTGCCGAGTTCCTTAACCATAGTTCACCCGAACGCCTCGGTATTCTCTACCTGACTACCTGAGTCGGTTTAGGGTACGGGCCGCCATGAAACTCGCTAGAGGCTTTTCTCGACAGCATAGGATCATCCACTTCACCACAATCGGCTCGGCATCAGGTCTCAGCCTTAATGTGTGACGGATTTGCCTACCACACGGCCTACACCCTTACCCCGGGACAACCACCGCCCGGGCTGGACTACCTTCCTGCGTCACCCCATCGCTTACCTAGTACAAGTCTGGTTCGTCGGCTCCACCACTACCCTCAACTCCGAAGAGATCGGGCCGGCTTCACGGACTTAGCATCGCCTGATTCAGTATTGGGCGTTTCAAAGCGGGTACCGGAATATCAACCGGTTGTCCATCGACTACGCCTGTCGGCCTCGCCTTAGGTCCCGACTTACCCTGGGCAGATCAGCTTGACCCAGGAACCCTTAGTCAATCGGCGCACACGTTTCTCACGTGTGTATCGCTACTCATGCCTGCATTCTCACTCGTGAACCGTCCACAACTCGCTTCCGCGGCTGCTTCACCCGGCACACGACGCTCCCCTACCCATCCACACAGGCGTTGGCCCTATATGTGTGAATGACACGACTTCGGCGGTACGCTTGAGCCCCGCTACATTGTCGGCGCGGAATCACTTGACCAGTGAGCTATTACGCACTCTTTCAAGGGTGGCTGCTTCTAAGCCAACCTCCTGGTTGTCTCTGCGACTCCACATCCTTTCCCACTTAGCGTACGCTTAGGGGCCTTAGTCGATGCTCTGGGCTGTTTCCCTCTCGACCATGGAGCTTATCCCCCACAGTCTCACTGCCGTGCTCTCACTTACCGGCATTCGGAGTTTGGCTAAGGTCAGTAACCCGGTAGGGCCCATCGCCTATCCAGTGCTCTACCTCCGGCAAGAAACACACGACGCTGCACCTAAATGCATTTCGGGGAGAACCAGCTATCACGGAGTTTGATTGGCCTTTCACCCCTAACCACAGGTCATCCCCCAGGTTTTCAACCCTGGTGGGTTCGGTCCTCCACGAAGTCTTACCTCCGCTTCAACCTGCCCATGGCTAGATCACTCCGCTTCGGGTCTAGAGCGTGCAACTCAATCGCCCTATTCGGACTCGCTTTCGCTACGGCTTCCCCACACGGGTTAACCTCGCTACACACCGCTAACTCGCAGGCTCATTCTTCAAAAGGCACGCAGTCACGACTGCATGTGCAAGCACATACAGCGACGCTCCCACGGCTTGTAGGCACACGGTTTCAGGTACTATTTCACTCCGCTCCCGCGGTACTTTTCACCATTCCCTCACGGTACTATCCGCTATCGGTCACCAGGGAATATTTAGGCTTAGCGGGTGGTCCCGCCAGATTCACACGGGATTTCTCGGGCCCCGTGCTACTTGGGTGTCTCTCAAACGAGCCGTTGATGTTTCAGCTACGGGGGTCTTACCCTCTACGCCGGACCTTTCGCATGTCCTTCGCCTACACCAACGGTTTCTGACTCGTCTCACAGTCGGCAGACTATGAAAAAGAGATCCCACAACCCCGCATGCGCAACCCCTGCCGGGTATCACACGCATACGGTTTGGCCTCATCCAGTTTCGCTCGCCACTACTCCCGGAATCACGGTTGTTTTCTCTTCCTGAGGGTACTGAGATGTTTCACTTCCCCTCGTTCCCTCCACACTGCCTATGTGTTCAGCAGCGGGTGACAGCCCATGACGACTGCCGGGTTTCCCCATTCGGAAACCCCCGGATCAAAGCTTGGTTGACAGCTCCCCGGGGACTATCGTGGCCTCCCACGTCCTTCATCGGTTCCTGGTGCCAAGGCATCCACCGTGCGCCCTTAAAAACTTGGCCACAGATGCTCGCGTCCACTGTGCAGTTCTCAAACAACGACCAGCCACCCATCACCCCGCCCAAACAGGCGAGTTTACTGGGGCCGGCAACCGAAGATCCAGACTCAACGAGCCCGTACCTTCAGATACCCAACAGCGTGCCCGACCCGACCAACCCGATCCTGTTTTCCACGCCGAAGCAGTACTCACAGAACCGTGCTCATCGTGCCGAATAATCAACGTTCCACCCATGAGCAACCACCGTCGAACATTTGCCGACGTAATGGTCTCTGGATTCCCCGAAGGAAACCTAGATGCTCCTTAGAAAGGAGGTGATCCAGCCGCACCTTCCGGTACGGCTACCTTGTTACGACTTCGTCCCAATCGCCAGTCCCACCTTCGACAGCTCCCTCCCACAAGGGGTTGGGCCACCGGCTTCGGGTGTTACCGACTTTCGTGACGTGACGGGCGGTGTGTACAAGGCCCGGGAACGTATTCACCGCAGCAATGCTGATCTGCGATTACTAGCAACTCCGACTTCATGGGGTCGAGTTGCAGACCCCAATCCGAACTGAGACCGGCTTTTTGAGATTCGCTCCGCCTCGCGGCATCGCAGCTCATTGTACCGGCCATTGTAGCACGTGTGCAGCCCAAGACATAAGGGGCATGATGACTTGACGTCGTCCCCACCTTCCTCCGAGTTGACCCCGGCAGTCTCCTGTGAGTCCCCATCACCCCGAAGGGCATGCTGGCAACACAGAACAAGGGTTGCGCTCGTTGCGGGACTTAACCCAACATCTCACGACACGAGCTGACGACAGCCATGCACCACCTGTATACCGACCACAAGGGGGGCACCATCTCTGATGCTTTCCGGTATATGTCAAGCCTTGGTAAGGTTCTTCGCGTTGCGTCGAATTAAGCCACATGCTCCGCTGCTTGTGCGGGCCCCCGTCAATTCCTTTGAGTTTTAGCCTTGCGGCCGTACTCCCCAGGCGGGGAACTTAATGCGTTAGCTGCGGCACCGACGACGTGGAATGTCGCCAACACCTAGTTCCCAACGTTTACGGCGTGGACTACCAGGGTATCTAATCCTGTTCGCTCCCCACGCTTTCGCTCCTCAGCGTCAGTAATGGCCCAGAGATCCGCCTTCGCCACCGGTGTTCCTCCTGATATCTGCGCATTTCACCGCTACACCAGGAATTCCGATCTCCCCTACCACACTCTAGCTAGCCCGTATCGAATGCAGACTCGGGGTTAAGCCCCGAGCTTTCACATCCGACGTGACAAGCCGCCTACGAGCTCTTTACGCCCAATAATTCCGGACAACGCTTGCGCCCTACGTATTACCGCGGCTGCTGGCACGTAGTTAGCCGGCGCTTCTTCTGCAGGTACCGTCACTTTCGCTTCTTCCCTGCTGAAAGAGGTTTACAACCCGAAGGCCGTCATCCCTCACGCGGCGTCGCTGCATCAGGCTTTCGCCCATTGTGCAATATTCCCCACTGCTGCCTCCCGTAGGAGTCTGGGCCGTGTCTCAGTCCCAGTGTGGCCGGTCGCCCTCTCAGGCCGGCTACCCGTCGTCGCCTTGGTAGGCCATTACCCCACCAACAAGCTGATAGGCCGCGGGCTCATCCTTCACCGCCGGAGCTTTTAACCCCGCCCCATGAGGGACAGAGTGTTATCCGGTATTAGACCCCGTTTCCAGGGCTTGTCCCAGAGTGAAGGGCAGATTGCCCACGTGTTACTCACCCGTTCGCCACTAATCCACCCCGAAGGGCTTCATCGTTCGACTTGCATGTGTTAAGCACGCCGCCAGCGTTCGTCCTGAGCCAGGATCAAACTCTCCATGAATGTTTTCCCGTAATCGGGAGAGCACCATAGAAGAGCGGGACGACCGATCCGGAATAGGGATGGTCGTCCACAGCGTCCTCGCTGATGTTGCCTACCCGCCACATGGGCCGGTAGGACTTCAAAGGAACCACCAACCCACCGAAGTGGGCCGGGGTATCAACAAATTTGGCGTTGATTTTTGGCACGCTGTTGAGTTCTCAAGGAACGGACGCTTCCTTCGGTCCCGTTTCACCGGGGCCCTCCGGGCGCTTCCCTTCGTTCTTGCGTTTCCGACTCTATCAGACTCTTTCGTGTCCGATTCCCGGCCGAAGCGGGTTCCTGCTGTTTCGCTTTCCAGTTCTTCGCTTTCGCGTTTCCCTTTCCGGCGAGTCCAACTTTACCAGACTCTTTTCCGTTCCGTTTCCGGTCCGAATCAGAATCAAGCGGCCTGCGGAGTGGCCTTTGCCTTTCGGCGTGTTCACTACGTTAGTCGATTTCCTCTGCGGCTCATAATCGAGTCGCCGGGGCGAATTCCGGCATGCCGGAATCACACCCGCCAGGGGTGAATCGTAGGTAGTGGTTGGCCCTCTCACGATGCTTCGACCCGGTCCGATGGACCGCGCCAGGAACAACTGCATCCGTTCAAGCGGCTCGGACTACATTAGGGAAACGGCAGGGGCGAGTCAAGTTGCGCGTCGGCGTGGCACATCGGCCCTGTACGGGCTGACCGTGGGGTCGCCGTCGATCCTGAAGCCCCAGGGCTGGTGCGAGCCATCGCCGCCCACGCCGGTCCGAGGCCCGTTGCGTACCTGGTCGGGCAGCGGCGGGGTCCCTTGCAGGACGGACAGGGGGCGCCCCTCACCCTCCACGACGTCGACACCGTCCCGTACCCGGTCGACGTCCAGTGCCGTCGCCAGTCGCGCCGTCCCTTTGGCCGGTTCTCTGTCAAGCCGGGCCGAGAACCGACGTTTCCGGGCCGTCTCCGCCCCTGTACCTGTCGCCCCGCCCTGAGCAGGACACCGCTCGCCCTGCCCTCAGGACCGCGCACCAGGGGCGAGGAGTCCAAGGGCGGGAGCCTGACGCAACGGGCGCCGAGTCGGGCGCTGTGCGACCGGAACGGATGGTCCGTCGTAGGCGTGGCGCACGTCGGCGGTCACTCGACCGGCCACCGGCCAGGAACGCGCCAAGCGCCGCACCCGCCGACGATCACGCATCTTCTGGACCAACTTCCGCACCCACTCACCGGCGAGCCGTGAGCGAGGCGCACGGCGGCTCAGGCTCCGGTGGACGGTTTGGCTCTCGGACTCAGTCTGTACGCCGAGACGGTCGGATCACCGGCGAGGTAGAACCGGTGCTGCCAGTCGTGGGCCTTGCTCACTCCCACCCGAGGACCAACCTGGATGAGCGCGGCAGGTGCGGACTCACCCGCGGACAACACGACCGAGGTTCCTGCCAGGAGGTCTGCGCCGTCGTGCTCTCCCGTGACGCCGAGTGCCTGGCAGAAGTTCCCCGGCCCTCGGGCAAGGCGTGGACTCTCGACCTCCTCCCCTCGCCGCTTGCGTGCCAGGTCTTCCCCCTCGATGACCCTGCCTGCCCGGATGAGGACGGCCGAGGCGGTGCCGTCCGTCCCGGTGACGACGTTGGCGCACCAGTGGAGACCGTGGGACCGGTAGACGTACAGGTGTCCTGGGGGTCCGAACATGACGGCGTTACGGGGTGTCCGGCCCCGGTAGGCATGGGAGGCCGGGTCAGCCGTACCGGAGTACGCCTCGGTCTCCGTGATGGCGATGCTCACGGTTCCCTCGGGGGTCGTGCAGGTGAGGACGCTCCCGAGCAGCCTGGGGGCGACCTCTTCGGCAGGACGGGCGAGGACGTCGACGTTCATGCTGACCGCCGTGACATGCCGTATGTGAAAGAGACGTACGCGTGTCCGGGCGGGCCGGACATCACGCCGTCGCGGACGGGCCGGCCGGGGAAGGCGTGGGAGCCGAGGTCGGCCTCGCCCGCGTACGCCTCCACCTCCGTCGGACGCAGCTCGATGGGGCCCTCGTCCGTGGTCCGGACGAGGATGCGGCTGACGAGGTCGGGGGCCACGTCCAGGACCGGCCTGTCGAAGAAATCCCGCGTGAGCGGCGTTCTGTTCATGCCCTCGTTCATGGCGTCCGAGGGTACTGGGGAGAAGCGTGCCGCTCCGGAGTCAGCGATCGAGGACCGTGTGTCCCGGGTCCGCGCGGGCCCCTGGGGACGACGGCCGTGGGAACCGGCTACGGTCGTGGCGCGTATGTACGGGTGGACCAAGGAGGAAAACATGGGCTTCAAGCGACTGCTCGCGAGCATGGGTGCCGGCGGTGCTTCGGTCGAGACCGAACTGACCGAACTCAACGTCGTTCCCGGCGGGGTCGTCCAGGGCGAGGTGCGGATCCAGGGCGGGTCCGTGGACCAGCAGATCGAGGGGCTCTCGGTCGGTCTGCAGGCCCGCGTCGAGGTCGAGGGCGGGGACCAGGAGACCAAGCAGGACATCGAGTTCGCCAAGCTGCGCCTCGGCGGTGCCTTCGAGGTGAAGGCCGGCGCGGTGCACGTCGTGCCGTTCGGCCTGGAGATTCCGTGGGAGACGCCGATCACCATGTTCGCGGGGCAGCAGCTGCGCGGCATGAACATCGGGGTGACGACGGAGCTGGAGATCGCCCGCGCGCTGGACTCCGGTGACCTGGACCCGATCAACGTGCACCCGCTGCCCGCGCAGCAGGCCATCCTGGACGCCTTCGGGCAGCTGGGCTTCGGCTTCCGCAGCGCCGACATGGAGCGCGGGCACATCCGCGCCACCCGCCAGCGCCTGCCGTTCTACCAGGAGATCGAGTTCGTCCCGCCGCAGCAGTACCGGGGGCTGAACCAGGTGGAGCTGACGTTCATCGCGGACGACCGCGAGATGGACGTCGTCCTGGAGATGGACAAGAAGCCGGGTCTCTTCAGCGAGGGCAGCGACTCCTACCGTGCGTTCAAGGTGGGTCTCAACGACTTCCAGGGCACCGACTGGGCCGCCTACCTCAATCAGTGGCTCGCCCAGGTCGGCGGCCAGCGCAACTGGCTCTGAGACCGCCTAGGGTCGGTGGGGAAGAGACCGCACAGCCGATCAGGAGAGGTGCTGACGTGACCGGACCGAAGAGGGCGCCGCTGCCGCACGACTTCCATCCGGAGGTCCCCCCGTTCACCGTGGAGAGCAAGGAGCTCGCCCCGGGCGCGGTCCTCGCGGACGCCCAGGTGCTCGAGGCGGGGAACACCTCGCCGCAGCTGCGGTGGGAGGGCTTCCCCGCGGGGACGAAGAGTTTCGCCGTGACCTGCTTCGACCCGGACGCCCCGACGGGCAGCGGGTTCTGGCACTGGGTGCTCTTCGACATCCCCGCATCGGTGACGGAGCTCCCCGCCGGTGCGGGGAGCGGGGCGTTCGAGGGACTGCCCGAGGGTGCCGTCCAGGCCCGCAACGACTACGGTTCGAAGGAGTTCGGCGGCGCCGCACCGCCCGCCGGCGAGAACCACCGCTACGTCTTCACCGTGTACGCGGTGGACACCGAGAAGCTCGGGCCGGACAGCGACGCCTCGCCCGCGGCGGTCGGTTTCAACCTCCGGTTCCACACGCTGGGCCGGGCTCAGCTGATCGGGGAGTACACCGCTCCCGCAAGCTGAACGTTCGCCTCCTGTTTGCCCTGCCCTGGTCTTGGAGAGATCAGGGCAGGGCACTTTTTATTGCGTTGTCCCTCACGGCTCTCCCGGACAGAGTTGATCCGGGCCCGCCGACTGACGGGCGGCACACGGGAGGTGGGCAGGATGCGGGACACACTTGTACTCAACGCGAGCTTCGAGCCGCTGTCGACGGTGACGCTCAACCGCGCGGTGGTCCTGATCCTCCAGGACAAGGCCGTCGTCGAGCAGTCGCATCCCGGGCTCCGTATGCGTGGTGCCGCCGTCGACCTCCCGGTGCCCCAGGTCATCAGGCTCTGCCGGTACGTGCGGGTGCCGTTCCGAAGACACGCTCCGTGGTCCAGACGGGGGGTGCTCATACGGGACCAGCACCGGTGCGCGTACTGCGGGCGGCGGGCGAGCACCGTGGACCACGTCGTTCCGCGTGCCCAGGGGGGCCAGGACACCTGGCTGAACACCGTGGCCTCGTGCGCGGAGGACAACCACCGCAAGGCGGCGCGGACGCCGGAGCAGGCGGGCATGCCCCTGCTGCGTCAGCCGTTCGTGCCCTCGCCGGCGGACGCGATGCTGCTCGCGCTGGGTGTCGGCGACCGGTCGGCGCTGCCGGAGTGGCTGGCGCGTTCGGCCGCGTAGCCGCCGCACACGAACGTATGCGGAGCCCGTCCCTCCGGCTCGTCGGAGGGGACGGGCTCCCGTCCGTCAGCGCAGCAGCAGTTGGACGATCGCCGCGGTGCCGACGACGACGATCAGCGCGCGCAGGAAGCGCGGGCTGAGCCGGCGGCCGACGCGCGCGCCTATCTGCCCGCCGATCGCGGAACCCACCGCGATGAGGACGACGGCCGTCCAGTCGAAGTCCGCGACGAAGAGGAAGAAGAGCGCGGCAACGGTGTTGACGACGGCGGCGAGGACGTTCTTGACGGCGTTGAGGCGCTGCATCGTGTCGTCGAGCAGCATGCCCATCAGGGAGAGGTAGATGATCCCCTGGGCCGCGGTGAAGTAGCCGCCGTAGACGCTGGCGAGCATGAGGCCGATGAGGAGGAGCGGTCCGCCGTCGGGGCGGGCGGGTGTTCCCGTGCGCTCACGCCGATGCTGGACCGCTCTGCTGATGCGGGGTTGCAGGATGACCAGCACGAGCGCGAGGGCCACCAGGACGGGGACGATCGTCTCGAACGCCGTCGAGGGCAGGGCGAGCAGGAGGGTCGCCCCGGTGAGTCCGCCGATCAGTGCGCCGGCGCTCAGTTTCAGGATCCGGCGGCGCTGGCCTGCCAGTTCCTTCCGGTAGCCGATGGCCCCGCTGATCGAGCCGGGGATCAGGCCGAGTGCGTTGGACACGGTCGCGGTGACCGGTGGCAGCCCGGTCGCGAGCAGGACGGGAAAGGTGATCAACGTCCCGGATCCGACGATGGTGTTGATCGTGCCGGCGCCGACGCCGGCCGCGAAGACCGCGAGAATCTCCCAGATGGACAAGGCCATCTCCTTCGATGGTCAGTGACGCCTCCCCGCCATGAAGGTCGAGGGGCCTCACTGATCATGCACGAAGGGGTGTGCCGGTCAGTCGACCGGGGGCTGCTCCCGGCGCTCCGGGCCGGTGTTGAAGCCGGGGGCACCGCTGCCGAGGTTGCCGAACGCTCCGCTGAGGCCCTTGAGGGCGTCGCCGATCTCGCTGGGCACGATCCAGAGCTTGTTGGCGTCGCCCTCGGCGATCTTGGGGAGCATCTGGAGGTACTGGTACGAGAGGAGCTTCTGGTCCGGGTCTCCGGCGTGGATGGACTCGAAGACCGTACGGATGGCCTGGGCCTCACCCTCGGCGCGGAGGGCGGACGCCTTCGCCTCGCCCTCGGCACGCAGGATCGCGGACTGCTTCTCACCCTCGGCGGTGAGGATCGCCGACTGCCTGATGCCCTCGGCGGTGAGGATGGCGGCGCGCTTGTCGCGGTCGGCGCGCATCTGCTTCTCCATCGAGTCCTGGATGGAGGTGGGCGGTTCGATGGCCTTGAGCTCGACGCGGTTGACGCGGATGCCCCACTTGCCGGTGGCCTCGTCGAGGACTCCGCGCAGCGCCGCGTTGATCTCCTCGCGGGAGGTCAGGGTCCGTTCGAGGTCCATGCCGCCGATGATGTTGCGCAGGGTGGTGACGGTGAGCTGCTCGATCGCCTGGATGTAGCTGGCGACTTCGTAGGTGGCGGCGCGGGCGTCGGTCACCTGGTAGTAGATGACGGTGTCGATGTTGACGACGAGGTTGTCCTGGGTGATCACCGGCTGCGGCGGGAAGGGGACGACCTGTTCGCGGAGGTCGATCCTGTTGCGGATCGAGTCGATGAACGGGACGACGATGTTCAGCCCGGCGTTGAGGGTGCGGGTGTAGCGGCCGAAGCGCTCCACGATGGCGGCACTGGCCTGCGGGATGACCTGGATCGTCTTGATCAGGGCGATGAAGACGAGCACCACCAGAATGATCAGGACGATGATGATCGGTTGCATCGTGTGCCTCGTGCCCTTCGGTTGCCGACGGATCGCGGTGTTCGAGGTCGAACGGTCATGACGGTCGCTGCTCACAACGGTCGCGTGTTCACGACGGTCGCATTCTCATGATGATCGACTTCGAGTTTGGCAGACCGGGGCCTGCCGTGTGACCGGTTCGCTACATGACGACGGCCGTTGCACCGTCGATGTCCACGACGTCCACCTGCAGGCCGGGTTCGAAGACCTGGTCGCCGTCGAGTGAGCGCGCGGACCATACCTCTCCGGCGAGCTTGATGCGCCCGCCGCTGCCGTCCACCCGTTCCAGGACGACGGCCTGACGGCCTTTCAGTGCGTCGATGCCGGTGGCGGACCCGGCCTGGCCCGCCCGGTGTCTGGCCGCGATCGGGCGGACGACCGCGATCAGGGCCACCGATACCAGGACGAAGACCAGGACTTGGGCGACGATGCCCCCGCCGAGGGCCGCGACGACGGCAGCGGCCACCGCTCCGACGGCGAACATCCCGAATTCGGGCATCGCGGTCAGGACGAGGGGAATGCCCAGTCCCACCGCGCCGATCAGCCACCACACCCACGCGTCGATGTCCACCCGGTCATCGTAGGACCGCGGGTGCCCTCCCGGACAGGGCGCAGAGGAGGTTGGCTGTGGTGCGCCTACTGGCCGAGGGGCAGGCCGCGAGCGGTGTAGCGGTCGCCGTGGTGCTCGACGACGAGGGGAAGGCCGAAGCAGAGGGAGAGGTTCCGGGAGCTGAGCTCGGTCTCCATGGGGCCGGCGGCGAGCACCTTGCCCTGACGGATCATCAGGACATGGGTGAAGCCGGGCGCGATCTCCTCGACGTGGTGGGTGACCATGATCATGGACGGGGCGTACGGGTCGCGGGCCAGCCTGCCGAGACGGCGGACCAGGTCCTCGCGCCCGCCGAGGTCGAGCCCGGCGGCCGGCTCGTCCAGGAGGAGCAGCTCGGGGTCGGTCATCATGGCGCGGGCGATGAGGGTGCGCTTGCGCTCGCCCTCGGAGAGCGTGCCGAACTTGCGGTCGAGGTAGTCGGACATGCCGAGGCGGTCGAGGAACGCGCGGGCACGCTCCTCGTCGACGGCCTCGTAGTCCTCGTGCCAGGTGGCGGTCATCCCGTACGCGGCGGTGAGCACCGTCTGCAGGACCGTCTGGCGCCTGGGCAGCTTTTCGGCCATGGCCACACCGGCGATGCCGATGCGGGGCCGGAGCTCGAAGACGTCGGTGCCGACTCCGCCGAGCCGCTCGCCGAGGACCTTCGCCGTGCCGGTGCTGGGGAAGAGGTAGCTGGAGGCGATGTTGAGGAGGGTGGTCTTGCCGGCGCCGTTCGGGCCGAGGATGACCCAGCGCTCCCCCTCCTTGACCGACCAGGAGACGTCGTCCACCAGAGCGCGTCCGTCGCGGACCACGGATACGTCCACCAGCTCCAGTACATCGCTCATGGCGCGTTGTCTCCCCATACAGTGTCGAGATCGTCGCGTGCCTGTGGGCACAGCTCCCAGGGAAAACCTACGCCACCCGGGGAGTGCTCAGGCCCTGGGGCCGTTCCCTAGGCTGTTCCCATGCTTTCGGAACCACGCTCAGGGCGGCTCGCCGCATGGGGAAACGCGCTTTTGGCCGGACTTGTGTCACCGGACGACGCCGCACTCGCGATCGTCGGCGAGGACGCGGTGCACCGCGTCGAGGGGCTGCCGGGTGAGGAGGGGCCCGTCGGGCTGACGCTGGCGCTCGGCCGGCTGAGAGGGCTGGGGGCGGCCGGTTTCCGGGTGGCGCTGCCGGTGCCCGGGCACCCGCTGGGGCTCAGCGGGCCGCCGGACTTCAACGCCCGGGCTCTCGAGGCGGAGGAGGCGGTGGTCACGTCCGGGGCTCCGTACGGGCTCGTACCGGAGGTGACCGAGGCGGGGCCCGCCGGGGATCTGCACGTCGAGGTGGTGTGGCGCTGTCTGCCGGTCAGGGAGGCGCCGCCGGCCGACGTGCCGTCGCTGGGTGAGGCGGAGCGGGAGCTCGCCGAGGCGTTGCGGGATGCCACGGCGGTGCTGTCCCGGCTGGACGTCGCCGGGTCCGGCCCGGTCGCGGAGGCCGCGGTGGACGCCTACCGGGCGCGGGCGGAACGGGGCCGCGAGGTGCTGGCTCCCGGGTATCCGCCCCGGGCGGTCCGGGTGCTGGAGCTCGCCCAGCGGGTCGGGCTGCTCGTGTCGGTGGCCCACGAGACGGGCCACGGGGGTGCGGTGAGCGCCTCCGAGATCGCGGCCCGGGGCGAGGCGCTGCGGCCGGTGGAGCGGGTGGCCCGGCGGGCGCAGGTCGCGGCGTACAACGCGTATGTGGAGGAGCGGGGCCGGTAGTGCGGGGCGCCCCCGTCCGCCGGGCGGCCTCGGTGGGCCTGCCCGGCGGGAGGAGGTGCGCGGCGCGGGTCAGCCGTTCAGGCCGAGGTTGCCGAAGGCCGGGTTGAGCAGGCCGATCACGTTGACCGTGTTGCCGACCACGTTCACCGGGACGTGCACCGGGACCTGGACGAGGTTGCCCGAGGCGACGCCCGGGGAGCCGACGGCCTGGCCGTGGGCGGCGGCCCCTCCGTGGCCGTGGCCCGTGGCGGAGGCGGCTCCGGCACCGGCGGCGACGAGTCCGCCCGCGATCATGGTGACGGCTGCGGCCTTCTTCAGGTTCTTCACTTCAGGGTCCTCCTCGCGTCGCCGCGGCCGACCGCCGCAGCACGCATGGAGAACGCCGTCACGCCCCTGAGGATGCGCCGTACGGGTGACGTACGCCCGACATTATGAATCTCAGACCGGAAGGGAACCGTCCGATTTTCCGATCAACGGTGCCCCGTCAGCCCGCCGCTCCGTTCCGGACCGCCCACAGCGCGGCCTGGGTCCGGTCCGACAGATCGAGCTTCATCAGGATGTTCGAGACGTGCGTCTTGACCGTCTTCTCCGACAGGACGAGCGCCCGGGCGATCTCCCGGTTGGAGCGCCCGTCGGCGATCAGGCCGAGCACCTCGCGCTCCCGCTCCGTCAGGGTGCTCCCCCGCCCCGTGCCGTTACCTGTGTCGTCCTGGGCCAGCAGCGCCCCGGCGACCTCCGGCTGGAGCAGGACGTGGCCCGCGTGGACCGAGCGGATGGCACCGGCGAGGGCGTCGGGGTCCACGTCCTTGTACACGTAGCCCGACGCTCCTGCCCGCAGGGCGGGTACGACCGTGCGCTGCTCGGTGAAGCTGGTGACGATCAGCACCCTGGCGGGGTTCTCGAGCTCCCTGAGCCGGCGCAGCGCCTCGATGCCGTCCATGCCGGGCATCTTGATGTCCATCAGGACGACGTCGGGCCGCAGCTCCTCGGCCCTGGCGACGCCCTCGGCCCCGTCCGCCGCCTCCCCGACGACCTCTATGTCGTCCTGGACCTCGAGGAAGGTCCGCAGTCCCCTGCGGACCACCTGGTGGTCGTCCACCAGCAGCACCTTGATGACCTTGTCAGACACAGGGGACCTCCATCCGGATCGTGGTGCCCTCGCCGGGCTCCGAGGCCACGGTGAGCCGGCCCCCGACGCTGTCCGCGCGGTGCCGCATGGAGACGAGGCCCAGGTGGCGTCCGGCACGCCGGACCACCTGGGTGTCGAACCCGCGGCCGTCGTCGGCGATCCGCAGCACCGTGGCCGAGGCCTCCCGGCCGAGCGTGACCGTGACCAGCCCGGCGCCCGAGTGGCGCAGGGCGTTGTGCAGGGCCTCCTGGGCGACCCTGAGCATCGCCTCCTCCTGAGCGGCGGGCAGGGCGCGCACCCCGGTGCTCCCGAAGGTGACCCGGGCGCTGTGGGCGCGGTCCAGGACCTGGATCTGGGTGCGGAGGGTGGCGACCAGGCCGTCCTCGTCCAGAGCGGCGGGGCGCAGCTCGACGACGGCGGCGCGCAGCTCGTCCACGGCCTCCCCGGCCAGGGTGGCGACCTGCTGGAGCTCGCCCTTGGCCCGGGCCGGGTCCCGGTCGACGAGGGCTGCGGCGGCCTGGGCGGTGAGCCGGAGCGAGAAGAGCTTCTGACTGACGGCGTCGTGCAGCTCGTGGGCGAGGCGGGAGCGCTCCTCGGCGATCGTCAGCTCGCGGCTGCGTTCGTAGAGCCTGGCGTTGGTGAGGGCGATCGCCGCGTGCTGGGCGAGGATCCCGAGGAGCTCCTCGTCCTCCTCCGTGAAGCCGCAGCCGCCCGTCGGCCGGGGGCAGCGCTTGTTGGCGAGGAAGAGCGCGCCGATGGTCTCGTCGCCGTCCTGGACGGGCAGCCCCAGGAAGTCGGACATCTCGGGGTGGGCGTCGGGCCAGCCCTCGAACCGGGGGTCCTTCCGTACGTCGGCGAGCCGCTGGGGCTTCGCCTCGTGGAGCATCGCCGCGAGGATGCCGTGCTGGCGCGGCAGCGGACCGATGGCCTTCCACCGCTCGTCGCTGACCCCGTCGACGACGAACTGGGCGAAGCCGCCGTGGTCGTCCGGCACACCGAGCGCCGCGTACTCGGCGTCGAGCAGTTCGCGGGCCGAGGCGACGATCGTCTTGAGGACGTCCCTCATCTCGAGGTGCCGGCTCATGGCGAGCAGGGCGGCACTGACCGCGGCGAGGCCGGACGGCGGGCGGTGGCTCATGCGCTCACCGTACCGGCGGGCGCGATCCCGCCGGATCGGGCTGTGGACGGCCCCGGCGTAGGCCCTCGGACCTAGGTCCGAGGGGCTCGCGCGAGCCCTCGGGGGCCTCGCGCGATCCGGGGCCGCACCGGAGCGCGGGGCTTCGCCCCTCCGGCGCGGGAGTTCGGGGTCCCCGGCGCCTTTCCCCTGCCTCCGAGCCCTGGAAATCCCCTCACGCTCCGCATTACAGGAGCAACTATTTGTGAACGCGAAGGGCGCCCCGTGTGAGCCCAGGCATAGGACCCACGTCACTTACGAAGACGGATAGTCGACTCAAAAGGGGCAAGTTGCGCGGGTTCAAACCGGACAAGAAGGTATGAACGAGACCCCTGCCCACTACCCGGCTTCGTACGTCACACCTTTGCCACGTCATTTTGCTGGAGCTAAGAATTGGGTTGTCCCCGACGGAGATGCGCCCCGGCGCTTCCGTCCGCGTCCTCGCCGAGGACCCCCTAGTTCGAAGAGGTACGACTGTATGTCCGTGTCCCGCATCTCCAGCCGTAGCCGTCGTCTCAACAAGACGCAGAAGCTCTCCGTCGCGGGGGTCTCGACCCTGGCCGCCGCCGCCGTCGCCTTCTCCCTCGTCCCGCACGACGCCTCGGCCACGACCGAGCCGCAGGCCGCTTCGGCCGCCGCGCCGGTCGCCTACACCGGCTCGCAGGCGAAGACCGACGTCCAGGCCGGCTCCATCGAGCAGAACGCCACGGCCCAGCAGCTGGTCAAGGCCGCCGACGAGGCGAAGGCCAAGGAGGCCGCCGCCAAGAAGAAGGCCGCCGCGAAGGCGGAGGCGAAGGCCAAGGCCGTCGCCGAGGCCAAGGCCGACGCGAAGAAGCGTGCCGCCAAGAAGAAGGCCAGCCGCGCCGCCGACCGCAAGCCGGTCTACAAGAACAACCTGGACGGCTGGATCCGTGAGGCTCTCGCCATCATGGACAAGAAGAACATCCCCGGCACCTACGAGGGCCTGCACCGCAACATCATCCGCGAGTCCAGCGGTAACCCCCGTGCCATCAACGACTGGGACATCAACGCCATCAACGGCGTCCCGTCGAAGGGCCTCCTGCAGGTCATCAAGCCGACCTTCGACTTCTACCACGTCAAGGGCACCAAGCACGACCAGTACGACCCGGTCGCCAACATCACCGCCGCCGCCAACTACGCCGCGGACAAGTACGGCTCGATCGACAACGTCGACAGCGCGTACTGAGCCACGCACCGAGCAAGGCCTGGCACAGAGGGCCCGCCGGTCCGCAGCGTCGCGTGACCGGCCGGCACATGCCGAAGGGCGGCACCCCACGGGGTTGCCGCCCTCGGGCGTTTCCGGGCCCGACGGCCCGGACTGCACTACTTGCGCATCACCTCGGGCTCGTGGCGGCGCAGCATCCGCGACACCGCGAAGAAGAGAACGGCGCTCATGAAGAGCATCACCGCGATGTTGATCCCCCACTGCCCGGCCGAGTGCTCCCAGAGCGGGTCCAGGTCGGTCGGCTTCTTCGGGTCCCACGGCGGCATGAGGTGGGCGAGGTCCAGCGTGGTACCCGCCGCGGCCACGGCCCAGCGCGACGGCATCAGCCAGGCGAACTGCTCCAGGCCCGGCGACCCGTAGACCTGGAAGAGCACGCCGGTGAAGACGACCTGGACGATGGCGAACATGACGAGCAGCGGCATGGTCTTCTCGGCGGTCTTCACCAGCGCGGAGATCATGAGGCCGAACATCATCGACGCGAAGCCGAGCACGATGATCGACAGGCAGATCTCCACGGCGGGGGGCATGAACAGGCCCTCCTCCGGCAGATCGCGGGTCGAGAAGCCGATCCCGCAGATGATCACGCCCTGGAAGGCCGTGATCACGCCGAGGACGATCACCTTGGACAGCAGGTAGGCGGAACGGGAGAGGCCGGTGGCCCGTTCCCGCTCGTAGATCACCCGCTCCTTGATCAGCTCTCGCACCGAGTTCGCCGCGGCGGCGAAGCACATGCCGACCGCGAGGATCAGCATGATGGTCCCGGCCTTGCCGTTGAAGCGGGAGGGCGGATCGGGCTCCGCCAGTCCGAACTCCGCCGGGATGACGACGCTGACGACGCCGAGCACGGCCGGCAGGAGCACCATCAGGAGCAGGAACCCCTTGTCGGACGCGATCACCGACACGTAGCGGCGCATCAGCGTCCACAGCTGCGCCGTCCAGCCCGAGGGCTTCGGGGGGCGGATCTGCTGCGGCGGCGGCATGTGCACGGGCTGCGCGGCGACGGCGTCGATGTCCGCGGCGTACATCTGGTAGTGCTGCGATCCGCGCCAGCGGCCCGCCCAGTCGTAGTCGCGGTAGTTCTCGAACGCGGAGAAGACGTCGGCCCAGCTGGTGTAGCCGAAGAAGTTCAGCGCCTCCTCGGGAGGGCCGAAGTAGGCGACGGATCCGCCCGGCGCCATCACCAGGAGCTTGTCGCAGATGGCCAGCTCGGCCACGGAGTGCGTGACCACGAGGACCGTACGGCCGTCGTCGGCCAGGCCGCGCAGCAGCTGCATGACATCACGGTCCATGCCCGGGTCGAGACCCGAGGTCGGCTCGTCCAGGAAGATCAGCGACGGCTTGGTCAGCAGCTCCAGGGCGACCGAGACGCGCTTGCGCTGGCCGCCGGAGAGCGAGGTGATCTTCTTGTCCCGGTGGATGTCGAGCTTGAGCTCGGCGAGGACCTCGTGGATCCGGGCGGTGCGCTCGGCCTCCGTGGTGTCCGCGGGGAAGCGCAGCTTCGCCGCGTACCGCAGAGCCCTGGTGACCGTGAGTTCCTTGTGCAGGATGTCGTCCTGCGGGACCAGACCGATGCGCTGCCGCAGCTCGGCGAACTGCTTGTACAGGTTCCGGTTGTCGTAGAGGACGTCACCCTGGTTGGCGGGCCGGTAGCCGGTGAGCGCCTTGAGCAGGGTGGACTTGCCGGAGCCCGACGGGCCGATGACCGCGATCAGCGACTTCTCGGGCACGCCGAAGGAGACGTCCTTGAGGATGTCCTTGCCTCCGTCGACCGTCACCGTGAGGTGGCGGGCCGAGAAGGAGACCTCACCGGTGTCGACGAACTCTTCCAGCCGGTCCCCGACCAGCCGGAAGGTCGAGTGACCGACGCCGACGATGTCGTTCGGGCCGATGAGCGCCGAGCCGGACTTGCTGAGCGGCTGGCCGTTGACGTACGTGCCGTTGTGGGATCCCAGGTCGCGGATCTCGAAGCGGCCGTCGGGCGTCGCGCGGAACTCGGCGTGCAGACGCGAGACCTGGAGGTCGGAGACGACCAGCTCGTTCTCGAGCGCGCGGCCGATGCGCATGACCCGGCCGAGGTCGAGCTGGTGGAACGTCGTCGGGCTGCGGTCCCCGTAGACCGGCGGTGCCCCCGCCGGGCCACCGGGCACACCGGCTCCGGGCGGCGGGCCGGCGTGGCCCTGCTGGTGCGGGACCTGGGGCTGCTGCGGCTGCTGCGCCTGCTGCCAGGCCGGCTGCTGCGGGGCGGGACCGCCGGCCCAGCCGGCACCACCCTGCTGCGGCTGCTGCGCCGGGGCGTGCTGCGGCTGCTGCACGGGCGCCTGCTGCACGGGAGGAGCCGGGGCCTTCCGGACGCCTTCCGCCGGCCCGCCCTGGACTCCGGCACCCGCCGCCGCGGTGAGGGTCACCCGCGGTCCGTCGGTGGCGTTGCCCAGGTGGACCGAGGTCCCGGGGGCGATCTCCATCTGCTGGACACGCCGGCCCTGCACATAGGTGCCGTTCGTGCTGCCGTGGTCCTCGATGGACCAGCCGCGGCCGTTCCAGCTGACCGTGGCATGCCGCCACGACACCCTGGCGTCGTCGATCGTGAGGTCGCCCTGCGGATCACGTCCGAGGGTGTACGACCTGGACGGATCGAGCGCCCAGGTCCTTCCATTCAATTCCAGTACGAGTTCCGGCACTCCGCGCCCCACTAGTTGTCCCCCGAGTCGCCCCCGTCGCAGGGAGCCTAGGGATGCTGAACATCGTGGGGAACTATTCCAGGACCGGTCCCGTAACGGAAAGCCGGGCGGCGTGAAGACGGCGAGGAGGCTCGGCACCCCCTCGCCCGACTCGGGAGAAATGGGACCGGAGCATCCCATCCGGGGCCCCGTGACCGGGCCCGGCGGCCCGGTCCCCGGCTGTCCGCCACTCGGGACGGCTTCGGAGCCCGCCCGGCGGCCCTATACGGTGGGACCACCATGAGCGCATCTCAGCCACCTCGGTCACCCCGGTCTCCTGAGCTCCCCGAGTCTCCTCGGGACACGGACGCACCCACGCTTCTCGTCAAGATCTTCGGGAAGGACCGTCCGGGCATCACCGCCGGACTCTTCGACACCCTGGCCGCGTACGCCGTCGATGTCGTGGACATCGAGCAGGTCGTCACGCGTGGCCGCATCGTCCTGTGCGCCCTCGTGACGTCCCCCACCCCGGGCGGCACGACCGAGGGCGATCTGCGGGCGACCGTGCACAGCTGGGCCGAGTCGCTCAAGCTGCAGGCCGAGATCATCTCGGGCACGGGCGACAACCGCCCCCGCGGCGACGGCCGTTCCCATGTGACCGTGCTGGGGCACCCGCTGACCGCGGAGTCCACGGCGGCCATAGCGGCCAGGATCACCTCCACCGGCGGCAACATCGACCGTATCTTCCGCCTCGCGAAGTACCCCGTCACCGCCGTCGAGTTCGCGGTCTCCGGGACCGGGACCGAGGAGCTGCGGACCGCGCTGGCGACGGAGGCCGCCGGGATCGGCGTCGACATCGCCGTCGTGTCGGCGGGGCTGAGCCGCCGGGCGCAGCGGCTGGTCGTCATGGACGTGGACTCGACGCTGATCCAGGACGAGGTCATCGAGCTCTTCGCCGCCCACGCCGGGTGCGAGGCCGAGGTCGCCGCGGTGACCGAGCAGGCGATGCGGGGCGAGCTGGACTTCGAGCAGTCCCTGCACGCGCGCGTGGCGCTGCTGGCCGGCCTCGACGTGTCGGTGGTGGAGAAGGTGCGGGCGGAGGTCCGGCTGACCCCCGGTGCCCGCACCCTGATCCGGACCCTGAAGCGGCTCGGTTACCAAGTGGGTGTGGTCTCGGGAGGCTTCACCCAGGTCACAGACGACCTGAAGGAGCGACTCGGGCTCGACTTCGCCTCCGCCAACACGCTGGAGGTCGTCGACGGCAGGCTCACCGGCCGGGTCGTGGGCGACATCGTGGACCGGGCGGGCAAGGCCCGGCTGCTGCGCAGCTTCGCGGAGCAGGCGGGGGTGCCGCTGGCGCAGACGGTGGCGATCGGCGACGGCGCCAACGACCTGGACATGCTGAACACCGCCGGTCTGGGTGTCGCCTTCAACGCCAAGCCGGTCGTCCGTCAGGCCGCCCACACGGCGGTGAACGTCCCGTTCCTGGACACGGTGCTGTATCTCCTCGGGATCACCCGCGAGGAGGTCGAGGCCGCCGACGGCCTCGTCGACTGAGGTCCGGACCTCGTACGTACGACAGGGGCGCGGCACACGAGGTGTGCCGCGCCCCTGTCGTACGTCGTGCTCAGTCGTTCGGCGTCCAGTACTCGACGAGCTTGCCCACCCCGTGCTCCAGGGTCTTCCAGGAGCCGGAGAACTCGACGACGGCGTAGGCCGCGGTCGGGAAGCCGTCCCTGGTCATGCGGGCGAGCGTGTCGCCCTCGGCGCTGCCGGAGAGAGCGTCCGCGGCGCCGTGCATGCCGGGATTGTGGCCGATGACCAGCAGGTTCGTCACGTCGTCGGGGGTCTCGCCGAACAGGGCGATCAGCTCGCCGAGGGAGGCCTCGTAGAGCCTCTCCTCGTACACGGTCCTGGGGCGCTGCTCGAACTCGTGGACCGCGAGCTTCCAGGTCTCGCGGGTCCTGGTGGCGGTCGAGCACAGAGCCAGGTCGAAGGCGGTTCCCGAATCGGCCAGCCTGAGGCCGGCGACAGGCGCGTCCTTCCTGCCCCGTTCCGCCAGGGGCCGCTCATGGTCGGAGTCCTGCGACCATTCCGCCTTTGCGTGCCTGAGAAGGACGATCCTGCGAGGTGTATCGGCGCTCATACACCTCAGCTTCGCACGGATCGAGCCTCCGGGCGCAGGGTGTTGACATGCTCGCCCGCTGAGGGTGAACGAACGGCGGCGGAGGGTGTGCGGCGCCGGTCAGGCGGGCATCAGGCCGAGGATGTGCCCGAGCAGCCGCCCGATCGCGGGGTCTCCCGCCGCCGCGTGTGCCTGGCCGGGTTCCACGATCAGCAGGAGGAGCGCGGCGAAGGCGAGGGCGGGCAGCGCGACGGCCCACCACGGCAGCCGGACCTCGACGCTGTCCGGGGCCGGGCGGTGGGTCCGGGTCTGTGTACGGGCCGCCATGTCCGCCTCCGTGGGTCCTCGGCTGTCGTCACCAAGAACCTACGGTCCGGGCGGCGGCGGTCCCATCCGGTGGCCCACCCACTCGACCCTGAAACCGGCCCCCTAGGGGACAGGGGGGCTGTCCCCACCTCTGAGGGTCAGGGCGAGGCGATCGTGGCGATCACGCCGATGACGACGGAGATGAGAAGCATCGTCCCGAAGACGAGGAGGAGCTTCCTCTGGCCGTTCGGGGGATTCGGTTCGAGCACTGGCATGCGCACAGTCTCGCATCTCAGCACTCGTCCTCGATCGTCCGGTCCCTCCCGGCGAGCATCCCCGCGATCGTCTGCGGCACGAGGAGGCCGGCCATGAGGGCGAGCGGCAGGCCCCAGCCGCCGCTGTGCTGGTAGAGCACGCCGACCAGCAGCGGGCCGGGGATCGAGAGGAGGTAGCCCGTGGACTGGGCGAAGGCGGAGAGCCTGACCACTCCGGCGCCGCTGCGCGAACGCATCCCGATCATGGTGAGGGCGAGCGGGAAGGCACAGTTGGCGATGCCCAGCAGCAGCGCCCAGAGCCAGGCGCCGCCGGCCGGGGCCAGGTAGAGCCCCGCGTAGCCGAGGAGGCCGCATCCGCTGAGGACGAGGACGATCGGGCCCTGGGTGCGCAGCCGGGAGGCGACCCGGGGGATGACGAAGGCGAGGGGCACGCCCATGGCCATGGTCACCGCGAGCAGGACGCCGGCGGTGCCGGCCGGGATCCCCGCGTCACGGAAGATCTGGGGCATCCAGCCCATGGTGATGTAGGCGGCCGTGGCCTGGAGGCCGAAGAAGCAGGCGAGCGCCCAGGAGGTACGGCTCCGGGTGATCCGGAGGGCGGGCGGGGCGGGGGTGCCGGCGGCCCGCCCCGACGTGTCGGCCCGGTCCTTCACGAACGGGAGCCAGGGCAGGACCGCGACGACGGCCAGCGCCGCCCAGACGGCCAGCCCGGTCCTCCAGTCACCGCCCATCGCGTCGGTCAGGGGCACGGTGAGGGCGGCCGCGAGGGCGGTGCCGAGGGCCAGGGCCATGGAGTAGAGGCCGGTCACGGTGCCGACCCGGTCGGGGAACCAGCGCTTGACGATGACGGGCATCAGGACGTTGCTGACCGCGATGCCCATCAGGGCCAGTGCGCTGGCGGCGAGGAACCCCGCCGTGCCGCCCACGAAGGGGCGCAGCAGCAGGCCGGCGGCGATGGCCGCCATCCCGGCGCACACGACGGCGCTGGGGCCGAACCTGCGGGCCAGCCGCGGCGCCATGAACCCGAAGACCGCGAAGCAGAGCGGCGGCACGGAGGTGAGGACACCGGCGACGCTGCCGCTCATGTGCAGCCCGTCCCGGACCTCCTCCAGGAGCGGGCCGAGGCTGGTGATGGCGGGCCGGAGGTTGAGCGCGGCGAGAACCAGGCCGAGGGTGACGATCCGCAGCACCCAGGGGGAAGGGCCGGGCCCGGCTGTGCCGGGCGCGGGGGCGGGGGCGGTGGGGGCGGCGGGAGGACTCAAGGTCGGGGTCTCGTCGTGGCGCATGGGACCCATCATAGAATCATGGGATGATTGACTGTCCACTCGTACTCTCCCCCTGAGACAATCGGGGAGACGTCCGACGGGCCCGCACCTCCCGGACCACCCTTTCCGGAACACCACCAAGGAGCACCATGGCGCTGACGTCCACGCGGCGTTCGGCTCTCGCCGACCAGGTGATTGCCCAGCTGAGGAACCAGATCACCGCGGGCGAGTGGCCGGTCGGCTCACGGATCCCCACCGAGCCCGAGCTGGTCGAGCAGCTGGGGGTCGCCCGCAACACGGTGCGCGAGGCCGTGCGCGCCCTGGCGCACAACGGGCTGCTGGACATCCGCCAGGGCTCCGGTACGTATGTGGTGGCGACCAGCGAACTGGCCGGGGTGATGCACCGCCGTTTCGCGGACGCCGACCCCCGGCACGTCGCCGAGCTCCGCTCCACCCTGGAGTCCTCCGCGGCCAGGCTCGCCGCCCTGCGGCGGACGGACCGCGATCTGCGGCAGCTGGACACGCTGATGGCGCGACGGGAGGCCGTGTGGGCGTCCGGGGACGCGGAGGGCTTCGTGGCCGCCGACGCGACCCTGCACCTCGCCGTGGTCGCCGCGTCGCACAACGACGTGCTGACCGAGCTCTACGCCGACCTGAACGACCTGCTCCGCGACTACCTGCGGGACGACGTCGGCCCGGAACTGGGACCCGACGGGCTCATGGACCACTCCCGGCTCGTCGAGGCGATCCGGGCGGGCGACGCGGAGACGGCTGCCGCCGAGGCCGCCGCCCACGCGCTGAGCTGCCTGCGGGAGCGGGTCTAGGGACGGGCCGGCGGCGCGTTCATCGGGCCGTCGAGTGGCTGACCCAGGCCGAGCCGACCTCTTTCCAGCACCGGTCCTCCAGCTTCACCGTGCGGCCCGGCTGCACCGCGACCGCCTCGGCGTCGGCGTCGACGTCCCACCAGCGCGCGCACTCGGTGTGGAGCCGGACGAGATCGGTCGTGGGATACGGGTTGTGGCAGTAGGCGACCACCTGGGAGCCGTCGACCGACGTACGGCATTCGGCGCCCGAGGGCTCCGGTTCCGGGGTGAGGGGCGCCGCCGCCCCGCTTCCCGCCCGGTTGGCCGCACTCACGGCCACCGGGGCCAGGAGCCCGGCGACGACGGCCGCCGCCGCGAGCAGGGCCCAGGTTCGGCGACGTGTGGAGCGCACGGCGTTCTCCTCCCCGTAGCCTGACCAGAAGTCCGGTTCCACCACATTCTGCGGTGGAACGGCCGGCTTTTCGACTCGAGGGCCGACAGGCCGGACGGGGCACGGCCGACACGCGCGACGGCCGCGTACCGACCGCTCCTGCGGTGGTACGCGGCCGTCCGTCAGCCGTTCGGGTCAGGCGCCCATCATGTGCACGCCACCGTCGACGTGGATGATCTCGCCCGTGGTCTTCGGGAAGAAGTCGGAGAGCAGCGCGACCACACCGCGGCCGGCCGGCTCGGGGTCGGTCATGTCCCACTCCAGCGGGGAGCGGTGGTTCCAGACGTCCGCGAGCTCACCGAAGCCCGGGATGGACTTCGCGGCCATGGAGCCGAGCGGTCCGGCCGAGATCAGGTTGCAGCGGATGCTGTCCTTGCCCAGGTCCCGGGCGAGGTAGCGGGAGGTGGCCTCCAGCGCGGCCTTGGCCGGGCCCATCCAGTCGTACTGGGGCCAGGCGAACTGCGCGTCGAAGGTGAGGCCGACGATCGAGCCGCCGTCGTTCATCAGGGGCTTGCAGGCCATGGCGAGCGACTTCAGGGAGAACGCCGAGACGTGCATCGCGGTGGCGACCGACTCGAACGGGGTGTTCAGGAAGTTGCCGCCGAGCGCGTCCTGCGGCGCGAAGCCGATGGAGTGCACGACGCCGTCCAGCGAGCCCAGCTCGTCCTTGACCAGGCCGGCCAGCCGCTCCAGGTGCTCCGCGTCGGTCACGTCGAGCTCGAGCACCTTGACGGGCTTCGGGAGCTTCTTGGCGATCCGCTCGGTCAGCGTCGGGCGGGGGAACGCCGTGAGGATGACCTCGGCGCCCTGCTCCTGGGCCACCTTCGCGGTGTGAAAGGCGATGGACGACTCCATCAGCACGCCCGTGATGAGGATGCGCTTGCCGTCGAGAATTCCGCTCATGGTGATCAGTGACCCATGCCCAATCCGCCGTCAACGGGGATGACGGCTCCAGTGATGTACGACGCGTCGTCGGACGCGAGGAAGCGCACCGCGGCGGCGATCTCGGCGGGCTGCGCGTAGCGGCCGAGCGGCACCTGCGCCACGATGCCCTTGCGCTGCTCGTCGGTGAGCGCCTGGGTCATGTCGGTGTCGACGAACCCGGGTGCGACGACGTTGAACGTGATGTTCCGCGAACCGAGCTCACGGGCGAGCGACCGGGCGAAGCCGACCAGGCCCGCCTTGGACGCCGCGTAGTTCGCCTGTCCGGCCGAGCCGAGGAGGCCGACCACGGAGGAGATGAGGACGACGCGGCCCTTCTTGGCGCGCAGCATCGCACGGTTGGCCCGCT
Organism: Streptomyces sp. NBC_01460; assembly: GCF_036227405.1. Lineage (NCBI taxonomy): Bacteria > Bacillati > Actinomycetota > Actinomycetes > Kitasatosporales > Streptomycetaceae > Streptomyces > Streptomyces sp. NBC_01460. Next base: position 1,859,727 of record NZ_CP109473.1, read on the forward strand.
TGACGACGCGGAAGGTACCGGTGAGGTTGGTGTCGAGCACGGACGTGAAGTCGTCCTCGGACATCCGCATCAGCAACTGGTCCTTGGTGATACCGGCGTTGGCGACCAGCACCTCCACGGGACCGTGCTTCTCCTCGATCTCCTTGTAGGCCTGCTCCACCTGCTCGGTGTCGGTGATGTCGCACCGGACCGCGAGGACTCCCGCCTCGGTGAGCGCCTGCGGCGGCTCTCCCGAACGGTAGGTGACGGCGACCCTGTCGCCGTTGTCGGCGAAGGCGCGGGCGATGGCGAGGCCGATGCCCCGGTTTCCTCCGGTGACGAGAACCGAGCGGCTCAACGGATCACCCTTTCCTTGGCGGTCTGGTACATCGAAAACCTATCGGTACCCGTGCTCATCCAGGGAATCGTCTCTGACAGCGCCGCCGGGCCGCGTCTGTCGGGTCCCTACAGAACGGCGGGTACGGGCCCATGGCAGCGCAAAACCCGCGCACGGGGGCGCCGCGACCCCCATGATTCACTGCGGAGACATTTTCAGAGGTGGAGAAGGGGAGGCCCGCGTGGCCCACGAGGTAGATCAGTCGTTCCTGGCCCTGCCGCTGCGTGCCCTCGCCGACGCGGCGCTCGCCCGCGCCCGTGCGCTCGGCGCCGTACACGCGGACTTCCGGTTCGAGCGGGTGCGCGGCGCCTCCTGGCGGCTGCGGGACGCCCGGCCCTCCGGGACCTCCGACACCACCGACACCGGGTACGCGGTCCGGGTGGTGCACGGCGGGGCGTGGGGCTTCGCGTCCGGGGTGGACCTGACGATGGACGCGGCGGCGAAGGTGGCCTCGCAGGCGGTCGCCATGGCGAAGCTGTCCGCGAAGGTGATCGCGGCGGCCGGTTCCGACGAGCGTGTCGAGCTGGCGGACGAGCCGGTGCACGGCGAGCGGACCTGGGTGTCGGCGTACGACGTCGATCCCTTCTCCGTACCCGACGCCGAGAAGGCCGGGCTGCTCGCCGAGTGGAGCACGCGCCTGCTGCGGGCCGACGGGGTGGCGCATGTGGACGCCTCGCTGATGACGGTCCATGAGAACAAGTTCTACGCGGACACCGCCGGCACCGTCACCACCCAGCAGCGGGTGCGGGTGCATCCGCAGCTGACCGCCGTGGCCGTGGACGGCACGACCGGTGAGTTCGACTCGATGCGGACGATCGCCCCGCCGGCGGGCCGGGGCTGGGAGTACCTCACGGGCACCGGCTGGGACTGGGACGCCGAACTGGAGCGCATCCCCGGGCTGCTGGCCGAGAAGATGCGGGCTCCGGGCGTCGAGGCGGGGACGTACGACCTGGTCGTCGACCCGTCCAACCTGTGGCTGACCATCCACGAGTCGATCGGCCACGCGACCGAGCTGGACCGGGCGCTGGGCTACGAGGCGGCGTACGCGGGGACCTCGTTCGCGACCTTCGACAAGCTGGGGAAGCTGACGTACGGCTCCCCCGTGATGAACGTGACCGGGGACCGCACCGCCGAGCACGGGCTCGCGACCGTCGGGTACGACGACGAGGGCGTCGAGGCGCAGTCCTGGGACCTGGTCAAGGACGGGACGCTGGTCGGCTACCAGACGGACCGGCGGATCGCGAAGCTGACGGGCCTGGGCCGGTCCAACGGGTGCGCCTACGCCGACTCGCCCGAGCACGTCCCCGTGCAGCGCATGGCCAACGTGTCGCTGCAGCCGGATCCGGGCGGGCTCTCGACCGAGGACCTGATCGGCGGGGTCGAGCGCGGGATCTACGTGGTCGGCGACCGGTCGTGGTCCATCGACATGCAGAGGTACAACTTCCAGTTCACGGGCCAGCGGTTCTTCCGCATCGAGAACGGCAGGCTGGCGGGCCAGCTGCGGGACGTGGCGTACCAGGCGACGACCACCGACTTCTGGGGCTCGATGGAGAAGGTCGGCGGACCGCAGACCTATGTCCTGGGCGGGGCGTTCAACTGCGGCAAGGCCCAGCCGGGCCAGGTCGCGGCCGTCTCGCACGGCTGCCCCTCCGCCCTCTTCCGAGGCGTGAACATCCTCAACACGACTCAGGAGGGCGGGCGATGAGCCGCGTCAGCAAGCCGTACGAGATCGTCGAGCGGGCGCTCGAGCTGTCCACCGCCGACGGCTGCGTGGTCATCGCGGACGAGAGCTCCTCCGCCAATCTGCGCTGGGCCGGCAACGCGCTCACCACGAACGGGGTGACGCGAGGACGGACCCTGACCGTCATCGCGACCGTGGACGGCGCCGAGGGGACGGCGTCCGGCGTCGTGTCCCGCTCGGCCGTCACCGCGGACGACCTGGAGCCGCTCGTACGGGCCGCCGAGGCCGCCGCGCGTGGCGCCGGGCCCGCGGAGGACGCGCGGCCGCTGGTCTCCGGGGTCCCGGCGTCCGCCGACTTCACCGAACCGCCGGCCGAGACCGGCTCCGACGTCTTCGCCGGCTTCGCCCCGGCGCTCGGCGACGCCTTCGCACGGGCCCGCTCGGGCGGCCGTGAGCTGTACGGCTTCGCCCACCACCAGCTGAACTCGACGTACCTGGGCACGTCGACCGGACTGCGGCTGCGCCACGACCAGCCGAACGGGACGCTGGAGCTGAACGCCAAGTCCCCCGACCGGACCCGTTCCGCCTGGGCGGGGCGGGCCACCCGTGACTTCAAGGACGTCGACCCGGCGGCCCTGGACGCGGAGCTGGCGCGGCGCCTGGGGTGGGCGGAGCGCAGGATCGAGCTGCCGGCCGGACGCTACGAGACGCTGCTGCCGCCGACCGCGGTGGCGGACCTGCTGATCTACCAGTACTGGTCGGCGGGCGCCCGGGACGCCTCGGAGGGCCGGACGGTCTTCTCCCGGCCGGGGGGCGGTACGCGGATCGGCGAGACGCTCTCCGAGCTGCCGCTGAACCTGCGCAGCGATCCGCACGCTCCGGGACTGGAGTCGGCTCCCTTCGTGATCGCCCACGCGTCGGGGGACGATTCCTCGGTCTTCGACAACGGGCTGCCGCTGGCACCGACCGACTGGATCAAGGACGGCAGGCTGGAGCGGCTGACCACGACCCGGCACTCCGCCGCGCTGACGGACCTCCCGGTGGCGCCCGCGATGGACAACCTCGTCCTGGACGGCGGCGGTGAGCGGTCCCTGGAGGAGATGGTGGCCGCGACGACCGGCCGGGCGCTGCTGCTGACCTGCCTCTGGTACATCCGCGAGGTGGATCCGGCGACCCTGCTGCTGACCGGCCTCACCCGGGACGGCGTGTACCTGGTGGAGGACGGCGAGGTCCTCGGCGAGGTGAACAACTTCCGGTTCAACGAGTCGCCGGTGGGGCTGCTGTCCCGGGCGTCGGAGGCGGGCCGTACGGAGAGGACGCTGCCGCGCGAGTGGGGCGACTACTTCACCCGGGCCGCGATGCCCGCGCTGCGCATCCCGGACTTCCACATGAGCTCGGTCAGCCGGGGCGTATGACGCCCATAGACTGACCGGACAACCGAGCGAACCCAGTCGAACCCTCAGAAGGAGAGAAACGACCGTGACGGACATCGTCGACGAGCTGAAGTGGCGCGGGCTGTTCGCCCAGTCCACCGACGAGGACGCATTGCGCAAGGCTCTCGCGGACGGCCCGGTCACCTTCTATTGCGGCTTCGACCCGACAGCGGCGAGTCTGCACGTGGGCCACCTGGTGCAGGTCCTCACCATGCGCCGGCTCCAGCTCGCCGGGCTGAGGCCGCTGGCCCTGGTCGGCGGGGCCACCGGCCAGATCGGTGACCCGCGGCCGACGGCGGAGCGCACGCTGAACGACCCGGAGACCATCGCCGCGTGGGTCCAGCGGCTGCGCGGGCAGATCGAGCCCTTCCTCACCTTCGAGGGCCCGAACGCCGCGACGATGGTGAACAACCTGGACTGGACCGCGGGCCTGTCCGCGATCGAGTTCCTCCGGGACATCGGCAAGCACTTCCGGGTCAACAAGATGCTGACCAAGGACTCGGTGGCCCGCCGGCTGGAGTCGCAGGAGGGCATCAGCTACACGGAGTTCAGCTACCAGCTCCTCCAGGGCATGGACTACCTGGAGCTGTACCGGCGCTACGGCTGCACCCTCCAGCAGGGCGGCAGCGACCAGTGGGGCAACCTCACGGCCGGGATCGACCTGATCCACCGCCTGGAGCCGGGCGCCGCGGTGCACGCGCTGGCGACGCCGCTGATGGTGAAGGCGGACGGCACCAAGTTCGGCAAGTCCGAGAGCGGGGCCGTCTGGCTCGACCCGGAGATGACGACGCCGTACGCGTTCTACCAGTTCTGGCTGAACGTGGACGACCGGGACATCTCGACGTACATGCGCATCCTCAGCTTCAGGAGCCGTGAGGAGCTCGAGGAGCTGGAGAAGCTCACGGAGGAGCGTCCGCAGGCGCGTTCGGCGCAGCGGTCGCTGGCCGAGGAGCTGACGACGCTGGTGCACGGCGGCGCGCAGTGCGCGGCGGTCATCGCGGCCTCGAAGGCGCTGTTCGGCCAGGGTGAGCTGGGCGAGCTGGACGAGGCGACGCTGAGCGCCGCCCTGTCCGAGGTGCCGCACGCCCGGGTCACCGAGCTGGGCCCGGTCGTGGATCTCCTGGTCGAGGTCGGGCTGTCCGCCAGCAAGTCGGCCGCCCGCCGTACGGTCAAGGAGGGCGGGGCCTACGTGAACAACGCGAAGGTCACGGACGGCGAGAGCGCTCCGGCCCACGAGGAGCTGCTGCACGGGCGCTGGCTGGTCCTGCGCCGCGGCAAGAAGAACCTGGCGGCCGTCGAGGTCGCCGCCGGCTGACCCCGGCGGGCACAGCACCGCGGCCGGTCACGCGCGAAGCGTGGCCGGCCGCGGTGCTGTGTGACATCGGTCAGGTTCTCTGCTGCTTGTTCCGGTTGCCCCTGATGGACTGCCAGAGCATGTCTCCGACACCGACGACGGCCACGGCACCGATCAGCTGGAGCACATGGCGGGTCCAGTCGATGCCGTCGGTGTCCCTGACGCCGATCCAGCCCGCGACGGCGTTGCCCAGGATGCTGCCGAGGATGCCGAACACCGCCGTCAGCCAGAGGGGGATGTTCTGCTTGCCGGGAAGGATCGCCCGGGCGATCACACCCAGCACCAGACCCACGATGATTGCCCACAACCAGCTCATATCGCCTCCTCGTGCGGCGCGGTGTGCGCACGTTCGCCCAGTCTCGGCCCGGAGGACGTACGCCGCATGCCGGACAGGGCCGTACGTGGGAGCGCGTCCGGGATCCGTGCGGTCGGGGCCCGACCCGGTCTCGAATGCCGCGGACGCCCGGCGTACTGTAGGAGCCGCGCGGTCCGGGGAAGCCCAGCACAGAGATCTGGTGGTGGAATCACGATGCGGAAGCAGAGCGACTCGGAGGTTTTCCGGATCACGGGCGCCCGGCAGGGACTTGCCGACGACGTGCGTGGCCGGCAACGGCGCTACATCATCTCGATGTCCGTGCGCACCGTCGCCGTGGTACTGGCCGCCACCCTGTGGAACGTCGAGAGGCACGTGGCCGTGGTGGCGCTCGCGCTGGGCGTCCTGCTCCCCTACTTCTCGGTGGTCATCGCCAACGGCGGTCGTGAGAACGCCCGTTCGCTCCCGACGACGTTCGTGCCCGCACCGATGCGGCCCGCGCTCGGCGCGGCCCCGGTGTCCGGGCCCGTGGAGGAACCCGGGGACGCCGGTCGCGCGGACCGTACGCCTCACGGGGAGTGACCGGAAGCGGTCCACGGAGCTCGGGGAGAGCTCAGATCAATCATGACGTTACGGTGCACCGGACCCCGGGCCCCGTGGCATACTTCGTGAGCGCTCCGCATCCCCCGTCGGAGCGACGGACCGACGCCGGGCAGCTCCCCCCGTGGCTGCTCGGCGTCGCCTTTCTCCGGCGGGGATGCGTCGAAGGGGCCCGGTCCGGGTGCCCGTAGGGTTGAAGCCGTGAACTTCCCCGATACCTCCGCCGAGAGCGCCACCGGTGCGCCGGTCTGTTCCGCCAAGGGCTGCCGCGCCGATGCCCTGTGGGTGCTCGCCTGGAACAACCCGAAGCTGCACACCCCGGAGCGCCGCAAGACGTGGCTGGCCTGCGACGAGCACCGGGAACACCTGTCCTCGTTCCTCGGCGTGCGCGGCTTCCTGAAGGACGTCGTGACGCTGGCGGAGTGGGACTCCTCAGCCGCCGATCGCTGACATCGGGCGGTCGGGCTGCAGGAACGCGGGGTCGTCGAGACCGGAGCCGGCCTTCTTCCCCCACATCGCGAGCTTCCAGATGCCGGCGATCTCCTCGTCGGGGGCGTCGGAGCGCAGCGCTCCGCGCAGGTCCGTCTCCTCCCGGGCGAAGAGGCAGGTGCGGACCTGTCCGTCGGCGGTGAGCCGGGTGCGGTCGCAGGCCCGGCAGAAGGGCCTGGTCACGGAGGCGATGACGCCGACGCGATGCGGTCCCCCGTCCACGGTCCACCGCTCGGCGGGGGCGGATCCGCGCGCCTCGTCCCCTTCGGCCGTGAGGGTGAAACGGGTGCGCAGCGAGGCCAGGATGTCACCTGCCGTGATCATCCCGTCGCGCTTCCAGCCGTGCTGGGCGTCGAGCGGCATCTGCTCGATGAAGCGGAGCTCGTAGGCGTTCTCCACGGCCCAGGCGAGCAGCTCGGGGGCTTCGTCGTCGTTGAGGCCGGGCATGAGGACGGAGTTGACCTTGACCGGGGTGAGCCCGGCCTCACGGGCGGCCTCCAGCCCTTCCAGGACGTCCTTGTGCCGGTCGCGGCGGGTGAGCGTCTTGAAGACGTCGGGCCGCAGGGTGTCCAGGGATACGTTGACCCGGTCCAGGCCTGCCGCCTTCAGGGCCGCCGCGGTGCGCTTGAGGCCGATGCCGTTGGTGGTGAGCGACATCCTGGGGCGGGGCTCCATGGCCGCGCACTGCTCGACGATGGAGACGAGGCCGGGACGCAGCAGCGGCTCGCCGCCCGTGAAGCGGACCTCGGTGATGCCGAGGGTGGTGACGGCGATGCGGATGAGCCGGACGATCTCGTCGTCGCTGAGCAGCTCGGTCTTGGAGAGCCACTGGAGGCCCTCCTCCGGCATGCAGTAGGTGCAGCGGAGATTGCACTTGTCGGTCAGTGATACACGCAGGTCGGTGGCGACCCGGCCGTAGGTGTCGATGAGCACTGTGGGCCCCCTCCCCCGGTGATGTCCGCGGTTGCGGTCTGACATCTCCGAGACTACGCGAGAGCGGTGACATCGAGGGGGCCAGGTTGACACGAGGTGCGGCGGGGCCCCGTCGTAGGTCTCTACGACGGGGCCCCGTGGGGTGCGGCGGGCCCGGTCAGTGGGCTCCGGTGCCGGTGAGGGACTTGACCTCGAGCTCGGCGTACTTGCCCCGGTCGGGCTCCTCCTTGGAGAGGACCGAACCGACCCAGCCGAGCAGGAAGCCCAGCGGGATGGAGATGAGGCCGGGGTTCTCCAGCGGGAACCAGGCGAAGTCCACGTCCGGGAACATCGAGGTGGCCTTCCCGGAGACGACCGGGGAGAACAGCACCAGGAGGACGGACGAGGCGAGGCCTCCGTAGATGGACCAGAGGGCGCCCTGGGTGGTGAAGCGCTTCCAGAACAGGCTGTAGAGGATGGTCGGCAGGTTGGCCGACGCGGCGACGGCGAAGGCCAGCGCCACGAGCCCGGCGACGTTCAGGTCGCGGGCCATCGCGCCGAGGCCGATGGAGACGACGCCGATCGCGACGGTGGCCCAGCGGGCCGCGCGCATCTCCTCCTTCTCGGTGGCCTTGCCCCTGCGGATGACGTTGGCGTAGATGTCGTGGGCGAAGGAGGACGAGGAGGCGAGGGTGAGGCCGGCGACCACGGCGAGGATCGTGGCGAAGGCGACGGCGGAGATCACGGCGAGCATGACGGCGCCGCCGGTGGTGCCGAGTCCGCCGAGGTACTCGGCGAGCTGGGGTGCGGCGGCGTTGCCGGCCGGGTTCTTCGCCTTGATCTCCTCGGGCCCGATGAGGGCGGCGGCGCCGAAGCCGAGGGCGATCGTCATCAGGTAGAAGGCGCCGATGATGCCGATGGCCCAGTTCACCGACTTCCGGGCGGCCTTGGCGGTGGGCACGGTGTAGAAGCGGATCAGGATGTGCGGCAGACCCGCCGTCCCGAGCACCAGGGCGATGCCGAGCGAGATGAAGTCCAGCTTCGAGGTGCCGGTGGCGCCGTACTTGAGGCCGGGCTCCAGGAAGGCCGCGCCGTGGCCGCTCTTCTCGGCGGCCGTGCCGAGCAGGTCGGAGACGTTGAAGTCGAACTTCCACAGCACCATCAGGGTCATCAGCAGGGCGCCCGCGATGAGCAGGACGGCCTTGACCATCTGCACCCAGGTGGTGCCCTTCATGCCCCCGATGGTGACGTAGAGGATCATGAGCACGCCGACCAGGGCAACGATGAGGATCTTGCCCGCGTCGCTGGTGATGCCGAGCAGCAGGGCGACGAGGACGCCCGCGCCCGCCATCTGGGCGAGCAGGTAGAAGATCGACACGACGATGGTGGAGACGCCAGCGGCGGTGCGGACGGGACGCTGCCGCATCCGGTAGGCGAGGACGTCGCCCATGGTGTAGCGGCCGGAGTTGCGCAGCGGTTCGGCGACGAGCAGCAGGGCCACGAGCCAGGCGACGAGGAAGCCGATGGAGTAGAGGAAGCCGTCGTAGCCGAAGAGCGCGATGGCACCGGCGATGCCGAGGAAGGACGCGGCCGACATGTAGTCGCCGGAGACGGCGAGGCCGTTCTGGAAGGCGGTGAACTGCCGCCCGCCCGCGTAGAAGTCCGAGGCGCTCTTGGTCTGGCGGCCGGCCCAGACGGTGATGCCCAGGGTCGCGGCGACGAAGACCGCGAACAGGGTGATGATCAGCGGCCGGTGCTCGCTCGTCGACGAGGTCGACGCGGCGAGCTGGGTCACGGCGTGCGATGCGTACGCGGCGCTCATGCGTCGGCCTCCAGACGGGACTTGATGGCCGCCGCCTGCGGGTCGAGCGTCTTCGTGGCGTGGCGTGAGTAGAACCAGGCGATGAGGAACGTGGTCGCGAACTGGGCGAGGCCGAACACGAAGGCGACGTTGAAGTTCGCGAAGAGGACCTTGCTCATGAAGCCGTCGGCGTAGCTGGACAGCAGCACGTACAGCAGGTACCAGGCGATGAAGCCGACGGTCAGCGGAAAGGCGAAGGACCGGTGGGAGCGGCGCAGTTCGGCGAACTCCGCACTGTTCTGCGCCTCGAGGAACGCCTCGGTCGTGGGCTGGACGGGACTGCCGCCCTCAGGGCTCTGGGGCGGCGGTGCTTCGGTGGCCACGGATTCTCCTCGCGACGCGGGTGCGGTGGTGGGGACGGTGGATTTCAAGGGGAGTCCTCTGCGTTGCGGGGGTGATGAGCTGGACGCACGGCTCCCTGTGCAACGGCACGGAGAGCGTGGCGAAGCGGTTCACCGCAGGTTCGGTCTTCTCCCGTGGGCTCCCGTGGACACGACTCCCACAGGTCACACCTCGAACTCACTTGCCCGTATTCATTGATGCTCCGGGAAGATCAGCGATAACTTCACTGGTCATGTACCGGACCGGACACACCTGTGTCCGGCCCCACGGCACGGATGATGTGGAGAACCCATGGCTCATCTGGCATCCAGACGGACTCGCGTACTCACGCTGCCCGTCGGACTCGCGCTCACGGCCTCGCTGGGCTTCCTCCCGACGGGTGCCGCGTCCGCGGCACCCGCGGACGGGCCCGCGGCGTCGGTTCCCGCGGACGGCCCGAAGCTGTCGTACGTCGTGAACACGCGGGCGGGCCACGGCACCGTCAAACAGGTACGGAAGGCGATATCCGCGGCCGGCGGAACCGTCGTGACGTCGTACGACACGATAGGCGTCATCGTCGTCCACTCGCAGAACCCGGACTTCGGCGCGACGATCCGCAAGGCCAGGGGCGTCCAGTCGGCGGGCGCCACGCGCACCGACCCGATCGTTCCGCAGGCGACGAAGGACATCGGGGTCGAGCAGCCCCTGAGCGCCGGCCAGGCGCGGGAGGCGTCGAACGACGCGGTGGCGGGCCAGGACCCGCTGGAGCCCCTGCAGTGGGACCTGCCCGCCATCAAGGCGGACAAGGCGCACAAGAAGTCGCTCGGCAGCAGCAAGGTCACGGTCGCCGTCATCGACACGGGTGTGGACGACACGCACCCGGACCTGGCCCCGAACTTCGACCGCAAGGCCTCGGTGAACTGTGTGTCCGGGGCCCCGGACACCACGGACGGCGCCTGGCGGCCCGCGGCGGGTGAGAGCCCTCACGGTACGCATGTCGCGGGCACCATAGCCGCGGCGAAGAACGGCACGGGCGTCACCGGTGTGGCGCCGGGTGTGAAGGTCTCCGGCATCAAGGTGTCCACGCCTGCCGGATTCTTCTACACCGAGGCCGTGGTCTGCGGCTTCGTGTGGGCCGCCGAGCACGGCGTCGACGTCACCAACAACAGCTACTACACCGACCCGTGGCTGTTCAACTGCAAGAACGACCCGGACCAGGGCGCCCTGGTGGAGGCGGTCACCCGCGCCACCCGGTACGCGGAGCGCAAGGGCGTGGTCAACGTCGCCGCGGCCGGCAACTCCGACCACGACCTGGCCCTCGACGCCATCGAGGACTCGACGAGCCCGAACGACACGAATCCGGTCACGCGCACGGTCGACCCGAGCGCCTGCCCCGACATCCCGACCATGGTGCCGGGTGTCGTGACGGTCTCCGCGACCGGTGCGAAAAACCTCAAGTCCTCCTACTCGAACTACGGTCTCGGGGTCATCGACGTGGCCGCCCCGGGCGGTGACTCGACGCGCTACCAGGCGCCGGAGGCACCGGCCGACAACGGTCTGATCCTGTCCACCCTGCCCGGTGGCGGATTCGGCTACATGGCCGGTACGTCGATGGCGTCCCCGCACGTCGCGGGCGTCGCGGCCCTGGTCAAGTCGACCCACCCGCACGCCTCGGCGGGCCTGGTGAAGGCCCTGCTGACGCACCAGGCGGACGCCACCGCGTGCGGCGCGCCGTACGACATCGACAAGGACGGCACCGTCGACGCGGTCTGCGAGGGCGGCAAGCAGTACAACGGCTTCTACGGAGCCGGTGTCGTGGACGCGCTGGACGCGGTCCGCAGGTGAACCGGCCCGCGGGTGAGGCGATCTGCGGGTAGGGCGTGAAGGAGGGGCCGGGGACAGCTGTCCCCGGCCCCTCCCGCGTACCGCTACGGCTTGATGAGGACCTTGAGGGCCGTGCGCTCGTCCATCGCCTTGTAGCCGCCCGGAACACCCTCGAGCCCGACGGACAGGTCGAAGACCGGTGACGGGTCGATGGTGCCGTCCAGCACGTCGGGGAGCAGCTCCGGGATGTACGTACGCACGGGGGCGACGCCGCCCCGCAGGGCGATGTTCCGGTCGAACATCACGTCGAGGTCGATCCCGGTGCCGCTGCCGTGCGGGACCCCGACGTATCCGACGGAACCGCCGTCACGGACGATGCCGATGGCCGTGCGCATCGACTCCTCGGTGCCGACCGCCTCGATCACGCCGTGGGCGCCTTCGCCGCGCGTCAGTTCCCGCACGGCCGCGAGCGCCGCCTCGCCGCGCTCCGCCACCACGTCGGTGGCGCCGAAGGCACGGGCGATGTCGGTCCGGGCCTGATGGCGGCCCAGCGCGATGATCCGCTCGGCGCCGAGCCGCTTGGCCGCCATGACGCCGCAGAGGCCGACCGCGCCGTCACCGACGACCGCGACGGTGCTGCCGGGCTTCACGCCCGCGCCGAGCGCGGCGTGGTGGCCGGTGCCCAGGACGTCGGAGAGCGCGAGGAGCGCGGTGAGCAGCCGGTCGTCGGACGCGGCGGCCGCCGGGAGCCTGACCAGGGTGCCGTCGGCGAACGGGACACGGACCGCTTCGCCCTGGCCGCCGTCGGAGCCGACCGATCCCCAGAACCCGCCCTGGGGGCAGGAGGTGGTGAGCCCCTCGGCGCAGTACGCGCAGCTGCCGTCGGACCAGACGAAGGGGGCGACGACGAGGTCGCCCACGGCGAAGCCGTTGACCCCGGAGCCGGTCTCCTCCACGACGCCGAGGAACTCGTGGCCGATGCGCTGACCGGGCTGCCGGGCGGACTCGCCCCGGTAGGCCCACAGGTCGCTGCCGCAGATACAGGCCCGCAGGACCCGCACGACGGCGTCCGTGGGCTGCTGGACCGCGGCGTCGGGCACCTCCTCGACGCGGATGTCGTGGGGGGCGTGGATGACTGTGGCGCGCATGGGTGGGGATCCTCGATCGTCTCAGATTCTGATACTCCCCTCACGGTACGCCCCGGGGGCGGCGCCGGTGGAATCCTTGGGAACATCGAGCGCTCCCCGGGTGAGCAGGTACTGCGCCCCTGTGTAGGTCAGCATGATCCAGAAGTTGTGGGCGGGCAGCTGCGGCCACTCCGCGATGCCGGTGGCGATGAGGGCGTCGGAGAACAGGAAGAGGGCGCCTCCGAGGGCCGCGTACCGGCCGAGGACGCCGGCCCGCCACGCCATCGCCGTGAGCAGCAGGCTGTAGCCGGTCAGCGGGACGCGCATTCCGCCCGGCAGCCCCGGCCAGAGCAGGACGACGAAGACCACGAGCACGACGGCGTACACGAGGCCGGTGACCGGTCGCACGGGGGCACGGCCGAAGAGCAGCAGGTAGCAGACGTGGCCCGCGGCGAAGAGGCCCATCCCCGCGAGGAACGCGGGCTCCGCGTCGGGCATCAGCAGCACGTCCCCCGCCCAGCCGCAGAGCAGTGCGGCGATCAGCAGCCGGGGACCGCCGCGGGCCGCGGCGTAGCCGGCGAGCAGAAGCATCAGCAGCGGCTTGGTGGCCACGTGCACGGCGTCCTGCCCGGCGAGGAGCCCGGCCAGATGGACGGCGGAGACGGCCAGGAAGGCGACCAGCAGAGGGCGTGCGAGCCGGGGTGCGCCGGCGCGGGGGGTCATCCGGTGCGCTCGGTGGCGGCGTGCGGCGGGACGGTGACGGCCGGCGGCCGCACCGGTGCGGCCGGCGCGGCTCCGACGGCGCGCGACGGCTGCCAGCCCGGTCCCCGGAAGATCCGCCCCGCCCGCTCGCTCCAGGTGGCGGCCGCGCGTACGTCGCGGGCGATGGCGGCGTACTCGTGGGTGGCGACGCGGAACGGGTTGTGGGTGTCGATGTTCTTGGTGAGCCCGAAGACGGGGCGCTCGGTCTCGGCGGCGAACGAGCCGAAGAGCCGGTCCCAGACGATGAGGATCCCGCCGAAGTTGCGGTCGAGGTAGCCGCCCTGGGAGGCGTGGTGCACCCGGTGGTGCGAGGGGGTGTTCAGGACGTACTCGAAGGGCCGGGGCAGCTTGTCGATCCGCTCGGTGTGCACGCCGAACTGGTAGACGAGGTTGGCCGAGGAGCAGAAGGCCAGGGCGGCCGGGTGGACGCCCAGGGCGATGAGCGGGAGGTAGAACGGCCAGGAGGTGAGCGAGGTCCAGGGCTGGCGCAGTGCCGTGGTGAGGTTGAACTTCCGGCTGGAGTGGTGGACCACGTGGCAGGCCCACAGGAGCCGGATGACGTGGTGGCCGCGGTGGGACCAGTAGTAGAAGAAGTCCTGTGCGAGGAGCATCAGCAGGACCGTCCACCACAGGACCGGGACGCGCAGCGGGGTCAGCTCGTGGACGGCCGCGTAGATCGCGACGACGGGTATCTTCCACAGCAGGTCGAAGACCAGGCTGCCGAGTCCCATGGTGACGCTGGTGGTGGCGTCCTTGGCTTCGTACCCGGCGGCGTCCTCGTCCGGGTGCAGTCGGTAGGACACCATTTCGAGGACGGTGAGCAGGACGAAGGCCGGGATCGACCACAGCACGACATCGGGCAGGTTCGGCTCCATGCGAGCACCGTAGAGCCGTCCCGGGTGCCGGGCATAGACGTTGTTACCGACAAGTATGTGAGACGGGACGTCATCACCGTTTGGCGGGTTCTGCCAACAGCCCCGCCGCAGGATTTCCGGCACGCACCTGACCGAGCGGGAGGAACGAGCTCACCCGGTACCGATGTTGCGCCGATCCGGCCGGGATCACGCCCCCGCCGCCCCCAGGAGCACCCCCGCCGCGTAGGTCACCCCCATGGCCAGCGCTCCCCCGGCCATGTTCCGCGCCACCGCACGCCCCGCCGCGGCCTCGCCCAGCCGGGCGCTCCCCCAGCCCGTGAGGGCCAGCGCCGCGAGCACGGAGAGCACGGTGACGGGCAGGCGCGCCGAGGGCGGGGGCAGGACGATCGCCAGGAGCGGCAGCAGCGCGCCCACCGTGAAGGCGAGGAAGCTCGCTCCCGCCGCGTGCCACGGGTTGGTCAGCTCGTCCGGGTCGATGCCCAGCTCGACCTCGGCGTGGGCACGGAGCGCGTCCCGCTCCGTGAGCTGGAGGGCGGCCTCCCGGGCCAGCTCGTTGCTCAGCCCCTTCTCCTCCAGCAGCCCGGTCAGTTCGGCGAGCTCGGCCTCCGGGGTCTCCTCCAGCTCCCGCTCCTCCGTCGCCAGCGCGGCCTTCTCGGAGTCGCGCTGGGTGGACACCGACACGTACTCGCCGGCCGCCATCGACAGGGACCCCGCCAGCAGCCCGGCCAGGCCGGCCGTCAGCAGGGTGGAGCGGTCACCCGTGGCGCCGGCCACGCCGACTACGAGGCCGGCCGTGGAGACCACACCGTCGTTGGCACCGAGCACCGCGGCCCGCAGCCAGTTGAGCCGGGTGCCGAGCCCGCCCCGGTGGGGTTCGTCGTGCGTCTGCGCCTGTGTCTCCGTCACCCCGGGAGCGTCTCACCGCGCCCGCCCCGGGCGCATCCCCGGCCGGCGTCCCCGCCGCCCCTGCCAACTGCTCGCCGACGTCACCGGGTTCGCCGACGACGACGCCCGGATAGGTCGCTGTCGGTCCCGGCCCGTATTCTCTGTGACCATGCTCGACGACCGTCAGACCGCAGCGCCGTGGCCGGCCGCGTATCCCCAGGGGTACGCGGTCGTCGACGTGGAGACCACCGGACTCGCCCGCGACGACCGGATAGTGTCCGCTGCCGTCTACCGCCTGGACGCGCGAGGCGACGTCGAGGACCACTGGTACACGCTGGTGAACCCGGAGAGGGACCCGGGCCCCGTCTGGATCCACGGGCTGACCAGCGACGTCCTGGAGGGCGCCCCGCTCTTCCCGGAGGTCGCGGCACAGCTGTCCGAGCGGCTCAGCGGACGGGTGCTGGTCGCCCACAACGCCGCGTTCGACTGGTCGATGATCGCCCGCGAGTACGCGCGCGCCGCGGTCACCGCGCCCGTCGAGCAGCGGCTGTGCACCATCGCGCTCTCCAAGGAGCTGCGGCTCCCCCTGCCCAACCACAAGCTGGAGTCGCTGGCCGCGCACTTCGGCGTGGTCCAGCAGCGCGCGCACCACGCGCTGGACGACGCCCGGGTGCTGGCCGAGGCGTTCCGCCCCAGCCTTCACGCGGCGGCCCGGGACGGCGTGCGGCTGCCGCTGCTGGAGTGCCGCCCGCTGACGGAGTGGTACGACTCCCCGGTCACCCCGCGCTCCGGCTACCGGCCCGCGCCGGCATCGGGCAGCTGGCGCCCCTCGCGCAAGCGCCCCGCGTGCCCCTATCCGAACCCCGGGCGGTACGAGTCGGACAAACCACTCATGCAGGGCATGCGTGTGGCGTTCTCCGGAGACACCTCCGTCGACCGGGAGCTCCTGGAGGACCGTGCCGTGGAGGCGGGGCTCCACGTGGCGACCAGCGTGTCGCGGCTGACGAGCCTGCTCGTCACCAACGACCCGGACTCGGCGACGTCCAAGACGGTGAAGGCCAAGTCGTTCGGCACGCCGATCCTGGAGGAGAGCGCCTTCACCCATCTGCTGAGGGACGTGGCACCGGCGAGGACGGCCACCGTGCCGAAGCCCTCACCGTCATCGGAGTGAACCGGCGGCGACTCGCCCGGCACCCGCTCGCCCGCCGCCGCCCGGCGTCCCACCCTGTGGCGCATGGCACGTTGTGAGGTTTGCGGGAACGACTACGGGATGTCCTTCGAGGTGCACGCGCAGGGCGCGGTGCATGTCTTCGACTGCTTCTCCTGCGCCATCCACCGCATGGCGCCCATCTGTGAGCACTGCCGGGTCCAGGTCATCGGCCAGGGCGTCGAGGTCGACGGTCACTGGTACTGCGGCGGCCACTGCGCCCGCGCCGAGGGAAGGGCGGGCATCGTGGACAAAGTATGACGGTCCGTCCCGTCCGCACGGGGACCCCTCCGTGCCGCACCCCATGACCCCGGTTGTACGGTCATGGGGTGTACCGCTTCCTGTTGACCCGGCAGTGGGTGATTCTCGCCCTCCTCGTCCTCGCCATGATCCCCACGATGGTCGAGCTGGGTTTCTGGCAGCTGCACCGGCATGAACACCGGGTGGAGCAGAACGCGCTGATCACCCGGAACCTCGAGGCGGACCCGGCCCCGGTCACCCGCCTCACCTCCCCCGGGCACACGGTCCCCCGCTCCGACTACTGGCGTGCCGTGACGGCCACCGGGACGTTCGACACCGAGCACGAGGTGGTCGTACGGCGCCGCACCTCCCAGGACGAACGCATCGGCGTCCTGGTCCTGACCCCCCTGGAGCTCAAGGGCGGCGGCACCGTCCTGGTCAACCGGGGCTGGGTCCCCGCCGCCGACGACCAGCAGGCCTTCCCGAAGGTGCCCGCACCGCCGCGCGGCGAGGTCACCGTCAAGGGCAGGCTCAAGGCGGACGAGACGACGAGCGCCAGCGGCATCAAGGACCTCCAGGGGCTGCCGGACCGCCAGGTGATGCTGATCAACAGCGCCCAGCAGGCCCACCTGCTCGGCCGTCCGGTGCTGGGCGGGTACGTCGAGCTCACCGCCCCCGAACCCGCCGACGGCAGTCCCGAGACGATCGCCGCACCCGACGACAGCTCCATCGGTCCCCACATGGCCTACGCCGTCCAGTGGTGGCTCTTCGCCGCCGGTGTCCCCGTGGGCTGGGTCATTCTCGTGCGCCGCGAGAAGCGCGACCGCGAACAGGCCGCCGAGGACGCCGGGGCGGCGGCACAGCCGGAGCCCGCGGCCGCCTGAGGGCACGGACGTCAGCGCCTGTTCGCACCGGTTCCACTGCTTAGCGGGGCGCAGGTTCGGGAAGACGCCCAGCGTGACTCCACGTATCGAGGACTACGCCCTCATCGGCGATCTCCAGACGGCCGCCCTGGTGGGCAGGAACGGTTCTGTCGACTGGCTGTGCCTGCCCCGCTTCGACTCGGGTGCCTGCTTCGCGGCCCTGCTCGGCGACGAGGACAACGGCCACTGGCGCATCGCCCCCCAGGGCACCGACAGCACGGACACCTGCACCCGGCGCGCGTACGTGGAGGACTCCCTGGTCCTGGAGACCTTCTGGGAGACCAGGACGGGCACCGTCAAGGTCATCGACTTCATGCCGCAGCGCGACAAGGCGCCCGATGTCATGCGGATCGTCGAGGGGGTCAGCGGCAGCGTCGACATGAGCTCGGTCCTGCGGCTGCGGTTCGACTTCGGCTCCGTGGTCCCGTGGATGCGCCGCTCGCACGGCCACCGGGTGGCCGTCGCGGGCCCCGACTCCGTCTGGCTGCGCAGCGAGCCGGAGGTCAAGACGTGGGGCCAGCAGATGAGCACGTGCTCCTCCTTCACGGTCGCCGAGGGCGAGAGCGTGGCCTTCGTGCTCACCTGGCACCCCTCGCACTCCCCCCGCCCGAAGCTGATCGACCCCCACAAGTCGCTGAAGCACACCCTCTCCGACTGGGCGAAGTGGTCGGCGAAGTGCACCTACCACGGCAGGCACCGGGAGGCGGTGCTCCGCTCCCTGATCACCCTGAAGGCGCTGACCTACGCGCCCACGGGCGGGATCGTGGCGGCGCTCACGACGTCGCTCCCGGAGGAGATCGGCGGCGTGCGGAACTGGGACTACCGCTACTGCTGGCTGCGGGACTCCACGCTCACCCTGGCCGCCATGGTCTCGGCCGGGTACGTGGAGGAGGCGGCGGCGTGGCGGGACTGGCTGCTGCGGGCGGTGGCCGGTGACCCCGCCGACCTCCAGATCATGTACGGGCTCGCCGGGGAGCGCAGGCTCCCCGAGACGGAGCTGCCGTGGCTGAGCGGCTACGAGAACTCGGTCCCGGTCCGTACGGGCAACGCGGCGGTGCGGCAGCTCCAGCTCGACATGTACGGCGAGGTGATCGACTCGCTCAGGCTGGCCCGGGACGCCGGCCTCGACGACAAGCCGCACGCCTGGAACCTGCAGCTCAGTCTGCTCGGCTTCCTCGAGTCCACCTGGCGCGAGCCCGACGAGGGCCTGTGGGAGGTCCGCGGCCCGCGCCGCCACTTCGTGCACTCCAAGGTGATGGCCTGGGTCGCGGCGGACCGCGCGGTCCGCACCCTGGAGGAGAACCCGGACCTGCCGGGCGACGCCGACCGGTGGCGGGCGATGCGGGACGCCGTGCACGCCGAGGTCTGCGAGAAGGGCTACGACCCCGTACGCAACACCTTCACCCAGTACTACGGCTCGCACGAGCTCGACGCCTCGACCCTGCTCATCGTGCGCACCGGCTTCCTGCCTGCCGACGACCCCCGGGTGACCGGGACGGTCGACGCGGTGCGCGACGAGCTCGCCCACGACGGTCTGATCCGCCGCTACAGCACGGCGGGCGGATCGGTGGACGGTCTGCCGGGTGACGAGGGGGCGTTCCTCGCGTGCTCGTTCTGGCTGGTCGACGCCCTGCTGCGGACGGGCCGCAGGGACGAGGCCGAGGTCCTCTTCGAGCGGCTGCTGGACCTGCGCAACGACGTGGGGCTGCTGGCCGAGGAGTACGACTCGGCGGCCGGCCGCCAGCTCGGGAACTACCCGCAGGCGTTCAGCCACGTCGGCCTGGTGAACAGCGCGGTCGACCTCGCCGGTGAGGACTTGGCAGGATAGGGCCATGGATCTTGGACTGAAGGACCGTGTGTACATCGTCACCGGCGCGACCCGCGGGCTGGGAAACGCCACCGCGCGCGCCCTCGCCGCGGACGGCGCGAAGGTGATCATCTCCGGCCGTGACGAGAAGGACGCCGTCGAGGCCGCGGCCGAACTGGGTGCCGACGCGGTCGGGCTCGGCGCGGACAACGCCGATCCGCTGGCCGCCCGGCGTCTCGTGGACACCGCGAAGGATCGCTTCGGCAGGCTGGACGGCATCCTCATCAGCGTCGGCGGCCCCGCGCCGGGCTTCCTCGCCGACAACACGGACGACCAGTGGCAGTCGGCCTTCGAGTCGGTCTTCCTGGGCGCCGTGCGTCTGGCCCGTACGGCGGCCGAGGCGCTCGGCGAGGGCGGTGTCATCGGCTTCGTGCTGTCCGGATCGGTGCACGAGCCGATCGCCGGTCTGACGATCTCCAACGGTCTGCGCCCCGGCCTCGCCGGCTTCGCCAAGTCGCTGGCCGACGAGCTGGGTCCGCGTGGCATCCGGGTCGTGGGTGTGCTGCCGTCGCGGATCGACACGGACCGGGTGCGCGAGCTCGACGCCCTGTCCGGCGACGCCGAGGCCTCCCGTACGGCCAACGAGGCGCGCATCCCGCTGCGCCGCTACGGCACCCCCGAGGAGTTCGGGAAGACCTCGGCCTTCCTGCTCTCCCCGGCCGCCTCCTACCTGACGGGCATCATGGTGCCGGTCGACGGCGGGGCCCGGCACGGTTTCTGACGGCCGCCCCGGAGGGCGTCCCGTCAGTTCACCCGCTCCGCGCGGTGCTTGACCGCCTTCAGACGGACCTCGGCGGGCAGCTCGTCCAGTCCGGCCGAGGTCCGCGCGTGGGTCAGCGCCCCTTCGGACACGCCGCGCAGCACCAGGCCCGGGGACGCGTGCGGCTCCATCAGCAGCCGGACCCCGGCCTTCGGGGCGGTGCGGCGGCCGGTCAGCGCCACCTTCGCCTCGGAGACCCCGTCCAGGGCTCCCGCCTCGCCGCCGAGCACACCCTCCAGAGCCCTGCCGCGCAGCAGCGCGCCCTCGCCGTCGCCGCTGTCGACCAGCACCTCGGCGAGGCGCCCCCGGCGCAGCTGGGCCAGGAGCCACCACAGCGCGAGGACCACGAGGACGGCGAGGACCGCGATGACGGTGGGCCACCACCAGCCCTCGTCCCGCCAGCGGGTCCGGTCGGCCTTGCTGAACAGCACGTCGTCCGTGCCGTCCCAGGGCCACCAGGAGGGCACGGACAGGCCGAGCCCCGTGGCGAGGACGGCGCCGCCCACGACGACGAGGACCAGCCCTGCCAGGCCGAGCAGGACCCGGTTGACGGTCTTGATCACGGGGTCACCCCTTCTTCGCGGGCCGGCGTACGTGCACGGAGAGGCCGGGCGGCTTCGCCAGGTCCAGCTCGCCGACGGCGGTTCCCAGGACGGTGTCCAGGTCGGCCCTGACGTCGTCGAGTTCACGGAAGTGCGAGACGGCGCGCACGGTCGCCCTGCGGCGGCTCATCTTCACCCGGACGGACTGCACGCCGGCCACCTCCACGGCCCGGTCACGCAGGACGAGGGCGGCGGCGGTCCGGTCGAGCCCGGCCCGCACACCGGCGTGCCGGCGGTTCATGGGGAGCAGGGCACGCAGTCCGGGGGTCAGGGCCAGCAGGAGCAGCCAGAGGCCGAGCGCGGCCGCCAGGGCCGATCCCGCCAGGACCCATACGTCGTCGAGGTGACGGCTCGCCAGGTCGTCGGCGACGGAACGCCGCCACCGCATGGCGGGGTGTCCGGCCCGTACCGCCGCGATGTCGTAGAGCAGGAGTCCCGCGCCGCCGAGGACGACGAGGGCGACGAGTGCCGCGGGGATCCTGCGCCCGGACCGGAACCGGCCGGCCCTGCCGCCGGGCTTCGCCGGCACGGCCGCGGGTTCGTAGGACGAGCCCGAAGCGGACTGGTCCATCGCGAGCACGCCGCCGGAAGGCGCCGCCTCGACCGTGGGCAGCCGCTGCGTGCGGTTGTCCGGCTCCTGGGGCTCGCTCATCGGATGCTCCCCTCCGGTGCGGTGCCCGCTTCCGGCCGGTGCAGCCGTTCGACCTGCACCGCCACTTCGGGCACCTCCATCCCTGCCAGCGCTCTTACCCGCTCGGCCACCCGACGACGCACCGCGCCGCACTGCCGGCCGATGTCGCACGGGTAGGCCAGGTCGAGGCTGACCCGCACGCGGGCGGTGTCGCGGTGCACGGTGACCGTGGCACGCGGCGCGGTGGCGCCCTCGGGCCGCTCGTCGACGGCCTCCTTCGCCGCCTGCGCGGCGATCTTCGCGACGACCCGGTCGGCGATCCGGGTCTGCCCGCGTCCGGCGGCGTCGACCCGGTCCGTCACCCCGGTCACCGTCGCCGGTCGCCGCGCTCGCGACTCCGGAAGAAGTCGCCGGGTTCCAGGTCGCCGTCGAGGAAGCGGCCGGCGACGAAGCCGACCGCGCCCAGCGCGGCCACCAGAAGGAAGGCCCCGAACCCACCGAAGTATCCGGCGAATCCGAGCGCCATGCCGGCCACCATGCCGACCACAGCCATGCTCATCGTGTGCTCCTCAACTGCCGGGCGGGAGGGTCCTACTGGACGCGTGACTCGGACTCGTCATCGTCGTCGTCCTCGTCGGGCAGCTTGACGTCGCTCACGGCGATGTTGACCTCCACGACCTCCAGGCCGGTCATCCGCTCGACCGCCGCGATGACGTTCTCGCGCACGTCGCGGGCCACCTCGGCGATCGCCACGCCGTAGTCGACGACGATCTCCAGATCGAGGGCCGCCTGGGACTCGCCGACCTCCGCCTTGACCCCGCGCGACACGGACTTGCTGCCGCCGGGGACGCGGTCGCGCACCGCGCCGAACGTCCGCGAGATGCCACTGCCCATCGCGTGGACACCGACGACGTCGCGTGCCGCCATTCCAGCGATCTTCTCGACCACGCCGTCGGCGATGGTGGTGCGTCCCCGGGTCGCCGGGGCTCCCCCGCCGCGCTTGCTGAACTGGCTCTGCCTGCCGTCGTCCCCGGGCGCACTGCCGGGGCTGTCGGGCCGGTTTCGCTGCGGGCTATCGGTCATCGCCGCTCTTCCCTTCGGGGCAGGGTTGGACTTCCGTGGCCCACAGTAAGTGCGCTTGCCCGGTCCCGCGCCGTGGATGGGGCAGGGTGGAGCAATGACAACGGCTGAGGGCCCCCACCGGGCCGACGGATGGACCGCCGCGGTACGCCAACGGCTCGGTCTGGGGCGACTACTCCCTCTGGGCGGCCCCGCCGACGGCTCCTGGATCGCGGAACGGGCGGCGGCCACGGTGCTGCGGGACGCCGCGGCCGGGTCGGGGGCCGTCCTGGGGAAGCTCAGGATCGCCCCGGCCGTCGAGGAGCACACCCCGGAACCGGCGGTGCCCGGACCGCCCAGCGCACTGCCGCCCGGACCGCTGCGGATCGAGGCCGACTTCGCCTCGACGGCACGGCGGCCCCTGCACGCCACCGCGGACGCGCTGCGCGCGGCGCTGCTGACCGCGGCGGCCCAGCGCCTCGGCCTGGTGGTCGACGAGGTGGACCTGCGGGTGACGGAGCTGCTGGAGGAGGAGCCCCGTCCGGCCCCTGAGCCGCCCGCCGACGTGCGCGCGGCGGAACCGGACGGCACCGCGGGGGCGGCTGCGGCGGGGGTCCCCGGCGTGATGTCGCTGACCCACGTCCTGGGCGGCGCGGTGCAGCACGCGCCGGGTCATGTCCGGGTGGAGCTCGCGACGGCCGGGGACCACCGGGCGCTGGACGTCGCCCGGGCGGTGCGCGGGGCGGTGGCCGGGGCCGTGGAGGGCCGGCCGACGGTCGCCGTGCTGATCACGGCCGTGGTGGAGCGAAACTGACACGGCTCCCTCACCGTCCGGCGAGGGAGCCGTGGGTGACAGGGGGTCAGTCGGCCAGCCCGGCGATGTCGCGCAGTCGGCGGCCCTGGGCGGCCCGCTCGGCGGTGCGCTGCTCCTCGTACGTACGGGAGAGGGCGCCGCTCAGCAGTGCCTTCGTCTCCACGACCGCGTCGCGCGGGGCGGCGAGCAGGGCGGCGGCCAGGTCGCGGCCCGCCGCGTCCAGCTGGTCCGCGGGGACCACGAGGTTGGCGAGGCCGGAGCGCTCCGCCTCCTCGGCGTGCACGAAGCGGCCGGTGGCGCAGATCTCGAGCGCACGGGCGTATCCCACGAGGTTCACCAGGGGGTGGGTGCCCGTGAGGTCGGGAACGAGACCGAGGCTGGTCTCGCGCATGGCGAACTGCACGTCCTCGGCGACGATGCGCAGATCGCAGGCGAGGGCGAGCTGGAAGCCGGCACCGATCGCGTGCCCCTGGACGGCCGCGATCGACACGATGTCGTTGCGGCGCCACCAGGTGAACGCCTCCTGGTACTCGGCGATGGTCGCGTCGAGCTCGGCCTCCGGGCCGCGCGCCATGTCCAGGAAGGACGGCTCGCCGTCGAATCCCTCGGGTGCGAATGCCTGCCGGTCGAGGCCCGCGGAGAAGGACTTGCCCTCGCCGCGCAGCACGACGACCCGCACGCTGCCGGGGAGCGCCCGTCCGGCCTCTGTCAACGCCCGCCACAGAGCGGGAGACTGAGCGTTGCGCTTGGCCGGATTGGTGAGCGTCACCGTGGCAACCGCGTCATCGACGGTGAGCCGTACACCGTCCTTGTCGAGCACAGGGTCGAGCGAGGTCATGGAACGCCTCCGGATCGGGTGCTGTCAGCACTTACTGGCAAGTAACTGAACAGTAACCACCCGGACGACCTGGTGGTCGGCCGGGTGGCCACCCGGTGTTCCGGTGAGTCCGAGGAGCCGGCCGGGCCGGCTCCTGACCGCCGTCAGGCCGAAGCGGCCTTCTTGCCTCGAGTCGCTCCGCCGCGTCCCCGCAGCGTGACTCCGGACTCGCTGAGCATCCGGTGGACGAATCCGTAGGAGCGGCCGGTTTCCTCGGCCAGCGCCCGGATGCTCGCACCGGAGTCGTACTTCTTCTTCAGGTCTGCCGCGAGCTTGTCACGCGCGGCGCCGGTAACCCGGCTGCCCTTCTTCAGAGTCTCGGCCACCCGTGCCTCCTCAAGGAAGTGCGCTCTGGACTCTCATGATCACCCCTACCGGGCTTCCTGGCCACCCATTCGGCAAGGTACGTACGACCGGTTTCCACGTCCGGAAGCGGTCCGACACAAGCGGAATCCCGCATTCCAAGGGGGCTGAGAGCCCCGTGGAGCGGGATGCGGGAAGAACGGCCAGGTCAGGGCCGTACGGGGTGGGGTGGCCGGAAATGAGTGCGCCCGGCAGCTATCTGCCGGGCGCCGCGCCGGAGTACGAGACCCGCTCACCCAGATGATGGATCACCGATGGGCCGAATGATCCAGACGCGTTGGATCACCGGGCTCCGCGCCGGTTCCGGGTCCCCTGCGGGGTCAGGCGAGGGCGACCAGGTCCCGGTAGTCCGCACCCCAGAGGTCCTCGACACCGTCGGGCAGCAGGATGATCCGCTCCGGCTGGAGCGCCTCCACCGCGCCCTCGTCGTGGGTGACGAGGACGACGGCGCCCTTGTAGGTGCGCAGGGCCCCGAGGATCTCCTCGCGGCTGGCGGGGTCGAGGTTGTTCGTCGGCTCGTCGAGCAGCAGCACGTTCGCGGAGGAGACCACCAGCGTCGCCAGGGCCAGCCGGGTCTTCTCACCGCCGGAGAGCACTCCGGCGGGCTTGTCGACGTCGTCACCGGAGAAGAGGAAGGAACCGAGCGTCTTGCGGACCGCGACCAGGTCGAGGTCGGGCGCCGCCGAGCGCATGTTCTCCAGGACGGAGCGCTCCGGGTCGAGGGTCTCGTGCTCCTGGGCGTAGTAGCCGAGCTTGAGGCCGTGGCCCTCGATGACCTCGCCGGTGTCGGGCTTCTCGGCTCCGCCGAGGAGGCGCAGCAGGGTCGTCTTGCCCGCGCCGTTGAGGCCGAGGATGACGACGCGGGAGCCCTTGTCGATGGCCAGGTCCACGTCGGTGAAGATCTCGAGGGAGCCGTAGGACTTGGAGAGGCCCTCGGCCATCAGCGGGGTCTTGCCGCACGGGGAGGGGTCGGGGAAGCGCAGCTTGGCGACCTTGTCCGAGACCCGCACGGCCTCCAGCCCCGAGAGCAGCCGGTCGGCGCGCTTGGCCATGTTCTGCGCGGCGACGGTCTTGGTGGCCTTGGCGCGCATCTTGTCGGCCTGCGCGTTGAGGGTCGCGGCCTTCTTCTCGGCGTTCTGACGCTCGCGCTTGCGGCGCTTCTCGTCGGCCTCGCGCTGCTGCTGGTAGAGCTTCCAGCCCATGTTGTAGATGTCGATCTGCGCGCGGTTGGCGTCGAGGTAGAACACCTTGTTGACCACGGTCTCCACGAGCTCGACGTCGTGGGAGATCACGATGAAGCCGCCGCGGTAGGTCTTGAGGTAGTCCCGCAGCCAGACGATCGAGTCCGCGTCGAGGTGGTTGGTGGGTTCGTCGAGGAGCAGGGTGTCGGCGTCCGAGAACAGGATGCGCGCGAGCTCGACACGGCGGCGCTGACCACCGGAGAGGGTGTGCAGGGGCTGGCCGAGCACCCGGTCGGGCAGGCTGAGCGCGGCGGCGATGGTGGCGGCCTCGGCCTCGGCGGCGTATCCGCCCTTGGTGAGGAACTCCGTCTCCAGGCGCTCGTACCGCTTCATCGCCTTCTCGCGGGTGGCGCCCTTGCCGTTCGCCATCCGCTCCTCGTTCTCCCGCATCTTGCGCAGGATCTCGTCGAGCCCGCGGGCCGAGAGGATGCGGTCGCGGGCCAGGACGTCGAGGTCGCCGGTGCGCGGGTCCTGCGGGAGGTAGCCCACCTCACCGCTGTTGCTGATGGTGCCGCCGGCGGGGGTCCCCTCGCCCGCGAGGCACTTGGTGAGCGTGGTCTTGCCCGCGCCGTTGCGGCCGACCAGACCGATGCGGTCGCCCTTGGCGATACGGAAGGACGCGTTCTCGATGAGGATGCGGGCGCCGGCGCGCAGCTCGATGCCGGAAGCGGTGATCACGGAAATACTCCAGGGCGGTATGGACGGCGGAGGGACAGCGGACTCACGACTCGACGCCGCCTAATGCACAAGGAGAATTGCCATGGGACTCAGTCTACTGGCGGTGTCCACCTGCTTTACCTCATGCTCCCGGCCCGCCACCGCGCCACCACACCTCGTCACGTAGGCGGGCGCACCCCGCCGAACCGGCTGGAACCCGGCACCGAACGGCACAGTCGCGGTGGAGCGGCCGGAGCGGACGGAGGCGGACATCCGGGACGGTCTCTCCGCGGCGACGGCGGTCGGCGGCGGCCCGGATCCAGGAGCACCGGGGACCCGGGCCGCCGCGGCCCCTTCCGCTGACGTCGTCGGTGGCCGATGGAAGACTGAGACGCAGATCACATCGAGGTGGTCGGGTAGCGGGAGAGGGCGAGCGTGATGGCAGTGGCGGACGGTGGTCCCACGATCTTTCCGACGATCCTGTACGAGGACGCGAAGGCCGCGATCCGAGTGCTCACCCAGGCCCTGGGGTTCACCGAGGAGGCGGTGTACGAGGGCGAGGACGGCAGCGTGGTCCATGCCGAGCTCTCGTGCGGCAACGGCAGGGTGATGCTCGGCTCCAGGGGCCGCGGGGGCGCCTTCGCCGAGGCGATGGCCGGCGCCGGGCCCTCCGGGGTCTACGTCGTCGTGGACGAGGTGGACGCACACCACGCGCGGGCCGTGGAGCACGGCGTGGAGATCCTCATGCCGCCCACCGACCAGGACTACGGCTCGCGGGACTACATGGCGCGGGACGCGGAGGGCAACGTCTGGAGCTTCGGGACGTACGCCCCGGGGTCCTCGGACTGAGCGTCCCCGGGGCCGCGCGTGCTCGCCCGCTCACACCCCGCCGGTGTGCACCTGGAAGGCGGCGCGGCGCACGGCTTTGGCGAGGGCCGGGTCCGGGTGCGCGGCGGCCAGGGCCACCAGCACCTGGACGGTCCGGGGGTGCCCCACGGCACGCACCTCGTCCAGCAGCGCGGGGACCGTGCCCTGGACCGCGGAGTCGAGGTGGCGGACCAGCAGCCCGGTCTCGCCGTGGTCGGCCACGGCCGCGGCGGTGTCGACCCAGAGCCAGGTCGCTTCCTCGCGGCTGAGGACGTCCTGGGCGTCGTCGGGGTCGGTGCCCTCGTACTCGGCGAGCCAGAGCAGCGCGTACGGGCGCAGCGGCGCCTCGGTGACGACGGAGCGGACGACCGGCTCGGCGGGGGCGCCGACGACGCGCAGGGCCTCGAAGGCGAGCCCGCGCAGCAGCGCGTCCTCGCCCCGGGCGACGGCCAGCAGCTCGGCCACGGCGCTGCCGACGGGCCGGGCGGCGAGCCAGGCGCGGTATTCGGCGCGGGCCGGGCCGGGGGTGAGCCGGGCGCAGCCGAGCAGCATGTCGGCGGCGGACTGCTCGATGTTGCCGGCCGGGCTCTGGGCGGCGACGCAGATCTGCTCCAGCTTGACCCAGACCGCCCAGTTGCCCAGAGGGGTGAGGGTCGCGTGGCCGGCGCCGAGCGTCAGGGCGCCCACGGAGGCCAGGCCCTCCAGGGCCCAGTCGAGGAGCAGCGCGTTCAGGTCGGCGGGGTGTCCGGCGACGGCAGCGGGCTGCTCCTGCGGGCCGTAGGGCACCTCGCACCGCTCCTCGTGGAGCTCGGCGACGCGCTGGCCGAGCAGGTCGAGGAGCGCGGGCACGGTGACGGGCCCCGCCGAGAGCTGGAGGAGGGAGAGCACCTGGGGCACGGCCTCGACGGCTTCCGCCACGGCGGTGGCCTCGATGCCGTCGGGTGAGGCGTGGACGAGCGACCAGGCGTCGAAGAGCGCGACCCAGCCGCGGAGCACGGCGGAGTCGTCGCGGTCCCAGGCCCGCAGCCGCCAGCCGGGGCGGGCGGTGTCGCCGTGCAGCTCGATGAGCCCGGCCAGCCTGGCCCGGTCCCAGCCAGTCAGCACCTGGGCCGGTGACAGCTCCATCGCCGCGGCGGCCCGCTCCAGGGCCTGGGCGGCAAGGGTGACCGAGCCCGGACTCGTACCGTCCGCCGCCCAGTGGGCGATCCGTACGGCGTCGGCGAGCACGGCCCTGGCCTGGCGTGCCAGTTCCGCCGGGGGCGGTGTGCCCTCGGGTGGGCGGGGGGCCGGCCGGGTGCGCCGGGTCGTCACGGCCTTACGGGCGGTCGCCTGGGGTCGCGGGCGGACAAGTCGCAGCCTGGAGTCGCGCGGGGTACGGGACGTCACGAGGAGCAGTCTTGCCTCTGACGGGCCGAAAGCCCAAACGGAAGCCGTGTCACCAGGGTTCGGGGAGCTTCGGGGCCGGGTCACCAACCGGGCGGTTCCGGCCCATCAGCTCACATCAGGGGCGTGAGGAAGCGCCGGAGCGCCTCCTCGTAGCCTGCCGGGTCGGCATTCCACATCGCCGCATGCGGAGCCTGGGGCACGGGGTGCAGGGTCACCAGGTCCGGCCGGAGCGCGGCGAGTTCCCGGGAGGGCCCCCAGGGGGCCAGGGTGTCGTCGGGCCCGTGGACGATGAGGGTGGGGGCGTGCAGGGCCGTCGGCACCGAGGTGCTCAGGAGCGGGGCGCCGTGCAGCCCTGTCTGGCCCTGGGCCGCGCGGACGGCGAGGGGGAGCAGCGCCGAGGGGACGCCCCTCGCCGAGGCGAGGGCCCGCAGCGTGGTCCGCCAGTCCATGACCGGGGAGTCGAGGACGAGGCCGCGGATGCGATCACGGAGGGCGGAGTTGACGGCCGCGTGCAGCGCCATCGAGGCGCCGGACGACCAGCCGTGGAGGACCACGTGCTCCGCCCCGTAGCGCACGGCGTAGCGGATGGCGGCGTCGAGGTCGCGCCACTCGGACTCGCCGAGGTGGGTGAGCCCGTCCGGGGAGCGCGGGGCACCCGGGTCGCCCCGGTAGGCCAGGTCGAGCACGGGGAACTGCTGGTCGTGGAGGAACCCCATCACATTCAGGGGGTGGTCCCTGGTGGTGCCGAGACCGTGCACGGTGATCACCCAGGTGTCGCGGGCCCCGGGCACGAACCAGGCGGGCAGGGCGCCGAGCTCTCCGGGGACCTCGACCTCCTTGTAGGCGAGGCCGAGGGCGGCGAGGGGGTCACCGCGGTGGAGCTCCGGGGTGAGGCGGACCCGGGCGCCGGGCTTCAGGCTGCCGAGGGTGACGCTCTCCAGCCGGCGTACGACGGTGTCCGCGGAGACGGCGGAGCGGCCGGGCTGTTCGAGCACCGGGCCCACCACCGCGTGGACGCCGCCCCGGCCGGTCAGTCCGTACGTGCCGGGACGCAGCGCGGAGAGGGAGCGGGTCAGGGTGACCTGCCCGGCCGCGGTGGCGTGCACGGTGAGACGGCGGTCGGCGGGGAAGGGCCGTGGCGAGGGCGCCCCGAGGGCGGCGTCGCTGGCGTAGCGGCCGGCGGCGACCGCTGCCGCGCCGACGCCGAGGATCGAGGTTGCGGCCACTGCCGCCGCTGTTGCCTGGCGCACGGCTCCAGTGTCCTGGGCCGGGGCGCCCTCTGCCAGTGGGCAGGGGCCGTACGGAGCCCGCCCCGGGTTCAGCCCGGCTGGCCGTAGCCCTCCAGGGCCTCCCGCACGTCACGCAGCTGGGCGGCCGAGAGGAGGGCGGGACTGTGGCCGGGCACGGAGCTCGCCGTGAGCCAGAGCCTGCACATCCATTCCAGCTGGGCGGTGCGGTCGTACGCCTGGTCGAGGGTGCTGCCGTAGGTGACCGTGCCGTGGTTCCGCAGCAGGCAGCCGGTGCGGCCGTGCAGCGCGGCCAGCATGTTGTCGGCGAGCTCCCGCGTCCCGTAGCGCGCGTAGGCGGCCGTGCGGACGGGGCCGCCCATCATGGCGGCGGCGTAGTGGATGAGCGGCACCTCGTGGACGAGGGTGGAGACGGCGGTGGCGTGCACCGCGTGGGTGTGGACGACGGCCGCGGCGTCGCTGTCGCGGTAGACGGCCAGGTGGAGAGCCAGTTCACTGGTCGGGACGAGGTCGCCGAGGACCTGGCGTCCTTCGAGGTCGACGCCGACGGCGTCGCCGGGACCCAGGCGGTCGTAGGGAACCCCGCTGGGGGTGACCAGCACGATGTCCCCGACCCGGGCCGAGACGTTGCCCGAGGTGCCGACGACCAGGCCGTCCGCCGCCGTCCGCCGGGCCGTCGCGACGACTCCGTCCCACGCCTGCTCGATCGCGTCCTGCCGCTCATCACCCATGCGGGGATCCTAGGGGTGGTGACCGATGTCTCTTCCGGGGGACACATCGGGCCGAAGGTGGACGACAGGTGCGGGACAGGGCCCGGCCCACGCCCGGCCCACGCCCCGGAGTGGGCGCCTCCGGATACTCTCGGCGCACACAAGCGGAACTGACGTACGCGGTTGGGGTCACCATGCCGCCCTGCCCAGTTCATCTTCCGTTCACCCTGGTTGCTTACGTTCCACGTGCCAATGACGTCGAACGATTGCCTGGGTAAATGGAACACATCACGCTGCTGCTCGCGATCGTGATCGTGACAGCTCTCGTGTTCGATTTCACGAACGGTTTCCACGACACCGCCAACGCGATGGCCACCACCATCTCGACCGGCGCCCTCAAGCCCAAGACCGCGGTGGCCATGTCCGCCGTGCTCAACCTCGTCGGCGCGTTCCTGTCGGTGGAGGTCGCCAAGACGATCTCCGGCGGGATCATCAACGAGAACGGCCTCAGAACCGAGGTCATCTTCGCCGCGCTCGTCGGCGCGATCCTGTGGAATCTGCTGACCTGGCTGGTCGGCCTGCCCTCCAGCTCCTCCCACGCACTCTTCGGCGGCCTCATCGGCGCCGCGGTGATGTCGGCCGGCTGGTCCTCGATCAACGGCGGCACCGTCGTCACGAAGGTCCTGCTGCCCGCGATCGCCGCTCCCCTCGTCGCGGGTCTCGCGGCGCTGCTGGCCACGAAGCTGACGTACCGCCTCAACCGGAAGATCACCGACGAGGCCCAGCTGAAGTCGACCGCCAAGGGCTACCGCGCCGGCCAGATCGCCTCGGCCGGTCTCGTCTCGCTCGCCCACGGCACCAACGACGCCCAGAAGACCATGGGCATCATCACCCTGGCCCTGGTCACCGGCGGCGTCCTGTCCCCCGGTTCCAACCCGCCGGTCTGGGTCATCGCCTCCGCCGGCATCGCCATCGCGCTGGGCACCTACCTCGGCGGCTGGCGCATCATCCGCACCATGGGCAGCGGCCTCACCGACCTCCGGCCGCCGCAGGGCTTCGCGGCCCAGACGAGCGCGGCCACGGTCATCCTGGCCTCCTCGCACCTCGGCTTCTCCCTCTCGACCACCCAGTCCTGCTCCGGTGCCGTCATGGGCGCGGGCCTCGGACGCAAGGGGGGCGTGGTCCGCTGGTCCACCGCCACCCGGATGTTCGTCGCCTGGGGCCTGACGCTGCCGGCCGCCGGCCTGGTCGGCGCGGGTGCCGAGTTCCTGACCAAGCAGGGTCCCTGGGGTGTCGCCGTGGTCGCCATCCTGCTCGTCGCGGGCTCCGGTGCCATCTGGCTGCTGTCGCGCCGCAAGCCGGTCGACCACACCAACGTCAACGCGACCGAGGGCGAGCCCGCGGGCGTCGTCACGACCGCCATCGCGGCCGTCAGCCCGCCGCCCGTCGGCGTGGCCGTCCCGGACTTCAAGACCACCATCCCCGCTCCGGACACCCAGGCCGACCCGGCCCGGCCGGCCACGGTGTAAGGACAGATCCGCATGAACATCGACTGGGCGGCCCTCGCCTCCGTCTTCGGCGTCAGCCTCGTGATCACCGTGGCGCTGGTCGGCCTCTTCACCCTCGGCATCACCGGCCTCGCCAAGCAGGTGTCGACGACGCGGGGCGGCGGTGGCGCCCTGGCGCGCACCGGTGCGTACGCCTGCTTCGCGCTGTGCGCGGCGGCGGTCGCGTACGGGATCTACCTGATCGTCGCCTGACACCCGCACGACCCGTACCGGGCCGGACACACCACGGTGGTGTGTCCGGCCCGGTGTGCGTCTGCGCACACTGAAGCCTCGCAGGTCAACGGCAGGTTGACGGGCCTTCACGGGCCGTGGTGGACTGCCGGAGCCATTTACGGCGACAGGAGAGGAAGCCGGTGCGAATCCGGCGCGGTCCCGCCACTGTCACCGGGGAGCAGCCTCCACACGGAAGTCACGGCCCGCCACCGCGGGCTGGAAGGCCGGAGGAACTGCGGATCCGGAAGCCAGGAGACTCTCGTCGCCGGTCACGTCGAACCAGGGCGCGGACCCTGAGTGAGGACATACGCCATGTCTGGCTGCCCTGCGTCGGTCGCTGCACCACCTGCTCCGGAGGTCCTTCGAGGCGCGACGGCCGGCTGAGCGGTGCGAGCCGACCGCATCTTCGCGTACGGCGCCACCGCCGGCCTGATCGGCGACCTGCTGCTCGGTGATCCCCGGCGGGGCCACCCCGTCGCCGCCTTCGGGCACGCCGCCGCGGCCGCCGAGAGCCGGCTCTGGCGCGACCACCGCGGCTGGGGCGCCCTGCACACGCTCGTCTGCGCCGGGGGCGCCACGGGCGCCGCCGCGCTGGCCGCCCGTGCCGTACGGAACCGTCCGGCCCTGGCCGTGGCGCTGACCGCCGCCGCCACCTGGTCCGTCGTCGGGGGTACGTCGCTGGGCCGGGAGGCCCGCGCCGTCGGCGGGGCGCTGGCCGCCGGGGACATAGAGCTGGCCCGCGAGCGGCTGCCGCATCTGTGCGGCCGCGATCCGCAGGCGCTGGACGGCCCGCAGATCGCCCGCGCGGTCGTCGAGTCCGTCGCCGAGAACACCTCCGACGCCGTGGTGGGGGCCCTGGTGTGGGGTGCGCTCGGCGGCGTGCCGGGGCTGGTCGGCTTCCGGGCCGTCAACACGCTCGACGCTATGGTCGGGCACAGGTCGCCCCGCCACCGGCGCTACGGCTGGGCGTCGGCCCGGCTCGACGACGTCGTCGGCTGGCCCGGGGCCCGGCTCACCGCCGCGCTCGCCGTGGCCGCCGGGGGGCGTCCGCACGACGCCGTACGGGCCTGGCGGGCGGACGCGGGACGGCATCCGAGCCCCAACGCGGGCCCCGTGGAGGCCTCGTTCGCGGGAGCGCTCGGCGTACGGCTCGGCGGGACCCTCGCGTACGGCGGACGGATCGAGCACCGGCCGGTGCTCAACGGGGAGGCCGGCCGCGAGGTGCGGGTCGCTGACATCGAACGCGCGGTGCGGCTGTCGCGCCGGGTGAGTGTGCTGGCCCTCGCCGTGTGTGCGGCGGGGCGCCTCGCCAGGGGACGGAGAGCCACATGAGCGGCGGACTGCTGGTCGCCGGAACGACGTCGGACGCGGGCAAGAGCGTCGTCACGGCCGGGATCTGCCGGTGGCTCGTGCGCCGGGGGGTGAAGGTCGCGCCGTTCAAGGCGCAGAACATGTCGCTGAACTCGTTCGTCACCCGTGAGGGGGCGGAGATCGGCCGCGCCCAGGCGATGCAGGCCCAGGCCGCCCGGGTGGAGCCGTCGGCGCTGATGAACCCGGTGCTGCTCAAGCCCGGCGGTGACCGCTCCAGCCAGGTCGTCCTGATGGGGAAGCCGGTCGGCGAGATGAGTGCGCGCGGCTACCACGGGGGACGCCAGGAAGCGCTGCTGGGGACGGTCACGGACTGTCTGGAGCAGCTGCGGTCCACCTACGACGCGGTGATCTGCGAGGGGGCGGGCAGTCCGGCCGAGATCAACCTGCGGCGCACGGACATCGTGAACATGGGCATCGCGCGGGCCGCCCGCTTCCCGGTGCTGGTCGTCGGGGACATCGACCGCGGCGGTGTGTTCGCCTCCTTCTTCGGTACGACGGCGCTGCTGAGCCCCGAGGACCAGTCGCTGATCGCGGGATACCTGGTCAACAAGTTCCGCGGTGACGTGTCCCTGCTGGAGCCCGGTCTCGACATGCTGCTCGGGCTCACCGGGCGGCCGGCGTACGGCGTGCTGCCGTACGCCCACGGGCTGGGCATCGACGAGGAGGACGGGCTGCGCGTCTCGATGCGCGGGACCGTGCGGGAGTCGGTGGTGGCACCGCCGCACGGCGAGGACGTGCTGCGGGTCGCGGTCTGCGCCGTACCGCTGATGTCCAACTTCACCGACGTGGACGCGCTGGCGGCCGAGCCGGGTGTGGTGGTGCGGTTCGTGGACCGGGCCGAGGAGCTCGTCGACGCGGACCTCGTGATCGTGCCCGGGACACGCGGCACCGTGAAGGCCCTCGCGTGGCTGCGGGAGCGGGGGCTCGCCGACGCGCTGGTCCGCCGGGCCGCCGAGGGCCGGCCGGTGCTGGGCATCTGCGGCGGTTTCCAGGTGCTGGGCGAGCGGATCGAGGACGACGTCGAGTCCCGGGCAGGGCTGGTCGAGGGGCTCGGGCTGCTGCCCGTACGCGTCCGCTTCGGCCGGGAGAAGGTCCTGGAGCGGCCCGTCGGGTCGGCGCTCGGGGAGCCGGTGGAGGGGTACGAGATCCATCACGGCGTCGCCGAGGTCCTGGGCGGCGAGCCGTTCCTGGACGGGTGCCGGGTGGGCGCGGTCTGGGGGACGCACTGGCACGGGTCGCTGGAGAGCGACGCGTTCCGGCGGGCGTTCCTCGGTGAGGTCGCGCGGGCGGCCGGGCGGCGGTTCGTCGCGGCGCCGGACACGAGCTTCGGGGCACTGCGGGAGGAGCAGCTGGACCGGCTGGGGGACCTGATCGAGGAACACGCGGACACGGACGCCCTGTGGAGGCTGATCGAGAAGGGGGCCCCGGAGGGGCTGCCGTTCCTCCCGCCGGGCGCGCCACCCGTGCCGGTCCCCGCCCGTCGGGCTCCCGCGGGGGCCCCGGACGGCGCCGGCCCGGCCCCGTCCGGCCGGGCGCCGGAACCCGGTGCCGCCGGGCCCGGCCGTACAGATGTGATCGCTACAGAGGAGGCTCCGTGAGTACGCCGTATCCCTTCACCGCCATCGTCGGGCAGGACGATCTGCGCCTCGGGCTCCTGCTCAACGCCGTCAGTCCCGCCGTCGGCGGGGTGCTGGTCCGGGGTGAGAAGGGCACCGCCAAGTCCACGGCCGTACGCGCGCTCGCCGCGCTCATGCCGGAGGTGGCGGTCGTGGCGGGATGCAGGTTCTCCTGCGACCCCGGCGCGCCCGATCCGGCGTGTCCCGACGGCCCCCACGAGGCGGGGGCGGGCGTGTCGCGCCCGGCGCGGACCGTGGAGCTCCCGGTCGGCGCGTCGGAGGACCGGCTCGTCGGGGCGCTCGACATCGAACGGGCGCTCTCCGAGGGTGTGAAGGCCTTCGAGCCGGGGCTCCTCGCCGACGCGCACCGCGGGATCCTGTACGTGGACGAGGTCAACCTGCTTCACGACCACCTGGTGGACCTGTTGCTCGACGCGGCGGCCATGGGCGCCTCCTACGTCGAGCGCGAGGGCGTCTCCGTACGGCACGCGGCCCGCTTCCTGCTGGTCGGGACCATGAACCCGGAGGAGGGCGAGCTCCGGCCGCAGCTGCTGGACCGCTTCGGGCTGACCGTCGAGGTGGCCGCCTCGCGCGAGACGGACCTGCGCGTGGAGGTCGTACGCCGCCGGCTCGCCTACGACGACGACCCGGCCGGGTTCGCCGCACGGTGGGCCGACGAGGAGGCCGCGTTGCGTGAGCGGATCGTCGCCGCGCGCGCCCTGCTGCCCCGTGTGGTGCTCGGCGACGGCGTGTTGCGGCAGATCGCGGCGACGTGTGCGGCGTTCGAGGTCGACGGGATGCGTGCCGACATCGTCATGGCCCGTACGGCGACGGCGCTGGCGGCGTGGGCGGGCCGGGACGAGGTCGTCGCGGACGACGTCCGGCAGGCCGCGCTCCTGGCACTCCCCCACCGGCGCCGGCGCAACCCGTTCGACGCGCCCGGGCTGGACGAGGACAAGCTGGACGAGGCCCTCCAGGACGCGGCGGACGGCGACGGCGGGGACGACGACCCGGACCCCGACGGGCCCGGCGGCGGGGTGCCCCCGCAGGGCGGTGGCCCCGACGACGGCGGTACCGACACGGGTGGTCCCGACGACGGCGGTACCGACGCGCCGGGCCCGGAGCAGAACGGGAGCGGCGACGCGCCCGCCCCGGGCGGCGGCGCCGGGGAGCAGCAGCCCGTGCGGGCCGGCGAGCCGTTCCGCACGAAGATGCTCAGCGTGCCCGGACTGGGTGAGGGCGCGGCCGGGCGACGGTCCCGGGCGCGTACCGAGCACGGGCGGACGACCGGCTCCCGGCGGCCCGAGGGGGCGCTGACGAAGCTGCACCTCGCGGCCACCGTGCAGGCGGCGGCGCCGCACCAGCGGGCGCGCGGCCGGACGGGCCGGGGGCTCGTCGTACGGCGGGACGACCTGCGGCAGGCGACGCGGGAGGGGCGCGAGGGGAACCTCGTGCTGTTCCTCGTGGACGCCTCCGGGTCGATGGCGGCCCGGCAGCGGATGAGCGCCGTGAAGGGCGCGGTGATGTCGCTGCTGCTGGACGCCTACCAGCGCCGGGACAAGGTGGGCCTGGTGACCTTCCGGGGCAAGGACGCCGAGGTGGTGCTGCCGCCGACCTCGTCGGTGGACGCGGCCGCCGCGCGGCTGGAGACGCTGCCGACCGGCGGGCGCACCCCGCTGGCCGCCGGGCTGCTGAAGGCGCACGACGTGCTGCGGGTGGAGCGGCTGCGGGATCCGTCGCGCCGGGCGCTGCTGGTCGTGGTCACGGACGGCCGGGCCACCGGGGGCGTCGATCCGGTGGCGCTGGCGGCGCGGGCCGGGAGGCTGCACGCCTCCGAGGGCACCGCTTCCGTCGTCGTGGACTGCGAGTCGGGGATCGTGCGCCTCGGTCTCGCCGCACAGCTCGCCCGGGATCTGGGGGGCAGCGCGGTCACGCTCGACGAGCTGCGCGCCGACTCGATCGCCGGGCTGGTCAAGGACATCACTGCTGCCGGGAGGGCCGCTTAATGCCACAGGGACAGCCGGTATCGGTACCGGACGACGGACTGACGACACGTCAGCGGCGCAACCGCCCGCTGCTGTTCGTCCACACGGGCATCGGCAAGGGCAAGTCGACGGCGGCCTTCGGGCTGGCCCTGCGGGCCTGGAACCAGGGCTGGCCGATCGGGGTGTTCCAGTTCGTGAAGTCGGCGAAGTGGAAGGTCGGCGAGGAGAACGCCCTGAAGGTGCTCGGGGCGAGCGGCGAGGGGGGCACCGTCGACTGGCACAAGATGGGCGAGGGGTGGTCGTGGGTCCAGCGTGACAATCAGCTGGACAACGAGGAGAAGGCCCGCGAGGGCTGGGAGCAGGTCAAGCGGGACCTGGCCGCCGAGACGTACAAGCTGTACGTGCTCGACGAGTTCGCCTATCCGATGCACTGGGGCTGGATCGACACCGACGAGGTCGTCGAGGTGATGCGCGACCGCCCGGGGACGCAGCATGTGGTGATCACGGGCCGGAACGCCCCGCAGAAGCTGGTCGACGCCGCGGACCTGGTGACGGACATGTCGAAGGTGAAGCATCCGATGGACGCGGGCCAGAAGGGCCAGAGAGGCATCGAGTGGTGAGCGTTCCTCGTCTGGTCATCGCCGCACCGGCCTCGGGCAGCGGCAAGACCACGGTCGCCACGGGCCTGATGGCGGCCTTCTCGGAGCGCGGCCTCGCGGTCTCCCCGCACAAGGTGGGGCCCGACTACATCGACCCGGGGTACCACGCGCTGGCCACCGGCCGGCCGGGGCGCAACCTCGACGCGTACATGTGCGGGCCGGATCTCGTCGCCCCGTTGTTCACGCACGGTGCGAGCGGCTGCGACCTGGCCGTCGTCGAAGGGGTGATGGGCCTGTACGACGGGGCGTCGGGGCAGGGCGAACTCGCCTCGACCGCCCAGGTGTCCAAGCTGCTGCGGGCGCCGGTCGTGCTGGTGGTCGACGCGTCGTCCCAGTCCCGTTCGGTCGCGGCCCTCGTGCACGGATTCGCCTCCTGGGACCCGGAGGTGCGCATAGGCGGGGTGATCCTGAACAAGGTGGCGTCCGACCGTCACGAGGCGCTGCTCCGCGAGGCGCTCGACGAGTCCGGGCTGCCGGTGCTCGGGGTGCTGCGGCGGGCGCCGCAGGTGGCGACCCCGTCGCGCCATCTGGGGCTGGTGCCGGTCGCCGAGCGGCAGACCGACGCGCTCGACGCCGTACGGGCGATGGGCGACCGCGTACGCGAGGGCTGCGACCTGGACGCCCTGATGGCGCTGGCCCGTTCGGCCCCCGCCCTGCCGGACGAGGCGTGGGAGCCGGAGCGGCGTCCCGCCTCGGCGGTGCGGCCGGTGGTGGCCGTGGCGGGCGGCGCGGCGTTCACCTTCGCCTACGCCGAGCACGCCGAGCTGCTCACCGCGGCGGGCGCGGAGGTGGTCGTCTTCGACCCCCTGCGCGACGAGAAGCTGCCCACAGGCACGGCGGGGCTGGTCGTCGGCGGCGGATTCCCCGAGGTGTACGCGCCGGAGCTGTCGGCGAACGAGCCGCTGCGGCGGGCGGTGACCGCTCTGGCCCTGTCCGGCGCGCCGGTGGCCGCGGAGTGCGCCGGGCTGCTCTACCTGGCCCGTGAGCTCGACGGGCGGCCGATGTGCGGGGTGCTGGACGCCTCGGCCCGGATGTCCGAGCGGCTGACGCTCGGCTACCGGCAGGCCGTGGCGGTGTCGGACAGCGTGCTGGCGGTGGCCGGGACCCGGCTGCGCGGTCACGAGTTCCACCGGACGGTGCTGGAGCCCGGGGCCGGGGCGACGCCCGCCTGGGGCCTGCACCAGCCGGAGCGGCGGGTGGAGGGCTTCGTGCAGCGGGGCGTGCACGCGAGCTATCTGCACACGCACTGGGCGGCCTCCCCGGAGATCGCCCGGCGTTTCGTGGAGCGGTGCGGGGGGTGACGTCACTCCGCGATGCCGACCACCAGCCAGATGAAGCCCACCCCCGCGACGGTGCACAGCAGCGTGGAACGGGCCGGGTGGTCGTGGTGCGCCTCGGGGAGGATCTCGGCGGCGGCGAGGTAGAGGAGCGCCCCTCCGAAGAAGCCGAGATAGCAGCCGAGCAGTTCCTCCGGAAGGGTGAACAGCAGGGTGGTCGCCGCGCCCACGATCGGGGCGAGGGCGTCCGCGTACAGCATCAGGAGCGCCTTGCGGCGGGCGTTCCCGTAGAGGCTGGTGATCGTGTACGTGTTGAAGCCGTCGGCGAAGTCGTGGGTGATGACGGCGAGCGCGACGGCGGCCCCCATGCCGCCGCCGATCTGGAACGCGGCGCCGAGCGCGACACCGTCCATCAGGCTGTGGCCGACCATCGCGGCCGCCGCCGTCAGCCCCACCTGCGGCACCCGTTCCTCGCCCGCCCCGTGTGCCGCCTGGCGTACGGCGAGCGATCGCTCGACGAGATGGGCCGTCAGGAAGCCGCCCACGAAGAGCAGCAGGGCGGCGGGGACGCCGAAGACGACTCCACCGGCGGCCTCCACCGCCTCGGGCAGCAGGTCGAGGCCGACGACGCCCAGCATCAGTCCGCCGGCGAAGCCGAGCACGAGGTGGCGGCGGTCGCTGACGCGCTGCGCGACCCAGCCGCCCGCCAGGGTCATCAGGAACGCGCCGAGCGCGACGAATACCGCCATGGGCCCTTGCTAGCCGATCGGCACCGCTTCCCGCACCTCAGGCCGGCCTGACCCACGTCCGCGTGTCCCGTGTCCCCGGTCTGCTGCCTCCTTGTCCTCTTGTCTCTTTGTCTCCTTGTCCGTGCCCGCGAAAGGACCTCCTCCCATGAACCGAGCGGCGCTCGTCGTCGGTGTCGGCGCCCGTCGGGGCGTCCCGGCCGAGGAGGTGCTGGGGCTGATCCGGACGACGCTGGAGGAGGCCGGGCTCGCGGTCGGCGACGTGGTCGAGCTGGCCACGCTCGACAGCCGGGCGGACGAGCCGGGGATCGCCGGCGCCGCCGTACGCCTGGGGGTGCCCGTGCGGGCGTACACGGCCGACGTGCTGGCGGAGGTCCCGGTGCCCCATCCGTCGGCTGTTCCCCGTGCGGCGGTGGCCACCGGGTCCGTGGCGGAGGCCGCGGCGCTCGTGGACGCCGGTGAACTGCTCGTATCCAAAAGGAAGTCGGCCTCGGCGACCTGCGCCGTCGCCCTCCGGACACGACCGGCCGGAACCTCGGCATCGACGAATGGCGCCGAGCCGTCCACCATGGCTGCCATGCTGCCCCCCACGAAGCACATCGAGAGCGCCGGGCCCGATCTGCGGCACCACGGCGACGAGGAAGTACGCGGCCTGGATCTGACCGACCTCGCCGTGAACGTACGGACCCACACGCCCCCGGACTGGCTGCGGGAGCGCATAGCCGCGTCGCTGGGCTCGCTGGCCGCCTATCCGGACGGCCGGCCCGCACGGACTGCGGTCGCCGGGCGGCACGGGCTGCCCGAGGAGCATGTCCTGCTCACGGCGGGCGCGGCCGAGGCGTTCGTGCTGATCGCGCGGGCGCTGCCCGCCCGCAGGCCGGTCGTCGTGCACCCGCAGTTCACCGAGCCGGAGGCGGCCCTGCGCGCCGCGGGGCACGAGGTGCGACGGGTGGTGCTGCGCCCGGAGGACGGCTTCCGGCTCGATCCGGCGGCGGTGCCCGAGGACGCGGACCTGGTGGTGGTCGGCAATCCGACCAACCCGACGTCCGTCCTGCACCCCGCGGACGTACTGGAGCGGCTGGCGCGGCCCGGCCGGAC
Organism: Streptomyces sp. NBC_01460; assembly: GCF_036227405.1. Classification (NCBI taxonomy): domain Bacteria; kingdom Bacillati; phylum Actinomycetota; class Actinomycetes; order Kitasatosporales; family Streptomycetaceae; genus Streptomyces; species Streptomyces sp. NBC_01460. Next base: position 1,900,524 of record NZ_CP109473.1, read on the forward strand.
GCTGGTGGTCGACGAGGCGTTCATGGACGCCGTTCCGGGCGAGCGCGAGGCCCTGTGCGACCGCCAGGACCTCCCCGGGCTCGTCGTCCTGCGGAGCCTGACGAAGACCTGGGGACTCGCGGGCCTGCGGATCGGCTACGTGCTGGCCGATCCGGCGACGGTCGCGCTGCTGCAGGAGGCGCAGCCGCTCTGGCCGGTCTCCTCCCCCGCGCTGGCGGCGGCCGAGGCGTGCATGGAGCCGCGTGCGCTGGTCGAGGCGGCGGACGCGGCGGACCGGATCGCCGTGGACCGGGCCCATCTGCTGGCCGGACTGGCGGAGTTCAGCGAGGTGCAGGTGATGGAGCCGGCCGCGGGGCCGTTCGTGCTGCTGCGGCTGGACCGGGCGGACGAGGTGCGTCACCTCCTGCGCTCACGCGGGTTCGCCGCGCGGCGCGGGGACACGTTCCCCGGGCTGGGCAGCGAGTGGCTGCGGCTCGCCGTACGCGACCGGGTCACGACCAACCGGTTCCTGCAGGCGCTCGACCTGGCCCTGCAGTGCCTGCCCCGGAGAACCGCCGGCTGACGGCTTCCCGGGGGAGGTGAGCGGTGCCCTGCGCTGCGGGCACCGCTCTCCGTGCGGTGGGGGTCAGCCCCGGGCGCGCCTGCGGGCGATGACCGTGGCACCGGCGCCGGCCGCCAGCAGGACGGCTGCGCCACCCGCGATGTACGGGGTCGACGTGCCGGCTCCCGTCTCGGCGAGGTCACCGGCGCCGGAGGCCTGGACCGGGTCCGTGCCCGTCTGCGGCTTCACGTCGACGGGCCCCTCCTTGCCACCGCTTCCGGCGGTGCCGCCCGTGCCACCGGAACCGCTGTCGCCGCCCGTCGACCCGCCGTCACCGGAGGCGCCGCCGTCACCGGAGCCCCCGTTCCCCGAACCCCCGTCGCCCGAGCCGCCATTGTCCGAGCCGCCCTCCTCGGAGCCCCCGTTCTCCGAACCCCCGTTGCCCGAACCCCCGTCCTCGGAACCGCCGTTGCCCGATCCGCCGTGACCGGAACCGCCCCCGCGCCCGGGCGTCTCGCAGGTGGCTTCGGCCAGGATGACCTCGCCCTCCACCTCGGCCACGTTCAGCTTCAGCGGATTGACGGACACACGCAGTCGCAGAGCCGTCGCGGCCGCCGTCCGCGTGGTGGTTTCGGTCTTCGACAGGTCGAGCGTCACGTCACCGACGCCCGGCACCTCGACCCTGGTCGTGCCGCCCGACGTCAGCCGGACCCTCTTGCCGAGCACCGACACGTGCCCCAGCACGTTCGATTCCGCGACCGGCTTGCGCCCCTTCTCGCACAGTGCCTTGGAGGTGACCTCCTCGACCTCGATCAGCGAGAGCAGCGGAAGACCCGGGACATGCACCCGCGCGGCGACGAGGTTCGTGTACCCCTCCGCCTTGCGGGCGTCCACCGTCGCGTTCGCCGTGGCGACATCGGCCTTCAGCACGTGGATGGGACGGCCCTTCTCGGCGCCGTCGAGCTCCACGCTGAGCGCGGTCTCCTCCGCGCTCGCCGGCGCGTGCACCTCGTTGAGCGTGGCCTCGAGCGGCACCTGGACCGACTTGTTCAGGAGGGAGACGTCGAGCCCGGCGCGGAGGACGACCGCGCTCGCCTTTCCGTGGCCGCCGCCCGGGGTGGCCGGGCTCGTCGCGGTGGCTGCGTGCGCGGGGACGGCGACGAGCAGGGCGACGGGAGCGGCGGCGATCGCCAGGGCGGCCAGACGGAAGGTGTTGCTGTTCAAGATGGTGGAACCCCCACAAGAGACATGGAGCCGCCGGCGCCGTCCAATGGGGGACATCGCGGGCACCGGTGGCCTCGACTCCGTGAATCTTTACGCACAGAGAGTGAACTGGCGGATACCTTCCGCCAGTTCACTCCAAAGAGGGGTTTCCGCGTGCACATTCGAATCCACCGGCACAGGAGTTCTTCTCAATCACCCGTTTCACGGCCTCAGGGGCGCACTCGGTGGGCACGTCGGAGCGTGTGCCGGAGTGCTTCAACGAGAGGCAGGGCGCCGGGTCACCGCCGGTCAACACGGCGCCCGTTCCGGGGTCAACCGGTGATCAGCCCATCACCCTCCCGTTGAGCACCACCCTCCGAGGGGACGCCAGCACCCGTACGTCCGCCCTCGGGTCCTCGTCGTAGACCACCAGGTCCGCCGGGGCGCCTTCCTCGAGCGCCGGACGGCCGAGCCAGCGGCGCGCGCCCCAGGCCGTCGCGGAGAGCGCGTCGATCGCCGGGATGCCGGCCTTCACCAGTTCGGCGACCTCGTCCGCGATCAGGCCGTGGGCCAGCGAGCCGCCCGCGTCCGTGCCCGTGAAGATCGGGATCCCGGCGTCGTACGCCGCGCGCACGGTCTCGTACCGGCGCTCGTGGAGCCGCCGCATGTGGGCGGACCAGCGGGGGTACCTGACCTCGCCGGCCTCGGCGAGGCCGGGGAAGGTGGCGATGTTGACGAGGGTCGGGACGATCGCCACCCCGCGCTCCGCGAAGAGCGGGACGGTGTCCTCGGTCAGCCCCGTCGCGTGCTCGATGCAGTCGATCCCGGCCTCCACCAGATCCCGCAGCGCCGCCTCGGCGAAGCAGTGGGCGGTGACCCGGGCGCCGAGCCGGTGCGCCTCGGCGATGGCGGCCTCGACCTCGCCGCGGGGCCAGCAGGCCGTCAGGTCCCCTGCGTCCCGGTCGATCCAGTCGCCCACCAGCTTCACCCAGCCGTCACCGCGGCGCGCTTCCCTCGCGACGTAGGCGACGAGGTCGCCGGGCTCGATCTCATGGGCGAAGTTGCGGATGTAACGGCGGGTCCTGGCGATGTGCCGACCCGCCCTGATGATCTTCGGCAGGTCCTCGCGGTCGTCCACCCAGCGGGTGTCGGAGGGTGACCCGGCGTCCCGGATGAGCAGGGTGCCCGCCTCGCGGTCGGTGAGGGCCTGCTTCTCGCTGGTCGCCGCGTCGACGGGGCCCTGGTGGCCGAGGCCGACATGGCAGTGCGCGTCGACGAGGCCGGGCAGCACCCACCCGGTGAGCGTCGGCGCACCGTCCGCACCCGGCGGCCTCTCGTAGGTGATCCGCCCGTCGACCGCCCAGAGCCCGTCCTTCACCTCGTCCGGTCCGACGAGTACCCGCCCCTTGATCCGCAGCACCGGCGCCACCTCGTGATCACTCATGGACAGCACTGTACGAGGCGGTCCTCACGGGGCCCGGAGAGGTGCTGGGTACCCTCGACGCAGGCGCTGACCGCGCACCGGCCGACCCGAAGAGAGCACCACCGTGACGCACCCATTCCTCGACCTCGCCCCGCTCACCGCCGCGCGTTTCGCGGCGATCGAGCGGCGGGTGGCCGACCTCCTCGCCACCGAGCAGGACGTCGTCATCATGCAGGGTGAGGCGCTGCTGCCCCTCGAAGGCTGCATCCGGGGCGGCGCCCGGCCCGGCTCGACCGCGCTGAACGTCGTCACCGGGCCGTACGGCCAGACCTTCGGCGACTGGCTGCGCGACTGCGGCGCCGAGGTCGTCGACCTCGCCGTCCCCTTCCACTCCGCGGTCACCGCCGAGCAGGTCGAGCGGGCGCTCGCGGAGCACCCGGAGATCGACTTCGTCTCCCTGGTGCACGCCGAGGCGGCGACCGGAAACACCAACCCGGTCGGGGAGATCGGCGAGGTGGTCCGGGCGCACGGTGCGCTGTTCATGGTGGACGCCGTCGCCTCGGTGGGTGCGGAGCCGCTGCTGGTCGACGCCTGGGGCGTGGACCTGTGCGTCATCGGGGCGCAGAAGGCCATGGGCGGCCCGGCCGGGGTGTCCGCGGTGTCGGTGAGCGCGCGGGCGTGGGAGCGGATGGCCGCCAACCCGAAGGCCCCGCGTCAGTCGTACCTCTCGCTGCTCGACTGGAAGGCGCGCTGGATCGACGGGGGCCGGACGGCGCTGCCGCACGCTCCGGCACAGCTGGAGATGCTGGCGCTCGACGCGTGCCTGGAGCGGATCGCGACCGACGGGCTGGACACCGTCATGGCGCGCCACGCCTCGGCGGCGGCGGCGACCCGGGCGGGTGCCACGGCGCTCGGCGGCGGGCTGGAGCCGTACGTCCACGACGCCCGTGACGCGGCTCCGGTCGCCACGACCCTGCGCACGCCGGCGGGTGTGGACGCCGCGGAGCTGGTCGGGCGGGCGCTCGCGGCCGACCCCTCGCTGCCGCTGATCGCGGGCGGCGGGGCGCTCTCCAAGGAGATGGTCCGGGTCAACCACTACGGCGTGGACGCGACGCGGGACGTGGTGCTGTCGGCCCTCGAGGCCCTGGGCACCGCGCTGGCCGGCGCGGGCCGTACGGCCGATCTCGAGGCTGCCCGCGCAGCCGTGGAGGAAACCTGGCCGAAGAGCTGAATTCATTTCGGCCGGGCCAGGAAGCAATTCCAGGGACAAAAAAGGGGAGCTGCTTTTCCGGGAGCAGCTCCCCGCATTCTTCTTCCCGCTCCTCCCCTCCCTAAACGCAGCAGTTCCGACGGGGCGGTTCCGCACAATCCGAACAGGTGTCACGACGGTTACGGACCTGTGACCGACTCCACACCGTCACCCATTTGGGCGAAAAATTCAGGGCAAAATGGTTGAAACCTTCACCCTGCTGTGGGCGGCCCGCGCCCGCGTGATAGCACAGGAGGCCCCTTCACCCAACCCCTTCTGACGATGCAATTTTGATTTTTGCTGGGTAAATTCAATTCACATGACCGCCGCACCAGCAGACTTTGCAAGTGCCCGAAGCGAATTCATCAGAATCGACGCCCCGCGAGTGGAGGACGGAGCTGCGATCTGGCGCATTGCCCGCGACTCCGAGGTCCTGGACCTCAACTCCTCGTACAGCTACCTGCTGTGGTGCCGTGACTTCGCGGCGACCTCCGTGGTCGCCCGCGACGAGAACGGCGACCCGGTCGCCTTCGTGACCGGGTACATCCGCCCCGACCGCCCCGAGACGCTCGTCGTCTGGCAGGTGGCCGTGGACCAGGCCCACCGTGGCAAGGGACTGGCGGCCACGCTGCTGGACGCGCTGACCACCCGCGTCGCCTCCGACCAGGGACTGGCATCGGTCGAGACGACCATCACCCCGGACAACACCGCCTCCGACCGGCTGTTCACCAGCTTCGCCCAGCGGCACGACGTGCCCCTGGAGCGCGAGGTCCTCTTCGACGGGTCGCTGTTCCCCGAGGGAACGCACCTGCCGGAGGTGCTGTACCGCATCGGTCCGTTCTAGAGCCTCCGACGCCCCTTCCGCGCCCCGCCCGGGCGCGGTTCCCCGGGGCATGCCTGACCCGCAGCCCGTCACACCACCCCCCTCGAGCAGGAGATTCGCTGTGACCATCACCCCGCCCGCCCTGAGCGTCTTCGAGAGCCTTGAGTCGGAAGTCCGCAGCTACTGCCGCAGCTGGCCCGCGGTGTTCGACCGTGCACAGGGTGCCCGGCTCACGGACGAGGACGGCCACTCGTACCTGGACTTCTTCGCCGGTGCCGGATCCCTCAACTACGGGCACAACAACCCGGTGCTGAAACGCGCGCTGATCGACTACATCGAGCGCGACGGCATCACCCACGGCCTGGACATGGCCACGACGGCCAAGCGGGCGTTCCTCGAGACCTTCGAGAACGTGATCCTGCGTCCCCGTGACCTGCCGTACAAGGTGATGTTCCCCGGCCCGACCGGCACCAACGCCGTCGAGTCGGCGCTGAAGCTCGCCCGCAAGGTCAAGGGCCGCGAGTCCGTCGTCTCGTTCACCAACGCCTTCCACGGCATGTCGCTCGGTTCGCTCGCCGTGACCGGCAACGCCTTCAAGCGGGCCGGCGCCGGCATCCCGCTGGTCCACGGCACCCCGATGCCGTTCGACAACTACTTCGACGGCCAGGTGCCCGACTTCCTCTGGTTCGAGCGGCTCCTGGAGGACCAGGGTTCCGGGCTGAACAAGCCCGCCGCCGTGATCGTGGAGACCGTGCAGGGCGAGGGCGGCATCAACGTCGCCCGGGCCGAGTGGCTCCGCGCGCTCCAGGACCTGTGCCACCGCCAGGACATGCTCCTGATCGTCGACGACATCCAGATGGGCTGCGGCCGGACCGGCGGCTTCTTCTCCTTCGAGGAGGCCGGCATCGTCCCGGACATCGTGACGCTGTCGAAGTCCATCAGCGGCTACGGCCTGCCGATGTCGCTCTGCCTGTTCAAGGGCGAGCTGGACGTCTGGGAGCCGGGCGAGCACAACGGCACCTTCCGCGGCAACAACCCGGCGTTCGTCACCGCCGCGGCCACGCTCGACGCCTACTGGGCCGACGGCCAGATGGAGAAGCAGACCCTGGCCCGCGGCGAGCAGGTCGAGCAGACGCTGCTGGCGATCTGCGGCGAGGACGACACCGCACAGTTCCGCGGCCGCGGACTGGTCTGGGGCCTGGAGTTCACCGACCCCGAGCGCGCCTCCGCCGTCTGCAAGCGCGCCTTCGAGCTGGGCCTGCTGCTGGAGACCTCCGGCCCGCAGTCCGAGGTCGTGAAGCTGCTCCCGCCGCTGACCGTCACCCCCGATGAGCTGGAGGAGGGCCTGCGCACGCTGGCCCGCTCCGTCCGAGAGACCGCCTGAGCGGGGCACTCCCCCGCATAGGCACCACTGAGCAGGACAGAAGAGAAAGGCACCATCCCACCGTGATCGTCCGATCTTTCAGTGACATCGAGAACACCGACCGGCACATCAAGTCCGCTTCAGGTACCTGGGAGAGCAAGCGCATCGTGCTCGCCAAGGAGAAGGTGGGCTTCTCGCTCCACGAGACCGTGCTGTACGCGGGCACGGAGACGTCGATGTGGTACGCGAACCACATCGAGGCCGTTCTGTGCACCGAGGGCGAGGCCGAGCTCACCAACGACGAGACCGGCGAGAAGCACTGGATCTCCCCCGGGACGATGTACCTGTTGAACGGGCACGAGCACCACACGCTGCGGCCCAAGACCGACTTCCGCTGCGTGTGCGTCTTCAATCCCCCCGTCACCGGACGGGAGGACCATGACGAGAACGGTGTATACCCGCTGCTGACAGAGGAGGGCTGAGCCCATGACCACCGATGTACGCGCCGATCTGTACCCCTCGCGCGGCGCCGCCGAGATGACCACTCCCCGCCAGGACCCGGTCATCTGGTCCGCGCCGGGCGCGCCCGGTCCGATCACCGCGAAGGATCTCCAGGGCTTCGAGGAGAACGGCTTCCTCACCGTCGACCAGCTCGTCGCCCCCGACGAGGTCTCCGTCTACCGGGCGGAGCTGGACCGGCTCGTCGACGATCCGCTGGTCCGTGCCGACGAGCGCTCGATCATCGAGCCGAAGTCGCAGAGCGTGCGGTCCGTCTTCGAGGTCCACAAGCTCAGCGAGGTCTTCGCAAAGCTCGTCAGCGACGAGCGCGTCGTGGGCCGCGCCCGCCAGATCCTCGGCTCCGACGTGTACGTCCACCAGTCCAGGATCAACGTCAAGCCGGGCTTCGGTGCCTCGGGCTTCTACTGGCACTCGGACTTCGAGACGTGGCACGCCGAGGACGGCCTCCCCCACATGCGGACGGTGTCCGTCTCGATCGCGCTGACCGAGAACTTCGACACCAACGGCGGGCTGATGATCATGCCCGGCTCGCACAAGTCGTTCGTCGGCTGCGCGGGCGAGACGCCGAAGGACAACTACAAGAGGTCCCTGCAGATGCAGGACGCCGGCATCCCGTCGGACGAGGTCCTGACGAAGCTGGCCGACCGGCACGGCATCAAGCTCTTCACGGGCAAGGCCGGTTCGGCGACCTGGTTCGACTGCAACGCGATGCACGGGTCGGGGGACAACATCACCCCCTACGCCCGGAGCAACGTCTTCATCGTGTTCAACAGCGTGGACAACCTGGCGCAGGAGCCCTTCGCGGCTCCGATCCGCCGGCCCGAGTTCATCGGGGCACGCGACTTCACGCCGGTGAAGTAGCGGCGTACGGAAGGGGCGGGACGCGTCGGGCGTCCCGCCCCTTCCGGCGTTCTCCGCACAGGTCAGCTCCCTGTGCCGGGCGGGCTCTCCTCCCAGGGGTGCAGGACGATCTTTCCCACGTGGACCCTCCGGGCGAGCTCCTCCTGTGCCCGGGCGGCCTGGTCCAGCGGGAACGTCGCCGCGACGACGGGCCGGATCCCACCGCGACGGGCCAGGTCCATGAGGAGGGCGAAGTGGGTCGGCGTGTGCATCGCGGAACCGATCACCTGCACGTTGTGCAGGTAGAGACGGCGCACGTCGAAGGCCACGTCGTACCCGCCGAGTGCTCCGGCGACGACCCACCGGCCGCCTTCGCGCAGCAGGGGCAGCGCGTCGCTCACCAGGTCGCCGGCGACGACGTCGAGGGCGACGTCGATGCCCTCCGGGGCGGCGGCGCGGATCTGCCCGGCGACGTCCCGGGCGCGGTCGAGGACGTGGTGCGCGCCCGCCTCACGCACCGCGTCGATCTTGGATCCGCTGCTGACGGCCAGCACCCTCGCGCCCCGCGCGCGGGCGAGCTGGATCAGCGCGATGCCGACACCGCCGGACGCCCCCGAGACCAGGACGGTCTCGCCCTCGCGCAGCCGGCCCCGTTCGATCATGCCCAGCGCCGTGCCGTAGGCGGTGGGCAGGGTCGCGAGCTGGTCGTCCGTGAGCGGGGAACCCGTCACGTCGTGCACCTGCGTCGCCGGCGCGGTCACGTACGCGGCGTAACCGCCGTCGCGTTCGCTCCCCATCAGGCCCACCGGGTTCGCGTCCGGACCCTCGCTGTCGTAGAGCGCCGGGTCGACGACCACCCGGCGGCCGACGAGGCCCGTGTCCACGCCGTCGCCCACCGCCACGACCCGGCCGGCCACGTCGGCGCCCTGGATGCGCGGGAAGGCGATCGGGCCGCGCCAGCCGGACACGGCCTCCGGCTCTCCCGGGCGGCCGTAGGCGCCCTCCCGGGTCCACAGGTCGGTGTTGTTCAGCGCCACCGCGCCGACCCGGACCAGTGTCTCTCCCGCCCGCGGGGCGGGCACGGCCACCTCCACCTGCTCGAGGACCTCCGGTCCTCCGTGCCCTGTGATCCGCACGGCGCGCATGACCTCGGGCTCACCCATCACCGACCTCCTCGTAGGTATACTGATCTGTGAACACATCCCACGGTACACCGATCGGTGAAGAGGCGGCCCATGCAGCGCACACGACCCTTGACGCCGGCCGGCCGGCGCATCGTCGCGGCAGCCGAGGAGCTGTTCTACGGGCGGGGGATCACCGCGGTCGGCGTGGATCTGATCGCCGAGCGCTCCGGGGTGACCAAGCGGACCCTCTACAACCAGTTCGGCTCCAAGGACCAGCTCGTGGCGGCGTACCTCATGGAGCGTGACCAGCGCTGGCGGTCGCTGGTCCGCGCCGCCGTCGAGGCCTGCGACAGCCCCGTCGAGGCCGTCACCGCGCCCTTCGACGCGCTGCGGACCTGGACCGGGACCAACCCCCGCGGGTGCGCGTTCACCAACGCCCTGGCCGAGCTCCCGGACACCGCGCATCCCGCGTACGGCATCGCCGCGAACCAGAAGCTCTGGCTGCTGAACCTGTTCGTGGAACTCGCCACCGCGGCGGGCTGTTCACGCCCCGCCACCCTCGCCGCCCAGCTCCTCGTGCTGCACGAGGGCGCTCTCGCCACGCAGCCCCTCCCGCTGGACACCCTCCCGGACAGCGCCGACCTCGCCCGGGCCCTGGTGAGAGCCGCCACCTGACCGCGGCTCTCAAACCGCTGGACCCGGGGCCCCGTCCACGACGACAGTGGCGCCCATGACATCGCTCGTACAGCACATCACCATCGACTGCGCCGACGCCTACGAACTGGCCCTCTTCTGGGCCGAGGTGCTCGGTTCCCCTCTCTCCGACGACGACGCGCCCGGTGACCCCGAGGCGCTCGTCGAGTCGCCCCGTGGGGCACTGCTCTTCGTCACGGTGCCCGAAGCCAAGAGCACCAAGAACCGGATCCACCTCGACCTGCGCCCCGAGGAGCGCACCCGCGACGAGGAGGTCGAGCGGCTGCTGGCACTGGGCGCCACGCTGGTCGCCGACCACCGCAAGCCGAACGGCCGGGGCTGGGCGACACTGGCCGACCCCGAGGGAAACGAGTTCTGCGTGGAGTGCGGTGCGCGCGAACGGGCCGCGCTGACCGGAGCCCGGCTGCCCGTCACCGCCGACGACGTCACGCTGGCGGTGCGGCTGGCGGTCGACACCCTCGCGACGTCCCCGGCGGACGACTGGCGCATCCCGGCGGGATCGCTGGAGTGGGACTGCTGGGAGACGGTCGAGCACCTGAGCGACGACCTCTTCGCGTACGCGGTCCAGCTGGGCGGGCGCAGGCCCCCGCAGGACCGCGAGGTGCCGTACCGGTACGGGCCCGACCGTGAGGGCGGCCCCTGGAACTCGATCTTCGCGAACCCTGAGGCGGGGACGTCCGGGCTGCTCCAGACGCTGGAGTCGAGCGGCGCCCTCCTGACGGCGATGGTGCGGACGACCCCTTCGGACGTCCGCTCCCACCACGTGTTCGGGCTCTCCGACCCGGAGGGCTTCGCCGCGATGGGCATCGTGGAGACCCTCGTGCACACCTACGACGTGGCCTCGGGGCTGTCGCTCTCCTGGGCGCCTCCCCGGGACCTCTGCGACCGGGTGCTGGCCCGGCTCTTCCCCGACGCCCCGGACGACGACGACCGGTGGACGGTCCTGCTCTGGTCCACCGGCCGCGCCGGTCTGCCGGGCCGCGACCGTGTCACCTCGTGGAAGTGGCACGGCGCGCCGCTGTAGGGGCTACCGGTGGGAGAACCAGCCGGCCGCCGGGAGCAGCCTGCCGTTGCGGTCGAACACCGCCTGGTTCTCCCAGGCGTTGCCCGAGGCCGGGTCCGCCGGGTCCCAGCCGCTGCCGGTGACGGCGGTCCACGCGGGCTCCCAGTAGACGGCTCCCAGGCCCCGGCCGTTCGGGACGGCCTCGACGACGTTCATGACGTCCCTGAGGTTCGCCGCCTGGCCGGCCGGGGTCGCCGGGTAGCCGCTGACCAGCTGGCTCGCGGTGGCGACGTTGTTCTCCAGGCCGTCGGCGTTCGCGAGCGTGTGGGCGTAGGCCGTCTCGGCGACCATCACCGGCTTCCCGTAGCGGGAGGCGGCGTCGTCGAGGTTGGTCTGGAGCTCCGACAGCGAGCCGTGCCAGTAGCCGTAGTACGAGAGGGCGATGACGTCGAACGGCACCTTCTGGGCCACGGCGTTGTCGAACCACCAGCGGGTGCCCGCGTTGTCGCCGCCCTCGGCGAGGTGCAGGGCGACCTTCGTGCCGGAGGAGACCGCCTTGGCGGCGTTCGCCCCGGAGGTGATCAGTCCGGCCAGCTGGGACCAGTTGTCGGTCGAGCCCTCCGGCCAGAGCATGCCGCCGTTGATCTCGTTGCCGATCTGCACCATGTCGGCCGTGGTGCCCTGGGCCTTGAGCGCGTTCAGCACGTCGTAGGTGTGGTTGTAGACGTCGGTGCGCAACTGGCTGTAGCCGTGTCCGGCCCAGGCGGCGGGCTTGTTCTGCTTGCCCGGGTCGGCCCAGGCGTCGGAGTAGTGGAAGTCGATGAGCGTCTTCATGCCGAGGGCCTTGGCGCGCTTGGCCATGGCGAGGACGTGGGCCTTGTCGTTGTAGCCGTCGGCGGGGTTCACCCACACCTTCAGCCGTACGTAGTTCATCCCGGAGCTCTTGAGGATGCTCATGGCGTCCCCGGCGGCGCCGCTCGCGTTGCTGTACGTGGCGCCGTGGGCCTCGTTCTTCGGGAGGGTGGAGAGGTCACCTCCCCTGACGCTCAGCCCGGTGGTTCCGGTGGTGAAGGTGATGTCGTCGAAGTTGGCCCACTCCCCCGCGTGGGCGTCGGAGTTGAGGCTGATCGTGCAGGCCCCGCCGGTGACCTTGACGGAGGTGACGAGCCGGACCCAGGCCCCGTTCGCCGTCGGGGGCAGGTCGGTGCGCTGCTCGGCGGCTCCGCAGTTGCGCAGGGCGAGGTAGGCGGCGTTCTGGCCTCCGCCGGAGCGGACCCAGGCGCTGAGCGTGTACGTGCCGTCGGTGAGGCCGCTCAGGTACTGGTAGGTCTCGACCTTGTACGCCGAGGCCGACCAGTGGCTGAGCCGCGTGCTGCCTCCGTGGCCGCCCGCCTCGGTGAAGGAGGCGGCGTTCTGGCCTCCGGCCGAGTACGTCGACCAGCCGGTGGCGCCCGACTCGAAGCCGGTGTTGACGGGGGCGGTGGCCGCGTGGGCGGTCTGCGCGGGAAGTGCGGCGAACACGAGGCCGGAAAGTGCGGCCACCGCCCCGGCCGCCTTCGCGCGGGTGTGCGTCGTTCCGTACATCGTCGATGTCCCTTCGACTGTGGTGCGGGGGAACGTGCGGGTGCCTCAGCCGTCGAGCCGTACGACGCGGACCGCGCCCGCCGGAACGGCGAGCTTGTCCACGGCGGGCTCGCCGGTGAGGAGTTCGGTTCCGGGGGCGTCCAGCGCCACCACGGCCTCCGCGTCGGTGTGGTTGACGACGAAGAGGTAGCTTCCGGTGTCGCCGCTGCGGCGTACGACCTCGACGTCGTACGGGAGATCCGTGCGGGGTGCGATGCCCGCGTCGGCGGCGGCGCGGTCCAGGACGGCGTCCAGGCCGGCTCCGGAGAGCCGGGTGGAGAGGTACCAGGCGGTGCCCTCACCGAGCCGGTAGCGGGTGACGGCGGGCCGGCCGGCGGGGATGCCCTCGGCGTACGCCCAGACGGTCTCCGCGCCGCGCGGGATCACCACGTCCGACCAGAGGTCGCCGGTGAGCTCCGGCCCCTCGGGGGCGCCCTCGGGGGTGACCAGGCGTACGGTGCCGCCCTCGCCGAGCGGGGAGAACTCCTCGACCGTCAGGCCGAGCACGTCCCGGAGCGCGCCGGGGTAGGCCCCGGGGTGCACGGCGTCGTCGGCGTCGACGATGCCGGAGAAGTACGAGACGACGAGGGTGCCGCCGTTCTCGACGTACCGGCGCAGGTTGCGGCCGGTCTCCTCGCTCGCCAGGTAGAGGGCGGGGACCACGACCAGGGGGTAGGCCGAGAGGTCCGCTTCCGGGTGGGCGAAGTCCACGGTGAGGTGCCGGTCGTAGAGCGAGGCGTAGAAGGTGTCGGCGCGCTCGCGGGCGTCGTGCTCCTCGCTCGGGCGCCACTCCAGGCGCTGCGCCCACCAGGACTCCCAGTCCCAGACCATCGCCACGTCGGCGACGGTCCGGGTGGACCGGACGCCCTCCAGCAGCCCGAGGCCGGCGCCGAGCGCGCTCACCTCGCGCCAGATCCGGGAGTCGGTGCCCGCGTGCGGGACCATCGCCGAGTGGAACTTCTCGGCGCCGCGCCGGGACTGCCGCCACTGGAAGAACATCGCGCCCTCGGAGCCGCGGGCGACGTGGGCGAGGCTGTTGCGGGCCATCTCGCCGGGGCGCTTGGCGGGGTTGCGCGGCTGCCAGTTGACGCCGCTGGTGGAGTGTTCCAGCAGCAGCCAGGGCCCGCCGCCCGCGACCGAGCGGGTCAGGTCGGCGGCCATGGCGAGGTTGACGTGGGTGCGGCGGCCGTCGGTGATCAGGTAGTGGTCGTTGGTGACGAGGTCGACCTCGCGGCCCCAGGCCCAGTAGTCGACGGACTCGCACTGACTGAGGGCGGTCATGAAGTTCGTGGTGACCGGGATACCGGGGGCCAGGCGGTGCAGGATGTCGCGTTCGGCGGTGAAGTTCTCCCGCATGGTGGCGTCGGCGAAGCGGGCGTAGTCCAGCTGCTGGGCCGGGTTGCCGACGGTCGGGGTGGTGCGGGGCGGGTCGATGTCGTCGAGGCTGCGGTAGCGCTGGCCCCAGAAGGCGGTGCCCCAGGCCGCGTTGACCCCTTCGGCCGAGCCGTGCCGGGCGGTGAGCCAGCGGCGGAAGTGCGCGCCGCAGGTGTCGCAGTAGCAGGCGCTGACCGGGACGCCGTACTCGTTGTGGACGTGCCACATCGCGAGGGCCGGGTGGTTCCCGTAGCGGCGGGCGAGCTGCTCGGTGATGTTCGCCGCCGCCGCGCGGTAGGGGGCCGAGCTGTGGCAGATGGCGCCGCGTGACCCGAAGGCGAAGCGGACCCCGTCCCTGCTGAGGGGCAGGGCCTCGGGGTGGGCGCGGTAGAACCAGGCGGGCGGGGCGACCGTGGGGGTGCCGAGGTCGGCCCGGATGCCGTTGACGTGCAGCAGGTCCATGAGGCGGTCGAGCCAGCCGAAGTCGTAGGTGCCCGGCTCGGGTTCCAGCAGCGCCCAGGAGAAGATCCCGACACTGACCATGGTCACGCCGGCCTCCCGCATCAGGCGTACGTCCTCGTGCCAGACCTCTTCGGGCCACTGCTCGGGGTTGTAGTCGCCGCCGAAGGCCAGCTTGTGCAGGCCGACCGGGTACGGAGCGGATTCTGAGTGCGGCATGGACAGCTCCTGGCTCTTCGGGACAACTTCTGGGAACGTGCACACACACTCTCGGCGGCGCAGGGCCAACATAACCGCACAGCAACAACCATTGACAAGTGTCGGATTGGTTTCTCTACTGTGAACGCTCACAGCGCCTCTTCTCGGCCACCTCGCCGATGCGCTCGCCGGTCTCGTCAGGGGAGAAACCATGAAATACCGCACCGTCGCGGTGACCACCGCCGCCGCTCTCGCCGCCACCGCCCTGCTCTCCGGGTGCGGATCGGACGACGGCGGCGACGAGCCGGCCGCCTCCGGGCCCGCGTCGCTCACCTACTGGGCCTGGGCGCCCGGCCTGGACAAGGTCGCGGACATCTGGAACAAGGGGCCGGGCAAGGAGGCCGGCATCACCGTCACGGTCAAGAAGCAGGCGTCGGGCGACGACCTGGTCACCAAGATCATCACAGCGGCGAAGGCCCACAAGGCCCCCGACCTGGTCCAGGCCGAGTACCAGGCGCTCCCCACCCTCGTCTCCAACGACGTCCTCGCCGACATATCCGAGGAGGCGGGAGACGCGAAGGGCGACTTCGCCGAGGGGATCTGGCAGCAGGCCACGCTCGGTTCGGACGCCCTGTACGCGCTGCCGCAGGACTCCGGCCCGCTGATGTTCTACTACCGCGAGGACCTGTTCAAGCAGTACGGACTGACCGTGCCCACCACCTGGGACGAGTTCGCCGAGACTGCTCGTGCGCTGAAGAAGAAGGCGCCCGACAAGGACCTCACCACCTTCTCCTCGAACGACTCGGGCCTCTTCGCCGGTCTCGCCCAGCAGGCGGGCGCGCAGTGGTGGACCACGGGCGGCGACAAGTGGAAGGTCGCCATCGACGACCCGGCCACACAGAAGGTCGCCGACTTCTGGGGCGGCCTGGTGAAGGAGGGCGCCATCGACAACCAGCCGATGTACACCCCCGCCTGGAACAAGGCGCTCAACACCGGCAAGCAGGTCGCCTGGGTCAGCGCCGTCTGGGCCCCCGGGACCCTGACCACCGCCGCGCCCGACACCAAGGGCAAGTGGGCGATGGCCCCGCTCCCCCAGTGGACCGCGGGTGAGAACGTCACCGGCAGCTGGGGCGGCTCCTCCACGGCCGTCACCAACGACTCCAGGAACAAGAAGGCGGCCGCCACCTTCGCGAAGTGGCTGAACACGGATCCGGCGGCCCTCGCCGCGCTGGTGAAGGAGAGCGGCATCTACCCCGCCGCGACCGCCGCCCAGACCGGTGGCGCGCTCGCGAAGGCCCCGGACTACTTCTCCAACCAGCCCGCCTTCTACACCGAGGCCGCCAAGATCGCCCAGGGCACCGCGCCCGCCGCCTGGGGGCCGAATGTCAACGTCGCGTACAGCGCCTTCAAGGACAACTTCGCCGCGGCCGCCAAGACCAAGTCGGACTTCGGCGCCGCGCTGACGGCGATGCAGGACGCCACCGTCGCGGACCTGAAGAAGCAGGGCTTCGGAGTCTCCGAGTGACACGCGCACCCCGCGGGAAGGCGTACGGGGTCAGGAGCGCCCCGTACGTCTTCCTGGTCCCCGCCACCCTCCTGTTCCTGCTCTTCTTCGCCCTCCCCATCGGCTACGCCGTGTACCTCAGCTTCCGCAGGACCGAGGTACGGGGGCTCGGCCTCGGCAAGGGCGCCCGGGACGAGATCTGGGCCGGCCTGTCCAACTACACCGACGCGATCTCCGACTCGGAGCTGCTCCACGGGGCGCTGCGCATCCTCGGCTACGGCGCGATCGTCGTCCCGGTGATGCTCGGCCTCGCCCTCCTCTTCGCCCTGCTCCTGGACACCGACGGGCTCCGGCTGCGCGGCTTCACCCGGCTGGCGATCTTCCTGCCCTACGCGATCCCCGGCGTCATCGCCGCGCTGATGTGGGGCTTCCTGTACCTGCCGGACGTCAGCCCCTTCCTGTACGTGCTCGACGCGACGGGACTGCCGCAGCCCGATCTGCTGGACGGCGGGCCGCTGTACCTGTCGCTGGCGAACATCGCGGTGTGGGGCGGCACCGGCTTCAACATGATCGTGATCTACACGTCGCTGCGGGCCATCCCGGCCGAGATCTTCGAGGCCGCGCGCCTCGACGGCTGCTCGCAGTTCCAGATCGCGCTGCGGATCAAGATCCCGATGGTGGCGCCGTCGCTGATCCTGACCTTCTTCTTCTCGATCATCGCGACGCTCCAGGTCTTCAGCGAGCCCACCACCCTCAAGCCGCTGACGAACTCCCTCTCCACCACCTGGAGTCCGCTGATGAAGGTCTACCAGGACGCCTTCGTCAACAACGACATCCACGCGGCCGCCGCCCAGGCGGTCATCATCGCCCTGGCCACCCTCGCCCTGTCCTTCGGCTTCCTCAAGGCGGCCAACTCCCGTACGAAGCAGGGAGACTCCCGATGAGCACCCAGCCCCCCGCCGCCGGCCGCCGGCGCCTCCCGCTCGTCCCGACCGCCGCGCTGCTGCTCGGCGCCCTGTACTGCCTGCTGCCCGTCGCCTGGGTCCTGGTGGCCTCGACGAAGTCCGGCAGCGAGCTGTTCTCCACCTTCACCTTCCTGCCGGGCTCCGGGTTCGCCGACAACGTCGCCGAGCTCACGGAGTACCGCGAGGGGGTGTACTGGACGTGGATGGCCAACTCGGCCTTCTACGCGGGGGTGGGCGCCCTGCTGTCGACCGCGGTGTCGGCGGTCTCGGGGTACGCGCTGGCCGTGTACCGCTTCCGGGGCAAGGAGACGGTCTTCAACATCCTGCTCGCCGGGGTGCTGATGCCCCCGGTGATCCTCGCCGTGCCGCAGTACCTGCTGCTCGCCGAGGCGGACATGACCGACTCGTACCTCTCGGTGCTGCTGCCCCTGATCCTCTCCCCGTACGGCGTCTACCTCGCCCGGATCTACGCGGCGGCCGCCGTGCCGGCCGATGTGATCGAGGCCGGGCGGATGGACGGCGGCGGTGAGTGGCGGATCTTCCGGACGATCGCGCTGCCGATGATGCTGCCGGGGCTGGTGACGGTCTTCCTGTTCCAGTTCGTCGCGGTCTGGAACAACTTCCTGCTCCCCTACATCATGCTCGGCGACGACGAGAAGTTCCCGGTGACCCTGGGGCTCTACACGCTGCTCCAGCAGGGGGCGACCACCCCGGCGCTCTACACGCTGGTCATCACCGGCGCGCTGCTGGCGATCATCCCGCTGATCGCCCTGTTCCTCGTGATCCAGCGGTTCTGGAGCCTCGACCTGCTCTCCGGCGCCGTAAAGTCCTGACTGCTCCTCAACAGGGCACCTCTTCATGAAAGATCGAGCACCATGAGCCGCACAGAACAGAACGGCGCGGGACGCCGCAGGCCGCCGACGATCCACGACGTCGCCCGGGAGGCCGGGGTCTCCCGGGGCACGGTCTCGCGGGTGCTCAACGGCGGTCACAACGTCAGCGCGGCCGCCCTCGACGCGGTTCAGTCCGCCATCCGGCGGACCGGGTACACCGTGAACCGGCACGCCCGGTCGCTGATCACCGGGCGCTCCGACTCGGTGGCGTTCCTGCTGACCGAGCCGCAGGAGCGCTTCTTCGAGGACCCGAACTTCAACGTGCTGCTCCGCGGCTGCACCACCGCGCTCGCCGCGCACGACATCCCGTTGCTGCTGATGATCGCGGGCACGGAGGCGGAGCGCCGCCGCAACATGCGCTACATCGCCGGGCACGTGGACGGGGTGCTGCTGGTCTCCAGCCACTCCGGCGACCCCGTCGCCGCCCAGCTGCACGAGGCCGGCGTCCCCCTGGTGGCCTGCGGGAAGCCGCTCGGGCAGGGGTCGCGGGTCAGCTACGTCGCGGCGGACGACCGCAACGGGGCCCGGGACATGGTGCGCTTCCTGCACGGGTCGGGGCGCCGCAGGATCGCCACGGTCACCGGGCCGCTGGACACCCCGGGCGGTGTGGACCGGCTGGCGGGCTACCGCGAGACGCTCACCGAGTGCGGGCTGCCCGTCGACGAGTCCCTGATCGTGCCGGGCGACTACAGCCGGGCCGGGGGTGAGGCCGCGGCCGCGCTGCTGCTGGAGCGGGCACCCGATGTGGACGCGGTCTTCGTCGCGTCGGACCTGATGGCGCAGGGGGTGCTGAGCACGCTGGAGCGGGCGGGGCGCCGGGTGCCGCAGGACATCGCGGTCGGCGGGTTCGACGACTCCCCCGCGGCGCTCGCGGCGCGTCCCGAGCTGACGACGGTCCGCCAGCCGTGGGACCGGATCAGCGCCGAGATGGTGCGGGTGCTGCTCGCCCAGATCGGCGGGGAGGACCCGGCCGCGGTCATCCTCCCCACGAAGCTGGTGCGCCGCGAGTCGGCGTAGGGCCCGGGCTCAGCGGTCCGTGCGGGGCCGGGCGACACGGCCGGGGCTCGGCCGACCCGGGGGCCCCTGCGGGGGCGGGTTCCGGACGGCCGGTCTCAGCCGACCCGGCGGGCCAGCACCTGTCCGGGCCAGGTCCCGGACAGGAAGCGGTCCGTGGGGGCGAAGCCGTTGCGCTCGTAGAACGCGACCAGTTCGCCCCCGCCGCCCGCCCAGCAGTCGACGCGCAGCAGATCCACTCCGGCCCGCCGGGTCTCCTCCGCGGCGTGGGCCAGCAGAGCCGCGCCGATGCCCCGGCCGGCGCGCGTCCGGTCGGAGACCAGCAGGCGTACGTACCGCTCGGGTTCCCCGGCCGCCTCGATCGGCATCTGCGGGCTGGGTCCGTGGTCGAGGACCATCGCCCCGACGGGCACGCCCTCCAGCTCCGCGACGTACGGCGTGTTCTCGGTGGTGTAGCGCTCCACCCGCGCGACGCCGCCGGACGTCCGCGAATACGGGACCGTGCCCCACTGCTCGGTGTTGCCGCGGGCGTTCATCCAGGCCACCGCGGAGTCGAGCATGTCCAGGATGGCCGGGGCGTCGGCCGGACCGCCGGGCCTGATCCGTACGCCGTGCGTCGTCTCGTCGTTCACCGCGGCAGTGTGCCACGGAGGGCCGACCGGCCCGGCAGGGCGGGGCCGCCGGTGACGGAGGCCCCGCCGGTCCCGTCAGACGGTGTCGAGCGCCGGATAGTCGGTGTAGCCCTTCGCGTCGCCGCCGAAGAAGGTCGACGGGTCCGGGGTGTTGTAGGGCCCGCCGGCCTTCAGCCGGGCCGGCAGGTCCGGGTTGGCGAGGAACAGGGCGCCGTAGGCGATGATGTCGGCGATCCCGTCATCGATGACGGTGTGGTGCTCGGGGCCGGTCGGCCCCTCGGAGAACACGTTGATGACGAGGGTTCCGGTGAACCTCTTGCGCAGCGCGAGGGTCAGGTCACGGGTGCCGGCCTGCTCCAGTATGTGCAGGTAGGCCAGCCCGAGCGGTTCGAGCTCCGTGACGAGCGCGGTGTAGACGGCGTCCGGCTCGGGCTCCTCGATGCCGTTGTAGGGGTTTCCGGGGGAGATGCGCAGCGCGGTCCTCTCGGATCCGATCTCGGCGACGACCGCCTTGACCACCTCGACCGCGAAGCGGATGCGGGCCTCGTCGGAGCCGCCCCAATCATCGGTGCGCAGGTTGGTGTTGGGGGCCAGGAACTGCTGGATCAGGTAGCCGTTGGCACCGTGCAGTTCGACGCCGTCGAACCCGGCCTCGATCGCGTTGCGGGAGGCGGTGGCGAAGTCACGGACGGTCTCGCGGATCTCCGCGTCCGTCAGCTCGTGCGGCTCCACGAAGTCCTTCGGCCCCACGTGGGTGTAGACCTGGCCGGGCGCGGCGACCGGAGAGGGTGCCACCGGGGTCAGTCCGTCCGGCAGCAGGACGGGGTGGCCGATCCGGCCCGCGTGCATGATCTGGGCGAAGATCCGGCCGCCCGCCGCGTGGACGGCGTCGGTGACCTTGCGCCAGGAGGTGACCTGCTCGGCGCTGTGGAGGCCCGGGGTGGACGGGTACCCCTGGCCCACCACGGACGGCTGGATGCCCTCGGTGATGATCAGTCCGGCCGAGGCGCGCTGGGTGTAGTACTCGACGACGAGGTCGGTGGCCGTGCCTCCTTCACCGGCCCGGCTGCGGGTCATCGGCGCGAGGGCGATGCGGTTGGAGAGCTGTGTGCCGGCGAGGTCGATGGGGTCGAACACGGTGGTCATGAAAGCCTCCGAGGTATTTACATGGTCGGCCAAGTAATTGGGTGCCCGGTCACTGTAACCTATTGATTGGCCGACCAAGGTAAAGTTCACGAGCACGTCATGAACCCCGGATCCTGCCGGGCCGCACCACCGCCCCGAGGAGTCCCGATGAAGGACGACAGCACCGACCCCGCCCACTCCGCCTGCGCCGGCGGCCTGCCGAGCGCGGCCCTCGGCGGGCCCGTCAGCCACGCCGTCTCACGGGTCGCCAGGCTGCACAGGATCACGGCGGGCCGGATGCTCAAGAGGCTCGGCCTCTACCCGGGGCAGGAGTTCCTGATGATGCACCTGTGGGAGACCGGGGCCGTCCGCCAGGCCGAGCTGATCAAGGCCATGGACCTCGACCCGTCCACCGTCACCAAGATGCTCCAGCGCCTCGAACAGGCCGGGCACGTGCGCCGCCGCCCCGACCCGGACGACGGACGGGCCGTCCTGGTCGAGGCGACCGACGAGAGCTGCGCCCTGCACGACGAGGTGCGCAGCGCCTGGTCCGGCCTGGAGGAGTACACCCTCGCGGGGCTCGGCCCGGCCGATCGCGCGGAGCTGACCCGACTGCTCGCCATGGTGGAGGAGAACCTCTGCCATGAGGACGGGGACTGCCGCACGCCGTAGCTCAGCCGGACAGCACGTCCAGGGCGCGGTCCACGTCCGCCTCGGTGTTGTACAGGTGGAAGGCGGCCCGCAGGTTCCCCGCCCGGGCGGAGACCATCACCCCGCCCGCGGCCAGATCGGGCTCCCGGCCGCCCAGTCCCGGCACGGCGACGATGGCGGAGGTTCCGGGCACGGCCTCGTGCCCGATCGACGCCAGGCCCTTCCGGAAGCGGGCGGCGAGCCCGGTGGCATGGGCGTACACGGGGTCCACTCCCACCTCGGCCAGCAGCTCCAGGGACTGCTCGGCCCCGTGGTAGGCGAGGAACGCCACCGGCTCGTCGAAGCGCCGGGCGTCGACGGCGAGCTTCTCGACCGGCCCGTACGTGCTGTTCCAGCGGTCCTCGGCCGCGACCCAGCCCGCGTAGAGCGCCGGCAGGGTCTCCTGCGCCTCCTCCGTCACGGTCAGGAACGACGCGCCCCGGGGGCACATCAGGAACTTGTACCCGCCGGTGACCGTGTAGTCGTACGCCCCGGCGTCCAGCGGGAGCCATCCGGCCGACTGGCTGGCGTCGAACATCGTGCGGGCCCCGTGCGCCGCCGCGGCGGCGCGGACCGCGTCCGCGTCGGCGACCCGGCCGTCGGCCGACTGCACGGCCGAGAAGGCGACGAGCGCGGTCCCGGGCCGCACGGAGTCGGCCAGCTCGGCCAGCGGGACGTAGCGCATCCTGAGATCACCGCGGACGGCGAAGGGGCTGACGACGGAGCTGAACTCCCCCGTGGGCGCCAGGACTTCGGCGCCCGGCGGGAGGGACGCCGCGACGATCCCCACATGGGCGGCGACGGAACCCCCCACGGACACCCGGGCCGGTGCGACTCCCGCGATCCGGGCGAAGCCCGCGCGGGCGGCGTCCACCGAGTCGAAGCTGCCCACGCCGCCCCGGATGCCCACGGCGCTGTCGCCGGCCAGCTTCTGGACGGCCTCGATCGCGCGACGGGGCAGCAGCCCGCACGTCGAGGTGTTGAGGTAGGTGGATTCCGATGCGAATTCGGTGGCCCTGACCTGGTCGATCGCAGAATTCTCCATGCGGGCCAGCCTGACGGCCGCTCAACTCCACGTCAATCACGCGAATCCGAGCGGCACGCCCAAGACATCCTTATAGAGGCCGGTCCCGTCCTACCGGGGCACTTCGCAGGACCCGTCGGTGTCGCAGGCGGCGGCATCCCCGCCGACCTGGGTGAGCCCGGTGACCTCGCGGTCCTTCCACGCCTGCTCCAAGGCCTGCGCGAAGACCTCCGCGGGCTGACCGCCGGAGATGCCGTAGCGCCGGTCGAGCACGAAGAACGGCACGGCGTTGGCGCCCAGCTCGGCGGCCTCGCGCTCGTCGCCCCGCACGTCGTCGGCGTACGCCTCGGGATCGGCCAGCACCGCGCGCGCCTCGTCGGCGTCGAGCCCCGCCTCGACGGCCAGGTCGGCCAGCACCGCGTCGTCGAAGACCGAACGCTCCTCGGCGAAGTTCGCCCGGTAGACGCGGGTCAGCAGCTCGTCCTGGCGCCCGCGGGCCTTGGCGAGGTGGAGCAGCCGGTGGATGTCGAAGGTGTTGCCGTGATCGCGCCCCTCGGTGCGGTAGCCGAGCCCCTCGGCCTGCGCGTTCGCGGCGACGTTCGCCTCCATGCCCCGGGCCTCCTCGGGGGTGCGCCCGTACTTCTGCGCCAGCATGTCGACGACCTGCTCGGTGTCACCCTTGGCACGGCCGGGGTCGAGCTCGAAGGAGCGGTGGACGACCTCGACCTCGTCACGGTGGGCGAATCCGGCGAGCCCCTTCTCGAAGCGGGCCTTTCCGACATAGCACCACGGGCAGGCGATGTCGCTCCATATCTCGACGCGCATGACTCTTCTACTCTCCAGCTCTGCAGTACCGGTGCGGAGGGGGCCTCCGCCGCCGGTTCAACGCGGTGCCCGACCAGGTGATTCCCGGTGGTCCCCCGGCCCGCGTCACACGTGGGCGCGCGGGCGGGCAGGGGCGGATCCGGTCACGGCCGCCACTCTGCTGATGTTCCTTCGGCGCTCTCGTCGCGAACGGCTTCCACACAGGGCTCCGGGCGAGCCTGGTGATCAGCGCGGTCCTGCTGACCGTGACCACGCTGGCGACGGCCCGTCCGGGGAGAGGTACTCCCACCGCGTGAGGGCGTCGGGCCGTGGGGCCCCGGACTCACCGGGCCGGGAGGTGTGCCGCTCCGAAGCGGTGCTTGGCCATGCCGAGGCGTTCGTACGTGGCTATGGCCGGTGCGTTGGTGGTGAGCACCATGAGCGCGGCGCGGCCGTGGCGGTGGACGAGGGCGTCCAGGACGAAGCCGGACACGGCCCGGGCGAGCCCGCGGCCGCGGGCGGAGGGGTGGGTGACCACCCCTCCCATGAACCCGCACCCGGCCGCGGACCACGCGTCCGCCGCGACCGCCGGCGGCTCCGCCCCGGTACTGCCGTCCACCTCACCGACGACCCCGGCCCAGCGGCCCACGCCCGCGCGGCCCGGCTGCGCGTAGGAGTCGGGGAAGAAACGGTCGAAGAGCGGCCTCGCCTCCGTCTCCTCGCGGGCGTCCAGCCACCGCACGCCGTCAGGGGCGGCACCGGGAGGGGACGTGGTCTCCATCCAGAAGAACTCGTGGACCGGCACGAGACCGGGGACCTGCCGCACGAGCGCACCGATCAACGCTGCCTCCCCCAGGAGCCGGTAGGACGCGCCGACCTCCTCCAGGACCCGTCGCACCAGTACGACCGCGTCGGCACTGTCACCGTGGACCGCGAGCCGGTCCTGCTGCCGGCTCGGGCCGGCCACCGCCACCGCCGCGCCGTGGCGCCAGGCCCGTACCTCAGGCCCCAGGCTCTCACCCCCCTGCCCCTGGGCGGTCCAGATCAGCTGCCCGTGGCCGGCCGCGGTCCGCTCGATGTCACTGAGCCGTGCGAGTTCCTCCATGCGACGTGCTTACCAGGTGTTCCTGGCGCCCCGCCGCGAAGATCCCGCTCCGGTCCGTCGGTGACCCGGAGCCGTACAGGTCGGATTCCGACCTGATGGATCCCTACGCTCTCCCCATGACACCGGAGAACGAAGGCATCCTGCGGGCCCTGCGCGAGGCGCGGAAGCTCCTCCTCATCACCGTGCAGGGCGCCACCGACGCCCAGCTCACCGAGCGGTCCACGGTGAGCGAGCTGACCCTGGGCGGCATCCTGAACCACCTCACGCAGGGCGAGCGGGTCTGGACGCACATCCTCACCGACACCACCGGCAGCGTCCCGGACGGCATGTGGGACATGGGCCAGTACAAGGCGCCGGAGGGCGTCACGCTCACGGCGCTGCGGGCCGCGTACGAGGAGGCCGCCCGCGCCACCGACGCCACCGTCGCGACGGCGGACCTCGACGCGGAGGTCCCGCTCCCCGAGGCCCCCTGGGAGCCCGGCGTGGTGCACCGCCGGCCCGGACGCAGGATCCTGCTGCACCTCCTCCAGGAGACGGCCCAGCACACCGGGCACGCGGACATCGTCCGGGAGGCGATCGACGGCGCGAACAGCACGGCGCTGCGAGGCTAGGCCTCCGGTCCCGCAGCAGGCCGCCGGCCGCCACCCCGAAGGAGTACGGGCCATGCCCCCCTACGACGTCAAACGCGAACTCAGGCAGTGCTACGCGCCGAGGAACACCGGCTGGGAACTGGTCGACGTACCCGCCCAGCAGTTCATCGCCGTGGACGGCCGGGGCGACCCCAACACGAGCGACGCCTACGCACGCGCCGTCGAGGCGCTCTACTCCGTCGCCTACACCCTCAAGTTCACCGGCCGACGCACCGGTGACCCGGACTTCGTCGTCGGACCGCTCGAAGGGCTGTGGTGGTCCGACCGCATGGAGGTCTTCACCTCCCGCGACAAGGACGCATGGCAGTGGCGCATGCTCATCAGCCGGCCCGACTGGATCACGGAAGCCCTCGTCGACGAAGCCAAGGAGACCGCGCTGGCGAAGAAGGGCCTCCCCGCGATCGCCGACATCCGCCACGAGACCCTGCACGAGGGACCCAGTGCCCAGCTCCTGCACGTCGGGCCCTACGACGACGAGGGCCCCGTGCTCGCCGCGCTCCACGACGAGTACCTCGCCGCCAACGGCCTGCGGATGACCGGGCTCCACCACGAGGTCTACCTCAGCGATCCGCGCCGGACCGAGCCGGCGAGACTCCGGACCGTCCTCCGGCAGCCGGTGCGGAGCGCGGTCCGATGAGGACGGACCGGCGCCACGCGGCGTACGCGGTGTGCTGCTCGTCCCCGCACCGGCACAGGTGCCTGCTGGTCACGAGGCCGACAGCTGCCCGCAAACCGCGTGACTCTGCGATCGCCCTGCCGGTATCGTCCGGCCTCCGGGTCCGCCGTGCCGGGCGGCCCACCATCGGAGAGCGACGCACATGACCGGCCGACAAGAGACGACGACCCTGTGGCGCCCCACCGGCCCCGTGGAACTGGATCTGCTCCGGGAGCTGGACTGGCGCGCCTGGCCTCCCCGCCTGCCGGAGCAGCCGATCTTCTACCCGGTCCTCAACGAGGACTACGCGGTGAGGATCGCCCGCGACTGGAACGTGAAGCACGACGGCGCCGGCTTCGTCACCCGCTTCGAGGTCGAGTCGCAGTTCGTGAGCCGGTATCCCGTCCAGCAGGCCGGTGGGCGGACCATCCTCGAACTCTGGGTCCCGGCCGAGGAACTGGACGACTTCAACGCCCACATCGTCGGCAGGATCCAGGTGGTCCACGAGTTCCGCTGAGGCGGGAAGGTTCCCCGAAGGGGCGCCCTCCGCCTCAGCCCTGCTCCCCGCCCCCGCGCTCCGGGGCGATCTCGGCCCACAGGGTCTTCCCGGACGGCGGGAACGGGCACACGCCCCAGTCCCTGGCGAACGCGTCCACGAAGGCCATCCCGAAGCGGCCCGCCCGCCACCTGGAGGTGCAGAGCACGACCCGTCTGGTCACCGACGCATTCGCGGTCAGGCCCTCACCTGGCACTGACCGAGGAGTTGCCGGGAGAGCGATGAGCACCCACCTCAGTGCGGCCGCCGAACTCAATTGGTCCACGGGCAGTCACAGCGCCGGCGACGGCGGCGAATGCGTCGAGGTCGCCACCACGGTCAGTGCCGTCCTCGTCCGCGACTCGAAGGACCTCAGCCGCCCCCACCTGGCCGTCACCCCCGCCCGATGGGCGCACCTCGTGCGGTACGCCGCCGGGACCTTACGCCCGCCCGCGTCGCAGGGCGCCCGTGATCACGTGTAGGCACCGTCACGCGTTTCTGGCCGAACCGTCAGGATCGGAGGGGCCCGTTCCCACTTCGGCCCGCGCGCGTCCATCCAGGTCGAGGGCTCGGCAGCGGCGTGCCGGTCGACGGTGAGGGCGTCACTTTCCAGCTGTGTCCAGCCGGTCGGACAACGGACCTTGCGTATGTTGCTCCTGCCGGAGGGGGCGCGAGTGACGCATGGGGTGGTTAAGGCTGGTGGGGCATGGCCGGGAAGGTGCGTTTCATCCCGTCGGTGCACCCTGACAGCGGCCTTGGACAAGGGTGTTCGGAGGGGTGAGCCCCAGCAGCCGTTCACCGGCGGCTGAGCACCCTCGCGTGGAAACCGGCTTCTCCGCAGCACTCGTCACAGCCATCACCGACCGGTGGGCCGTGCCCCCGCACACACCGACTCGTCGAAGGGCTCATCCCGTGCCATTGCTCAGACGTCCGGCGGGACGGCGCAGATCCGCCGGCCATGCCCGGACCACGGCCCACCTCATAGCCGTGTGTTCCCTCGCTCTGCTCGCCGGGACGCTCCCGGGCACCGCTCTGGCCGCCGGCTCCCCGCCGCCCGGTGCGGCGAACGGCTGGTCGGCGAAGACGTTCCGCGACGCCGCCGGTCAGGACGCACCCGACCGTGTTCCCGCCGCCGACCGCGAGAAGACCCTCGGGGCCGGGTACAAGGCCTCGAAGGACCGCGCGTGGACCACCTCCGGGGACGCCCGGGGATTCCACCTCATGGTGGCCGACGCCAAGGACGGCTACGCCTGGAAGACGGCCGCCACCCTGTCCGAGCCCGGATTCGAGGCGGATGCCTGGATCGGCAACGCCTGCGTGACCCGCTCCGGCAAGCGGGCGGCGGTCGCCTACGCGCCCCGCACCTTCACCAACAAGCCCGAGCTGATGGTCCGTGGTGCCTTCGCGGCGATCGTGGACCTGACGACCGGCAAGGTCACCAAGCTGGCGAACACGGCCTCGCTGGCCTATTTCTCCCCAGGCTGCGGATCAGGCGAGAAGACGGTCTTCACACAGCTCACCACCGACGGGGACAAGCAGTCCGGCACCCGGCTGATCAGCGTCGACGCCGCCAGTGGCAAGAGCGCCGCACCCCTGCACCTGGACGGCCAGGTCACGTCCGCCGTCCCCACCGGGCAGGGCATCGTCGCCGCCCACGGCAAGCGGCTGGTCCGTATCGGCGCCGACGGCGGTGAGAAGGAGATCGCCCGCACCCGTACGGTTCCCTTCCAGCTCCGCCCGGACCGGTCCGGCGGTGTCACGTTCATCGAGCGCCTTCCCGTCGCGGCCGGCGGCAAGAGTTCCGACGCGGCCGTCGAGAGCGCGGCCCGCCGGGTCAGTGCCACGCAGATCGGCCGGGGCGGGGCGACCCCCGCCACGCTGGCGCGGGGCCCGCTCACCGACTGGGACCTGTCCGCCGCCGCCGACGGCACGGTGTACGTCACGGGGAAGGCCAGGACCCGGGGCACGCTGCCGGACAGCGTGAAGAACCCCGGCACGCTGGCCAAGGACGACCGCATCTCCACCCTGTCCGACGCTGCCGTGGGCACCTCCTGGGTGCCCGACGCCGATTCCCCGGTCACCACCACGGGAACGAGCGACGAAGCACGGCCCGTGCGGACGCGGCTTCGCCTCCTGGACACGGGTGCCGAGGCCACTCTCGAAGCCCTGCCGGGCGGTACGCCCCTGGCGTCGGCGCAGATGGGAACGGGCGCCACCAGCTCACCGGCCCTGGCCGTCCGGTCCGGTACGGCGAAGTCCGGCGGTACGGCGAAGGTCGCCGCGGGCTCACCGTCCAACCCGGTGGAAGCCGAGCGGACGTGTGCCGTGCCCCGTAACGACCCGCGCAAGCAGGCGCTGCAGCCGACACCGCGCCAGGCGGAGTGGGCCGTGGACCAGGCGGTGATCGACGGTCTGTACATGTGGGTCAGCCGGCAGGCCAACTGGAACAACACCGGCATGTCCCCGTACACCCCGCAGACCCTCTTCCCGCTCCCCGTCCTCGCGGGGGACCCGAACGGGGTCGTCGACCGGGCGGACGAGTGGCACATCCCGGCGCAGATCCTGCTCGGTGTCACCGCGCAGGAGTCGAACATGTGGCAGGCCACCCGGACCGTGGTCCCGGGTGTCACCGGCAACTCCCTGATCGGCAACTTCTACGGGATCAAGTACTCCGCCGACGGCGACCAGGCCGATCCCTGGGCCGTCAACTGGGCCAAGGCCGACTGCGGCTACGGCATCACCCAGGTCACGGACGGCATGCGTCTGTCCGACACGACGCTGACGACCGCGCAGAAGGAGGCCGCGGCCCTCGACTACACGGCGAACATCGCGTACGGGGCGAGCATCCTCGCCTCGAAGTGGAACGACACCAGGGCCGCCGGCATGACCGTCAACGGCGGCAAGCCGAAGTACATCGAGAACTGGTTCTTCGCGCTGTGGGCCTACAACTCCGGCTTCCACCCGCAGTCCCAGGCCGGGAGCAACGGCGGCAAGTGGGGTGTGGGCTGGACCAACAACCCCGCCAACCCGCTGTGGAAGGAGAACCGCCTTCCGTTCCTGGAGAGCTCCAGCGGCGGTGACGACTACTCGCACGCGGCGACCCCGCAGTACTGGCCGTACCAGGAGAAGGTGATCGGCTGGGCCGCCCGCCCCATCTCGGCGATGTTCAAGCCGGGTGACATGCAGGCCGGTTACCGCGCCGCCTGGTGGAACAACAACGCGGCCCGCACGCGGGCGAAGCCGCCTAACATGATCTTCTGCACGGCGTCGAACGACTGCGACGACGACAAGATCCTCGACGGCTCGTCCAACCAGACCGGCAAGGGCCCGTGCCTGCTGCCCGGCGACCCGGACGAGACGAACCCGCTCTATCTCAAGTGCTGGTGGCACGAGTCGGTCAAGTGGAAGGACTGCGAGGCGGCCGCGGAGTGCGGCAACCCCGTGCACCGGTTCAACAACGCGGACTACCCGGAGCAGCCCGACGAGAACTCCTCGTACCCGCCGCGCTGTGCCTCCGCCTCCGGTAACCCGCCGTCGGGATCGCTGGTCATCGACGACGTCCCGAACGGAGTCACCCCGACAGGGCAGTCGGGCCATACGTGCGGTCAGGTGGCGTCCGCCGGCACGTTCGCGTTCGACTTCGCCGAGTCCAACGGCACCTATCCCGGCAAGATCGACCTGCACCAGATCGGAGCCGGCTACGGCGACCACTTCTGGTTCACCCACACCCGTAAGGCGACCGACACGGACGGCTCCCGGCTGCGGACGACCGGGACGTGGACCCTGGGCAAGAGCCTGAACCAGTGGTCCCGCATCATGGTCCACGTCCCGGACCACGGGGCCCACACCCAGCAGGCCGACTACGAGATCGACACGGGCTCCGGCTCGTTCACCCGTCACCGCTCCCTGGGCCAGGAACGCAAGGCCAACACCTGGGTCTCGCTCGGCACCTACAAGATCTCCGGCACTCCTCGGGTGAGGCTGGCCAGCACCACCCTGGACGGCACGGGGGACGAGGACGTGGCCTGGGACGCCGTGGCCTTCCAGCCGCTGGCCGCCAAGCCGAAGCACATCGTCGCGGTGCTGGGCGATTCCTTCACCTCCGGCGAGGGGGCGGGCTCCTACTCCCCCGAGAGCGACAAGGACCACGGCGAGGCCGGGTGGAACGCCTGCCGGCGCAGCGCCAACGCGTGGCCCCGCAAGCTGGTCCTGCCCGGCACCACCGAGTCGCTCGGCAAGATCGCCGACACCTGGGGCACCTCCGCCGAGCTGGGTTTCGTCGCCTGCTCGGGAGCGATGTCCAAGAACGTGGCGTACCAGCCGAACTACAACAACGACCCGCAGAATCACCTGGAGGGACAGTTCAAGGAGGTTCTGCAGACGGAATCCGGTGTTCTCAGTGACGACACGACCCTGGTCATGCTGACGCTCGGGGGCAACGACGAGGGCGGTTTCGCCTCCGCCATGCAGGAGTGCGGTGGGCTGGGTGACTGCTCCAGCGACTCGGACTTCCTGCCCGGGTACAAGGCGGTCGTGGACCGTATGACCGAGCGGGTGCAGGCCGCCCTGGAGGACGTCGCGACCAGGGCGTCCAACGCACGGATCGTCCTCATGGGCTATCCGGAACTGCTCAGCCGCTCGGTCAAGTGCGGCGGCTCGCTCTACTACGACATGACGGAAGTCAAGGCACTCGCGGAGCTGGTGAACTACGCCGACGACAAGCAGAAGGTGATGGTCGACGCGCTGCGTACGGGTACGTCCAAGCTCAAGGTCGACTACGCCGACCCCGTCAGTGCGTTCGTCGGTCACAGTGGCTGCGACGACCCCGAGTGGATCAACAAGTTCGTCCTCGGCCCCAACGGCGACGGCGACTTCCACCTGGGCGACGCGGCGGCCGTCCCGGCCTCCTGCCTGTGGGGCGCGCTGGGCGGCAAGTGCCTCAGCCGTGAGTCCTTCCACCCCAAGGACGCCGGCACCACCGGATACGCTGAGGTGATGCGGCTCCGTCTGAACGCGATCGGCTATACGGGAACGCCCTGACATGCCGGACGATTCCAGCAGGGGCACTCGCCTGTTCGCAGGCGGGTGCCCCTGCGCCGTCGTCATCGGGGGCATCGTGTTCGCAGCGGTCTGCCTGCTGCTCTCGGTGGCGGTGACAGGGTTCTTCGACCGTCCCGCGGAACCGGCCGGGAAACCGCCCGGCACGGCCGAGGCGACGAGGCACTACCTGGAGAGCTACGCCACCGACGGCGCCCTGACCGCCAAGGAGATCGCCTTCGCCGCCCGCGGCGGCCGGTGGGACCGGGAGACCGGCGACACCGCCCTGCGGATCACGGTCACCTACCCGCAGGACGGGGCCGGTTGCTACGTCTTCACCGTTCCGCTCCCGCTCGACACGCACACCCGGGTGGCCCTGCCCCGGCAGGGCGAGGGATGCGGGACGCCGGCCCGGTAGGAGACCGGTGCGGTTCGCCTGCCCGTCGGCGTCGGGTCGCGCCACCTCACGTCCGTCAAAGGCGATGAGGAAGCTGGGAAGGGCCCGGATCCTCCCGGATCCGGACCCTTCCCGTGTGCGGTTGCGGGGTGTCAGCCGCCGTCGCGCAGATCGCCGGGGCCGGTGGGCCGGAAGACGATCCGGTCGAACGACGCGGTGCACCCGTCGCCCGTGGGCGACTGGACGAGGAAGCCGATGCGGGCCGCCGCCCGCTCCTCCTCCGTGCCGAGGGTGAACACCCGGACGAAGGTCCACCGCTCGCCGTCCGCCGAGGCGTGGAAGGCGAAGCTGCTGCCGACGCGGCTGAGGCGCATCCAGTGGCTGTTGCCCTCCACGACGGCGGAGTTGACGTCGTCGGAGTGGCCCCGGGTGACCACGGTGCAGACCGTGGGGCGCTCCGGGGAGAGCTCCAGGCAGAGCTTCGCCCAGTCCCGCTCCCCGACGTGGAGGTAGAGGACCCCCGCGTCGAAGGCGGCGGCGAAGCCGACGTCCACCCGGGCGATCAGCTGGAAGTCGCCCTCGGGCGCCGCCCCCAGCAGGCGCGGCGCGTCGGAGGCGGACTCCAGGCTGTCGCCGCCGGGCGGGACGAAACGGTCCTGCTTCGCACCCGCCGATCCGGTCAGCACGCCGTCGGCGTAGGTCCACCCGCCGTCGGGCCCGACCGGGTCGAGGCCGAAGGGGAGTTCGGGGAGCTGCATCGCCGTCGTCACGCGCGCCGCCCGTCGACCCGTCGCGGGAGGTTCTGCGGGTTGTCCTCGCGGAGCTCCGGGGGCAGCAGGGCCTCGGGCGTCGACTGGTAGCTGACCGGGCGCAGCCAGCGTTCGATCGCGGTGGCGCCGACCGAGGTGGAGGTGGAGGTGGTGGCCGGGTAGGGGCCGCCGTGGTGCTGGGCGGGCGCGACGGCGACGCCGGTCGGCCATCCGTTGACCAGGACGCGTCCGGCCACCGGGGTGAGCTCGGAGAGGATCCCGGCGGCGCTGCCGTCGGCCTCCTCCGTGGCGATCTGGAGGGTGGCCGTGAGGTTGCCCGGCAGGCGGGAGAGCACCGCGGTGATCTCGTCCGGCGAGTCGTAGCGCGCGACGACGGTGACCGGCCCGAAGCACTCCTCCAGGAGTGCGTCGTGCGGACCCTCCTGGGCCAGGCGCTGGGCCGGCACGGTGAAGAAGCCCGGGGAGACCGTGTGTTCGCCGCCCGCGCCCGGGGTGACCGGGGCCTCGACGTCGGGGAGCTCGGCCCGTTCGGCCACTCCCCGCACGAAGGCGTCCCGCATCCGGTGGTCGAGCATGACCCCGGCGCCCGTACCGCTGACCGTCTCGGTCAGCGACTTGAGCAGTTGGTCGCCGGCCTCGCCCGAGGGGGCGAACACGAAGCCGGGCTTGGTGCAGAACTGTCCGGCGCCCATCGTCATCGAGCCGCCGAGTCCGGCGCCGATCTGCTCACCGCGCTCGGCGGCGGCCGCCTCGGTGACGACCACGGGGTTGAGCGAACCGAGCTCGCCGTGGAAGGGGATCGGGGTGGGCCGGGCCGCCGCCGCGTCGAAGAGGGCGCGGCCGCCACGGATCGAGCCGGTGAAACCGGCGGCGGAGACGAGCGGGTGCTTCACCAGCTCGACACCCGCGTCGAAGCCGTGGACCACGGTCAGGACGTCCTCGGGAAGGCCGTTCTGCGCGGCGGCCCTGCGCAGCAAGGAGGCGCAGATCTCCGAGGTCGCGGGGTGGTCGGGGTGCGCCTTGACGACGACGGGGCAGCCCGCGGCGAGCGCGCTCGCGGTGTCGCCGCCGGGGACGGAGAAGGCGAGCGGGAAGTTGCTGGCCGCGTAGACGGCGACGACGCCGAGCGGGATCTTGTAGCGGCGCAGGTCCGGCCAGGGCGGGGTCCGGCTGCCGTCCTCGTGGTCGATGTGGATGTCGAGGTAGGCGCCCTCGTCGACGACCTCGGCGAAGGCCCTCAGCTGGGCGGCCGTGCGCGCGAGTTCACCGGTCAGCCGGGCGGGGCCGAGCGCGGTCTCCGCGTCGGCCGCCTCGATGACGTGGTCCTTGGCCTCGGCGAGGAGGTCGGCCGCGGTGCGGAGGAACGCGGCACGCACGGTGCGGTCGGCCAGCGCCCCGCGGACGGCGTGCGCCGCCCGGACCGCGCGGTCGACCTCCTCCGCTGTAGCCTCCACCGCAACCTGCTCACGCGGGTTCCCCGTCCGGGGGTCGACGCTCCAGACTGGTGCTGCTGCCACCGTGATTCCTTCCGGTTCCACTGCCACACAGGAGAAGTTGTTCGGTATTCTGAACAGCGTTCCTGAACGTGAATACACAGGAACTCTATTTCCGGGCGCTCCGTGTTGGCAAGAAGTCGCAGGGTCGTACAAGAAGGCTGGAAGGGGCATAAGGGATGTCGGTTGGCGAGCCCGGTGGGGCACAGGTCAAGTCCGCGGTACGGACGGTGGAACTCCTCGAATACTTCGCGGGGCGCCCCGGGATGCACTCGCTGGCAGCTGTGCAGGAGGCCGTCGGCTACCCGAAGTCCAGCCTCTACATGCTGCTGCGCACCCTGGTGGAGCTCGGCTGGGTCGAGACCGACGCCACGGGCACCCGGTACGGGATCGGCGTGCGGGCCCTGCTGGTCGGCACCTCGTACATCGACGGCGACGAGGTCGTCGCCGCCGCCCGCCCCACCCTGGACCGGCTCTCCGACGACACCACGGAGACCATCCACCTGGCCCGGCTGGACGGGACGAACGTGGTGTACCTCGCCACCCGGCAGTCCCAGCACTACCTGCGCCCCTTCACCCGCGTGGGCCGCAGGCTGCCCGCCCACTCGACCTCGCTCGGCAAGGCGCTCCTGGCGACCCACAGCGACGAGCAGGTCCGCAAGATGCTGCCGGAGACCCTGCCGGCGCTGACCGAGCACACCCTCACCGACCGCGAGGCGCTGATCGAGGAGCTGCACGTCATCCGCGAGCAGGGATACGCGGTGGACCGCGAGGAGAACACCCTGGGGCTGCGCTGCTTCGGCGTCGCGATCCCGTACCGCACCCCCTCGCGCGACGCCATCAGCTGCTCGGTGCCGGTCGCCCGGCTCACCCCGGCGCACGAGCAGATGGTCAAGGACGCCCTGTTCGACGCCCGCGACCGGCTCACCCTCGCGACCCGCAGGCTCTGACCGCCCGGCACCGCCCGGGTCTCCCCGGGGGCCCGGTGCGGCGTGCCTGAGAAAGCGGTGAGAAGGAACACGAACGGGAACGCCCCAGGTGTCCCCGTTCGTCCCTCCAGCGGGATGAACAAGACGATCAGGCGCGCCTCGGTCTTCTGTCTGCTCATGGTCCTCGCCCTGCTGGTGCGGGCGACCTGGGTGCAGGCGTACGACGGCCGGGCGCTCGCAGACGACGAACACAACCGGCGGAACACGATCGCGCAGTACGCGCAGCCGCTCGGCGACATCATCGTGGCCGGCTCGCCGGTCACCGGTTCGAAGGAGACGGACGGCGACGACCTCCGCTACAAGCGCACCTACACCCAGGGCGATCTGTACGCGTCGGTCACCGGCTACAGCTCTCAGGCCTACGGGGCGACCCAGCTGGAGGGCATCTACAGCGATGTCCTCGACGGCACCGACGACCGGCTCAAGAACCCCACGGATCTGATCACCGGCAAGCAGACGTCCCCGGGCGACGTGATCACGACCATCGACCCGGGCGTCCAGAAGGCGGCCTACGAGGCGCTCGGCGACGACCGGGGCGCGGCCGTCGCGATGGACCCGGAGACCGGGCGGATCCTGGGCATGGTCTCCTCGCCCTCGTACGACCCCTCCGACATCAGCGGGACGGGGGACGCCGACGCCTGGCAGAAGCTGCTCGGCGACACGAGCAAGCCGCTGGTCAACCGGGCGCTGCGGCAGCCGCTGCCCCCCGGTTCGACGTTCAAGCTGGTGGTGGCCTCGGCCGCCCTGGAGAACGGCCTGTACGGCTCGGTCGACGAGGCCACGGACAGCCCCGATCCGTACACCCTGCCGGGCACGAGCACGGTCCTGTCCAACGAGAACCCTTCGGCGCCCTGCGAGAACGCCACGCTGCGCACCGCGCTCCAGTACTCCTGCAACAACGTGTTCGCGAAGGTCGCCGCCGATCTCGGCCAGGACAAGCTGAAGGCGATGGCGGACGCCTTCGGTTTCGACACGAAGGAGCTGGACGTGCCCGTGCGGGCGTCCGAGAGCGTGTACCCGAAGGACATGGACAAGGCGCAGACCGCGCTGACCGGCATCGGGCAGTTCGAGGTGACCGCCACCCCCATGCAGATGGCCATGGTCTCCGCGGCCCTCAGCAACGGCGGTGAGCTGGCCTCGCCGCACATGGTCTCCAAGGTGACGGACGCCGACGGCTCCGCGCTCCAGGAGTACCCGGACGGCGACACCGAGCGGGTCGTGAAGGAGTCGACGGCGGAGCAGCTGCGCAGTGCGATGGTCACCGTGGTGAACAAGGGGACCGGCAGCAACGCGAAGATCGACGGCGCCGAGGTGGGCGGCAAGACGGGGACCGCGCAGAACGGCGTGGACAACAGCAACACCCCGTACGCCTGGTTCACCTCGTACGCGAAGGACGACTCCACCGGCAAGCAGGTCGCGGTCGCGGTGGTCGTCGAGGACTCCGGAGCGGCCCGCTCCGAGGTCAGCGGCAACGGCCTGGCCGCGCCGATCGCGCAGAAGATGATGAAGGCGGCACTGAAGGGGTGAGTGACCGGGCACCCCCGGTGGTGAGTGACCGGGTGTCCGTGGACGAGTGACCGGGCGTGCGGGCGTCGCGGGGCCCGGATCCGGCCGCCGGGGACGTCCGGCACCGGACGGGGCACTTCCCCATGCCTCGCAGCGGTTAACCCGCTGCCCAACTGTCACAGGCATCACATACGCTGCGAGCCAGCGGGGGCGCTTACACACTTTCTTCACCCTGGGGGGTCTCATCATGGTGCGCAGACATAAGCACAGACGCACGCTCACCACCGCGACGGCGCTCGCGGTCCTCTTCAGCTCGGCGGCGCTGAGCGTCGGGGCGGCGGGCCCGGCCGCGGCCGACACCTCGAAGGTCCTCTCCCTGAAGTCCGCGGGAGACGTCGTGGTGGACGGCGTCCACCAGCGGGTCTACATATCGGACCCGACCGCCGGCCGGATCGTCGTCACCGACTACGCGGCGACCGTCGTCGCCACACTCACCGGCCTGTCCGGTGTGAACGGCCTCGAGCTCTCGCCGGACTCCGGCCGGCTGTACGCGGCCGTCACCGGCGGCAGCCGGATCATCGAGGTCGACACGCAGACGTACGCGCAGAGCGCGAGTTACGCCCTCGGCGGTCTCGACGGTGTCAGCACGCTCGCCCAGGCCGGCGGCAGGCTGTTCTTCGGTTACACCGCCGAGTACTCCGGCCGCATCGGCTCGCTGGACCTGTCGGGCCCCGAACCCGTCGTCGCACTCTCCCTGCAGAGCCCTCAGGGCTACAGCGGCTCCGTGGCCCCGGAGTTCGGTTCCGACCCGGCCGCTCCGGGCGTGCTGGCCGTCGGCGTGCAGGAGAGCGACGTCGTCGGCATCTACGACGTGACGGAGTCCGGGCTGACACTGCGCGTCAGCAAGTCGGTGGCCGGGAACCTCCGGGAACTGGACATCACCCCTGACGGCAAGGAGGTCGTGACCGCCAGCGGAGCGCCCTACGTGCACCCGGCGTTCTCGACGGCCGACCTCTCGCCGGTCGTGACCTACCAGTCGTCCGACTACCCCAATGCCGTGGACGTCGCCCCGGGCGGCGAGGTCGCCGGCGGCACCTTCTCCTGGTACGGGCCGGACGTCCACGTCTTCTCGCACGGCGACCCGGACCCGGTCCGGACCTTCGAGTTCCCCAACACGGGCAACTCCTCGGGCGGGGACACCCTCGTGCCGGGCGCCCTGGCCTGGGCTCCGGACAGCAGCCGGCTGTTCGCCGTGTCGGTGAACAGCGACGGCGTGTTCTCCCTGCGCGTCCTCGGCGACCCCGCGAAATCGCTCCCGGCGATCACGGTGAGCGCGCCCTCCAGCGCGACGCGCGCCAAGGCCCTGACGGTCACGGGCACGATCACCGCGAGTGTGGCGCTCCCCGCCGGGACACCGCTGACGGTGACACGCACCGACGTCGAATACCCCAAGGGCAGGACGCTGCCCGCCGTCGTCACCAGGACGGGCGGCGCGTTCTCCTTCTCCGACACCCCGTCGGCCGGCGGCAGCGTGACGTACAGGGTCGCGTACGCGGGCGACGCCACGCACGCCCCGGCGAGCGGCTCCGACACCGTCACCGTGTCACGGACCGCGGTCACCCTCACCCTGAACAACGACAAGAAGATCTTCTCGTACGGGAAGCCGGTCTCCTTCACCGCCGCCCTGGGCACGACGTACAAGAACCGCGCGGTGAAGATCTACGCCGACCGGGCCGGCGACGGCAAGGGCAAGTACCTGATCAAGTCGGGCACGGTGAACAGCACCGGCAAGCTCTCCGGCACCCTGAACATGTACCGGGACTCCTCGGTCTACGCCGTGTACGACGGTGACGCGCGGACCGCCGCGAAGACCGTGACGGTGTGGGCGGGTGGCCAGGCCAAGGTCGGCACGTCCATCTCCCGGCACTACAAGACGGGGAAGATCGGCTCGACGACGTACTCCTACGTCCACAAGACCTCGCAGCCGTACTTCAACACCACGATGAACCCCTACCCGGGCCGCAAGCAGCGGCTGGACATCCAGATGTACTACCAGGGTGCCTGGCGCAGTGGCGGCTCGGAGTACTTCACGCTGGACTCGCTCGGCAAGTCGGTCGTCAACCTGGGCAAGCCGGGGTCGAGTTCCGTCGGCTACAAGTTCCGGTTCCGGTCGGCGTACGTCAAGGGCGCCGGCTACTCGGGCGACGGCGTCAACTCGACGGCCTACGGCTCGTGGAAGTACATGTACGTCACCAACTGACGTCGCACGGCACACGCGGAGGCCCCGGCCCCGCACGACGACGCCGGCCTCCACGACCCGACCGGGTCGTGGAGGCCGGCGTCACGTGCGGCCCCGGTCAGCTCACCCCGAGGAGCTGCTCGACGGGGTTGATGGCGAAGTACACCGCGAACACGACCGCGGTGGCCCACAGCAGCCAGTGGACCTCCCTGGCCTTGCCGAGGACCGCCTTGATCACGACGTAGGCGACGAAGCCCGCGCCGATGCCGTTGGTCAGGGAATAGGTGAACGGCATCACGGCGATCGTGAGGAAGGCCGGGATGGCGACCTCGTACTTCTCCCAGTCGATGTGCCGCACCTGCGCCATCAGCAGGAAACCGACCGCGACCAGCGCGGGTGCCGCGGCCTGGGAGGGCACGATCGTGGCCAGCGGCGTGAGGAACAGCGCCACGGCGAAGAGGCCGCCGGTGACCAGCGAGGCGAAGCCCGTACGGGCGCCTTCGCCGACGCCCGCGGCGGACTCGACGTAGGACGTGGCGGAGGAGGCGGAGGCGGCGCCGCCCGCGACGGCCGCCGCGCCGTCGATGAGCAGGACCCGGCCCAGATGCGGCACCTTGCCGTCCTCGTCGAGGAGGCCGGCCTCCTGGGAGACGCCGAGCACGGTGCCCATGGTGTCGAAGAAGTCGCTCAGCAGCAGGGTGAAGACGAGCAGCACGAGGGTGACGACGCCGACGTGCTCGAACGCCCCGAAGAGGCTGAAGGAGCCGATCAGGCCGAAGTCCGGCGCGGCCACCAGGTCGTCCGGGACGGACGGCACGGTCAGGCCCCAGGCGGTGGGGGCGATGTCGGCGATCCCGTCGATGACGACCGCCACGACGGTGGTGACCACGATGCCGATGAGGATGGCGCCCTTCACCTTGCGGGCGAGCAGCGCGACGGTCAGCAGCACACCGAGGCAGAAGACCAGGACCGGCCAGCCGGAGAGCTGCCCGGTGGCACCGAGCTGGACGGGGACGGAGCCCGTGTCGCCGGGGATGCGGGTGACGAAGCCGGCGTCGACGAAGCCGATGAACGCGATGAAGAGCCCGATGCCGACGCCGATGGCCTGCTTCAGGGACGAGGGGATCGCGTGCATGATCGCCTCGCGCAGCCCGGTGACCACGAAGACGCAGATCAGCAGGCCCTCGATGACGATGAGCCCCATCGCGTCGGGCCAGCTCATCAGGGGCGCGATCTGGAAGGCGACGACGGCGTTGAGGCCGAGCCCCGCGGCGAGGGCGAGCGGCAGATTGCCGCCGACCCCCATGGCGACGGTCATCACCGCGGCCACCAGGGCGGTTGCGGTGACGAGTTGGGGACCCGAGAGGTGGTTGCCGAACTTGTCCTCGGCCGAGCCGAGGATGATCGGGTTGAGCACCAGGATGTAGGCCATCGTGAAGAAGGTGGCGAAGCCGCCGCGTATCTCGCGCCCGAAGTCCGAGCCGCGCGCGCTGATGGAGAAGAAGCGGTCGACCGCGCCGCGCGGCGCGCCCTTCGGCACCGCTCCGGGGGGCCCGGCGGCCCCCGTGGCCCCGGCCTCGTCGGTCCTGGGCGCGGGCACGGGCACGGTGGGATCGGATCTGTCCGGCATGGCACTCCTCCTTGTGTACGGATCACGGTGTACGGATCACGCGGCGGTCAGCCGGATTGTTCACCGGTCGCGGGGATTTCAGGTTTTCCCCGTGTTACGTCTTCCGCGGCGACGACCCCGTGTCCGGTCTCCGCACCGAGGGTTCCGGAACGGTCATCCGGCGCAAGGGGGTTCAGGTTTCCGCCGTGGTGCGCCTTACTGGAGGCGCACACGCGTCGAAGCGCTTCCGGGGACACGCATTGGTACGCTCTCGCCCCGCGAACGCAATTGGGAACGTACACAGTCCGCGCGCAGGGATCCCGTGCAGAGGAGAGGTACCCGTGGGCACAGTCCTGGATGATGCTGCTGCCGCCGAGTTCCGTGCGTTCTTCGAGGCGCACTACGCCGAACTCGCCCGGCTCGCCCATCTGTTGACGGGCGAGGCCGATGCGGCGGACGACCTGGCCGCCGACGCGCTCATGGCGCTCTGGCACCGCTGGGACCGGGTCAGGGGCGCCGACCACCCGGCGGCCTACGCGCGAGGGGTCGTCGCCAACCTGGCCCGTACCCGCATCCGCAGCGCCGTGCGGGAGCGCCGGAGGATCGCGCTGTTCTGGGCACCCCGTGGGTCCGGCGACGGCTGGGCGGCGGACGGGCCCGACGTGTCGGCGGTGGTCGACGTCCAGGGCGCCCTGCGGCGGCTGCCGTTCCGCAAGCGCGCGTGCGTGGTCCTGCGGCACGCCTTCGACCTGTCCGAGCGGGACACCGC
Source organism: Streptomyces sp. NBC_01460 (assembly GCF_036227405.1). Taxonomy (NCBI): domain Bacteria; kingdom Bacillati; phylum Actinomycetota; class Actinomycetes; order Kitasatosporales; family Streptomycetaceae; genus Streptomyces; species Streptomyces sp. NBC_01460. The sequence goes on from NZ_CP109473.1 coordinate 1,941,385, forward strand.
TCTGGTCCTCGGGATATCGGTCGGTACGGTGAAGAGCCAGACCTCGCGCGGTGTGGCGGAACTCCAGCGGCTGCTCGGACCCGAGACCCCGGCGGCACAGGTACAGGTGGCGGTCGCCGGGCAGCGCACCGGGGGAAGGCAGTGATGGACGAGGACCTGCGGGAGCGGCTGCGCACGGCCGCCGCTTCGCACCGCCCCGACCGGGCGCGGATGCTGGCCCGGATCGAGCGCGGCATGTCGGAGGAACCGCCCGTACGCCCCACGCGCGCCCCGCGCTCTCCGATGCCGTGGCTGCGGGTCGCCGGGGCGACCGCGGCGGTCTGCGGGGTGCTGACGGCCGGCGCCTTCGCGGTCACGTCCGCGGGCCGGGAGGAACCGCGGGCCGGACAGCGGGTGGCCGCCGGCCCCACGTCGCACCGCCCCGAGTCCCCGCCCGCCGGCCGGGGCGCCGCGCTGCCCGCCGGCAGCGGCCCGCTGTGGTCGGACGGTTCGCTGAACCCGAACGGCAACGCCTACTGGGCGCAGAGCGAGGTGACGGTCAAGACGACCCGGCCGTTGACGGAGCTCACCGTGGAGCTGCGGATCGCTCTGAACGGCGGGGTGCACACCACCGGTTCCTGGCGCTCCCTGCCGGAGAAGGACTTCGTGGCGTCGGCGACCGAGGAGGACGGCTTCCTCGTCTACCGCTGGACGCTCAGGCCGGGGCGGGGCGTGCCGACCGGTACGCACACCTTCGCCGGGCAGTACGACCACGCGGAGGGGTCCCGCGACACCGGACGGGACGACTACACGGCGCGGGGGCGCGCGACGGGCGGGCAGACCTCGGTGGGCGGCGACTTCGCGGAGACGCACTGAGCTCACCCCGCGGGGCGGCGGGTGGGGCGGGGGGCGTGCGAGGGGCCTCCACGGAAAAACAGATCCGGAACACGGCAACCCTTTCGCGGGCGGTGGCGACCCATGAGCGCGACACCATCCCCCCCACCCCCTAGGAAACGGGACCGACCAACATGAGCGAACGAGCGCACACGCATCGGCGCAGGCCCGGCAAGCGCCGCATGGCGGCCGCACTGACCGCCGCCCTGGGTCTCACCGGAGCCGCTCTGGCCACCAATGTCATGCTGCAGCCCGCGGGAGCGGCGACGGCCGCGGTGCCCGCCTGGCCCGGTGCCACCGGAACCCAGGCCGTCTCGAAGACCATCGAGGTCTCGGGGACGTACGACGGATCGCTGAAGCGCTTCTACGGGAGCGGCGACCTCGGCGGCGACGGCCAGGACGAAGGACAGGACCCGATCTTCAAGCTGGCCGACGGGGCGACGCTCAAGAACGTCATCCTGGGCTCACCCGCCGCCGACGGTGTCCACTGCTCCGGCAGCTGCACGATCCAGAACGTCTGGTGGGAGGACGTCGGCGAGGACGCCGCGTCCTTCAAGGGCACGTCGACCGGTTCCGTCTACACGGTGTACGGCGGCGGCGCGAGGAAGGCCTCGGACAAGGTCTTCCAGTTCAACGGCGCGGGCAAGCTGGTCATCACGAAGTTCCAGGTCACGGACTTCGGCAAGCTCGTCCGGTCCTGCGGCAACTGCTCCAAGCAGTACAAGCGCGACATCATCGTGAACGACGTCGACATCACGGCGCCGGGCACGTCCCTGGTCGGCATCAACACCAACTACGGGGACACCGCCGCGCTGCGTTCGGTGCGGATCCACGGCGACAGCAGCAAGAAGATCAAGCCCTGCGTCCGCTACACCGGCAACAACACGGGCGCCGAGCCGAAGGAGACGGGCAGCGGTCCGGACGGCACGTACTGCCGCTACACCGCGTCGGACCTCAGCTACGACTAGAGATCCGGCGGGCGTCCCCCGAGTGCGGTCCGCCCCCGCAGGCCCGGTGCCCCTGGCCTGCGGGGGCGGACGCGCGGCACCGGCGATTGCGTCATGGTTTCCCCCGGTCGACACTGGGACGTGAGGATCCTGCTCGGGGAACCTACCGAGGATGTGCGCACGCCATGCCCAGCTCCGACAGAGCCGGCCGCGAAGGCCGGGACCCGGACGCCGAGATCGTGGTCCCGGGGGACGACGGCCCCGATGATGGACCGTCAGATGTCTTCCTGGACGTTCCCTCCCTCCACGTGGACAAGCTGGAGTTGGAGGTCGACGACCTGGAGGCCCACGTCTCCCTCCAGGCGGAGGTGCTGGACCTCCTCAAACTGAACGTCGGAGCGGACGTGAGACTCGGACGGGTCCAGCTGGACATCGAGGGTGTGGACGTCCAGGCGCAGCTCAAGGTGCGGCTCCACCACATCGCCGCCATCGTCACCCGGCTGCTGGCCACGGTGGACCGCAACCCGCAGATCCTCGAACAGCTGACCCGCGGGGTGGGCGCGGCGGTCGAGGACGTCGGAGCCGGCACCGGCCGGGCCGCGGGCGAGCTGGGCGCGGGCGCCGGCGCGGCCGTGAGCGAGGTGGGCCGGGGAGCCGGGACCGCGGTCGAATCCGTCGGCAGCGGTGCGGGCGGCGCGGTGGAAGACATCGGCGAGGAAGCGGGCGCGGCCGTCGGGGACGTGGGCCGGAGCGCCGCGGACACGGTCGAGGAGGTCGGCGGGGACACCGGGGACCAGGACGGTGCGGAAGAGACGGAGAGGGCGTCCGAGCGCCCGGTCGCCCGCCGTCGGCGCCGGGCCCCGGAGGGTGACGACACCGCCCCGGACCGGCCACGCCGTCCGGCCCCCGCGAAGAGGACGAGCACGGCCAGGAAGAAGGCGTCCGGCGCCACGGCCCCGGAGAGCAGGAGGGCCTCCGGCAGGAAGCCCGTGAAGAAGACCGCGGCCAGGAAGGCGTCCTCGGCGGAGGCCGACGCGGAGAAGGAGGACGGCGTCCCTGGGCCGTCGAGGAGCAGGACCACGAAGAAGGCCGCGGCCCGGCCTCGGCGCCGGACGTAGCCGGGCGGGCGGCGCCCCGCAGGAGCCGGCCCGGACCGCCCGGACGCGTACGGTGCGAGGCGGCGTCTCAGGCCGGAGCCCTCAGCCACCTGTCGAACCACCCGTGGACGTCGTCCTGCATGGCACGGCTGAAGACATGCCCGGTGTCCGGCCACACCCTGGTGGTGAGGCGGTCGCCGGCCCCCTGCGACTCCCAGACCGCGCGCAGCTCGGCGTACGCCGCCTCCACCCCGGCCGCCGTGAAGAGGCCGTCCCGGCCACCGGCGTGGAACAGGGCGGGCTTCGGGGCGGCGAGGGACGCCACGTCGGGGATGTCGAGACGGCGGTGCAGCCCGGGATGGAGCATGAAGTACGCGGACTGGCCGCGCAGGGCGTCGTCGCCCGGGAGCATCATCTCCTTGAGCCCCGTCATCCAGCAGACGGCCGCCGCCGCGCGGACCCCGTCGGACAGGGCGGACAGCTGCCAGGCGCGGTAGGCGCCCATGGAGAAGCCCAGGGCGCCCACACGCCGTTCGTCCACCTCGGGCAGCGAGGCGAGGAAGTCCGCGGCGCGGATGTCCTCGTGGGCGGCGAGGCCCGCCGGCGAGGTGCCCAGCCGGAGGAGGTTGGCGGCCAGTGCCTGCTGGTCCTCGTAGGCGAGCGGTCCCCTGTCGCCCCAGCCCAGGGTGTCCACGGCCAGCACCGCGTACCCCCGGGCGGCCAGTTCGTCGCCGATGAACCGGCCCCCGTAGTAGCGGTCCGTCCACGCGGTGGCGAGCGTGAGGCGGTCCGGGTCCGACCACGGCCGTACGGTCTTCTCCCGGCCGATCCTGAACTCGGCCCCGTGGTCGTGCAGGACCAGCACCGCGGGGAACGGCCCCGTCCCGTGCGGCACCAGCAGGGAGCCGCGTGCCCTGCCGTACCGGCTGAGGGCGAACTCCACGGTGCGCGCCGTGTACGGGCCGCGTGCGTGCTCGTCGAGGGTCACCGGGTCGTAGGGCTCGGGGCCGGGGACCGCCGGCTGCAGCAGCGACTCCCCGGCCGCGGCGCGCCCCTCGGCGCGCCAGGCCGGGAAGTCACGGGTCGCGGAGCGCTCCCAGGAGAGCGGGAAGGTCAGTTCGTCCTTCAGCCGCCCGTAGAAGTCCGGGAGCACCCCGCGGGTGATCCCGAGCGTCATGCGGAGGGGCGCCAGTCGCCGAGGTGGCCGGCCGGGGTGTGCGCGCGGGCCTCGGCGGCGCTCAGCTGCGGGCGGTTGCCGGGGACGGTGACGCGCGCGCCGGGACCGGTGTTGCGGTACTCGGCGAAGCGCTGGTCCTGCCAGGGGAAGCCCGCGGACATCGTGCCGTACGGGGCCGCCGCGTCGATGCCCGCGCCGAGGTGGCTGTCGCGGACGGTCAGCATCGGGTGCGCGGTGAGGTCCGAGGAGGGCACCCAGGGGCGGGCCAGCTTGTAGAAGCCGTCGGGGGCGGTGCTCGTGACGCGGGAGCGCAGGACCAGGTAGCCGTGCGGGTTGGCTCCGGCGGTGCTGGGTGCGAAGACGAAGCCGTACGGCGCGGACGCCAGGTCGGTGCGGGTCAGGGTACGGAAGTGGCAGCGGTCGAAGACGGCGGTGGCACGGCCGAAGACGAAGTCGACGTCCCCCTCGACGTAGCAGTCGCGGTAGTACTGGCGGGCGAAGGCGGTGAGGGCGAGGGAGTCGGCGTACAGCGTGTCCTGGTGGCCGAGGAAGCGGCAGCCGAGGAACGCCGAGCGGTCGCCCTGCACCTTGATCGCGACGGCCTGGGTCCCGGTGTACTCCGGGTTGTCGGAGCGCAGCCAGTCGTTGGCGAAGGTCACGTCGCGGGCCGTGAAGTCCGCGGCCTGGACGGTGACGGAGGCGGATCCGCTGGTGCCCAGGGTGCCGGAGCCGTCGGGCTTCGGGGTTCCGGCGGCGTCGCCGTGGACGAGGACGGTGTCGCGCGGGTCGCCGCTCGCGCCGATCAGGGTGAGGCCGGTCCGGTCGGCGGGGACGGAGAGCTTCCCGCGGTAGGTGCCGGGGGCGATCACCAGGGTCCGGCCGGTGCCGGTGGCCGCGTCGAGCGCGGACCGTACGTCGGTGAAGTCGCCCCTGCCGTGCGGATCGACGTACAGCGTCAGGGCGTTCAGGCGGCGCGCCGGTGAGCCGTGGCGGCCGAAGGGGCGGGGGTGCGCGGGCCGGGCGTGGGCGGTGGGTGTGCCGAGGGCGAGGGCGGCGCCCGCACCCGCGAGCAGGGTCAGCGCGCTGCGTCTGCTGGGCATGGCGGTACTCCTTGCGAAGAGGTGCGAGGACAGGCGGGCCGGAGCGGCGCCTTCCGGGGTGGTGGAAGGGTGCGGTGCCGCTCCGGCCGGTTCGGGGTGGGGTGGGGTCAGCGGACCAGCGGCTTGCCGGCTCCCGCGCCGAGGCCCACCAGGAGCGGGACGGCGAGCGGGTGGACGACCCCGGTGCGCAGCGTCGGGGTCCAGCCGGCGCCCTCGGTGAGCTGCTCGGAGGGCACGCCCGCGTTGTGCACGGCGATCAGGTCGGTCTTCCGCCCGTTGACGTAGTTGTCCCCCGCCGTGAGGGAGGACTCGGACCACTTCTTGAGGATGGCCGCCTTGTCGAAGCCGGAGGGCACGGTGAACGCGTTGTGCTCGGCGACGAGCTTCGACTCGGCGCCGATGCCGTACGTGTAGCCGTAGGCGGCGCCCTTGCCCGCGACGAAGTGGTTGTTGTACGAGTCGACCTGGCCGAAGCGGACGCGGGGCGCGCGCTCCTTCACGTCCTTGAAGAGGTTGTGGTGCAGCGTCACGCGGAGCTTGCCCCGGTCGCTCGCCCCGGCGCCGTCGCTGTTGCCGATGAGCATGGTCTTGTCGTGGTCCTTGAGGACGTTCCACGACACGGTGACGAGGTCGGCGCCGCGCACGATGTCGAAGAGGCCGTCGTGCTGCTGGTACACCTGCCCGAAGTAGTGGGGCTGGTCGGCGTCGGGGCGGTCGCCGTCGCTGAAGGTGTTGTGGTCGACCCAGACGTGGCTGGAGCCGTAGACGACGAGGTTGTCGTACTCGGAGTTCCAGGCGCCCTGGTCACCGTCGGTGGGGTCCCACTGGGGGAAGCAGTCGTAGGTGTCCTCGAAGGAGATGTTGCGGATGATGACGTCGGAGACGTTCTTCACCTGGAGGCTGGCACCGATGATCGTGGCGTCCTTGCCGACACCGACGAGCGTGGTGTGGGACGGGACGTTCACGTTGACCGCGGCGGCCTGCAGCTTCGCGGACGCGGCACGGGCGTCCTCCAGCGGGCCCGAGGGGACCTCGTCCGTGCCCCAGACGGCCGGGTCGTAGGCGGCGAGGTACTTCTCCAGGGTGTAGCCGCCCTGCTGGTAGGCCTCGCAGCCGATCGGGGTGCCCGCGGCGTCCGAGTTGCCGTGGACGGTGCCGGCGATCCGGACGATCTTCGGTGCGTCCCCCGCGTCCTCGAAGGCGGCGATGAGCTCGGCCCGGTTGGTGACGGTGTAGACGTGCTCCGGGGTGGCGTCCGCGCCGCCCGTGGTGGAGCCGTCGGCGGAGGCCCAGCCGTCACCGGCCGGGAGCACGGAACGCTCGATGCCCCTGCCGTGGTGGGTGGTGGCCTGGGCGGGGACGCTCACCGCGAGGGCGAGCGAGGCGCTGCCCATCACCACGGCGATGGCGCGGACGTGTCTCATGCGTGCGGGCATGGCGGATCCCTAACTGTCGTACGGGGAAAGGAATGAAGGGGAATGCGGGGAGCGGGTGTCAGGCCTGCGGCCAGGTGATCCGGCTCCCGGGCACCGTCGCGTCGAGGCGGCGCAGCTCGCGCGGGGCGAGCACGCCCCCGTCCAGCAGCGCGCGGGCCGTCGTCCTGGCCACGTCGACGGCGCCGTCAGGCCGGAAGTGGGTGTTGTCCTGCTTGCCGTCGGGGTAGTTCGGCGACTCGCCGGGCTCCAGCCAGTTGAAGTACGCCCGGGTCCCGTCCGGGCCGAGTTCCTGCCACCGGGCGAGGGAGAGCGCCTGGACGTCGAGCAGGGCGACGCCCTCCTCGGACGCCAGGGCGCGCATCGCGGCGGGGTATTCCCCGTGGGTGGGCTTCGCCGTGCCGTCCTCGGCGAAGCGGCGGCGCTCGACCGGGGTGATCAGCACGGGCTCGGCGCGCCGGGCTCGGGCGCCCTCGAGGTACTGGCGCAGGTACTCCTGGTACGTGGTGTACGGGTCGGTGCCCCGGGCGGGGTCCTCGGTCTTCTCGTCGTTGTGCCCGAACTGGATGAGGACGAGATCGCCCGGACGGACGCCGTCCAGGAGGGCGGTGAGGCGCCCCTCGTCGATGAAGCTCTTGGAACTGCGGCCGTTCATCGCGTGGTTGGCGACGGTGAGGCCCTGTCCGAGGAAGAAGGGGAGGGCCATGCCCCAGCCGGTCTCGGGCGCGGCGTCGGCGTACTTCTGGGCCGCCGTGGAGTCGCCCGCGATGTGGAGCGTACGGGTCCGGGGCCGGTGCCCGCCGCCGCCGTGGGCGAGTGCGGGGGTGGCGCTCAGGGCGAGGGGCAGCGCGAGGAGCGCGGCCGCCGTCCGTCTGCGGGTGAGTGACACAGGATGACTGCCTCTCTCGGGGGACGACGTGAGGTGGTGCCCGGGGGGGGTGTACGGAGGTGGGGAACCGGCGGCGGGGTGCGACCCGGACCGCCGCCGGTCCCCCGGTCATGGGGGGCGTCCGCGAGGGGACGGCCGGGTCAGCCGTTGCCCAGTTCCTTCCACTCCTTCTGGGCGGCGTTCAGCTCGTCGGCCATCGCGTCCAGGAAGGCCTTGGCCGTGATCTTGCCGAGCAGCAGCTTCTGGAACTCGGGCTCGTTGTCCGCCTTGCTGATGTTGTTCCAGTCGGGCAGGTAGTACGGGAGGTCGACGATCTTGGTGGAGCCGTCGGTGAGCGCCTTCGCCGCGAGGGCGGTCGGCTCGGTCTCACCGATCCACGGGTCCTTGGCCGCCTCGGTGTTGGCGGGGATGGCGCCGGCGGACTCGTTCCACTTGCTGTTCGACTCGTGGGAGGCCGCGAACTCGATGAACTTCCAGGCCGCGTTCTTGTTGTTGCTGGACCGGAACAGGCCGAGGCCGTCGACGGGGTTCGAGACCTGGACGCGGGTGCCGCCCTCCCCGATGGGGGCGGGTATCCCGGCGAACTTGTCCTCGCCCAGCGCCTTCAGGTGGTCCTGGTAGGAGCCGAGGTTGTGGCTGAGCATCCCGATGGTGCCGGAGTCCCACTGGGCGACCATCTTGGTGAAGTCGTTGTTGACGTCGGCGGAGGGCGTCGTCTTCTTGAAGAGGGCGGCGTACTTCTCCAGCGCCGCGACGTTCTTCGGGTCGTTCAGGGTGGTCTTCTCGCCGTCCCAGAAGTCCGTGATGCCGGTCTGGCCGTACATCGCGTCGAGGGCCTGGGCGATGGAGCCCGCGCCACCGCGGATGGTGTAGCCGAACTTGTTCTTCTTGGCGTCCGTCAGCTTGTCGGCGGCCTCGTAGAACTTGGGCCAGGTGGTGGGCGCGTCCAGGCCGGCCTCCTCGAACAGGTCGGTGCGGTACCAGAGCGCCCCGTTGTTGGCGGAGGTCGGCACGGAGTACAGGTCGTCGCCCCGGCCGGCCGCGGCTCTGACGCTCTCGACCATGCCCTCGACGAGTTTGCCCTTCAGCGACGACCCGTCCAGCCGGTCGTTGACCGGTTCCAGGGCCTCCTGGGAGACCATGTTCGCCAGGTACGCGGTGCCGACGCCGCCCACGTCGGGCAGCCCGCCGCCCGCGATGGCCGTGTCGTACTTCGACTGGACGTCGGCGATCGGGATCGGGACGTACTTGACCTTGATGTCCGGGTTCTTCTTCTCGAAGTCCTTGATGATCTCGGTCCAGATCGCGGTGCGCGGGCCACCGTTGTTGTCCCAGAAGGTGATCTCGCCCTTCCCGCTGCCGTCCGTGCCGGAGTCGCTGCCGTCGTCGCCACAGCCGGTGGCCGCGAGGGCCAGGACCGCCGTGAGGGACACCGCGGTCGCGGCACGCCCCCGGAGCGTCTTCGAGATGTTCATGTCGGCTCTTCTCTCTCGGATCTGTACGCGTACGTGGGGGGAGGTCAGTGGTGTGCGCGGTGCGGCGCCGGGGTGCTCGGCCGCGCCGGACCGGCCCGGCCGGCGTGTCGTCCCGGCGGGTGTGCCGGACGCCCCCGTGGCAGCTGTTTCCGACGGCCACCGTCCTGGCTCCGCGCACGCCGGAGGACGGCGGGGGTGAAGGCGGTGAACGGTGTTCTCGCTCTGGTGCGCTCGGTACGGAGGTGCGTCATTGCGGCTCCCATACGGCGGTGCGGGGTCAGGTGGTGCGCGGTGGCGCGGTGGTGCGGAACGCGGTGAAGCCGGCTGTTCCGGAGGGCCCCGAACCGGCCGGGGCGGTGGCGAAGAGGCCCAGCAGCGCGCCGACCCACCGCCAGGGCGCGGCGGCGAAGACCTGGCCGGAGGCCCGGAATCCGGACCCGTCGCCGGTGTCGGCGTAGAAGCGGCAGCGGGCGCCCCGGGTGACCTCGATCCGTACCCGGACCGAGGCGTCGGGTGCGGGGCGGGGGTGCTCGGCGTCCCGCTCGTGCTCGGCGACGGTCTCGGCGTACCGGTGCACGAGCTGGGCCGTGCCGTCGGCCCCGGCCTCCAGGCCGATCCACGAGAAGGCGTCCCCGAGCACGGCGAGCCCGGCCTTGGCGTCCGGTTCGCCGGTGTCGAGCGTGATGCCCACCTCGACGGTGAACTCCTCGGCGGGCAGCCGCTGCACCAGGACGTTGGGCAGGGCGCGCAGATCGTGCGCGTACGCGGTCCGTACGCAGCTGAGGCGCAGCCCGTCGCCGCCGTGGCCGACCGTCCAGCCGGGCCGCGGATCGGCCGTCCACTGCCACTGCCGGCCGTACCGCCCGCCGGGGAAGTCGTCGCTGGAGACCGGGGCCTCCGCGGTCTGTTCCGGCGCCTTCGGGCTGCGGTGGGTGAGGACGGGTTCGCCCTCGTCACCGATGACCGGCCAGCCCTCCTCGTCCCAGCGCATGGGCTGGAGGTGCACGACACGGCCGTAGGCCCCGCGTGCCTGGAAGTGCAGGAACCAGTCCTCACCCGCGGCGGTCCTGACCCAGCCGCCCTGGTGGGGGCCGTTGACCTCGGTGCTGCCCTGGGCGAGGACGACCCGCTCCTCGTAGGGGCCGGCGAACGTCCGCGAGCGGAAGGCGCCCTGCCACCCGGTCTCCACTCCCCCGGCGGGGGCGAAGATCCAGAACCAGCCGTCGTGCCGGTAGAGCTTGGGGCCTTCGAGGGTGAACCAGCCCGGGATCGTGTCGGCGTCGACCAGGGTCGTGCCCTCGTCGAGGAGTTCGCGCCCGTCGGGGCTCATCCGGTGGCCGGTGAGCCGGTTCTTGATGCCGGAGCGCGACTTGGCCCACGCGTGGACCAGATAGGCCTCGCCGGTCTCCTCGTCCCAGAGGGGGCAGGCGTCGATCAGGCCCTTCCCGGCCTTGACGAGGTGCGGGGCGCTCCAGGGGCCGCGGATGTTCTCGGCGTTGATCTGCTGGACGCCGTGGTCGGGGTCCCCCCAGAAGATCCAGAAGCGTCCGGCGTGGTGGCGCAGCGACGGCGCCCACACCCCGCAGTCGTGGCGCGGCACGGAGAAGTCGGCCTCCGGTCCGAGCCGGTCGAGGGCGTGGCCGATCAGGGTCCAGTTGACCAGGTCACGGGAGTGCAGCAGGGGCAGCCCGGGGACCCGGCCGAAGCTGGACGCCGTGAGGTAGTGGTCGTCGCCGACGCGCACGACGTCGGGGTCGGACCAGTCGGAGTTGAGGACCGGGTTGCGGTAGGTGCCGTCCCCGAGGTCGGCTCTCCAGGGCATGGTCATGCGGCGACCGCCTTGCGGACGAGGGCGCCCGCGGCGTCCCGGCCGAGGCGTCCGTCGGCGACGACGGTGACGACCCTGCGCACGACGGTGGCTCCGGCGGGGACGGGAAGCCGCCGGTCGGCGGCGAGGGATGAACCGACCCCCGGGTACTCGGTGGTGCGCACGAACCACGGGTCGCGCCGGGTCTCTTCGGTCGCGCCGGCGAAGACGAGGGTCCAGCCGTCCCCGGCGAGGGCCAGCCAGTCGGCGGCCCTGCCGTGCACGGCCTCCTCGCCGTCGAGCGTGCCGCTGAAGACGGCGGGCGGCACGGCCTCCTTGGGTGCGCGCCAGAAGAATCCGCCGTACCCGGCTCCGGGGCGGCCGTTGGTGGCGGGGCTGCCGATGGAGAGGTCCGTGGAGCCCCGGTTGGTGAGGGAGAAGGAGAAGTCCAGCGCCCAGGCGGTGTCGGAGAGCCCGACGGCGGCGACCGTGCGGTGCTCGCGCAGCAGCTCGGTGCCGTCGGCCTCCCAGCTGAGCTCCTCCACGAAGCCGTCCGGGTCGCGGAGCTTCCAGCCGAGGTGGCGCTGCGTCCCGTGGTTGTCGAGCACGGTGGGTCCCTGGTCACGGACGAAGGTGCGCCCGCCCCAGAAGTTGTGCCCGGCCACGTCGGGCACCGCGACGGAGGCGCCCAGGTGGTGGATGTGGTCGGCGGGCCGCTCCTCGGTGACGGGGGTGCCGGCGAGTGTGGTGACGGGGTGCAGGTAGGGCCGGCCGTCGGTCCCGGGCCGGTGGCCGTAGCGGCCGACGGGCCGTCCGGCGCAGCTGAGGAGTGCGGTGGTCATGGGGTGCTCACCTCGCTCGGGCGCGCCCAGGAGGCGCCCAGTTCGGAGAAGAGGGTGAGGGTGTCGGCCGCGGCGGCGACGGTGCCGTCGACACCGCGCACGATGCGCCGTACGCCGTCGCCCGTGTCGGCCGGGCGGGTGTACCAGGCGGTGGCGGGCAGTGCGGCGGGCTCGGGGGCGGTGCGCACGGCCTCCAGGACCCGCATGAACGCGCCGGTGCGCTCCGGCGGCACGAGGAGCGGGGTGCCGTGCTCCAGGTGGTCGACGAGGTTCTCCAGGAGGTCGGTCCGCCCGTGCACGGCCTCCTCGGGGCCGTGTCCGGCGCGCTGGACGAGGACCCGGTCCTGCTTGTACCAGAAGGTGACGCGGCCGCGGTCGCCGTGGACGATCACGTACGGTTCGCCGGCCTCCTCCGCGCAGAGGGTGACCGCGACGGTGACCGGAGTCCCGTCGGCGGTGGTGACCCGGACGCAGCTGGTGTCGTCGGACTCGATGTCGTGGGCGCGGAAGAGCTCGGTCTCGATGGACGCCACGTCGTCGGCCGTTCCCCGGCCGGCGAGTTCGAGTGCGGTGGCGACGGCGTGCGCCAGGGGGTTGGTGAGCACCCCGTCGACCACGTCGGTCCCGCCCAGCCTGCGCCGCCCGGCCCAGGGGGCCCGCCGGAAGTAGGCGTCGTCGCGGACCCAGGCGCCGGCGGCCCCGACGCCGCGGACGGCGCCGATCGCCCCGGAGCGCACGAGGTCCTTGACGGCGGGCACGGCGTGCGAGCCGAGGGACTGGAAGCCGATCTGGCAGGCGATGCCCGCCTCCCGTACCCCGTCCGCCATGCGGGCGTAGTCGTCCCAGGTTGCGGCCGGGGGCTTCTCCAGAAGGAGGTGGACGCCCCGGGCCGCGGCGGTCAGGGCCAGCGTGGTGTGGGTCGGGATGGGGGTGCAGACGACGGCGGCGCGCGCGCCGGTGGAGTCCAGGAGGGCCCCGAAGTCGGCGGACTGCTCGGGCATCTCGTCGGCGAACAGGTCGAGTTCGCCGTCGGTCAGCGGGTTCAGCTCGCAGATCCCGGCCAGCCGGACCAGCCCCTGGTGCTGGAGCCGGCGGATGTTGGCGAGGTGCCAGCGGCCGTGGCCGCGGGCGCCGGCCAGGACGACGGGGAGGGGGGTGGTCACGCTCATCGGTCCGCCTTCCCCGCTCCGGCCCCGCGGGCCACGTCGGTGGCGGTGCGGGCGTGGAGCTTCCAGGTCATGTCCGTCATCCCTTCACGGCGCCGGCGCTGAAGCCGGTGATGAGCCACTTCTGGATGAAGGCGAAGACGATGACCACCGGAACCGCGGCGATGACACCGCCCGCGGCCAGCGCCCCCAGGTCGACACTGTCGGCGCCGATGAGGGTGTTGAGGCCGACCGGGATCGTCTGCTTGTCCTGTTCGCTGAGGAACATCAGGGCGAACAGGAAGTGGTTCCAGCTGTGGACGAAGGCGAAGGAGCCGACGGCGATCAGACCGGGGCGCAGCAGCGGCAGGACGACGGCGCAGAAGGCCTTGAAGCGCGAGCAGCCGTCCACCCAGGCGGCCTCTTCGAGGGAGACCGGGACGTTCTTGATGAAGCCGCTGATCAGGATGATCGACAGGGGAAGCTGGAAGACGGTCTCCGCGATGACGACGCTCCCCAGGGAGTTGATCATCTGGAGGTTCTTGAAGATCTCGAAGAGCGGCACGAGCATCAGGGCGCCCGGGATGAACTGCGAGCAGAGCAGCGCCAGCATGAAGGCGCCCTTGATCTTGAAGTCGAACCGGGCCAGGGCGTAGCCGCCGGCCAGCGCGACCAGGGTCGTGGCGATCAGCGTCGCGACGCCGACGATCATGCTGTTCTGGAAGAAGAGGGCGAAGCTGCGCTCGTTCCAGACCTTGGAGAAGTGGTCCCCCGTCATGGGCCAGGGCACCAGGGAGGTGGAGCCGGCGGGCCGTACGGCGAAGAGGAACATCCAGTAGAACGGGATGAGCGTGAAGAGCAGGTAGATGCCGAGCGGCACGTAGATCTGCCAGCGCGGTACGTCGTCGAAGGCGCGCTCGCGCTTGGTCCGGCGGTGCGAGGAGGGCGGCGGGACGTCGTCCCGCCGGGAGAGCCCGGGCGTGCGGGCGTCGTTCTTCTCTACGAGTGCGGCAGTCACTTGTGGTCGCCTCCGAACTTGCTCAGGCGCAGATAGACGATCGAGCAGAAGAGGAGGATCACGAAGGCGACGGTGGTCAGCGCGGACGCGTATCCGAAGTCGTGGCCCTCGATGCCGGTATTGGCGACGTAGAGCGGGAGGGTGGTGGTCTCGCCCGCCGGCCCGCCGCCGGTGAGGGTGTAGAGGAGGTCGACGTTGTTGAACTCCCAGACCCCGCGGAGCAGGGTGGCGAGGATGATCGCGTCGCGCAGGTGCGGGAGCGTGATGTGGAAGAACTGCCGCATCCGGCCCGCGCCGTCGACCGACGCCGCCTCGTACAGCTCCTTGGAGACCGACTGCAGGTCGGCGAGGATGAGGATGGCGAAGAAGGGGACCCCGCGCCAGAGTTCGGAGACGGTGGCCGCCCAGAAGACGGTCCCGGTGTCGGAGAGGACCGAGGTGCCGTACTCACCGATCCCGGCGTCCGCGAGGTAGCGGCTGAAGCCGGTCGACGAGTTGTAGAGCAGGATCCAGATGGTGCTGGTGAGCACACCGGAGACGGCCCAGGGCGAGAAGACCATGGCGCGGGAGATGCCGCGTCCGACGAAGCTCTGGTTGACGATCAGCGCGAGCGCGAGGCCGAGCGCCAGCTGGAGGGTCACCTGGGTGAAGACCCACTGGGCGCTGAAGCCGAGCGTCGACCAGAACTGGTCGTCCTCGGTGAAGATCCGGGTGAAGTTGTCGAAGCCGGCGAAGCCGTTCCGCCACGGCTTGGTGACGTTGTAGTCCTGCAGGCTGTAGTAGAAGACGCTGATCACCGGATAGGCGATGAAGCCCAGCATCAGCAGGCCCGCGGGTGCGATCAGCAGGTACGGCAGGCGGCGGGGACTGGCCGAACGGCGCTTCGGCGCCTGCCCCTTGGGGGGCGGTGTGGCCACGGCTGCGGATTGGGCCATGACGCGTCTCCGATCTCTGGGAAGTGCTGGATGTGCCGTGCGTTCGGTGCATGGTGCAAGCGCTTACCGCATGCCGTTCGGTATCCCGGACGACGCGGTGCGCGGAATTCCTCTTCGCGGTTCAGCCCGCGTACGGGTCGGGCACTTCTCCCTGCCGGGCCAGGAACGTGAAGTCGCAGCCGGTGTCGGCCTGGGTGATCTGGTCCTGGTAGAGCGCCCCGAATCCGCGCCCGTAGCGGGCGGGCGGCTCGGTCCACCCGGACCTGCGGAGCTCCAGCTCCTCGTCGGTGACGTCGAGGTGGAGCAGCCGCGCCTCGACGTCCAGGGTGATCAGGTCACCGGTGCGGACCAGCGCGAGCGGCCCGCCGACGAAGGACTCGGGTGCGATGTGCAGGACGCAGGCGCCGTAACTGGTGCCGCTCATCCGGGCGTCGGAGAGCCGCACCATGTCCCGTACGCCCTGCTTCAGCAGGTAGTCGGGGATGGGCAGCATGCCGTACTCCGGCATCCCGGGGCCGCCCTTGGGGCCGGCGTTGCGGAGCACCAGCACGTGGTCCGGGGTGAGGGCCAGGGCCGGGTCGTTGATGGTGCGCTGCATCTCCTTGTAGTCGTCGAAGACGACCGCCGGTCCGGTGTGGCGCAGCAGGTGGGGCTCTGCGGCGATGTGCTTGATGACCGCGCCGTCCGGGCACAGGTTGCCGCGCAGGACGGCGACACCGCCCTCCTCCGCCAGCGGGTTGTCCCGCTCCCGGATGACCTCGGAGTTGTGGACGAGCGCCCCGTCGAGCTGTTCGCGCATCGTGGCGTGCGTGACGGTGGGCCGGTCCAGGTGGAGCACGTCGGTGAGCCGTGCCAGGAACCCGGGGAGTCCTCCGGCGAAGTGGAAGTCCTCCATCAGGTACTTCCCGCCGGGGCGGAGGTTGGCGAGGACGGGCACGGTGCGGGCGATGCGGTCGAAGTCGTCCAGGGTGAGCTTCACCCCGGAGCGGCCCGCCATCGCGATCAGGTGGATGACGGCGTTGGTGGAGCCGCCGAGCGCGAGGACCGTGGCGACCGCGTCCTCGTAGGCGTCCGCCGTGAGGATCCGTGACAGCTTCAGCTGTTGCCACACCAGTTCGACGATCCGGATCCCGGACTGCGCCGCCATCCGGTCGTGACCGGAGTCCACGGCCGGGATGGACGAGGCGCCCGGCACCGTGACGCCCAGCGCCTCGGCGGCGGCCGTCAGGGTCGAGGCGGTGCCCATCGTCATGCAGTGGCCGGGGGAGCGGGCGAGGCCGTTCTCCAGCTCGGCCATCTCGCAGTCGCCGATGAGGCCGGCCCGCTTGTCGTCCCAGTACTTCCACATGTCCGTGCCGGAGCCCAGGACCTCGTCGCGCCAGTGGCCCGGCAGCATCGGCCCGGCCGGCACGAAGACCGTCGGCAGGTCGACGGAGGCGGCGCCCATCAGCAGCGCGGGCGTGGACTTGTCGCAGCCGCCCAGCAGCACGGCGCCGTCGACGGGGTAGGAGCGCAGCAGCTCCTCCGTCTCCATCGCCAGCAGGTTGCGGTAGAGCATCGGGGTGGGCTTCTGGAAGGTCTCCGAGAGCGTGGAGACCGGGAACTCCAGCGGGAAGCCGCCCGCCTGCCAGACCCCCCGCTTGACCGCCTGCGCGCGCTCGCGGAGATGGACGTGGCAGGGATTGATGTCGGACCAGGTGTTGAGGATCGCGATGACCGGCTTGCCCAGGTGCTCCTCGGGGAGGTAGCCGAGCTGACGGGTGCGGGCGCGGTGACTGAACGAGCGGAGCCCGTCCGTGCCGTACCACTGGTGGCTGCGCAGTTCCTCGGGAGCGAGGCGGCGGCCCGCCGACGACGCGCCGGTCATATGGACCACCCGGCGACCAGGGAGGCGACCTCGGCGCGCTGCGCCTCGGGCAGCACCCGGCTGGGCGCGCGTACGTCGCGGCGGCAGAGCCCGAGGGAGGCCAGGGCCTCCTTGACGACCGTCACGTTGTTCGCGGACTGCCGGTCGGCGCGCAGGTCCTCGAAGCGGCGGATCTGCTCCCAGACCTTCATCGCGGCGAGGTAGTCGCCCGCGCGGAGCGCCTCGATCATGGCGATCGAGACGCCGGGGGCGACGTTGACGAGCCCGGAGGTGAATCCGGTGGCGCCGGTGGCGAAGTAGGAGGGGGCGTACAGCTCGGCGAGCCCGGCGACCCACACGAAGCGCTCCAGGCCGGCGTCGCGGGCGAACGCGCCGAAGCGGGCGGCGTCCGGGACGGCGTACTTCACCCCGATGACGTTGGGGCAGCTGTCGGCGAGCTCGGCGAGGCGCTCACCGGCGAGCAGCGGGTTGCGGACGTACGGCACGACCCCCAGCCCGGGGACGGCCTCGGCGATGGCCCGGTGGTAGTCGATCCAGCCGTCCTGCGAGACGTAGGGGTGCACCGGCTGGTGCACCATCACCATCGCCGCTCCGCAGTCCCTCGCGTGCTCGGCGGCGGCCACGGCGGTCGGCACGTCGTGGCCGACCCCGACCAGGACGGTGGCACGGCCACCCGTCTCCTCGACGGTGAGCTCGGTGACGGTACGCCGCTCGTCGGGGGTGAGCGCGTAGAACTCACCGGTGTTGCCGTTCGGGGTGACGATGCGGACGCCGCCGTCGAGCAGCCGTCGCAGCAGGGCCCGGTGCGCCGGGATGTCGATGCCGCCGTCCTCGGCGAACGGAGTCACCGGGATCGCCACAACGTCTGCGAGGGCCGCCTTCAGCGGGGAGAAGTCCATGCGGACTGACCTTTCGTCGAGGTGCTGGTGAGCCGTGTCCAGCTGGTGGTTCACGTCGTGTCACCCCCGTCTTCGTCGTCGGGGAAGGCACGGCGTACGAACGATGCGATGTGGTCGTGCAGGGCCCCCGCGGCGGCCTCCGCGTCGTCGGCCAGGGCGAGCCGCAGGATCTCGCGGTGCTCGGCCGCCTCGCGCTCCCAGGACGGGATCGCCGACCAGGCGACGGTCGACACCAGTGCGGCCTGGTCGCGGATCTCGTCGAGCATCCGGGCGAGCAGCGGGTTGCCGCAGGGCAGGTAGAGCGCCCGGTGGAAGTCCCGGTTGGCGAGCGACCTGTCCGCCTTGTCGACCGCCGAGTCGGAGCGCTCCAGGGCCTCCTGGGCCGCTTCCAGCGAGACCTTGCGGGTGATGGAGCGGCGCAGCGCCTCCGGCTCGAGGAGCAGGCGGACGTCGTACACCTCCCGGGCCATCGTCGCGTCGACGAGCCGGACGGTGGCTCCCTTGTACTGGCTCATGACCACGAGCCCGGTACCGGCGAGCGTCTTCAGCGCCTCACGCACGGGGGTCTTCGACACCCCGAACTGTGCGGCGAGTTCGGTCTCCACGAGTGCCTGTCCCGGCTTCAGCTGTGCGGTGAGGATGGCGTGCTTGATCGCCTCCAGCACGTACTGGGTCCTGGACGGGATGGGGGCAGGCGCAAAGGTCATGGGTGAAGAGCTCTCGCATCTCGCGTATCGCGTCTCATATATGACGTACGAAGTACGACGCGGATGAAGCTAGAGCCGCGGGAATGTTTCGTCAACGCTTCTGGCAAAAGAAGTTCACCGACCTCGCGACGGCGGGGGCACGGACGGCGGCCCGTACGGCTCCGCGGTCCGGGGGCGGAAACGGCACAGGCCCCCGGCCGCACGCCGGGGACCTGCGCTTCGAGGGTGGGAGACGGTCCGCGGTCAGCCGCCGCGGACCGCGGAGAGGGCGTCGCCGACGGCGGCGAGATCCGGACCGGAGGCCAGACCCGCGTGGTACAGGCGCAGTTGGTCCGCACCGAGCGAGGCCGCGTGCGCGGCGTCGCGCTCCAGGGTGCCGGGGCTGCCGCCCATGCCGCTCACCACGTTGAAATTCGCGGCCAGCACCCCGGACAGCCCGGCGAACGGGCCGAGCACCGCCTCGCGCGCCGCGTCGCCGCCGGTGCAGGGCAGCACGACCCCGTCGGCCGTGGACAGGATGTGGGCGGGGTCGGTCCCCACGTTGGCGCCGGTGCGGTGGGAGGCCGGGTCGGCGTGGAGCAGGACCTGGAAGTCCGGCCCCGCCGCCGCGCCCCGCACAGCGGCGACAGCCGCCTCCTGGAGGCCCCTGGCGACCTGGACGCGCCATCGGAGGGTGGCGTCCGCGAGGCCCGCGCCGAGCAGCTTCTCCACCCCGGCCCAGCCCTGCTCCCCGGATCCCGGCCCGGCCCAGACGGGTTCCAGGGCGCGGCGCACGGCGTCGCGCAGCTCGTCGGGGTCCAGGCCCACCGAGGCGTAGCCGGCGCGGCAGTCGGAGCAGAAGCAGAGGGACATCAGGTACTGCGCCGCGTCGCCGAGCGCGACCCCGGAGACCTTGTCGTGGGCGTGCAGATGGGCGAAGCCGTACCAGCCGCAGGACTCCAGCTCCGTACCCGACGTCCCGGGGCGTACGGCCGCCTCCGCCGCCAGGTCCACCAGGTAGGCGTGAACGGCGGGCCGTGCGATGCACGGCGCCCAGGGGTAGCGGTCCCCGTAGGCGTTGACCACGGAGGTGTCCGGATGCTCCGCGCCCAGGCGGGAGTTGTGCGCGAGCACCACCCAGGAGTGCACCTGGAGGCCGGCCGCCGCCAGGGCCTCGGCGGCCTCGGCGTAGGGGTCGTCCCCCGCCACCCAGGACTGCCCGTAGGGGCGGAGCTCCCGTCCCGCCCACCGCGCGGTGTCCGGCGGGTAGAGCACCGCCGCGTGTTCGGCGGTGACGATCCGGCGGCAGGGGTGGCGCGGGGTCAGGGCCCGGGTGGAGTGGTAGGCGGAGGCGAGCGTCACCTGTTCGACGCCCAGAACGGCGAGGCGGGCGGGGGCGGCCGGGTCCCCCACGACGTCCCAGGGGTACAGGAAGGCGGAGGCCTTCATTTCGCCTCCTCCGCGCGGTACTTCTCCAGCAGGGCGCGGCCGTCGGCGATGATCGAGGTCAGCTCCTCGACGTGCTCGGCCGACGGCTCGGTGAGCGGGGTGCGCACCGGGCCGACGTCCAGGCCCTCCAGCCGGACCGCCGCCTTCACCAGCGACACCGCGTAGCCGCGGCCCTTGGCCCGCAGTTCGACGAGCGGCCGGTAGAAGTGGTCGAGCAGCGCGTTGACCAGGTCGTCGTCGCCGGAGTCCAGCGCCCGGTAGAAGGCCAGGGCGATGTCGGGCGCGAACGCGAAGACGGCGGAGGAGTACAGCGTGACGCCGATGCCCCGGTAGGCGAGCCCGGTGAGCTCGGCGGTGGGCAGCCCGTTGAAGTACAGGAAGTCCTCGCCGGGCAGTCCGGTGCGTACGGCGCTGACGATGCGCTGCATCAGGTCGAGGTCGCCGTAGCCGTCCTTGAGGCCGATGATCCCGGGGGTCCGGGCCAGGGCGACGACGGTCTCCGGGGTGAAGACCGCGTTGTCCCGCTGGTAGACGACCGTCTCCAGGGAGGTGGCGGCCGCGAGGGCGGTGTAGTGCGCCAGCAGGCCCTCCTGGCCGGCGACGACGAGGTAGGGCGGCATGGCGAGGAGCCCGTCCGCGCCGGCCTCCTCGGCGAGCTTCGCGAACTGGACCGCGAGGGCCGTGCCGTAGCCGGCTCCGGCGACCACGGGCACCTGCCCCGCGGCCTCCTCGACGGCGGCCCCGACGACGAGCCGGAACTCCTCCGGCGTCAGCGCGTGGAACTCGCCGGTGCCGCAGCAGGCGAAGACGGCTGCCGCGCCGGCGTCGATCCCCGCGCGCACATGCGCGCGGAAGGCGTCCGGATCGACGGCGCCGTCCGGCCCGTAGGCGGTGACGGGGAAGAAGAGCGGCCCGGCGACATCGGTGAGTCGGGCGGCAAGGGGGGCTGAGGTCACGGGCGCTCCCTGAGCAGATTCAGGCGTGCACAATTATGATCGGCGTCCATATTTCTGAACGGCGCCACGCTAAGGCAGCCGCGCGGCGCTGGTCAAGACGCGAACACCCGACCCCGGGACGAACCTGCCGACACCGAGCGACACTTGACGCGGTCCGTCGTGACTTCTTATTTTGTCCACGCATGTGAATGCCGTCCATGAATTTGACGCACCGGGCGGTTGCGTGACATCCGCGTGCCCCACGTACCCCGCAGGTCCCACGTCCGGCCACACGCAGCACAGCACCGCACCGTCCGCGCACGCCGCGCCCGCGCCCTGCGCCCGCACCGAGGAGATCTTCATATGCCAGCTCCCCGCACCGTCCTTCTCACCGGCGCCGCCGGCGGCCTCGGCACCCTGATGCGCGGGCTGCTCCCCGCGTACGGCTACGACCTCCGGCTCCTCGACCTCACCCCCATCGAGGGCGAACCGGACGCCGTCACCGCCGATCTCGGCGACAAGGCCGCTCTGCGGGAGGCCGTGCGGGGCGTCGACGCGGTCATCCACCTGGCGGGCATCTCCCTCGAGGCCTCGTTCGACAAGATTCTGCACTCCAACATCGAGGGCACCTACAACCTCTACGAGGCGGCGCGCGAGGAGGGCGTGAAGCGCATCGTGTTCGCCTCCTCCAACCACGCCATCGGCTACACCCCGCGCCCGCTCCCCGGTGACCCGCTGATCCCGGTCGGGACCCCCCGCCGGCCCGACACCTTCTACGGCCTGTCGAAGTCCTTCGGCGAGGACCTCGCGCAGTTCTACTGGGACAAGCACGGCATCGAGACCGTCTCCGTGCGCATCGGCTCCTGCTTCATGGAACCGACCTCCGTGCGGATGCTCTCCGTCTGGATGAGCCCGGGCGACGGGGCCCGCCTCTTCCACGCGGCCCTGACCGCCGAGGACGTGCGCCACACGGTGGTCTACGGCTCCTCGGACAACACCCGCCTGTGGTGGGACCTGACGACGGCACGCTCCCTCGGCTACGACCCGCAGGACGACTCCGAGCAGTACGCGGACAAGCTCGTCGCCGAGCACGGCGAGCTGGACCCGGAGAACCCCGACCACGCCCACCTCGGCGGCCACTTCGTCACGGACCCCCCGATCTGGCCCTACTGAGCCGGTCCCCGGCCCCGCCCGGTGATCCGCTCACAGGGGGGCGGAGCACCGGGGCTTCCGGAACCCGTCGCGCGTCCGCCGATGAGTTCTCCCCCGGCCGGCGGTCATGGATCACGTACGGTACGGCGAACGGCCGCGGGAGCGGTCGTCGCGGGCACCGGGCGAATCCGACGGCAGCAGGACACGAACACGGACACGGGGACCACGATGCGCACTCTGATCAGCACCGCCTTCATCTCGCTCGACGGAGTGGTGGAGGGACCCGGCGGCGAGCCCGGTTACCGGAACTCCGGATGGACCTTCAAGGACGTCGAGTTCCTGCCCGAGGCGTTCGAGATCAAGGGCAGGGAGCAGAAGGAAGCCGCCGCGATGCTGCTGGGCCGCAGCAGCTACGAGGCGTTCAGCCCGGTGTGGCCCGGCATGGAGGACTTCGCGGACTACAAGCTGATGCCGAAGTACGTCGTCTCCACGACGCTCGGCGAGGGCGACCTGGTGTCCGACTGGGGCGAGACCACCATCCTGCGCTCGCTGGACGACGTCGCCGCGCTGAAGGAGACCGAGGGCGGCCCGATCATCGTCCACGGCAGCGCCGCCCTCAACCGGAGCCTCTCGGACGCCGGCCTCGTCGACCGCTACCACCTGCTCGTCTTCCCTCTCCTCCTGGGAGCGGGCAAGCGGCTCTTCAGCACGACGGACAAGGACACCCAGCACCTGAGGCTCGTGGAGCACGAGGCCTACGCCAACGGGCTCCAGAAGAACGTCTTCGACGTCGTCCGCTGACCGCCGCGGGAACGGTACGGGCCTCCGGCGCACCGCGGCCGGGCAGTTGCCCGGCACGGAATTCACGCGACGCGACGCTGCCGGTCGGGCACCATACGCCCATGCCGAGACCTACAGGATTCCAGTACGAGCAGCACGGCGACGCGAGCGTCACCCTCACCCATCACGGCCGCCCCGCGGGAACGCTGCGCGGCGGCCGGGCGGAGAAGTTCCTGGCGGAGGTGGTGTCCGGTGACGCCCAGCTCGTCATGGCCCGCTGGACGGGCGCGTACCGGCACGGCAACGAGCGCACCGCCCGGGACCACCCCCGCAACCGGGCCCGCGGCGGGCGCTGAGCCGTCCGGACCACACACACGAAGGTAAGGGAACGGCAAAGAGGGGTCGTTCGTTAGCCCGTGCATGACCGCAATGACCCCCGGCTCGAACATCCCTCTCTCCGCCGCCCGCGTGGCGGTGGACGTCGCCGCCCCGGTGCGGCTCGACGTCTCGGGCCTGCTGCTCACCGCTGACGGCAAGGTGCGCTCCGACGACGACTTCATCTTCTACAACCAGCCCTCGGGCCCCGGTGTGACGTACCGCTCGGGCGGCGGCTCCGCGCCCGACGCGATCGTCGTGGACACCACGGCGGTCCCCCCGGGCATCGAGAAGATCGTGGTCACGGCGAGCCCCGACGCCGCGGGCCAGACCTTCCGCGGCATCGAGCCCACGGCCACCGTGCGCAACGCGGACGACGGCAGCGCGCTCGCCACCTTCACCCCGCCGCAGCTGGGCGGCGAGACGGCGCTGGTGGTCATCGAGATCTACCTGCGCAACGGCGCCTGGAAGGCCCGCGCGGTCGGCCAGGGCTACACGAACGGTCTGGCCGGCATCGCCACGGACTTCGGCGTCTCGGTGGAGGAGCCCGCCGCGGCCGCCGCGCCCGCCCCGGTGGCGGCACCCGTGGCACCGCCCGCCGCTCCCCCGACCGCCGCACCCGTGGACCCCCGGATCGCTCCGCCGGCGCCCGCGGCACCGCCCGCACCGCCCGCACCGCCCGCACCGCCCGCGCCCGCCGGCTCCGGGAAGATCAACCTCGACAAGGGCAAGGTCAGCCTCCAGAAGAACCAGACGGTGTCCCTGGTCAAGGGCGGCAGGCCGCTGCTCTCGCAGGTCAAGATGGGCCTCGGCTGGGAGCCCGCGTTCCGCGGCAAGGACATCGACCTCGACGCCTCGGTGATCGCCTTCGGCCCCGACCGCAATCACCTGGACAGCTGCTACTTCGGCAAGCTGTCCATCCTCGGCGGAGCGGTCAAGCACTCCGGCGACAACCTCACGGGTGAGGGCGCGGGCGACGACGAGGTGATCGTCGTGGACCTCGGCCGGATCCCCGCCGACGCGACGGGGCTGGTCTTCACGGTCAACTCCTTCACCGGGCAGAAGTTCACCGAGGTCGCCAAGGCCTACTGCCGGCTGATCGACGCGGCCACCGGCGAGGAGCTGGTCCGCTTCGACCTGACCGGCGCGGAGCCGCAGACGGGCGTGATGATGGCCAAGCTGATCAAGCAGTTCTCCGGCGAGTGGGAGATGACCGCCATGGGTGAGTTCGTGAAGTCGCGGACCGTCCGCGGCATGGTGAAGCCGGCCTCGAAGGCCCTGTAGGGCCGTCCTCCGGACGCGCCCCGGCGCCGTCCGGACGGGTCACGGCACCGTCCGGACGGGTCACGGCGCCGTCCGGACGGGTCACGGCACCGTCCGGACGGGTCCGGACCCCGGAACGGCTTCCGGGGCACCCGACGGGTCTCCCCTTCAGGTGCCCCGGATCCGGAGAGTCTCCGGTGGGACGCGGTGCGTGCTCGTCCGCTCTCTCAGAGCTTGGTCAGCTTGGAATACGGGCTCAGGATCCTCCCCTGTCGCCCCGAGAAGTCGATGAGCACTGCGTCGTTGTCGCCCTCGACAGCGAGGACTCGTCCGAGTCCGAACTGGTCGTGCGACACCCTGTCGCCCACATCGAAGCATTCGACCGGTGGGGCCGCCTGGGCCGGGCGGTTGAAGGGACTGGAAGGCAGGTGACGCCGGGAACCGGCTGACTGTTTCATTACGGTCGAGTATGCGCCCTGTAAGCGCCCGACGCCATGCCCGACCGCTCCGGAGCGGGCAGTAGTGCCGGATTCGTAATCAGCGGTTCCAGGGCCAGTCGGCGCTCCTGCCCGCTTCCAGCAGGGGCACCATGCGGAACGCCGCGTCGGAAAGACCCCCGAAGGTGTGGCGGTTCTCGCTTCCCGACGGCGCGTGCCCGGTCCGGTAGCCGGCGAGGTTCCAGGTGTATACGGGCACCGTGGGCGGGACGCCCCCGGTGACGTCACCGTAGTGGGTGAACGACGCCTGCTCGTCCGTGACGATCAGCACCCGGTCGTGCGCGCGGTAGTGCTTGCGCACCGCCTGGACGGTATTGGTGCCGCCGAGGTTGCCGAAGCGCTCGATGATCCTCAGCACGGACTCGCCCCGGCGGTGGGCCACGGCGGCGCTGCCCGTGCCGAACTGCACCAGATCCGCGTCGGCGGCCCGCAGCGCCAGTGCCGCGCCGAAGACGGCGGCCGCGTCGGCGCGGTTCAGCAGGGAGCGGTCCGAGAGCGGCGCCCCCATCGAACCGGAGCGGTCGACGAGGATCAGGGTGCGGCCGGGCAGCGCGGGGACGTTGCCCAGCGAGTGCCCGAGCGCCTGCTCCAGCGGGTAGGCCCAGCGCAACGACGGCGCGTGCTGGTAGGCCGCCAGGTAGCGGAAGGGGAACTGCCGTGAGGAGGCGACGGCCTCCGGGTCGCTGATCTTCGCCGCCACACCCGCCGCGACCTCGTCCGAGACCCCCGCCTCGTCGAAGTTGCGCAGGTTGCGGACGAGCGCCATCACGCCCATGGACGGGATCACGGCCTCCCAGGCCGCGGCGTCCATCGGCCCCTGCAGCCAGCCCGCCAGGGCCTCCCAGGTCATGCCCGCGTCCGCCAGCCGGTCCGCTCCGTCCGGTCCGGTGACCAGGGAGCGACGCTCGGCGACCGGCACCGCCATCAGTGCCCGGTGCGCGGTGAGCGTCCGGTTCGACGCAGGCGGCACGGCGTCCTCGGGGTGGTGCCTGCGGTCCAGGGCGTACCGGAAGAGGTCGCCCTGCCAGGGCTTGCCGGGGTCGGGCGCCGCGTGCACCAGATTGAGTACGTCGCCGAAGCGGTATCCCT
The DNA here is from genome assembly GCF_036227405.1 of Streptomyces sp. NBC_01460. Lineage (NCBI taxonomy): Bacteria > Bacillati > Actinomycetota > Actinomycetes > Kitasatosporales > Streptomycetaceae > Streptomyces > Streptomyces sp. NBC_01460. The sequence goes on from NZ_CP109473.1 coordinate 1,967,115, forward strand.
TGGACGCGGTGTCGTACTTCAGCAGCGCCCTGCCGTTGTAGAGGCGGCGCACGGCGTCAGCGATCCCCCGCTTGACCGGCTTGGGCAGGGCGCGCCCGTGGTGCGAGGTCCAGTATCCGAGCAGCTCTCCGGGCTCGTCGGGGCGCAGCAGCACGGAGTCCACCACCTGTCGGTTGGACGGGCCGCCCGTCGCGCCCGCGTCGAGCCGCGCCTTCACGTACTCGGCGGCGCCGACGACCGACGCGGTGCGCATCTGTCCCTCGCGGCGCAGCCAGCCCAGCAGCCCCGCGGTCCACTCGGGGTCCTCGACGGCGAGTGTCCGCACCAGTGCGGCGAAGCGGGTGTCGCGTCCCTCGTCGTCCTCGTGGTAGGTGTCCTGCGACACGAAGTTCGCGACCGCGAGCAGGAAGAGCTCGGAGCGGCTGTCCCGGAGGTGCCCGACGGCGCCCTGGTGGTTCGGGGCGGTGCGTCCGGTCGACCGGACGGGCGAGGTGGCGCGGGGCCGGGTGAGGCGGGTGTTGAAGCGTGCCATGTGAGTTCCCCCGAATTCATGAAATCGATGGGGGAGGGCACAGCGAGGAAGGGGTGCCCGAGATCAGGAGTCGGCGACGGTGCTTGCCCGATGCTCCACCCGATTGAGCTACCGGCCGTGGCCGGGCGGGATTCGAACCCGCACCCCTCGGATCCGTAGAAGTATCCGTTGCCTGCGCACCGGGCACCCCGGCGCTTGTGCCTCCCGAGATCAGGACGGCTGCGGCGGTTTCGGGAAAGGAAGGAGCCGCTGCCTTCGCACCGGGAGGTGCATGGCCATGACTTTAGGAGAACAACTGCGCGGTGTGCGAGGGGATTTCCCCCGCGCACCGCGCCGCACCGCGCCGGGGGACGTCAGTGCTTGTCGGACTGGCGCTTCCACGGACCTGTGATGGCGAGCATGATGCCCGGGGTCTGGATGTTGGCGAAGAGCGTCTTTCCGTCCGGTGAGAAGGTGACGCCGGTGAATTCGCTGTAGGAGGGGTCCTCCGCCGTGCCGCCGTTCAGCTCGTTGCGGGCGATCGGGTAGGTGCGGCCGCTGTCCGTGGCACCGAAGAGGTGCTGGATGCCTTCGCCGTCCTCGGCGATGACCAGACCGCCGTAGGGCGAGACGGTGATGTTGTCCGGGCCGTCGAAGGCACCGTCCACGGAGGGGTCGGCGTTGACACCGAGGAGCACCTTCAGGGTCAGCGTGCGGCGCTTGGGGTCGTAGAACCAGACCTGGCCGTCGTGGGCGACGGGGCTCTCGTCACGGGCGAACGAGGAGACGATGTAGGCGCCGCCGTCGCTCCACCACATGCCCTCCAGCTTGCGGGCACGGGTGACCTGACCGTCGGTGAACTGCTTGCGGACGGAGACGCTCTTCGCGTCCCGGTCGGGCACGTCCACCCAGTCCACGCCGTAGACCGTGCCGACCTTCGTGGCGCGGGACAGGTCGTCGACGAACGTGCCGTTCCGGTCGAAGCACTTCGTGGCCTGGAGGACGCCGGCGTCGTCGGCGAGGGTGCGCAGCTTGCCCCGGCCGTGCTTGAAGCCGTGCGGCGGAACCCAGCGGTAGAGCAGGCCGTTGGGGCCCGAGGCGTCCTCCGTCAGGTAGGCGTGGCCCTGCTTCGGGTCGATGACGACGGCCTCGTGGGCGTACCGCCCGAACGCCTTGACCGGGCGCGGGTCGCGGTTGGCGCGCTTGTCGTACGGGTCGACCTCGAAGACGTAGCCGTGGTCCTTGAGGAGACCGTTCTTGCCGGCCCTGTCCTCGGTCTCCTCGCAGGTGAGCCAGGTGCCCCACGCGGTGCTGCCGCCGGCGCAGTTGGTCGACGTGCCCGCGATGCCGACCCACTCGGCCGTGCGTCCGTCGCGACGGGTCTCCACGACCGTGCACCCGCCGGCCGCGACCGGGTCGTAGACGAGGCCCTCGGTGAGCGGTACGGGGTGCTCCCAGCCGGCCCGCGTGCCGCTCAGCTCGTGGTTGTTGACGAGGAGGGTGACACCGCGGGGGCCTTCGAAGGCGGCGGTGCCGTCATGGTTGGAGGGGGTCGGTTCGCCCGTCTCCAGCGTGGTGACACCGCTGTGGGTGATCACGCGGTAGGAGAATCCGGCGGGCAGCGCGAGGATGCCCTTCGGGTCGGGGAGCAGCGGGCCGTAGCCCAGCTCCTTGCCGTGCCCGTGCCCGTGGTCGTGGCCATGACCGTCGTCACCGTGGCCGTGCCGCGCGTCGTCGGCCGCCAGGGCTCCGGGCGCCGTGGCCAGTGCACCGACGGCACCGGTGAGGGCTATACCGGCACCGGTGAGGGCGGACTGTCTGCTGAATTCCCTGCGCGTGATCGACATCGCGGACTCCTGGTGGTGCGTGGGCCGGGTGGGTTGGCGCGATCACGCTCCCTCCCCCACACCAACAGGAGTTGAACGACGTACGACGTCGAGCGGGCCCTCACGTCAAGCCGTACGGCTTTCCCTGACAAATCAGGTCACCGGGCGCGGCTCCGGCCGGGCGCGCCTGGCCGGAAAGCCGCCTGACCACCGGAGCCGCCCGGCCGGAGAGCCGCCCGGCGCGCGGACGGTCCGGCCCCGCGGTTCAGCTCTTCGCGCGTGAGCGGGCCTTGAAGGCGGCCTTGCGCGCGTCCTTCGCGATCTTCCGGTCCCGGTGCAGCCGGCCCACGGCCTCGAGCACCTCCTCCGTCGCGGGGTGCTCCACCCGCCATGCCTCGTCGAAGAAGCCGCTGTGCTGACCGGAGAGCCCCTCGACCAGTTCCTGGAGCTCCTCCAGGTCGCCGTCGGCGTCCAACTGCGCGGCGATCGTGTCCACGGCGAGCCAGAAGATCATCGACTCCGGCGGTGCCGGCACGTCCGCCGCCCCGCGCTCCGCGAGCCAGACCCGCGCCAGCCCGCCGAGCTCGGGGTCACCGAGCACCGCGCGCACCGCGGGCTCGGCCTCGGGCCCGACCAGGGCGAGGGCCTGCTGGCAGTGGAGCCTGCGCAGCGGGGCGCGCCGGTCCGCCCCGCGTGCCGCGCCGAGGAGCTCCGCCGCGGCGGCCTCCGCCCCGGCCGCGCCGTGCCGGCCGAGCCAGAGCCCGACCTCGGTGCGCGCGGCCTCCTCGGGGTAGTAGGCGATGCCGTCGAGGAGGGCGTCGGCCCCCTTGTCGGTGAGGTCGCCGACGGCGGGCGCGTCCACACCGGCCTCCAGCATCCGTTCCCGGATGCCGTAGAGGCCGAGGGGGGTCAGCTTCACCATGCCGTAGCGGGTGACGTCCTCGTCGTCGGCGGGGGGTGCCGCCTCCTCGCCCTCCTCGGTCAGCAACGTCTCGTCCACCGGCCGGTATTCGACGATCCCGATGGGTTCGAGCACCCGGAACTGGTCGTCCAGCCGCATCATGGCCTCCGACACCTGTTCCAGGATGTCGTCGGTGGGCTCGCCCATGTCCTCGGGCACCACGACGGACGCGGCGAGCGCGGGCAGCGGCACGGTGCCGTCGGCGGGACCGGCCTCCGAGAGGGTCAGCAGGTAGAGGTTGCCGAGCACCCCGTCGAGGAAGTCGGCTTCCTCCTCCGGGTCCCAGTCCAGGGCGTCGAAGTCGACGCTCCCGTCCTCGCCGATGAGGTCGGCGAAGTCGTCGAACGCCGGGGCGGTGGCGTCCGCGTGCACGGCTTCCAGCCCGTCGAGCCAGATCGCGAGGACGTCGGCGGGTGAACCGGAGGTCAGCAGGGCCAGGTTCTCGCCGGCCGTGGCGGTGCCCTCCGCGTCGTCGCCCTCGGCCTCCTCCGCGTCCTGCGGGTCCTCGACGTCGACGAGCCCCGTGTCGACCGCGAGGCGCCACGCCTCGCTGGCGGAGGCGGCGCCGTCCTCGTCGTCGGCGAGCCCCAGGTGCCGCGCGGCGGCGGGCAGCTGGGCGTCCACGAGCTCGCCGCCGGCGCCGACCCGGGTCCCGGGCCCCGCCCAGCGGGCGAGGCGGGCGGCTCGGGCGAGCAGCGGAGCGGCCAGCGCGTCCCGTGCCAGCTCGGCCTCGGTGTGCAGCCGCACCGGCGGCAGGGAGGGGCGCTCTGCTGACATCAGGGGGGTCTCCTCGGGGCGTTGCACGGGCTGTGTCCGGGGCCGCCGTCCCGGTACACACGGGTTCGCGGCCACCGTCCCAGCGTAGACGTATTTCGTCCCCTGCCGCCCGGTTCCCCTACAGGCCGGCCGCGAGGCGGAGCGCGGGGGTGTAGCGGTGCACGCCGCCGCCCGTCACGCCCGGGTAGGCCTGGACCCGCTCCCACTGCGGCGACGGGGTTCCGGCACCCTCACCGTCCCCCGCGAGCGCGTCGATGTGGGCCTGCGCGGTCTCCCACTCGGCGTAGTTGAGCACACGGTCCCCCGCCGTACCGACGTGGAAGTGCGCGGAGATACCGCCGGGCACCGGTTCCGTCTCGGTCGCCAGTGCCTCGAACACGGCGTCCACCCAGTCCCGTTGGCGGGCCGGGTCCGGTCCCGCGAACTCCACGTCGACGATCACGACGCAGCCCGGCTCACGCGTGCCGCTCCCCCGGCTCCCCGAGCGGTACAGCTCGAAGGTGTGCGGCCCGAGCCGCTCGATCCCGGGGACGGCCGCGTCGATCTCGGCGTTGCGCGCGTCGCGGCCGCTCCGCACGAACTCCTGGTACGCCTCCTCGCCGGACCACTGCGAGTAGTGGAGCAGCGTCTTCCCGTCCTCCCCGGTGTGCACGGTGTACGAGAGGAGGCCGGGGTGCGGCCACTCGCGGGCTGTCCAGGCAGCACGGACGGCCTCGACCGTCAGCCGCTGCCGTTCCGGGGTGCCGACGCCCCACGTACTGACCTTGACGATGCCCGCGTCGGGACGGGTGAGGTCGGGGCGGGAGTCGAACTGCACGGCAGACATGGCGTGATCCTCTCCGGCACACCCTCGCGGTGTGCCTTCGACGAACACCCTCGTACGTCAAGCACGCTTGAGGTCAAGGCCGTTCATCCGGCCTTCCCCGTACGCCAGGCCGTCGTGTTCAGCTCGTCCATCAGCCGGATGTCGTGACCCTCCAGCGGGAAGACGCGTGCTCCCGTGTCCGGGGCGGCGGCGATCTCCAGGGCGTCCCCCTCGATGAGGTCTCCGCCCTCCTTGGTGGAGACCCAGGCCAGCGTCGACGTGACGCTCCTCCCGGGCTTCAGCACGACCTCCTCCGGCCCCTCGTCGTTGCCGAACATCGACCCGCCCGGGTTCACGGGGACGGGGATGCGCTCGCCGTCGTCCCCCAGCGCGCGGACGGAGGGGTAACCGTGGACGCGGTAGGACTTCGCACCGCAGTTGGTGAGCGTGAGCGTGACCGCGCGGTGGAACATCGCCGTCTGGACGGGGCCCATCTCCACGGCCACGCCCGAGGCCGGGCAGCCCCCGCTCGTCGCCGCGGGGGTGGGGACGGGGGCGCCCTGGGCGGGCACGTCCGCCGTGGGCCCGGAGTCCGCCGCCGGCGTCGCCACGGAGGCGCTCGGGGCCGGGCCGGGCTCCCCCTCGCCCGCCGGGACGAGGAACCCGGCACAGCCGGAGAGGGGCAGTGTGGCTGCCGTGAGCACTGCGGCCGTGATCGTCTTCCGTACGCGCATGCCGTGTACCCCACCCCTGGAACGGTCCGTCGCCACTCCGTTCGATCATGCCAGAGCCAGACGGGGCCCACCGTTCAGCGTCTCTTGCCCCTCACCCCCAGCAGATCTAAGTGGACCGGCACCCGCCGGGGCCCGAGACTGCGGAGATGAGATCCCACACGGGCGGGCCCTTCGGCCGCACCCTCTGCGCCATGATCACGCCGTTCACCGCCGCCGGTGACCTGGACCTGGACGCCGCCCGCCGCCATGCCTCCGGTCTCGTCGCGGACGGCTGCGACGGCCTCGTGCTCAGCGGGACCACCGGCGAGTCGCCGACCACGACGGACGAGGAGAAGACCGCGCTGGTGCGGGCGGTCCGGGAGGCGGTGGGCGACGCGGTCCAGATCGTCGCGGGTGTCGGCAGTGCCGACACCCGGCACACGGTCCGGCTGGCGCGGGAGGCCGAGGCCGCGGGCGCCGACGGGCTGCTGGTGGTGACCCCCTACTACAGCCGGCCCCCGCAGGCCGCGGTCGAGGCGCACTTCCTCCGGGTCGCGGAGGCGACGGGCCTCGGGCTGATGCTGTACGACATCCCGGGCCGCACCGGGACGAGGATCGAACCGGCGACCCTGCTCCGCCTGGCGGAGCATCCCCGCGTCCTGGCGGTCAAGGACTGTTCGTACGACCTTCTCGCGGCCACCAAGGTGATGGCGCGGACCTCGCTGGCGTACTACTCGGGCTGCGAGGAGCTGAACCTCCCGCTGTACGCGCTCGGCGGGGCGGGCTACGTCAGCACGGTCGCGAACGTGGCACCGCGTCAGATGCGGTCCGTGCTGGACGCGTTCGACTCCGGGGACACGGCGGGGGCCGCCCGTGTCAACGGACTCACCATCGGCCTGGTGGAGGCGATGATGGCCTCCGGCCTGCCCGGCACCGTCACGGCGAAGGCGCTGCTGGACGCCGGCCCGGTCCGTGAACCGCTGCAGCCCGCCGGCCGCGAGGCGACCGACGGGCTGCGCGGGCTGTACGAGGAACTCCTCGCCGCTACGGGCTAGTCGTTGCTGTGCAGTACGTCGTTGAGCCCGCCCCACACCGCGTTGTTCGGGCGGGCCTCGACGGCGCCGGAGACCGAGTTGCGGCGGAAGAGGATGTTCGAGGCCCCGGAGAGCTCCCGGGCCTTGACGACCTGTCCGTCCGGCATCGTGACCCGGGTGCCTGCCGTGACGTAGAGCCCGGCCTCCACGACGCACTCGTCGCCGAGCGCGATGCCGACGCCGGCCTCGGCGCCGACCAGGCAGCGCTGACCGATGACGATGCGCTCCTTGCCGCCGCCGGAGAGCGTGCCCATGGTGGACGCGCCGCCGCCGATGTCGGAGCCGTCGCCGACGACGACACCCGCGGAGATACGGCCCTCGACCATGGAGGTGCCGAGGGTGCCCGCGTTGAAGTTGACGAAGCCCTCGTGCATCACGGTCGTACCCGAGGCCAGGTGGGCGCCGAGCCGGACCCGGTCGGCGTCGGCGATGCGCACGCCCTTGGGCGCGACGTAGTCCGTCATCCGGGGGAACTTGTCCACGGAGGTGACCTGGAGGTGCAGGCCCTCGGCGCGGGCGTTGAGCCGGACCTTCTCCAGGTCGTCGACGGCGACCGGACCCAGCGAGGTCCAGGCGACGTTGGCGAGGAGGCCGAAGAGGCCGTCGAGGTTCTGGCCGTGGGGCTGTACCAGGCGGTGCGAGAGCAGGTGCAGTCGCAGATAGGCGTCGTGCGCGTCGAGCGGCTTGTCGTCCAGCGAGGAGATGACCGTGGACACGGCGACGACCTCCACACCGCGGCGCGCGTCCACACCGATGGCCCTGGCCGCGCCCTCGCCGAGACGGTTCACCGCCTCGTCGGGGCTGAGGCGCTGCGTACCGGCCGGGCCGGGCTCGGCGGAGAGCTCGGGGGCGGGGAACCAGGTGTCGAGGACGGTGCCGTCACCGGCGATGGTGGCGAGGCCGGCGGCGACGGCGCCGGTGGTGCGGGCGGAGCCCTGGGAAGTCGTGTCGGTCATGCACAGAACCTAACCGTCCGAGGCCCGCACGGGCGAACCGGTCTCAGGTGCCGGAGCGTGTCCGTCCCCGGCGGGCACCGGGGAACCAGGGGTGCGCCTGTCGTCCCGGTGCGGCGACGAGGGCCCACGCGGGCGTCGCGCCGCCGGAACGGCCGCGCGACGCCCCGCCGGCGAGGCCGCGCACAGCGGCCGGAGCAGCGTGGGTGCGGCGATGCACCGCGACCGGACGGTCGTCGAGGCGCCGCACCCGGTCACGGACGTCGAGGCGAGCGCGCGGGCCGCACCGGCGGCCGTCCGCCGGGGCGGTGCCCGACCGGGCTCAGCGGCCCGCCCCGTCGACGACCCTGCCCAGCATCTCCCTGGTGTACTCCGGGTCGAACTCGGCCCCGGAGAGCAGCACCTGGAGACTGATGCCGTCCAGCAGCGCGGCCAGCGCCCGGGCGGTGGCCCGGTCGGTGCGGTGGGCGATCAGCACGGCCAGGGTGTCGGCCCACTCGGCGGCGACCGGCTGGAGCGCGGGCCGCCGCAGGGCCGCGAGGTACAGCTCGTACTCCAGCGCCAGCGGCCCGCGCCCCCTCGCGAACCACTCCCCCAGCAGTCGGGTCAGCTCGTCGGCGAGCGGGACCGAGGGATCGTCGAAGTGCGGGCTCTCCCGCACCACCCGGGCGAAGTTCTCGTTGCAGCGGCGCAGCGCGGCGACGAGCAGCTCGTCCAGCGAGGCGAAGTGGTAGGTGGTCGAGCCGAGCGGGACGTCGGCCTCGGCGGCCACGGTGCGGTGGCTGAGCCCTCCGATGCCCCGGTCCGCGACGACGCGGATCGCCGCGTCGATGATGCGCTCGCGCCGCTCGGGGTCGTACCGCCGGACCATCAGTGGGCTCCTCCGAGATTGAGGACCACGACCCCCGCGATGACCAGGGCGATGCCGGCCAGCTTGGCGAGGCCGGCGGACTCCCCCATCCAGAGGATCCCGATGGCGGCGACGGCCGCGGTGCCCGCACCGGCCCAGATGGCGTAGGCGGTGCCGACCGAGAGCGTCTTGAGGGTCTGGGCGAGCAGTGCGAAGGCTACGACGTAGCCCACGACGGTGACGAGCGAGGGCCAGAGCCGGGTGAACCCCTCGCTGTACTTCATGGCCGTCGTCCCGGCCACCTCCGCCGCGATGGCCGCGGCCAGCAATCCGTATCCCATGCGTACAAGCGTACACAACGTTGCGTACTGCCGTACATATCGCGTGCGGCCCCGTCGTGACCGGCCAGGACGGGGTTCGCGGCCGGTCCGGGGCGCTACGGTGTCCGCACCGGTAGGACCGGATGACTGCCGGACGATACGAACAACGGAGTTGTGGTGGCGCAGGACGCAGGGTGGGGCGGGGGCGCCTACGGGGGCGCGCCGTACGGCGGAAGCCCGTACGGAGGACCTCCGGGGTGGGGCGGCTGGGTCCCGCCGCCGAAGCCGGGGGTGATACCGCTCGCGCCGCTGAGGCTGGGGGACGTGCTGGGCGGGGCGTTCTCGACGATGGGCAGGTACTGGAAGCAGTTGTTCGGGCTGGCCGCCGCCCTCTACGGCGGCGCCGCACTCCTGATGACCGCGGCGGTGGTCGTCGCCTACTCCGCCGTCTCCGGCCATCTGGAGCGGGTGGTCTCCCTCGACTACGACGAGAGTGCCTCGTCCGCGGACGTCGTCCCCCTCGTGATCGCGGGCTGTGTCCTCGCCCTGCTGGGCGTCGTCACCCTGGCGATCGTCTCGGGCCTGATGTACGCGGCGGTCCCCACCGTGCTGCAGGACGCGGTCCTGGGCAGGCCGGTCCCCTTCTCGGCGGTGTGGCGCAAGGCCTGGGCGCATCTGTTCCCCGTGATCGGCGCCCTGATCCTCACTGCCCTGGTCGCGGCCGTGCCCGTCCTGCTCCTCATGACCGTCTTCGCCGGGGCGGTCATCAGCCTCGTCACCATGGACAGCGGCGGGGGTGCGCCCGCCGCCATCACCCTGGGCGTCGTCGGCGTGCTGGTGACCGGGCCGCTGGCGGTCTGGCTCTGGATAAAGGTCTGCCTGGCACCGGCGGTCGTGGTCTTCGAGGGCAGCCGGCCGATCGCCGCGCTGCGCCGCTCGTCCCGGCTGGTGCGCGGCGACTGGTGGCGGATCTTCGGCATCGTCCTGCTGGCCGGACTGATGGCCGGTGTGGCCGGCTATGTCATCCAGATGCCGTTCTCGATCCTCGGCATCTTCCCCGGCATGATCGGGACCGCGTCGCTGGACGACGACCCGAGCCCCGCCGCCGTGGCCGTCGCGATGAGCGGCTACCTGGTCGCGACCCTGCTGGGCCAGCTGGTGAGCCAGATCATCTCGACGACGTTCCCGCAGCTGGTGACCGGCCTGCTCTACGTCGACCGGCGCATCCGGACGGAGGACCTGGGCCCGGTGCTGGCGGAGGCCGCCGGTGTCCCCGCGGGGGGTGTGCCCCCGTACGGCATGCCTCCGTACGGGGGCATGCACCGCTGACACCCGCGCTCCCGCCTCCCCCTGCCCGCAGGAGGAGGCGGGAGGTCACGTCAGCCGCCCACGGTGAACCAGGTGGCGCGGGACTTCTTCCACTCGGCGTGTTCCAGGTCCTTCGCCTCCGTGCCGTCGCCGTACAGGTCGGCGGCACCGGCGTCCGTGATCACCTGCGCCCGCGTCCCCGCGGCCGTCAGGTCCGGCACCGAGACGACGGCCTCCCAGCCGCCCGGGTCGGTGGTGGGCAGCGAGGTCCGCTTCACCGGCGCGTGTCCGGCGACGCCGTCCCAGCCGTACAGGGCGTACGGGTCGGAGTTGTCGTCGGCCTCCCAGGAACCGGCCACGATCAGGTACTGGTTCGCGGCGTTCTTCCGGATGTCCCGGATGGTCAGCCCGCCGAGGTCCAGCTCGATCGGCGTCCCGAAGACCGCCTTGGCTCCGCTCCCGGCGACCTTGTCGAAGTTGGTCACCGGCACGATCAGCGCCTTGCCGCCCGACTTCGGCGGGACGAGGGGGGCGCGGAAGCCGATGTACGCGGTGCTCGTCGAGCCGGGAGCGAACTCCAGCCCCTCCACGTTGAACCCGTCGATCTGCTTGGGCGCCTGGCCGTCCTCGGTGCCCGCGGCGAAGCCGTACCGGTCGTCGTTCGCCTCGTCCCAGGCGACCAGGTCGTCACGCAGCTTGCCGTACTTCCCGCCGACGGTGAGCTGGGTCGAGGCGCCCGAGCCGGTCACGGTCGTGGTGAAGACGGTGTTGCGGTCGGCCTTGTACTCGCCGTCCTTGTTGTTGCCGAGCGAGCCGGTCCAGTAGACGGTGTTGCCGACCCGGGCCGCCCCCTCTATGTCGATCTCCTTGCTCACACCCAGCTTCGAGGCGACGTCCCAGGTCCGCACGGGCGCGCCGGACACCGCGAGGTCGTAGAGCCGCAGGACGTTGGACTCGTCGTCCGCGACCACCGCGTAGCCGCCGCCGACGTCGACGGCCGCCGAGGCGTCCGAGGAACCCGTCACGTAGCGGGTGTCGGAGGAGTTCTGCACGGCCGCCGAGGCGGCGTAGGACAGCTTCTTGGTGGCGGTCTTCCCACCGAGCCCGGTGACCTTGATCGTGAGATCGGTGTACCCGCGGGCGTGCGCGGCGACGGAGAGCGTACGGGTCGCCCCGGTCCCCGTGACCGTCACGTCGGAGGTGCCCGCGACGGAGGACTTCGAGCTGGCCGAGGCCGCCACCGTGAGCGCGGAGACGTCGGCGCCGCTCTGCGCCACGGTCACGCTCACCACGGGGTCGCCCGTCGCGCCGACGGCTCCGGAGAGGTAGGAGGCCGACAGGCTGATCGTCGGCGTCCCGTAACTCGCGGCGTGCACCGGGGCGTTGCTCCCCAGGGCGGCCAGCGCGAGGATCCCGGCAGCGGCGGCGGCCGCCCGGCGGTTCTGGACTGAAAGCTGGTGCAGCACTGCGTGCCTCTCGTCGGCGTGGTGTCGAGAAGCAGGTTCCGGTCCCCGCACCAACAGAAGGCGCACGGTGCGGGTACGGCGGGCGAACAACGCGGGACGGCCCCCGGCGCATCGCCGGGGGCCGTCCTGGACGTCCTGGATCAGACGTTGAAGCCGAGCGCGCGGAGCTGCTCGCGGCCGTCGTCGGTGATCTTGTCGGGGCCCCACGGCGGCATCCAGACCCAGTTGATCCGCAGCTCGCTGACGATGCCGTCGGTGGCGGACTTCGCCTGGTCCTCGATGACGTCGGTCAGCGGGCAGGCCGCGGACGTCAGCGTCATGTCGAGCGTCGCGATGTTGGCGTCGTCGATGTGGATGCCGTAGATCAGGCCCAGGTTGACGACGTCGATCCCCAGCTCGGGGTCGACCACGTCGTACAGCGCCTCGCGGACCTCCTCCTCGGAGGCCGGCTTGGTGGTAAGAGTCTCGTTCTCGCTCATGCCGTCTTCCCTTCGGACAGCGCCTGCGCCGTCGCGTCCTTCCACGCCATCCAGCTCAGCAGCGCGCACTTGACCCGGGCCGGGTACTTGGAGACGCCGGCGAACGCGACCGCGTCCTCCAGCACCTCCTCCATCGCGTCGTCCGGCTCCAGCTGACCCTTGGACTGCATCAGTTCCAGGAAGGACTCCTGGATCTTCCGCGCCTCGCCGAGCTGCTTGCCGACGAGCAGCTCGTTGAGCACGGAGGCGCTGGCCTGGCTGATGGAGCAGCCCTGGCCCTCGTAACTGACGTCGGCGATCGTCTCGCCGTCGTACTTCACGCGGAGCGTGATCTCGTCGCCGCACGTCGGGTTGACGTGGTGCACCTCGGCGTCGCCCTCCCGCAGGCCACGCCCGTGGGGGTGCTTGTAGTGGTCCAGGATCACTTCCTGGTACATGGAATCAAGCTTCACCAGACAACCCTCTGCCGTCTAACCGAAAAAGTTCCGCACGTGCTCCAGCCCGTCCACCAGGGCGTCGACCTCGGCGGGCGTGGAGTACAGGTAGAACGACGCTCGCGTCGTCGCAGGAATTCCGTACCGCAGGCAGACCGGTCGTGCGCAGTGGTGTCCGACCCGGACGGCGATGCCCTGCTCGTCGAGCACCTGGCCCACGTCGTGGGGGTGGATGTCGCCGAGCGTGAAGGAGATCGTCGCGCCGCGGTCCTCGGCCGTCGCCGGGCCGATGATCCGGAGGTCGGGGACCTCCAGCAGCCGCTTCACCGCGTACGCGGTGATGGCCTGCTCGTGGCGGTGGATGTTCTCCATGCCGATCGAGGTGAGGTAGTCCACGGCCGCGCCGAGGCCGACGGCCTGCGCGATCGGGGGCGTACCCGCCTCGAACTTGTGCGGGGCCGGGGCGTACGTCGAGGAGTGCATCGACACGGTCTCGATCATCTCGCCGCCGCCGAGGAACGGCGGCAGGTCCTCGAGGAGCTCCTGCCGTCCCCAGAGCACGCCGATGCCCGTGGGGCCGACCATCTTGTGGCCGGTGAAGGCCACGAAGTCGGCCTGCAGCGCCTGCACGTCGAGCACCATGTGCGGAGCGGCCTGCGAGGCGTCGATGCAGACCAGCGCGCCGACCTGCTGCGCGCGACGGATGATCTTCTCGACCGGGTTGATCGTGCCCATGATGTTGGAGACCAGCGTGAAGGAGACGATCTTCGTCTTCTCCGTGATGATCTCGTCGATGTTGGACAGGTCGAGCCGGCCGTCGTCCGTGATGCCGAACCACTTCAGCTTCGCGCCGGTGCGCTGCGAGAGCAGCTGCCACGGCACGATGTTGGAGTGGTGCTCCATCTCCGTGGTGACGATCTCGGTGTCACTGTCGACCCGGTAGGGCTCATCCGCCCAGCCGAGCATGTTCGCGACGAGGTTGAGCGACTCCGAGGCGTTCTTGGTGAAGATCACCTCGTTGCGGCTGGGAGCGTTGATGAAGGCCGCGACCTTGTCGCGAGCGCCTTCGTACAGCGCGGTGGCCTCCTCGGCGATGGTGTACACACCGCGGTGGACGTTGGCGTTGTGCCGCTCGTAGTACTGGTTGAGCGCGTCGAGGACCTGGCGCGGCTTCTGCGAGGTCGCGGCGCTGTCCAGGTACACGATCTTCTTGCCGTCGTGGACCGTGCGGTCCAGGATCGGGAAGTCCTTGCGGATCGCCTCGGTGTCGAGGAGGCCGGAGAGCCCCTGTCGGGCGTCAGTCACGCGGAAGCGCCACCCTTCACATATGCCTCGTAGCCCTCGTTCTCCAGCTTGTCGGCCAGCTCGGCGCCACCGGACTCGGCGATGCGGCCGTTGGCGAAGACGTGAACGAAGTCGGGCTTGATGTAGCGGAGGATCCGCGTGTAGTGCGTGATCAGCAGGGTGCCGACCTCTCCGCCCTCACGGACCCGGTTGACGCCCTCGGAGACGACGCGCAGGGCGTCGACGTCCAGGCCGGAGTCGGTCTCGTCGAGGATGGCGACCTTCGGCTTGAGGAGCTCCAGCTGGAGGATCTCGTGGCGCTTCTTCTCACCGCCGGAGAAGCCCTCGTTGACGTTGCGCTCGGCGAAGGACGGGTCCATCTGGAGCTCGGCCATCGTCTCCTTGACCTCCTTCACCCACGTCCGCAGCTTGGGGGCCTCGCCGCGGACGGCGGTGGCGGAGGTGCGCAGGAAGTTGGAGACCGAGACACCGGGGATCTCGACCGGGTACTGCATGGCGAGGAACAGGCCGGCGCGGGCCCGCTCGTCGACGGACATCTCCAGGACGTCCTCGCCGTCCAGGGTCACCGTGCCACTCGTGATCGTGTACTTGGGGTGACCCGCGAGCGAGTAGGCGAGGGTGGACTTGCCGGACCCGTTCGGGCCCATGATGGCGTGGGTCTCGCCCTGCTTCACGGTCAGGTCGACGCCCTTGAGGATCTCCTTCGTGGCGTTGTCGGCCTCGACGGAGACGTGCAGGTCGCGGATTTCAAGCGTTGCCATGGGTGACTCAGGACTCCTGGGTGACGGAGACGAGCACATCGTCCCCTTCGATCTTTACGGGGTATACGGGGACGGGGCGCGTCGCGGGAAGACCGGACGGCTTGCCGGTGCGGAGGTCGAAGCTCGATCCGTGCAGCCAGCACTCGATCATGCAGTCCTCCACCTCGCCCTCCGACAGCGAGACGTTCGCGTGCGAGCAGATGTCGTTGATCGCGAACACCTCGCCCTCGGTGCGGACGACGGATACCGGCGTGCCGTCGAGCTCCACCCTCTTGGGGGTGTCGTCCTCCAGCTCGCTCAGCGCACAGGCTTTGACGAAGGCCATCTCAGACCGACGCCTTCAGCTCGGCCTCGATCTTGTCGAGGAGCCTGTCCTCGACGTCCGGCAGGCCGATCTGCTGGACCAGCTCGGCGAAGAAGCCGCGCACGACGAGCCGGCGGGCCTCCTCGGCCGGGATACCGCGGGACTGCAGGTAGAACAGCTGCTCGTCGTCGAAGCGGCCGGTCGCCGAGGCGTGGCCGGCGCCGACGATCTCGCCGGTCTCGATCTCCAGGTTCGGCACGGAGTCGACGCGGGCACCGTCGGTGAGAACCAGGTTGCGGTTCATCTCGTAGGTGTCGGTGCCCTCGGCGGCGGCCTGGATGAGCACGTCACCGATCCACACGGCGTGGGCGCCGTCGCCCTGCAGCGCGCCCTTGTAGGCCACGTTGGACTTGCAGTGCGGGGCGTTGTGGTCGACGAGGAGGCGGTGCTCCTGGTGCTGGCCCTTGTCGGTGAAGTACAGCCCGAAGAGCTCGGCCTCGCCGCCGGGGGCCGCGTAGGCGATCCGCGGGTGGAGGCGGACCAGGTCGCCGCCGAAGGTGACGACGATCGACTTGAAGGAGGCGTCGCGGCCGACCAGCGTGTTGTGCTGGCCGACGTGGACGGCCTTCTCGTCCCAGTCCTGGACGGAGACGACGGTCAGCTTCGCACCGTCGCCCAGGACGTAGTCGACGTTGGCGGCGAGCACCGCGTCACCGGTGTGGTCGATGACGACGACGGCCTCGGCGAAGGCACCCAGCTCGATGACCTGGTGGCCGTAGGCCACACCGCCCTGGCCGTGCACGGCGATCCGGATCGGCTCGGTGAGCACGGCCTCCTTGGCGACGGTGACGACCGAGGCCTGCTGGAAGGACGAGTACGCCTGCGCGGCGACCCGGTCCACCGGCGTGCCGGCCCTGCCGAGTCGCGCGTCGTCGCGGCCGACGGTCTCGACCGTGACGCCGGACGGCGCCTCGATGACGACCTTGACGCCGTCGCCGGTGGCGACGGCCGTGCCGTCGTGCAGACCGCGCAGGCGCTCCAGCGGCGTGAACCGCCACTCCTCCTCGCGGCCGTGCGGGACCGGGAAGTCCGCGACGTCGAAGGACGGGGGCGCGCTCATGCGCGTGGCGACGGTGGACTCGGCCGCCACCGCGATGGACCCGGCGGTGGTGGAGCCCGCAGGGATGTTCTGAGCCTCAGCCATGGCTGTCGTAGTGCTCGCTTTCTCAGTCAGGAACTCTGGGGGACGCGGTTCGGCGGGCGTGTCAGCCGACCGAGCCCTCCATCTGCAGCTCGATCAGCCGGTTGAGCTCCAGGGCGTACTCCATGGGCAGCTCCTTGGCGATCGGCTCGACGAAGCCGCGCACGATCATCGCCATGGCCTCGAACTCCGTCATACCGCGGCTCATCAGGTAGAAGAGCTGGTCCTCGGAGACCTTGGAGACCGTCGCCTCGTGCCCCATCGACACGTCGTCCTCACGGACGTCGACGTAGGGGTAGGTGTCGGAGCGGGAGATGGTGTCCACGAGCAGCGCGTCGCACAGCACGTTGGACTTGGCTCCCGGAGCGCCCTCGCCGATCTCGATGAGACCGCGGTAGGAGGTGCGGCCGCCGCCTCGCGCCACCGACTTGGAGACGATGTTGGAGGAGGTGTTCGGTGCCATGTGGACCATCTTGGCGCCGGCGTCCTGGTGCTGGCCCTCGCCCGCGAAGGCGATGGACAGGGTCTCGCCCTTGGCGTGCTCGCCCATCAGGTAGACGGCCGGGTACTTCATGGTGACCTTGGAGCCGATGTTGCCGTCGACCCACTCCATGGTCGCGCCCTCGTAGGCCACGGCCCGCTTGGTGACCAGGTTGTAGACGTTGTTCGACCAGTTCTGGATGGTCGTGTAGCGGCAGCGGCCGCCCTTCTTCACGATGATCTCGACGACCGCGGAGTGCAGCGAGTCGGAGGAGTAGATCGGCGCGGTGCAGCCCTCGACGTAGTGGACGTAGGCGTCCTCGTCGACGATGATCAGCGTCCGCTCGAACTGGCCCATGTTCTCCGTGTTGATACGGAAGTAGGCCTGGAGCGGGATCTCGACGTGCACGCCCTTCGGCACGTAGATGAAGGAGCCGCCGGACCACACGGCGGAGTTCAGCGAGGCGAACTTGTTGTCACCGACGGGGATGACGGTGCCGAAGTACTCCTTGAAGAGCTCCGGGTGCTCCTTCAGCGCGGTGTCGGTGTCCATGAAGATGACACCCTGCGCCTCCAGCTCCTCGTTGATCTGGTGGTAGACGACCTCGGACTCGTACTGCGCGGCGACACCGGCGACGAGGCGCTGCTTCTCCGCCTCGGGGATGCCGAGCTTGTCGTACGTGTTCTTGATGTCCTCGGGCAGGTCCTCCCAGGACTCCGCCTGCTTCTCCGTGGACCGCACGAAGTACTTGATGTTGTCGAAGTCGATGCCCGACAGGTCGGAGCCCCAGTTCGGCATGGGCTTCTTGCCGAAGAGCTTGAGGCCCTTGAGGCGGAGCTTCAGCATCCACTCCGGCTCGTTCTTCTTCTCCGAGATGTCGCGGACGACAGCTTCGGACAGGCCGCGCTTCGCCGCCGCGCCTGCCGCGTCGGAGTCGGCCCAGCCGAATTCGTACGTGCCCAGGCCTTCGAGCTCAGGGTGGGCAGTCTCCGTAGGGAGCGTCATGCGGGGTTCCTCCCGGCCGTACTTGCAGATACTGAATGAGTGGTCTGTGAAGGCTGTGGTGCTGCGGGGCTGCTGCGCGGAACGAACGTCGTGCACACACCGTCACCGTGGGCGAGGGTGGCGAGACGCTGCACATGGGTCCCGAGCAGGCTGGAGAAGAATTCCGTCTCCGCCTCGCACAGCTGCGGGAACTGCTCGGCGACGTGAGCGACCGGGCAGTGGTGCTGGCACAGCTGCTCACCCTGCTGAGGGCCCGGCGCGCTGCGCGCCGTAGCAGCGTACCCGTCGGCCGACAAGGCCTTGGCCAAGGCCTCGGTGCGCGCCTCGGGGTCCGCGGCCTCGATCACCGCGCGGTACGTCTCGGACTGGGCGGCCATCCTGGCGCGGGCGAAGGCGACGAGCGCCTCGTCCCCCGCCGTCTCGGCGATCCAGCGCAGGGCGTCGGCGGCCAGCTTGTCGTAGGACTGGTCGAACGCGTCCCGGCCGCAGTCGGTGAGGGCGAAGACCTTGGCCGGACGGCCACGGGTCCGCGCCCCGTACACCCGCTGTTCGCGGGCCTCGACCACGTCGTCGGAGACGAGCGCGTCCAGGTGACGGCGCACGGCGGCCTGGGTGAGACCGACGCGCCGCGCGAGGTCGGCGGCGGTGGACGGGCCGTGGTCCAGGATGGAGCGCGCGACCCGGTTGCGCGTCGAGCGCTCTCCGGTCGCGAGTTCCTCCTGAGGAGCCTCGCCAACGTATTTCACAACGCCATTGTTGCGTAATTCCCTCGGGCGTGACAACCCGCCCCAGGACCGGGCACGGTGCCTTACATCACTTAGGCAGACCTAAGTTGACCTGCGAAAACAGCACGATCACCCAGGCCGCCGCAGGTGGGCGCCGTCCGGGCCGGGCCGCGGCCGGACCGCCGGGAAGGCTCCGGAAAGGCGGGGGAACCCGGCGCGCCGGACCCCTCACCCACCAGCCTAGACTTGCCCGCCATGAGCAGCGAGCCCGTCGTACAGGCCAGGGGCCTTGTCAAGCGGTACGGCACGAAGACCGCGGTCGACGGCCTCGATCTGGAGGTCGCGGCGGGCGCGGTGACCGCGGTCCTCGGACCCAACGGCGCCGGCAAGACCACCACGATCGAGACCTGCGAGGGATACCGCCGTCCGGACGGCGGGACCGTGCGGGTCCTCGGTCTCGATCCCGTCGCGGACGCGGCGGCGCTCCGCCCCCGCATCGGCGTGATGCTGCAGTCCGGGGGCGTCTACCCGGGCGCCCGCGCCGACGAGATGCTGCGCCACACGGCGAAACTGCACGCCCACCCGCTGGACGTCGACGCACTCGTCGAACGCCTCGGGCTCGGCGGCTGCGGCCGCACCACCTACCGCAGGCTCTCCGGCGGCCAGCAGCAGCGCCTCGCGCTGGCGATGGCCGTCGTCGGCCGCCCCGAGCTGGTCTTCCTCGACGAGCCGACGGCGGGACTCGACCCGCAGGCGCGCCGCTCGACCTGGGACCTGATCCGGGAGCTGCGCGCCGACGGGGTGTCGATCGTCCTGACCACGCACTTCATGGACGAGGCCGAGGGGCTCGCCGACGACGTCGCCGTCATCGACGCGGGACGGGTCATCGCCCAGGGCAGCCCGGAGCAGCTGTGCCGCGGCGGCGCCGAGAACACCCTGCGCTTCACCGGCCGCCCCGGCCTCGACCTCGCCTCGCTGCTGAAGGCGCTGCCCGACGGCAGCGAGGCGGCGGAGCTGACCACCGGCGCCTACCGCATCACCGGGCGGATCGACCCGGAGCTGCTGGCCACCGTCACCTCCTGGTGCGCCCAGCACGGCGTGATGCCGGACGGCATCGCGGTGGAGCGGCACACCCTCGAGGACGTCTTCCTGGAACTGACCGGCAAGGAGCTGCGCGCATGAGCGCCGGTACGTACACCCCGCGCCCCGGCGCCGCCCCGCTGCCCCGCATGATCGCCGCGCAGGCCGCGCTGGAGACGCGGATGCTGCTGCGCAACGGCGAGCAGCTGCTGCTGACGGTGGTCATCCCGACGCTGCTGCTCGTGCTGTTCAGCGCGGTCGACATCGTCGACACGGGCACGGGCGATCCGGTCGACTTCCTGGCCCCCGGCGTGCTGGCGCTCGCGGTGATGTCCACGGCCTTCACCGGCCAGGCCATCGCGACCGGTTTCGAACGGCGCTACGGGGTGCTCAAGCGGCTCGGCGCCTCACCCCTGCCCCGCTGGGGCCTGATGGCGGCGAAGACGCTCTCGGTGCTGGTCACGGAGGTGCTGCAGATCGTCCTGCTGACCGTGATCGCCCTCGCCCTGGGCTGGTCGCCGCAGGGGAATCCGTTCGCCGTGCTCCTGCTCCTGGTGCTGGGCACCATGGCCTTCTCCGGGCTCGGGCTGCTGATGGCCGGCACCCTGAAGGCCGAGGCGACGCTGGCCGCCGCCAACCTCGTCTTCCTGCTGCTGCTGGTCGGCGGCGGGGTCGTCGTGCCGCTGGACAAGTTCCCGGACGCCGCGCAGTCGGTCCTGGGCCTGCTCCCGATCTCCGCGCTCTCCGGCGGGCTGAGGGACGTCCTGCAGCACGGCGCCGCGATGCCCTGGGGCGACGCGGCGGTCCTCGCCGTCTGGGCGGTCCTGGGGCTGGGAGCCGCGGCGAGGTTCTTCCGCTGGGAGTGAGCGGGCGGTGACACATCGCCGATGTCCCGGGTCATCCGGGAATGCCCCCACCCCTCGTGAAAAGTTGCACAAGCCGTTGCCTACGATGGTTCGCGTGGAAACCCCCCTCTCCTACATCGCCAAGCGCTGGACACCGTCGGCGGAGACGGCCAAGCGAGCCGCGCTCACCGCGGTCGTGATGAGCGTCTTCATCATCATCACCGGTGGTGCGGTCCGGCTGACCGGTTCCGGGCTGGGCTGCGACACCTGGCCCAAGTGCACCGACGACAGCCTCTTCGCCACGCCGGAGCAGGGCCTGCACGGCGCCATCGAGTTCGGCAACCGCATGCTGACGTACGTCCTGTGCGCGGCGGTCGGCTGGGCGATCATCGCGGCGCGGTCCCTGAAGCCCCGCCGGCGCGGGCTCACCCGCCTGGCCTGGTCGCAGTTCTGGCTCGTGATGGGGAATGCCGTCATCGGCGGGATCACGGTCTGGGCGGGCCTGAACCCGTGGTCGGTGGCCGGGCACTTCCTGCTGGCCAACTGCCTGCTCACGGTGACCGTCATCACCTGGGTACGGATCGGTGAGGGTGACGGCGCTCCGCGCCCGCGCGCCCCGAAGCCGGTGCGGCAGCTCTCCTGGGCGATCGTCGCCACCACCGTGGTCCTGATCGCGCTCGGCACGACCGTGACCGGCTCCGGCAAGCACGCCGGGGACAGCAGCGACGTACCGCGCATGCCCTGGGACTGGAGCGCCGCCGCCCATGTGCACGCGATCGCCGCCTGGGTCGTCTGCGCCCTGGCCGTCGCGATGTGGTTCGCCCTGCGCGTCGTCGACGCCCCGGCCGACACCCGGAGCCGCGCCCGTGACCTCCTGATCGTGCTGCTGGCCCAGGGCGGCATCGGCTATGTCCAGTACGTCAACGACGTACCGGAGATCCTGGTCGGCTTCCACATGCTGGGCTCGTCCCTGATGTGGATCGCGGTGCTGCGCCTGCTGCTGTCGCTGCGCGAGCGCCCGGCCGGCGCGGGCCCGGTGCCCGGCCGGACGGCCGGACTGCCCGAGCCCGCGACCGCGGCCGGCTGAGCCGTTCCCCTGCCGGGCGGTGGCCCCGCCCGGCTTCAGCGGCCCCCCGCCCACTCCTCCGGTGTCGCGTCCAGCAGCCGGGCGATCCGGGCGGGGTCCGGCAGCGGCCCGTGGTCGCCGGTCACGCCCAGCGCGGCACCGGCGGTGATGTGCCCGAGCCGCAGCGCCCGGACGGTGGACTCCCCACGGAGCAGCCCGGCGAGGAACCCCGCGGCGAACGCGTCGCCCGCGCCCACCGGCTCGACCACGTCGACCCTGCGCGCGGGGACCCTGTGCGCCCCGGTGGCGTCGAAGGCGGTGGCGTCCGTCGCGCCGTCCTTGACGACCAGGACGCCCGGCTCGGGCAGCAGCTCCCTCACGGCCTCGGCGTCCGTCAGCTCCTCGCCCCACAGGGCCTGGGCCTCGTCCAGTCCGACGAAGGTGATGTCGGCCCGGCGGGCGAGGTCCAGCAGCACGGCCGGCGCGGTGCCCTCCGGCCAGAGGGCCGGGCGGTGGTTGACGTCGAAGCTGACCGGCCGGGACCGCTCGGCGGGCGACGGCTCCAGCAGCGCGGCGACCAGCCCGCGGCAGCCCGGTGAGAGGGCCGGGGTGATGCCGCTGAGGTGGACGAGCCCCGCGGTGCGTACGGCGTCCTCCTCCAGCACGTCCGCCGTCAGGGCCGACGCCGCCGAGCCGCGACGGTAGTAGTGGACCCGGGTCCCGTCGGGGCCGGGGTCCTTGACCAGGAGCCCGGTGGGCCGCTCCGGATCGTTGCGGACCCCGCTCACATCGACGCCGGCCGCGGCCACCTCGCTGCGGATCCGGCGGCCGAACGGGTCGTCGCCGAGGGCGGAGACCCAGCGCGCGGGCACCCCGTGGTCCGCGAGGTACACCGCCACATTGGATTCGGCGCCCGCGATCCGTACGCCGAGGCCGGCCGCCTCCTCCAGCGGCGCGGCGGGATCCGGCACCAGCGCGGCCATGGTCTCCCCGACGCAGGCCACCGGCGGCCTCACGCGGGACCTCCCCGCAGGAGGGTGGCGGCGCTCATCGCCCGGCGTCCGGGGCGAGGCGTACGGCGTCGAGGAAGGCGCGGGCCCGCTCGCGCAGCGCGTCGAGGCTGCCCCCGTCGGCCGCGTCGCCGATCAGCGGCGATCCGACGCCCACGGCGGTGGCGCCGTGCGCCAGGTAGGTGCGCGCCAGTTCGGCGTCCACTCCCCCGACGGGCACGAACGGCGCGTCGGGGAACGGTCCGCGCAGTGCCTTCAGGAAGCCGGGACCGCCCGCCTGGGCGGCCGGGAAAATCTTGTACCCGTCGGCGCCGAGCCCCTGCGCGGCGACGATGTCGGTGGGGGTCATCACTCCGGCGAGCACCGGCAGTCCCAGGCGCTTCGACTCCGTGACGCCCTCGCAGACGGCGGGGGTGACGACGAAGTCGGCGCCGGCCTCCGCGACCGTCCCCGCGTCCCGTGCGGTCAGGACGGTGCCGGCGCCGAGCGGCGCGGCGGGGCCGAGTTCGGCGCGGGCCCGGCGGATGACGCCGGGGGCGTCCTCGCCGCTCAGGGAGACCTCGACGAGCGCGATGCCCTCCTCGGCCAGGGTGAGGACGGTCCTGAGTGAGGCGTCCGCGTCGGCGCCGCGCACGATGGCGACGATCCGGTGGGTACGCAGCGCGGTCAGCAGTTCCACGTCCGGGTTCCCTCCTTCTGCTGGTGTGCGTCTGTTGCTGCCTCCATCGTGGTCCCCTCCGTTCCGTACGCCGAAGCGGGGTCGCCGGAGGCCGCGCACGGTCTGCGGCCGGACACACGGAAGCGCCCCGCGGCACGGAGCCGCGGGGCGGACGGGTGAGGAGGCTCAGCGCCTGCCGGACGGACCGCCGACCTGGATACCGGCCATCCGCGACCACTCGTACGGGCCGGTGCGGACCTTCGCGGCGAACTCCCCGTCGAAGTCCTCGTGCACGGTGATCCCGGCCTTCGCCACGGCGCTCTCGGCGACCGCGTACGAGGGGGCGACCAGGTCGCCCCAGCCTCCGTCCTCGCCGACGAGGACGATGCGGGTGCCTGCCTGGCCGAGGTGGGCGAGCTGCCCCTCGGCGCCGCCGTGCGCCTTCGCGAAGGCGCCGATCCGCTTGGCCAGCCGGGCCGCCCTGCGCTCCGCGCGCGCCGCCTGCTTGCCGTCCACCTGCTGGGTCTCAGCCGTCTCTGCCATGGACAGGATGCTACCGACGGGTAGAGGACGTGGCGACGGGCGGGGTGCGTGGCGTGGGCCACGTACCCCGCCCGTCGGCGGAGCTCCTGGTCGTGCGGGACTACCTCAGGAAGGGGTCCACCGCGACGGCGACGAAGAGGAGCGAGACATAGGTGATGGACCAGTGGAACAGCCGCATCTCCTTGAGCTTCGCGCCGGTGACGCCGGACTTCGCCCGGTTCTGCAGGCCGTGCGCCTCCCAGAGCCAGAAGCCGCCGGTCAGCAGGGCCACCGCCGTGTAGAACCAGCCGGTGTAGCCCAGCGGGGTGAGCAGCAGCGAGACCGCGACCATCACCCAGCTGTAGACGACGATCTGGCGGGCCACCACCCGGTTGGAGGCGACCACGGGGAGCATCGGGACACCGACGCGGGCGTAGTCGTCCTTGACCTTCATCGACAGCGGCCAGTAGTGCGGCGGCGTCCAGAAGAAGATCACCGCAAAAAGAATGACCGCGGCCCAGCTCATCGAATTGGTCACGGCGGACCAGCCGATGAGCACCGGCATGCAGCCGGCGATTCCGCCCCAGACGATGTTCTGCGAGGTACGGCGCTTCAGCAGCATCGTGTAGACGACGACGTAGAACAGAAGTGCGCCGAGTGAGAGTGCGGCGGAGAGCCAGTTGACGAGCAGTCCGAAGAAGACCGTGGAAATCACCGCGAGGGCGATTCCGAAGGCCAGGCACTCCCTGGGGCTCACCATGCCGGTGACCAGCGGACGCTGGGACGTACGGTCCATCAGCGCGTCGATGTCACGGTCGATATACATGTTGAGCGCATTGGCACCGCCCGCGGAGAGATATCCGCCGATGGTGGTGGTCACTACGAGCCAAAGATCGGGCACGCCCTGAGCGGCGAGGAACATCACCGGAACGGTGGTGATCAGCAGCAGCTCGATGATGCGCGGCTTGGTAAGAGCCACGAATGCCTTGATGCGGGCCCCGAACGGGCGATGGCCCCTTGGGCTCGGAGTCAAGGCGACCCCTGCGGGTCGGGACTCGACGGCCGTCACGCACACCCCTGACAGAGAAATCCCAGCAAGCTCCGGGCATGAAGGCCCGGTAAAGACTTGCGCGAACCAGACCACTGTAGACGTTGGGCATACGCCGCTCTTCGCGGGGGTGGGGTCGTGTTGGGGTGGCGCAGAAGTGAACGGGAGCGCTCATACGGGAGGCGAACTCCGCAGGTCGCCCGCACTGTGGAAAGGGCAGAAGTACGGCCTTGGGACGGGGGTAGGCTCGACAATGCCCGGTGCGGTAACCAGCCACCGGTTTACGAACAGTGGAGAGGAGCCCTGACTCAGGGTGAGCACCAAGCCGACCACCACAGACCTCCAGTGGACCGAATTGGACCAGCGGGCCGTGGACACCGTCCGCGTCCTCGCCGCGGACGCCGTACAGAAAGTCGGAAACGGCCACCCGGGTACGGCGATGAGCCTCGCTCCTGCCGCGTACACCCTCTTCCAGAAGGTGATGCGCCACGACCCGGCGGACGCGGAGTGGACCGGACGCGACCGGTTCGTACTCTCCGCGGGCCACTCCAGCCTGACGCTGTACATCCAGCTCTACCTCGCCGGATACGGCCTCGAACTGGACGACCTCAAGGCGTTCCGCACCTGGGGCTCCCGGACGCCGGGCCACCCGGAGTACGGCCACACCACGGGTGTCGAGACGACGACCGGCCCGCTCGGCCAGGGTGTCGCCAACGCCGTGGGCATGGCGATGGCCTCCCGCTACGAGCGCGGTCTCTTCGACCCGCAGGCGGCCCCCGGGACCTCCCCGTTCGACCACACCGTCTGGGTCGTCGCCGGTGACGGCTGCCTCCAGGAGGGCATCTCGGCCGAGGCGTCCTCGCTCGCCGGCCATCAGAAGCTCGGCAACCTGGTGCTGCTGTGGGACGACAACCACATCTCGATCGAGGGCGACACGGAGACCGCGGTCTCCGAGGACACCCTCAAGCGCTACGAGGCCTACGGCTGGCACGTCCAGCGCGTGGACCAGCTGCCCAACGGTGACCTGGACCCCGAGGGTCTGCACCTCGCGCTCCTGGCCGCCAAGGCCGAGACGGAGCGCCCCTCGTTCATCGCGGCCCGCTCGATCATCGCCTGGCCCGCCCCGAACGCCCAGAACACCGAGGCCGCGCACGGCTCGGCGCTCGGCGACGACGAGATCGCGGCCACCAAGCGGGTCCTCGGCTTCGACCCGGAGAAGACCTTCGAGGTCTCCGACGAGGTCATCGCGCACACCCGTGAGGCGCTGGACCGCGGCCGTGAGGCCAAGGCCGAGTGGGAGAAGACCTTCGCCGCGTGGCGCACCGCCAACCCGGAGCGCGCCGCCGACTTCGACCGGATCGCCGCGGGCGAGCTGCCGGCGGGCTGGGAGGACGAGCTCCCCGTCTTCGAGGCGGGCCACGGCGTCGCCACGCGTGCCGCGTCCGGCAAGGTCCTCCAGGCGCTCGGCGGTGTCATCCCCGAGCTGTGGGGCGGCTCCGCCGACCTCGCCGGCTCGAACAACACCACGATCGACAAGACGTCGTCGTTCCTCCCGGCCGGCAACCCGCTGCCCGAGGCCGACCCGTACGGCCGGACGATCCACTTCGGCATCCGCGAGCACTCCATGGCCGCGGCCATGAACGGCATCGCGCTGCACGGCAACACCCGCGTCTACGGCGGCACCTTCCTGGTGTTCTCCGACTACATGCGCAACGCCGTGCGTCTCTCCGCACTGATGCACCTCCCGGTCACGTACGTGTGGACGCACGACTCGGTCGGTCTCGGCGAGGACGGCCCGACGCACCAGCCGGTCGAGCACCTCGCCTCGCTGCGTGCCATCCCGGGCCTGAACGTCGTCCGCCCGGCCGACGCCAACGAGACGGTCATCGCCTGGCGCGAGATCCTCAAGCGCGGCAAGAAGGACTTCGGCACGAGCGCCCCGCACGGTCTGGCGCTGTCCCGCCAGGGCCTGCCCACCTACGCGGCGAACGAGAACACCGCCAAGGGCGGTTACGTGCTCCTCGACGCCGAGGGCGGCGAGGCGCAGGCCGTTCTGATCGCCACGGGCTCCGAGGTCCAGCTGGCCGTCGAGGCCCGCGACGAGCTCCAGGCGGCCGGTGTGCCGACCCGTGTGGTCTCCATGCCGTGTGTCGAGTGGTTCGAGGAGCAGGACCAGGCGTACAAGGACAGCGTGCTGCCGCCGTCCGTGAAGGCCAGGGTCGCCGTCGAGGCGGGCATCGGACTCACCTGGCACCGGTACGTGGGTGACGCCGGCCGGATCGTCTCGCTGGAGCACTTCGGTGCGTCGGCCGACGCCAAGGTCCTCTTCCGCGAGTTCGGCTTCACCGCCGCGCACGTGGCGGAAGCCGCCCGGGAATCTCTCGCCGCCGCCGCGCGCTGACGCGGACATACGACTAGTAGGAGATGCAATTCTCATGACAGACGCACTCAAGCGCCTCTCCGACGAGGGCGTGGCGATCTGGCTGGACGACCTGTCGCGCAAGCGGATCACGTCCGGCAACCTCGCCGAGCTGATCGACCAGAGCCACGTCGTGGGTGTCACGACCAACCCGTCGATCTTCCAGAAGGCGATCTCCCAGGGCGACGGTTACGACCAGCAGCTCACCGACCTCGCCGCCCGCAAGGTGACGGTCGAGGAGGCGATCCGCATGATCACGACCGCGGACGTCCGTGACGCCGCCGACATCCTGCGTCCGGTCTTCGACGCGACGGACGGCCAGGACGGCCGGGTCTCCATCGAGGTCGACCCGCGCCTGGCCCACAACACCCTGGCCACGGTCGCCGAGGCCAAGCAGCTGGCGTGGCTGGTGGACCGGCCGAACACGCTCATCAAGATCCCGGCGACCAAGGCGGGCCTCCCGGCGATCACGGAGACCATCGGGCGGGGCATCAGCGTCAACGTCACGCTGATCTTCTCGCTGGAGCGGTACCGCGAGGTCATGGACGCCTACCTGGCGGGCCTGGAGAAGGCGAAGGCCGCGGGCCTGGACCTCTCCAAGATCCACTCGGTGGCGTCCTTCTTCGTGTCCCGCGTGGACACCGAGATCGACAAGCGCCTGGACGCCGTCGGCACCGACGAGGCGAAGGCCGCGAAGGGCAAGTCCGCCCTCGCCAACGCCCGTCTGGCCTACGAGGCGTACGAGGAGGTCTTCGCGGGCGACCGCTGGGCCGCCCTGGACAAGGCGCACGCGAACAAGCAGCGTCCGCTCTGGGCCTCCACCGGCGTCAAGGACCCGTCCCTCAAGGACACCCTGTACGTCGACGACCTCGTCGCGCCGAACACGGTCAACACCATGCCCGAGGCGACGCTGGACGCCGTGGCCGACCACGGCGAGATCTCCGGCAACACCGTCGGGGGCCGTTACGACCAGGCCCGCGCCGACCTCGACGCGATCAAGAAGCTCGGGGTCAGCTACGACGACGTCGTCCAGGTACTGGAGGACGAGGGCGTCGAGAAGTTCGAGTCCGCCTGGAACGACCTGCTCAACTCCACCGA
Source organism: Streptomyces sp. NBC_01460 (assembly GCF_036227405.1). Classification (NCBI taxonomy): domain Bacteria; kingdom Bacillati; phylum Actinomycetota; class Actinomycetes; order Kitasatosporales; family Streptomycetaceae; genus Streptomyces; species Streptomyces sp. NBC_01460. Next base: position 1,995,140 of record NZ_CP109473.1, read on the forward strand.
GGCCGAACTCGAGCGCCTCGCTCCTTCGGAGGGCTGACCACCTTGTCTGGTGTTCCCGGAGCCAACCCGCTCCGTGACGCCCAGGACCGACGGCTCCCGCGCATCGCGGGGCCGTCGGGCCTGGTGATCTTTGGCGTCACGGGCGATTTGTCCCGTAAAAAGCTGATGCCCGCCGTCTACGACCTGGCCAACCGCGGCCTGCTGCCACCGGGCTTCTCGCTCATCGGCTTCGCGCGCCGCGACTGGGAGGACGAGGACTTCGCCCAGGTCGTCCACGACGCCGTCAAAGAGCATTCCCGCACCCCGTTCCGCGAAGAGGTCTGGCAGCAGCTCAGCCAGGGCATGCGCTTCGTCCAGGGCAACTTCGACGACGACCTCGCGTTCGAGACCCTCAGGGCCACGATCGAGGAGCTCGACAAGGCGCAGGGCACGGGCGGCAACTTCGCCTTCTACCTGTCCGTGCCGCCGAAGTTCTTCCCCAAGGTCGTCCAGCAGCTGAAGAAGCACGGACTGGCCGACCAGAAGGAAGGCAGCTGGCGACGGGCCGTCATCGAGAAGCCGTTCGGTCACGACCTGGAGAGCGCGCAGGAGCTGAACCAGCTCGTGCACGACGTCTTCCCGCCGAACGAGGTCTTCCGTATCGACCACTACCTCGGCAAGGAGACGGTCCAGAACATCCTGGCGCTCCGCTTCGCCAACACGATGTGGGAGCCGATCTGGAACAGGTCGTACGTCGACCACGTCCAGATCACGATGGCCGAGGACATCGGCATCGGCGGCCGGGCCGGCTACTACGACGGCATCGGCGCCGCCCGTGACGTCATCCAGAACCACCTGCTCCAGCTCCTGGCGCTGACGGCGATGGAGGAGCCCGGCTCCTTCCACCCCAAGGCCCTGGTCGCCGAGAAGCTGAAGGTGCTCACGGCGGTGGAGCTGCCCGAGGACCTGGGCAAGCACACGGTGCGCGGCCAGTACGCGCACGCCTGGCAGGGCGGCGAGGAAGCGCTCGGCTATCTGGAGGAGGACGGCATCGACCCCAAGTCGAAGACCGACACCTTCGCCGCGATCAAGCTGACGATCAACAACCGCCGCTGGGCGGGCGTGCCGTTCTACCTCCGCACCGGCAAGCGCCTCGGCCGCCGGGTCACGGAGATCGCGGTCGTCTTCAAGCGCGCCCCCTACCTGCCCTTCGAAGTCGGCGCGACGGAGGAGCTCGGCGGCAACGCCCTGGTCATCCGCGTGCAGCCGGACGAGGGGGTCACGGTCCGGTTCGGCTCCAAGGTGCCCGGTACCTCCATGGAGGTACGGGACGTCACGATGGACTTCGCCTACGGCGAGTCCTTCACGGAGTCCAGCCCGGAGGCGTACGAGCGGCTCATCCTCGACGTGCTGCTCGGCGACGCCAACCTCTTCCCGCGCCACCAGGAGGTCGAGCTCTCCTGGAACATCCTCGACCCGATCGAGGAGTACTGGGACAAGCACGGCAAGCCCGCCCAGTACGCGGCCGGTACGTGGGGCCCGGCCGAGGCCGACGAGATGCTCGCACGCGACGGACGGAGCTGGCGCCGGCCATGAAGATCGATCTCACGGAAACCACGTCCAGCAAGATCAACCAGGCCCTCATCTCGGCCCGCCGTGACATCGGCTCCCCCGCCGTCGGCATGGTGCTCACCCTGGTGATCGTCACGGACGAGGAGAACGCGTACGACGCCCTCAAGGCGGCGAACGACTCCTCGCGCGAGCACCCCTCGCGGATCATCGTGGTGATCAAGAGGGTCAGCCGTTCGCCGCGGGCGCGCCGCGACGCCCGGCTCGACGCCGAGATCCGGGTCGGCTCCGACGCCGGCTCGGGCGAGACCGTCGTCCTGCGTCTGCACGGCGAGCTGGCCAACCACGCCCAGTCCGTCGTCCTGCCGCTGTTGCTGCCGGACGCCCCGGTGGTGGCGTGGTGGCCCGAGGACGCTCCGGCGGACCCGGCCAAGGACCCGCTGGGCGCGCTCGCCCAGCGCCGCATCACCGACACCTACTCCGCCGAGCACCCGCTCGACGAGCTGTCGGTGCGCGCGGCGACGTACCGGCCCGGCGACACGGACCTGGCCTGGACCCGCATCACGCCGTGGCGCTCGATGCTGGCGGCGGCGCTCGACCAGCAGCCCGCGCAGGTCGTCTCGGCGACGGTCGAGGGCGAGTCCGACAACCCGAGCTGCGAGCTGCTGGCCATGTGGCTCGCGGACCGGCTCGGCGTCCCGGTCGAGCGCACCCTCTCCGGTGGCCCCGGCCTGACGGCGGTGCGGCTGGAGACCAGGAACGGCGTGATCGTCCTGGACCGTCCCGACGGTTCCCTGGCGACGCTCTGCATGGCCGGCCAGCCGGACCGCGCGGTCGCGCTCAAGCGGCGGGAGACCGCCGAGCTCCTCGCGGAGGAGCTGCGCCGCCTGGACCCGGACAACATCTACGAGGCCACGGTGAAGTTCGGCGTGGAGCGCCTCGGCGGACCCACGGAGGCGTCCTCCGTGGGTGCGGGTTCGGGGCAGAAGCGGCAGGAGCCCACGGGTTCCGCCGCCCCTGCCGCGAAGAAGGCGGCTGCCAAGAAGGCGGCGTCGAAGTGAGCGCTCCGCAGCTCGTCGTGCACCGCGACAAGGAGCTGATGGCCCAGGCCGCGGCGGCCAGGCTGATCACGAAGATCGTGGACGCCCAGGCCGCCCGGGGCTCCGCCTCGGTGGTCCTCACCGGCGGGCGCAACGGCAACGGCCTGCTGGCCGCGCTCGCCGGGTCGCCCGCGCGGGACGCCATCGACTGGTCGCGGCTCGATCTGTGGTGGGGCGACGAGCGTTTCCTGCCCGAGGGCGACCCGGAGCGCAACGTCACGCAGGCCCGCGAGGCCCTGCTGGACAAGGTGGCGCTGGACCCCTCCCGGGTCCACGCGATGCCGGCGTCGGACGGGCCGTACGGCGGCGACGCCGACGCCGCCGCCGCGGGGTACGCGGCGGAGCTGGCCGCCGCCGCGGGCCCGGAGGACCACGGGCCCGTACCGGCGTTCGACGTGCTGATGCTGGGCGTCGGCCCGGACACGCACGTCGCGTCGCTCTTCCCCGAACTGCCCGCGGTGCGGGAGACCGAGCGCACCGTCGTCGGTGTGCACGGTGCTCCCAAGCCGCCGCCCACCCGTGTCTCGCTCACGCTGCCGGCCATCCGGGCGGCACGTGAGGTGTGGCTTCTGGCCGCGGGTGAGGACAAGGCGGAGGCGGCGGAGATCGCGCTGTCGGGTGCCGGGGAGATCCAGGCCCCGGCGGCGGGAGCGTACGGCCGCAGCCGCACGCTCTGGCTGCTGGACGCGGCGGCAGCGTCGAAGCTGCCGCGCGCGCTGTATCCGCCCGCCTCGGCGTAACGCGGTACCGCAGGGGCCCGGCCCCGCTCCTCGGAGCGGGGCCGGGCCTTTCGCCGTGGCCGCGGCGGGCCGCCGGCCGGGAGGCCGTGGAGGTCACCGCCCGCCGGGAGGCCGGCGGAGGTCCGCCGTGCCCGGCCGCCCGGCCGGGCACGGCGGACGCGTGGCCGCAGCCGGGCTCCCGTGCCGTCGCGGGATCGAGGGCATGGGCGACCACCACGCTCGCCCGGTGACCGCGGCCCCGCGGCACCCTCAGCCGCGCTCCAGGAAGGGCTCCAGCAGCCCCGGGACGGCGTCGGAGGCGAAGGCGAGCCCTTCGGAGGCGTCCGTGTCGTGGGCCGTGTAGGCGCCGGCTCCCGCGGCCGTCGTGGCGGTGACGCTCAGCAGCCCGGCCCTCCGCTGGAAGAAGGACTGCTTCACCGTCCAGCCGATCACACCTGTCCGTCGCAGGGCCGCCGTGGAGCGCCGGACGCTGCCGGAGCGGGTCACCAGGTAGCCGCCGCTGAGGGTGTGCCCCAGCGAGCGGTACGCGTCGAGGGCCAGGAGCACCCCGACGGGCACGGCCACCACCGCGCAGGCGGACGCCGTCCACAGCAGCACGGGTGTGAGCAGGACGCCGAGGACCGCCTGGACCAGCACGGGCACCAGCGTCACGACGAGGGCGCGGCGCAGCCGCCGGCCCCGGGCCGCGCGGGGATGGGCCGTCAGGGGCGCGCCGGTCGGGGTGGCGCTCTCCCGCAGCACCTCTGCGGCGATCGTGTCGGCCAGCGCCCGGGGAGCGACCGGCAGCAGCGTGTCGTGCTCGGCGCCCCGCGACTCCTCGTCCTTGGCGAGCCCGGTCGTGATGGCGTCCACCCGGGCGGCGCCCAGCAGCCGGACGCCGAGCGGCTCGACCAGGTCCACACCCCTCAACCGCCGCTCCTCGACGGAGAGGGAGCGCGCGGTGAGGAGGCCGCGCCTGACCCGCAGGGTGCCGCCCGGTTCGCGTTCCAGGCGGTAGTTCCACCACATCTCGATCCAGAGCCCGAGGGCGCCGACGACACCGGCGACCAGTGCGGCCAGGACGAGGACGGTGATCGCCCAGACCAGCGGGGTGTCCCGGAAGCGGTCGGTGACCCAGTCGATGACCTCGCCCTGCGCACCGACCCAGTCGCTGATCTGCATCACCCCGCCGACCGCCGCGCCGGCGAGCGCGGGCGCGACGAAGGAGACCGGTGCGTACCGGATCCAGCGGGGGTCGAGGGTGGCCAGCTCGCCCTCGCGGTGCGTCCCCGGGGCCGTCGTGGCGCCCCGGTCGAGGAGGTCCCGGCGCAGCCGTTCGCCCTCCGCCCGGGAGACGGGGTCGAGCTCAAGGGCGGAGTCGCCGCCGGTGTGCTCGCCGGTGCCGATGCGGACGGTGACCAGCCCCAGGAGCCGCAGCAGGAGGTGCGCGGTGAGGTCGACGCTCCGGATCCGCTCGCGGGACAGCGAACGGCGCTTCACCAGGAGGAGCCCGCTGTGCAGATCGACGCGCTCGGCGCCGATGCGGTAGCGGGTGCGCCGCCACCGCACGTAGTCACCGCCGGCCGCGCAGCCGATCAGGAGGGCCGCTCCGGCCAGCACCCAGCCGACCGCCCTCGCGTACCCGACCGGGGCGGCCAGGGCCACCGTGACCGGCACGGCGGCGCTCGCCGCGACCCCCGCCATGACCAGCGCGGTGACCAGGACCGTGCGGGGATGGAGCCGCCGCCAGCCGGGGCCGCTGTCGGCGGCGGTGCTCACGTGGCGTCCCCGGGGGTGTCCTGGGTGATGCGGGTCAGCCGCTCCGCGAGCTCCGCGGCCGTCCCGTGGGCCAGTCCCCCGATCCGTACGGCTCCCTTGGCGGAGGCGGTGGTGACGGTGACCGTGGCCAGTCCGAAGAGCTGTTCCAGGGGTCCGCGCACGGTGTCGACGGTCTGGATGCGGGACATCGGCGCGATCCGCCACTCCCGCAGGAGGACGCCGGTGCTCACGTAGACCGCCTCCTCGGTGACCTCCCAGCGGTGGGTGCGGAACCACCAGAGGGGGAGGAGGACGGCGCACAGCAGCCCGACGGCCGCCGACGCGACGGCCGCGGTCAGCAGCCAGAACCTGGCGGGAGCGAGGAACGCCCCCAGCGGACCCAGGACCACCACCGGTACCGCCGTCAGCAGCAGACACCGGGCCCGCCACCAGCCGACGGCCCCGCGGGCCGGCGCGTTGCGCGGCGTCCGCAGCCGTATCGTCCCCTCCCCCGTGGTCATCGCTCAGCGGCCCCGCAGCGACCGGTACGTCGAGACGAGCGCGGCGGTGGAGCTGTCCAGCTGGTCCCCTCCGGTGCCCTCGGTCAGGACCGGCTCGATCTTCTTGGCCAGGACCTTGCCCAGCTCGACGCCCCACTGGTCGAAGGAGTCGATGTTCCAGACGGCGCCCTGCACGAAGACCTTGTGCTCGTACAGCGCGATGAGCTGGCCGAGCACCGAGGGGGTGAGCCGGTCGGCGAGGATCGTGGTCGTCGGGTGGTTGCCGAGGAACGTCTTGTGCGGCACGAGCTCCTCCGCGACGCCTTCCGCGCGGACCTCGTCGGGCGTCTTGCCGAAGGCGAGGGCCTGGGTCTGCGCGAAGAAGTTGGCCATCAGCAGGTCGTGCTGGGCGATCAGTCCGGGCAGCAGGTCCTGGACCGGCGCGGCGAAGCCGATGAAGTCGGCCGGGATGACCTTGGTGCCCTGGTGGATCAACTGGTAGTAGGCGTGCTGCCCGTTGGTGCCGGGGGTGCCCCAGACGACCGGGCCCGTCTCCCACTCGACCGGATTGCCGTCGCGGTCCACGGACTTGCCGTTGGACTCCATGTCCAGCTGCTGCAAGTAGGCGGTGAACTTGGACAGGTAGTGGCTGTAGGGCAGGACCGCGTGGGACTGGGCGTCGAAGAAGTTGCCGTACCAGACGCCGAGCAGGCCGAGCAGCAGCGGGGCGTTCTCCTCGGCGGGGGCGGTGCGGAAGTGCTCGTCGACGAGGTGGAAGCCGTCGAGCATCTCGCGGAAGCGCTCGGGTCCGATGGCGATCATCAGCGAGAGACCGATCGCCGAGTCGTAGGAGTAACGGCCGCCGACCCAGTCCCAGAACTCGAACATGTTGGCCGTGTCGATGCCGAAGTCCGTGACCTTGTCGGCGTTGGTCGAGAGCGCCACGAAGTGCTTGGCGACAGCCTCCTGACCCGCCCTCAGCCCGGTGAGGAGCCAGTCGCGGGCGGACGTGGCGTTGGTGATGGTCTCGATCGTCGTGAAGGTCTTGGACGCGACGATGAACAGCGTCTCGGCCGGGTCCAGGTCGTGGACGGCCTCGTGGAGGTCGGCGCCGTCGACGTTGGACACGAAGCGGACGGTGAGCGAGCGGTCCGTGAAGGAGCGCAGCACCTCGTAGGCCATGGCCGGTCCGAGGTCGGAGCCGCCGATGCCGATGTTCACGATGTTCTTGACCGGCTTGCCGGTGTGCCCGGTCCACTCCCCGGCCCTGACCCGGTCGGCGAAGGACGCCATCTTGTCCAGGACGGCGTGCACGGCCGGCACGACGTTCTCGCCGTCGACCTCGATCACGGCGTCGCGCGGGGCGCGCAGCGCGGTGTGCAGGACGGCGCGGTCCTCGGTGGTGTTGATCTTCTCGCCGCGGAACATCGCGTCCCGCAGGCCGGCCACTCCCGTCGCGGCCGCGAGGTCACGCAGCAGACGCAGGGTCTCGTCGGTGACCAGGTGCTTGGAGTAGTCGATGTGGAGGTCGCCGACCCGCAGGGTGTACGCCGTCCCCCGGTCCGGCGCGTCGGCGAACAGCCGGCGCAGATGGGTGTCGCCGAACTCCTCACGGTGCTTGCCGAGAGCCGCCCACTCGGGCGTCTGGTTCAGCTTGGTTCGGCTTTGTGCGTTCATCCCGGAAATCGCCCACTTCTTCTCGTACCTGCAACCTTCCCCGCTGCCCCTCCAACCTAATTGATCTGGAGGGTGCGTCGGGGCAACGGCGGGCTACGAGGGGGCATACGGATTCCGGCCGGGCACCCAGGGGGTGACCGGCCGGTGAACAACGTCTAGATCTCGCCGCGGAGCTTCGCGAGGGCTTCGGCGAGGATCGCTTCGCCGTCCGCGTCGCTGCGCCGCTCGCGCACGTACGCCAGGTGGGTCTTGTACGGCTCGGTGCGGGGCGGAGCCGGCGGGCTGTCCTTGTCCTGTCCGGCCGGGAAGCCGCAGCGCGGGCAGTCCCAGGTCTCCGGTACCTGCGCGTCATGGGCGAAGCTCGGCTGCGTCTCGTGCCCGTTCGAGCACCAGAAGGAGATGCGGAGGCGCGGCGCGGACTCGCCTCGCTCGGCCTCCCCCATCGGCCCCGCTCCGACCCGGCTTCCCCGGATCGCGTTGCCACTTGCCACGGTCGTAACTCCCTGCGTGATGGTGCTCGAAGATGCCCCAGTCTACGTAAGGCCCAACGCGCGTCCAGTGAAAGGAGTTACACCCTCACCGGGATTCGCGGACGCGGGGTCAGCTGTCCAGCTTGATGAGCAGAGCCAGGACGACGATGCACGCGAACCAGCCCAGACCGACCACGACGGTGATGCGGTCGAGGTTCCGCTCGGCGACCGACGAGCCGCCGACGGAGGACTGCATCCCGCCACCGAACATGTCGGACAGGCCGCCGCCCTTTCCCTTGTGCATCAGCACCAGCAGCATCAGCAGCAGGCTGAAGACGATCAGGGCGATCTCGAACGCCAAAACCACGGCTGGTCCCTACTTTCCGGAATTCCTAGGACTGCATGTACGAACAGCGGGGGCCCGGGGGTACACCCCCCTGGCCCCCGCAAGGGTACGACGGATCGGCGCCACCGCATACTCACCGGTCGCGGAAGCGGACGATCTTACTGGTCGCGGAAGCGGACGATCTTGACGAACTCGTCGGCGTCCAGCGCGGCGCCGCCGATCAGGGCGCCGTCCACGTCGGGCTGCGCCATGATGGCCGCGACGTTGCCGGACTTCACCGAGCCGCCGTACTGGATGCGGACGGCGTCGGCCAGCTCCTGCGAGTAGAGCTCGGCGAGCCGGCGGCGGATCGCGCCGCAGACCTCCTGGGCGTCCTCGGGGGTCGCGACCTCGCCCGTGCCGATGGCCCAGACCGGCTCGTAGGCGATCACGATGGACTCGGCCTGCTCGGCCGGGATGTCCTTCAGCGCGCCGTCGAGCTGCGCCAGCGTGTAGGAGACCTGGTCACCGGCCTTGCGGATGTCCAGCCCCTCGCCGACGCAGAGGATCGGGGTCAGACCGTGCTTGTACGCGGCCTTCACCTTGGCGTTGCAGATCTCGTCGTTCTCGCCGTGGTACTGGCGGCGCTCGCTGTGACCGACGGCGACGAAGGTGCACTTCAGCTTGGCGAGCATCGGGCCGGAGATCTCACCGGTGTACGCGCCGGAGTCCTGCGCCGAGATGTCCTGGGCGCCGTACTTGATCTTCAGCTTGTCGCCGTCGACCAGCGTCTGCACGGACCGCAGGTCGGTGAAGGGCGGCAGGACGGCGACCTCGACCGCGTCGTAGTCCTTGTCGGCCAGGGCGAAAGCGAGCTTCTGGACGTGTGCGATGGCCTCGAGGTGGTTGAGGTTCATCTTCCAGTTGCCCGCCATGAGCGGGGTACGGCCTTGTGCGGGAGCAGTCATTGAGGGTCAGTCCTCCAGTGCGGCGAGTCCGGGAAGCGTCTTGCCCTCGAGGTATTCGAGGCTGGCGCCGCCACCGGTCGAGATGTGGCCGAATGCGTTCTCGTCGAAGCCCAGGATGCGGACGGCGGCGGCGGAGTCCCCGCCTCCGACGACGCTGAAGGCCTGGGAGTCGACGAGGGCCTGGGCGACCGCCTTGGTGCCCTCGGCGTAGTCGGGGTGCTCGAAGACGCCCATCGGGCCGTTCCAGAAGACGGTGGCCGCGTCGGCGAGCTTCGCTGCGTACAGCTTGCGGGTCTCGGGCCCGATGTCCAGACCCTCCTGGTCGGCCGGGATGGCGTCGGCGGCGACCGTGGTGGGGTGGGCCGGGGCCTTGGTCTTCAGGTCCGGGAACTCGCCCGCGACGAGGACGTCGACGGGGAGCACGAACTCCACACCGAGCTCCTCGGCCCGCTTGAGGTAACCCTGGACGGCCGGGACCTGGTCCTCCTGGAGCAGGGAGGTGCCCACCTCGTGGCCCTTGGCCTTGAGGAAGGTGTACGCCATGCCGCCGCCGATCAGGATGCGGTCGGCCTTCTCCAGCAGGTGGTCGATGACCCCGAGCTTGTCGGAGACCTTGGCGCCGCCGAGGACCACGGCGTACGGGCGAGCGACGTCCTCGGTGAGCTTCTTGAGGACACCGACCTCGGTGGCGATCAGGCCGCCGGCCGCGTGCGGGAGCCGGGCCGGGAGGTCGAAGACCGAGGCGTGCTTGCGGTGGACGGCGCCGAAGCCGTCGCCCACGTACACGTCGGCGAGCTCGGCGAGCCGGTCGGCGAAGGCGCCGCGCTCGGCGTCGTCCTTCGACGTCTCACCGGCGTTGAAGCGGAGGTTCTCGATGACGGCGACCTGGCCGTCGGTGAGGCCGGCGACCGTGGCGCGGGCGGACTCGCCGACGGTGTCGGTCGCGAAGGCGACCTCGCTGCCGAGCAGTTCACCCAGGCGGGCGGCGGCCGGGGCCAGCGAGAAGGCCGGGTCCGGGGCCCCCTTGGGACGGCCGAGGTGCGAGGCGACGATGACCCGCGCGCCGGCGTCGGCGAGCCGGGCGACCGTCGGCTGTACGGCGCGGATGCGGCCGTCGTCGGTGATCGTGGTGCCGTCCAGCGGCACGTTGAGGTCGGCGCGGACGAATACCCGCTTGCCCGCGACCCCTTCGGCGAGAAGTTCGTCGATCGTCTTCATCTGTTCCCATACTCCTTGGAAGGACGGATGAGCATGCGAGGGGGCTCGAACGGCGCCGCGTCGCGCCGTCCGAGCCCCTCACATCACACCTGGATGCCTGCCGATCCTAGGATCAGAGCTGGCCGCCGACGAAGACGGTCAGGTCGACGAGGCGGTTGGAGTAACCCCACTCGTTGTCGTACCAGCCGAGGATCTTCACCGAGTTGCCCTCCTGGACCATGGTCAGGGAGGAGTCGAAGGTGCAGGACGACGGGTCGCCGACGATGTCCGAGGACACGATCGGGTCCTCGGTGTACGTCAGGAAGCCCTTGAGGTCGCCGTCGTCGGACGCCTTCTTGAACGCGGCGTTGACCTCGTCCTTGGTGACCTCGCGCTGCAGCGTCACGACGAGGTCGGTGGCGGAGCCGGTCGGGACCGGGACGCGCATCGCGATGCCGTCGAGCTTGCCCTTGAGCTGCGGGAGGACCAGGGCGGTCGCCTTGGCGGCGCCCGTCGTGGTCGGGATGATGTTCTCGGCGGCGGCGCGGGCGCGGCGCAGGTCCGAGTGCGGGAAGTCCAGGATGCGCTGGTCGTTCGTGTACGCGTGGACCGTCGTCATCAGGCCCTTGACGATGCCGAAGTTCTCGTCGAGAACCTTGGCCATCGGCGCCACACAGTTGGTGGTGCAGGAGGCGTTGGAGATGACGTGGTGGTTGGCCGCGTCGTACTTGTCCTGGTTGACGCCCATCACGATGGTGATGTCCTCGTCCTTGGCCGGAGCCGAGATGAGGACCTTCTTGGCGCCACCGGCGATGTGCTTCGCGGCGTCGGCCTTCTTGGTGAAGATGCCGGTCGACTCGATGACGATGTCGACGCCCAGCTCACCCCAGGGGATGTCGGCCGGGTTGCGCTCGGAGAGCACCTTGATGGTGTGACCGTCGACGGTGATGGTGTCGGCGGTGTGGCTGACCTCTGCCTTGAGACGACCCAGAATGGTGTCGTACTTCAGCAGGTGAGCCGTGGTCGCAGTGTCACCCAGGTCGTTGACAGCCACGATCTCGATGTCCGCACCCTGCTCCAGCAGCGCGCGGAAGTAGTTACGACCGATGCGGCCAAAGCCGTTGATGCCTACGCGGATCGTCACGAACCGATCTCCTCGTTAGGAACGCCGGTTTCGATGCCGGCGAGTTTTATTAGGGATGTCCCCGACCGCCTCCGACCCTACCTCTCCGAAGCCTCCGGAGTGACATCGAGAGGCGCGGTACGAACGGGGATCTCCTTACTCCCGAGTAGGAGCAGGGGATTCCGGCCGGGACGTACGGCCGGGACGCCGACCGCACATCCCACGGCCACCAAGCGTCAACACGCTCCGGAACCGCTCCCCTTGCGGGAAAGGGGGCGGCGCGCGGCTCGCACCGGGGCGGCGTCACCGGGAGTCACTGACGCGGACTCAGCCCTCACGGTTCCGGCCATGGACGGATCCGGCGGACTCCACCCGCGGCGGACTCACGACAGCCTTACGCAGGACATCGCGGGAAGCTGCGCTCAATTGTGCGGAGCGGCACTCAATCGATGAAAATGCCAGGCCGTCCGCGTATTCCGGGGGTGGCACGGGCGTGGAACTACGGAAGCCCGGACCGCTCATTCGTGCGGGGTCGCACTCGAACTATTCCGAAAACACGCGGCGCGCAATTCGAGGAATGGACGACGCCGCCTGGCGCGAAAAATTCCGTCGTCGGCCGCCTTCCGGAGCCCCGGTCCCACAGCGGAGCCCCGGCCGCGCCGGAAGGCGCGGCCGGGGCTCTCCTGCGGTTCTCAGCCCACGAGGCCGTCGGCCAGCTCCTCGCTGAGGGTCGCCTCCGTGCCGGGGATGCCCAGGTCCTGGGCCCGCTTGTCGGCCATCGCCAGCAGGCGTCTGATCCTGCCCGCGACCGCGTCCTTGGTCAGCGGCGGGTCGGCGAGCGCTCCCAGCTCCTCCAGGGAGGCCTGCTTGTGCTCCATGCGCAGCCGCCCGGCGGCCGCGAGGTGCTCCGGAACCTCCTCGCCCAGGATCTCCAGCGCGCGGCCCACCCGGGCGCCCGCCGCCACCGCGGCACGGGCGGAGCGGCGGAGGTTGGCGTCGTCGAAGTTGGCGAGCCGGTTGGCCGTCGCGCGGACCTCGCGCCGCATCCGGCGCTCCTCCCACGCCAGCACCGACTCATGGGCACCGAGGCGGGTCAGCAGGGCACCGATGGCATCGCCGTCGCGGACGACGACACGGTCGACCCCGCGCACCTCCCGGGCCTTGGCCGCGATGGAGAGCCTGCGGGCGGCACCGACGAGGGCGAGAGCGGCCTCCGGTCCCGGGCAGGTCACCTCCAGCGAGGAGGAGCGGCCGGGCTCGGTGAGCGAGCCGTGCGCCAGGAAGGCGCCCCTCCAGGCGGCCTCCGCGTCGCAGGTGGCCCCCGAGACCACCTGCGGGGGCAGGCCGCGGATGGGGCGGCCGCGGCCGTCCACCAGGCCGGTCTGGCGCGCCAGCTGATCGCCGCCGGCCACCACCCGTACGACGTAGCGTGAGCCCCGGCGCAGGCCGCCGGGAGCCATCACGATCAGCTCCGAGCTGTGCCCGAAGATCTCGAGGATGTCCCGCTTGAGCCGTCGGGCGGCCATCGCCGTGTCCAGCTCGGCCTCGATCACGATCCGGCCGCTCACCAGGTGCAGCCCGCCCGCGAACCGAAGAATCGCCGAGACCTCTGCCTTTCTGCAGCAGGTCCGGGTCACGGGAAGCCGAGAGACTTCGTCCTTCACCGCTGGCGTCATCGCCATGGGCCGATCCTTCCATGCATCCGAAAAATACGGTCGTACGCGGCGGCCAACAGCTCCGGATCATGAATCGGATCGCCGTCGGGTGAGGCCACGGGGGCCAGCTCGACCGCGGCTCCGAGCCGCTGTGCGGCGTCGGCGAGGGACTCGCGGTCGGGCACGGCGGCCTCGTCGGCCAGCACCACGTCCATGGCGAGTTTAGGGGCGTGTCGTCCCAAAACCTCCAAATGACGCTGCGGTGAGAAGCCTTCTGTTTCACCGGGCTGTGGTGCGAGGTTCAGCGAGAGGACCTTACGGGCCTTCGTGGTCACGAGCGCGTCGAGCAGTTCGGGCACCAGCAGGTGCGGAATCACCGAGGAGAACCACGACCCCGGACCGAGCACCACCCAGTCGGCGTCGAGCACCGCGGCCACCGCTTCGGGGACCGCCGGCGGATCGGCCGGGACGACGTGGACGGACTGCACCTCACCGGGGGTCAGCGCCACCGTCGCCTGCCCCCGCACGGTGACGACGTCCTCGGGGCGCTCCGGATCGTGCCCCCGCACGAGCGCCTGGAGCTCCAGGGGGACGGCGGACATCGGCAGCACCCTGCCGTGCGCCCCGAGCAGCTTGCCGACCAGGTCCAGGGCCTGGACGTGGTCGCCCAGCTGCTCCCAGAGGGCGACGATGAGCAGATTGCCCACCGCGTGCTCGTGCAGGTCGCCCTTGGACTCGAAGCGGTGCTGGATGACCCGGGCCCAGGTCTGGCCCCATTCGTCGTCCCCGCACAGCGCGGCGAGCGCCTTGCGCAGGTCGCCCGGCGGGAGGACTCCGAGCTCCTCCCGGAGACGGCCGCTGGAGCCGCCGTCGTCGGCGACGGTGACCACGGCGGTGAGGTCGCCGGTGATCCGGCGCAGCGCCGTGAGCGAGGCGGACAGGCCCATGCCGCCGCCGAGGGCGACGACCTTGGGCTGTGCGCCGCGCTTGCGCCCGGAGAGCGCGGCCGTGGCCCTGCTCAGCCGGCGCTGGCGCAGATGGCGACTGGTCACTCGCGCCCCATGTCCCGGTGGACGAGGACGGTCTCGATCCCTTCGGTGGCCAGTCGGGCGGCCAGCTTCTCCGACATCGCGACGGAGCGGTGCTTGCCACCCGTGCAGCCGACGGCGATGGTGACGTACCGCTTGCCCTCACGGCGGTAACCGGCGGCGATCAGCTGGAGCAGCTCCGTGTACTGGTTGAGGAACTCCTTGGCGCCCGGCTGGTCGAAGACGTAGTCGGACACCTCCTCGTTGAGTCCCGTGAAGGGGCGGAGCTCCGGGACCCAGTGCGGGTTGGGCAGGAAGCGGCAGTCGACGACGAGGTCGGCGTCGACCGGCAGCCCGTACTTGAAGCCGAAGGACATCACCGTCGCCCGCAGCTCCGGCTCCTCGTCGCCGGCGAACTGGGCGTCCATCTTGGCCCGCAGCTCGTGCACGTTGAGGCTGGAGGTGTCGATGACCAGGTCGGCGTCGCCCCGCAGCTCGCGCAGCAGGTCACGCTCGGCCGCGATGCCGTCGACGATCCGGCCGTCGCCCTGGAGCGGGTGGGGACGGCGGACCGATTCGAAACGGCGTACGAGGGCGTCGTCGGAGGACTCCAGGAAGACGATCCGCCGGGTGACGTGCTTGGCCGCCAGGTCCGCGAGGGACTCCCTGAGGTTGTCGAAGAAGCGCCGGCCGCGTACGTCGACGACGACGGCGATCCGGGCGACGTTGCCCTGGGAGCGGGCGCCGAGCTCCACCATGGTGGGGATCAGTGCGGGCGGCAGGTTGTCCACGACGAACCAGCCGAGGTCCTCCAGACACTTGGCGGCGGTGCTGCGCCCGGCGCCGGACATCCCGGAGATGATCACCAGCTCGGGGATGGCGGGCGGGGTGGCCTCGGCCTTCTCCGTGGTGCTTCCCGTACTCACGTGTGCTGCTCCGTCTACTCGGCCGCGTTCGCTGCTGGGTTCGTGCGTCTGTTCGGTCATGTCCTGCTGCCCCCGTCGTCCTCTTCGATGATCTCTCCTGTGGCGGTGTTCACGGCGGGCGCGGCCGGGGCGGCCGCGGCGAAGGCGGCGGCCACCGATTCCGCGGTCCTGCGCCCTATGCCCGGCACCTCACAGATCTCGTCGATTGTCGCCTGCCTCAGCTTCTTCACGGAGCCGAAATGCTTGATCAGCGCCTGCTTGCGGGTCTCGCCGAGCCCGGGGACGTCGTCCAGGGGGCTGCTGCGGATCCGCTTGGCCCGCTTGGCACGCTGGTAGGTGATGGCGAAGCGGTGGGCCTCGTCCCGGATGCGCTGGAGGAGGTAGAGGCCCTCGCTGGAGCGGGGCAGGACCACCGGGTCGTCGTCGTCGGGCAGCCAGACCTCTTCGAGGCGCTTGGCGAGGCCGCAGACGGCGATGTCGTCGATGCCCAGCTCGTCCAGGGCCCGCTTGGCGGCGGCGACCTGCGGCTGCCCGCCGTCGACGACGACGAGCTGCGGCGGGTAGGCGAACCGCTTGGGGCGGCCGTCGTCCTCGCGGGACTCCTCCCGGGGCTCCTCGCGGGACTCCTCCCGGGTCTCCTCGTGGGAGTCCTCGCGGGTCTCCTCCCGTGACTCCTCGCGAAGAGAAGTGGCGGCCACCGCGGCTGCGGGTTCCCCGCCGGCCTCGGGCGCCGCGGGTGCCGGGGCCGGTACGGGGCCCGTGGGCGCCGGGGTCTCGTCCCACTCCCCCGTCCGCTCCTTCTCCTGCAGGTAGCGCTTGAAGCGGCGCCCGATGACCTCGTGCATCGAGCGGACGTCGTCCTGGCCCTCGAAGCCCTTGATCTGGAAGCGGCGGTATTCGCTCTTGCGCGCGAGGCCGTCCTCGAAGACCACCATCGACGCGACGACGTCGTCGCCCTGGAGGTGCGAGATGTCGAAACACTCGACGCGCAGCGGCGCGGTGTCGAGGCCGAGCGCCTCGGCGATCTCCTCCAGGGCGCGGGAGCGTGTCGTGAGGTCCGACGCGCGCTTGGTCTTGTGGAGCCCCAGCGCCTGCTGGGCGTTGCGCTGGACCGTGATCATCAGGTCCTTCTTGTCGCCCCGCTGCGGGATGCGGAGGCTGACCTGGGACCCCCTGCGGTCCGCGAGCCACTGCGACACGGCCTCGGGGTCCTCGGGGAGCGCCGGGACCAGCACCTCCTTGGGGACGGAGTCGCCCGACTCCTCCCCGTACAGCTGCTGGAGCGCGTGCTCGACCAGGCCCGCCGTGTCGACGGCCTCGACCTTGTCGGTGACCCAGCCGCGCTGGCCGCGCACCCGTCCGCCGCGGACGTGGAAGATCTGGACCGCCGCCTCCAGTTCGTCCTCGGCCACGGCGATCAGGTCGGCGTCGGTGGCGTCGGCCAGGACGACGGCGCTCTTCTCCATGGCCCGCCTGAGCGCCTCCGCGTCGTCCCGCAGCCGCGCCGCCCGCTCGTACTCCATCTCCTCGGCCGCCTGCATCATGTCCTTCTCCAGGCGGCGGATGTACGTCCCGGTGCGGCCCGCCATGAAGTCGCAGAAGTTCTCGGCGAGATCCCGGTGTTCCTCCGGGGTGACCCGTCCGACGCAGGGGGCGGAGCACTTGCCGATGTAGCCGAGGAGGCAGGGACGGCCCGTCCGCTCGGCGTTCTTGAAGACGCCCGCGGAGCAGGTGCGCACGGGGAAGACCCGGAGCATCAGGTCGACGGTCTCGCGGATCGCCCAGGCGTGCCCGTACGGACCGAAGTAGCGCACGCCCTTCTTCTTGGCGCCGCGCATGACCTGGACGCGCGGGAACTCCTCGTTGAGCGTGACCGCGAGGTAGGGATAGCTCTTGTCGTCGCGGTACTTGACGTTGAACCGGGGGTCGAACTCCTTGATCCAGGAGTACTCCAGCTGAAGCGCCTCGACCTCGGTGGAGACCACGGTCCATTCCACGGAGGCGGCCGTGGTGACCATCGTGCGGGTGCGCGGATGCAGACCGGCGAGGTCCTGGAAGTAGTTGGCCAGGCGCTGGCGGAGGTTCTTGGCCTTCCCGACGTAGATCACCCGGCGGTGCTCGTCGCGGAATTTGTAGACCCCCGGGGAGTCGGGGATCTGTCCCGGCTTGGGGCGGTAGCTGGAGGGGTCTGCCATGTCTCACACCCTACTGGCGGGCGGTGACAGAGCGGGATCTCCGGGGCCCCTGGTGCCCGTGACGGACTTCCCCGCCGGGCCCCGCGGCGAGGTCAGGCCCCGGGACCCGCGGGGAGGTCAGGCCCCGGGACCGGCGACGAGCTTCCCGTTCTCGAGCTTCAGCGGGACGGAGGGCAGCGGCACGGTGGCCGGTCCCCGCACCGCCTTGCCCGTGGTCACGTCGAAGCGGCTCCCGTGGCAGGGACAGTTGCCCTCGTTCTCCTCGACCTTGTCGAGGAGGCAGCCCGCGTGGGTGCACTGGGCACTGAACGCCTTGTACTGACCGGCGGCCAGGCAGCTCACGACGACCCGCTGCTCCCGGTAGAGCTTCGCCCCGCCGACCGGGACCTCGTCCGCGGCGCCGAGCTCCACGGGCGCGGTGGGCGTCGGAGTCTGTGCGTGGCCGAGCTTCGACTCGGTCGAGCAGGCTGCCGCCCCCAGCCCGGCTGCACCGGCGAGAGCGGCGCCCTTGAGGACGGTACGGCGGGCGGCGGGCAGGCCGGACATGCGGTCTCCACTGGTCTGGGGGGACAGAGAGCCGCCGTCACCGTCCGGGGCACCGGGTGCCACGGATGGGGGGCACGGGCCGCACCTGGAGGCATGGGCGACAGACCCGACGATACCGACGGAGAACGGCGGGCTCTCGACCGGCCCCGGGAGTGCGGGGCCGCCGGGCGGACACCTGCCCTCCCTCTCGGGCGGGCGCGCCGGCCGGACGGAGTCGGGCGGCCGGCGAACGGGAGGCCCTGCGGCGCCGGGGCGGCCCGTGTGTCAGGGGCCGCCCCGTCCGCCGGGTGTCAGGCCTTCCGCGTACGGGCCGCCTTCTTCGCCTTCGCCGCGGGCTCGGCCGCCGCGCCCTTTCCGGCCGTCCTGGCGGTGGCCGTCCTGCGGGCCGTGGACGCCTTCGCGGCGACGGCCTTCTTCGCGGGCGCCTTACGCGCCTTGCGGGCCGCGGGCACCGCCGCCTCACCGATCCGGTCCGCGCCCAGGATCTCCTGGAGGAACTTCCCGGTGTGGCTGGCCGGAACCGAGGCGATGTGCTCCGGGGTGCCCTCGGCGACGACGAGACCGCCGCCGTTGCCGCCCTCGGGGCCCATGTCGACGACCCAGTCGGCGGTCTTGACGACATCGAGGTTGTGCTCGATGACGATCACCGTGTTGCCCTTGTCGACCAGGCCCGACAGCACCGAGATCAGCTTGCTGATGTCCTCGAAGTGCAGACCGGTCGTGGGCTCGTCCAGGACGTAGACCGTGCGGCCGGTGGAGCGCTTCTGCAGCTCGCTCGCCAGCTTCACCCGCTGCGCCTCACCGCCGGAGAGCGTCGGTGCGGACTGGCCGAGCCGGACGTATCCGAGGCCCACCTCGTTGAGCGTGCGGAGGTGGCGGGCGATCGTCGGGACGGCCTCGAAGAACTCGAGCCCCTCCTCGATGGGCATGTCCAGCACCTCGGCGATGGACTTGCCCTTGTAGTGGACCTCCAGCGTCTCCCGGTTGTAGCGCGCGCCGTGGCAGACCTCGCACGGGACGTACACGTCGGGCAGGAAGTTCATCTCGATCTTGATCGTGCCGTCGCCGGAGCAGTTCTCGCAGCGGCCGCCCTTGACGTTGAAGGAGAAGCGGCCCGGCAGGTAGCCGCGCACCTTCGCCTCCATCGTCTCCGCGAAGAGCCTGCGGACGTGGTCGAAGACTCCCGTGTACGTGGCCGGGTTGGACCGGGGTGTCCGGCCGATCGGCGACTGGTCGACGTGGACGACCTTGTCGACGAGGTCGTCGCCGTCGACGCGGGTGTGCCGCCCGGGGACCGACTTGGCGCCGTTGAGCTCGCGCGCCAGGTGGGTGTAGAGGATGTCGTTGACCAGGGTCGACTTCCCCGAGCCGGAGACACCGGTGACGGCCGTGAGCACACCGAGCGGGAAGGAGACGTCGATGTCCTGGAGGTTGTTCTCCCGGGCACCGTGCACCGTGAGCCGGCGCTTCGGGTCGACGGGGCGCCGGACGTCCGGCATCTCGATGGCACGCTTGCCCGAGAGGTACTGCCCGGTGATGGACTCCTTGTTGGCCAGCAGCTCCTTGAGCGAACCGGAGTGGACGACCTTGCCGCCGTGCTCACCCGCGCCGGGGCCGATGTCGACGACCCAGTCGGCGACCTTGATGGTGTCCTCGTCGTGCTCGACGACGATGAGCGTGTTGCCCATGTCCCGGAGCCGGACCAGGGTCTCGATCAGCCGGTGGTTGTCGCGCTGGTGCAGGCCGATGGACGGCTCGTCCAGCACGTACAGCACGCCGACGAGCCCGGAGCCGATCTGGGTGGCGAGCCGGATGCGCTGGGCCTCGCCGCCGGACAGGGTGCCCGCAGCGCGGTTCAGCGAGAGGTAGTCGAGGCCGACGTCCACGAGGAACCTCAGCCGCTCGTTGACCTCCTTGAGGACCCGCTCGGCGATCTTCTTGTCGCGGGCGTTCAGCTTGAGCCGGCCGAGGAATTCGGCGCACTCGCTGATCGACATCGCGGCGACCTCGGCGATGGACTTCTCCATCACCGTCACCGCGAGGACCAGCGGCTTGAGCCGGGTGCCCTCACAGGTCGGGCAGGCCACCTCGCGCATGTAGCCCTCGAAGCGCTCCCGGCTGGAGTCGCTCTCGGCCTCGGAGTGCCGCCGCTTGACGAACTGGACGGCACCCTCGAAGCGAGGGGTGGTGTAGGCGCGCTCGCGCCCGTACCTGTTGCGGTAGCGCACCTCGGTCTGGATCTTGTGACCGTGGAGCAGCGCCTTCTTGGCCCGCTGCGGCAGCCCGGCCCAGGGGATGTCCGTACGGAATCCGAGGGCGTCGGCCAGCGCGTTGATCTGGCGCCCGAAGTACTCCTTGGTGTGCCCGTGCGACCAGGGGTGGATCGCGCCCTCGTCGAGGGACTTGTCCTCGTCCGGGACGATCAGCTCCGGGTCGACCTCCATCCGCGTGCCGATGCCCGTGCAGTCGGGACAGGCGCCGAACGGGGAGTTGAAGGAGAAGGAGCGGGGCTCCAGCTCCTCGAAGGAGAGGTCGTCGTACGGGCAGTAGAGGTGCTCGGAGTACATCCGCTCACGCTCGGGGTCGTCCGCCTCGAGGTCGACGAAGTCGAGCACGACCATCCCGCCGGAGAGGCCCAGCGCCGTCTCGACGGAGTCGGTCAGGCGGCGCTTGGCGCCCTCCTTCACCGTGAGGCGGTCGATGACCACCTCGATGGTGTGCTTCTCCTGCTTCTTCAGCGTGGGAGGCTCGGACAGCTGGATCGTCTCACCGTCGACCCTGGCCCGGCTGTAGCCCTTGGTCTGGAGGTCGGCGAAGAGGTCGACGAACTCCCCCTTGCGCTCGCGGACGAGCGGGGAGAGGACCTGGAAGCGGCTGCCCTCGGGCAGGCCGAGCACCTTGTCGACGATGGCCTGCGGCGACTGGCGCGCGATGGGCCTGGCGCACTCGGGACAGTGCGGCTTGCCGATCCTGGCGAAGAGCAGCCGGAGGTAGTCGTAGACCTCGGTGATGGTGCCGACCGTCGAGCGCGGGTTGCGCGAGGTCGACTTCTGGTCGATGGAGACGGCGGGCGAGAGGCCTTCGATGAAGTCCACGTCCGGCTTGTCCATCTGGCCGAGGAACTGCCGGGCGTACGAGGAGAGGGACTCCACGTAGCGCCGCTGCCCCTCGGCGAAGATCGTGTCGAACGCGAGCGAGGACTTGCCCGATCCGGAGAGCCCGGTGAAGACGATGAGGGAGTCACGGGGGAGATCGAGCGAGACGTTCTTCAGGTTGTGCTCGCGCGCGCCACGGACGATGAGACGGTCGGCCACGCCGGTCCGCACCTTTCTGGAGAGAAGTGGGGGAACTGAGCCCCTGTCCCAGGG
Organism: Streptomyces sp. NBC_01460; assembly: GCF_036227405.1. Classification (NCBI taxonomy): domain Bacteria; kingdom Bacillati; phylum Actinomycetota; class Actinomycetes; order Kitasatosporales; family Streptomycetaceae; genus Streptomyces; species Streptomyces sp. NBC_01460. Next base: position 2,016,243 of record NZ_CP109473.1, read on the forward strand.
TATGGGGGGCGCCACAGCGATGTACGAAGCTTTCGACTCCGAGCGTATAGCACGCGCATTCGATTTACGGTCGACCGGAGACTCCATCACCCGAATGAGTGGCGGGGTCTACGCTCGGCCCATGACTGATCATGCGCACGACCTGGAAGCTGTACGTGAAGCGACCGATCGGCTGCTCAGTGCCACGGGCAAGATGGACGACGGCGCCGTTGCCGAGCCGTCGCTTCTGCCGGGCTGGAGCCGCGGCCATGTTCTTGCCCACCTGTCACGTAACGCCGACGCCCTCGTAAATGTTCTCCGAGGACGCCCGATGTACGCGAACAGCGAAACCCGGGACGCCGACATCGACCGTGACGCTCCCCGGCCCCTGACCGAGCACCTCGCTGACCTGCGTACGAGCGGAGCGGCCTTCCTCTCCGTGGCCGAGGAACCCGCCGACTGGTCACGCACGGTCACGTTGCGCAACGGTGTGACGGACTCCGCGTCGCGGATCCCCTTCCGCCGCCGGGTCGAGGTCGAGCTGCACCACGTCGACCTGGGGGTGGGCTACGAGCTGGAGGACCTCCCCGAGGAGTTCGTGACCCGGGAGAACGACTTCCTGGCCGAGCGGTTCGCCGGGCACCCCGCCGTGGTCGCCACGACCGCCGTCACCCCGGACGGCCGTCTGTGGACCACGGGCGGGGGCACGGAGGGCGCTCCGGTCACCGTCCGGGGCTCGGCGCCCGACATCCTCGGCTGGCTCTGCGGACGCCGCGACGGCTCGGCGCTCACCGTCGAAGGGGGCGGCCTTCCCGCGCTGCCCCCGCTATAGGCTGCGTCACATGACGTACAGCGGAACGGTCAGGGTCGGCGGCCCGGCGGATGTACACGAGCTGACGGATCTGATGATCTCCAAGGTCGCCGTCGGCCCGATGAACAACAACGCGTACCTTCTGCGCTGCCGCGCCACCGGCGAACAGCTCCTGATCGACGCGGCCGCCGAGGCCGGGATCCTGCTCCGGCTGATCGGCGCCGACGGCATCGCCTCCGTCGTCACGACGCACCGGCACCCCGACCACTGGCAGGCGCTCGGCGAGGTCGTGGCGGCCACCGGGGCGCGGACGTACGCGGGGAGGTACGACGCCGAGGGCATCCCGGTCCCGACCGACGAGCTCGTCGAGGACGGCGGCACGGTCCGGGTGGGCCGCGTCCCGCTGACCGCGAGGCACCTGGCCGGCCACACGCCGGGGTCCGTCGCCCTGGTCTACGACGACCCGCACGGGGCGCCGCACGTGTTCACCGGCGACTGCCTCTTCCCCGGCGGCCTGGGCAAGACGCGCAACGACCCCGAGGCCTTCGCGAGCCTGTTCCACGACGTGGAGACGAAGCTCTTCGACCGGCTGCCGGACGAGACGTGGGTCTACCCGGGGCACGGTCACGACACCACGCTCGGCGCCGAGCGCCCCCACCTGCCGGAGTGGCGCGAACGCGGCTGGTGAACCGGTGGACGGCCGACGGCCGGGTGCCCCTTCCGGGGCCCCGGCCGTCGGTGTGTCGGTCCGCGCTACTTCTCCGCGGTGACGTTCTCGCTGTCGTCCTTCTCCTGGGCCTCCCGGGCCGCCGTCTTCTTGTTGGCGATCAGGCTGGTGATCGTGGTGACCACCAGGACCGCGCAGATGAAGGAGAGGGAGAACGGGATGGAGATCTCCGGGACGTGCACCCCGGACTCGTGCAGGGCGTGCAGCACGAGCTTGACGCCGATGAACCCGAGGATCACCGAGAGCCCGTAGCTGAGGTGGACCAGCTTCTTCAGCAGACCGCCGATGAGGAAGTACAGCTGACGCAGGCCCATCAGGGCGAAGGCGTTGGCGGTGAAGACGATGTACGGGTCCTGGGTCAGGCCGAAGATCGCCGGGATGGAGTCGAGCGCGAACAGCACGTCGGTGGTGCCGATGGCGAGCATGACCACCATGAGGGGGGTCATGACGCGCTTGCCGTTCTTCTGGATGAAGAGCTTCGTCCCGTGGTACCGGTCGGCGACACCGAAGCGGTGCTCGATCGACTTCAGGAGACGGTTCTCCTCCCAGTCCTCCTCGTCCTCGTCGGCCCTGGCCTCCTGGATGAGCTTCCAGGCGGTGTAGATCAGGAACGCGCCGAAGATGTAGAAGATCCACGAGAAGTTGGCGATGACCGCGGCACCGGCGGCGATGAAGATCGCACGCAGCACCAGGGCGATCAGCACACCGACGAGCAGCACCCGCTGCTGGAGGTGGGAGGGCACCGAGAACTTCGCCATGATCAGGACGAAGACGAAGAGGTTGTCGACACTCAGCGACTTCTCGGTGATGAAGCCGGCGAAGAACTCGCCCGAGGCCTGGCTTTCGCCGAAGACCAGCAGACCGAGCCCGAAGAGCGCGGCCAGCGCGATCCAGACGACGGTCCAGATACCGGCTTCCTTGGTCGACACGTCATGAGGCTTGCGCCCGATGAAGAAGTCGACGGAGATGAGGGCGACGAGACCGAGGATGGTCAGCGTCCAGAGAGTCCATGAAACGTCCACTGCGCCTCCGGCAGTTCGCTACGGCTATAGATCAGCGTCGTCGCTGCCGGAGGTCTCTTCCACCCGGGAGCGCGGGATGCGCGCCGGGCCGACGCCCCGGGACCGGTCACAGTCCGTACTGACGGGAACGCCGCGATCGGGAGTACTCCCCTCCGCACCAAGAACAGTACATGAAGCACCAAGAAACGGTAAAGTCCGTACCAAGGTGTGATCAAAATGCCTGGTCAGAGCCTATGTGGACCTGATCTGAAATGCCGTCAACGAGGTCAGCGCCGGCCCGCGCGCCGGGCCGCCGCCACCAGGGCGAGGACCTGCTCCAGGACGTTGCTGCCCCGAGGGGCCCGCAACGGCTCGTAGGTCCACGCGTGACCCACCCACGGGTCGGCGAGGTGGTCGTCCGCCACGGGCGTGATCCGCAGGAGGGAGCGCCACAGCGGGTCGAGCACGGGACCGTAGGCCCGGGCGTCCTCCCGGTCGGCCACCATCAGCAGGTGCACACCCACGGAAGGGCCCTCGTCGGCCAGATAGCGCAACTGGGTGACGGCCCTGTCGTCGAAACCGTGCGGGAAGTCGTTGACGATCAGCAGCTGCTCGCCCGTGTCGAGATCCGGGGGCAGCGCGTCCGAGGCACCGGCCCGGATCGCCATCTGCACCAGATCGACGCGCCGGGTGAGGCGGGCGAGGACCGAGGCCACTCCTTCCGCCCCCGCGGCGGGCGGCCCGGCGAGCACCCCGGCGCGCACCAGGGGCGCGAGGGATCCGGCGGCGGCACCGGCCGGGTCGATGACGTGGACGGAGAACTCGTCGGCCGGATAGACGGCGAGCAGCCGCGCCGCCAGGGCGACCGCGGTCTCCATGGCCAGCCCCCGCAGCTGGTCCCCCGAGGTCGCCGCGGCGGCCTCGGAGGCCGTGCGCCCGCTGTCCACCCAGATCCCCCGCTCCAGGGGCAGCCGCACCAGCAGCGGGATGCGCAGCTCGGCGCTCTCGGGCAGCCGGAGGTCGCCGATGCGCAGGGCCATCGGGATCTCCATGGGGACGCGGTAGCCGTGCCAGACGGGGTTGTCCCAGCCCGCGTACGAGGCGGGCAGGGCCGGCTCCACGACGGCGGACTCGGCGGTGAGCTGGGCGAGATCCCGCTCGAGCGCCTCCCGCGCCCGGCCGGTGAGCTCGTCGCGCTTCGCCCGCGCCTCCTCCCGGGCACGGTCGCCCGTACCTCCGATCCGGCTGCGCGGGTCTGAGAGGGTCCTTTCGAGCTCCTGGTCCATCCGGGACTCGGCGAAGTCGACGGCGCTGCGGTACGCGGCGACGGCCCGGGCGAGGTCCTCGAACATGCCCCAGATCTGGTTGTAGAGGCGCTCGTCCATGGACCAGCCGGTGGCGTCGCCGGCGACGGGCTGCGCCGGCCGGCCGGGCTCGGCGGGCGGGGCTGCCGGAGCGGGCGGGGGCGGCGCCGAGGTCTGACGGCGCGGGTGCGCGTAGTCGATGGGCCCGCCCGGAGCGAGGTCCGGGGGCGGAGGGGTCCGGTCACGGAGCGGCTCGGTGGGCGGCTCGGGGACCTGCGGCGCGGCAGGCGGGCGCCCGCCGTCCCCGGAGGCCGCGGGGCCCGCGGGGTGTCCCACCCGCTCGCTGTCCGGGGTGCGGGGCGGGGGCGTCACCGAGCGGGCGAGCCCGGAGGCGACGGCCTCCTGTATCGAGGCGGCCAGCTCCACCGCCTCCGCCACCCCCTGGTCGGCGAGCATCCCGGCGAGACCGGCGGCGTACCCCTGGCCGACGGCGCGGACCTTCCAGGCGCCCTGACGGCGGTAGAGCTCCAGAGCCGACACGGCGGACTCGGAGTCGAGTCCGGTCAGGGTGAAGGTGGCGATCTCGGCACCGTCGAGGCCGGTGACGGCGACGAAGGGTGCGGCGACCGCACCGAAGGTGGCGGGCCGCCCGGCGCCCGCGGGCAGGGCGAGGAGCACGGTGACGCGGTGCACCGCGTCGGGCAGGGCGTCGAGGTCCACGGCCAGCCGGTGGTCGGCCGCCGCCTGCCTGGACACCTCCAGGCCGGGCAGGCGGTGCGCTCCCGGATGGGCGATCCACTCGACGCCGCGGACCGTGCCCCGCTCGTCCCCGAGCGTGGCCCCGGCCACGACGGGTGAGCCCGCCGACACCCTGATCTCCAGACGGGTCTGGGGCAAGGTGTGGTTCTGCCCCCGGACCAGCTCGGCCGTCATCGCCCTGTCCCCTCGACGTTCGGTGTGGTGCCCTGCCCATGGACGCAGCTCCCGGCGGCGGGTGCCTCCGGGAGCTGCTCGTACGGTTCTGCGGACCGGGTGTCGCCCGTGTCCTGCCCTCGCCCTACAGGTGCGGCAGGATCGCCGGCATCAGGTCCTGGAAGGTCCGGCCGTTGGCCGGGTTGCCGAGCGCGGTCATCTGCCAGCCGCTGCCCGCGCGGTGCACCTTCGCCATGATCTGCGCCGTGTACTGGCCGCCGCCGTCCAGCGTGTAGCGGGCGAGCTCCTGGCCGTTGGTCTCGTCGACGATGCGGCAGAAGGCGTTCTGCACCTCCTGGAACGTCTGGCCGGTGAACGAGTTCACCGTGAAGACGATCTGGTCGATGTGGACCGGGACCCGCTGCAGGTCGACCAGGATCGCCTCGTCGTCGCCGCCCGAGCCGGCACCGCCGACCAGGTTGTCGCCGGTGTGCTTGACCGAGCCGTCGTCGCTGACGAGGTGGCGGAAGAACACGACGTCCACGGGCTGCTTGTCGGCGAAGAGCACCGCCGAGGCGTCCAGGTCGATCTCCCTGGTACGCGAGCCGAACAGCCCACGGCGCGGGGCCGCCTGCCAGCCGAGCCCCATCCGTACCGCGGTCAGGGTCCCCCCGTCGCTCTTCTGCAGGCTGATGGCCTGGCCCTTGGTCATGTTGACCGTCACGCGCTGTCCCCTCTCCGCTGCCCCGCAACCGTCGGTGTGCGGTTTCCCTGCACCCTACGCAGTCCCCGGAGCCGGGAAGGAGGGGTGGGCCGATTTTGTGTCGGTCCTGCAACACTGCGGCGCCCCAGGGGTCAGGCCAGCCCCGCTTCCCTCATCTGACGCAGCTCCTTCTTCAGCTCGCCCACCTCGTCGCGCAGCCGGGCGGCCACCTCGAACTGCAGGTCGGCGGCGGCGGCGCGCATGCGGTCCGTCATCTCCTCGATGATCCCCGCGAGCTCCGCGGCGGGCCGGTCGGTGACCACCGGGGCGCCCTTCTTCGCCTTGCCCCCCGGGGCGGCCTTGCCCCCCAGCGAGGGGACGGGCGCCTTGGTCTCCTTGGACTGCCGGTAGCCGGTGCCGAGCAGCTGCTCGGTGTCGACCTCCTCGCGCGCGATGGACGCGACGATGTCGTTGATCTTCTTGCGGAGCGGCTGCGGGTCGACCCCGCGCTCCGTGTTGTAGGCGATCTGCTTCTCACGGCGGCGGTTGGTCTCGTCGATGGCCTGCGCCATCGCGGGGGTGACCTTGTCGGCGTACATGTGGACCTGTCCCGAGACGTTACGGGCGGCACGGCCGATGGTCTGGATCAGTGACGTGCCGGAGCGCAGGAAGCCCTGCTTGTCCGCGTCGAGGATGGCCACCAGCGACACCTCGGGCAGGTCGAGGCCCTCCCGCAGGAGGTTGATGCCGACCAGGACGTCGTACTCGCCGGAGCGCAGCTCACGCAGGAGCTCGATGCGGCGGAGTGTGTCGACGTCGCTGTGGAGGTAGCGGACCTGGATGCCCAGCTCCAGGAAGTAGTCCGTGAGGTCCTCGGACATCTTCTTGGTGAGGGTGGTGACCAGGACGCGCTCGTCCTTCTCGGTCCGCTCGCGGATCTCGTGGACCAGGTCGTCGATCTGGCCCTCCGTGGGCTTGACGACGACCTCCGGGTCGACGAGCCCGGTGGGCCGGATGATCTGTTCGACGAACCCGTCGCCCCGGGACAGCTCGTACTTGCCGGGTGTGGCGGAGAGGTAGACCGTCTGGTTGATCCGGCCCAGGAACTCCTCCCACTTCAGCGGCCGGTTGTCCAGGGCGGAGGGAAGCCGGAAGCCGTGGTCGACGAGGGTCCGCTTGCGGGAGGCGTCGCCCTCGTACATCGCGCCGATCTGCGGGACGGTGACGTGCGACTCGTCCAGGACGAGGAGGAAGTCCTCGGGGAAGTAGTCGAGGAGGGTGTTCGGGGCGGTGCCGGGCAGGCGGCCGTCGAAGTGCATCGAGTAGTTCTCGACGCCTGAGCAGGTGCCGATCTGGCGGAGCATCTCGATGTCGTACGTGGTGCGCATGCGCAGCCGCTGGGCCTCCAGCATCTTGCCCTGCTTCTCCAGCTCGGCGAGGCGCTGTCCCAGCTCCTGCTCGATGCCGGTGACCGCCTTCTCCATGCGCTCGGGACCCGCCACGTAGTGGCTGGCGGGGAAGACGTGGAGCGAGGAGTCCTCGCTGATGACCTCGCCGGTGAGCGGGTGGAGGGTCGAGAGCGCCTCGATCTCGTCGCCGAACATCTCGATCCGGACGGCCAGCTCCTCGTAGACCGGGAAGATCTCGATGGTGTCGCCGCGCACCCTGAACGTGCCGCGGGTGAACGCGAGGTCGTTGCGGGTGTACTGGATCTCGACGAAGCGGCGCAGCAGCTGGTCGCGGTCGACCTCGTCGCCGACCTTGAGCTGGACCATGCGGTCCACGTACTCCTGCGGGGTGCCCAGGCCGTAGATGCAGGAGACGGAGGCGACCACGACGACGTCGCGCCGGGTGAGCAGCGAGTTGGTGGCGGAGTGCCGGAGCCGCTCGACCTCCTCGTTGATCGAGGAGTCCTTCTCGATGTAGGTGTCCGACTGCGGGACGTACGCCTCGGGCTGGTAGTAGTCGTAGTACGAGACGAAGTACTCCACGGCGTTGTTCGGGAGGAGCTCGCGGAACTCGTTGGCCAGCTGGGCGGCGAGCGTCTTGTTCGGTGCCATGACGAGGGTGGGCCGCTGCAGCTTCTCGATCATCCAGGCCGTCGTCGCCGACTTGCCCGTGCCGGTCGCGCCGAGCAGCACGACGTCCTTCTCCCCCGCGCGCACGCGCCGGTCCAGCTCGGCGATGGCCGCGGGCTGGTCACCGCTGGGCTGGTAGGGACTGACGACCTCGAAAGGCGCCACCGAACGTTCGATCTTCGAGACTGGCCGCATGCAACCACGGTACGACCCCCCACTGACAACGGCTGGGGATCAGCGGTTCCGCGACTGCCGGTACGCCCTGCGGGAGGCGGTCTCGAAGGGCTGCGTGTGGCGGCGCTGGACGGGGATCGAGGTCATCGGCCGACCGGGCCGGGAGTGGTGGCCGAGCGGCCGGCCGGCCTCCTCCCGGGTGCCGGTCACGACCAGCGGGTCGATCATCACGACCACCGCGGCGAGGAGCAGGAAGCAGCCGGGCCCGATCATCATCGGCAGGAGCAGCGAGGTGGGGACCTCGCCGGGGGGCGCGGGCGCTGCGTCGGGGTGGAGGTGCACCTGGAGCGCGGCCATGCCGGTGTAGTGCATCCCGCTCACGGCCACGCCCATGACCACGCTGGCGCAGAGGCTCGGGAGGAAACCGTGGACGGACACGGCGGCCCACAGCGAGGCGGTCGCGGCCACCACGGCGATGACGACGGAGAGCGAGACGGTGAGCGTGTCGTACGCGAAGAGTCCCTCGAAGTTCATTCCGGCCATGCCGAGGTAGTGCATCGACGCGACCCCGAGGCCGGTGATCGTCCCACCGGTGACCAGCGCCATGCGGGTGGCGCCCCGGTAGCCGACGAGGAAGATGCCGACGCCGACCATGACGACGGCCACGGCGAGGCTGGCGAACGTGAGGGGCCGGTCGTAGCTGACCGGCGCCTCCCGGACGGTGAAGCCCAGCATCGCGATGAAGTGCATCGTCCAGATGCCGGATCCGATGGAGGTCGCGCCGAGGGCCAGCCAGCCGGCTCTGGACACGCCTCGCGTGCGCAGGGACCGCGTGGTGCAGCGAAGACCGAGCGCGGCGCCGAGGCACGCCATGAGAAACGCCGTGACGGGTGTCACGAGGCCGTAGGAGAATCCGTCAACTGTGCCCTGCATGCTGGTACGCCCTTCGCGGTGTGCCCGGGTTCGGGGTGACCCTAAAGGGCAAGGCCCGGCAAGCAAACGTAAGACCGGCATTTTATCCGCCTCCGGGACCCCCGCGGATCCGGTGCCTGACATTCCGTTCACAACATGGCCATCATCGTCCTCCCCTCCGTTGGGGATCGGATGCGAGTCTCTGCATGTCCGCATCCCGACGCGAGGAGTACACGTGTCCGTACGCACAGCAACCGCCTCCGGCGCCGTCGCCGCCCTGCTCGGCACCTGCGCCCTGCTGCCCGCCGGCCCGGCGCAGGCCTCGGGCGCCCAGGACGGCCCGGTGGTCTACGCCCACCGGGGCGCGTCGGCCTACGCCCCGGAGAACACCCTGGCCGCCGTGGACGCGGCCGACGACCTGGGCATCGACTGGGTGGAGAACGACGTGCAGCTCACCAGGGACGGTGTGCTGGTCGTCGTGCACGACACCACGCTGAGCAGGACCACGGACGCCGAGGAGGTGTTCCCCGGCCGCGCACCCTGGGCGGTCAGGGACTTCACCGCGGCGGAGATCGCGAAGCTGGACGCGGGCAGCTGGTTCGGCCCCGGCTTCGCGGGTGCCCGGGTGCCGACGCTCACGCAGTACCTGCGTCGCCTGGAGCGCAACCGGCAGAAGCTGCTCCTGGAGATCAAGAGCCCGGAGATCTATCCGGGGATCGAGAAGGCGACCCTGCGTGTCCTGCGCGAGGAGGGGTGGCTCGACCGCGGCCACGTCAGGAACCGGCTGATCATCCAGAGCTTCGGTGCAGAGAGTGTGAAAAATGTTCACGTTCAGCGTCCGGACGTCGTCACCGGCTTCCTGGGCACCCCGGCGGTGGCCGACCTGCCGTCCTACGCGGCGTTCACCGACCAGATCAATCCGTCGTACACGACCATCGGCGCCGACTACGTCGCCGCGGTGCAGAAGCTGAAGGGCGCCCACGGCAAGCCGCTCCAGGTGAACACCTGGACGGTGAACGACGCGGCGAAGGCGGCACAGGTGGCCGGCTTCGGCGTGGACGGCATCATCACCAACAACCCCGACACCGTCCGGGACGCCACCCGCCCGTAGCCCGGCGGTACGGCGTTGTCGGTGGCCCGCCGTACCGTGGTCGCATGGACAGGGACGAGCAGGTCGTGGAGTGGTCCGTCGTGCCGAGCGACATCGGCCCGCTGCTGCTCGCGGCGACCCCCGCCGGCCTGGTGACCGTGGCCTTCCACGCGCGCCCGGCCGTACGGGACAGGACGCTCGGGCAGTTGCGGGCACGGCTGGGCGCGGAGCCCGTGGAGGCGCCGGACTCCGCGCTGCTGGCCGGGCCGGTGCGCCAGCTCACGGCGTACTTCGCAGGGGAGCTGCGGGAGTTCTCCCTCGATCTGGACTGGTCGCTCAGCTCCGGCTTCCACCGCGAGGTCCTGCGCGAGCTGGCCTCCGGAGTGCCGTGGGGGACGGTCGTGGGATACGGGGATCTGGCCCGGCGCGTCGGTCAGCCCGGGGCCGCGCAGGCCGTGGGGGCGGCCATGGGCTCCAACCCGCTGCCGGTGGTGGTTCCGTGCCACCGCGTGGTGGAGAGCGACGGCGGGCTCGGCGGGTTCGGCGGCGGGCTGGAGACGAAGCGGCAGCTGCTGGCCCTCGAGGGGATACTCCCGCAGCCGTTGTTCTGAGGCCTCCGGACCACGGCCGCGGGCGTACCGGCCGCCTGTCCGGGCCCCGGGCACGAGGCGCGGCGGCCGATCCCCGGACGGCCGGGCGGGTTTGCGGCCCCGGCACCCGCGACAGGGATGGGGCATGCCTCTGAATCCATCGGCACCTCCGTCGCGGGAACACCCGTCGGCGTCCCTCTCCCGTGAGACCGCCGGCCCCACCCTCGTGCTCGCCGACGAGGTGCGGGAGGCCCTCGCCGGGCACCGCCCCGTGGTGGCCCTGGAATCGACGATCATCGCGCACGGGCTGCCGCGCCCCCGCAACCTCCGGGTCGGCCGTGAGCTGGAGGAGCTCGTGCGGAAGGCCGGCGCGGTCCCCGCCACCGTCGCCGTACTGGACGGCCGGGCCCATGTGGGCCTGGACGACGCCCAGCTGGAGCGGATCGCCGGTGATCCGGGCGTGCGCAAGCTGGGCCACCGCGACCTCGCGCCCGCGCTCGCCCTCGGTGCCACAGGGGCCACCACCGTGTCCGCGACGGCCTTCCTCGCGGCGCGCGCCGGTCTGGGCGTCTTCGCCACCGGCGGGCTCGGCGGCGTGCACCGCGCGTGGACGGCGACGCAGGACGAGTCCGCGGACCTCCGGCTGCTCGCCCGGACCGGGATCACCGTGGTGTGTGCCGGTGTGAAGTCGATCCTGGACGTGCCCGCCACACTGCAGCGCCTGGAGACCCTCGGCGTCGGTGTGCTCGGTTACGGCACGGAGCGGTTCCCCGGCTTCTACCTGAGCAGTTCCGGCGAGCCGGTCGACTGGACGGTCCGCACCCCGCAGGAGGTCGCGGCCGTGATGTGGGCCCGGGAGGAGCTGGGCGGGCCGCCCGCGGCACTGATCGTCGCCAACCCCGTGCCGGAGGAGGAGCAGTTGGACCCCGCGGTGCACGACCGGGTGCTCGCGGAAGCCCTGGAGGCCTGCGAGAGGCGGGGGATCACCGGACAGGCCGTCACCCCGTTCCTCCTGGAGTTCCTGATGCGGGAGACGGGCGGTGCGTCCCTGGAGGCCAATCTCGCGGCCGTACGCGGGAATGTGCGACTGGCCGCGCGGATCGCCGTCGCGGCGGCGCGGTGAGGGGGAGCGACTGGCCGGGGAGCCGGAGCGGCGGTCCGGGGAGCGGGGGGAACGGCAGTGGCGGGGCCGGCCTGCTCGTCGTCGGGGAGGTCGTCACCGATGTCGTCGTACGGCACGGGCCGGCGCCGCTCCGCGGCACGGACACGCCCGCGAGGATCACGACGCTGCCGGGCGGGGCCGGGGCCAACGCCGCGTGCTGGGCCGCGCGTTCGGGCTGTGGTGACGTGCGGCTGCTCGCCCGGGCGGGGGCGGACTCCGCGGACTGGCACCGGGACGCGCTGCGGCGGGCGGGGGTGCGCCCGCTCCTCTCCGTGGACGAGGGGGCTCCGACCGGCACGGTGGTGGCACTGGTCGACTCCTCGGCCGAGCGCACCTTCCTCACCGACAGCGGGGCGGTCCACCGCCTGTCCCCAGGCGACTGGTCCCCCTCGCTTCTCGACGGCGCCGCCCGGCTCCATGTGTCCGGCTACCTGCTCTTCGCGCCGACGAGCAGGGCGACCGCGGTGCTCGCCCTGCGGGAGGCACGGCGCCGGGGTGTCCCGGTGAGTGTGGACCCGGCTTCCGCCGGCTTCCTCGCCGTCCTGGGCGCCGCGGTCTTCCTCGACCTGGTCGAGGGGATCGATCTGCTGCTGCCCAACGCGGACGAGGCCCGCGAGCTGACCGGGCTGCCGGACCCCGGCGACGCCGCGGCCAAGCTGAGCCGTCACGTCGGCCGGGTCGCCGTCACCGTCGGGGACCGGGGCGTGGTGCTGGCGGCCGGTGGCGCGGTGACCGCGCGGGTGCCCGCCGGGGCGGCCCGGCCCCCGGTCGACTCGACGGGCGCGGGTGACGCCTTCACGGGCGGCTTCCTCGCCGCTCTCCTCGCGGGGGCGGACGACGTCGCGGCGGCCGCGGCCGGCTGCCGGGCCGGCGCCGAGGCGGTCGCGACGGTCGGGGGCCGCCCCGCGTGACGCCCCGAGGCCGTCGCCATCCCGGGAGGAGACCCCGCAAGACGCCCCGAGGCCGTCGCGAGCACGGGAGGAGGCCCCGCGTGACGCCCCGGGGCCTCCTCCCGCGCGTCGACGACCCGCGGTGATCAGTACGCCCGGCCGCCGAGCCCCGTCCAGGCGGGGTGGCGCGGGTCGTCGGCCCGGACGACCGCGTCCGCCCGCTCGGCGGGCGCGGTCTCGTCCTCGTACCGCGCGAAGGCGGGCAGCGTCCACCTCTCGCCCTCCTCCGTACGCCGTCGCAGCGCCCCCGGGGAGAGGCTCAGATGGAGTGCGAGGTCGAAGGGGAACCAGTGGCCGAGAAGCAGCGGGCCGTGCAGGATGAGCGCCCCGCCCTCGGGAAGCACCTCGTACGGGCTGCGGGTCGCCCGGTCCGTCCCGGGGTCCCAGAGGTCGGGCAGGACACGGCCGCTGCCGCCCGGCTCCAGGGGGCGGAAGACCTCGCGCCAGAGCGCCCCGGTGTCGAACCAGCTGTCGGCGTAGGAGTCCGGGTCCTTCTTGCCGTATTCGTAGCGCAGGCTGGCGGGGCGCAGGAATCCGCCGGTGGAGACGGTGAGCACCGGGCGTCCGCGGGCCCGCAGCGCCTCGGCGAGGTGTCCGGCCGCTTCCGCGGTGCGGGCGGCCGGGGCACCGTCGACGCCGATCCTCAGCCAGGCCCCTCCGTCGGCCGGTTCGAGTCCGTCGGCGTGGGTGGCGAGGGTGCGGGCCAGCCGTTCCCAGGTGATGGGTTCAAAGTGCACACGTCCATCATCGCCCTGTCGCAGGATGATCCCCATGGATCTCACATTCGCCCGGCGCTTCGCCGCCCGCTGGCAGGACGACTGGAACTCCCACGACCTCGACCGCATCCTCGCGCACTACCACGACGACGTGACCTTCAGCTCGCCGATGATCGCCCGGCTGACGGGTGACCCGGCAGGGACCGTGTACGGCAAGGACGCCCTGCGCGCGTACTGGGCGGCGGGGCTGGAGCGGATCCCCGACCTGAGGTTCGAGGTGATGGACGTGCGGGCGAGCGTCGACGCGCTCGTGATCGACTACCTGAACCAGATCGGCGGCAGGGTGAGCGAGGTGCTGACCTTCCGGGACGGGCTGGTCGTGGCGGGCTTCGGCGCCTACGGCGAGACGCCCGCCAACTGACCGCGTCCTCCGGCTATGTGGACGCCGGGCAGTCCACCGCGTCGGCGTCGTAGGAGAGTTCGCTGCCTTCGGGGAGCAGGTAGGTCACCCACAGCACGACGGGTTCGGTCCCGAGGTTGCGCCCGATGTGCCGGTGCCGGGTTCCGGACGGCTCGATGAAGGACGTCCCGGCGGGTGTCGCCTCGACCGAACAGTCGTCGAGGGTCCGGGTGAGCATCCCCGACTTGACCACGACGATCAGCTGTCCGCTGTGGGTGTGCCAGCCGGTGGAGCCGCCGGGCGCCACGGTTATCTCCCGGAAGGTGACGTCCGTCCGGCCCTTGGGGGTCTTCACCTTGAGCTTGCCCTCGGACGTGCCCTTGGCCACGACGGTGGCGCTCACCCCGCTGCCGGGTGTGGCGACCGCCACCGCCGGCGCCAGGCCCAGTGCGGCCACACAGACCCCCACGAGGGGAACCTTGGGCAGCACCCTCCGCCGCCTCGCGCTCTTCCCGTCCCTCATACCGACCGCGCCGTCGAATCCCATGAACGCCTCCTCAGCATCCGCCCATCGAACGGGCCTACGTTACCGCCGAGTTGGCCGAAAAGCGTCAGATGTGCACGCGACGGGAAGTCAGGTGTTCTCGTACCGGGCAGTCACGTGTGCGCGCCAGGGTGTCAGGCGTGTGCGCGCCGGGGTGTCAGGCGTGCGCGTGCCGAGCGCGTCAGGTGTGCGCGTACCGGGGGCCTCAGGTGCGCGCGCACCGGCCGCCGCGGAGTTCGACGGCGAGCGGCCCTTCGCCGAGCACCTCGGCCCGGCCGTCCCCCACCGCCTCCGCGAGGGTGCACGCCCCGCGCCCGAGCTCCAGGGCGACCTCCGCACCGAGCACCAGGCACGCGTCGGGGCGGTCGACCGGCCCGTAGCCGTACACCTCACCGCCCTCCCCGTCCGCACCCGTACGGATGTGGAAATCGCCCTCCGGGAGCCTGACTTCGAGGATTCCGGCCTGGGTGAGGCCGTCCAGGGCCCGGAGCAGCGGCAGCGCGAACCAGTGGGCCCGGACCGCGTCCGTGGGGCGGCGCTCGCCGAGTGCCGGGGCGCCCCACGCGGCGAGCGCGGTGAGGACCGGGAGCAGGCCGCGGCCGCGCTCGGTGAGTTCGTAGACGGAGGCCGCCGCCGGGGGCGGCAGCCGCCGGCGCACGGCCAGACCACCCTGCTCCATGTCCTTCAGGCGGGAGGCCAGCACGTCCGTACTGACTCCGGGCAGATCCGCGTGCAGATCCGTGTAGCGGCGCGGACCGGCCAGCAGTTCACGGACGATCAGCAGGGTCCACCGGTCGCCGACGGAGTCGAGGGCGCGGGCGGTGGCGCAGAACTGGTCGTAGCTCCGACGGCGGGCGGGGCGTGCGGGCTGCTGCTGACGTGGCATGCGACGCAGTCTAGACATGTTGTTGGACTTTCCAAGCTCAAGCTTGGTAAAACCAAGTATCGCAATCGCGTCGGGGAGGCACGGCATGGAGTTCCGGCAGTCCAGCAAGCTCAACGAGGTCTGTTACGAGATCAGGGGGCCGGTCATCGAGCAGGCCGACGCCCTGGAGGAGGCGGGCCACAGCGTGCTCCGCCTCAACACGGGCAATCCGGCGCTCTTCGGCTTCGAGGCTCCGGAGGAGATCGTCCAGGACATGATCCGGATGCTCCCTCAGGCTCACGGCTACACCGACTCGCGCGGGATCCTGTCCGCCCGCCGCGCCGTCGCGCAGCGCTATCAGGCGATGGGCCTGACCGAGGTCGACGTGGACGACATCTTCCTCGGCAACGGGGTCTCCGAGCTGATCTCCATGGCCGTGCAGGGACTCCTGGAGGACGGCGACGAGATCCTGATCCCGAGCCCCGACTATCCCCTCTGGACCGCCGTCACCACGCTCGCCGGCGGGAAGGCCGTCCACTACACCTGCGACGAGGGCGCGGACTGGAACCCCGACCTCGCCGACATGGCCTCGAAGATCACCGACCGCACCCGGGCCATGGTGATCATCAACCCGAACAACCCGACGGGCGCCGTCTACCCCCGCGAGGTCCTCCAGGGCATGCTCGACCTCGCCCGCCGGCACGGGCTGATGGTGTTCGCCGACGAGATCTACGACCAGATCCTGTACGACGACGCCGAACACCACAGCGTCGCCGTCCTCGCCCCCGACCTGCTCTGCCTCACCTTCAGCGGACTGTCCAAGACGTACCGCGTCGCGGGCTTCCGCTCGGGCTGGATGGTGGTGTCGGGCCCGAAGCAGCACGCCCGCAGCTATCTGGAGGGGCTCACGATGCTCGCCTCCATGCGGCTCTGCCCCAACGCCCCCGCGCAGTACGCGATCCAGGCGGCGCTCGGCGGCCGGCAGTCGATCAAGGAGCTCACCGCCCCGGGCGGCAGGCTGCACGAGCAGCGCAACCGGGCCTGGGAGCGGCTCAACGAGATCCCCGGCGTCTCGTGCGTGAAGCCGAAGGGCGCCCTGTACGCCTTCCCGCGCATCGATCCGAAGGTCCACGACATCGTCGACGACGAGCGGTTCGTCCTGGACCTGCTGCTGCGGGAGAAGATCCAGGTGGTGCAGGGCACCGGCTTCAACTGGCCGCGCCCGGACCACTTCCGCATCCTCACCCTTCCGCACGCCGACGACCTGGACGCGGCCATCAGCCGCATCGGCCGCTTCCTGAACGGATACCGCCAGTGACCTGCTCCACCTGCCTGGCCCCTGTGCACACCCAGTTCGCCTCACCCGGTCTGGTGGAGGCGATCGTGGAGGGCGGACTCGATCCGGCCGAGGATCCCCGCTGGGCCGACACGGGCGCGGTGTCGCCCGCCGAGTACGCCCGCTGGGCAGGTCATCTGTGCGGTATGACCTGCCTGCGCATGGCGCTCGGCACCGGGGCGCCGTCCCTGTTCGACCTGAGGGACGGGGCGCTACGGTACGGCGCGTACACCGAGGACGCCGACGGGGTGATCAAGGGGCTGGTCTACGCTCCCTTCGCCCGCTACGCCTCCGAGGTCCACGGCCTCGACGCGGTCGTCCACCGGCACCTCTCTCCCGCCGAGATCATCGACCAGCTGGACGGGGGCCGCACGGTGATGGCCTCCGTGCACTACGGGATCCGGCACCCGGACCGGCCCGCCCCGGGGCGTGGGGGCCATCTGGTGCTGCTGACCTCCCGCACGGCGGACGGGACCGGGGTGCACGTCCACAACCCTTCGGGGACGACGGCCACGACGCGCACGGCCGACCTTCCGCTGCCGGTGTTCGAGCGCTTCTTCGCCGGGCGCGGGGTCTCCCTGCCCGGCGTCCCGGCAGCGCGCGCGTAGCGGCTCACCCTTACGGATGGTCCGGCCGGATTCCTGATGTCACGCCGCACGGGCACGGGGCTCCCGTGCCACGGTGGGCGGCGGCCCCGCCCGCGCCTTCCCTGGAGTCCACCGTGCCGCGTCCCCTCGCACCGCCGAACCCGCGCCCGGGGCGGCCTGCCCGGCGCACCGTGCTCATGGCGGCGGTCGCGGCCTGCGCGGTGGCGGCCGGTGGAGCGCCGATCGCGTACGCCACCCTCGGCGACGCCGCGCCCCGTGCCGTGGCCGCACGCGGTGCGGCGTACGTCGAGACGCGCCTCTTCTTCGGCACCGAACGCCCGGACGGCGGGCCCGATGTGACCGGCGCGCAGTTCCGTTCGTTCATCGACCGCCAGGTCACACCGGCCTTCCCGGACGGCCTCACGGTCCAGGAGGGGCGGGGGCAGTGGCGTGACTCCCACGGAGTGGTCGAACGGGAGCGTTCGTACGAACTGATCCTGCTGTACCCGGCGTCGGAGGCCCGTCTGCGCGACCCTCGGATCGAGCGGATCCGCGCCGCGTACGAGAAGGCCTACGCGCAGGACTCGGTGGCCCGGCTGGACGCACGCACGCTCGCCGACTTCTGAGGCGTGGCGGACCGCGCCGGGGCCGGCCCGCGCGGCGTCAGCCCCTCAGGGCGGTGAGGGCGGCGACCGGGTCGGGGTCCGGTGCGGCCCGGGGCCACCAGTCCTCCGCCCCCGGGTCCGACTCGTAGCCGTACCAGCGGCTGTCGTGGCCGAAGCGGAGCTGGAGGGTGCCCCCGGCGTTGGTGAGGTGGTTCCGCCAGGGCTGGAAGCGCGGGAAGTCGGCCGCGGCGAGAGCGGGACGGGCCCGGTCGAACGGGCCCGCCGGGGGGTCCCACGGGGTCTCCAGGACGTCCAGCCCCTCGGCGCCGCCCTGCCGCCAGGCGGCGACGGCGCGGGCCAGATCGGTCGTGCTGCGGCCGGTGGCGAAGGCCAGCTCACGGTAGAGCGCCCGGGTCGTCGCGGTGAGCCCGGCGGTGGGGCGGGACGCGGCGATCCGTACGGCGTCCTGCCACGTACTGAGCCCTGCGAGCGGGTCCTCCCCGGTGGTGAGGAGCGTGTGGGCGCGGGCGGCGGCATCCGTGGCGAGGTGGTCGAGGCCGAGCGGATCGCGCGCGCCGGGCAGCTCCGGGTAGGACGGCGGCTCACCGGGATACGGCGGGACGGGCAGGGGCGCGGGCAGCGGAGGCAGGAACCGGCCGGCCAGGGCCTCGTCGGCCGGGAGCGAGGGCATGGCGGGAGCCCCGGGGCGCTCGCGCGCGGAGTGCTCGGCGTTGCGGCGGCCCAGCTCGTCGAGGAGCTCCCGCTCGCCCCTCCCGCGCATCAGCAGCAGGACGAACGGATCGCTGTCCAGGAGCCGCGCCGTCTGGTAGCAGAGAGCCGCCACGTGCTTGCAGGGCCAGCCCCGGTCCGGGCAGGAGCAGTCCGGGTCCAGGTCGCCGGCGGCGGGCAGCAGGCGGATGCCGGCCTCGCCCGCCGTGTCGACCAGGGAGTGAGGCATCTCCTTGTCGAGCAGCGCGGACAGATGCCCCGGCCGGGCGGCGGCGGCGTCCAGCAGGGTGTCCCAGTCGGACGCCGGGAACGTGCGCAGGCGCAGCTCCGCGCGGTAGGGGCGGGGGCGGCTGCCGTGGACGTAGGCGATGACCCGGCCGGGGGTGACGGTGACCGCGGCGACGTGGCCGCCGTCCGCGTACGTACGGCCGCGGGCGAGCCGCCCCTCGTCCATCGACAGGGCTTCCAGGGCGTCCACCCAGGCCCGGCCCCACCAGCTGTCGGCGAAGGGCCCGCCGGCGTCGGTGGTGCGGGCGGGCACCGCTTCGAAGGTGCGCCGCAGGTCGTCGGGGCCAGGGCGCGCCGCCGGGCTCGCGCCGGGACTCATGACGCCCTCCGGAGGGAGACGAGGTCGGCCAGGTCACGGTCGCTGAGCTCGGTCAGGGCGGCCTCGCCCGAACCGAGCACCGCGTCGGCGAGGACCCTCTTGGACGCGAGCAGTTCTCCGATCCGGTCCTCGACGGTGCCCTCGGCGATCAGCCGGTGGACCTGCACGGGCTGGGTCTGGCCGATGCGGTACGCGCGGTCGGTGGCCTGTTCCTCGACCGCCGGGTTCCACCACCGGTCGTAATGGATGACATGGGCGGCCCGTGTGAGGTTCAGTCCCGTGCCGGCCGCCTTGAGGGAGAGCAGGAAGACGGGGACCTCGCCGGACTGGAAGCCGTCCACCATCCGCTCCCGCTCGGGCACCGGGGTGCCGCCGTGCAGCAGCTGGGACGGGATGGCACGGGAGGCGAGGTGGGCGGAGAGGAGCCTGGCCATCGACACGTACTGGGTGAAGATCAGGACCGAGGCGTCCTCGGACAGGATGGTGTCGAGCAGCTCGTCGAGCAGGGCGAGCTTGCCGGAGCGCCCGGTGAGCCGGGTCGGCTCCTCCTTCAGGTACTGCGCCGGGTGGTTGCAGATCTGCTTGAGCGAGCCCAGCAGCTTCATGACCAGCCCGCGCCGCGCGATGCCCTCCGACTGCTCGATGAACGCCATCGTCTCGCGGACGGCCGCCTCGTAGAGCGTGGCCTGTTCCCGGGTGAGGAAGACGGGGTGGTCGGTCTCGGTCTTGGGCGGCAGCTCCGGGGCGATGCCCGGGTCGGACTTCTTGCGGCGCAGCAGGAAGGGGCGGACCAGCCGGGAGAGCCGCTCGACCGCCTCCTCGTTGCCCAGGCCGGCGGCGGTGCCGGTGTTCTCGACGATCCTGGCGTGCCGGGAACGGAACGCCTTCAGCGGTCCGAGCAGCCCGGGGGTCGTCCAGTCGAGCAGCGCCCACAGCTCGGAGAGGTTGTTCTCGACGGGAGTGCCGGTCAGGGCGACGCGGGCCGGGGCGGGGATGGTGCGCAGCGCCCTGGCCGTCGAGGAGTGCGGATTCTTCACGTGCTGGGCCTCGTCGGCGACGACCAGTCCCCAGGTGTGGCCGGCGAGCTGCTCCGCGCCGGAGCGCATCGTGCCGTACGTCGTGAGGACGAAGCCTCCGTCGGCGCCGTCCAGGGTGCGGTCCGTGCCGTGGAAGCGGCGCACGGGGACGCCGGGGGCGAAGCGGTTGATCTCGCGGTGCCAGTTGCCGAGGAGGGAGGCCGGGCAGACGACCAGGGTGGGGGCGGCATGGGCGCGGTGCAGGTGGAGCGCGATGACGGTGATCGTCTTCCCGAGCCCCATGTCGTCGGCGAGGCAGCCGCCGAGGCCGAGCGACGTCATCCGGTCCAGCCAGGCCAGGCCGCGCAGCTGGTAGTCGCGGAGGGTGGCGTCGAGACCGGGCGGTGCCGGAAGGGTGGCGTCCTCGTCGAGGATCCGCTCGCGGAGTGCGGCGAGGGCCCCGGCCGGCACGGCGTCGACCTGTTCCCCGTCGACCTCGGCGCTGCCGGTCAGGGCGACGGCGAGGGCGTCCACCGGGTCCAGGAGGCCGAGCTCCCGCTTGCGCGCCTTGCGGACGAGCGCGGGATCCACGACGACCCACTGGTCGCGCAGCCGCACCACCGGACGGTGCGCCTCCGCCAGGGTGTCCATCTCGGCCTCGGTGAGCTGGTCGTCCCCCAGGGAGAGCTGCCAGTCGAACGCGAAGAGCTGCTCGGCGTCGAAGAAGGAGGTGCCGTCGGTGGCCGAGCCCGGCGCCGGCCGGACGACGGCCGCCGCGGTGAGGGACCGGGCGAGCTCCCGCGGCCAGTGGAGCGCCACGCCCGCCGCCGCGAGCCGCGCCCCGGCCGCGCCGATCAGCTCGTTGAGCTCGTCCTCGGTGACGGCGAGCACGTCGGGGACGGGCTGGTCCAGCAGCCGCTCCAGCGGTGGCCAGACGCGGGCGGCGCGGCGCAGGGCGAGCACGGCGTCGATCCGGGCCCGCGGCCCGAAGGGCTCGCCCGCGCCGCCGGCCCACAGCGTGGCCGCGTCGGTGACGTACGTCGGATCGGCCAGGCTGTGCACCTGGGTGATGGCGGCGGCGGCATGCCGGGTCGGCGCCGTCCCGGGCGCGTCCTGCCCGCCGCCCGCGCCGTCCCCGCCGGACGCGTCGAAGAGGTCGTACGCGGAGAGGTCGAGCCGGAGCGACACGCGCACCCCCGCGTCGAGCCCGGCGGCCACCTCGACGGCCCAGGCCCGGGCCTCCGGCAGGTGCTGCGCCTCCCGGGCGGCGAAGGGCGCTCCCAGGGCGTGTGCGGCGGCGGGGGTCCGGGGCAGGGTGTCGGCGACGGCGTCGAGGAACGCGCCGATCAGCGCGCGGGGTTCGGGGACCCGCAGGGGTGTGCCGTCGAGCGGGACCGCGTGCCCCTCGAGCGGCATGGCGGCGGCGACGGCCCTGAGGTGGGCGATGTCCTCGGCGTCACGCGGTCCGGCCCGCCAGGCGTCGTGGTCCTCGGCGGTCAGCCCGGGCAGGAGCCTGCCCCGCGCCACGAGGGTGAGGGCGTGCAGGGCCGCCGCTCCCCACGCGCGGGTGGCGGGGTGGGCCACGGCGCGGTGCCGGGCGCGGGCGAGGACGGGCAGGGCCTCCGCGACGGGAAGCGCCACGGCGGGCACGGTACGGGTGCCGGCCCCCTGCGGGCCGTACGGGCCGGCCACGGTCAGCTCGACGACCTGGTACGCGGCTCCGGCGGAGACGGGGTCGGAGTCGGTGAGGCCCGGGCCCACGGTCCCTTCGGGGTCCCAGAAGGCGATCCGTCCGTCCCTGGGCAGCGCTCCGGGCAGGAAGACCGCGGCGCACCGCAGCAGCCGGTCGACGGTGACGTCCTGCGTCTGCCGCTCCATGTCCACCGCCCTCCCGCTCCGCCGGGTCGCACCTGTCCTGTCCTGGCGAGTTTAGGCGGCGGGTGTGACAGCGCCCGCCCCGGCCGTGTTCCCTCGGACGGAGCGGGCGGACCGGCCTGTCAGTGACGGGTGAACGGCTCGCTACGGGACCGGCCGGACCCCTTCTCGGGATCGAACTCAGGGAGCAGCTCCGGGTCGAACTCCGGCACACCGTCCGGCTCCGGCTCCCCGGCGGACGAGTCCGCCGGGGGCGGACCGGACGGCTCCGCGTCGGACGGGCCCGCGGCCCGGACCGGCTGCTCGGGCGCCGTCCGCTGCTCGCCGGCGCCCGCGGGCTGCGGCTGCTGCGCGCGCTCCAGGAAGCGGAGCAGCTCCACCGGGAAGGGCAGGACCAGAGTGGAGTTCTTCTCGGCCGCGACCGCGACCACCGTCTGCAGGAGCCGCAGCTGCAGCGCCGCCGGCTGTGTGGACATCTGCTGGGCGGCCTGGGCGAGCTTCTTCGACGCCTGGAGCTCCGCGTCGGCGTTGATGACCCTGGCGCGCCGCTCACGGTCGGCCTCCGCCTGCCGGGCCATGGACCGCTTCATCGTCTCCGGCAGCGACACGTCCTTGATCTCCACACGGTCGATCTGCACGCCCCAGCCCACGGCGGGGCTGTCGATCATGAGCTCCAGGCCCTGGTTCAGCTTCTCGCGGTCGGACAGCAGGTCGTCCAGGTCGCTCTTGCCGATGATCGACCTCAGGGAGGTCTGGGCCATCTGGGAGACCGCGAAGCGGTAGTCCTCCACCTGGATCACCGCGCTGGCCGCGTCCACCACCTTGAAGTAGATGACGGCGTCCACCCGCACCGTGACGTTGTCCCTCGTGATCCCGTCCTGAGCGGGCACGGGCATCGTCACGATCTGCATGTTCACCTTACGGAGCCGGTCGACACCAGGGACGATCATGGTGAGCCCGGGGAAGCGCACCTCGTCGTGGAGCCGGCCGAGCCGGAGCACCACGCCCCGTTCGTACTGCTTGACCACCCGGGCCGCGGCCATGGTGTACACGAGGCCGCCCGCGAGCACCGCGACCAGTGCGATCAACAGAACCTGGACCATGTCGGCCCCCTGCCTCCGGGGGTGCTTCGCTCACCACACCCACCCAGTACGCCCTATTAACACGATATGCCCGATTGGCCCATTCTCGAACCCCCGTCCGGGTGCCCGGCGCCCCGGCCGGCCGCGCACGGGATGCCGGCACTCCCGGCAGCGGGCAGGGTGGCCAGCGCCAGCACGTCCCCGTGACGTACCGATGAGCCGGACGAGCAGACGAGGATCCCGCCCATGTCCGTCACCGCGCCCCCCACCGCGCTCCGCCGACGCACCGGTATCGCCGCCGGTGCGGTCCTCCTCACCCTGACCGTCACAGGCTGCTCCGGTCTGGGGCGTACGGCGGTGGGACCCGTCGAGTACACGACCGAGCAGGACAAGGTCGTCAGCGTGAACAGCCCGTCGGTCAACGGCTGCCACGAACTGGAATCCGGCGGCACGCGCGAGGTCAGCAACGAGACCAGGATCGACATGATCCTCTACCCCACCCGGGACTGCTCCGGGGGCGGGACGACCTACGTGGCCACGACGTTCACCGACGTCAACTCACCGCGCAACCTTCCCTGGCGCAGCTACCGCTTCGTTCACTGACCGGCGCGGGACTCTCCGCCGCGACCGCGCCCGCCGAGCAGCGCGAACAGCTCCCGGGTACGTTCCCGCCGTTCCCGGGCGATCAGGACGACCAGGACGACGAGCAGGGCGGGCATGACCGCGTTCGGCGGGTCGAGCAGCGTCAGCTGGACGACGGCCGCGCCGGCCAGCAGCCCGACGAGCGCGACGGCGGCCACCCCGGCGAGCAGTGGGACCAGCAGGGCCAGCGCACCGGCGAGCTCCAGGCCACCGATCGCGTACATCGCCCCGCTGCCCCAGCCCATCCGGTCGAACGACTCGACGGCCGACGTGTGGGCGACGAGCTTGGCCACCGCGCTGAAGCCGAGGAACAGCGCGAGGACCACCCGGGCCCCGGTCAGCGCGGCGGATGCCACGCGGCGGCGCGGCGCAGGGGTACGGCCCGGCACGGCGGGCGGGGCGGTGGCGGCTTCGGACACGGCGGGCGAGGCGGTGGCGGCGGTTTCGGACATGGCGGTCCCCTCCGAGGGAGTCGTGGATGACGGGCGCCGGCGCGGAAGGCGGCCACTGCCGCCGCGCTGCCCGGCGCTTTCAGAGAGGTAGACCGCGCCCCGCCCCGGAACTCATCGCCCCGGGAGCCCCCGACCCGGCTTCTTTCAGAGCGCCTCGGGCCGGGCCAGGACCCATGTGCCGTCGGGGGTGAGATAGCGGTCGACGAGGAGTCCGGCCTCGCCCAGACACGCCTCGAACCGCTCCACGGAAAGCGCCCGCGACCGGAAGGTCTGGGTCCACCGGGCGTCCTCGAACACGTACTCCGCGCGCACCTCGTCGACCCCGTCGCCCACGGGCTCCGCCGAGAGGATCCGGATGGTGCAGCCGGCGGCCCGGTCCTCCCGCTCCCTGGGCAGATCGGAGTGGTAGTCGGCGCCCTCACGCTGGATGAGCACGACACCGTCGTCCTTCACGTATCTGCGGCAGGTCGCGAGCAGCCCCTCCCTGACCCGGTGATCGCTCGTGTGCACCAGGAACGAGCCGAGCACGACGGCGTCGAACCGCTCCTCCCCGAGGTCCAGCGCCTCGATCGGGCTCCGGACCGTACGGGCGCCCCGGACGCGCTCCAGCATCTGTTCCGACTCGTCCACCGCGGTCACCTGGAGGCCCTGAGCGACCAGCGGATGCGTCACCCGGCCCGTCCCGCAGCCCAGTTCGAGCACGCTCGCCCCCGGCCGCAGCACCGAGCCGATCACGTCCGGCTCGGTGCCGGCGGACAGGCGGGTGTAGAGCTCGACCGCGCAGCCGTCCGGAGTGACCGGGCCGGGCCCCGTCCCGCTGTGTCCCTCACGTACCAGTTCTCCGCTCATACCCGCCGGAACGTACGGGGGCGGGGCGGCGTTCCCGCCGGCGTCACGGGTGGTGACGGTCAGTGATGCGGGTAGCGGCCCTCGGGCCACCTCACCGGCTGCTCCAGCTCCATGGACAGGTCGTCGGCGATCTCCGCGATCACGGACCGCCCCTCGGTGCGGGCCAGCCAGGCGGCGGGCAGCCGTACGTCGCCGTGGTGCGCGCCGAGCAGATTGCCGCAGACGGAGCCCGTGGAGTCGCTGTCCCCGGAGTGGTTGACGGACAGGAGCAGCGCTTCGGCGACGTCCTCGGCCCCCGGGAGCACGAGCACGCAGTACACGGCGATGGCCAGGGCCTCCTCCGCGACCCAGCCCGCTCCCAGCGACTCGACCCGCTCGGCGGACGGACGGCCGAGGGTCGCGAGGTCGACCGCCGCGCGCAGGGCGGCCGTCGTCTCCTCGTGTCCGCGCCGGCGGCCCAGGAGGTCCATGGCGCGCAGCACGGCGCCCTCCGGCGAGTCGCCCTCCAGCAGATGCGTGACGATCGCGGCGAGCGTGCCCGCCGCGTACGCACCCGTGGGATGGCCGTGGGTGATCAGCGCGCACCTGGCGGCCAGCGAGAAGGCCTCCGCCGCGTCCGCTCCCAGCAGACCGAAGGGGGCCGACCTCATCACCGTGCCGCAGCCCTTGGAGTGCGGATTGACGGGGCCCGGCAGCACGAGCTCCACGCCGGGCGCCGGGGTCGGGCCGGAGGCCAGCCCCGTCAGGCACGCGTTGCCCGGAGCGCGGCGCGCGTACAGCCAGGGCTGCTGCCTGAGCCAGCCGGTCCGTACGGGGTCGTCACCGGCGCGCGCGGGCGGGGAGGCGTGGTTCTGGGTGTCGAGCCAGCGCAGATAGGCATGGCGGACGGTCTCGGTCTCCGCACCCCCGATGCCCTTGGAGGCAGCCCGGGAACGGGCCCTGATCAGCCCCTCGACCGTGAAGAGCGTCATCTGGGTGTCGTCCGTGATCCGTCCGGCGACCCCGTCGGCATCCGCGACGAGGCCGCGTACGCCCCGCTCGCCGTGGGTGCGGCGGATGCCGTCCAGGGAGAGGAACTCGACGGGGTTGCCCAGCGCGTCCCCGACGGCGCCGCCCAGCAGCGCGCCGCGCACCCTGGACCGGCGGGCGACTCCGGAACCCCATGACGCCGTTCCCCGCATCGCGTACCCCTGCCCTGTCGTCGTCACTGTCCGCTCCCCGTCGGCCGTCCGCCGTCCGCGGTTTCCGTACGCCGTACCGCGGGGGCATGCTGGAGGAGAGGCGATGCTGATGCGCACCGGAAGTGAACCGTCCACCGCTCGCAGCCCCCTGCGGATGCGACTGTGGCTGAGTGTATGGGGCATGATCTGGGCCCTGTTCGGCGTGGTGGCCTTCGTGGCGACCGGGCGGGCCGGCTGGGCGACGGCCTGCGCCGTCCTGCTGGCGGTGACGGTCGTGGACCTCTGCGTCGTCATCCGTCACCTGCGGCAGGGGCCGCACTACCAGCCCGGCCGGGACGTCCCCCCGTACGAGCCCGAGCGAGGCGGACGGAGTCCCTACGTCCCCTGAGTTCCGCCGGGGCGGCCGGAGCCGTCAGGGACGGTCGTCGAAGCGGGCGGCCCGCAGGTACTCCGGATTCGGGTCGAGCGCGGCGGCCAGCCGGAAGTGGCGGGTGGCCTGTTCGGGGCGGCCCGCGCGCTGGAAGGTCCGGGCCAGGGCGAAGTGCGCGAAGGCGTTGTCCGGCTCCCGCTCCAGGACCAGCTCGAACTCAAGCTCGGCCGGGCGCAGTTGAGCGGCGGCGAAGAACGCACGCGCACGCAGCAGCCGGGCCGCGGTGTTCTCCGGATGGGCGGCTATCACCGAGTCGAGCAGCTTGACCGCGCCCCGTGGATCCCGGGCGGCGAGCAGCTGCTCCGCCGCGCGGAAGTCGATGACATGGGTTTCCGGGTTTCTCTCGGGCACGACACCATCCTTCCCCTCGCCTGCCGCACTTCAACGTCCGGCCGGGTGCCCGTATTCCGGCCGGCCGCCGGGTCAGCCGGTGGCGGCCCGGGCGGTGAGCTCCGACCAGAGAGCGCGGACCTGCGGTTCCAGATCCTCCAGCGGCCCGTCGTTGTCCACGACCAGACCCGCGACGGCCAGCCGCTCCTCGCGGGTGGCCTGCGCCGCCATCCGGGCGCGGGCGTCGGACTCCGTCATGCCGCGCAGCCGCACGAGCCGGTCGAGCTGGGTCGCGGGAGCCGCGTCCACGACCACGACCAGGTCGTAGAGAGGAGCGAGGCCGTTCTCGGTGAGCAGCGGGACGTCGTGGACGACGACCGCGCCGGCTCCGGCGGCCCGCTCCAGCTCGGCGGAACGCGCCCCGACGAGCGGGTGGACGAGGGCGTTGAGCGTGGCCAGCCGCTCGGGGTCGGCGAAGACGATCGAGCCGAGCGCCGACCGGTCCAGGGACCCGTCGGGCCTCAGGATTCCGGGGCCGAAGGCCTCGACGACGGCCGTGAGCCCCGGGGTTCCGGGCTCGACGACCTCCCGGGCGATCCGGTCGGCGTCGATCAGTACGGCTCCGTACTGCGCGAGCAGCCGTGACACTTCGCTCTTGCCGGCGCCGATCCCGCCGGTCAGGCCCACTTTCAGCATGCGCCGAGCCTAGCCTCCGGCCGGCGGGCGGCCGGAGGTCCCCTCAGGAATCACCCTCGCGTTCCGCGAGGAAGCGTTCGAATTCGAGGCCGATCTCGTCGGCCGAGGGCAGGTCGACCGGCTCCGCGACGAGGTTGCCCCGCGTCTCGGATCCCGCGACCGCGTCGTACTGGTGCTCCAGACCCTCGACGAGCGAGACGAGTTCCTCGTCGCCCTGGCCGACCTGCCGGGCGATCTCGGTCTGGGTGCGGTGCGCCTCCGTGCGCAGGGTGTGCGCGAGGCTCGGCAGGACCAGCCCGGTCGCCGCGGTGATCGCCTCCAGGGCGGTGAGCGCGGCGTCCGGGTAGGCGGACCGGGCGACGTAGTGCGGCACGTGGGTGGCGACACCGAGGACGTCGTGCCCGGCCTCCATCAGCCGGTACTCGACGAGCGCCTCGGCCGAACCGGGGACCTGCGCCTCGTCGAAGAGGCTGCGGTGTCCGGGCATCAGGTCGGTGCGGTTGCCGTGCGGGGTGATGCCGACGGGACGGGTGTGCGGAACGCCCATGGGGATGCCGTGGAAGTTGACCGAGAGGCGGACACCCAGCCGCTCCACGACCTGCTCCACGGCGGCGGCGAACCTCTCCCACTCCACGTCCGGCTCGGGTCCGGACAGGAGCAGGAAGGGCGCGCCCGTGGCGTCCTGCACGACCCGGACGTCCAGGGTGGGCGCCTCGAACGACTCCCACCGGTCGCGCTTGAAGGTGAGCAGCGGGCGGCGCGCCCGGTAGTCGACGAGCCGGTCGTGGTCGAAGCGGGCCACGATCTGGTGCGGCAGCGTCTCGAGCAGGCCGTCGACGATCTGCTCGCCGGTCTCGCCCGCGTCGATGTATCCGTCGAAGTGGTAGAGCATGACCAGGCCGGCCGACTCCTGGGCGAGCGCCATGTCGACGACGGCCAGGCCCTTCGGCTCCCATTCGTACAAACTCTGCGGATCAGGCACGGTTACCGCTCCTCCTCGTGTTCCTGGACAAGAACACCCCGCCCGGCCGTCGCATTCCCGCCCGGGCCGGGTGTCCTCGCGGTCAGGCGAGCACACGGCTGTGCAGGGCCGTCACCGCCTTCCGCGCGGAGGTGAACGCCCCGTGCTGCCAGGCGTCGGTGTGGCTGAGGTAGTCACCGGCGAAGTACACGTGCCCGGCGGGGCTGTTGAGCGGGGCGAAGGCGGGGGCGTCGGGTCCGCCCGACAGGGAGTGCCAGGACGCCTCCAGGTACGGGGTCTGGCGCCAGTGGTGGGAGAAGGACGTGGCGAGTTCCGTGCGGTACTTGTCGCCGTGGATCTTGACGCCCTGGGCGACGGCCCGCGCCTCCCGCTCCCGGGGCGCGAGGGCGGCGTAGGAGTCGGCGTTGGAACCGGTGTTGTAGTAGCCGATGATGGTGCCGCGCTCGCCGAGGTGGCCGTAGGACGGGTACCAGATGTGCGAGAGGTCCATGTCCGTCTCCGTGATGCCGCCGAAGATCCGGTGGTCGCTCTCCCACCAGCGGCTCCGGTACTCCAGCCCGATCTTGCCCGCCGAGGACGGCTTGCACGCCTCCAGGGCGGTCTGGACGGCCGGGCCGAGGTTGTGCGCGGTCTTCGCCAGGATGTTGGGCGGCAGCGCGGCGATGCAGTAGTCCGCCTCGACGCGGCGGGTACGGCCGGACTGCGTGTAGGTGACGGTGACGCCGTGGGCGGTGTCGGTGATGTCGGTGACGGCCGCTCCGGTACGGATCCTGCGCTCGCCGACCGCCCTGGTGAGCGCCGCGGGTATCCGGTCCATGCCGCCCACGGGCTGGAACATCAGCATGGCCTGGTCGTACTCGAACTCGAAGGAGAAGTAGCGCCCGACACCGCTGGCGAAGACCTCGGAGGCGGTCGGTACGGAGCCGAGTTCCTCCCCCGGGGTCCCGGCGGCGGCCGGGTCGACGCGGTAGCCGCGCCGGGGGCTGCCGGTGTACTCGAGGGTGTCGCCGATGTCGCCGAACTCCTTGAGGAACTCCAGGAGGCGCTCCTGGTCCTCGGCGGTGATCTGCCGGTCGAGGGCGCCCATGCCCTCCGCCTTGGCGAGGAGCTCGGCGACGTAGCCGTACACGTCGGCCTTCGCGGTGCGGTAGCGCACCGGCGCCTTCATGCCCGCCTTCTCGTTGAAGAGGTAGGCGTTGGCATTCTCGTTCGTGAACACCTCGACGGGTACGCCGAGTTCGCGACAGTAGTCGAGGGTGACCATCCACTGCGGGATCCGGCCCGGCCCCGCGTTCATGTACTGGCCGTCGCTGAAGCGGGCGGTCTGCTTGTTGCCGTGGGTGTCGGTGGTCGAGTCGCCGCCCCGGACGGTGAAGTTGCGCCCGCCGGTGCGTCCCCGCGCCTCCAGGACCGTGCAGTCGTACCCCGCCTTGCCCAGTTCGTACGCGGCGGCCAGGCCGGCGATGCCTCCGCCCACGACGACGACCTTCGCCGCCGCCCTGCCCTTCAGAGAGAAGTCGCCGGGGCTCGGGGCCCGGAAGGCGGGTTCGCGGGCCGCCGCCTGGGCGGTGGGGGCGAGGCCGAGTGCCCCCATGGTGGCGAACATGGCACCGGCGCCGCCGGAGACACCCACGTTGCGCAGAAAGCTTCGGCGGCTGGCACCCGCCGCTACGGGAGAGACCTGTGAGACGCGTGAGGTGTTCGACATGTGTGTCATTGCCTGGCTCCCCTGGTGATCCTGGTGGTGCGGCGGATCCTGGCAAGCGCTTGTTACGGGCCGTCAGCGACTCGTGTATCCCACACGTTTCCTCTTTCCGTCTAGGTCCGACGGCGGCCAGGACTTATTGGTCCAGACCTTGACATGCCCACGCAGTCCACTTAGCGTCGCGGGCAGTTTCAGAGCCTCGCCCCACATTCACGTACGAGAACCTTTGGCATCTTCGACGGGAAGGCACCCCCATGCGCGCCCGCACACTGATCCCCGCCCTGCTGACCGCCGCGCTCGTTTCGGGCGCCCCCTCCCTCGCCGCGGCCGACGGGGCGCGGGCGGCGGCGGTCGTCGACGTGAGCACCGCGGCCCAGCTCAAGGCGGCGCTGGCCGCCGCGGCCCCCGGTGACACGATCCGGCTCGCCGACGGCACGTACACCGGCAACTTCAAGGCGACCGTCCCGGCCACCTCCGCCGCGCGGATCACCCTCACCGGATCCCCGGCGGCCGTCCTCACCGCGGGCGGTGGATACGGGCTGCACCTGAACGGGGCCTCGTACTGGACGGTGTACGGCCTCACGGTGACCGGCGGCCAGAAGGGCATCGTGACGGACGCGGCGAACGGTGTCGTCATCGACTCGGTGACCGTGCACGACCTCGACATGGAGGGCGTCCACTTCCGCACGTCCAGCCGGGACGGCGTCCTGAGGAACTCCCGGATCCACGACACCGGTCACAACGGCCGGGGCATGGGCGAGGGCGTGTACGTGGGCTCGGCGGGTGACCTCACCGACCGGAGCGACGGAGTCCTGATCCAGGGCAACACCATCGGCCCGGGGGTCGGCGGCGAGAACGTCGACATCAAGGAGGGCACCACGGGCGCGAGGATCATCGGGAACACCTTCGACGGCAGCGGACTGACCGGCGCCAACTACGACGACTCCTGGGTCGACGTGAAGGGCAACGACGTGCTGGTGGAGAACAACAAGGGCGTCCGCACCACGAACAACGGATACGAGACCCACACCCAGCAGAGCGGCTGGGGCTGCGGCACGGTCTTCCGCGGCAACACCTCGGACCTGACCGGCGCCACCGGCGGCAGACAGCTCGCCGTGAACGTCACCAACCAGAGCGCCGCCTGCCGCACCACCGTGTACGGCAGCAACACGGTGACCGGCGGCAAGGGGCTGACGAACATCACCGTGACGCCCTGAGGCCATGAGGCGCTGAGGCCGTGAGGCCGGCCCGCGCCCGCCCCGGACATGAGTGAGGCCCGCCCCCCGGAGGGGACGGGCCTCACCTACAGCTCTACAGCCGATGAGCGGCTGGGGTCAGAGCGTCAGCTCTGGCCGCCGGCCAGCTTCTCGCGCAGGGCGGCCAGGGCCTCGTCCGACGCCAGGGCGCCGGAGTTGTCCGCGGACTCCGAGGAGTACGAGCCGCCGCCACCGCTGCCGCCGGAGGCAGCCGGGGCAGCGCCGGCCGGGGCGGCAGCGCCCTCGGCAGCGGCAGCCTCGTCGGCCTCGCGGGACTTGATGACCTGGGCCTGGTGCTGCTCGAAGCGCTGCTGCGCCTCGGCGTACTGCGTCTCCCAGACCTCACGCTGCGACTCGAAGCCCTCGAGCCAGTCGTTGGTCTCGGGGTCGAAGCCCTCGGGGTAGATGTAGTTGCCCTGGTCGTCGTAGGACGCGGCCATGCCGTACAGGGTCGGGTCGAACTCGACCGAGGCCGGGTCGCCGCCGAAGGCCTCGTTGGCCTGCTTCAGCGAGAGGCTGATGCGACGGCGCTCGAGGTCGATGTCGATGACCTTGACGAAGATCTCGTCGTTGACCTGGACGACCTGCTCCGGGATCTCCACGTGGCGCTCGGCCAGCTCGGAGATGTGGACCAGACCCTCGATGCCCTCGTCGACGCGCACGAACGCACCGAACGGAACGAGCTTGGTGACCTTACCGGGAACGACCTGCCCGATCTGGTGCGTACGGGCGAACTGCTGCCACGGGTCTTCCTGCGTCGCCTTGAGCGACAGCGAGACGCGCTCGCGGTCCATGTCGACGTCGAGGACCTCGACGGTGACTTCCTGGCCGACCTCGACAACCTCGGAGGGGTGGTCGATGTGCTTCCAGGACAGCTCGGAGACGTGCACGAGACCGTCGACGCCACCCAGGTCCACGAAGGCACCGAAGTTGACGATGGAGGACACGACGCCGGAGCGGACCTGACCCTTCTGCAGGGTCGTGAGGAACGTCTGGCGGACCTCGGACTGGGTCTGCTCGAGCCAGGCACGGCGGGACAGGACCACGTTGTTGCGGTTCTTGTCCAGCTCGATGATCTTGGCCTCGAGCTCCTTGCCCACGTAGGGCTGGAGGTCGCGGACGCGACGCATCTCGACGAGCGACGCCGGGAGGAAGCCACGGAGGCCGATGTCGAGGATGAGACCACCCTTGACGACCTCGATGACGGTACCGGTGACGATGCCGTCTTCTTCCTTGATCTTCTCGATGGTGCCCCAGGCACGCTCGTACTGAGCGCGCTTCTTCGAGAGGATCAGGCGGCCTTCCTTGTCCTCCTTCTGGAGAACCAGGGCCTCGATCTCGTCGCCGACCTTGACGACCTCGTTCGGGTCGACGTCGTGCTTGATCGAGAGCTCGCGGCTCGGGATGACACCTTCGGTCTTGTAACCGATGTCGAGGAGGACCTCGTCGCGGTCAACCTTGACGATGACTCCGTCAACGATGTCGCCGTCGTTGAAGTACTTGATCGTCTCGTCGATCGCCGCGAGGAACGCGTCCGCGTCGCCGATGTCGTTGACCGCAACCTGCGGAGTGGTGGCGGTGGTCTCGGTGCTGCTCGTCATGTGGGAAAGGGCTCCGGTACGGACAGTGAGTCGTAGGTACTGCTACGCCGAAAGCCCGTATCGCCTCTGCAGAAGCCGGACAGCCTGGAGGGCACCCAACCTGTACCGGATAGGCACCTCGACAACCGAGGGGACATGCAACAGACGCGAGCGCGGCCTGCTAGGTCTGAGGCGCGCAGGCTCGCAGCGCAACTTGTAGCATACGGGGGCAGCCGGACAGGGTCAATGCGCGAAGGCGCACACCCGGGGCACACCACCCCAATCCCGGCACAACTCACGTTCGCCGAGGCCACATCGGTCCCAGCGGTGTGTCGCGCGCACACGGGCGTACCGACCCGTACGGCCCGGGGAGGCACCCGCGCGGAGCGGGTGAAGGCAAACTACAACGACGGGCACGATGAGCCAAGAGATCTACGAGTCCGAACCCGAGGCGACCCGGCGCGAAGCCGGTGACCCGGAGAGCAGCCGGGCGAGCCGCGGCTGGTGGGACCGGAACGCCGACGAGTACCAGAGCGACCACGGGGCCTTCCTCGGGGACGACCGCTTCGTCTGGGGCCCGGAGGGCCTCGACGAGGCCGAGGCCGCCCTGCTGGGCCCGGCCGGGGAGCTGAAGGGCCTCGACGTCCTGGAGATCGGCGCGGGCGCCGCCCAGTGCTCGCGCTGGCTCGCCGCCCGGGGCGCCCGCCCGGTGGCCCTGGACCTCTCCCACCGCCAGCTCCAGCACGCCCTGCGCATCGGCGGGGGCGTGCCCCTCGTGCAGGCGGACGCGGGGCGGCTCCCCTTCCGGGACGGCTCCTTCGACCTGGCCTGCTCCGCCTACGGCGCGGTGCCCTTCGTCGCCGACCCCGTCCAGGTCTTCCGCGAGGTGCACCGGGTGCTGCGGCCCGGGGGCCGCTGGGTCTTCTCGGTGACCCACCCGATCCGCTGGGCGTTCCCCGACGAGCCGGGGCCGGAGGGGCTCTCCGTCTCCGCCTCCTACTTCGACCGCGTGCCGTACGTGGAACAGGACGAGAACGGCGACGCGGTGTACGTGGAGCACCACAGGACGCTGGGCGACCGGGTGCGGGACGTCGTGGCGGGCGGCTTCCGGCTGACGGACCTCGTGGAGCCCGAGTGGCCGGCCTGGAACGACCAGGAGTGGGGCGGCTGGTCCCCGCTGCGCGGCAACCTGATCCCCGGCACCGCGATCTTCGTGTGTGAGCGGGACCCCCGCTCGTCGTGAGGGGGCGGCGTACGAGACTGGGGGCGTGATCCGTACCGACGCCCTGGCCCAGCTGCCCGTCCGCACCGCCGTGCCCGCCCTGGAGCGGGCGCTCGACGAGCGGGGGGCGGCCGTGCTCTGCGCACCGCCCGGGACCGGCAAGACGACCCTCGTGCCCCTGGTGCTCGCCGGGCTGACCGGCGGCGGGCCGGTGCGCCGGGTGCTCGTCGCCGAGCCCCGCAGGATCGCCGCGCGGGCGGCGGCACGGCGCATGGCGTGGCTCCTCGGCGAGCGGACGGGTGACCGGGTCGGCTTCACGGTGCGCGGTGAGCGGGCGGTGGGGCCGGACACGGTGGTGGAGGTCGTGACCACCGGGGTGCTCCTCCAGCGGCTGCAGCGTGACCAGGAGCTGGCCGGGGTCGACGTGGTGATCATCGACGAGTGCCACGAACGCCATCTGGACGCGGACACGGCCGCGGCGTTCCTCCTCGACGTCCGCGGGACGATCAGGCCCGAGCTGCGTCTGGTGGCGGCGTCGGCGACGACGGACGCCGAGGGCTGGGCGCGGCTGCTCGGTGACGCGCCCGTGGTCGAGGCGCACGGCGTGTCCCATCCGGTCGAGACGGTGTGGGCGCCGCCGGCCGGGACCGTGCGTCCGCCGCACGGGATGCGGGTGGACCCGGCCCTGCTGACCCATGTGGCGGCCGTGGTGCGCCGGGCTCTCGCCGAGCGGGACGGCGACGTGCTGTGCTTCCTGCCCGGCGTCGGCGAGATCGGCCGCGTGGCCGGACGGCTCGCGGGTGTGGACGCCGAGGTGCTCCAGGTCCACGGGCGTGCCCCGGCTGCCGTGCAGGACGCGGTGCTGGCCGGGTCCTCGGAGAGGCGCCGGGTCGTGCTGGCGACGTCCGTGGCCGAGTCGTCCCTGACGGTGCCCGGGGTGCGGGTCGTCGTGGACTCGGGCCTCGCCAGGGAGCCGCGTACGGACCACGCCCGGGGCCTGAGCGCCCTGACGACGGTACGGGCGTCCCGGGCGGCGGGCCGCCAGCGGGCGGGCCGCGCCGGCCGTGAGGCTCCGGGCGCGGTGTACCGCTGCTGGGAGGAGGCCGAGGACGGGCGGCTGGCCGCGTTCCCCTCCCCCGAGATCAAGGTGGCCGACCTCGCGGCGTTCGCCCTCCAGGCGGCGTGCTGGGGCGATCCGGACGCGTCCGGGCTCGCCCTCCTGGACCCTCCGCCGGCCGGCGCCATGGGCGCGGCACGGGAGGTCCTGGGCGCGGTCGGCGCGGTCGACGGCGCGGGGCGCGCGACGGCCCGGGGTGTGCGGATGTCCCGGCTCGGTCTGCATCCCCGGCTGGCCCGTGCCCTCCTGGACGGCGCGGACGAGGTCGGCGGACGCCGCGCGGCGGAGGTCGTGGCACTGCTGAGCGAGGAGCCGCCGCGCGAGTACGGCGACGACCTGGCGCACGCGCTGCGCACGGCCCGGCGCGGCGGCGACGGTTACGCGGCGCGCTGGCGGCAGGAGGTGCGGCGGCTCTCGCAGTCCCTCGGATCGCCGAAGAAGGACACGGCCGCAGGTCCGGACGACGCGGCCGCGGGGCTGGTGGCGGCCCTGGCGTTCCCCGAGCGGGTCGCACGGGCCAGGGGCGAGGGGACGTTCCTCATGGCGTCGGGGACAGGCGCGGAGCTCCGGGACGGCTCCCGGCTGCGCAGCGCGCCCTGGCTGGCGGTCGCGGTCGCGGACCGGCCCGCCCACGCGGCGTCCGCCCGGGTGCGGCTCGCGGCCGTCATCGACGAGGGCACGGCCCTGCTGGCCGCCGGGCACCTGCGGTTCTCCGGCGAGGAGGTCCGGTGGGCGGGCGGCGACGTGGTGGCGCGGTCCGTGGACCGTCTGGGCGCCGTCGAACTGTCGGTACGCGCGCTGCGCGGGCCCGCCCCCGGGCTGGTGCGCGGGGCGCTGCTGGAGGGGCTGCGCCGCGAGGGCCCGGGGCTGCTGCGGTGGACCAGGGACGGTGAGCAGCTGCGGCTGCGCCTCGCGTTCCTGCACCGGGTGCTGGGGGCGCCGTGGCCCGATGTGTCGGACGGCGCGCTGCTGGCCCGCGCCGACGAGTGGCTGGAGCCGGAGCTGTCACGGGCCGCCCGCCGCTCGGATCTGGCGCGGATCGACGCGGGCCAGGCGGTGCGGCGGCTGCTGCCGTGGGCGACGGGTGACGCCGGCCGCCTCGACGAGCTCGCCCCGGAGCGGATCCAGGTGCCGAGCGGCTCCCGGATCCGGGTGGAGTACGGCGGTGAGCAGCCGGTGCTCGCGGTGAAGCTCCAGGAGCTCTTCGGGCTGCGCGAGACGCCCCGGGTGGCGGGGGTGCCGGTCCTGGTGCACCTGCTGTCCCCGGCCGGGCGCCCGGCGGCGGTGACCGCGGACCTGGCGTCGTTCTGGCGGGAGGGCTACAAGGGCGTGCGCGCCGAGCTGCGGGGCCGTTATCCGAAGCATCCGTGGCCCGAGGACCCGACGACGACGGAGGCCACCCGTTTCACGTCGGCGCGGCTGCGCCGGGACTGAGGCCGGACAGGAGACGCGGCGAGGGGGGTCCGGCGCGTGCCGGACACCCCCTCGCCGCTGCTCCCGTGGCTCAGGCCGCGGGTGCCTCGACCTTCAGCTCGACGGTCAGCGTGGCGCCGCTCGCGGTGGTGAGCCGCAGCGTGTAGGTGCCCGCCGTCTCGTCGGCGTAGATCTTCGGGAGTTCGAGCAGCCCGTCGGCGCCGGTCGTCAGGTCCAGGGTGCGGACGGCCTTGCCGTCGGCGTCCTTGAAGTACGGACCCTTGTCGTTCTCGGCGGGCTTCTCCGCGTCGGTGATCATCGTGGCGGTGACGGCGGTGTCCGCCACCCCCGTGCCCTTGTACGCCGCCCTGACCGTGACCGGGTCGGCGAACTCTCCGCCGGGGGCGGCCGTCAGCACCTTGTCGTCGGTGCGGGCGAGGGTGTCCGCCACCCGTGCGGTGACGCTCGCCGTGTAGGTGAGGGTGCGCAGCTTGGCGGTGCCGGCCACGGCCGTCACCCTGAAGGAGCCCGTCTTCTCACCGGCGGTCAGGGCGGGGGCGACGGCGGTGCCGTCGGAGCCGGTGGTCACGGTCACGGTGCTCTTCCCGCCGGCGAAGCGGGTGTCCGTGTCGCCGGCGACGGCGAAGGTGACCGGGGCCTTGGCGAACGGGGTACCGGTCGTGCTCCTCGCACGGACCTTGACGCGCTCGGCGAACGCCTCGCCCGCCGTGGCGGTGAGGGTGCCGGTCCCGGCGTTCTCGAGACTGCCGAGCGTCGCGGGCGGCGTGGGCGGCTTCGTCGGAGGCGTGGTCGGAGGCTTCGGCGGCTTCGGGGTGGCAGGAGGCGTGGGGTCGGGGCTGTGGCCGGGCGGTGTCGGACCGGGGCTCGGCGTGCCGGTGCCGGGAGGGGTCGGCGTGGGCGACGGGGAGGACGTGCCGCCGCCCGTGCCCGCCGGGAGGACGCCCGTACCGTCCGGGACCTCGTGCGTGCCGCGCTTGTAGTAGTCGAACCAGGAGCGCACCGTGCGCAGGTACTCCGTGGAGTGGTTGTAGCTCAGCACCGCCCGGTCGAGGTCCGCGGCGAGCGACAGGTCACGGGTGCCGGCGCAGAGGTAGCGGCCGGCGGCCAGCGCCGCGTCGTAGATGTTGTTGGGGTCCTTGCGTCCGTCACCGTTGCCGTCCTGGCCCCAGGTGGCCCAGGTGGACGGGATGAACTGCATCGGGCCGACCGCGCGGTCATGGGTCGCGTCGCTGTCGTACGCCCCGCCGTCGGTGTCCTTGATCAGTGCGAAGCCCTGGCCGTTGAGAGCCGGGCCGAGGATCGGGGAGAGAGTGGTGCCGTCCGCGTCGACCTTGCCGCCGCGGGCCTGGCCCGACTCGACCTTGCCGATCGCGGCGAGGAGCTGCCACGGCAGACGGCATGCGGCGTCGGTGCCCGCGAGCTCCGTCTCGGCCTTCTTGTACGCGGCCAGGACGGACGCGGGTATGCCCGCTTCGGCGCTGCCGGTCACGGGCAGGTTCACCGAGGCGCCGGGCTTGCCGGGCGTGGTGAGCGGCGGAAGGTCCGTGTGGTAGGGCGAGTTGCCCGTGGCCGCACTGTCCTCGGACGGGGTCGCGCCGGCCGCCGTCCGGTCGTCGGCTCCGCCGTCGGTCTGCGGTGCGGCGGGAGCCTGCGATGCGGCGAGGGCCGCCACGGCGGCAGCCGCCACCGCTGTGGTGGTGGCTCCTCTGCGCAGCCTGCGGCCGAATTGCGCTGCCATACGTGTCGGTCCCTCCCCGTCGACGGCGCTCGCGCTCCCCAGCGCGAGGACTCAGGCGACCCTACGGCAACTCCTCGCGCCCGAACACCGGCCCCTGACCGGTTCTTACGGATTTCTCAGCTTCACCGCCGCCAAGTCACCAAGGTCCCCGGGAGGGGTGACACGGGCTCACGCATACTTGCCGCCATGCCGTTCACGCTCAGCCATGCCGCAGCCGTGCTCCCGGGGATCCGCAGGTCAGGCGCGGGCCGCGGGCCGCTCGTCGCCTCCGCGCTCGTCGCGGGATCGTTCGCGCCCGACCTCACCTACTACGCCGACACGGTCGTCCCCGGGGCGATGGAGTTCGGCGAGGTGACACACGCCGTGTGGGGGGTGTTCACCGTGGACGTCCTCATGACCGGCGCCCTGGTGGCACTGTGGCTGATGCTGCGTGAACCGCTCGTCGCCCTGTTGCCCGGCGCGGCGCGGGGCCGCGTGCACGTCTTCCTGCGGGGACGGCGACGGGAGCCCGGGCGCCCCGTCCTGCGCGAGGCGGCGTGGTTCGTCGTGTCGGCCGTCATCGGCTCGGGCACCCACGTCGTGTGGGACGCCTTCACCCACCACGACCGGTGGGGCACGGAGCTGATCCCCGTCCTCGGCCGCGGCGTCGGCGGCCACCCCGTCTTCCAGCTCGTGCAGTACGGGAGTTCGGCCGTGGCGCTGGTGGTCCTGGGCTGGTTCACGTACACGGCTCTGCGGCACACCGGGCCGGTCCCGGCGCCCGAGTGCGTGCCGGTGCTGGGCCGTGCCGAACGCCGGTGCGCGTGCGCGGTCCTCGCCCTGTGCGTCGTGCTGGGTGCCGTCCACCGGTGCGCCCGCTGGTACGCCTATGTCGGGCACATCGACACGCCCCTCGACATCATCCCGACGGCGTGCTTCGGCGCCGGGGCGGGCCTGGCGGCGGGCCTCGTGCTGTACGGGGTGTGGATGCGGCTGCTGCGGAAGCCGTCGGGCTCCCGGCCGCCGGAGGGGCCCCGCGCGGCGGACACCGCACGGACCCGCCCTGCCGGCCGCTGAGGCCGGCAGGGCGCCGGGCACACTCCTAGTGGGCGGCCGTCTCCCAGTCCTTGCCGACGCCGACCGAGACGTCGAGCGGCGCACGGAGCTCGACCGCCGTGGACATCTCCCGGCGCAGGATCTCCTCGACCTGCTTCCGCTCGCCCTCCGCGATCTCCAGGACGATTTCGTCGTGGACCTGGAGCAGCATGCGTGACGTCAGCTCCGCCTCCGCCAGCGCACGGTCCACCTTGAGCATCGCGACCTTCACGATGTCGGCGGCCGTCCCCTGGATCGGCGCGTTGAGCGCCATCCGCTCGGCGGCCTCGCGCCGCTGGCGGTTGTCGCTGTTGAGGTCCGGGAGGTAGCGGCGGCGGCCGAGGATCGTCTCCGTGTACCCGGTGGACCTGGCCTCCTCCACGACCCGGTGGAGGTAGTCACGCACCCCGCCGAACCGCAGGAAGTAGGTGTCCATCAGGCCGCGCGCCTCGCCGGCCTCGATGTTCAGCTGCTGGGAGAGGCCGAACGCGGAGAGCCCGTAGGCCAGTCCGTACGACATCGCCTTGATCTTGCGGCGCATCTCGGCGTCGACGGCCGTCTTCTCCACGCCGAACACCTGCGAGGCGACCGTCGTGTGCAGGTCCTCCCCGGAGGTGAACGCCTCGATGAGACCGGCGTCCTCGGAGAGGTGCGCCATCACCCGCAGCTCGATCTGGCTGTAGTCGGCCGTCATCAGCGTCTCGAAGCCCTCGCCGACGACGAAGCCCCGGCGGATCGCCCGCCCCTCGTCCGTACGGACGGGGATGTTCTGCAGGTTGGGGTCGGTCGACGAGAGCCGGCCCGTCGCCGCGACCGTCTGGTTGAACGTGGTGTGGATACGGCCGTCCGCACCGATCGTCTTGACCAGACCCTCGACGGTGACCCGCAGCTTCGCCTGCTCACGGTGGCGCAGCATGATGACCGGCAGCTCGTGCTCGGTCTGCGCGGCCAGCCACGCCAGCGCGTCCGCGTCGGTCGTGTAGCCCGTCTTCGTCTTCTTCGTCTTCGGCAGGGCCAGCTCGCCGAAGAGGACCTCCTGGAGCTGCTTGGGCGAGCCGAGGTTGAACTCACGGCCCACCGCGGCGTACGCCTCCTTCACCGCCTGCTGCACCGCACCGGCGAACTGCTGCTCCATGCCCTCCAGATGCGCCCGGTCGGCGGCGATGCCGTGCCGCTCCAGCCGGGCCAGCATGATCGACGTCGGCAGCTCCATGTCGTACAGCAGCTCGGTGGCACCGACCTCCTTCAGGCGTGCCGTGAAGGCGTCCCCGAGGTCCAGCACGGCACGGGCCTGCGCCATCAGCGCGTCGGCCTCCGCGCGGTC
Organism: Streptomyces sp. NBC_01460; assembly: GCF_036227405.1. Classification (NCBI taxonomy): domain Bacteria; kingdom Bacillati; phylum Actinomycetota; class Actinomycetes; order Kitasatosporales; family Streptomycetaceae; genus Streptomyces; species Streptomyces sp. NBC_01460. Next base: position 2,057,010 of record NZ_CP109473.1, read on the forward strand.
GTCCGCGCCGAAGGCCAGCTGCCCGTCGGAGGCCGGGGCGGGCGCCAGCTCCCGGCCGAGGTACTCCACGGCCAGCGCGTCCAGGGCGAAGGAACGGCGGCCCGGCTTGACGAGATAGGCGGCGAGCGCGGTGTCCATCGTGATGCCCTCCAGCCGCCAGCCCTGCTCGGGGAAGACCCGCAGGGCGTTCTTGGCGTTGTGGAGTACCTTGGGCCGCGCCGGGTCCGCGAGCCAGGCCGCCAGGGCCTGCTCGTCGGCCTCGTCGAGCTCGGCCGGGTCCAGCCAGGCGGCGGCCCCGTCGGCGGCGGCGAGCGCGACCTCGGTGACCGTGCCCGTGCCCAGCGACCACGTGTCGACGGTCATCACACCGAGCGGCTGCCCGCCGTGGGCCTCCAGCCACGGGGCGACCTCGCCCGACCCCAGCACCGCACCGTCCAGCTCGATCCCGGCCAGGGGCTCCGGCGGGCCGGCCTCCTCCGCCCCCGGGTCCACGGCGAGCAGCCGCTCGCGCAGGCTCGGGTTACGGATCTCCAGGACGTCCAGCACGCCGGTGACGGCCGTGCGGTCGTACGGGGCGCGCTCCAGCTCGGCCGGGACCTTGGGCAGCTCCACGTCACGGACCATCTCGGTCAGCACACGGTTCATCTTCACCGCGTCCAGGTGGTCCCGGAAGTTCTGGCCGGCCTTGCCCTTGACCTCGTCGGCCCGCTCGACCAGCTCCGCGAACGAACCGAACTGGTTGATCCACTTCGCCGCCGTCTTCTCCCCCACACCGGGGATGCCCGGGAGGTTGTCCGACGGGTCACCCCGCAGCGCCGCGAAGTCCGGGTACTGGGCCGGGGTGAGGCCGTACTTCTCCTCGACCTTCTCCGGGGTGAAGCGCGTCAGCTCCGAGACGCCCTTCGTCGGGTAGAGCACCGTCACGTTGTCCGTGATCAGCTGGAACGAATCCCGGTCACCGGTGACGATCAGCACCTCGAAGCCCGCCGCCTCGGCCTGCGTCGCCAGCGTCGCGATGACGTCGTCCGCCTCGAAGCCGTCCACCGCGAACCGGTCCGCGTGCATCGCGTCCAGCAGCTCGCCGATCAGCTCGACCTGCCCCTTGAACTCGTCGGGGGTCTTGGAGCGGTTCGCCTTGTACTCAGGGAACTCCGTCGCGCGCCACGTCTTGCGCGACACGTCGAACGCGACCGCGAAATGCGTGGGCGCCTCGTCGCGCAGCGTGTTCGCCAGCATCGACATGAAGCCGTACACGGCATTCGTCGGCTGCCCCGTCGCCGTCGTGAAATTCTCCGCGGGCAGGGCGAAGAACGCCCGGTACGCCAGGGAGTGCCCGTCCATCAGGAGCAGGCGCGGTCGGTTGTCTGCCGTCTTCTTCGATGCCGTCTCAGCCACGCCCCCGATCCTGCCACGGACCACCGACAATCCGGACCGGCCACCGCCCCGCACCGCCCCGATCCCCCACTACCACGCCCCCGGGACCGGGCCCGCGGCCTCCCCGCTTCCCGCGGAGCACCCCGGCACGCGTGCATGACAGGATCGAAAGACAGCAGTGAAGGCGTAAGAAGACGCGACAGGACGCCACGGCACACGGACGCGACGCGCGCCCGCCCGCACACAGGCGCCCGCAGGCTCGAAGGGGAGCACCATGGCCACCAAGCCCCCGACCGGTGACCCGGTCCAGGACGCGCCGCAGATCGACGAGGTCCAGCACTCCGCCGCCGGACTGCCCGCCATCGCCCACACCCTGCGCGCCGCGCAGCAGCAGATGGGCCTCCGGCGCACCGCTCGGACCCTCCTCAAGGTCAACCAGAAGGACGGCTTCGACTGCCCCGGCTGCGCCTGGCCCGAGGGCGACAAGCGGCACACCGCCGAATTCTGCGAGAACGGCGCCAAGGCCGTCGCCGAGGAGGCGACCCTGCGCCGCGTCACCCCCGACTTCCTCGCCGCCCACCCCGTCGCCGACCTGGCCGGCCGCAGCGGCTACTGGCTCGGCCAGCAGGGACGCATCACGCAACCTGTGTATCTGCCCGAGGGCGCCGACCGGTACGAGGCCGTGACCTGGGAGCGCGCCTTCGAGATCGTCGCCGAGGAGCTCACCGCCCTCGCCTCACCGGACGAGGCGCTCTTCTACACCTCCGGCCGCACCAGCAACGAGGCCGCCTTCCTCCTCCAGCTCCTCGCCCGGGAGTTCGGCACCAACAACCTGCCCGACTGCTCCAACATGTGCCACGAGTCCTCCGGCTCCGCACTCACCGAGACCATAGGAATAGGCAAGGGCAGCGTCAGCCTCGAAGACCTCCACCGGGCCGACCTGATCATCGTCGCCGGACAGAACCCCGGCACCAACCACCCCCGGATGCTCTCCGCCCTCGAACAGGCCAAGTCCGCCGGAGCGAAGATCATCTCGGTGAATCCGCTGCCCGAGGCCGGCCTCGAACGGTTCAAGAATCCCCAGACGGCCCGCGGCATGCTCAAGGGCACCGCCCTCACCGACCTCTTCCTCCAGATACGCATCGGCGGCGACCAGGCACTCTTCCGCCTGCTCAACAAGATGATCATCGAGACCGACGGAGCCGTCGACACCGGCTTCGTCACCGAGCACACCCACGGCTACGAAGCATTCGCCCAGGCCGCCCGCGACGCCGACTGGGACGAGACCCTCACCGCCACCGGCCTCGACCGCGACACCATCGAGCAGGCGCTCGCCATGATCCTCGCCTCGGAGCGCACCATCGTCTGTTGGGCCATGGGCCTCACCCAGCACAAGCACTCCGTGCCGACCATCCGCGAAGTCGTCAACCTCCTCCTCCTGCGCGGCAACATCGGCAGGCCCGGCGCCGGAGTCTGCCCCGTACGCGGCCACTCCAACGTCCAGGGCGACCGCACCATGGGCATCTTCGAACGCCCCGCCCCCGCCTTCCTCGACGCCCTCGACCGGGAATTCGGCATCACGTCACCACGCCACCACGGCTACGACGTCGTACGGTCCATCCAGGCGCTCCGCGACGGCGACGCCAAGGTCTTCTTCGCCATGGGCGGCAACTTCGTCGGCGCCACCCCCGACACCGCCGTCACCGAAGCCGCCATGCGCCGCGCCCGCCTCACCGTGCACGTCTCCACCAAACTCAACCGCTCGCACGCCGTCACCGGCACCCGCGCCCTGATCCTGCCCACCCTCGGCCGCACCGACAAGGACGTCCAGGCCGGCGGGAAACAGTTCGTCACCGTCGAGGACTCCATGGGCATGGTCCACTCCTCCCGCGGCAACCTCACCCCCGCGAGCCCCCACCTGCTCTCCGAACCCGCCATCGTCGCCCGCCTCGCCCGCGCCGTCCTCGGACCCGCCTCCACCACCCCCTGGGAGGAGTTCGAGAAGGACTACGGCACGATCCGCGACCGCATAGCCCGCGTCGTCCCCGGCTTCGAGGACTTCAACACCCGCGTCGCCCGCCCCGGCGGCTTCACCCTCCCCCACGCCCCCCGCGACGAACGCCGCTTCCCCACCGCCACCGGCAAAGCCAACTTCACCGCCGCGCCCGTCGAGTACCCCGAACTCCCCGCAGGCCGGCTGCTGCTCCAGACCCTGCGCTCCCACGACCAGTACAACACCACGATCTACGGCCTCGACGACCGCTACCGCGGCATCAAGGGCGGCCGCCGCATCGTCATGGTCAACCCCGAGGACGCCCACGCCCTCGGCCTCGCCGACGGCTCCTACACCGACCTCGTCAGCGAATGGAAGGACGGCGTCGAACGCCGCGCCCCCGGCTTCCGCGTCGTCCACTACCCCACCGCCCGGGGCTGCGCCGCCGCGTACTACCCGGAGACCAACGTCCTCGTCCCCCTCGACGCCACCGCGGACACCAGCAACACCCCGGCCAGCAAGTCGGTCGTCGTCCGCTTCGAGACCACCTGAGCACTAAGCGCACGCTCAGCCGTCTGATAAGAACAGTGCACACAGCAACGAACGACCGCACACGATCGGAGCCGGACCCCATGGGCGAGCACACCGCACCCACGTTCCCGCAGGAGATCATCGACGAGTACGCGGCACTCGGCGTCGACCTCCCGGCACTCTTCTCCGCCGGACACCTCGGCGAACGCATGGGCGTCACGATCGTCGAGGCCTCCGCCGACCGCGTCGTGGGCACCATGCCCGTCGAGGGCAACACCCAGCCCTACGGACTGCTCCACGGCGGCGCCTCCGCCGTCCTCGCCGAGACCCTGGGCTCCATCGGCTCCATGCTCCACGGCGGCGCCACCAAGATCGCCGTCGGCGTCGACCTGAACTGCACCCACCACCGCGGCGCCCGCAGCGGCCTCGTCACCGGCACCGCCACCCCCGTCCACCGCGGCCGCTCCACCGCCACGTACGAGATCGTCATCACGGACGAGCACGACAAGCGGGTCTGCACCGCCCGCCTCACCTGCCTGCTCCGCGACGCCGCCGGCCCCGCCGGAGGCTGACCACCCCGCCCAACACCCCACTGCCCGGCCGGAAAGCACACCGCATTCCGGACCGGGCAGACCCATATCCGAAACTTTTCACCGAAGTTGACGGACACGCACGGTCAACACCCTTGACCCCCGCTCCCGTTCCATGAGCCACTTCAACTGCGACACCACCCCCGCGCCGCATCAAACCCTTCGCACGGATGTAACACTGCGTAACACGTGTGCAATACACGCAAAACGCCGCGCGCCCCGGCCCCACCCACCCGGCCGACCACCCCCGCGCCCGTTGCGCCCCGATTCGCGCGACAGCACCAAGATCACCCCAAGCCCCTTAGCAGAGCTGCGGGTTCTCACCATGCGGTCATCTCACCGCCCGGGCAAATGCCCTACATCTCCACACTGCGGCCAACAAGTCTTCCCCACGGCATAACAAGACAGTCACATCATCACCGGACCCATCCCGCACCCCCTCACCTGCCCATAGAGTCACGGCCAGTCACCGCGCCGCCGGGCGTGTCTGCTGCACGGCCCTGTATCCACCAGTACAGCCCGGCGTAGTCACGGCACCTCACGCAGAGGAGGCCGCGCCAGGGAAAGGACCTTTCGTGCGACACCGTTCTTTGATCATCCTCACCACCGTGCTCACCACCGGTGCACTCACCCTCACCGCCTGCGGATCGCGCGACGACGACAGCAAGGACAAGAGCGCCAGCGGCGGCAAGACCACCGTCGTCATCGGTGTCGACGCCCCGCTCACCGGCTCCCTCTCCGCACTCGGCCAGGGCATCAAGAACTCCGTGGACCTCGCGGCCAAGACCGCGAACAAGAACAACGAGGTCCCCGGCATCGAGTTCAAGATCGAAGGCCTCGACGACCAGGCCGTCCCCGCCTCCGGACAGGCCAACGCCACCAAGCTCGTCGGCATGAAGGAAGTCCTCGGAGCCGTCGGCCCCCTCAACTCCGGCGTCGCCCAGTCCATGCAGGGCGTCTTCGAGAAGGCCGGCCTCGCCCAGGTCTCCCCCGCCAACACCAACCCCGCCCTCAGCCAGGGCGACAACTGGGGCAAGGGCGACTCCAAGCGCGTCTTCAAGACGTACTTCCGCACCTGCGCCACCGACGTCGTCCAGGGCAAGTTCGCCGCCCAGTACCTGTTCAACGACGCCAAGAAGAAGAAGGTCTACGTCGTCGACGACAAGCAGACCTACGGCGCCGGCCTCGCCGCGATCTTCTCCGCGGAATTCAAGCGCCTCGGCGGCAAGGTCGTCGGCACCGACCACGTCACGGTGAAGGAGACCGACTTCTCCAGCACCGCCGACAAGGTCAAGAGCTCCGGCGCCGACTCCGTCTACTACGGCGGCCAGTACCCCGAGGGCGGCCTGCTCTCCGACCAGATCAAGAAGACCGGCGCCAAGATCCCCACCATGGGCGGCGACGGCATCTACGACCCCGCCTTCATCAGCGCCTCCGGTGAGGCCAACGACGGCGACTACGCCACCTCCGTCGGCTACCCCGTCGAGGCCCTCCCGACCGCCAAGCAGTTCATCGCGGACTACAAGGCCGGCGGCTACAAGGACCCCTTCGCCGCATACGGCGGCTACTCCTACGACGCCGGCTGGGCCATCATCCAGGCCGTCAAGGCCGTCGTCGCCGAGAACGACGGCAAGCTCCCCGAGGACGCCCGCGCCAAGGTCACCGAGGCCATGGCCAAGGTCTCCTTCGACGGCGTGACCGGCAAGGTCTCCTTCGACGAGTTCGGTGACACCACCAACAAGCAGCTCACCGTCTACGAGGTCCAGAAGGGCGCCTGGAAGGACGTCAAGAGCGCCACGTTCGAGGACTGATCACCCAGCACACCCACAGCACATGCTCCTGACCGCGCGAGGGCGCAAACAGCGCCCTCGCGCGGTGTCATATCCGACAAGCTCATCGGAGGCACTGCGGTGAACGAACTGCCGCAACAGCTGGCCAACGGTCTCGCACTCGGCGCGCTCTATGGCCTCATAGCCATCGGGTACACCATGGTGTACGGCATCGTCCAGCTCATCAATTTCGCCCACGGCGAGATCTTCATGATCGGGGGCTTCGGCGCCCTCACCACCTACCTCGCGCTCCCCAGCGGAACCTCGCTCATGGTGGTCATACCCCTCATGATCATCGGAGGTGCCATCGCCTCCGTCGCCGTGGCGACAGCCGCAGAACGCTTCGCCTACCGCCCCCTACGAGGCGCACCACGGCTGGCACCCCTCATCACCGCGATCGGCCTCTCGATCGTCCTCCAGCAGCTTGTCTGGGGCTTCTACCCCGACGCCAAGAAGCCGCGCAGCTTCCCCGAGTTCAAGGGCGAGTCGTTCAAGATCTTCGACAACCTCTACCTCCAGCGCGCCGACGCCTTCATCCTCGTCCTCGCCCCCCTGTGCATGCTCGCCCTCGGCATGTTCGTCGCCAAGAGCCGCAGCGGCCGCGCCATGCAGGCCACCGCACAGGACCCCGACACGGCCAAGCTCATGGGCATCAACACCGACCGCATCATCGTGATGGCCTTCGCCATCGGAGCCGCGTTCGCCGCCATCGCAGCCGTCGCCTACGGACTCGACAAGGGCCAGATCAACTTCGAGATGGGCTTCCTCCTCGGACTCAAAGCCTTCACCGCCGCCGTACTCGGCGGCATCGGCAACATCTACGGAGCCATGGTCGGCGGAGTCGTCCTCGGCCTCGCCGAAGCCCTCTCCATCGCCTACATCGAAGAAATCCCCGGCATGCAGCAGCTCGGCGGCGGCGCCTGGGCCAACGTCTGGGCATTCGTACTTCTCATCGTCGTCCTCCTCGTCAGGCCACAAGGCCTGCTCGGTGAGCGCGTCGCGGATCGGGCGTGAGAGCCATGACAACCGACACCACCACAACCGCCGCCGCCACCCCGGCCACCACCGAATCCCGGACCACGGCACTGCGCGGCCTCACCGCCCTCGGCGGCATCGCCACCATCGCCAGCACCTTCATGTCCTGGACCTACACCGACAAGTTCCCCGGCGACCTCACCGTCTACGGCTACCCCGGCGGCCTCCAGGTCCTCACCCTCACCGCGGGCATCCTCGTACTCCTGTACGCAGTCGCCGCCCTCGGCATCCGCGGCACCCGCTGGATCGCACCCACCGGCACCACCAGAGCCCTCCAGCTCCTCGCCCTCGGCGCCTTCGGCACCACCTGGTTCACCGTCATCGCCATCACCGTCGAACTCGGCGGCGTCGTCAACCTCGAACCCGGCGGCTTCGTCGCAGCAGTGGCCTCCGCCATCCCGCTCGCCGCGTTCCTCCTCCCCGACGACACCCACAAAGCAGCACGCCCCAAGGAACTCCCCTCCTGGGCCGAGATCCTCATCATCGTCGCCGCCTTCGGCACCGGCCTCTTCGTCGTCACCTACGGCATCGACACCGAATACGCCGAACTCTTCACCGGCTACATGATCACCGCCGGCTTCGCCGTCGGCGCCCTCTTCAAATCCGGCCTCATGGCCCGGCTCTCGGCACTCACCACCAAGTACCGCTCCATCGCCGTCGCCGCCGCCTTCGTCGCCGCCGCAGCATTCCCCTTCACCCAGAGCACCGACCAGTTCACCCTCATCGCGGTCAACATCCTCATCTTCGCGACCGTCGCACTCGGACTGAACATCGTCGTCGGCCTCGCCGGACTCCTCGACCTCGGATACGTCGCCTTCCTCGGCGTCGGCGCCTACACCGCAGCCCTCGTCTCCGGCACCACCGCCTCCGCCTTCGACGTCCACTTCCCCTTCTGGGCAGCGGTCCTCACCGGCGCAGCCGTCTCCCTCATCTTCGGCGTCGTCATCGGCGCCCCCACCCTCCGCCTCCGCGGCGACTACCTCGCCATCGTCACCCTCGGCTTCGGCGAGATCTTCCGCATCACCGTCGGCAACCTCGACGGCGTCTCCGGACCCCAGGTCACCAACGGCCCCAACGGCGTACCCAACATCCCCGACCTCGTCTTCTTCGGATACGACTTCGGCGAATCCCACACCGTCCTCGGCTTCGAACTCGGCGGATACGCCAACTACTACCTACTCATGCTCCTCGCGATGATCCTCGTGGTCCTCGTCTTCAGCCGCGCAGGCAGCTCCCGCATCGGCCGCGCCTGGGTCGCCATCCGCGAGGACGAGACCGCCGCCACCGCCATGGGCATCAACGGCTTCCGCGTCAAACTCATCGCCTTCGCCCTCGGCGCCACCCTCGCCGGCCTCGCCGGCACCGTCCAGGCCCACGTACAGAGCACCGTCGTCCCGGAGATGTACGTCTTCGCCGGACCCGTGCCGCCCAACTCCGCCTTCCTCCTCGCCGCAGTCATCCTCGGCGGCATGGGAACCATCAGCGGACCCCTCATCGGCGCCACCCTCCTGTACATGATCCCCGCGAAGCTGCAGTTCCTCCAGGACTACCAGCTCCTCGGCTTCGGCCTCGCACTCATCCTGCTGATGCGCTTCCGCCCCGAAGGCCTCATCGCCAACCGGCGCGCCCAGCTCGAATTCCACGAGACCGGCCAACTCGACACACCCGAGGGCACCCTGCCCGAATCCGGCGTCGGCACCGTGAAGGCGGGGGCGTGAACACCATGACGACCACCACCGAAACCACCACGCCCGTCCTCGACGCAAGCGGCGTCACCATGCGCTTCGGCGGCCTCACCGCCGTACGCGACGTCGACCTCACCGTCAACGCAGGCGAGATCGTCGGCCTCATCGGCCCCAACGGCGCCGGCAAGACCACCTTCTTCAACTGCCTCACCGGCCTCTACGTCCCCACCGAGGGCAAAGTCCGGTACAAGGGCACCGTCCTGCCCCCCAAGCCCCACCTCGTCACCCAGGCAGGCATCGCCCGCACCTTCCAGAACATCCGGCTCTTCGCCAACATGACCGTCCTGGAGAACGTCCTCGTCGGACGCCACACCAGGACCAAGGAAGGCCTCTGGTCCGCCCTCCTGCGCGGACCCGGATTCAAGAAGGCCGAAGCCGCCTCCCACGCACGCGCCATGGAACTCCTCGAGTTCATCGGCCTCCAGGACAAGGCCGACCACCTCGCGCGCAACCTCCCCTACGGAGACCAGCGCAAACTGGAGATCGCCCGCGCCCTCGCCAGCGACCCCGGCCTCCTCCTCCTGGACGAGCCCACCGCCGGCATGAACCCGCAGGAAACCCGCGTCACCGAAGAACTCATCTTCGCCATCCGCGACATGGGCATCGCCGTACTCGTCATCGAGCACGACATGCGCTTCATCTTCAACCTCTGCGACCGCGTCGCCTGCCTCGTGCAGGGCGAGAAACTCGTCGAGGGCACCCCCTCCGTCGTCCAGAGCGACGAACGCGTCATCGCCGCCTACCTCGGCACCCCCTTCGAAGGGGACTCCCCGAAGCAGACCGACGCACCCGCGAAGGCCGACGCACCCGAGCCGCAGCCGGCCCCCGCGACCGGCACCGCACCGGAAGCCGAAGCCCCCGGAACGGACAAGGCGGAACGCACCACCAGCACAGAAGGGGAAGGCCAGTGACCGCACTGCTCGAGGTCGAGGACCTCAGGGTCGCCTACGGCAAGATCGAAGCCGTCAAGGGAATCTCCTTCACCGTCGAAGCCGGGCAGGTCGTCACCCTCATCGGCACCAACGGCGCCGGCAAGACCACCACCCTGCGCACCCTCTCCGGCCTCCTCAAGCCCTCCGGCGGCCGGATCCTCTTCGACGGGAAACCCCTCAGCGGGATCCCCGCCCACAAGATCGTGGCACTGGGCCTCGCCCACTCCCCCGAGGGCCGCCACATCTTCCCCCGCCTCAGCATCACGGAGAACCTCCAGCTCGGAGCGTTCCTCCGCACCGACAAAGCGGGCATCGAGAAGGACATCCAGCGCGCCTACGACCTCTTCCCCATCCTCGGGGAACGACGCAAGCAGGCCGCCGGAACCCTCTCGGGCGGCGAGCAGCAGATGCTCGCCATGGGACGCGCGCTCATGTCCCAGCCCAAGCTCCTCATGCTCGACGAACCCTCCATGGGCCTCTCCCCGATCATGATGCAGAAGATCATGGAGACCATCGTCGAGCTCAAGGCATCGGGCACGACGATCCTGCTCGTCGAGCAGAACGCCCAGGCCGCCCTCTCCCTCGCGGACCAGGGCCACGTCATGGAGGTCGGCAAGGTCGTCCTCTCCGGCACCGGCGCCGACCTGCTCCACGACGAGTCGGTCCGCAAGGCCTACCTCGGCGAGGACTGAGCACCACCCCACGCCCCACGAGAAGGGCCCGCTCCCGGAACGTCCCGGGAGCGGGCCCTTCTCCTGTACGGCTGCGCGGCTGCCTACTCGGCGGCCTTCTTCTTCTCGTCGGCGTCCTCGATCAGCGCCTCGGCCAGCTGCTGCATCGACATCCGCCGGTCCATCGACGTCTTCTGGATCCAGCGGAACGCGGCCGGCTCCGACAGCCCGTAGTCCGTCTGCAGAATGCTCTTCGCCCGGTCCACCAGCTTCCGGGTCTCCAGCCGCTGCGACAGGTCCGCGATCTCGCTCTCCAGCGCCTTCAGCTCCGCGAACCGGGACACGGCCATCTCGATGGCCGGAACCACATCGCTCTTGCTGAACGGCTTCACCAGATACGCCATCGCCCCGGCGTCCCGGGCCCGCTCGACCAGATCCCGCTGCGAGAACGCCGTCAGCATCAGAACCGGGGCGATCGACTCCTCGGTGATCTTCTCGGCGGCGGAGATCCCGTCGAGGACCGGCATCTTCACATCGAGGATCACGAGGTCGGGACGGTGCTCCCGGGCCAGCTCGACGGCCTGCTGCCCGTCCCCGGCCTCGCCGACGACCGAGTAGCCCTCTTCCTCCAGCATCTCTTTGAGGTCGAGGCGGATCAGCGCCTCGTCCTCGGCGATGACGACGCGGGTCGTCAGCGGCGGGACGTGCGACTTGTCGTCGTCGACGGCGTCTACGGGCTGGGGCGACTCGGGCGTGGTCACGGGGCTCCTTGGTATGGGGCATGTACTGCTGCGGAGCAGCCTACCTACCTGCCATGCCCTACGGTCACCAGGTACACTTCTGTCCGGCTAGCGAGCCGGGTTGGCGCAATTGGCGGACGCGGAGGTCTCAAACACCTCTGCCCGAAAGGGCATGTGGGTTCGAATCCCATACCCGGCACATCATGAATGCGGATGCTCACGTTCTCGTGAACATCCGCATTCTGCTGCCCATCGCGTCGTGATGTCACACAGAGTGGCGGCATGATCTTCCATGGAATGGAAGTGCGCCAGAAGGCGCTCGACCTTCTCAATACCGGCACGCCGGGCGCTGAAGTCGCTCGCCGACTAAATGTGCCGCGCGGCACGGTCTCGTACTGGCTCCATATGGAGCGCTCCAAGCGGGGCACTTGCCCGGGTGCCCGGACACCTTCTTGCCACCGGTGCGACGGCGTCGGGCTCGCCGAGTCCGCCTACATCTACCTCTTGGGCCTATACCTGGGAGACGGCCACATCAGCCAGCACGCCCAGCACCGGACGCCGAACCTGATGATCACTCTTGACGACTGCTGGCCGGGCATCCAGGACGAGGCAGAGGCGGCACTCCGCGGGGTATTCCCCGACAACGCCACGTGCCGGGTACGCAAGCCCGGCTGCCACAACATCAAGGTCTACTCCAAGCACCTTCTGTGCCTGTTCCCGCAGCACGGTCCAGGCAGGAAGCACGAGCGTGAGATCGCGCTGGAGGCCTGGCAACAGGAGCTCGTCGATGCGAACCCCTGGGCCTTCGTTCGTGGACTCATCCACTCCGACGGTTGCCGTATCACCAACTGGACCACCCGCATGGTCGGCGGAATCCGTAAGCGCTACGAGTACCCCCGGTACTGGTTCACCAACGTCTCCGACGACATCCGCCGGCTCTACACCGACACCTTGGACAAGCTCGGTATCGAGTGGACGCACTGCACCCGCGCGGGCAAGGAGTACAACATCTCCGTAGCCCGACGGGCGTCCGTCGCCCTCATGGACGCTCACGTCGGGCCGAAGTACTGACGACCGTTACTTCGGGCTGTCGTCCTCGCCGATGTGGTGTACCCGTACCAGGTTCGTCGAGCCCGCGACCCCGGGCGGGGAACCGGCCGTGATGACGACGATGTCGCCCTTCTGGCAGCGGCCGATCCGCAGCAGTTCCTCGTCGACCTGCGCCACCATCGCGTCCGTCGACTCCACGTGCGGTCCCAGGAACGTCTCGACGCCCCACGTGAGGTTCAGCTGCGCGCGGGTGGCCGGGTCCGGGGTGAAGGCGAGGAGCGGGATCGGGGAGCGGTAGCGGGAGAGGCGCTTGACGGTGTCGCCGCTCTGGGTGAAGGCCACCAGGAACTTGGCGCCGAGGAAGTCGCCCATCTCAGCTGCCGCGCGGGCGACCGCGCCGCCCTGGGTGCGGGGCTTGTTGCGGTCGGTGAGGGGCGGGAGGCCCTTGGCGAGGATGTCCTCCTCGGCGGCTTCGACGATGCGGGCCATGGTGCGGACGGTCTCGACGGGGTATTTGCCGACGCTGGTCTCGCCGGAGAGCATCACGGCGTCCGTGCCGTCGATGACGGCGTTGGCGACGTCGGAGGCCTCGGCGCGGGTGGGTCGGGAGTTGTCGATCATCGAGTCGAGCATCTGGGTGGCGACGATGACCGGCTTGGCGTTGCGCTTGGCGAGCTTGATGGCGCGCTTCTGGACGATGGGGACCTGTTCGAGGGGCATTTCGACGCCGAGGTCGCCGCGGGCGACCATGATGCCGTCGAAGGCGGCGACGATGTCGTCGATGTTGTCGACGGCCTGGGGCTTCTCGACCTTGGCGATGACGGGGAGGCGGCGGTCCTCCTCGTCCATGATGCGGTGGACGTCGTCGATGTCGCGTCCGCTGCGGACGAAGGAGAGGGCGATGACGTCGGCGCCGGTGCGGAGGGCCCAGCGGAGGTCGTCGATGTCCTTTTCGGAGAGGGCGGGGACGGAGACGGCGACTCCGGGGAGGTTGAGTCCTTTGTGGTCGGAGACCATGCCGCCTTCGATGACGGTGGTGTGGACGCGGGGTCCGTCGACGTCGGTGACTTCGAGGGTGACGCGGCCGTCGTCGATGAGGATGCGTTCGCCGGCGGTGACGTCGGCGGCGAGTCCGTCGTAGGTGGTGCCGCAGGTGGTGCGGTCGCCTTCCATGGGTTCGACGGTGATGGTGAAGTCGTCGCCGCGTTCAAGGAGTACGGGGCCTTCGGCGAAGCGGCCGAGGCGGATCTTCGGGCCTTGAAGGTCGGCGAGGATTCCTACGCTGCGGCCGGTTTCTTCGGATGCTTTGCGTACGCGGTGGTAGCGCTCTTCGTGTTCGGCGTAGGTGCCGTGGCTGAGGTTGAGGCGGGCGATGTCCATTCCCGCTTCGACGAGTGCCTTGATCTGCTCGTATGTGTCGGTTGCGGGGCCCAGGGTACAAACGATTTTTGCTCGGCGCATGGTTCGAGCCTAGACCTTACCTGCGGGTAGGTAATTGTCTCTGCGTGACTGACCAACAGCCTTTGGGTGAAGGGTTATTGACAACTGTTGAATTGTGCGGCGGCGCGCTCCGATGAGCGTGCGCCGGGTCGGTCGGGTGCGGGGTGCGGGGGTGCTGGTCACCAGATCGAAACCTGCGTGGGGTGTTGCGGGTGGGGTCGGGCGGGTCAGAATCTACGCGCGTTGTTCGCTCGAACGAGGAGTCAAGGATGCCGTTGAACCGTAGGACGTTTCTGGGCCGTTCGGCTGTCGCCGGTGCGGGTGTGGCGCTGGCGGGAGGGGTCGGGGCGGGGCCGGCGGTGGCCTCGGGGTCGCAGGGTCACGGTCATGGGCGTCCGCCGAAGCGGTACTCGTTCACGGTGATGGGGACGACGGATCTGCACGGGAACGTCTTCAACTGGGACTACTTCACGGACAAGGAGTTCGACGACAAGGCGCACAACGACGTCGGTCTGGCGAAGATCTCGACGCTGGTGAACGAGATCCGGGAGGACCGGGGCCGGAGTAACACGTTGCTGATCGATGCGGGTGACACGATCCAGGGCACGCAGCTGTCGTACTACTACGCGAAGATCGATCCGATCACGGCGAAGCGTGGGCCGGTGCATCCGATGGCGCAGGCGATGAACAAGATCGGCTATGACGCCGCGGCGTTGGGGAATCACGAGTTCAACTACGGGATTCCGGTGTTGCGGAAGTTCGAGGAGCAGTGTGATTTTCCGCTGCTGGGGGCGAATGCGCTGGATGCGAAGACGTTGCGGCCGGCGTTCGCGCCGTATGTGATCAAGCGGGTGCGTACGCCGCACGGTCGTGATGTGCGGGTGGCGGTGCTGGGGTTGACGAATCCGGGGATCGCGATCTGGGACAAGGCGAATGTGGGCGGGAAGATGGTGTTCCCGGGTCTGGAGGAGCAGGCGGCGAAGTGGGTGCCGAAGCTTCGTTCGATGGGTGCGGATGTGGTGATCGTGTCGGCGCATTCGGGTTCGTCGGGTACGTCGTCGTACGGGGATCAGTTGCCGTACGTGGAGAACGCGGCGGGTCTGGTGGCGGAGCAGGTGCCGGGGATCGACGCGATTCTGGTGGGTCACGCGCACTCGGAGATTCCTGAGTACTTCGTGACGAACAAGGAGACGGGGAAGCGGGTCGTTCTCTCGGAGCCGTTGAAGTGGGGGCAGCGGTTGACGCTGTTCGATTTTGATCTGGTGTGGGAGAAGGGTCGTTGGGTGGTCGAGAAGGTCGGTGCTTCGGTGCTGAACTCGAACGCCGTGCCGGAGGACCCGCGGATCACGTCGATGCTCGGGGATGAGCATGCGAAGGTCGTGGCGTATGTGAATCAGGTGATCGGTACGTCGGTGGCGGCGATGTCGACGGTGGATGCGCCGTGGAAGGACGAGCCGGTCATCGATCTGATCAATCTGGTGCAGGCGGAGACGGTGAAGGGGGCGCTCGCGGGTGGGGAGTACGGGGCGTTGCCTGTGCTGTCGCAGGCGGCGTGTTTCTCGCGTACGGCGGCGATTCCTGCGGGTGAGGTGACGATCAAGGATGCGGCGGGGTTGTATCCGTTCGAGAACACGTTGGAGGCGAGGCTTCTGACGGGTGCGCAGTTGAAGGATTATCTGGAGTATTCGGCGAAGTATTACGTGCAGACGGCTGCGGGGTCGCCGGTGGATACGTCGAAGTTGACGAATGCGGAGAACATTCCGGATTACAACTATGACGTGGTGTCGGGGGTGTCGTACGACATCGATATCGCGAAGCCGGTGGGTTCGCGGATCGTGGGGTTGTCGTTCGAGGGGGCGCCGGTGGATCCGGCGGCGCAGTTCGTGTTCGCGGTGAACAATTACCGGGCGAGTGGTGGGGGTAATTTCCCGCATGTGCCGGGTGCGAAGCAGTTGTGGGCGAATTCGGATGAGATCCGGAACACGATCATCGGGTGGGTGCAGGCGAAGGGTTCGGTGGATCCGGCGGAGTTCGCGTCGGTGGACTGGCGTCTGACGCGGGATGGTGTGCCGGTGTTCTGACCGGTTCGCGGTCTGCTGGTCGGTGTGGGGCGGCCGTTCTCCTTGGGGAGGGCGGCCGCCGTCTTCGTGGTGCCTGGCGGGGGCAGGCGGTTGCCGGGATCGTGCTGGGCCCCGGCTGGGTGAGTCCTGCCAGGGTGATGGTGATTCCGGGGTCTGGCCGTGTGCGGGCTGCCGCGGCTGGTGACTTCGGTGGTCTGTGGTGGTGGGTTTCAGCCGTGTGGTCGGGGACCTGGCTGGAAGCCGTGCTTGTCCTGGAGTGCGGTCCAGCGCCTAGCGTCTCGGTCATGACGACACCTCAGCGCAGGATCGGTTCGGGTTTCGGTGCCCGGAGCTCGGTGGACGATGTCTTGAGCGGGATCGATCTGTCCGGGAGGACGGCGATCGTGACGGGTGGGTATTCGGGGCTCGGTCTGGAGGCGACGCGTGCGCTGGTGGGTGCCGGGGCGCGGGTGGTGGTGCCGGCGCGGCGGCGGTCGGTCGCCGAGGAGGCTCTCGGGGGTATCGACGGTGTGGAGACCGACGACCTGGACCTGTCCGACCTGGAGAGTGTCCGGGGTTTCGCAGAGCGGTTCCTGGCCTCGGGCCGGGCGGTCGACATCATGATCAACAACGCGGGGATCATGGCGTGTCCGGAGACGAGGGTCGGTCCGGGGTGGGAGGCGCAGTTCGCGACGAATCACCTCGGTCACTTCGCGTTGGTCAACCGGTTGTGGCCTGCGATCGCGCGTGGTGGTGGCCGTGTGGTCGCGGTGTCTTCCGGTGCCCACGGGATCACGGGTGTGCGGTGGGACGATGTGCAGTTCGAGGGTGGCTACGACAGGTGGCAGGCGTACGGGCAGGCGAAGGCGGCGAACGTGCTGTTCGCGGTGCGGCTCGATGTGCTCGGCCGTGGTGCGGGGGTCAGGGCGTTCGCGGTGCATCCGGGCAGTATTCTCACGCCGCTGCAGCGGCATCTCGCGAAGGCGGACATGGTGGGCGCCGGGTGGATCGATGAGGCGGGCAACCTGACCGATCCGACGTTCAAGACGCCCGGGCAGGGCGCGGCGACGGAGGTGTGGGCGGCGGTGTCTCCTCAGCTGGTGGGGATGGGCGGGGTGTACTGCGAGGACTGCGACGTGGCTGAGCCGGCGGTCGAAGGTGTGGAGGGTGGGGTGCACGCGCATGCGACGGACGTCGGGGAGGCTGCGCGTCTGTGGGCGTTGTCGGCCGAGCTGACGGGTGTCGATGCTTTCGCGGCGGTGGCCGGGTAGGCCGACGGCTTGCGCGGTGCGGTGCAGGTGCTGTGGTGCCGAGCGCCGAGCGCCGAGGGGAAGGGCCTGGTGGGAGGGGCGGTCGTGGGTCTGCGGCGTCATGGGATCTGGGTGGATCCAGGGCTCAGCGGTCTGACGAAATGGTTCGGTGTTCCGTGGGGTGCGAGCCGGCACGAGATGATCGTCGATGTCGCGGACCGGGGCGGTGGCGGTCTCGCGCCGCTCCTTCTCGATGATGCTCTTCGGGCGCTGCATGCGCCGCTGTCCGACCGGACGGTGGAGATCCTGCTGTGCGCTGCGGTGAGCCGGGGGTACGGGCCTGGCGTCGACGGGCGGAGGTTGCTGCGGGAGATCGTGGACGTCTGTGTGGAGCGTGTGCGGCGGGATGACCCGTCCTTCGTGCCTGCGCTGCCGGGTCTCTCCGTGTACGGGGCGCTGGAGGGTGAGGTGCTGGCGCGGATCGAGGAGGCGGCCCCTGCGGTGCGCGTGGCGGTGGCCCGCGTTCCTTACCGGAGCGTCCCGGAGGTGGTGCCGTCGCTGGAGCGGTTGGTCTCCGATGTCGATCCGGATCTCGGGTACCGGCTCTTCCTTCGCGTCATGAGGGTGTATGCCGTTTCGATCACGTGGTCGCGGTTTGAGGGGTGTCTCGGTCTGGGCGGGAGGTTCGGCTGTCACGCGGAGGTGGTCGACGACGGGAGTCTTCAGATCACGGACTGACGTCCTGGCGCGCGGGGTGCCTTCGGCGGCCGTTCCTTTCCTTCGGGTGGGGGCGGCCGCCTCTGTCGTGTCAGTTGCCCTGTACGAGGGGGGTGAGTGGGCTGCCTTGTCCGGGGACGGCGGGGGTGGTGTGGGGGGTGAGGCCGAAGGTGGTGAAGGCGGTGCGTTGGGGGAGGGGGTAGGGGGTGGTGCCGGTGAGGTTGTTGAGGATGGTGGCGCTGCGCCAGGCGGCGAGGCCGAGGTCGGGGGCGCCGACTCCGTGGGTGTGGCGTTCGGCGTTCTGTACGTAGATGTTGCCGGTGAGGGTGGGGTCGAGGTCGAGGCGGAAGTCGTTGTGGATGCGGGGGCGTCCTTGGGTGTCGCGGCGGATGTGGGGGGCGATGCCGGTGAGGAGGGTGTCGAGGGGGCGTTCGCGGTAGCCGGTGGCGAGGACGACTGCGTCGGTGGTGAGGCGGCTGCGGGTGGCTTGCTGGGTGTGTTCGAGGTGGAGTTCGATGCGGTTGCCGCTGCCGGAGAGGCGGCCTGCGGTGCGGACGCTGACGCCGGGGGTGAGGGTGGCGTCGGGCCAGCCGCCGTGGAGGGTGCGGCGGTAGAGCTCGTCGTGGATGGCGGCGATGGTGTCGGTGTCGATGCCTTTGTGGAGTTGCCATTGCTGGGGGACGAGGGTGTCGCGGACGTGTTCGGGGAGTGCGTGGAAGTAGTGGGTGTAGTCGGGGGTGAAGTGTTCGAGGCCGAGTTTTGAGTACTCCATGGGTGCGAAGGCCTGGGTGCGGGCGAGCCAGTGGATCTTTTCGATGCCGCGGGGGCGGGCGCGGAGGAGGTCGAGGAAGATCTCGGCGCCGGACTGGCCTGAGCCGATGACGGTGATGTGTTCGGCCTGGAGGATCTCTTCGCGGTGGTGGAGGTAGTCGGCGGAGTGGATGACGGGGACGGCGGGGGCTTCGGCGAGGGGGCGGAGGGGTTCGGGGATGAAGGGTGCGGTGCCGACGCCGAGGGCGATGTGGCGGGTGTGGGTGCGGCGGAGTGTCCGGGCTTCGCCGTCGGGGCCGAGTTGGGTGTGGTCGACCTCGAAGAGGGAGCGGTCGGTGTTCCAGCGGATGGCGTCGACCTGGTGGTTGAAGTGGATGGTGGGGAGTTGTTCGCTGACCCAGCGGCAGTAGGCGTCGTATTCGGCGCGGTGGATGTGGAATTGCTCGGCGAAGTAGAAGGGGTAGAGGCGGTCGCGGGTGCGGAGGTAGTTGAGGAAGGTCCAGGGGCTGGTGGGGTCGGCGAGGGTGGTGAGGTCGGCGAGGAAGGGGACTTGGAGGGTGGCGCCGTCGATGAGGAGGCCGGGGTGCCAGTGGAAGGCGGGGCGTTGTTCGTAGAAGGCGGTGGTGAGGGGTTGGCCGTGGGTGGTGGGGATGCCGTGGGCGAGGGCGGCGAGGGAGAGGTTGAAGGGGCCCAGGCCGATGCCGATGAGGTCGTGGGTCCGGTCGCCTTCGGGGGTGGTCCGGTCGGTCATCGGAGGGTGCTGCCTTCCGTGGTGGCGTCTGCGTGGGCGTGGGTGACGAGGGTGAGGAGGCGGCGGAGGTCGTCGGGGGTGGTGTGGGGGTTGAGGAGGGTGGCTTTGAGCCAGAGGCCGTCGTGGGTGCGGGCGCGGCCGAGGACGGCGTGTCCTTGGGTGAGGAGGGTGCGGCGGATGGTGGCGACGGTGGTGTCGTCGGTGTGGGTGGGGCGGAAGAGGACGGTGCTGATGGTGGGGCGGTCGTAGAGCTGGAGGTCGGGGTTCTGGTCGATGAGGTCGGCGAGGTGGTGGGCGGTGGCGATGGTGCGGTCGATGAGGTCGGCGAGTCCGTCGCGGCCGAGTGCTTGGAGGGTGACGGCGATCTTGAGGGCGTCGGGGCGGCGGGTGGTGCGCAGGGAGCGGCCGAGGAGGTCGGGGAGGCCGGCGTCGGTGTCGTCGTCGGCGTTGAGGTAGGGGGCGTGGTGGTGGAGGGCGTCGAGGTCGTGGTGGTGGGGGACGGCGAGGATGCCTGCGGATGCGGGTTGCCAGCCGAGTTTGTGCAGGTCGAGGGTGACGCTGTGGGCGCGGTGGAGGCTGCGTAGGGCGTGGCGGTGGGTGGGGCTGAAGAGGAGGGGGCCGCCGTATGCGGCGTCGATGTGGAGTTCGGCGTTGTGGGTGGTGGTGAGGTCGGCGATGTCGGTGAGGGGGTCGATCTGGCCGGTGTCGGTGGTGCCTGCGGTGGCGGTGACGAGGAGGGGGCCGTGGTGGCGGGTGAGGGCGTCGCGGAGGGCGTGGGTGTCCATGACGCCGGTGGGGGCGGGGATGACGACGGGTCGGGGGAGGCCGAGGAGCCAGGCGGCGCGGGTGATGCTGTGGTGGGCGTTGGCGGCGCAGATGGTCTGGACGGGGCCGTGGCGTTCGCGGGCGAGGAGGAGGGCGAGTTGGTTGGCTTCGGTGCCGCCGGTGGTGACGAGGGCGTCGGGGTTCTGGGTGTGGGGGTAGATCTCGGCGGCGAGTGCGGTGGTGAGGGCGGCTTCGAGGGCGGAGGCGGCGGGGGCCTGGTCCCAGGAGTCCATGGAGGGGTTGAGGGCTGAGGCGGCGAGGTCGGCTGCTGCGGCGAGGGCGAGGGGTGGGGTGTGGAGGTGGGCGGCGCAGTGGGGGTGTGCGGGGTCGGCGGCGCCTTCGGCGAGTGCGGTGACGAGGGTGCGGAGGGCGTGGTGGGCGCCGGTGCCGTGGTCGGGGAGGAGGGGGCCGGTGGTGTGGTGGAGGTGGCGGGTGGTGGTGTCGGGTCCGCCGGCGGGGAGGGGGCCGCCTCGGCGGGTGGCGCCGTCGTGGAGGGCGGCGAGGACGGTGTCGAGGAGGGGGCGCAGGTGGGTGGGGCCTGCGGTGCCTCCGGCGAGGGGCGGGGTGGGCATGGGTGGTGTGGTCCTTCGGGTGCGCGGGGGCGGTCGTGCCAGCTTGTCCGGATTGCGGAGGGGGCGGCCGAAGAGCCCAACGATCTGAACCCGAAAGGGGTACTGCGGTGCGGTGCGGGGGTGTGGGGGGTTGTGGGCCTGGTATAGGCGTTCGTTGTTCGCATGGCTGTGCCCGGCCTCCTTCGGTGAGGGGGCCGGGCACGGTGGTGACGGGTGGTGGGGCTGCGGGGTGAGGGTCCCGGCGGGTGGTGCGCGCCTCGGTCGGAGGGTGTCGCGTACGGCGAGGGCGCGGGGTTCGCCCCTCGGTCAGAGGGTGTCGCGTACGGCGAGGGCGCGGGGTTCGCCCCTCGGTCAGAGGGTGTCGCGTACGGCGAGGGCGCGGCGGAGGTCGTCGATCTGGTCGGTGAGCTTGCGGCGCAGGGCGGGGGTGAGCGCCGGGTTGTCGAGGGCTTTTTCTCCGAGGCGGATGCTGTCCTGGTCGACGGCGTGGACGGGGAAGGCGTACCGTCCGGCGGCTTCGGCGATGGCGGGGCCGCGGCGTGCGGCGAGTGCGATGGCGTCGGGGTAGTAGCGGGCGGTGTAGGGGTGGAGGAGTTCGGCCTGCTCGGGTTGCCAGAAGCCTTGGGCGGTGGCGGTGAAGAGGTAGTTGGACAGGGTGTCGCCGGTGAACATGGCGTGCCAGGCGGCTGCTTTGGCTTCGGGGGTGGGGAGGGCGGCGCGGCAGCGGGCGGCGCCTTCCTGTCCGGTGGCGCTGGGGTCGTGGTCGAGTTCGCGGGCGATGGCGGTCTCGTCGGTGGCGCCGAGGACGGCGAGGCGGGTGAGGATGCGCCAGCGGAGTTCGGGGTCGAGTTCGGGTCCGCCGGGGACGGTGCCTTCGCCGAGCCAGTCCTGGATGGTGTCGGGCTGGGTGGCGGCGTCGATGAAGTGGCGTACGGCGGTGAGGCGGAGGCCGGGGTCGGGGCTGCCGGGTGTGGTGGTGGCGGGGCCTTGTTCCCAGTCCTTGGCGGTGAGTCCTTCGGTGCGGCGCAGGAGGTCGCGGCAGAGGGAGGTGAGGGTGGCGAGGGCGGTGGGGCGGTCCTGGGGTGGGAGGTAGCGGTCGGCGATGTGGGTGGCGGCGAAGCCGAGGACGCCTTGGACGAGGGCGAGGTCGGTTTCGTAGGGGAGGTGGGTGCGGGCGGCGGTGAGGTGGGCGGTGGGGTGGAGCAGGCCGTCGCGGACCAGGTCGCGGGCGGTGTTCCAGAGGAGGGCGCGGGTGAGGGCGTCGGGGATGCCGGAGAGGTGGGTGAGGGCGGTGTTCCAGGAGTCGGGGTCGAGGCGGATCTTGGCGTAGGTGAGGTCGTTGTCGTTGAGGACGACGAGGTCGGGGCGGCTTCCGGGCTGGGTGGCGGGGGTGCCGTTCTGGGGGATGTCGAGTTCGAAGCGGTCGCGCAGGACGAGTTGTTCGGTGCCGGTCTGGGTGTCGAGGCTGTGGTCGTAGGTGCCGACGGCGATGCGGTGGGGGCGGTTGCCGGCGTGGTCGACGGTGAGGTTCCAGCTGTGGCCGGTGTTCTCGACGTGGGCGGTGAGGGTGTCGATGCCGGTGGTGCGGAGCCAGGCGGCGGCCCAGGTGTGGACGTCGCGGTCGGTGGCGGTGGCGAGGTTGTCGATGAAGTCGGCGAGGGTGGCGTTGGCGAATTTATGGCGGGCGAAGTGGGTGTTGATGCCGGCGAGGAAGTCCTTCTCGCCGAGCCAGGCGACGAGCTGGCGGAGTGCGGAGGCGCCCTTGGCGTAGGAGATGCCGTCGAAGTTGAGGAGGGCGGAGGCGGTGTCGGGGACGGCGTCGGGGTCGGGGGCGACGGGGTGGGTGGTGGGGCGCTGGTCGGCGTCGTAGCCCCAGCCCTTGCGGGCGACGCCGAAGTCGGTCCAGGTGTCGGTGAAGCGTGTGGCTTCGGTGAGGGTCTGGTAGCCCATGTACTCGGCGAAGGACTCGTTGAGCCAGATGTCGTCCCACCAGGTGAGGGTGACGAGGTCGCCGAACCACATGTGGGCCATCTCGTGGGCGATGACCATGGCGCGGGTCTGGCGTTCGGTGTCGGTGACGGCGGAGCGGTAGATGAATTCGTCGCGGAAGGTGACGAGTCCGGGGTTCTCCATGGCGCCGGCGTTGAATTCGGGGACGAAGGCCTGGTCGTAGGAGTCGAAGGGGTAGGGCTCGTCGAACTTCTCGTGGTAGCGGTCGTAGCAGGCGCGGGTGATGTCGAGGATCTCGTCGGCGTCGGCGTCGAGGTGGGGGGCGAGGGAGCGGCGGCAGTGGATGCCGAAGGGGAGGCCGGCGTGGGTGGTGGTGACCGAGTGCCAGGGGCCTGCGGCGACGGCGACGAGGTAGGTGGAGATGGGTGGGGTGGGGGCGATGGTCCAGCGGCCTTCGCCGGCCTGGGTGGTGGTGCCGTTGCCGAGGACGGTCCAGCCGGTGGGGGCGGTGACGGTGACGTCGAACACGGACTTGAGGTCGGGCTGGTCGAAGGCGGCGAAGACGCGTTGGACGTCGTCCATGAAGAGCTGGGTGTAGACGTAGGTCCGGCTGTCGGCGGGGTCGGTGAAGCGGTGCATGCCCTCGCCCGTGCGGGAGTAGTGCATGGTGGCGTCGACGGTGAGTTCGTGGGGGCCGGCGGTGAGGCGGTCCAGGGGGTAGCGGTTGCCGTCGAGGCGTTCGGGGTCGAGGGGGTGTCCGTCGAGGCTGAGTGAGCGCAGGGTTTCCGGCTTGATCTCGACGAAGGTGTCTCCGGCCGTGCGGGCGGTGAACCGGATGGCGGTGCGGGAACCGAAGGTCTCGTCACCGGTGGTGAGGTCGAGGTCGACGGTGTAGCGGTGCACGTCGAGGAGCTGGGCGCGGGTCTGCGCTTCGTTGCGCGTCAGTACGGACATGGCGCCCATGCTGCCGTACGGGTCCGGGGCTGTGCAGTGGGGTTCTCGCAGGGCTGACGCGGGGCGGCGGGGGTGTCCGGCCGGGGGTCCGGGTGGGCCGTGGTGCGTGGGTCCCGAGGGGACGCCCGGGGTGCGCGGCCCGAAGCGGCTGCGCGGCCGCGGGGGCCCGGGTCCGGAGCCGACAGGGGCTGCGCGGCCCAGGCCCGGGCGGCTCCCGGCGCGGGCGGTGGGGGTCAGGCGCCGGAGGGCACGCGTCGGGGGTCAGGCGTCAGGGGGCAGGCGTCGAGTGTCAGGCGTCGGGGGTCGCGGATTCCTCCGCGATGCGTTCGTGGTGGCGGATGACCTCGGCCACGATGAAGTTCAGCAGCTTCTCGGCGAAGGCGGGGTCCAGCCTGGCGCTCTCGGCGAGCTGGCGGAGCCGGGCGATCTGGCGGGCCTCGCGGGCCGGGTCGGCGGGCGGCAGGTGGTGCTCGGCCTTGAGGTGGCCCACCTGCTGGGTGGCCTTGAAACGCTCCGCGAGCATGTGGACGACTGCGGCATCGATGTTGTCGATGCTCTCGCGCAGCCGGTTCAGTTCGGCGGTGACGTACTCGTCGATGTCGCTCGTGGTCATGGTCGACGAGCTTAGACGCACCGGTCGTGAGCCGCCCGACGGAGGGGTGCAGGGAGCTCTTCCCACCTGGCTCTTCTCCCACCTGGCAGCGCTCCCACGGCTCCGGGGGCACCCGTCAGGACGACGGGTGCCCCCGGGCGGTCAGGAGGTGGGTCAGAGGGTCGAGGCGGCCGAGGCGATCGCGGAGGCGAACGTCGAGACCTGGGTGTAGACGCCGGGGTAGCCGGGCCGTGCGCAGCCCTCGCCCCAGCTGACGATGCCGACCTGGATCCATGCTCCGGCGTTGTCCTTGCGGAACATGGGGCCGCCGGAGTCGCCCTGGCAGGTGTCGACGCCGCCGGTGCTGACGTATCCGGCGCAGATCTCCTGGCTGGGCACGAGGTCGCTGCCGTAGGCCTGCTGGCAGGTGGCGTCGGAGACGTAGGGGACGGTGGCCTTGAGGAGGTAGCGCTGCTGGCCGCCGCCCTCGGTGGCGGCGCCCCAGCCGGCGATGGTGAAGGTGCCGGTGTCGTAGGCGGTGGTGGTGGCGATCTTGAGGGTGGGCTGGTTGATGGGCTGGGCGAGCTTGATCAGTGCCCAGTCCTTGCCGACGCCGTTGTAGCCGGGTGCCTGGAGGACCTTGGTGGAGCGGACCTTGACGGCGGAGGACGACTGGAGGTCGACGGTGCCGGCGGTGGCGGTGATGGAGGTGTTGTTGCCGGATCCGCTGACGCAGTGGGCGGCGGTGAGGACGACGGTCGGGCTGTAGAGGGCGCCGCCGCAGCCCATGGAGAGCCGGACCATGAAGGGGAATTCGCCCTGGGCGGCGCGGGTTCCGCCGACGACGGGTGCGGGGGCCGCGGAGGCGCCGGACGGCTGGAGGCTGAGGGTGGCGAGGGCGACCGCGGCGATGACGGAGCATCTCTTGAGGGTGCGCAGCAGCTGCTTCACGGGCTGTGCCTGCTTTCGGTGGGGGGTGATGGGGGGTGCGGGTGCAGGCGTGCGGGCGTGCGTGTCCTGGTCAGGGGCACGGGATGGTCAATTTTCGGCATGCCCTCGACAAGAACGCTCCGATTATCGGGAAGCGATCACCGCTGTCACAAGACAGGGATTCCGGCCAAGATCGGCCGCCATATCCCGGCCGGTTTCCCTCGGACCGGCTTAGAGTGAAGGTCCGTTGAGCGCCATGGATGGGGGTCCTGACGTGAGCGACGTGAGCGATGTGAGCGACGTCGGAAGCGGCGGAGGCGGTCCGGTCGTCCACGGCTTCCCGCATCTCGACGCCGTGCGGTCCGCGATCACCGCGCTCTACCGGCGGGTCTCCCCCGACGGTGTGCGGGCGTACGCGACGAGCCTCGCCCCGGTGGACGCCGCCTTCTCCGACGTGGACGACCTGCACCTCGGTGCCCAGCGGGTGGCGGGCGCCCTCGTGCACCACCTGCGGCTGCCGCAGGCCCGTGTCGTCGTGGGCTTCCGGCGGATGGAACACGCCGCGAGCGTCGAACTGACCGCCGGCCCGGAGTACTTCATCGAGCTCAACGACCGCTTCCGCACGCACCGCAGGGACATCGGGGCCGCGCTGGCCCACGAGATCACCCATGTGCTGCTGCACCGGCTGGGGCTCGAACTCCCCGGCACCCGTGACAACGAGATCCTCACGGACACGGTGACCGCCTATCTCGGCGCGGGCTGGCTGCTGCTGGACGCCTTCCGCCAGGACGCCCTCTCCAGCCAGAAGCTCGGCTACCTCACACCCGAGGAGTTCGGGTACGTACTCGCCAAGCGGGCGTTCGTGTTCGGTGAGGATCCGTCCGTGTGGTTCACCAGCCCCCAGGCGTACACGGCTTACACCAAGGGCCGCGCCGAGGCGCTGCGCGACCTGCAACGGCCGCCGCTCACGGCCGCGGGGCGGGCGGGCAGGCGCCGCTATGCCAGGGACCGCCGCCATGCCGGGGACCACCCGGGGTCCGCCGCCGACCCGTCCGTCCCGTACGCCTTCGAGAGCGGAGCGGACGGGCTCCGCGTCTCGTTCGCGTGCCCCACCTGCCACCAGCGCGTGCGGGTCCCGGTCCGGGGGCGGACCCGGGCCCGGTGCGGACTGTGCCGCACGGTCCTGGAGTGCGACACCTGAGGAGCCCGCACCGGGGTGGCCGTAGGGTCGGTGTATGACAAACGGTCAGTTTGGGGGTGCGAGGGCCCTTTTCGAGGCGTTGTACGAGGATGAGAACGCCGTGGTGAGAGCGCTGCGTGCGGGCGCCTCCGCCGAGTCGAGCGACGAGGAGGGGACGACGGCGCTGTATCTGGCGTCGGTGCAGGATCTGCCCGGTGCGGTCCGGCTGCTGCTCGCGGCGGGCGCGGATCCGGACAGGGCGAGCGGGCCGGAGGCCGGCGACCTGCCGCTGTGCGGGGCGGCGTGCGGCGGCCACACCGAGGTCGCCGAAGCGCTCCTGTCGGCCGGGGCCGACCCGGATCTGAGCGAGGAGTTCGGCTTCACCGCGCTGCGCTGGGCGGCGGGCCTCGGTCATGCGCGGGTCGCGGAGACCCTGCTGGCCCAAGGTGCCGACCCGGACCTTCCCGGCCCTCAGGGCGAGGTCCCGCTGGTGGTGGCGGCACGGAGGGGATCGGCGCACACCGTACGGGCGCTGCTGCTCCGGGGCGCCCGCGGCCACTCCCCCGCGCTGGAGGAGGCGAGGCGGATGCTGACGCTGGACGTCGAGCAGGAGTTGCGCGCCGCGTTGCGGAGGGCGTACGGGGACGAGGGCCACGCGAGTGCGGTACGCCGCGCGCGGGTGGACGGCGGGGTGACCGTCACCGTCGAGCTGCTGCGGGGCGGGGAGCCGTTCGCGTCGCAGGACCTGCAGACGGGGCACGGGGCGATCGCGACGCTGCTGGAGAACGAGCTGGGTGTGCGGGCCCCGTTCGAGGAGCTGGCCGTCCGGGCCCTGCGGGGCGGGGACCCCGGCCTGGACAACTGGCTGGTGGCGGCGGAGACGCTCCGGCTGCGGGGCGACGAGGAGACGTTCCAGGCGGCGGTGGCCTGGACGGCGAGCGGGGATCCGCTGCGGCAGGCGTTCGGTGCGGACGTGCTGGCGCGGCTCGGATTCCGTGCCGGCGCCAGGCCGTTCGCCGCGCGGGCGGTCCCGCTGCTGCGGGAGCTGGCCCGGGCCGGGGCCCCGGTCGCCGCCGAAGCGGCGGCGCGGGCGCTCGGTGGGTACGAGGACGCGCCCGCGGAATGAGAACGGGCGCGGTGACCGGCCGGAGCCGGTCACCGCGCCCGGTGGTCACGCTGCCCGGCGTCCGCGGCCGGGGGCGCTGCCGCGTCCCGTGCCCGCGGCCCGGCCGGCCCCGGCCCCGCGGGCGGATCCGCCCGCGCCGCCGGCACCACCGCGGGAAGCGCCACCGCCGGCACCACCACGAGCCGCGCCGCCGCCGGCGCCGCCCCGTGCGCCGCCGCCCGTGCCGCCACCGCGGGAAGCGCCGCCGGCGCCGCCCTGAGCGGCGCCCTGGCCCGCGCCCGTCCCGCCGCGCCGGCCGCGGCCGCGGCTGCCCGAGCGGAAGGACCCGCCGGCCGCCGCGCCGGAGCCCTGGCCGCCGCCGCGCGTGCGCGGCTTGGGCTGCACCGGCTCCGGCACCTCGATGACGATGGCGACGCCGGAGGGTTCACGGGCGCCCGTGATCCGGCTGAGCTCCTCGTCGCCGGACTTGATCCGGGTGGTGCGGGGCGCGATGCCCGCGTCCTGCATCAGCCGGGTCATGTCGCGCTTCTCCTCGGGCAGCACGAGCGTGACGACGCTGCCCGACTCCCCGGCGCGCGCCGTGCGCCCGCCTCGGTGGAGGTAGTCCTTGTGGTCGGTCGGCGGGTCCACGTTGACGACGAGGTCGAGGTCGTCGATGTGGATGCCGCGGGCTGCCACGTTCGTCGCGACGAGGGCGGTGACCTGGCCGTTCTTGAACTGGTCGAGCGTGCGGTTGCGCTGCGGCTGGGACCGCCCGCCGTGCAGGGCGGCGGCCCGTACGCCGCTGGCGAGGAGCCGCTTGGCGAAGCGGTCGGCGGCGCGCTTGGTGTCGACGAACATGATCACCCGGCCCTCGCGGGCGGCGATCTTCGTGGCGACGGCCTTCTTGTCCGTCTCGTCCAGGACGTGGAGCACGTGGTGCTCCATCGTCGTGACGGCGCCGGCGGACGGGTCGACGGAGTGCACGACCGGGTCGGTGAGGAACATCTTGACCAGGCGGTCGATGTTCTTGTCGAGGGTCGCGGAGAACAGCATCCGCTGTCCGTCGGGCTCGACCTGCTTGAGCAGCGCGACGACCTGCGGCATGAAGCCCATGTCGGCCATCTGGTCGGCCTCGTCGAGGACGGTGATCGCGACCTCGTCGAGCCGGCAGTCACCGCGCTCGATGAGGTCCTTGAGGCGGCCGGGCGTCGCGACGAGCACCTCGGCGCCACGGCGCAGCGCGCCGGACTGCCTGCTGATCGACATGCCGCCGACGACGGTGGCGACCCGCAGGTTCACGGAGGTGGCGTACGGGGTGAGCGCGTCGGTGACCTGCTGGGCGAGCTCGCGGGTCGGTACGAGGACGAGCGCGAGCGGGGCGGTCGGCTCGGAGCGGCGTCCCGCGGTGCGGGCGAGCAGCGCCAGGCCGAAGGCGAGGGTCTTGCCCGAGCCGGTGCGGCCGCGGCCGAGGATGTCCCGGCCGGCCAGCGAGTTCGGCAGGGTGGCGCCCTGGATGGGGAAGGGGTCGGTCACACCCTGTGCGGCGAGGGTCTTCAGCAGCGCGGCGGGCATGTCCAGCTCGGCGAACGCGTCGACGGCGGGCAGTGCGGGGGTGAGGGTCTCCGGCAGGGCGAATTCGCCGCCCTGGGCGGGTGCGGGCCTGCGTCGGGCCGGTGCCTTGCCGGATCCTCGGTTGGTCGCCTGTGCCCGGTCCGTGCCGCGGCCCTTTATCGGGCGGTTGCGGGTCGGACGGTCCTGGCGTTCGGAGCGGGTCATACGGAATTGCCCTCCTGGGGGATTCCTGGGGTTACTGCCGACTGCTGAGGTCTGCTGGTGTGCGCCCCAGGATGCAAGCACAGAGCAGATGTCCCGGTGGCGGAGCCGGACCGAGGACGGGACGAGCCGGAAACAGCACAAACCGGGGCCCGCACCTTCACGGTGCGGGCCCCGGCTGCGAGGTACGCGTCCGGCAATTAGGCCGGGACGATGTTCTCCGCCTGCGGGCCCTTCTGGCCCTGCGTGACGTCGAAGGAGACCTTCTGGCCCTCCTGGAGCTCACGGAAGCCCTGGGTGGCGATGTTGGAGTAGTGGGCGAAGACGTCGGCGCCGCCGCCGTCCTGCTCGATGAAGCCGAAGCCCTTTTCCGAGTTGAACCACTTCACGGTTCCAGTAGCCATGTCATTCTCCTAAAAGAGGTGCAGTGCCGGAAATCCGCACTTTACGAATTCCAAGTCGCCGCATTGAGCCCCATCCGGAGAAAGCCGGAAAACAATAAAGCGCCTGAGGAGGGTTCCCGTCAGGCGCACATAAAGTTCATGGGTACCAAAACTGCAACTCGGCAACCGTAGCACGTTCTGTCGGCGGGCGGCAGATCGGACCGGCGTCGGCGCGCCGGAAAGTCTGCCGGGCGGGGTGGTGGCGGAGGCTGTTCACGGCGGGTTCCGAAATCGTTCGCGGATGCTTCCCGCTCTGTTCCCCCAAGGGTCGTGCCCGCCCCGACGGGCGCCGGAATCTCATCTTCCGCGGAGGGCACGGGGCCTGCCGTCCTGGTGTCGGGCGCCGCCGTTCGGGAGTCCGTTTCACCCGGATGCCGTAGTGGCGCCGGCCCGGGATGCCTGCCCGGAGGGGGGTCGGATTCCTGGCAGCGTTACGCCGATCAGGTGCCGCCGGGCGGGCCCCGCCCCGTCGGCCACCCCGCCCGGCCCCGGCCACCCGTGCGGAGGTCAGGCGCGGGGCGCGAGGCCGTCCAGCAGGAGGGCGAGGTACGGGCGTGCGAGGTCCCCCGGGTCGGGTGCCTCCCCAGGATCCGGTGCGTCCCCCGTGCCCGGCCCGCCTTCCGGCCGGTGCCAGGTGGCGGTGCCCCAGACCGCGTCGTGGACGAGGCGCCCGGCGGGCCCGGTGTCCAGATCGGCGCGGAACTCCTTGTCGGCGACGCCGCGCTCCAGCGTGCGCGTCAGGGCCCGCTCGAACACCGGCTGCGCGTCGGCGAGGTGCTGGAATCCGGGCCGGGTGGCGAGGCGCGGGGCCTCCGTGCGGTAGATCGCGGCGGCGGCGCGGTGGCGCCCGATGTGGTGGAGGGACGCGGTGACCAGCGCTTCGAGGGTCTCCCTGGGGCCGAGTCCGGCGTCGAGCACGGTGTCGTACGCGGTGCGCAGCCCGGCCAGGAAGTCGGAGAGGATCTCGTCGACCATCGATTCCTTCGAATCGAAGTGGTGGTAGAGGCTGCCGGCGAGCATCCCGGCCTCGTCCGCGATCCCGCGGACGGTGGTGGCGTCGTACCCCTGTGCGGCGAAGACCTCTGCGGCGATGGCCAGCAGCTCGGGGCGGCGCCCGGGACGGGAGGTCGCCGTGGGCTTCTTCTTGGTAGGCACTCCCCCATTGTCCGTCCGGCCACGCGGCACCGGGCACCGCGTGGCCCCAGGTCAGGGCGTCAGACCTCGCGGACGGGGCTGTCGTCGGCTCCCCGGCGCAGGGTGCGCACCGGGTGGCCGGGCCGCCAGACCTGCACGACGAGGTCGTCGCCGTCGATCCCGGTGCGGACCACCTCGGCGGGGTCGGCGCGGAAGAGGAGGAAGGGCTCGGGCGGTGTCACCTCCTCGACGAAGCGGGCCAGCACGTCGGGGTCGGTGATCTCCACGGCCCGTCCGGAGACACGGATGTCTCCGTCGGCCATCTCCGCGTCGGGCCCCGGGTTGGCCTGGATCGCGAAGCGGGGGTCGCGCCGCAGGTCGAGCGCCTTGCGGGAGTGCGGCATCATGCCGAACCACATCGCGTCCATCCGGAACTCCACCTCCAGGCCGGTGACCCGGGGGGAGCCGTCGGCGCGCAGGGTCGCGAGGACGTGGTGCTTGTACTGCTGGAAGCGCTTCCGCACGGTGTCGGCGAGGGCGGGCTCCGCCGCGTGGAAGTCCTGCCACGCGCTCGGTGTCACGTTCGGTGTCATGGGACCCATCGAACCCCGTAATCACGACACCTTCTGTCGTGATGCGTGGGGCGTCACCGGATCGGGCGGCGTCCTGTGGCGATCAGTGGGGCCCGGCGCGGAGGGAGCCCGCGTCACCGACGGGGCGCTCGGCCGGCCCCCGGGGGTCCGGGCGGGTCGCTTCTGCCCTGGTCGCGTGGGGGTTTCGGGCACAGGACGCCCCGGCACCCGGGTGTGCCGCTCACGGCGGGCGTTCGCTATCTTGAGCGCCGCCGCCCCCGGCGGCCCTCCTCCCCGCCCACGAATGAAGGAGCCGGCCATGGAGGCCGCCGCCACCACGTGTTATCGCCACCCTTCGTACGAGGCGTATGTGCGCTGCACGCGCTGCGACCGGTACATCTGTCCCGACTGCATGCGTGAGGCGTCGGTCGGGCACCACTGCGTGGAGTGCGTGAAGGAGGGTCAGCGTTCGGTCCGCCGGGCCCGCTCGCTGTTCGGCGGCGAGGTGCCGAACGCCGCGACGCCGGTGGTGACGTATGTGCTGATGGCGTTGAACATCGTGGCGTACGTCGTCGAGGTCGTGCGGTCCGGGACGGTCGACCGGTTCGGGATGCTCGGGGCGGCGCTGGTCGGGCGGAACGGCAAGCTGTACGTGTACGACGGCTGGACGTCGCCCGGCTACGAGCTGACGGGGGTGGCCGACGGGGAGTGGTACCGGCTGCTGACGGGCGCCTTCCTGCATCTCCCGCCCGACGCGTCGTTGGGCGTGATGCACCTGGTCTTCAACATGCTCGCCCTGTGGAATCTGGGCCGGATCGTGGAGGGCCAGCTCGGCCGGGTGCGGTACCTCGCGCTGTACCTGCTGTCCGCGGTGGGCGGTTCGGTGCTGGTGTACCTGCTCTCGCCGGAGACACCGGCGGTCGGCGCGTCGGGGGCGGTCTTCGGCCTGGCGGCGTCCTTCTACGTCATCAACCGTCGTCTGGGCCGGGACATGGGGCCGGTCAACCGTTTCATGGCGGGGTTCCTGCTCTGGATGGTGATCTCCGCCGTGTTCACCTCGTGGGAGGGGCACCTCGGCGGGCTGGTGACCGGCGGCCTGGTGACGTACGGGCTCGCGTACGCCCCGGCGAGGCTGCGGACGTCCGGGGCCCAGCTGGCCGGCGGGGTGGTCCTGGTCGTGCTGCTGGCCGCGGTGGTGGCCGCGCGGACGGCCTCCCTGACGGGTGCGGCCTGACAAGGGCATCGCGCCCGAGGGAACTTCGGGGGTGGCACGGGTCCTGACCGGTGGACTACGTTGTGGCGCGATGACTACCGGGACGGCCTCGCGCCACACACGGATCGGTGACCCGGCACTCCCCTGAGCGCCGTACGGGCCGACGCCGGCCCGCACCGTGACGAAGGGTCCCGCGCCGGCCCGCGCCGTGACCGAGGGCCCGACGCCGCCGCGCGGGCTCCGCCTCCTGTCGTGCTGACCCCAGCTCGACACGTCGACCACGACAGGAGAACTCATGCGCACCGAGACACGGACCCTGCACATTCCCACCGCGGACGGCCGGGCCGACGCCTTCGCCGCCTTCCCCGACGACGGTGAGCGGCACCCGGGGGTACTGATGTACCCGGACGGCTTCGGCCTCCGGCCCGTGGTGCGGGACATGGCCCGCGAGCTGGCGGGACACGGGTACCACGTGCTCGTCCCGAACCTCTTCCACCGGCAGGGCCCGGCACCGGTGGTCGAGCTCCCCGAGCACATCGGGAAGGAGGCCAGGCCGGCGCTCTTCGCCCGGCTGATGCCCTTGATCGAGGCGCACACGGCGGAACGCACCCTGAGCGATGCCGAGGCATACCTCGGGTTCCTCGACGCCCTTCCCGAGGTCGGCGGCGGACCGGTCGGGGTGACGGGCTACTGCATCGGCGGGCTCTGCGCGGTGCGCACGGCCGCGGCCCACCCCGGGCGGGTGGCCGCCGTCGCCGCGTTCCACGCTCCCGTGGGCGCCGACGGGCCCGGCGGCCTGGCCGGGCTGACCGCCCAGGTCCACTTCGGGCACGCCGAGGGCGACATGACGCCCGAGTCCCTCGGCGAGCTCGACCGGGCCCTGGAGAAGACGGGTGCCGACTGGACCTCCGAGGTCTACCCCGGCACGGTGCACGGCTTCACCATGTCCGACACCGACGCCTTCGACCCTGCCGCGCTGCGGCGTCACTGGGACCGCCTGCTGCCCCTCCTGGGAGGCACACTGTCCGACGGCTGAGGCCCCGGAGCCCGGCCCCGTCCCCCTCCGTTCCCGGGAGGGGGACGGCGAACTCGCCGGTCCACGGCGTGAGTCCGCCTTCTGGGATCATTCGTCCCATGGCAAGAGATCTCCCGGCAGGGGAACCCGGGGCCGGCGGGCCCGGTGAGGGACCGCGCGGCCTTCTCCGGCGGCTGCACCCGCTCGACTGGCTGGCGGGCGTCCTGCTGGTCCTGGGGCTGCTCGCGGTGGTGACCGGGCTGCTGCCGCCGGAGCCCGCCGCCGCGGAGATGCGGCGCGTCGGGCCGCTGCTGGTGTTCCTGGGCACCGTGATCGTGATGGCCGAACTGACGGGCCGTGCGCAGGTCTTCGACGTGGTGGCGGCCTGGGTGGCGCGCGCGGGGCGGGGGCGGTATCCGCTGCTCTTCGGCCTCTGTGTGCTGTTCGCGTCGCTCACCACGATCACGCTGAACCTGGACACCACGGCGGTGCTCCTGACCCCGGTGATGCTGGCGCTGGCCGGCCGGGTGGGGATCGCCGCGGTGCCGCTGGCGATGACGACGGTGTGGCTCGCCAACACCGCGAGTCTGCTGCTGCCCGTCTCGAATCTGACCAATCTCCTGGCTGCGGACCGGGTGGCGCTCTCGCCGTCCGGCCTCGCCGCGGTGATGTGGCTGCCCCAGCTGGCGGCGATCGCCGTGACGGCGGCGTGCCTGTGGGTCTTCTACTGGCGGCGCGGCCGGCGCGGCACCGACCGGTACACCCCGCCGGGCGCTCCGGTGCCCGAGGATCCGGTGCTGCTGCGGATCTGCGCGGTGGCCTGTGCCGGCTTCCTGCTGGCGATCCTGGTCGCGGACGTTCCGCTCTGGTCTGCGTCGCTGACGGCGATGGTGGTGGTCGTGGTGGCGTTCGCGGTGCGGCGCGGGCGGGAGCTGCGGCTGTCGCTGGTGCCGTGGCGGCTGCTGGTCCTGGTCCCGGGGATGTTCCTGGTGGTGGAGACGGTCGACGCGCACGGGCTGCACGAGCTGCTGGAGTCGTTGCTCGGGACGGACGACGGGTTCGTGGGGATGCTGCGGACGGCGGCGGTGGGGGCGGGGCTGTCGAACGTCCTGAACAACCTGCCGGCGTATCTGGCGGGCGAGGCGGTCGTGCCGGTGGGGAATCAGCAGCAGTTGCTGGCGCTGCTGGTCGGCGTCAATGTGGGGCCGCTCGTCACTCCGTGGGCGTCGCTGGCGACGCTGCTGTGGTTCGAGCGGTGCCGCTGGCAGGGGACGCGGATCGCGTTGGGCCGGTTCATGGGGACCGGTCTGGTGCTCGCGGTGACGGGCACCCTGGCCGCGGTGTGCGCGCTGGCGCTGGTCGGCTGACCGGGCGCGGGGGCCGTCGCGGGCCCGGACGCGCCGCGGCGCTCGCCTTGTCCGGTCGGGGACGGGGCGAGCGCCGCGTTCAGTTCCGTACGCCGTTGTACGGGACGTCTGTGTGCCGTGGTCAGACCATCAGGGAACGGTCCGTCGGGCGGATCGGGGCGTGCAGGGCACTGGTCCCGGTCAGGAAGCGGTCCACGCCGCGTGCCGCGGAGCGGCCCTCGGCGATGGCCCAGACGATGAGGGACTGGCCGCGGCCCGCGTCACCGGCGACGTAGACGCCGTCGACGTTGGTCGCGTAGTTCTCGTCGCGCGCGATGTTGCCGCGCTCGTCGAGGTCGAGGCCGAACTGCTGGACGAGGCCGTTGGCCTGGTCGGTGCCGGTGAAGCCCATGGCCAGGGTGACGAGCTGGGCCGGGATGACCCGCTCGGTGCCGGCCTTCTGCTCCAGCTTGCCGTCCTTGAACTCCACCTCGATGAGGTGGAGCGACTGGACGTTGCCGTCCTCGTCGCCCTCGAAGTGGGTGGTGGAGACGGAGTAGAGCCGCTCGCCGCCCTCCTCGTGCGCGGAGGTGACCTTGTAGAGCATGGGGAAGGTCGGCCAGGGCTGGTTGGCGTTACGGTCCGCGCCCGGCTGCGGCATGATCTCCAGCTGGGTGACGGAGGCCGCGCCCTGCCGGTGGGCGGTGCCGACGCAGTCGGCGCCGGTGTCGCCGCCGCCGATGACGACGACGTGCTTGCCCTCGGCGGTGATCGGGGAGACCGTCAGGTCGCCCTCCTGCACCTTGTTGGCGAGCGGCAGGTACTCCATGGCGAAGTGGATGCCGTTCAGCTCACGGCCCGGGGCGGGCAGGTCGCGGGAGACGGTGGCACCGGCGGCGATGACGACCGCGTCGTAGCGGCGGCGGAGCTTGGCGGCGTCGATGTCCTTGCCGATCTCCACCTCCGTGCGGAACTTGGTGCCTTCCGCGCGCATCTGCTCGATGCGGCGGTTGATGTGGGACTTCTCCATCTTGAACTCGGGGATGCCGTAGCGGAGGAGTCCTCCGATGCGGTCCGCGCGCTCGAAGACGGCGACGGTGTGGCCGGCCCGGGTCAGCTGCTGGGCGGCGGCGAGACCCGCCGGGCCCGAGCCGATGACGGCGACGGTCTTGCCGGAGAGCCGCTCGGGCGGCTGCGGGGTGACGTCGCCGCTGTCCCACGCCTTGTCGATGATGCTGACTTCGACGTTCTTGATGGTGACGGCCGGCTGGTTGATGCCGAGGACGCACGCCGACTCGCACGGAGCGGGGCACAGGCGGCCCGTGAACTCCGGGAAGTTGTTCGTGGCGTGCAGGCGCTCGGACGCCGCCGACCAGTCCTCGCGGTAGGCGTAGTCGTTCCACTCGGGGATGAGGTTTCCGAGCGGACAGCCGTTGTGGCAGAACGGGATGCCGCAGTCCATGCAGCGGCCGGCCTGCTTGCTGATGATCGGGAGCAGCGAGCCCGGAACGTAGACCTCGTTCCAGTCCTTGACGCGCTCACCGACGGGGCGGGTCTGGGCGACCTCGCGTCCGGTGGTCAGGAAGCCCTTGGGGTCAGCCATTGGTCGCCGCCTCCATCATCTTCTCGGTGGTCTCCTGCTCGGAGAGACCGGCGAGCTCAGCGGCGTCCTTGGCGGCGAGCACTGCCTTGTAGGTGGACGGGATGATCTTGCTGAAGCGGGCGACCGCGGTGTCCCAGTCGGTCAGCAGCTTCTCGGCGACCGTGGATCCGGTCTCCTCCTGGTGGCGGCGCACGACGTCGTGCAGCCACTGCTTGTCGGTGTCGTCGAGGGTCTCGACGGCGCCGACGTTGCCGGTGTTGACGTTGTCGAGGTCGAGGTCGATGACGTACGCGATGCCGCCGGACATGCCCGCGGCGAAGTTGCGCCCGGTCTCGCCGAGGACGACCGCGTGACCGCCGGTCATGTACTCGCAGCCGTGGTCGCCCACGCCTTCCGAGACGACCGTGGCACCGGAGTTGCGGACGCAGAAGCGCTCGCCGGTCCGGCCGCGGAGGAACAGCTCGCCGCCGGTCGCACCGTAGCCGATGGTGTTGCCGGCGATGGTGGAGTACTCGGCGAGGTGGTCGGCGCCGCGGTCCGGGCGGACGATGACGCGGCCGCCGGAGAGGCCCTTGCCGACGTAGTCGTTGGCGTCGCCCTCGAGGCGCAGCGTCACGCCGCGCGGCACGAACGCGCCGAACGACTGGCCCGCGGAGCCGGTGAAGGTGATGTCGATGGTGTCGTCGGGCAGGCCCGCGCCGCCGAACTTCTTGGTCACCTCGTGACCGAGCATGGTGCCGACGGTCCGGTTGATGTTGCGGATGGCGATCTGCGCGCGGACGGGCTGGGCCGCCTCGGCGCTGTCGGCGTCCAGGGCGTCGGCGGCGAGCTTGATCAGCTCGTTGTCGAGGGCCTTGGCCAGTCCGTGGTCCTGCTCGTTGACGCGGTGGCGCACCGCGTCGTCGGCGAGCTCGGGCACGTAGAAGAGGGGCGCGAGGTCGAGGCCCTGTGCCTTCCAGTGGGTGACGGCCCGCTCGGTGTCGAGGAGTTCGGCGTGGCCGACGGCCTCCTCGATCGTGCGGAAGCCGAGCTCGGCGAGGATCTCGCGGACCTCTTCGGCGATGAACTCGAAGAAGTTGACGATGTACTCGGCCTTGCCGGAGAACCGCTCGCGCAGGACGGGGTTCTGGGTGGCGATGCCGACCGGGCAGGTGTCGAGGTGGCAGACGCGCATCATGACGCAGCCGGAGACGACGAGCGGCGCGGTAGCGAAACCGAACTCCTCGGCGCCCAGCAGTGCGGCGATGACGACGTCGCGGCCGGTCTTGAGCTGGCCGTCGGTCTGGACGACGATGCGGTCGCGCAGGCCGTTGAGCAGCAGGGTCTGCTGGGTCTCGGCGAGGCCGAGCTCCCAGGGGCCGCCCGCGTGCTTGAGCGAGGTGAGCGGCGAGGCGCCCGTTCCGCCGTCGTGGCCGGAGATGAGGACGACGTCCGCGTGGGCCTTGGAGACACCCGCGGCGACCGTGCCCACGCCGACCTCGGAGACCAGCTTCACGTGGATGCGGGCCGCCGGGTTGGCGTTCTTGAGGTCGTGGATCAGCTGAGCCAGGTCCTCGATGGAGTAGATGTCGTGGTGCGGCGGGGGCGAGATCAGGCCGACACCCGGGGTGGAGTGCCGGGTCTTGGCGACCCACGGGTAGACCTTGTGGCCGGGCAGCTGGCCGCCCTCGCCGGGCTTCGCGCCCTGGGCCATCTTGATCTGGATGTCGTCCGCGTTGACCAGGTACTCGCTGGTCACACCGAAGCGGCCGGAGGCGACCTGCTTGATGGACGAGCGGCGTGCCGGGTCGTAGAGACGCTCGGCGTCCTCACCGCCCTCACCGGTGTTGGACTTGCCGCCCAGCTGGTTCATGGCGATGGCGAGGGTCTCGTGCGCCTCCTGGGAGATGGAGCCGTACGACATGGCGCCGGTGGAGAAGCGCTTGACGATGTCGGCTGCGGACTCGACCTCGTCGATGGAGATCGGCTCGCGGCCGCTCTTGAAGCCGAACAGGCCGCGGAGCGTCATGAGGCGCTCGGACTGCTCGTTGACCCGGCCGGTGTACTTCTTGAAGATGTCGTACCGGCGGTTGCGGGTGGCGTGCTGGAGGCGGAAGACCGTCTCGGGGTCGAAGAGGTGCGGCTCGCCCTCGCGGCGCCACTGGTACTCGCCGCCGATCTCCAGCGCGCGGTGCGAGGCGGAGATGCCGGAGGCGGGGTACGCCTTGGTGTGCCGGGCGGCGACCTCCTTGGCGACGACGTCGAGTCCGGCGCCGCCGATCTTGGTGGCGGTGCCGTTGAAGTACTGGGCGACGAAGGCCTCGTCCAGGCCGACGGCCTCGAAGACCTGGGCGCCGCGGTAGGACGCGACGGTCGAGATGCCCATCTTGGACATGACCTTCAGGACGCCCTTGCCGAGGGCGTAGATCAGGTTGCGGATGGCCAGCTCGGCGTCGATGCCCTCGATGAACGTACCGGCGCGGACGAGGTCCTCGACGGACTCCATGGCGAGGTACGGGTTGACGGCGGCGGCGCCGTAACCGATGAGGAGCGCGACGTGGTGGACCTCGCGGACGTCTCCGGCCTCGACCAGCAGGCCCACCTGGGTGCGCTGCTTGGTGCGGATGAGGTGGTGGTGGACGGCCGAGGTGAGCAGCAGCGACGGGATCGGCGCGTGCTCGGCGTCGGAGTGCCGGTCGGACAGGACGATGAGGCGGGCGCCGTCCTCTATGGCGGCGTCTACCTCGGTGCAGATCTGCTCGATGCGGGCCGCGAGGGCCTCGCCGCCGCCGCTGACGCGGTAGAGGCCGGCCAGGGTGGCGGCCTTCATTCCCGGCATGTCGCCGTCGGCGTTGATGTGTATGAGCTTGGCCAGCTCGTCGTTGTCGATCACCGGGAAGGGCAGCGTGACGGCGCGGCACGCGGCCGGCGACGGCTCCAGGATGTTGCCCTGGGGGCCGAGGGTGGAGCGCAGCGAGGTGACGAGCTCCTCGCGGATGGCGTCCAGCGGCGGGTTGGTGACCTGGGCGAACAGCTGGGTGAAGTAGTCGAAGAGCAGCCGGGGGCGCTCGGAGAGCGCGGCGATCGGCGAGTCGGTGCCCATGGAGCCGAGGGGCTCGCCGGCGGTGCGGGCCATCGGGGCGAGGAGGACGCGGAGCTCTTCCTCGGTGTAGCCGAAGGTCTGCTGGCGGCGGGTGACCGAGGCGTGGGTGTGGACGATGTGCTCGCGCTCGGGGAGGTCCTCGAGCTCGATCTCGCCGGTTTCCAGCCACTCCTGGTACGGGTTCTCGGCGGCCAGGGACGCCTTGATCTCGTCGTCCTCGACGATGCGGTGCTCGGCGGTGTCGACGAGGAACATCTTGCCGGGCTGGAGGCGGCCCTTGCGGACGACCTTGGCGGGGTCGATGTCCAGGACGCCGACCTCGGAGGAGAGGACGACGAGGCCGTCGTCGGTGACCCAGTAGCGGCCGGGGCGCAGACCGTTGCGGTCGAGGACCGCGCCGACCTGGGTGCCGTCGGTGAAGGTGACGCAGGCCGGGCCGTCCCAGGGCTCCATCATCGTGGAGTGGTACTGGTAGAAGGCGCGGCGGGCGGGGTCCATGGACGCGTGGTTCTCCCACGCCTCGGGGACCATCATCAGCACCGAGTGCGGCAGCGAGCGGCCGCCGAGGTGGAGCAGCTCCAGGACCTCGTCGAAGGAGGCGGAGTCGGAGGCGTCCGGGGTGCAGACGGGGAAGATCCGGTCGAGCTGTGCGTCGCCGAAGAGGCTGGACGCGAGCTGGGACTCGCGGGCCTTCATCCAGTTGCGGTTGCCCTTGACCGTGTTGATCTCGCCGTTGTGCGCGACGAAGCGGTACGGGTGGGCGAGCGGCCAGCTGGGGAAGGTATTGGTGGAGAAGCGGGAGTGGACCAGGGCGACCGTGGTGGCGAAGCGGCGGTCGGAGAGGTCCGGGAAGAACGGCTCCAGCTGCCCGGTGGTGAGCATGCCCTTGTAGACGATCGTGCGTGCGGAGAGCGACGGGAAGTACACGCCGGCCTCACGCTCGGCGCGCTTGCGCAGGACGAAGGCCTTGCGGTCCAGCGCGATGCCGGTGCTGGTGCCGTCGGCGACGATCAGCTGGCGGAACTCGGGCATGACGGCGCGGGCGCCGTTGCCGAGGATGTCCGGCGTGACCGGGACCTGGCGCCAGCCGAGGACGTCGAGGCCCTCTTCGGCGGCGATCTTCTCGATCTGCTTCACGGAGTCGGTGGAGTCGTCCGCGGGCAGGAAGGCGATGCCGACGGCGTAGGAGCCGGCCTCGGGGAGCTCGAACGCGACCTCTTCACGGAGGAAGGCGTCCGGGACCTGCAGGAGAATGCCGGCGCCGTCACCCGAGTCGGGCTCGGATCCTGTGGCGCCGCGGTGTTCGAGGTTGCGCAGTACGGTCAGCGCCTGCTCGACCAGCTCATGGCTGGCCACACCGGTCAGAGTGGCCACGAACCCGACGCCACAGGCGTCGTGCTCGTTACGGGGGTCGTACATCCCCTGCTGGACAGGGCGACCGTCCATGGGCGACCAGGCGTCGGAACGCATCGGCTCTCCCGTCGTCGTCGTGGCATGTGCTGTGCCGAGGGACGACGCTGGCCCTCTGCGAAATTTCGTGCAGGTTACATGATGGAACGCTTCTCAAAAAGCGAATAGTCCGTTCCACCATGCGGACACCACGGAGTCGTGGTGCGGTGGGTCACGATCGGAAGGACCCGTGTGGATCACTGCCCGGGGGAGACCGCAGAGTGCAGGCGTCGTTGCCCGCGAGTGTCTACGGCTCTTGCCCGGCGGTCATGGAATCGAAACCGCCGAGTAACGGCTACTTATGTGTAGCGCTGCATAGCGTCTCACTTTACGGCGGGCCTACCCCGTAGGCCCAGTGACGTGCGTCAAGACGTACGTCACACCCGTGCAACACCGCGGGGCGCCCGGGAAGTCCCGGCCGCCGGGGCCGGGGCGCCGCGGACGCCCTGTCGGGGCCTCAGCCTGCGGCGACGCCGAAGAGCGTGCCCAGAGCGTACGTGATCGCGGCCGCTGCCCCGCCGAGCACGAGCTGCCGCAGTCCGCTGAACCACCAGGTGCGTGCCGTCACCCGGGCGACCACCGCGCCGCAGCCGAACAGGCCGGCCAGGGCGAGCAGCACGGCGGGCCACATCGCGTCGGCGCCGAGCAGGTAGGGCAGGACGGGCAGCAGGGCGCCGAGCGCGAAGGCGCCGAAGGAGGACACGGCGGCGACGAGCGGTGAGGGCAGGTCGGACGGGTCGATGCCCAGCTCCTCGCGGGCGTGTATCTCCAGGGCCTGCTCCGGGTCCGTGGAGAGCTGCCGGGCGACCTCCCGGGCGAGGGCGGGCTCGACGCCGCGGGACTCGTAGAGCGCGGCGAGCTCCTCCATCTCGTCCTTGGGGTGTTTGCGCAGCTCACGTCGCTCGACGTCGAGCTCGGCCTCGACGAGCTCACGCTGCGAGGCGACGGAGGTGTACTCCCCGGCGGCCATGGAGAACGCTCCGGCGGCCAGCCCGGCCAGGCCCGTGATGACGATGGTCTGCTGGGAGACCGAGCCCCCGGCGACGCCGGTCATCAGGGCGAGGTTGGAGACGAGGCCGTCCATGGCGCCGAACACCGCGGGCCGCAGCCAGCCGCCGTTGACGTCACGGTGGGTGTGGTTGTCGCGGTGGGCCTCGTGCAGGACGGCGTCGGTCTCGATGATGGACACAGCTCTCCCCATTTCCGGGAGCGGACCCCGTGGACTTCTCCCGCCCCGCACCGTCGAAAGTACGCACGAAAAACGGCTCCCGCCAGCAAGGAAGGCCGAACTTACCTACTGCCGGAGCCTCACCCGGCCGGACGATTTGTACGAAATAGGGGCCTCTCTTCGTCCCGATCGGGGAAACCTCGCACATCCGGTTGTTCCGGGTGGGAGCGAAGGGTCGAGACGATGGAGCTCATGGCGGACAGCCCGGCGGCGGACACGGGTGACCGGGCGCGGGGGGCGTTGCTGGGGCTCGCGGTGGGGGACGCCCTCGGCGCCCCGGCCGAGAACCTGCGCCCCTCCGAGATCCGCCGCCGCTGGGGCCGCATCGAGGGCTTCGTCAGCGACGATCCGGCGGGGACCGACGACACCGAGTACGCGATCTTCTCCGGGCTGCTGCTGGCCAGGCACGGTTCGGCGCTCACCGTCTCGCATGTCGAACGGGCCTGGCACCACTGGATCGCCGATCTCGACGAGGGCCCCTTCCGGGGTGCCGGTTTCAGCGAGCGCGGCACCCTGGAGAACCTGCGGCGCGGTCTCGCCGCACCGATCTCGGCCCAGCACCGGCACGCCTGGAGCGACGGTCTCGCGATGCGGGCGGCACCCTTCGGGGTGTTCGCCGCGGGCCGGCCCGCGGAGGCCGCCCGTCTGGTGGCCGTGGACGGGCGGGTCAGCCATGACGGCGAGGGCATCTACGGCGGCCAGGCGGTCGCGGCGGGGGTGGCGGCCGCGATGGTGGGGGCGGGGCTCGCCTCCGTGATCGCCGCCGCGCTCTCGGTCGTGCCGATGGACTCCTGGACGGCCCGATCCCTGCGCCGCGCGGTCTCCGCCGCGCAGCGCTCGTACCCGGACCGGCTGACGGCGGAGCGCGCGGTCCGCTCCGCCGTGGTGATCGGCGGCTACCCCTGGACGGATCTGGCGCCGGAGGCGGTGGGCCTGGCCTTCGGCGCGCTCACGGTGGCGCGCGGCGACTTCCGCGCGGCGGTGCTCACGGCCGTGAACATGGGCCGGGACGCCGACACGACCGCGGCCGTGGCGGGGGCACTGGCCGGCGCCCTGCACGGGGCGGCGGCGATCCCCCGGGAGTGGGCGGCGGCGATCGGCCCGGTGCGGGGCAGTTGCCTGCCGTCGATGCGGGGCTACCACGTCCTGGACATCGCGGAGCTCCTGACCCCGGACGACGGGGAGGAGCCACCGGGCACCCCGCCGGTGACGGGCCGGGAGCCCGCCGCCGCGCCCTGCTCCCCGCGGCACGAGATGTCCGGTCCGCCGTCCGGCGGGCAGCCGTCCGGCGGGCAGCCACCCGCCTGGCACGCGCCTGCCCGCACCGGGCCCGCCGCCGGCACCCCCGTGTCCGGCGCACGGCAGGACGCCCGGTGACCGGTGACCGCGCCTCCCGGGGCGCGCCCACCGCACCGGCGGAACCCGCCCCGCACCTGGCCATCCGGATCACGGCGGAACCTGCCGCCGGTGGCCGCGACACCCTGGACAGGCGGACCAGGATCGAGGGCCTGCTGCTCGGGCTGGCGGCCGGCGACGCCGCCGGGTGGCCGGCCGCGCGCCACCGGGCCGCGCGGATGCCCGAATGGACGAGGCGGCTGACCCGGGAGCTGGACACCTTCGCGGAGCAGAACGCGACGACGACGCTGCCCGTGCCGATCGCGCTCAACCAGCCGCCGGAACCGCTGCGGCTCGGCCCGTCCGACGACGCCGAATGGGCGGCGTTCGCCGCACGCACGGTGCTGGCCGCCGCCGCCGACCACGCGCCGGACCTCTCCCCCGGCCACCGGATGCGGGACGCGGTCGACCGGGCGTGGAACGCGCTGGCCGCGAAGGTGGCGGCGGCGAGCGCCAGGGC
The DNA here is from genome assembly GCF_036227405.1 of Streptomyces sp. NBC_01460. NCBI lineage: Bacteria > Bacillati > Actinomycetota > Actinomycetes > Kitasatosporales > Streptomycetaceae > Streptomyces > Streptomyces sp. NBC_01460. The sequence continues at coordinate 2,101,313 of NZ_CP109473.1, forward strand.
TCCCGAGGTCGAGTCGGCCGTCCTCCCGCTCCGGGCCCGGATCTCCGTGCGCGCCGGGCTCGGCAATCTCGCCGCCGGGCTGCGCCCGCCCGCCACCGGCCACGACAATCCGCACTACTTCGACGACGCGGCCTGCGTGCGGGCCGCCGTGCTCGCGGTCGTGCACCCGGGCGACCCGGCGGCCGCGGCCGGGCTCGCCGAGTTCGACGCCCGGTACACCCAGGACGGTGACGGGGTGCACGGCGCGCGCGCCGTCGCCGCCGCGGTCTCCGAGGCGCTGGCGGGCGCGGACGTGGACGCGGCGGTGGACGCCGCGCTCGCCCAGCTGCCCGACGGCACGGAGATCGCCCGGAACGCGGTCCACGCCGTGCGGCTGGCCCGCGAGTTCGCCGGTGAGGCGGCGGGCGCCTTCGCGCTCGTCCCCGTGCTGGAGCACCAGATCGTCGACCACGTCTACAGCTACGGGATCGCCGCCGCCGAGACCGTGCCGGTGGCCCTGGCGTTGGCGACGGCCGCCCGGGGCGAGATCGCGCAGGCCGTCCCCGCCGCGGCCTGTCTCTCCCGGGTCGCGGACTCCGCGCCCGCCCTGGCCGGGGCGCTGACCGGTGCACTGGGTGGTTCGGTGACCGTGCCGGCGGGCTGGCGGGAGGCCTGCCGCACGCTGGCCGGGTGCGCGCTGCCCCGGCTCGCCGGGACGGATCTCATCGAACTCGCCGGGCTGCTCGCAGCCACGGAACCGGCCACCCCGGGTGGACAATTCCGGCATGGCACACAAAACATCCGAACCGCTCGCGGCCGGCACGACCACCACGACGCTCACCCTGGATGAACGCGTCACCGGAGCGCTCGTCGGCGCGGCCGTCGGGGACGCGCTCGGCGGTCCCGTCGAGGGCTGGACGCCCGAGCAGATCACGGAGCGCCACGGCGGCCGGGTGACCGGCGTCGTCGGCCCCTGGTACGGCGACGACTGGCGCACGGCACGCCCGATCGCCCCGTACCACAAGGGCGACGGGCACGTCACCGACGACACCCTGATGACCCATGCCCTGGTCCGGGTCTACGAGACCGTACGTGGCCATCTCGACGCGTACGCGGTGGCCGACCACCTCGTACCCGACCTGATGTCACGCCCCCGCTGGATCCCGGAGCTGGAGGCCGAGGCGCTCCCCCTGCAGCGGATCTTCCTCGCCGAGAAGTGGATCGTCACACGGCTGCACTACGGGCACGCCGACCCCCGCGAGGCGGGTTCGGGGAACGTCGTCAACTGCGGGGCCGCGATGTACATGGCCCCGGTCGGCCTGGTGAACGCCGCCCACCCGGAGGCCGCGTACGCGGAGGCGCTGGACGTGGCGGGGGCGCACCAGTCCTCGTACGGCAGGGAGGCGGCGGGGGTGCTGGCCGGCGCCGTCGCCGCCGCGTGCGTCCCGGGCGCCACGCCCGGTTCCGTCGTCGAAGCGGCTCTGGCCCTGGCCAAGGACGGCACCCGGTCGGCAATCGAGTCGGTGTGCGAAGTGGCCTCCCGCCACAGCGACTTCGAGTCCGCCCTGGTGCCGCTGCGCGCCGCCGTCGCCCCGTTCGACACGGTGGGACCCCACTACCGGGACCCCTCGCTGGGTGCCCGGCGGCCGTCCCGGCTCCACTCCATCGAGGAGCTGCCGGTCGCGCTCGGCATGCTGCTCGTCGGGGGTGGCGACTACCGTCGCACGGTGCTCGGCTCGGTCAACTACGGCCGCGACTGCGACTCGATCGCCACGATGAGCGGGGCGCTCGCGGGCGCGCTCCACGGCGAGCAGGCCATCCCCGTCGACTGGGTGAAGACGGTGGCCGAGGCCAGCCGTCTCGATCTGCACGCCCCGGCACGGGCCCTGGCGGAGGTCGCCCGTGAGGTCTTCGCGCAGGACACCGCGCGGCGGCGCACGCACGAGGCGGCGTTCGCCGAGCTGGCCGGCGAGGGCCGGTGACCCTCCGCCTGACCTGGGTCCAGCCCGAGGACCTGGTGGGTCACGAGCTGCGTCAGGCCGCGCAGGACGGCCGGGACACCGGGGACATCGGACAGCGCTGGTACGCGGCGGGCGGCGCCCCGGCCCCCGGGCGTGCCGGGGCCTCGGAACCGGCCGCCCCGGCCCGGCTGCGCGCCCTGGCCGAACGACTCCTGGACGAACTCGACATCCTGGAGAGCCCGTTGGAGGGGGACGAGCCGACGGAACTGCCCGCGATCCGGGCCGCCTGCCCGCGCTGGCCGGCGCCGCCCGGTGCTCCGGTGTCCCTCGACAGCGACCGTCTGCACGCGGCCTGGCTGGGCCGGGCCGCCGGCTGCCTGCTCGGCAAGCCGGTCGAGAAGCTGCCGCTGGCGGGTATCCGTGCCCTGGCCCGTGCCACCGGGAACTGGCCGCTTACCACGTGGTTCACCGCCCGGGGCGTGCCGGCCGGCCTGGCCGCCGCCCACCCGTGGAACCGCCGCTCGGCGCCCACCTCCCTCGCCGAGAACATCGACGGGATGCCGGAGGACGACGACCTCAACTACCCGCTCCTGACGGTGCTGCTGCTCCAGCGGTGCGGCCGGGACTTCAGCACGTCGGACGTGGCCCGCCTCTGGCTGGACGAGCTTCCGGCGGGCCGTGTCTTCACCGCCGAACGCGTCGCGTACCGCAATCTGCTCGACGGCGTCGAGCCCCCGGCCACGGCCCGCCGGCGCAACCCCTTCCGGGAGTGGATCGGCGCGCAGATCCGGGCCGACGTGCACGGCTGGACGCACCCGGGCGACCCGGGGGCCGCCGCCGCGCAGGCCCACCGGGACGCGGTCCTCACCCACACGGCCAACGGGGTGTACGGGGCGATGTTCACCGCCGCCGCCCTCGCCGAGGCCGCGGGCGGCGCGACGGATGTGCACGGCTGTCTCGCGGCAGGGCTCCGTGTGGTGCCGCCCCGCTCCCGGTACGCGCGGGCGGTACGGCTGGGCATCGGGACGGCCCGCGCGGGACGGGACTTCGACACGGTGGTGGACCTGCTCCACGAGACCTACGGGTCCACCCACCACTGGGTGCACGTCCTGCCCAACGCGGCGCTGCTCGCCGCCGCCCTCACCCACGCGGAGGGCGACTTCTCACGCTCCATCGGCTGCGCGGTCTCCGGTGGCTGGGACACCGACTCCAACGGCGCGACGGCCGGTTCGCTCGCGGGCCTGCTGGCCGGGCGCGCCGCCGCGCTGCCCGACCGCTGGACCGCCCCCCTCAAGAACCGTCTCGCCACCTCCGTCGCCGGCTTCGGCTCCGTCGGCTTCGACACCCTCGCGGAACTGACCTATCAGGAGGTACACCGCCCATGACAGCGATCGCGGTGCTCGGCAGCACCAACATGGACCTGGTCGCCTACGTCGACCGGGCACCCGGGCGCGGGGAGACCATCACCGGACGGGAGTTCAGGACCGTCCCCGGCGGCAAGGGCGCCAACCAGGCCGTCGCCGCGGCCCGCGCGGGGGGCGAGGTCGTGATGATCGGCGCGGTCGGCACCGACGAGTACGGCTCGCTGCTCCGGACGAATCTGGAGCACGCCGGCGTGGACACCGATCTGCTGCACACCGTCGCGGGGCCCAGCGGCACCGCGCACATCGTCGTCGACGACGAGGGGTCCAACGCGATCGTGGTGGTTCCCGGCGCGAACGGCACGGTGACCGCGCTCGGGCCGGGCGAGAGGGCGGCCGTGGCCGCGGCCGGGCTGCTGCTCCTCCAGCTGGAACTCCCGCTGTCGGCGGTGACCGAGGCGGCGCGGACGGCGAAGGCCCACGGGGTACGGACGATCCTCACCCCCTCCCCCGTCCAGCCGCTGCCGCCCGGCCTCCTGGACTCCGTCGACCTGCTGATCCCGAACGAGCACGAGGCCGCCCGGCTCACCGGGCAGGCGGAACCGCACGCGGCCGCGGAGGTCCTGCTCCAGCAGGTCCCCGAGGTCGTGATCACGCTCGGCGGGAAGGGCTGCCTGTACGTGGCCCGGGGCGGTGAACCACCGGTCCTCTTCCCGGCACCCGAGGTCACCGCCGTCGACACGACCGGCGCCGGTGACACCTTCGTCGGCACGCTCGCCGTGGCGCTCGGCGAGGGCAGGTCCGTCCCCGAGGCACTGGGCTGGGCGTCCTCGGCGGCGGCCCTCTGCGTGCAGCGTCACGGCGCGTCGACGTCCATGCCCTACCGCAGCGAGATCGATGCCGCATGAGCACTCCCGCGACGACTCCCACGGGGCCGACGGCTCCGCTCTCCGGCCTGCGGGTCCTGGACCTCGCCACCCTCTTCGCCGGGCCGCTCGCGGCCACCATGCTGGGGGACTTCGGGGCCGAGGTCATCAAGGTCGAGCACCCGCGCAAACCCGATCCCTCACGCGGGCACGGCCCTTCGAAGGACGGGATCGGCCTGTGGTGGAAGCTGCTCGGCCGCAACAAACGCACGCTGACCCTGGACCTCTCCTCCCCGGGCGGCAGGGACGTGCTGCTGCGGCTGGCCGCGGAGACCGACGTGATCGTCGAGAACTTCCGGCCCGGCACGCTGGAGCGCTGGGGGCTGGGCTGGGAGGAGCTGCGCGCCGTGAACCCGCGGCTGGTGCTCGCCCGGGTCACGGGCTTCGGCCAGTCGGGCCCCTACGCGCACCGGCCCGGCTTCGGCACGCTCGCCGAGGCGATGAGCGGCTTCGCCGCCGTGACCGGGGAGCCGGACGGGCCGCCGACCCTGCCGCCGTTCGGGCTCGCCGACTCGATCGCGGCGCTCGCGACGGCGTACGCGGTGATGACGGCGCTGGCCGGACGCGACCGGACCGGCGGCGGGCAGGTGGTGGACATGGCGATCATCGAGCCGATCCTGACCGTGCTGGGACCGCAGCCGCTCTGGTACGACCAGCTCGGATACGTCCAGCCGCGGACCGGCAACCGCTCCCGCAACAACGCCCCGCGCAACACCTACCGGACCGCGGACGGCCACTGGGTCGCCGTCTCGACCTCCGCCCAGTCGGTCGCGGAGCGCGTGATGCGGCTGGTGGGCCGCCCCGAGCTGATCGAGGAGCCGTGGTTCTCCGCGGGGAGCACCCGCGCCGAGCACGCCGACGAGCTGGACGAGGCGGTGGGCCACTGGATCGCCCGGCGCACCCGGGAGGAGGCGGTGGACGCGTTCGAGAAGGCCGAGGCGGCGATCGCTCCGATCCAGGACGTACGGGACGTGATGGAGGATCCCCAGTACCGGGCGCTGGGCACGATCACCGAGGTCGACGACCCCGAGCTGGGGCCGCTGCGGATGCAGAACGTGCTCTTCCGGCTCTCGGAGACACCGGGGGCGATCCGCTGGGCCGGGAGGCCGCACGGAGCGGACACCGAGGAGATCCTGGGTGAGCTGGGCCTCACCGCCCCGGTGATCGCGGCACTGCGGGACGAGGGCGCGCTGTGACCGGCCCGGCGGTCGCGCTGACCTGGCTGTACGTTCCCGGCGACCGGCCCGGGGTGGTCCGCAAGGCGCTCGGCTCGGGCGCGCACGTGGTGATCGTCGACCTGGAGGACGCGGTCGCCCCGGACCGCAAGGAGTACGCCCGGTCGGCGACGGCCGAGCTCCTCTCCGACCCGGTCACCACGGACCCCGGGGCGGTGCCGGTCCACGTCCGGGTCCACGGCGAGGACGACGTGAAGGCGCTGGCGGGGCTGCCGGGACTGTCCGGGATGCGGCTCCCCAAGATCACCCATGCCGCGTCGGTGCACCACGTCGCGGCCCTGGCGCCCGGGGTGCCGCTGTATCCGCTGCTGGAGTCGGCGCTGGCGATCGAGCACGCCTACTCGATCGCCGGGGCACATCACGCCGTACGGGGAGTCGCGCTGGGCGAGGCGGATCTCCGTGCGGATCTGGGGGTGCGGGGCGACGCGGGGCTCGACTGGCCGCGCAGCCGGGTGGTGATCGCGGCGCGGGCGGCCGGACTGGACCCGCCCGTGATGTCGGTGTACCCCGACGTCCGTGACCTGTCGGGGCTCCGGTCGTCGTGCGCCCACGGGAGGGATCTCGGTCTGCTCGGCCGGGCGGCGATCCACCCCCGGCAGCTGCCGGTCATCGAACGCGCCTTCCGTCCCACGGCGCGTGAGGTCGAGGCGGCGGAGCAGATCCTGGAGGCGTCCCGGGCCGAGGCGGGGGCACAGGCCCTTCCGGACGGGCGGTTCGTCGACGCGGCTGTGGTGGCGACCGCGCGGCGCACGCTCTCGCTGGCCGGCCGCCGCTGAGGCCGGCGCACATGCGAAGGGGCCGCCGGACCTCTGTGGTCCGGCGGCCCCTTCGGCGGGTCTGCGGGGTGTCAGCTCCGGTCGGCCTTCTGCGGGGTCCCGTCGGCCTCCGGGGCCTCCGCCTCCGGGGTGATGTCCTCGGTGGCCTCGTCGGTGTCGGGGCCGGTGGCCTCGTCGGTGGATTCGGCCGTCCCGTCGGTGGGGCCGGTCTTCTCGCCGTCCCCGGTCGCGTCCACGGCGGCGGGTTCGACGATCTCCTCGCGGCCGGGGCGCACCTTCGCCGAGATCACGATGTACGTCACGGCGAGGACGAACACGACGATCGCGGTCCACACGTTGAGGCGGAGGCCCAGCACGTGGTGCGCCTCGTCGACACGCATGTACTCGATCCAGCCGCGGCCCGCGCAGTACGCCGCGACGTACAGCGCGAAGGCCCGCCCGTGTCCGAGCTTGAAGCGGCGGTCGGCCCAGATGACCAGGAGCGCCACGCCGACGCACCACAGGGACTCGTACAGGAACGTCGGGTGGTAGGTGCCCTGGACGCGGTTCGTGCCCTCGCTGATCTTCAGCGCCCAGGGCACGTCCGTCGGCTTGCCGTACAGCTCCTGGTTGAACCAGTTGCCCCAGCGCCCGATCGCCTGGGCGAAGGCGATGCCGGGGGCCAGCGCGTCCGCCCAGGCCGGGAGCGGGATCCCGCGCCGGCGGCAGCCGATCCAGGCGCCGACCGCGCCGAGAGCGATCGCGCCCCAGATACCGAGGCCGCCCTCCCAGATCTTGAAGGCGTCCACCCAGTCCTCACCGTCGCTGAAGTACAGCTGGTAGTCGGTGATGACGTGGTAGAGCCTGCCGCCGACCAGGCCGAAGGGCACGGCCCAGACGGCGATGTCGGCGACGGTGCCGGCTTTGCCGCCCCTGGCGATCCAGCGCTTGTTGCCGAACCAGACGGCGACGAAGACACCGATGATGATGCAGAACGCGTAGCCGCGGAGCGGGATCGGGCCGAGCTCGATCACGCCGGTCGACGGGCTGGGAATGAAGGCAAGGTTCATGACGGGGTCGACGCTACCCTGCCGGACGGGACGTACGGCAAGCCGTCCGGCAACTTCTGGGTAACGGGACCCCCTGCGGAGTACCCGCAGGGGTGCGTCCCCGCGCCTAGGACTTCGACGGTGTGGCCCCGACGGTGCCCGGCTTCTTGCCCTTGTTCGCCTCCGCCACCCACTTCTTGATGGTGGCCTCGGAGATCTGCTCGTTCCCCTTCTTCGGGAAGATCGACTCGCCGTTGAGCAGCGCCGTGGGGGTCCCCTGGAAGCCGCCCTCGCCGAACGCCTTGTTGGACTTCTCGACCCAGCTGTCGTGCGTGCCGTCCTCCACGCAGCTGCGGAAGGCGGGGGTGTCCAGGCCGTCGACCTTGCCGGCCAGGTCGATCAGCTTGCTGTTGTCGCCGAAGGCGTCGTCGGTCTCGGCGGGCTGGTTGCGGTAGAGGACGTCGTGGTACGGGGCGAACTTGCCGACGTCCTGGGCGCAGGCGGCCGCGTTGGCCGCGCGCAGGGAGCCGCTGCCGCCGAGGTTGCCGTCGATGATCGTGGCCAGGTGGTACTCCACCTTGAGCTGCCCGCTGTCCGCGAGCTCCGTGATCGTGTCGCGGAAGGCGTTCTCGAACTGGGCGCAGACCGGGCAGCGGAAGTCCTCCCAGATCGTGAGCGTGGACGGTGCGTCGTCGGCCCCGACCTGGAGGGCGAGGCCGTCCTCCCCCATCGCCCCGGACGGGGTGACGGCGGGCCCGGCCTCGCTGTCCTTGTCGTTCTTCCCGGCGTTGGCGGCGATCACGCCGATCACGGCGGCGAGCGCCAGCACCCCCACCACGGCGGTCGCGACGATCAGCGTGCGGCGGCGGCGCTCGCGCGCCCGGTCCTGCTCACGCTGCTGGACGAGCCGGTCGCGCGCGGCTCTGCTTCGGTCTCGGTTCTTCTCGCTCACACCGCGCAAACGAACCGGGGAGGTGCGTGAGCGCCTCCCCGGTCCCAGGTCCACCCGTACGGATGACGACGGCTGTCAGCGCTTTCGAACGCCTTCGGCCAGTTCGCCCGCGAGGGCGCGGACGGCGGCGAGACCCGCGGCCTCGTCGGGCGCGTCGAGCATCCGCTTGACGAAGGCGGAACCGACGATCACCCCGTCGGCGAAGCCGGCGACCTGCCGGGCGTGCTCGGCGGTGGAGACGCCGATGCCGACGCAGACCGGCAGGTCCGTGGTGGCCTTGGTGCGCCGCACCAGGTCCTGGGCCTGCTCACCGACCGATTCGCGGGTGCCGGTGACCCCCATCAGCGAGGAGGCGTAGACGAAGCCGGAGCCCGCCGAGGTGATCGTGGCGAGGCGTGCGTCCTGGCTGCTGGGGGCGACGACGAAGACGGTGGCGAGGGAGTGCTTCTCGGCGTGCTCCCTCCACAGTCCCGACTCCTGGACGGGCAGGTCGGGCAGGATGCACCCGGCGCCGCCCGCGTCGGCGAGCTCGGCGGTGAAGCGCTCCACGCCGTACCGGTCGATCGGGTTCCAGTACGTCATGACGAGGATCGGCGCGCCGGTGGCCTCGTGCGTCTCCCGGACCGTGCGCATGATGTCGGCGATCCTGACCCCGCCGCGCAGCGCGATGTCGTCGGCGGTCTGGATGACCGGTCCGTCGAGCACCGGGTCGCTGTGCGGGAGGCCCACCTCGATGACGTCGGCGCCGCCGGCGACGGCGGCCTTGACGGCCTCGATGCCGCCGTCGACGGTCGGGAAGCCTCCGGGCAGGTAGGCGATGAGCGCCGCCCGGTCCTCGGATGCCGCCCGGGCCAGCGTCGATTCGAGAAGCTCTCGGTTGCCGCTCACTTGGTGACCTCTTCCTCTCCGTCGGCCACGTCGGCCTCGACGACGGCGTCGGCGCCGTCGTACAGCCCGAAGTAGCGCGCCGCCGTGTCCATGTCCTTGTCGCCGCGGCCGGACAGGTTGATCAGGATCAGGCCGTCCTCGCCGAGCTCCCGTCCGACCTCCAGGGCCCCGGCCAGCGCGTGCGCGCTCTCGATGGCCGGGATGATCCCCTCGGTGCGGGAGAGGAGGCGCAGCGCCTGCATGGCGGCGTCGTCGGTGACCGCGCGGTACTCGCCGCGGCCGACGTCCTTGAGGTAGGCGTGCTCCGGGCCGATGCCGGGGTAGTCGAGCCCCGCGGAGATGGAGTAGGGCTCGGTGATCTGGCCCTCGTCGTCCTGGAGGACGTAGCTGCGTGAGCCGTGCAGGATCCCGGGCTCGCCCGCGGTCAGGGTCGCCGCGTGCTCGCCGGTCTCGACCCCGTGGCCGGCCGGTTCGCAGCCGATGAGGCGGACGCCCTCGTCGGGGATGAAGGCGTGGAAGAGTCCGATGGCGTTGGATCCGCCGCCGACACAGGCGACCGCGGCGTCCGGAAGCCTGCCGGCCCGCTCCAGGATCTGGCGGCGGGCCTCGACGCCGATCACCCGGTGGAAGTCGCGGACCATCGCCGGGAAGGGGTGCGGCCCGGCGACCGTGCCGAAGAGGTAGTGGGTGCGGTCCACGTTGGCGACCCAGTCGCGGAACGCCTCGTTGATGGCGTCCTTGAGGGTCCTGGAGCCGGACTTCACGGCCACGACCTCGGCGCCGAGCATCCGCATCCGCGCGACGTTCAGGGCCTGCCGCTCGGTGTCGATCTCACCCATGTAGATGGTGCACTCGAGCCCGAACAGGGCGCAGGCGGTCGCGGTGGCGACGCCGTGCTGGCCCGCCCCGGTCTCCGCGATGATGCGGGTCTTGCCCATGCGCTTGGTGAGGAGGGCCTGGCCCAGCACGTTGTTGATCTTGTGCGAGCCGGTGTGGTTGAGGTCCTCGCGCTTGAGGAAGACGCGGGCGCCCCCCGCGTGCTCGGCGAAGCGCGCGACCTCGGTGAGCGCGCTGGGCCGGCCCGTGTAGTCGACCATGAGGTGGTTGAGCTCGACGGCGAAGGCCGGGTCCGCCTTGGCCTTGTCGTACTCCACGGCGACCTCGTCCACGGCGGCGACGAGCGCCTCCGGGATGAACTTGCCGCCGTAGGCGCCGAAGTACCCCTCGGCGCTGGGGATCAGACCCTCGGGGTCCGGGATGAAGAAGTCGGACGACATGCGATGTGCTCCTCGAATCGCAACGGGTGGTGTCACCGTATGCGCCGTGGGCGGAGCGCCGCGCCGACCGGTGGGCGGTCGGTGCGGTGGGTCGTGCGGATCCCCCTGTACGGGGGGCGACGGCCGGGGCTCGCTACGGCGCGGACCCCGTGCGCCATCGCATGCCGTTGACCTGTCCGGGCTCGTCGCCGATCACGTACCGGACGCGCCGGCCGTGCACACGCCGGGCGGGCGCGCGGCAGCCGCGGGGGCGACAGCCGCGCGCCAGCGGCGCGTGCGGGTCCCGGGCGCTCGCCCCGGCGGGGCGCAGGCCCGGCCGGATGCGGGCGGTGGGACGGTCGGCGGACACGGGCCGGTTCAGCCCCGTCCGTGCCGGAGCGCCGGGTGGGCGCCCGCGGCGACCAGGTCGGCGACGGCGGCCCGGGGGTCGCGGCCGGTGACCAGGGACTCTCCGACGAGCACCGCGTCCGCGCCGGCGTTGGCGTAGGCGATGAGGTCGTGCGGGCCCCGGACGCCGGACTCGGCGACCTTGACGATGTGGTCGGGGATCTCGGGGGCGACGCGTTCGAAGGTGGAACGGTCGACCTTGAGGTCCTTGAGGTTGCGCGCGTTGACACCGATGATCTTCGCTCCGGCGTCCACGGCGCGCTCCGCCTCCTCCTCGTCGTGCGCCTCGACGATCGGCGTGAGGCCGATCGACTCGGCCCGCTCGATCAGCGAGACGAGGGCCTCCTGGTCGAGGGCGGCGACGATCAGCAGGGCGAGGTCGGCGCCGTAGGCCCGTGCCTCCCACAGCTGGTACGAGGTGACGATGAAGTCCTTGCGCAGGACCGGGATGTCGACCTTGGCGCGGACGGCCTCCAGGTCGGCGAGCGAGCCGCCGAAGCGGCGCTCCTCGGTGAGCACCGAGATGACGGACGCCCCGCCGGCCTCGTAGTCCGCGGCGAGCGCGGCCGGGTCGGCGATGGCGGCAAGGGCCCCCTTGGAGGGGCTGGAGCGCTTGACCTCGCAGATGACGGTCACACCCTCGCCGCGCAGGGCGGCGACTCCGTCCTTGGCCTGGGGAGCGCGCGCGGCGCGTTCCTTCAGCTCGTCGAGGCTGACGCGCGCCTGCCGCTCCGCGAGGTCGGCGCGAACGCCGTCAATGATCTCGTCGAGCACACTCACGCGAGCGGCCCCCTTCCGAAGCGGTGATGGAACAGGATCAGCCATGTCGATGGTATCCGCAGGAGGGCTCAGGGCTCGCATCCGGCGGCCTCGCGTCCCACTCCCTGGTCATTCACGGCGCGAGCGCCGAGCCGAAGGGCAGGTTCCTGACCACGGAGAACACCAGCAGGACGGCGCCGACGCCCCACCAGTGGACGGGCGCGAGACCGATCCGCATCGGCCTGCCCCGGCTCGCGCGGACCGTCCAGAGCAGCCAGACCGCGGCGAAGACGGCGTAGCCGACGACGGCCAGGGCGTTGGCGCCGAGCGCGGTGGTGAGGTCCCCGTGGGCGAAGGCGTACGCGCTGCGGAGACCCCCGCAGCCGGGGCAGAACACGCCGGTGAACCGGAGCATGGGGCAGACCGGGTAGTGACCCGGCTCGTTCGGGTCGACCGCGGCGACGTAGCCGAAGGCCCCGACGACGGCGGCCATGACCCCGGCGGGGACCGCGAGCCGACGGAGCAGGGAGGCCCGGGCGGGGGCCGGCGGGAGCCCGGGCACGGGGCCGGGGCCGGGGGCTGCGGGAGAGGCTGAGGCGTCCACGCGGTGATTGTCCCCGCTCACGCGGAGAGGCGCAGCCCGGTCCGGGCTGCGCCTCGCGTCGTGTGCGGGGTCCGGCACCTGCCGGTGGACCGCCTCAGGCCGTGATCTGGGCCTGCGAGGCGCGGGCCCTGGCGGCCGCCATCTCCTCGGACTCCTTCGGCATGCCGAGACCGGCCAGCTTCATGGCGAGACCGACGACACCCCCGAGGAGGACGACGACGATCCCGGCCCAGAAGCCGAGCGTGTTCGCCGCGACCATGAAGAGGCCCGCGATGCAGAAGCCGATGAAGGAGATGATGACACCGGTCCAGGCGGCCGGGGTGTGTCCGTGGCTGCTGCCCGCCATGAGTTGCTCCTTGTTGGTGTTGCGCTGAAGGTGTCGCTGTGGGAAAGGCCCGCTGCCATTGTCCCGTACGCGCCGGTGGACGTGAGGCTGGGGGTCACGCCTCGCGCGTCGGGTCCTCGCCGCGGTCCAGTGCCTTCCACAGTTCCTCGGGCCGCTCGGGGTCCGGGGCGGTGCGGGGGGCCTTGCGGGGGCGGGGGGTGCCGTCGCGTTCGTACCGCCCCGACATGGCGGGCCAGCGCCTGCCGTAGCGCAGGGCGAGCAGCCCGGCGAGCAGGATCAGCAGGCCGCCGGCCGCGGTGACGTAGGGCCACGCGGTGTGGCTGAGGGCGCCGACGGTGGCCGCGGTGTCGCCGGTGGTCTGCGCGGCCCGTTCGTCGAGGGCCGCGCTGTCCGAGGCGCCCGCCCAGGCGCTCAGTCCGGCGCCGAGGCCGCTGAGGGCCAGCAGGGCGGCGACGGCCAGCCGTCCGCCGCCGCGGACGGCGAAGACGGCGACGAGGGCGGCCAGGCCGACGACGGCCAGGGCCGCCGGGAGGCCGGTGACGTCCTGGCCGTCGGCGCTCAGCGGCAGGACGCCGCCGCCGACGGCCGCCTCGCCCTTCGCCCAGGTCTGCCCGGAGGCGAGGAGTACGACGGTGGCGCCGGCCGCCCCGAGGAGCAGTCCGGCGGCCAGGCTTCGGCGGCTCGCCGCGCTGTCGGGCGCGGAGGCGGCTCGGGAACGGGGCTGGGGTACGGGGACAGCACTCACGTACCCCACTATCCCCTACCGGCCCGGACCGGTCGGCGAAAGGGGGCCGGTAGGAGGGCCCCACGGTGCCGGCGGCGGCGTGAGACCCGTCTCAGTGGGCCCCGAGGCGGTTCGCCGTGTGCACGGCGCGCAGGACCGCGGCGGCCTTGTTGCGGCACTCGGTGTCCTCGGCGACCGGGTCGGAGTCCGCGACGATGCCCGCGCCCGCCTGGACGTAGGCCGTGCCGTCACGGAGCAGGGCGGTCCGGATGGCGATGGCGGTGTCGGAGTCCCCGGCGAAGTCGAGGTAGCCCACGCATCCGCCGTACAGGCCGCGCCGGGACGGTTCGAGCTCCTCGATGATCTGCAGGGCGCGGGGCTTGGGCGCGCCCGACAGGGTGCCGGCGGGGAAGCAGGCGGTGAGGACGTCGAAGGCGCCGCGGCCCTCGGCGACGCGTCCGGTGACGGTGGAGACGATGTGCATCACGTGCGAGTAGCGCTCGACCGACATGAAGTCGACGACCTCGACGCTGCCGGGTTCGCAGACCCGCCCCAGGTCGTTGCGGCCGAGGTCGACGAGCATCAGGTGCTCGGCGCGTTCCTTCGGGTCGGCGAGGAGCTCGTCGGCGAGCGCCTGGTCCTCCTGCGGGGTGGCGCCGCGGTGCCTCGTCCCGGCGATCGGATGGACCATCGCCCGGCCGTCCTCGACCTTGACGAGCGCCTCGGGGCTGGAGCCGACGACGTCGAAACCGTCGAAGCGGAAGAGGTACATGTACGGCGACGGGTTGGTGGCCCGCAGGACCCGGTAGACGTCCAGCGCACTCGCCGTGCACGGCGTCTCGAAGCGCTGGGAGGGGACGACCTGGAAGGCCTCGCCTGCCCTGATGCGCTCCTTGACGTCCTCGACGGCGTCCATGAAGGCCTGGCCGCCCCAGAGGGCGGTGTAGGGCGGGAGCTCGGAGGGCGGCAGCGCTGCGGGGGCGTTCTCCACCGGGCGGGAGAGGTCGCGTTCCATGGCGTCGAGCCGGGCGACCGCGTCCGCGTAGGCCTCGTCGACCCCGGTGTCCAGGTCGTTGTGGTTGATCGCGTTGGCGATCAGCAGGACGGTGCCGTTCCCGTGGTCGAGCACGGCGAGGTCCGAGGTGAGCAGCATGGTCAGTTCGGGGAGCTTCAGGTCGTCGCCGCCGTGCTCGGTGATCCGCTCCAGCCGGCGCACGACGTCGTAGCCGAGGTAGCCGACCATGCCGCCGGTGAACGGGGGCAGACCGTCGTCGGCGACCAGGTCGCGCGGGGTGTGCAGGGTCTCGACCGTGGCCCGCAGCGCCTGCAGCGGGTCCCCGTCGACGGGGACGCCGACGGGCGGGGCGCCGAGCCAGTGGGCCTGTCCGTCGAGGGCGGTCAGGGTGGCGGCGCTGCGTACCCCGATGAAGGAGTAGCGGGACCAGGTGCGGCCGTTCTCCGCGGATTCGAGGAGGAACGTGCCGGTGCGCTCGGCCGCGAGCTTGCGGTAGAGCCCGACCGGGGTGTCGCCGTCCGCGAGGAGCCGGCGGCTGACGGGGATGACACGCCGGTCGACGGCGAGCTTGCGGAACGTGTCGAGATCCATGGCGGCTGACCTTATCGGGGCGCGGTGAGCGGGAGGACGTCCTGGTCGAAGCAGGTGCGGTCGCCGGTGTGGCAGGCGGCACCCGTCTGGTCGACCTTCACCAGGACGGTGTCGGCGTCGCAGTCCAGGGCGACGGACTTCACCCGCTGGACGTGTCCGGAGGTGTCGCCCTTGACCCAGTACTCCTGGCGGCTGCGGGACCAGTAGGTGCAGCGGCCGGTGGTGAGGGTGCGGTGCAGCGCCTCGTCGTCCATCCAGCCGAGCATGAGCACCTCGCCCGTGTCGTACTGCTGGGCGATGGCCGGGACGAGACCGTCGGGGCCGCGCTTGAGGCGGGCGGCGACGGCCGGGTCGAGATTGCTGGCGGGCGTGGAGCCGGGCGTGCTGGTCATGGGCCCATTGTGCCGCGCCGGACGGGGCCTCCCGGTCGTCCGTCCACTGGGCGGACCGGGGGCGGCGGTCGTACGCTGGCGGGCATGTCGACCCATGCGAAGCGTGAACGTCTTCTGCTCGCCGACCTGTTGGAAGCGGCGGGCCCCGAAGCCCAGACCCTGTGCAACGGCTGGAAGACCCGTGACCTGGCCGCCCATGTCGTGGTGCGCGAGCGCCGTGCGGACGCGGCGGGCGGGCTCCTGCTGGGCGCCCTGAAGAACCGGCTGGAACGGGTCCAGGCCGAGTTCGCCGCCAAGCCGTACGAGGAGCTGATCCAGCTCATCCGTACGGGGCCGCCCCGGTTGTCACCCTTCGGGCTGAAGCAGCTGGACGAGGCGGCGAACACCGTCGAGTTCTACATCCACGCGGAGGACGTGCGCCGGGCGCAGCCCGACTGGTCGCAGCGGGACCTCGATCCGGTCTTCGCCGACGTGCTGTGGTCGCGCACCGAGAGGACGGCCCGGATGATGGGCCGCCGCTCGCCGGTGGGTCTGGTGCTGCGGCGCCCCGACGGCCAGACCGCGGTGGCCCACAAGGGCACCCCGGTGGTGACGGTCACCGGGGAGCCGGGTGAGCTGCTGCTGTTCGCGGCGGGGCGGCAGGACGCGGCACGGGTGGAGCTGGACGGCGACAAGGACGCGCTGGCCCGGCTGCACACGGCGGAGCTCGGCCTGTAGCCGGGCCGGTCCGTGGCGGGTCCGGTCCGTGGCGGGTCCGGCCGTGCGGGCCCCGGGGAGGCCGGGCCCGCCCGTGTGCGGCCGCTCAGGCGCCGTCGCGGGCGCGGACGGGTGCCCACCTGGCCCGGTGACGGTGCCGCTCGTCCGGTGCGGCGTCCGGGCCCCGTCGCGAACCGAGCACGCCGAGGAGGAATCCCGCCGGGATCGTGACGATGCCCGGGGTCTGGAGCGGGAACACGGCGAAGTCCCACTCCGGGTAGAGGGCGACGGGCGTGCCCGAGAACGCCGGTGACAGGACCATCAGGACGCCGATCAGCGGCAGCGTCCCGTACACGGTCCACCGCACCCCGCGGGCGTCGAAACCCGGCCGGAACAGGGCGTACAGCAGGACGGGCGGCAGGATCGAGGCCGCCGCCGCGAACGACAGGGAGAGCAGCACCTGGGGGTTGCGGTCGTGGGTGTACGCCGAGAGGAGCACGGCGAGCGCGCCGATCCCGACGACGGCCCAGCGGGCACGCCGGATCTCCCTGCTGGAGGCCTTGCCCTCGCCCTGCGCGCCCGACTTCAGCGTGAAGTCGCGGGCCAGGGACGAGGCGGCGGCCAGGGTGATCCCGGCGACCGCGGCCAGGGTGGTCGCGAACGCGGCGCAGGCCACGAGCGCGAACAGCGGGCTGTCCCGCGGCCCGGTCGCACCGGGGTCCAGGGCGCCGGTCACCATCAGGAGGGCGGTGCCGCCGGCCGGATCGGCGGCGTGCAGCAGGTCCCGGCCGATCAGCGCCGAGGCACCGAGCCCGACGACGACGATGCCGGCGCACAGCAGGGCCACGGGGGCCACGGCCCAGACTCCGGCCCGGCGGGCGGTCCAGGCGTCACGGACCGGGTGGAGCCGCATCATGATGTGGGGCATGCACGCGGCACCGAGGACCAGGGTGATCTGGAAGCCGATCAGGTCGAGCCCGCCGGCGAGCCCGTGGCCGAACTGCAGACCCGGGCGCGCGTAGGCGCCGCCCGCCTTGCTGCCCGCCTGCGCGGCGTCGAAGAGGGCGAACGGCGACCATCCGAAGCGTGCGAGGACGAGCCCCGCGAGCAGCGTGACGGCCCCGAGGACGACGGCCACCTTGAGGATCTGGATGTAGCCGGTGCCGCGCATCCCGCCGAACGCCGAGTAACAGACCATCAGCGCGCCGCTGGCGACGGTGCAGCCGGTGAGCGCGCCGTCGGGCAGTCCGAACATGGAGGTCATGACGCGGCCGGCGGTGGTGAGCTGTACGAGGAGCAGCGGGGCCAGCACGACGAGGGTGGCCACGCCGAGCGCCCGGCGTACGGACCCGTCGCCGAGGCGGTCGGCGAGGAAGTCCCCCAGGGTGAACACGCCCTTGCGGCGGAGGCGTTCGGCGAAGAGGCGCATGACCAGGGCGAGTGAGGCGACCGTGGCCAGGGCGAACAGCAGGCCGTCGAACCCGGCGAGTGCGACGGAACCGGTGGTGGAGAGCAGGGTGGCGGCGGAGACGTAGTCCCCGGCGATGGCCAGTCCGCCGCCTACGGGGCCGAGGGTGGACCCGCCCGCGTAGAAGTGCTCCGGGTCGTCCTGGTCGGCCGCGGCAAGTCCGCACAGCAGCAGGGACACGGCGACGAAGCCGAGGAAGATGACCACGGCCAGGGACCGGGCGTCGATCGCGCCGCTCACCGGGTTCGCTCCGCCGGTACGGCTCTGCAAGGGGCAGCTGAAGACATGCGCGCCATGGCACCAGCCGGTGCGGGTGCGGCACAGGGGGCAGGCGCGGGGCGCGGCGCGGGTACAGCCCTTCCGGCACAGGACTGTGCGCCCGCACAAGGCCGTCCGGCCGGTGGGAGGTGCGCGCCGTCCGGTGGGAGGGGCGCGCCGGCCGGGCCGTACGGGCCGCTCGTCCGGGCCGCGCGTCCGCGCCGATCCGGGACGACGGACGGCCGGGCGCCACCCCGCCGTCCGCGTGTCCGGTGGGAAGCACCCGGCCGGTGGGGCCGGGAGGGGGCGGGCTCAGCCGGCCAGCAGCCGCCGCGCCGTGAGCGCCAGGGACACCTCGACCGCGTCGGTCGGCCGTGTCAGGCAACGCCCCGTCAGCTGCTCGAAGCGGCGCAGCCGGTTCAGCACCGTGTTGCGGTGGCAGTACAGCTTCGCCCCCGCCCGCTGGGCCGAGCCGTCCGAGTCGAGCCAGGCCGTCAGCGTCTCGATGAGCACGTCCCGGTCCGCCGGGTCGAGGCGGTCCAGCGGCCCGAGGACCCGGTCGGCGAGCGCCGATCCGAGGCCGGGCGAGGACACGACGAGCGCGGCGGGAAGGTGTGCGTCGAGCAGGACGGTGCCGCCGGACGCCGGGCAGGCCTTGAGCGCCGTCTCGGCGAGGCGCCGCGCGTCACCGACGGACGCCAGCCCTTCGACGACGGAGCTGACGCCGACCCGTGTCCCCGGAGGCGCCGCCAGCCCCTCGGCGAGCGAGGCGAGTTCACCGTCGGAGGCGGGGCGGCCGGGAACCGCGGGCCCGTCCTCGCCCTCGCACCGCGGCTCCTCCTCGGAGGCGGCCGGGACCGCCCCCAGCGGAAGGACCGCCAGGTCCACGTCGCCCGCGGAGTGCCAGAGCGCGGGTGTCTCCTCGGGCAGGTCGAGGGGCGGACGCCCCGTGCCGTGCGGGGCGCGGCGGGCACCGGCGACCGCGAGGACCGCGTACCGCCCGTGCACCGGCAGCCCCAGCATCGCGGCGGCGTCCGGCAGGTCCGCGATCCGCGCGGTGCCGTCCAGCAGGGCCGCCGTCATCAGGCGCTGCTGGTTCTCGCGGCGCCAGGAGAGCCGCCGCTCCGCCTGCCGGTACGCCTCGGCCACCACCGCGCAGTGCTCGTCGACGAAGTTCCAGACGTCTGCGGCGACATGGACGAGCAGGCGGGTGTCCTCGGGGTGGCGGCGGGCCGTGTCGTCGACCAGGTCCTGCCAGACCATCGCGCCGCCCATCCGGAAGGCGTGCATGACCGCGTCGAGGGGGACGCCCTGTTCGGCCCGGCTCTCGCCGATCCAGCGGGAGGTGCGGTGGGCGGCCTCCCGGAACTCCCGGGGCTGGATGAGGGAGGCGACGTTGTGGCGCAGCGAGTGGTGGACCTCCTGCCAGATCTCCGCGGGCTCGCTCTCCATCGCGGCGCGGTAGGCGGGCTCCTGCTCCCGCAGCGCCTCGACCAGCCGGTCCGTGAGCTCCGGCAGCGCCTCCAGCAGCACACGGGCCGCCCGGTGGAGCACCGCCACGGCCTCACGGTCGGCCAGGGAGCGGGCGCGGTGCGGCAACGGTGCGACGGGGGGCGGTCCGTGCAGCGCCCTGATCCGTGAACGTACGACCTGTGGCATGGCGGCCTCCACCGGGAATCGGCCGGCTGCGGTTTCGCCGGCCCCGGTGCGCGCCCGGCCCGGCATTGGGCAGGCGCACACCGATTGATCCTGACGGACGCAGAATGGCATACCGCCCGGTCGGTACCTAGAGGTCTGCGCGGTTCTTCTCATCACGGTCCTGCAACCTCGCCCCGCCCCCGCGGTCCAGCAGCCTCGCGAGCTCGGTCCGGGACCGTACGCCGAGCGCGGCGAAGACGTTGCGGAGATGGTGGTCGACGGTCCGCGGGCTCACCGAGAGCCGCAGCGCCACCTCACGGTTGGTCGCCCCCTCGGCGACGCAGCGGGCGATGCGCTGCTGTTGCGGGGTCAGCCCGGCCAGCGGTCCGGGGCCGCTCTGGTCGGGCGCGTCCACCGCCTCTCCGGCGGCCCGCAGCTCCCCTCCCGCCCGGTCGGCCCAGACGCGTGCCGAACAGCGTTCGAAGGCGACCAGCGCGTCGCGCAGCGGGCCCCGCGCCTCGCGGGTGCGGCGCAGACGGCGCAGCAGCTGGCCGTGGAGCAGCTGGGTGCGGGCGCGCTCGAAGTCGCCGCCCGCGCGGTCGTGGTGGGCCAGTGCCTCCTCGTACCGCGCGGCCGCCTCCTCGGGCGGCGCCAGCAGGGCGCGGCAGCGGGCCAGCTGGGCGGGCACCTGGGGGTCGGTCGTCCGCGCCGTCCACAGGGCGAACTCCTGGACCGCCAGCGCGAGCTCGGCGGCCGCCTCCTCCGCTCGGCCGGAGAGCACCGTCGCCTCGACGTAGCAGGGCACGGCGAGCATCCGGGTGGCGAAGTGTCCTGTTCCGGGCCCCGGCCTGACCAGCGGTCCCAGCCGGGCCGCCGCCTCACCGGGCCGTCCGGCCGCCAGGTCGGCGCGGGCGACCGCCCAGGTGGCGAGCATGGCGGCCTGCGACAGGCCGTGCGGCCCCGCACCGGCCAGCGCGGCGTCCGCGTGGGCGGCGCACGCCTCGGCGGGTCCCTCCACCGAGGCGGCGAGCGCGAGCACGGCGTGCAGATGCGTGGCGGAGTTCTGCTGCCCGGTGCGCCGTGCCGCGTGCAGCCCTTCCAGCGCGTGGGCCCGGGCCCTGGCGTGCTGCCCGGCACGCAGTTCGGCGTACGCGAGCTGTTCCAGGGCGTGCGGCAGCAGGGCCTCGGGGCCCCGGGTGCGGATGACGGCGAGGGCGCGGGCACCCGCCCGGCAGGCCGCGTCGACCTCGCCGAGCACCAGCGCCGAGGCACCGGCCCGCAGGAGTTCGTCCGCGTCCTCGGCGCGGTCGGCGGAGTCGAGGCAGCACCGCAGGAGGGCATGGCCCCGGTCGGGGTGCCCGGCGAGCACCGCGCACATCCCGGCGCGGTATTGCGCCATGGACCGGTCGGCCGCCGTGACGGGGATGCGGTTCATCGCGTCCAGGTACGCGATGGCGTCCCCCATGGCCCACGCCGCCTCCGCCGCGCCGAACAGCGCGTCCAGGGTGCGGCGCGGATCGTGGGGGGCGAGCAGCTCCGCCGCCGCCAGGAGCGCCTCCCGGGCGTCGGCCGCCGGCCCGTCGCGCAGGGCGAGCATGCCGCGTACGTAGGGCGCGGCACCCCCGGCGGGGTGGGGGCCGACGCGGGCCAGCATCGCGCGGGCGCGGCCGGTGTCGCCGGCCAGCCACGCCTGCTCGGCGGCGGCGGTGAACCGTGCGGCGCGCAGGGTGTCGTCGGTGGAGAGCGCGGCGGCGCGTGCCAGCGCGGCCGAGCGTTCGCCGTGAGGCCGGGGGGCGGCGGCCGCCGCTTCCAGCTGCCCGGCGAGACCGGCGTCCGGCCCGGGTGCGGCACAGGCCCGCTGGACGAGGGCGGGAAGCGGCGCCGGGCCCGGACCGGTGAGGAGCCCGGCGAGCAGTTCGTGCACGGCCCGGCGGCGGCCCGGGGGCGCCCTGTGCAGGACCGCGCGGCGCAGCAGCGGGTGGCTGAAGTGCACGCGGCTGCCCGCCCGCTGGAGGGCTCCGGCGGTGCCGGCGGGCGCGAAGAGCACCCGGTCGAGGTAGGCGGTGGCCAGTCCGGCCCGGGCTCCGGCCCGCAGCAGCAGAGCCGCGTCCGCCCCGGCCCCGTCGGGCTCGTGCTCCTCAGCCGCCGCGGCCAGCAGGAGCAGGGTGTGGGTGTCGGGGGAGAGCCCGTCCAGATGCCCGGCGTGGGCGTCGAGGACGCTCTCGGCCCCGGGCAGCGGGTACGGCAGTGCGCTGCGCCCGGCCAGCTGGCCGGGGGTGAGGCGGCCGGCGAGTCCGGCCATGAGGCGCGGGTTCCCGGCCGCTTCGCGCAGGAGTTCGCTGCGTACGACGGGGTCGACCTCGGCCGTGCCGTCGGTGAGCCGGTCCAGCAGGGCGGTCGCCGCGTCGTCGTCGAGCGGGCCGAGGCGCAGCGCGGGCAGGCCGGCGAAGGCGGTCTCGTCGGCGGCGCCGATCACCACCGCGACGCGGCTGCCCGCGCCGAGTCTGCGGGCCGCGAAGCCGAGCGCCGCGCGGGAGTCCGGGTCCCAGGCGTGCGCGTCGTCCACGCAGACCAGCAGGGGCTGTTCGGCGCCCAGGCCCCGCAGCAGGCCGAGCAGACCGCCAGGGGTGATCCCGGAGCGCAGGACGCTGTCGGGGGCGAGGGGCAGCGGGCCGGGCGCCGAGCAGAGCAGGGCGTGCAGCCCGCTGTAGGGCAGTCGCTGTTCGGTCGGGGCCGCGGCGGCGAACAGCACGGGGCCGCCGTGTCCCGCGAGGTAGTGGGAGGCGGTCTGCCGCAGCAGCGCGGTGCGGCCGAGGCCGGGCGGTGAGGTCAGCACGAGCGCTCCGCCGTCCCCTGCCCGCAGCCGTCCCAACAGGGTTTCCAGGATGGCCAGTTCACCGCTGCGGCCGTACAGCCGGAGCGGACTGTGCACGGTCGTCGTTGGGGTCACGCTCTTCACGTTACTTCTGCGTAAACAGCGTCGGAAGGCTCGCGTCCGCTCCCTGTTCCCGGTCGGCCCGGAGCGGTGCGGGCTCCCAACGGAACGGCGTGCGCGCTGTGCGGAGGCACAGTCCCGGCCCGGTCGGCGGCGGCCGCCCGTAACGTCGGTGCATGACTGATGAATTGCGTACACACGACGGTTTGACCCTGCGTTACTGGTCCTGGTCGCGCAACCCGGACACCTCCCTGCCCCCGGTGGTGCTGCTGCACGGTTTCGCGGCGAACGCCCGGCTGAACTGGGAGGGGCCCGGCGTCGTCGAGGCGCTCGTGGCACGGGGACGCCGGGTGTACGCCCTGGACGCGCGCGGCCACGGCGAGTCGGACCGGCCGCACGACGACACGCACTACGGCGAGTCGCTGATGGCCCGTGACGTCCGTCTGCTGATCGACCGGATCGGCGAGGAGCGGGTGCACCTCGCGGGCTACTCCATGGGCGCCGTGGTGGCGGTCCTCGCCGCGGCGGAGGACCCCAGGATCAGCCGCCTGGTCGCCGGAGGAATCGGCGCCGGCGCGGTGGAGGTGGGCGGACTGGACACCCGGGTGATGCCTCCCGAGCTGGTGTCGGCGGCGCTGACGGCCGAGGACGCGGCGGACGCACCCGAGCGGACCCGGGCCTTCAGGGTCCTGGCCGACACGGCGGGCGGGGACCGGCTGGCGCTGGCCGCGCAGATCCGGGCGGTGCACCGGGACGCGCTGCCGCTGGACCGGATCGTGGTCCCGACGCTGGTCCTCGCCGGCGGGAACGACCCCCTCGCGACCCGGCCCGAGGTGCTGGCCTCGGCGATAGCGGGGGCGGAGCTGACCGTGCTCCCGGGGGACCACCTGACGGCCGTACGCGATCCGGGGTTCGCCGAGGCCATCGCCTCGTTCCTCGCGCGGGACTGAGCGGCGGACTTCGGCTGCGGGAAGGGGCCGGACGGCGGTACCGCGGCACGGCCCCCAGCTCCCGCCGGCAGGCACCTCTCCCTCGGGCCACGGTCGGGGGTGCGGTGCTCAGTCGCGTACCGGGCAGGTCTCCTTCGCCGGCCGGTGGGCGGCCTCGGTGGCCGGCCCCAGGGGGGCGGGGAGGGTGAACTCCGTGCACGACGCCGGTTCGTCGGCCAGGGCCGGGACCGTCGTGACGACGATGCGTACGGCACCGCCGTCCGGCCGGTCCACCCGCCAGGGGTCGGCCCGCGCGACGCGGTCGATCTCGGAGTCCGTGAGCTCCCCGTCGTGGGCCGCGTCCGCCAGCTGCCGGGCGAGGCCGGCCACCTGGAGGCGCTGGTTCTCCGTACGGGTGCGGTCGGCGCCCTCGGGCAGCCGGTCCCCCAGCCACCACAGGAGTGTTCCCACGACGGCCAGGACGAGCGCCGCCAGGGCGACCAGTACGACGACGACGGCACCTGCCGGCCGGCGCGCCTTCGCGCGTCCGGCCGGCAGGCCCGTCGGAGGGTGTTCGGTGTGATGGGTCATGTCACCGAAGGTCGTACCGCATCACGAGCCCGTATATCCGAGTGCGGTCAGTCTCGACTTCATCACGTTCGCGTACCCCGTGGTGCCGTCGGACTTCGGGTGGAAGGACTCGCGACTCAGGCACTCCTCGGGCAGCCAGTCCGCCGTGCAGGAACCGGTGACCTTGGTGACCGGGTCACCCTGGTGGAAGTCGCCGTCGCCGTTGGGGCCGATGACGATCTTGTTGATCCACTCGGGGTCGTCGCAGCCCGCGTGGCCGACGAAGGCGTCGACCGGGTTCGCGTACGCGATCTTCATGCCGCCCGTCTTGAGCTGCCCGACCAGCTTCTCCTGCTCGGTGTCGGCGTGGTTGACCAGCTCGGCCAGCGCCGCGACCTCGGGCATCATGTAGTAGAGCGAACCGGCGCACTTGACCGTGCGGCTGAGCAGCTCCGGATACCCCATGAGCACGATCTGCGCGTTCGGTGCCTTGAGCGCGATGTCGCTCAGGGTGCTCGACAGGTTGGGAATCATCGTCTGGTCGACGATGCCCTTGTACTTCGTCAGGAAGTTCGGGTCCTCGTTGCAGTTGGTCCCGATGCCCGCGCAGTCCATCATGGCGTTGGTGAACCCGCCGCCGTCGTTGCCGCCGAGCGTGAGCATCACGAGCGTGGTCTCCGGGGTGAGCACCCCGGAGTTGACCTGGTTGATCTCCTTGAACTGCCCTTCGCCGAAGCTCTGCGAGTCCGCGTCGAACGGTCCGTTCCAGACGTTCCTGGTCATCGCCCCCGAGCAGGCCACGAAGCCGAGTTCGGCCGTGGAGCTCCAGTCGTCCGAGAGCTGGCCCAGCGGGGTCGAGGTGCCGGGCAGGACGACCTTCCGGGACCACGCGTTGTCGCTGCGCCGGCAGGCGTTCCACCGGTCGGTGCCGTGGTCCGCGTCGGACTCGGGGCTGTAGTCGCCGGCCCCTTCACCGGAGGTGTACGAGTCGCCGAGGACGGCCACGATGTGCTTCGGCTTGGCCGCCAGCGGCTGGAAGGCCACCGCGTCCCAGGCCACGTCCTCGCTGCCGTCCCCGTCCTCGGTCTGGCTGCCGAGGCGGACACGGGGCGTGCCGCTCATGTTGTAGACGCCCAGCGAGACCCAGGTGTTGGCCTTGATCTTCTGGTTGACGTAACGGGTCCGGGTGAAGGTGCCCGAGCCGGTGTCGATCTCGTACTTGGCCTGCTGGGTGTGCGCACCGTGGTCGGGGATGTGCACCATGACCCGGGACCAGCCGTTGAGCGCCTTGCCCAGTTTCCAGGTGCCCGTGGTGCTGAGGCGGTTGGCGTCGGTGGTGCCGGTCTCGCGGCTGTGGGTGAACCAGAAGTGGTTGCTGTAGCCGGCCCCGATCTGATGCAGGTCGATCTTGCCCGGGTAGAAGCCTCCCGATGCGGCGAAGGTGAACTCGAAGCTGCCCGCGGAGGACACCGCCGACGGGCAGCGGTTGGCCGACCCGGACGGCCGGACACCGTTGGGCACGTCGTCGATGACCAGGGCGTCACTCGGTACGCCGCCCGAACAGCGCGGCGCGTAGGAGTTCTCGTCCGGCTGTTCGGGATAGGTGTTGTCGAAGCGGTGGATCGCGTTGCCGCAGACTCCGACGGCACAGTTCTTCCAGGTGGTCGCCGGGATCGACTTGTTCCACCAGCAGTACAGGTCGGTGCGGGTGCAGGCGCCCATGCCGGGGTCGTTGGAGTCGTTCGGCCCGATCTTGCTCGGGTCGCACTCGTTGGCGCTGGTGCAGAACAGCGACTCCGGCGGCTTCAGCGCCGTGCGGTCGGGGATGGTCGTCCACCAGGCGGGGCGGTATCCGGCCTGCATGTCACCGGGCTTGAAGAGCGCCGAGATGGGACGGGCGGCCCAGCCGAGGACCTTCTCCTGGTAGGGCCAGTCCTGCGGGTGTGCGGCATGCGAGTAGTCGTCGGTGCCGCCGGCGTTCTCCAGGAACGGGGTGCGGTTGGCCTTCCACAGCGGGTTGGCCGGGTTGTTGGTGAAGCCGAGGCCCCACTTGCCCTTGTTCTTGCTCGCGTCGGCCTCGGGGTAGAAGCCCGAGTTGTACGCCCACAGCGCGAAGAACCAGCTCTCCAGGTACTTCGGGTCGCCGTTGGCGATGGTCATCCCGCCGGCCTTGGTCTGGTTCCACTTCTCGATGAGGATGTTGACGCCGGCCGCGATGTTCGCGGTGTAGTCGACGGCCACGGCCTTCTGCTGGAGCGAGGACCATCCGGTGTCGCTCTTGCGCATGTTGTCGGTGACCTGCGTGATGCCGTAGCCGCAGTCCGACTCGGCCCAGTCGATCGCCCACGGGTCGGGGATCTCGCCGTCGGCGTTGTACGACGTCCCGTAGTAGTTGCCTATCAGGGAGTTGGCGGTCACCCCGGGTACGGCGTACCGGGTGGCCTGCCACATGTTGGATTCCTGCGCGGTGATCCCGAGCATGACCTGCGCCGGGATCTGGCCGCCGCCGGTCAGCGAGTCCAGCGGGAACAGCTGCTGGGGCGCGTAGGACCCTACTCCGGTGTCCTTCCAGTTGGCCGGACGGGAGACCAGCTTGTTCAGGTTGTTGCTGATCGCCTGGTCGACCGCCCACTCCACCTGACGGGGTGTCGGCTGGAACGCCTGCTGGCGGACGTCGCCCCGGGCGACGGCGCAGGTGCGCTCCTCCTCGACCGGGTTGTGCGGGTCGGCCGCGGCCGCGAGCGAGGCGGAGCGGGTACCGGGCGCCGTGGTGGCGACCCCCCGCAGCGCCGGGGAGAGCTTCTGGCCGGCGTCCTGGTGCGGGGCACCGCCGGGCCGGGTCTCCAGGGCGACCGTCCTGCCGGTGCCCAGGTCCTTGAGGTCGATCAGCGCGGTGCGCTCGGCACCGGTCTCCCCGGCGCGGGCCGGGTGCGTGCCGTCGCCGCTCCAGCCGGCGGCGGTCACCAGGACCTTGCCGTCGGTCGAGGCGTGCGCGTCCTTGAGCGCGCCTGCCGGCCGGCGCACGACCGGGGGCAGGGAGGAGACGGCCTGCCGGGTCTCGCCGGTCACCAGCACGGTGCCGTCGGCGCTCGACGTGAGGTCCATCTTCGTGAGGGTGCCGGTGGCGAGCGTGCTCCGGGCGCCCTTCCCGGTCTTCACGGCGGCCGCGTCGACCCGCATGACGGCGCCGTCCCCGGCGGCTGCCTCCCCGGTCCTCGCCGGAGCCGCGGTCCGGTCGAGGTAGACGAGGCCCCCGTCCCGGTCCGCCTTCAGCTGGAAGGGGACGCGCCGGGTGAGGGCGACGGTCCTGCGCGTGCCCTTCCCGTCGATGCGGACGAGCCGGTTCCCGTCGGCCGCGACGACGTCGTCGCCGTACGGCACGGCCGAGGTCACCTGGCCGGCCAGCGCCAGCGGTCCGGCGGCCTTGCCCGTCGCCGCGTCCACCCGGATGATCCGGGTCTCGTTGCGCGCGGAACGGTCGTCGGCGAACTGCGAGAACACCGCCGTCTCGTCCGTGCCGCATCCCGGTGAGAAGTAGGCCAGGGACGCCTGGAAGGGGAGTTTGGTGACCTTCCCCGTGGCCAGCTCCACGACGGCCGTGAACGCGCCGCGCGACATGAGCTGCTGGTCGTTGGTGAAGGTGCGGGGTGCGTACGCGACCACGGCGCGCTTGCCGGAACCGGTGACGCAGACGTTGCCGATCCAGCTGTCGGCCTCGAAGCCCGGCTCGGCCAGGGTGGCCGCCGTGTGCCAGGCGTAGCCGTCCGCGCGTGCGGCGGTCAGCAGGTGGAACCCGCTGGCGTCACCGGAGGTGCTCCACGCGAGGTCGTCGGACGCGGTGTACGTCGCGCCGAGCACGGCGGCGCGCCGTTCCTCCGGTACGGCGGCCGGCCGCTCGGAGTCGTCGGCCCCGGCCTTCTCGCCGGTCCGGCCCTGGACCGCCCCTGGGGGCGCCTTCGGCTCCGGTGCGGCGTTCGCTCCTGCGGGGAGCGCGGCGATCAGCGCTGCGGCGGTGGCGAGTACGACGGTGGTGCGGACGGCTCTGCTGCGGTGCCTGCGGCCCGTCTGCGGCCTGGGTCTCATGCTGGCGGCCTCCCGTTACGGTACGTGGTGTGCGCGCAGATGATGACTCATGGGCATCTCGCGCCACTCTCGGCGCACGTGTCACGAAACGGCGGATCCAACTCCGCTTCTCCTCACGGGCGGCACGGGGCCGGCGGCCCCACGGGAAAGGGCCGGACCGCGGTACGCGCGGCCCGGCCCCTGCTCCCCCGTGGTCAGGAGGTGTGCGGGCAGGTGCCCCTGTACTCGGCGATGGTCAGGCTCGTCGAGGGCAGCGGGCAGAGGAACTGCTCGTAGCGGGTGTCGTTGTCGATGAACCGCTTCAGCCACGAGATGCTGTACTTCGCGATCGTCGTGTTCGAGGTGTTCGGGGTGAAGTGCGTGGCACCCCGCAGCTCCAGGTACGCCTTGTCCAGCGAGCTCGGCAGGGAGTTGTAGAAGGGGCCGGAGTGCGTGGCGACGGGGGCGATCGTGTCGCCGTCGGCGCCGATGACCAGCGTCGGGGTCTTGACCTCGGGCCACGTCTTGTCGGTGTTCCACCCCGTCAGCGGGATCGCCGCCTGCAGCGAGGGACGGTCCTTTGCCGCCTCGAGCGTGCCGCCACCGCCCATCGAGTGGCCCATCACACCCAGCCGCGAGGAGTCGACCCGGCTCCGCACCGAACTGCTCCCGGTGAGGTAGTCCAGCGCCGCGAGCAACTGGTCACCACGGCTGGCCGGCTGGTCCACCGTGGTGTTGGTGTCGATGGTGAACACCACGAAGCCCTGCGAGGCGAGCCGCGGTCCCAGCCACGCGATGCTCGACTCGTAGGCCGTGAAGCCGGGCGAGATGACCACCGCGCCGAACGTGCCGTCCGAGGTGGACGTCGGGTAGTAGATCGTCCCGCCGCCGAAGCCTCTGACACTCAGCGAGGACACGGAGGTCTGGGAGGTGGCGTAGGAGCCGCGGAGCGCCTCGATGCTCGAGTTGCTCGGCGCCGGACCACGCTCGTACGGGTTGTCCGCGGCCTGCGCGCCGCCGGGGACGAGCGCGGTGAGCAGACCGGCGGTCGCCGCCGCGGCCGCCAGGGCGCCCTTGACGGTGCGGGAGCGGCTCTTCGACGTCCGGTGGCGGCGCGGGGAGATGTCGCCGGAGGGGAGGTGCTGCTGCACGGGGATTCCTCTCGGTTGTGGCTCCACCGCACCGTGGCAGCCGGGGCCCGTCGTCCTGGGGGCCTTCGGGGGTGCCGCGTCGGTAGCGCCGTCGTTCCTTGGGGGTCTGTCGCCACTGTCGCGGTGCGCCCCCCGCACGGGTATCGGCGAGATCGCCGGTCTTCGCCTCAGCCCTCGCCACCGGCGGGGGTGCCGACAGCGCGAAGGGCCGGACCGCGTGACGCGGTCCGGCCCTGGTCCTCCGTGGTCAGGAGGTGTGCGGGCAGGTGCCCTTGTACTCCGCGATCGTGAGGCTGGTCGACGGCAGCGGGCAGAGGAACTGCTCGTAGCGGGTGTCGTTGTCGATGAACCGCTTCAGCCACGAGATGCTGTACTTCGCGATCGTCGTGTTGGAGCTGTTCGGGGTGAAGTGGGTGGCTCCCCGGAGCTCCAGGTACGCCTTGTCCAGCGAGCTGGGGAGCGAGTTGTAGAACGGCTCCGAGTGCGTGGCGACGGGGGCGACGGTGTCGCCGTCGGCGCCGATGACCAGCGTCGGGGTCTTGACCTCGGGCCACGTCTTGTCGGTGTTCCACCCTGTCAGCGGGATCGCCGCCTGCAGCGAGGGACGGTCCTTTGCCGCCTCGAGCGTGCCGCCACCGCCCATCGAGTGGCCCATGACCCCGAGTCGTGAGGAGTCGATCCGGCTCTTCACCGAGCTGCTCCCGGTGAGGTAGTCCAGCGCGGCGAGCAGCTGGTCACCGCGGCTGGCCGGCTGGTCCGAGGTGGTGTTGGTGTCGATGGTGAACACCACGAAGCCCTGCGAGGCGAGGCGGGGGCCCAGCCACGCGATGCTCGACTGGTAGGCGGTGAAGCCGGGCGAGATCACGACCGCGCCGAACGTGCCGTCCGAGGTGGACGTCGGGTAGTAGATCGTCCCGCCGCCGAAGCCGCGGACGCTCAGCGAGGAGACGGTCGTCTGCGACGTGGCGTACGAACCGCGGCTGGCCTCGATGCTCGAGTTGCTCGGCGCCGGACCACGCTCGTACGGATTGTCCGCGGCCTGCGCGCCGGGCATCAGCGCCGTGACGAGGCCGGCCGTCGCGGCGGCCGCGGCCACGGCGAACCTGAGGGTGCGGGAGCGGCTCTTCGACATCCGGTGGCGGCGCGGGGAGGTGTCGCCGGAGGGGAGGTGCTGCTGCACGAGGGGGGATCCTCTCGGTTGTGGCGAACCACACCACGGCAGCCGGGGCCCGTCGTCCGGGGCCTTCGGGGGGAGCACCGCGTGGTGGCGCCGTCATTCGTTGACGGCGCCACTCTGGTGGCGCGCACACCCCGCGGACATCGGCGAGATCGCCGGTCTTCGGGACCGGAGCGCTCCCCCGCCGGGGTCAGCGAACCGGGTGCCCGGCCTCGCGCAGAGCGCCCTTGACCTCGGAGATCCGCAGGTCACCGAAGTGGAAGACGGACGCGGCGAGCACCGCGTCGGCGCCCGCGCCGACGGCGGGCGCGAAGTCCTCGAGCCGGCCGGCACCGCCGGACGCGATGACGGGGACCGTGACATGGGCCCGTACCGCCTCGATCATCTCGGTGTCGTAGCCGTCCTTGGTGCCGTCGGCGTCCATCGAGTTGAGCAGGATCTCGCCGGCGCCGAGCTCGGCCGCCCGGTGCGCCCACTCGACGGCGTCGATGCCGGTGCCCTTGCGGCCTCCGTGGGTCGTCACCTCGAAGGTGCCCTCGGGGGTGCGGCGGGCGTCGACGGAGAGCACGAGCACCTGGCGCCCGAACCGTTCGGCGATCTCGCGGATGAGGTCGGGGCGTGCGATGGCCGCGGTGTTGACCCCGACCTTGTCGGCCCCGGCGCGCAGCAGCTTGTCGACGTCGTCGGGGGTGCGGACCCCGCCGCCGACGGTGAGCGGGATGAAGACCTGCTCGGCGGTGCGGCGCACCACGTCGTACGTCGTCTCCCGGTCACCGCTGGAGGCGGTGATGTCGAGGAAGGTCAGCTCGTCGGCGCCCTCGGCGTCGTACAGCTTCGCCATCTCGACGGGGTCGCCCGCGTCGCGCAGGTTCTGGAAGTTGACGCCCTTGACGACGCGGCCCTTGTCGACGTCCAGGCAGGGGATGACGCGTACGGCGAGAGTCATCGCTCACCTGCCCGGTAGGCCTCGACCTCGACCTCGACGACCAGGGAAGGGTCGACGAAGCCGGACACGATGATCATGGAGGCGGCGGGGCGGACGTCGTCGAAGAGCTCCTTGTGGGCGCGGCCCACCTCGTCGACGTCCCGGGCGTGGGTGATGTACATCCGGGTGCGGACGACGTCCTCGCGGCCGAGTCCGACCTGCTTCAGGGCGTCGACCGCGGCCTGGAACGAGGCGACGGCCTGCTCGTACGGACCGCCCGCGGAGATCTCGCCGTTGACCACGGACGTGCAGCCGGAGACCAGCACGAGCCCGTTCGGCAGCCGCACCGCACGGGAGTAGCCGAACTTCTCCTCCCAGGGTCCGCCCGAGGAGACGCGGCGTACGGAGTCCGTCATCCGGCGACCGCCTTGAGCGCCTCTTCCAGGGTGAACGCCTTGGCGTACAGCGCCTTGCCGACGATGGCGCCCTCGACGCCCTCGGGGACGAGCAGGGAGATCGCGCGCAGGTCGGCGAGCGAGGAGACGCCGCCGGAGGCGACGACGGGCTTGTCGGTGGCGGCGCAGACGTCCCGCAGGAGCGCCAGGTTGGGGCCCTCCAGCGTGCCGTCCTTGGCGATGTCGGTCACGACGTAGCGGGCGCAGCCCTCGGAGTCGAGGCGGGCGAGCGTCTCGTAGAGGTCGCCGCCGTCGCGGGTCCAGCCGCGGCCGCGCAGCGTCGTGCCGCGGACGTCGAGGCCGACGGCGATCTTGTCGCCGTGCTCGGCGATGACCTTGGCGACCCACTCGGGGGTCTCCAGGGCGGCGGTGCCGAGGTTGACCCGGCGGCAGCCGGTGGCGAGGGCGGCCTCCAGCGAGGCGTCGTCGCGGATACCGCCGGAGAGCTCGACCTTGATGTCCATGGCGCCGGCCACCTCGGCGATCAGCGCACGGTTGTCGCCGGTGCCGAAGGCCGCGTCCAGGTCGACGAGGTGCAGCCACTCGGCGCCGGAGCTCTGCCAGGCGAGGGCCGCCTCGAGCGGCGAGCCGTAGGAGGTCTCGGAGCCGGATTCGCCGTGCACGAGGCGGACGGCCTGGCCGTCGCGGACGTCTACGGCGGGGAGCAGTTCAAGCTTCGGCATTACAGCGTCTCGATCCAGTTGGTCAGCAGCTGGGCGCCGGCATCGCCGGACTTCTCGGGGTGGAACTGGGTGGCCCACAGCGCGCCGTTCTCCACGGCGGCCACGAACCGCTCTCCGTGCGTGGCCCAGGTGACCTTGGGGGCACGGATCTTGGCGTTGGTCACTTCGAGGGACCAGTCGTGCGCCGCGTAGGAGTGCACGAAGTAGTAGCGGGACTCGGGGTCCAGGCCCGCGAAGAGCCGGGAGTCCTCCGGGGCTTCGACGGTGTTCCAGCCCATGTGCGGGACGACGTCGGCCTTCAGCGGTCCGACGGTGCCGGGCCACTCGTCGAGGCCCTCCGTCTCGACGCCGTGCTCGATGCCGCGCTCGAACAGGATCTGCATCCCTACGCAGATGCCCATGACGGGACGGCCGCCGGACAGCCTGCGCCCGATGATCCACTCGCCGCGCGCCTCCTTCAGGCCGGCCATGCAGGCCGAGAAGGCACCGACGCCGGGGACGAGCAGCCCGTCGGCGTTCATCGCGGTGTCGAAGTCACGGGTGATCTCCACGTCCCCGCCGACGTGGGCGAGGGCTCGCTCGGCGGAACGGACGTTGCCGAAGCCGTAGTCGAAGACGACGATCTTCTTCTTGTCGCTCACGGATTCCTCAGCCCCAGAGTCCCTGGATCCGCATGACGCCTGCCACCAGGCACATCACGGAGCCGATCCCGAGGAGCACGACGACGCCCTTGGGCATGCCCTGCTTCCAGAAGGAGTAGACGCCGCCGGCCAGGAAGAGACCGACGAGGATCAGAACGGTGTTGAGGCCGGTCACAGCGCGCCCTTCGTGGACGGAAGGATTCCGGCAGCACGCGGGTCGTGCTCGCTGGCGTAGCGCAGGGCGCGGGCCAGGGCCTTGAACTGGCACTCCACGATGTGGTGGGCGTTGCGCCCGTACGGGACGTGGACGTGCAGGGCGATCTGCGCCTGGGCGACGAAGGACTCCAGGATGTGCCGGGTCATCGTCGTGTCGTACTCGCCGATCATCGGCGCCATCTTCTCGGGCTCGGTGTGCACGAGGTACGGGCGGCCGGAGAGGTCGACGGTGACCTGGGCGAGCGACTCGTCCAGCGGGACGGTGCAGTTGCCGAAGCGGTAGATGCCGACCTTGTCGCCGAGGGCCTGCTTGAAGGCGGCGCCGAGCGCGAGGGCGGTGTCCTCGATGGTGTGGTGCGAGTCGATGTGCAGGTCGCCCTCGGTCTTGACCGTGAGGTCGAAGAGCCCGTGACGGCCGAGCTGGTCGAGCATGTGGTCGTAGAACCCGACCCCGGTCGCGACATCGACCTTGCCGGTGCCGTCGAGGTTGATCTCGACGAGCACGGAGGTCTCCTTGGTGGTCCGCTCCACCCTGCCTACGCGGCTCATGCGTCGTGCTCCTTCTTCAGTTCGCGCACCGCATCGAGGAACGCGTCGTTCTCTGCCGGGGTTCCCGCGGAGACCCGCAGCCACCCCGGTACGCCGTTGTCCCGGACCAGGACGCCCCGGTCGAGGATCTGCTGCCAGGCGGTGCGGCTGTCGGCGAAGCGGCCGAACTGGACGAAGTTGGCGTCCGAGTCGGTGACGGCGAAGCCGAGCTCCCGCAGTCCGTCGACCAGCCGGTCGCGCTCGCTCTTGAGCTGCGCGACGTACCCGAGCAGCGTATCCGTGTGTTCCAGGGCGGCGAGCGCGGTGGCCTGGGTGACGGAGGACAGGTGGTAGGGCAGCCGCACCAGCTGGACCGCGTCGACGACGGCGGGGGCCGCGGCGAGGTAGCCGAGGCGCAGGCCCGCGGCGCCGAAGGCCTTGGACATGGTGCGCGAGAGCACCAGGTGGGGGCGGCCCTCGATGAGCGGCAGCAGGGAGGGGTGGTGGCTGAACTCGCCGTACGCCTCGTCCACGACGACCATCGAGGGGCGGGCGGCCTGGGCGGCGTCGTACAGCGCGAGGACGGTGTCGGCGTCCACGGCGGTGCCGGTGGGGTTGTTGGGCGAGGTGATGAAGACGACCTCGGGCCGGTGCTCGGCGATGGCCTTCTTCGCGGCCTCGACGTCGATGGTGAAGTCCTCGTTGCGCGGTCCGGAGATCCAGCCGGTGCCGGTGCCGCGGGCGATGAGGGCGTGCATCGAGTACGAGGGCTCGAAGCCGATCGCGGTGCGCCCGGGTCCGCCGAAGGTCTGCAGCAGCTGCTGGAGGACCTCGTTGGAGCCGTTGGCCGCCCAGACGTTGGCCGTGGCGACCTCGTGTCCCGCGGTGCGGGTGAGGTAGCGGGCGAGCTCGGTGCGGAGCTCCACGGCGTCGCGGTCGGGGTAGCGGTTGAGGTCGCGCGCGGCCTCGCGGACCCGCTCGGCGATGCGGTCGACGAGTGCGTCGGGCAGCGGGTAGGGGTTCTCGTTGGTGTTCAGCCGGACCGGTACGTCGAGCTGGGGCGCGCCGTACGGGGACTGGCCGCGCAGTTCGTCGCGGATCGGGAGCGCGTCCCAGGCGTTGCTGCTGTTCGTCACGCTTGCGGAACCTTCCAGCCGAACCTGGCCTTGAGCGCGGCGCCGTGGGCGGGGAGGTCCTCCGCCTCGGCCAGGGTCACGACGTGGTGGGTGACCTCGGCGAGCGCGTCGCGGGAGTAGTCGACGATGTGGATGCCGCGCAGGAAGGACTGCACGGACAGGCCCGAGGAGTGGCAGGCGCAGCCACCGGTGGGCAGGACGTGGTTGGAGCCGGCGCAGTAGTCACCGAGGGAGACGGGCGACCAGGGGCCGACGAAGACCGCTCCGGCGTTGCGGACCCGGTCCGCGACGGCGGCGGCGTTCTCGGTCTGGATCTCCAGGTGCTCCGCGGCGTACGCGTCGACGACCTTGAGGCCGTCGTCGAGGTCGTCGACGAGGACGATCGCGGACTGGCGGCCGGCGAGCGCGGGCTCGATCCGGTCGGTGATGTGCTTGGTCGCGGCGACCTGGGGCTTCAGCTCGGCCTCGGTGGCGGCGGCGAGCTCCTCGGAGTCGGTGACGAGGACGGCGGCGGCCATCGGGTCGTGCTCGGCCTGGCTGATCAGGTCGGCGGCGACGTGCACGGGGTCGGCGCTGGCGTCGGCGAGGATCGCGATCTCGGTGGGACCCGCCTCGGCGTCGATGCCGACGCGGCCCTTGAGGAGGCGCTTGGCGGCGGCGACGTAGATGTTGCCGGGGCCGGTGACGAGGTTCACAGGGAGGCAGTCCTCGGTGCCGTACGCGAACATCGCGACGGCCTGGGAGCCACCGGCGGCGTACACCTCGTCGACGCCGAGGAGGGCGCAGGCGGCGAGGATCGTCGGGTGCGGCAGGCCGCCGAACTCCTTCTGCGGCGGTGAGGCCACGGCGATGCCCTCGACGCCGGCCTCCTGGGCCGGGACGACGTTCATGACCACGGAGGAGGGGTAGACCGAGCGGCCGCCCGGGACGTAGAGCCCGACGCGCTCGACGGGCACCCACTTCTCGGTGACCGTGCCGCCGGGGACGACCTGGGTGGTGTGGGTGGTACGGCGCTGCGCGCGGTGGACGAGGCGGGCGCGGCGGACGGACTCCTCGAGCGCGGCCCGCACGGCGGGGTCGAGGCTCTCCAGCGCACCGGTGATCGCGTCGGCGGGGACCCGGATCGAGTCGATCCGCACACCGTCGAATTTCTCCCCCCACTCGATCACTGCCGCCGAGCCACGATGGCGCACGTCCTCGCAGATGGGCCGCACCGTCTCCAGGGCGGCTTCCACGTCGAACTCGGCACGGGGCAGCAGGTCGCGCAGGGCGCCACCCTCGGGGAGGGCGGTACCGCGCAGATCGATTCGAGAGATCACACCGCAATTCTCTCAGACCGGTTCCGGCCTCCGGTCGCCCGTATCACTGGCTGATACATGTCCCGGCTGTCACTGCTGACCGTTAGCGTTCACGTCGTCACACAGAGGGAAGAACGACTGTACGAAGCGCGGGACGAGACCGCGCCTCCGGAGGTGATGCAGTGACCGAACCGCACGACGGCGAGATCCCCGACGGGCTCAGCGCGGCCGAGCTGGGCATGTGGCAGTCGTTCCGGAACGGCACCACCTACGATCTCCGCTCGCACGATCCGGTGCGCGACGATCCGTTCGCCCCGCACAGCTGGGGGCCGGAGCGCAGTGTGGGCGCCCGGACGGTGGCGCGGCTGCTGCTGAGCGGGCCGGCCGCACGGCCCGGGCGGGTGGCGGCGCTGAAGCTCCGGGGCCTGCGCATCACGGGGAAGCTGGATCTGGCGGGCGGCCGCGTCTCGCCCTACGTGGAGCTGACGGGGTGCCGCTTCGAGCAGGAGGTGGTGCTGCCCGAGTGCCATTTCACGACGCTGCGGATGGTGGGGTGCGCGGTGCCGAGGCTGGACGCGGCCCGGCTCCACACGGAGGGGGACCTGCACCTGCCGCGCTGCCGGATCGAGCGTGGCATCCGGCTGACCGACGCGCAGATCGGCACGGACCTGCTGATCAACCAGATCCGGGTCGGGCCCGACCGGCGTGGCCGCTCCTTCGTGGGCGACGGGATGTCGGTGGCGCAGGACCTGCAGGCCGAGATGATCGAGACGCGCGGCGAGCTGAGCCTGCGCGGGGCGAAGGTCGGCGGCTCGCTGAGCCTGCGCGGCAGCAGGCTGCGCGCCTCGGACGGACGGCGGGCGCTGAACGCCCCGCAGCTGAGCGTGGAGCGCACGCTGTACATGACCGAGGCGTGGGTGAGCATCGACACGGGGAACCAGGGCACCACTCCCCCGTTCGGCGTGGCCCGCGGCGGGGGCCCGGCGCGCGGGACGCGCGCGCAGCCCTTCGAGTGCCGGGGCGCGGTGCGG
Organism: Streptomyces sp. NBC_01460; assembly: GCF_036227405.1. Lineage (NCBI taxonomy): Bacteria > Bacillati > Actinomycetota > Actinomycetes > Kitasatosporales > Streptomycetaceae > Streptomyces > Streptomyces sp. NBC_01460. The sequence goes on from NZ_CP109473.1 coordinate 2,138,311, forward strand.
CTCGACGACGGGCGCTTCGGCGACGCGGTGGATCTGCACAAGGCCCGGTTCGTGCTCGCCGACCGCGAGGAGCTGTCGCTGCGCCGCATCGTCACCCCCGAGCTGCGTTTCAACGCGGAGCGTCCCCGGGAGGGCCGGGTCGTGCTGAACGGCGCGAAGGTCGTCACGCTGATCGACGTGTCGACCAGCTGGCCGGGCCCGGGCGGCCTGGCGATGGGCGGGTTCGTGTACGAGAACCTCGTGCCGTACGGCCACTTCCCGCTCTCCCGGCGCCTGGAGTGGGTGCTGGCCGCGACCCCGGAGTACGTACCGGAGCCGTACGAGCGCCTCGCGGCGGTGCTCCGCAGCTGCGGAGAGGACGCGGACGCCCGCGAGGTGCTGCTGGCCAAGCAGCGGCGGCGACGGGAGACGCTGCCGCCGGCGGGAAGGATCTGGGGCTACCTCCAGGACTGGACGGTGGCGTACGGCTACCGGCCAGGGCGGGCCCTGGTGTGGATGGCCGTGCTGTGGGCGGCGGGGGCGGTGGCCTTCTCGCAGTACCGGCCGGAGTCGATCAAGGGGAGCGAGCATCCGCAGTGGAATCCCGCCCTGTACGCGCTGGATCTGCTGGTGCCGGTGATCGATCTCGGGCAGGACGGCTACTGGCTGCTGGAGGGCGGCTGGCAGTGGACGGCCGCGGCCCTCGTGCTGCTGGGGTGGATATTGGCCACGACGGTGGCGGCGGGAGCGTCCCGGCTGCTGCGGCGCGGCTGACCGGGGGCCGGGCGGGGCGGCTCGCCGCCCCCGCCGGATCCCTGTCGGCACAGTGGTCGGCAGGCCGGTCGAGGTCCGGGAGGACGGGCGGTTATCGGCAACCGGAAGGTCGGAATCGAGCCAGCCCCGGTCGATTGTTTTGCCTTTTCTTGACCTGGCCCAGGGCAACCCTCCCACTCGCTACAGAAGCTTCACAGAGCCCCTCTGGCGCAGCCCTCACCAGGGCTTTTCAATGGTCTGCACCATGGCTTTCCTCCGCGCACTGCTGAGCACCACGCGCACCTTCCGGTACGGTCCCGGGCTGTCCGCCGGGCTGCCGGCGGACGACGCGGTGATGCTCGACGCCCCCGACGGGCAGCTCTCCCCCGCGCTGGTGGCGGCGGCCCTGGGCGACTTCGAACCCGCGGCCAAGCTCCTCGCCACCACCCGGGACGCCGCCGACTGGGAGTCCCGGGACCGGACCCTGGCCCGGCTGGTCGCCTTCGCACGCAACCGCGACGGATGGCTCACCGACTGGCTGGCGGCCGCGCCCCGCGACCCGGACGCCCTGCTCGTCAAGGCCGCGCTGGCGGTGCGCCGCGCGTGGGAGTCGCCCGCCCACGCCGAGCTCCTGCGCGAGGTGGGCCCGCAGATCACCGCGGCGGCGCTGGCCGACGTCCGCGACCCCGTGCCGTGGCGCCTCGCACTCGACCACGCCCGTGGCACGCACGCCCCGCACACCGTCTTCGAGTCGCTGTGGGAGCAGGCCGTGCGCCGCTCGCCGCACCATTACGGCAGCCATGTCGCGGCGCTCCGCTACCTCTCGGCCGAGTGGTACGGCTCCCACCGCGAGTGCTTCGACTTCGCCGAGCGGGCCGCCGAGGACGCCGCCGGTGACTCCCTGGTGCAGGCGCTCCCGGTACGGGCGGCCTTCGCCCTGCTGCGGGACGAGACGGCTCTCGCACGGGCGACCTCCGTGCAGGGGGACCGGATCGACGCGGCGGCCGACCTCGCGATCAGGCTCTCGGCCGTATTCCCCGCCGGTGACCCCTGGCCGGCGGAGGTCCGCAACCTCCTCGCCTACGTCCTGGTCGCCCGGGGCCGCGCGGCCGAGGCGCTGGAGCAGTTCCGGCTGATCGGGCCGTACGCGACCTCGTTCCCGTGGGCGTCCGTGACCGGTGAGGCGCTCGGGGGGTTCCTCGACGCGCGGGCGGATGTCCGGCTCCGGGTCGCCTCTTCCACACCCCTGTGCGGAAGGCCGGAACACAGCGGGCCCCGCGCCCATTAGGCTTGCCCGTTGTGACCACCGCTCGCCTGCCACTCTTCCCGCTGAACGCGGTGCTGTTCCCCGGCCTCGTGCTGCCGCTCAACGTCTTCGAGGAGCGTTATCGCGCCATGATGCGCGAGCTGCTCCAGATCGACGAGGACGAACCGCGCCGCTTCGTGGTGGTCGCGATCCGCGACGGCCGCGAGACCGCCCCGACGGCCACCGGGATGCCGGACACGGTCGCCGCCGCGCCTCCCGTGGAGCGCGCCCCGGGCGACGGCTTCGGCCCCGATCCCCTCCAGACCTTCCACCGGGTCGGCTGCGTCGCGGACGCGGCGAAGATCCGTGAGCGTGCCGACGGGAGCTTCGAGGTCCTGGCGACCGGCACCACACGGGTCCGGCTGCTCTCCGTCGACGCGAGCGGTCCCTACCTGACGGCGGAGGTCGAGGAGCTGCCCGAGGATCCCGGGGCCGCCGAGGACGGCGACTCGCCCACGGACGAGGCGGGGGCACTCGCGGAGGGTGTCCTGCGGGCCTTCCGCAGCTACCAGAAGCGGCTGGCCGGAGCGAGCGAGCGTTCCCTGACGACCGGCGCGGACCTGCCGGACGACCCGTCGGTCGTCTCGTACCTCGTGGCCGCCGCAGCCGTGCTCGACATCCCGTCGAAGCAGCGGCTGCTCCAGGCCCCGGACACCGCGACCCGGTTGCGCGAGGAGCTGGCGCTCCTGCGCAAGGAGACGGCCGTCATCCGGCACCTGCCGTCCCTGCCGGCCATCGACCTGACCCGCGACCCGACGCACCCCAACTGACCTGAGGACCTGCCAGGTGGCGAAGAAGTCCAGGAAGCAGCAGCCCGGCGGCACCCCGGCGACGGTCGCCCTGACCGCGGCCGGCACGGCGTTCACGGTCCACTCCTACGACCACGACCCCTCGTCCCCGTCCTACGGCGAGGAGGCGGCCGAGGCCCTCGGGGTCTCCGCGGACCGGGTGTTCAAGACCCTGGTGGCGGACGTCGACGGCGAGCTGGTCGTCGCCGTGGTCCCCGTCGCGGGGTCCCTGGACCTGAAGGCCCTGGCATCGGCGGTGGGCGGCAAGCGGGCGGCCATGGCCGACCCGGCGGCCGCGGAACGCACCACGGGCTACGTACGGGGAGGCATCTCCCCGCTGGGCCAGCGCAAGCGCCTGCGTACGGTGCTGGACGCGTCGGCCGGGTCGCACGCCACGATCTGCGTCTCGGCGGGCCGCCGCGGCCTGGAGGTGGAACTCACCCCGGCGGACCTGGCCACCCTGACGGACGCGTCCCTGGCCCCGATCGGCCGCACCTGAGCCCCACCGCACCAACACGGCCCGTCCACCGTCCGAGGACACGACCGGCACAGCCCCACAAACTCAGCCCGTCCGGCGCCTGAGGACACCACCCGCACACCCGCCCCACAGCCCCCGCCCGGCGCTTGAGGACAACCACCCGCACACCCGCCCCACAGCAAGCCCCCGCCCGGCGCTTCAGGACACCACCGGCACAACCCCGCAAACCCAGCCCGCCCGGCGCTTGAGGACACCACCGGCACAGCCCCACCAACCCAGCCCGTCCGGCGCTTGAGGACACCACCAGCACAGCCCCGCAAACCCAGCCCGTCCGGCGCTTGAGGACACCACCAGCACAGCCCCGCAAACCCAGCCCGTCCGGCGCTTGAGGACCGGGGTCCGGGGCGGAGCCCCGGTTCAGGGAAGGGGCGGGCAGGGGAGAAGGCCCGCCGCAGGCGCCGACCCCGCAGCTACGACCGTTCCGGCCACTCCCCGGAGCCCTTGGCGTCCTCGGCCACGGGCCCGGGCCCGAACGCGGACTCCGCCCCGGCGGAACCCGAGGAGTCGGACGGAGCCGAGTAAGGGGCCCCGTACGGAACGTCCCACTCCGGCTCGGGGTCCCGCGGCCCGAACAGAGCCGTCAGCCCCAGGTGGACGATCATCGCCGCGATGGGCCAGGCGAGCATCGCCGCCCCCACCGCGTGCAGCTCCAGCGGCGCGTCGAAGGTGACACCCTTGCCGACCTCCTTGGCGTGGGCCACCACATCGGACGTCGGCCCGAACCAGGTGCCGATCCCCCAGGCCAGCAGGGAGCCGAGCAGCCCGCCCAGGGCGAGCCCCACCACCAGGGGGATGCCCCCGCGCCGGCGGAAGAGGAACACGGCGATCCCCGAGACGAGGCCGAAGGCCAGTCCCAGGAGCACGAAGGTGCCGTCGGCCCCGATGGCCTCCTCGCCCTCGCTGTTCTTGAGGAACACGGCGGTGTCGTCGGAGACGAGCGGCACACGCGGCGAGAGCCAGAGCCAGAGCAGTCCGAGGACGAGACCCGCCACCGTCAGGACCGCGGCGATCACCGCGCCCTGCCTGAGCTCCGTACGCCGCTCGTCGGCGCCCGGCCGGTCACCGGGCACGGCATGCGACCCGGACGGCGGGGCCTGCCAGGGGTCGTTCGGCTGGGGCTGGTGCGGCGGCGTCAACGGTGCGGTCACGGTGCCATCGTGCCAGGCCCGGGCACGCGCCGCCTCACCGGACCGCCGCGCGGCGGTACGCCCAGGTGGCCACGGCCAGCGACAGCACACCGACCGCCGCGCACACACCGAGGTCCAGGGCGACGACCGCCCAGTCGGGGTGGGCGTCGAAGGACCGGGACAGCGCCTCGACGCCGTACGTCGAGGGGAGCAGATCGCGGGCCCACCCGACCGGGCCGGGCAGCCGCTCGGGCGGCAGCACGCCCAGCAGCAGCGCGGCCGACATGCCCAGCTGCCCGAGCAGCGTCGCCAGCTCCTGCCGCGGCGCCAGCAGTCCCAGCGCGGCGCCCAGCCCCGAGAGCGCGGCCCCGGAGAGCGGGACGACCGCGACGAGCACCCACAGATGGGTCATGGGCAGCCCGAACAGCACGCTGCCCGCCACCGCCGTGACGATCGTGCCGGGCACGGTGAAGGAGGCGTACGCCCCCGCCGCACCCAGCACCACCGCGGCGGGCGGCACCGGCAGCGTGGCGTAGTGGTCGAGCCCGCCGCCGGCCCGGAGCTGGCCGAAGTACTGGGCGAGCAGGTTGAGCGCGACGAACGCCACGACCAGCACGCTGGAGCCGGCCACGACGGCCCGTGCCTCCGCGCCTCCGTCGACCACACCGCGCATCAGCACCATGATCCCGACGGACTGGAAGGTCGCGACGAACAGCAGCGGAATCCGCGCGACCCTCGCCCGCGACAGCTGCGCCCGGTACACGGCCGCCAGCGACGGCAGCAGCCCGGCCCGTGGGGCGAGGGCCGCCGGAGCGGTACGGGCGGGCCGGCCGGCGCGGACCGCGGAGGTCCCGGCCTTCGGCGCGGACACCTTCGCGGACTCCGTGGGAAGGATGCTCGTCACCTGGCAGTGCTCCCGTTCGACTCCGACACGAATCCCGACACGTTCACCGTCCTGATCACGCCTTCACCAGCCCCTCTGTGGCTTTGGCCGCGTCCCCGCCGAGCGCCAGGTAGACGTCCTCCAGGCTGGGTGTGGCCAGGGTGAAGTCGTCGAGCGAGGCGAACGCCGCCCCGCCGGTCACCGCGGCCACCGCGGCCCGTGCCTCGTCCGGCCCGAGCCGCAGGACCCACTTGCGCCCCGACTCCTGGGCCGACGCGCGCAGCGCGGCGACCTCCGGGACGTCGAGCGGCGCGCGTTCGCGCCACACCAGCTCGACCCGGACCTCGCCTGCCACCTTCTCCTTGAGCCCGGAGGGGGTGTCGCAGGCGATGACCTTGCCGCGTTCCATGACGGCCACCCGGTCGAGGACCGTCTCGGCCTCGATGACGTTGTGGGTCACGAGCAGCACCGTCGCGCCGTTCTCGGCCCGGCGCCGGTCGACGGCGGACCAGACGGAACGCCGGGCGACCGGGTCCATTCCGGTCGTCGGCTCGTCCAGCACCAGGACGGGGCGCTCACCGACCAGCGTCGCGGCGAAGCAGGCGAGCCGCCGCTGTCCGCCGGAGAGCTTCCTCAGCGGGCGCCCGGCGAGCTCGGTGAGCCCGAGCTCCTCCAGTACGTCGTCACGCGCGGCCCGCGCGGCCCGTACGGGCAGTCCCCGGAGCCGCCCTGTGGTCTCGGCGGCGAGTGACACGGTCAGGTCGTCGAGAGCGGTGGACTCCTGCCCGAGGTAGCCGATGAGCCGGGAGGCCCGCTCGGGATGGCGCACGAGATCGTGCCCCAGCACCTCGACGCTCCCGGAGTCGGGCCGCATCAGTCCGGTGAGCTGGCGCACGAGCGTGGACTTGCCCGCGCCGTTGGGGCCGAGGAGCCCGAAGATCTCCCCGCGCCGGACATCGATGCGGACCCCGTCGGTGGCGCGCACCTCGGGAGTCGCGGCCCGGCCGCGTCGGCCGCGGACCGCGGGATAGGTCTTGACCAGATCGCGCACCACGCACACGGACTGTTCCTGTGCCGTGTCCATGGCCTGCGCTGCGCCCGTAGCCTGTGCTGTGCCCCTACTCACGAGGTACGAGACTACGGGGTCGGACGCCCCGTACGGCGTCCGGGGCCGGGCGGGGCGGCCCCGCTCACTCCGCCGCGGGAGCGTGCTCGGCGGCGGCCCGTACGTCGATCTCGCGCCAGAACCCCGCCCGGATGGCATAGCGGTCGTGCTCGTCGATCTGGTCGTCCTTGTGCGCGAGCAGTCCGAAGCGGGCGGCGTACCTCAGGAGTTCGCCGTCGATGCGGTGGGGGATGCGGGGGTACATCGTGGACAGCTTCTGCAGGTGGACGGTCTCCGGCAGCCGTTCCATCCAGCGCCGGGCGAAGACCTGGCCGACCTCGAAGGGGTCACCGCCGACGGTGGTGATGTCCTCCTCCCGGTCCGCCCAGCGCTGTTCCGCGCTGGTGAGCTGCGCCAGGGTCGGCAGCGACGCGGTCTCGGCCGGTTCGCCGAGCGGTCCGCCGCGCTCGACCCAGCCCCGGTCGGACGACCAGCGCAGCGTCGCGTTGGCGGCGGGCGGATGTGCCGTGTGGTGCGTGGCCTGGGGCCCGGGTGCGCGCAGGCTCGCCAGGTCCTTGGGGGTGGGGACGCCCTTGTGGCCGGGCGCCGGTGGGGCGCCCGGGGTGTCCTCCCCCGTCCGTGTCCCGGCGCCGGTGCCGTTGCGGGCCGCGGCGGCCTGGGCCTCGGACGCCCGCTCGGCGGAGGCGGCGAGGGCGGCCTCGGGCAGCGGGGCGGAGAGGATCGCGGCGATCTCCGGGCGCGGTGCGGGCGGGGGCGCGCACACGCCGCCCGTGTCCTTGGCCCGTACGGCCTTGGTGATCCAGGCCCGGTCGAGCACCCGCCGTTCGTCGGCCTCGGCGACCAGGTCCTCGGACTGGTTGTAGTCGCCGTCGGCGGCCTGGACCGCCCAGAGGTGGACGGCGACCCCGTGTTCCTTGGCGGACATCAGCCCGGGCAGCAGATCCCCGTCACCGGTCACGAGCACCACGTCGGAGCAGGCACGGTTCCTGGCCAGCTCGGTGAGTTCGGCGTGCATGGCCGCGTCGACGCCCTTCTGCGCCCACCGTCCGTCACTGCGCGTGAGGGCGCCCAGTCGAACGGTCACCCGGGGCATGACCCGGAGCCTGCGGTGCTCGGGCTGCGGCACGCGGTCGGGGGCGCCGTCGAACCAGTAGATGCGCAGCAGGGGCTGTTCCGTGTCGGCCTCGGCGCGCTCGCGCAGGCCCTGGATCAGGGCCGCGTGGTCCACCGTGATGCGGGAACGGGCGGGCTCTCCGGCCAGCAGGCTCGCGGCTGCGCCCAGCAGGTAGCCGGCGTCCACCAGGACGACGCAACGGTCCACGCGTTCCACCCTCTTCCAACTCGGGAGAGGGTCAGCGGGCCCGGACACGAGGCAGGGGTCCGCCGACCCGGGGTTCGCTTACTCAGGGTTTCCTTCGAGTCTGCCCGACGGCACGGTCGTTCAGGTCCGGAACTCGATCATCGGCGTGGCGGATCCGGGAAACGGCGCATGATACCGCGCCTACTACGCTCGGTAATGATCCAACATGCGGCCTTTGCGGTGCTATGTGAGTCTGACAGCGGTTCTGGACCCCCAGATCTCCCTATCAGGAGGCATCACGATGGCGAAGAACAAGAACCGCAAGCAGGGCAGCCAGCACGACCGCGCGTCGGCCGCGGAGCGTGGCGCTGAGGAGGCCAAGTCGACGGCGTACGAGTCGCAGACCCAGCCCCAGTCGCAGGCGCAGGGCAGCCCGTCGGACGTCGCGCGCAAGCACCAGAAGCGCTTCGGCCACAACTGACCCACCGGGCCGGCAGGCCGAGAGGGGCGCCCCGCGGTCGCGGGGCGCCCCTCTCGCGGGTGCGGGTGCGGGCGGGTCAGCCGGCCAGGCAGGACGGGCCGAGCAGCACCTTCAGGTCGCCGAAGAGGGCGGGGTCCGGCTTGACGCGGTGCCGGTCGAGCCGGAGCACGGTGGTCTTGCGGGGGCCCTGGAGCCTGATGCGGACCTCGGTGTCGCCCCGGTGGTTGCTGAGGACCTCGCCGAGGCGGCTGACCATGGGCGGGGTGACCCGGACCGTGGGGATGGTCAGGACGACGGGTGCGTTGGACCCGGCGTTGGAGATGTCGGGGACCTGCATCTCCATGGCGACCAGGCGCGGCACGTCCTCGCGCTTGTCGAGGCGGCCCTTGACGAAGACGACGGTGTCCTCGACGAGCTGGGTGGAGACCAGCTGGTAGGTCGCGGGGAAGAACATGCACTCGATGGAGCCCGCGAGGTCCTCCACGGTGGCGATGGCCCAGGCGTTGCCCTGCTTGGTCATCTTGCGCTGGAGGCCGGAGATGATGCCGCCCACGGTGACGATCGCGCCGTCGGAGTGCTCACCTCCGGTGAGCTGGGAGATCGCCGCGTCCGACTTGTCGGACAGGACGTGCTCCAGTCCGAAGAGCGGGTGGTCGGAGACGTAGAGGCCGAGCATCTCGCGCTCCTGCGCGAGCAGGTAGGACTTCTCCCACTCGATGTCGGAGAACTCGACGTCGAGGCCGAAGCCCGGCTCGTCGCTCGTCTCGTCCCCGCCGCCGAAGAGGTCGAACTGTCCCTCGGCCTCCTTGCGCTTGACCTGCACCACGTTGTCGATCATCGGCTCGTGGTGGGCGACGAGTCCCTTGCGGGTGTGCCCCATCTCGTCGAAGGCGCCGGCCTTGATGAGCGACTCGACGGTGCGCTTGTTGCAGACGACCGCCTCGACCTTGTCGAGGAAGTCGGGGAACGTGGAGTACTTCCCCTTCGCCTTGCGGCACCTGATGATCGAGTCGACCACGTTCGTCCCGACGTTGCGGACGGCGGTCAGGCCGAAGAGGATCACGTCGTCGCCCTGGGCGGCGAAGTTCGGCTCGGACTCGTTGACGTTCGGCGGGAGCACCTTGATGCCCATGCGCCGGCACTCGTTGAGGTAGACCGCGGACTTGTCCTTGTCGTCCTTGACGGAGGTCAGCAGGGCCGCCATGTACTCGGCGGGGTAGTTCGCCTTGAGGTAGGCGGTCCAGTAGGTGACCAGGCCGTACGCGGAGGAGTGCGCCTTGTTGAAGGCGTATCCGGCGAAGGGCACCAGGACGTCCCACAGGGCCTTGATGGCCGCGTCGGAGAAGCCGTTCTTCTTGGCGCCGGCCTCGAAGAGGACGAAGTTCTTCGCCAGCTCGTCGGCCTTCTTCTTGCCCATCACGCGGCGCAGGATGTCGGCCTCGCCGAGCGAGTAGCCGGCGACGATCTGGGCGGCCTTCTGCACCTGCTCCTGGTACACGATGAGGCCGTAGGTGAGGCCGAGGACCTCCTTGAGGGGCTCCTCCAGCTCCGGGTGGATCGGGGTGATCTCCTGCCGGGCGTTCTTGCGCTCGGCGTAGTTCGTGTGCGAGTTCATGCCCATCGGGCCCGGCCGGTAGAGGGCCGAGACGGCGGAGATGTCCTCGAAGTTGTCGGGCTGCATCTGGCGCAGGAGCGAGCGCATGGGGCCGCCGTCGAACTGGAACACCCCGAGCGTGTCACCGCGGCACAGCAGCTCGTACGTCTTGGGGTCGTCCAGCGGGAGGGAGAGCATCTCCAGGTCGACGCCCTTGTTGGCCTTCACCATCTTGATGGCGTCGTCCATGATCGTCAGGTTGCGCAGGCCCAGGAAGTCCATCTTGAGCAGGCCGAGCGACTCGCACTGGGGGTAGTCCCACTGCGTGATCGTCACACCGTCGGTGTGCCGCACCCAGATAGGCGCGTGGTCGACGATCGGCTCGCTGGACATGATCACGCCGGCCGCGTGCACGCCCATCTGCCGGACGAGACCCTCCACGCCCTTGGCGGTGTCGATCACCTTCTGGACGTCCGGCTCGTTCTCGTACATCCCCCGGATCTCGCCCGCCTCGCTGTAGCGCGGGTGCTTCGGGTCGGTGATGCCGTTGAGGTCGATGCCCTTGCCGAGGACGTCGGCGGGCATGGCCTTGGTGAGGCGGTCGCCCATCGCGTACGGGTAGCCCAGGACGCGCGCGGAGTCCTTGATCGCGTTCTTGGCCTTGATCTTGCCGTAGGTGCCGATCATGGCGACCTTGTCGGCGCCGTACTTCTCGGTCACGTACCGGATGACCTCGACGCGCCTGCGCTCGTCGAAGTCGATGTCGACGTCGGGCATGGAGACGCGCTCGGGGTTGAGGAAGCGCTCGAAGATCAGCCCGTGGGTGATCGGGTCGAGGTCGGTGATGCCCATGGCGTACGCGACGATCGAGCCGGCCGCGGAACCGCGGCCGGGGCCCACCGCGATGCCGTTGTTCTTGGCCCACATGATGAAGTCGGCGACGACGAGGAAGTACCCCGGGAACCCCATCTGGATGATGATGTCCATCTCGTACTCGGCCTGCTTCTGCCGGTCCTCGGGGACACCCGCGGGGTAGCGGCGGCCCATGCCGACGCGGACCTCCTCCTGGAACCAGGTGATCTCGGTGAAGCCCTCCGGGATGTCGAACTTCGGCATCAGGTCGCGCTTCTCGAACATGCCGGTGGTGTCGATCTGCTGCGCGACGAGGAGGGTGTTGGCGCAGCCCTCCTGCCAGGCGTCGGAGGAGTCGACGCCGTACATCTCGTCCGTCGTCTTGAGGTAGTAGCCCGTGCCGTCGAAGCGGAAGCGGTCGGGGTCGGAGAGGTTCTTCCCGGTCTGGATGCAGAGCAGGGCGTCGTGCGCGGTCGCCTCGTTGGCGTAGGTGTAGTGCGAGTCGTTCGTCACGAGCGGCGGGATGTCCAGCTTCCGGCCGATCTCCAGGAGCCCGTCACGGACCCGGCGCTCGATCTCGATGCCGTGGTCCATCAGCTCCAGGAAGTACCTGCCCTCGCCGAAGATGTCCTTGTAGTCGGACGCCGCCTTGACCGCCTCGTCGAACTGTCCGAGCCGCAGCCGGGTCTGCACCTCGCCGGAGGGGCATCCGGTGGAGGCGATCAGGCCCTCGGACCACTGGGAGATGGTCTCCCTGTCCATGCGCGGCCACTTCTGCAGCCAGCCCTCGGCGTACGCGTCCGAGGAGAGCTTGAAGAGGTTGTGCAGTCCGGTGCTGTTCGCCGCCCAGATCGTCTTGTGGGTATAGCCACCGGAACCCGACACGTCGTCGCGCTTCTGGTGCGGCTGGCCCCACTGGATCTTGCGCTTGTGCTTGCGCGACTCGGGGGCGACGTACGCCTCGATCCCGATGATCGGCGTCACCCCGGCCTTCTGGGCCGAGTGGAAGAAGTCGTACGCCCCGTGGAGGTTGCCGTGGTCGGTCATCGCGATGTGCGACATGCCCATCTCGTTGCACGCCTCGAACATGTCCTTGAGCCGCGCGGCACCGTCCAGCAGGGAGTACTGGGTGTGGACGTGCAGGTGCGTGAAGGGCGGCTTGCTCACGGCGCTGTGCCTCCGGAATCGGGAACGGCGGGGCGCGGAGCGCCTCGGCGAGGGGTGGTGACGGGGGTGACGGGCGGGTGGTGACGGCTTGGGGGGACAGCGTGGAAGTCTACGTCTCCGAGGTGACGGACGACGGGCACTCCGGGGTACGGTCGCGCGTTGGAAGAGCGGGGACGCCCGTCCCATTTGTCATGAACGCCAGTTACCAGGAGGCACCGAACGATGTCGGACACGCAGACCGGCGCGGAGCAGCGCGGGGAGCAGATTCTCGCCGTTTTCGACACCGCGTTCGGGCAGCTCCTGGCCGCCGACCCCGCAGCCTTCCGGGTGAAGTTCCGCAAGATGGCGGGCTCCGCCTTCGCCTTCTACCGGGGCTCGGCCGGTCTGTTCTACGCCGATCTGGACCGCGAGCAGAACACCGGCGCCTACCTGGACGAGCGCACGAGCAGGGTCTGGATCCACGGTGACCTGCACGCCGAGAACTTCGGCACGTACATGGACGCCAACGGCCGGCTCGTGTTCAACGTCAACGACTTCGACGAGGCGTACGTGGGGCCCTTCACCTGGGACCTCAAGCGCTTCGCCGCCTCCGTCGCCCTCATCGGCTACGCGAAGGCGCTGGGCGACGACCAGATCACCGAGCTCGTCCGGGTCTACGCCGCCGCCTACCGGGAGCGGATCCACGCCCTGGCGACGGGCGCCAAGAACGACGAGGTGCCGCCCTTCACCCTGGACACCGCCGAGGGCCCGCTGCTCGGCGCGCTGCGCGTCGCCCGGGGCCTCACCCGGTTCGGGCTGCTGGACTCGATGACGGAGATCAGGGACTTCGAGCGCCGCTTCACCGCCGACGGCGGCGCGATCGACCTGGACGCGGCGACGCGGTACAAGGTGCTCGCGGCGTTCGACGGCTACCTGGAGACGCTGCCCGAGTCGAGCCTGGCGCGGCCCGACTCGTACCGGGTGAAGGACGTCGTCGGCCGCCGGGGCATCGGCATCGGGTCGGCGGGCCTGCCCTCGTACAACATCCTCCTGGAGGGCAACAGCGACGCCCTGGAGAACGACGTGGTGATCTACCTCAAGCAGGCGCAGACCCCCGCCGTCTCCCGGCACATCACCGACGCGTCCGTCCGGGAGTACTTCCAGCACGAGGGCCACCGCACGGTGATCTCGCAGCGTGCCCTCCAGGCGCACGCCGACCCGTGGCTGGGCTGGACCGAGCTGGACGGGTCCGGGCAGCTGGTGGCCGAGGTCTCCCCGTACGCGGTCGACCTGGACTGGTCCGACATCGACGAGCCGGAGGAGATCGCGGCGGTGGTCGCCGACCTCGGCCGGGCCACGGCCACGATGCACTCGGCGGCGGACGACGAGAGCGGGCACTCGCTGGTGCCGTTCTCCACGGAGCGCGCGATCGACGCGGCCATCGCGGCCGACGAGGAGGGCTTCGCGGAGCTGCTGACCGACTTCGCGCACAGCTACGGCGCCCGGGCGCGGGCCGACCACCAGATCTTCGTGGACCTCTTCCGCAACGGCCGTATCCCGGGTCTGTAGTCCCGGATCCCACCGGCCCTTAGGGACCGCTTACAGGAACGCATGGCACACTCTCCGGCGATGGACGTATCAGGGACGCAGATCAGAGCGGTACGCGCGGCGCTGTTCACCGCGCTCGTCGTCACGCTCTCGTCCGCGTCCCATGTGCTGCTCTCCCGGGTGCCGCTGCCGATGACCGCTGTCGCGCTGCTGGCCGGGGCGGTCTTCGCCGTGGCGTTCGCGCTGGCGGGCCGGGAGCGCGGCTTCGGGGCGATCGCCGGGCTGCTCGTCCCGCTGGAGCTGGCGGCCGACACGGTGTTCACCACCGGCCAGCACCTCTGTTACGGAGCGGCGGGCGGCCCGATCGCGGGTCCGCTGCGCTCCGTGGGCGTCGACGTCCTCTGCGGTGGCGAGGCCGGGTCCGGTTCCGACACGCTCTCCGGCGTGGCGGCGGTCGGCACACCCCTGGCCGGGGTGGCCGACGGCGGGGACCACGCCGCCGCCCTGCTGGCCTCGCCGGGACCCGCCGTCCCGTGGCTGCTGCTCGCCGCGCACGTGACGGTGGGCCTGCTCGCGGCCGCCTGGCTGCGGCGCGGCGAGTCCGCGCTCGCGGGGCTGGTGCGCTCGGCGGCGGCCTTCGCCTTCCGGCCCCTGCTCACCGCGGTCGCCGTCGTGGGTGCGCCGCGGCGCCCCGCACGCTCCGGCGTCCGGCGCGCCGGACGCCCGCACCCGCTCGCCCCCGCCCGCTTCCTGGTGCACTCCGTGGGACGGAGGGGCCCGCCGCGCTCGGCCTGCATCCCTGTCTGAGCACGCGGTACGACCCCCTGAGCCACCCCCACCCCTACGGAGCATCCTCATGAGCAGTCGCAACAGCCAGGCCAACAAGTCCGCCGCCCGTGAGCGGCTGCGCGTGGAGCGCGAGCGCCAGGCGAAGAAGGACAAGGCACGCAAGCAGATCGTCGTCGGCGTCTCGGTCGTCGCCGTGCTGGCGATCGCCGGCGGTGTCAGCTACGGCGTGATGCAGCTGAACAAGCCCTCCGCCTGGGAGGCCGCGGCGGACGCGAAGAACGTCACCGCACCCAAGAACACCTCGGGTGACGACGGCACCACCGTCGTGATCGGCGAGTCGAGCGCCAAGAAGACCCTTGAGCTGTACGAGGACTCGCGCTGCCCGATCTGTGCCACGTTCGAGCAGACGGTCGGCGAGACCGTGGCCAAGGACGTCGACGCCGGCAAGTACAAGATCAAGTACGTAGGCGCCACGTTCATCGACAACTCCGACAGCGGCGAAGGCTCGAAGAACGCCCTGAGCGCCCTGGGCGCGGCACTCGACGTGAGCCCGGAGGCCTTCCTGGAGTACAAGACCGCCCTGTACTCCGCGAAGTACCACCCGGAGGAGACCTCCGACAAGTTCGCCAAGGACAGCTACCTGATCGAGGTGGCGGACACGGTGGACGCGCTGAAGGGCAACAAGGCGTTCCAGAAGAACGTCGAGGACGGTACGTACGACGCCTGGGCGATCAAGATGTCCAAGGCGTTCGACAAGAGCGGGGTGCAGGGCACGCCCACCCTCAAGATGGACGGCAAGACGCTCACCGCCGAGGGCAGCGAGAACGCCCCCATGACGGTGGCCGACTTCGACAAGGCGATCACCAAGGCGCTCAAGGGCTGAGACCCTCCTGCGGTCCTCCTGCCGTGAAGGCCGGAGGACCGACGGGAAAAGCCGCGGCCCGGCGGGGGCGGTCGGCGTGACTCCGGGCGTCATCCGGCCAACAGGCGGGCGAACTTCCTTTGTTCGCCCGCCTGTTCGCCGTACCCGCCAGTAGGGTGATCGCCCGTGACCAGACGACACCTCTCCGCCGCACCCACCCGCCGCACGGTCGTCAAGGCCGCCGCAGCCACCGCGGTCGCCGGCTCCGTGCTGACCGCCACCGGTGCCCGGGCCGCCGACGGCCCGGTCTTCCTGCACGGCGTCGCCTCGGGCGACCCGCTGCCCGACGGCATACTCCTGTGGACCCGCGTCACCCCCTCCGCCGACGCCCTGCCCGGCTCAGGCCTGGGCGCCGACACACCGGTGGCCTGGGAGATCGCCGAGGACAAGGACTTCTCCCGGATCGCCGCCCGGGGCACGGCCGTCGCGCGCGCCGGCTCCGACCACACCGTCAAGGCCGACGTCCGGGGACTGCGCCCGGCCACGGCGTACTGGTTCCGCTTCTCGGCGGCGTCCGGCGGCGCCGGGGGCGGGCAGTCCGTCCTCTCCCCCGTCGGCCGCACCCGCACGGCGCCCGCCGCCGGGGCCCCGGTCACCGGGATCCGCTTCGGCGTGGTGTCCTGCGCCAACTGGGAGGCGGGCTGGTTCTCCCCGTACCGCCATCTCGCGGCCCGCGCCGACCTGGACGCCGTCCTGCACCTGGGCGACTACATCTACGAGTACGCCTCGGGCAGCTATCCGACCCAGGACACCGTCGTACGCCCGCACGCCCCGCTCCACGAGATCCTGACGCTCGCCGACTACCGGCTGCGGCACGCCACGTACAAGACGGACACCGACCTCCAGGCGCTGCACGCCACCCACCCGGTGATCGCGATCTGGGACGACCACGAGTTCGCCAACGACGCCTGGTCGGGCGGAGCCGAGAACCACACCCCGGGGACGGAGGGCGCGTGGGCGGCCCGGGTGGCCGCCGCGAAGCAGGCGTACTTCGAGTGGATGCCGGTCCGCGCGTCCACCGAGGGCACCGTCTACCGGCGGCTGAGCTTCGGCGGCCTCGCCGAACTGCACCTGCTCGACCTGCGCAGCTTCCGCTCGGAGCAGGCGTCGGTCGGCGACGGCGCGGTCGACGACCCGGACCGCACGGTCACCGGGCGGGCGCAGCTGGACTGGCTGAAGGCCGGGCTGGCCTCGTCGGACGCCGCCTGGAAGCTGGTGGGCACCTCGGTGATGATCTCCCCGGTCGCCTTCGGCTCCCTGCCCGCCCATCTGCTGGCACCGCTGGCGGAGCTGCTGGGGCTCCCCTCGGAGGGGCTGGCGGTCAATGTCGACCAGTGGGACGGCTACACGGACGACCGCAGGGAACTGATCTCCCATCTGCGGGACAACGCCGTCCGGGACACGGTCTTCCTGACCGGTGACATCCACATGGCGTGGGCCAACGACGTGCCGGTGAAGGCGGCGACCTATCCGCTGTCCGCCTCGGCGGCCACCGAGTTCGTCGTGACGTCGGTCACCTCGGACAACCTGGACGACATCCTGCGGGTCGCCCCCGGGACGGTCTCGGTGATCGCGGCGACCGCGGTCAGGGCCGCCAACCGCCATGTGAAGTGGGTCGACATGGACGGCCACGGCTACGGCGTCCTCGACGTGACGGCCGAGCGCTCGCAGATGGACTACTACGTGGTCTCCGACAAGACGAGCCGGGACGCGACGTCGTCCTGGGTCCGCTCGTACCGCACGCGCCGCGGCACGCAGAAGGTCGAGAGGGCCGACGCCCCGGTGCGCTGACCCGCAGCGGTCCGCGGCCGGTCCGCACGGCCCGCAGGGACCGCGAAGGGGCCGCGCACCGGGGTGTGCGGCCCCTTCCCGCCGCTACAGGGTGGCCAGGAAGCCGAGCGAGACCTTCCAGGCCAGCGAGGCCGCGTCCTGGTCGAAGTCGGGCAGGTCCGGGTCGGTGAAGAGGTGCCCGGCGCCCGGATAGCGGTAGATCTCGACGTCCGCTCCGGTCCGCTGCATCTGGAGGTACCAGCTGTTCAGCCAGTCGTGCGACTCGAACGGGTCGGGGTCGGCCACGTGCAGCTGGACGGGCAGTTCGTCCACCGTGGCGCTCTCCGCGATGTCCGACGTGCCATGGAGGAGGAGCAGACCGCGCGCCTTCGCGTCGCCGAGCGCGAGGGTCTGCGCGACGGACGCGCCGAAGGAGAATCCCGCGTACACGAGGCCCTGGTCGGAGTAGGGCGCGGCGGCCAGGACGGCGCGCTTGAGCAGCTCGTCCTTGCCCACCTGCTCCTTGAAGGCCATTCCCTCCTCGACGGTGTCGAAGGTGTGCCCCTCGAAGAGATCGGGCACGCGCACCTCGTGCCCGGCCGCACGCAGCCGGTCGGCAGCCGCGTGCACAGCGGGCCGCAGACCAAAGGTCGAGTGGAAAAGCATGATGTTCATGAGGCCCATGTTGCCAGCTGTGCCCCGACGCTTGGAGGACGAGGGAATGGAGAACATACTGCCGCTGGTGGTGGTGGTCGGCGGATCACTGGTGATCACGCTGGTGGTGGGGTGGCTGGTCGATCTGCTGCTGCGCCGCGCCGACAGCCGCCACCACGAGACACCGTTGTGGGGTCTGCTGCGGCGCTGCCGGCCTCCCCTGCAGGTGGTGCTCTGCACGGCGCTGCTGCGGGGCTCCTTCACCCAGCTCCGGTTCGAGCCCGTCCGTGACCACCGCGCCGTGATCGGCCAGGTCCTGACCCTGACCCTGATCGCGGCCTCGGCCTGGCTGGTCATCCGCATCGCGGCCACCGTCGTGGAGTCCTCGTACGCCCGGTACGCGTCGGCCTCCCGCGACGCCGCCCGCGTGCGCCGGGTGCGCACCCAGGTGGCGCTGATCCAGCGCGTGGTCACCGCGGTGGTGGCGACGGTCGCGATCGCCGCGATGCTGCTGACCTTCCCGGCGATGCGTACGGTCGGCACCTCGATGCTGGCCTCGGCCGGTGTGATCGGCATCGTCGCCGGTGTCGCCGCACAGTCGACGCTCGGCAATCTCTTCGCAGGGTTCCAGATCGCCTTCGGCGACATGGTGCGGATCGGCGACACGGTCGTGGTGGACGGGGAGTGGGGCACGGTCGAGGAGATCACCCTGACCTTCCTCGCGGTGCGCACCTGGGACGAGCGGCGGATCACGATGCCTGTCTCCTACTTCACCAGCAGGCCGTTCGAGAACTGGTCGCGCGGCGGGGCGCAGATGACCGGCACGGTCTTCTTCCAGCTCGACCACTCGGCGCCGGTCGCGGCGATGCGCGACCGCCTCCGGGACATCCTCGGCGACTGCGCGGCCTGGGACGGCCGTGACTGGTCGCTGGCCGTCACGGACACCACCCCGACCACGATCGAGGTACGGGCGGTGGTCACCGCGAAGGACGCGGACGACATCTGGACGGCACGCTGCGCGGTGCGGGAGCAGATGATCGGCTGGCTGCGGGACAACCACCCGTACGCGCTCCCGCGGATCCTCACGGCCCCCGCCTCGCTGACCCCCGGCGACCACTGGCCGGAGCTGACGGGCGCCGTCGAGCAGCGGGGCCGGCAGGGCGACGGCGTAGCCCCGGGCCTGGACAAGGCGCCCCGCACGGGCCGCGGCTGACAGGGTCCCGGCGTGCGGTGGGCCGCCGGGCCGTACGCGGGGCCGGTCAGTGCAGGCTGCGTACGTCCAGGTACCGCAGCACCCGGTCCACGACCTCCGGGTCCGAGCCGGGCTCGCTGCGGGCGGAGAGCACCTCGTGGCGGGCCGCCGAGAGCAGCTCACGCTGCACCCGGCCGACCGCCCTGAAGCGCTCGGCTCGCTGGGCGTAGGCCTCACGGCGCTCCTCGTCGACCATGTCGGGGCTGATCCGCGCCCCGATGTCGTACGCCGCGCGCTGCAGCCGCTCCTGGACGTCCTCGGGGAAGTCCTCGACCTCCTGGATCTCCTTGAGCCGGCGCTTCGCGGCCCGGGCGGCGCGGATCGCGAGGTCGCGCTCCAGGGCCTGTTCGGCCTCGGTGTCCGCGCCGACACCGAGCCTCCGTACGAGCCACGGCAGGGTCAGGCCCTGGAAGACGAGGGTGGCCATGATGACGGCGAAGGCGATGAAGACGATCTCGTCCCGGCCGGGGAAGGGCTTCCCGTCGTCCGTCTCCAGGGGGATCGCCAGGGCCAGCGCCACCGACGCCACCCCGCGCATCCCCGCCCACCACATGACCACGGTCTCCCGCCAGCTCGTGGGGATCTCCTCGCTGTAGTCGCGGCGGGTGTGCAGCCGCTTGGCGAGCCAGGTCGCGGGCAGGAGCCAGAGGAGGCGCACGCCGACGACGACCGCGACGATCGCCAGGCCCCAGCCCACGAGCTCCAGCTCCCGGCCGTCGGCGGTGCCGAAGACGCTGTGGAGTTCCAGCCCGATGAGGCCGAAGGCCACGCCGGTCACGAGGGTGTCGACGATCTCCCAGAAGGACCGGCCGGTCAGGCGCCCGAGGACGTCGTCGGCGTCCGCCGTGTGCTCCGCGAGGAAGAGCGCCGTGGTGAGGACCGCGAGCACACCGGAGCCCATCAGCTCCTCGGCGAGCACGTAGCTGACGAAGGGCACCAGCAGGCTCAGGCCGACCTGGAGCGTGGCGTCGCCCAGCAGTCCCATCAGCTTGATGGTCAGCCAGCCGAGCACCAGCCCGACCACCACGGCGACGACCGCGGAGAGCACGAGGAGCCCGAACGCCTCGGGGAGCGAGAAGGTGCCGCTGACGGCGGCGGCGATGGCCACGTGGTAGAGGACGATGGCCGTGACGTCGTTGAACAGCCCCTCGCCCTCCAGGATCGAGACGAGCCTGCGCGGCAGTCCGACCGAGCCGGCGACCGCCGTCGCGGCGACGGGGTCGGGCGGGGCGACGAGCGCGCCCAGGGCCACGGCGGCCGCGATGGGCAACCCGGGGACGATCGCGTCGGCGACCGCCGCGACGGCCGCCGTCGTGACGAAGACGAGGGCGACCGCCAGCAGGAAGATCGGCCGTCTGTTGGCCGCGAACTGCCTCCACGAGGTGCGCTGCACGGAGGCGTAGAGCAGCGGGGGCAGGAGGGCGGGGAGGATGATCTCCGGCGGGATGTCCACGTCGGGGACGAAACTCGCGAACGCCATGCCGATCCCGGCGAGGGTCATCAGCACGGGCGCGGGCAGACGCAAACGCTGCCCCAGTGGCACCGAGACCACCGCTCCGAGGAGAAGCAGGAGCAGGAGTGCCATCTGGTCCACGTGGTGCCTTCCGCAGCGTGCCGGGCCCCGACGCCGTCGATCAGCCGGCCGGGGCTCCCAGCGTGCCACGCGGGGCCCGCCGTCCTACGGCACCCCCTGCGGGGCGCGCGGTCAGAGGGTGCGGCGCATGGCCCGGTGCGGCATCCCGGCGTCCGGGAACTCGGGGCCGTACGCGGTGTAGCCGAGCCGCTCGTAGAAGCCGAGCGCGTGGGTCTGGGCGTGCAGGTCGACGGCGGCCAGGCCCAGCGCGCGGGCCTCGTCCTCGATGGCGCGGACCAGTGCCGCTCCGACGCCCAGACCCCGGGCCTCACGGGTCACGGCGAGCCGGCCGAGCGACCCGACGGTGTGGTCGCCACCGGTCTTCCCCTCCGCGGCCTCGCCGTGCAGCAGCCGTCCCGTACCGAGCGCGGAGCCGTCCGCGGCCACGGCGAGGACGTGCACCGCCGTCGCGTCGTGGGCGTCGTACTCGATGTCCTCGGGCACCTGCTGCTCACCGACGAAGACGCCCTTGCGGACCTGGAAGCAGGCGGCGAGGTCGCTCTCCTCGACGGCCCTGCGGGTGGTGTACGGGAGGGTCGCGGCGGTCACTGGCTCTCCGCGGAGATCGTGTCGAGCGCGTGGCGCAGGTCGTCCGGGTAGGTGCTCTCAAACTCGACCCAGCCGCCGTCGGCCGGGTGCTCGAAGCCGAGCCGGACCGCGTGCAGCCACTGGCGGGTCAGGCCGAGACGCTTGGCCATCGTGGGGTCGGCGCCGTAGGTCAGGTCGCCGACGCAGGGGTGCCGGTGGGCGGACATGTGCACGCGGATCTGGTGGGTGCGCCCGGTCTCCAGCTTGATGTCGAGCAGGCTGGCCGCGCGGTACGCCTCGATGAGGTCGTAGTGCGTCACGGAGGGCTTGCCCTCGGCGGTGACGGCCCACTTGTAGTCGTGCTGGGGGTGGCGGCCGATGGGTGCGTCGATGGTGCCGCTCATCGGATCCGGGTGGCCCTGCACCAGCGCGTGGTACTTCTTCTCGACGACCCGGTCGCGGAACTGCGCCTTGAGCAGGGTGTAGGCCCGCTCGGACTTGGCCACGACCATCAGGCCGGAGGTGCCCACGTCCAGCCGGTGCACGATGCCCTGGCGCTCGGCGGCGCCCGAGGTGGAGATGCGGTAGCCCGCCGCGGCGAGACCGCCGATGACGGTGGTACCGGTCCAGCCGGGGCTCGGGTGGGCGGCGACGCCGACCGGCTTCATGATGACGACTATGTCGTCGTCGTCGTGGACGATCTCCATGCCCTCGACGGGCTCGGCGACGATCTGGACGGGAGCGGGTGCCTGGGGCATCTCCACTTCCAGCCAGGCACCGCCGTGCACCCGCTCGGACTTCCCGGCCACCGCGCCGTCCACCTGGACCTTCCCGGCAGCGGCCAGCTCGGCGGCCTTGGTGCGGGAGAAACCGAACATCCGGGAGATGGCGGCGTCGACACGCTCGCCCTCCAGGCCGTCGGGTACGGGCAGGGTGCGGACCTCGGGATACGTACTCACCAGTCGAGTATGCCTTGCGCCCGCTAGTCCTTGTGCACGGTGCCGTCGGGGTCCAGGCCCTTGAAGGAAAGGATCACGATGAGGATTCCGCCGCACACGATCGCCGAATCGGCGAGGTTGAAGACGGCGAAGTGGGCGGGGGCGATGAAGTCCACCACCGCGCCCTCGAAGACGCCGGGCGCGCGGAAGACGCGGTCGGTGAGGTTGCCGAGCGCTCCGCCGAGCAGCAGCCCCAGGGCGATGGCCCAGGGCAGGCTGTAGAGCTTGCGGGCGAGCCGCACGATGACGATGATCACGACGGCCGCGATGGCCGTGAAGATCACGGTGAACGCCTCGCCGATCCCGAAGGCGGCACCCGCGTTGCGGATCGCGTCGAACTTCAGCCAGTCGCCGAAGATCTCGATGGGCTCCTCGTGCTCCAGCTTCGCGACCACGAGCATCTTGCTGCCCAGGTCCAGGAGGTAGGCCAGGACGGTCACGACGAGCAGGACCAGGACCTTCTTCCCGCCCCGGGCCGCCGGCTCGCCGTCGGCCGGGCTCGAGCCCCCGGCGGGCTGCTGGGGCTCAGCCCCGTCGGCCCCCTCGGCATCAGGGATGTCCGGCGTACCGATGATGCGCTCCGCCTCTGTCACGTGAGTCCCTCAACCTAGGTGCCTGACTGAGGACGAGGGTACGACACACCCGGGCGGCCAGGGGCCTCAGGCCCCCGGACCGTGCCGGGCTTCCGCCGCCGGGACCACGCGTCCGGACCGGGACCGGCCGGGACCCGTGCGTCCTAGCCGCGCCGCTCCTGCTTCTGCTTGTCCTCCACACAGAGCGTGGCCCGGGGGAACGCCTGCATCCGCGCCTTGCCGATCGGCTTCCCGCAGACCTCGCAGAGCCCGTAGGTCCCCGCGTCGAGCCGGGCGAGGGCGCGCTCGGTCTGGTCCAGGGTCTCCTGGGCGTGGGCCGCCAGGGACAGCTCGTGCTCGCGGGTGATGTTCTTCGTGCCGGTGTCCGCGTCGTCGTCGCCGGCCCCGTCACCGGAGTCACGCATGAGCCCGGCCAGTGCCGCGCCCGACGCCTCCAGCTCGGTACGCAGTCTGAGGACCTCGCCGGTCAGCTCGGTACGGGCCGCGTCGACCTCCTCCGGGGTCCAGGGGTCCTCCCCCGGCCTGACCGCGAGGTCTCCGGGCGCCGTCGCTGTCGCGGTGCCCTCTCCTGCCGTGGTCCCTGCCGCGCTCTTCTTGGCTGCCACCGTGTGGGCTCCTGTCTGCTCGGCGGCCCGGGCCGCCCCCGTTGCCGTCTTCGACGCCTTCTTGGCTGCGCTCTTCTTCGCCGCGGTCTTCTTCGCCGCGGTCTTCCTGGCCGCGCTCTTCTTCGCGGCCGGCTTCTCCTGGTCCGTCTCCGGACCGTCCTCCTCGCCCGCGCTCCCGGTCTCCTCCTCGGCAGCCGCAGCCGTGGAACTCTCGGACGCCGTTCTCGATACGGCGGTCTTCTTCGCCACCATGGCCGCGGCCCCTTCACATATTGTGATCTTGCACGCGAATCGTGCTGGGACGATAAATCGACCCCAGCCCCACGGCAACGGGGCACGCCGCCGGTCGCCCCTCCCCGCGGCCGGGCAGTGGCGCGCCTGCAACCGTTGTGCCCAGCTCCCCGCGCGGTAATCCGCCCGCGCACGCTCTCCAGGACTCCCCGCGTCCCGACTGGCCATTCGGGTGCAAGCCCTTACCGCGGGCCGCCGCCCCGAAAACCGGTCGGCCGCCGCCCGCACGGGCCCGTACACTGGCCGCAGCGAGAGGCATGGACGGGACGAGTAGCGTCGTACGCAGCCAGGAGCGACCCGGGGACGGTGGGAGCCCGGGGGCGAGCGCGCCGTGAAGATCACCCCGGAGCCGCCGGAAGAAAGCCTCGGACCGTGGGCCCGCCCACGGACACGAGGCGACTAGACCCGGCATCGCGACCCCAATGAGGGGGCCACGGGCGTACGCCCGGGGCCAAGGAGGGTGGTACCGCGGGAGCCGATCCGGTTCTCGTCCCTCCGACGGAAGTGGAAGACGTCCGCCGGAGGAAGCCCGCACATGACATCGCCGCAGTACCGCCAGGTACCCGCCCAGGTCGACCTGCCCGCCCTCGAGCACGCCGTGCTCGACTTCTGGCGCGACAACAAGGTCTTCACCAAGAGCCTCGAACAGTCCGAGGGCCGCCCCGAGTGGGTCTTCTACGAGGGTCCGCCGACCGCCAACGGCATGCCCGGGGCCCACCACATCGAGGCCCGCGTCTTCAAGGACGTCTTCCCGCGCTTCCGCACCATGCAGGGCTACCACGTGGGCCGCAAGGCCGGCTGGGACTGCCACGGGCTGCCGGTCGAGCTCGCGGTGGAGAAGGAGCTGGGCTTCAACGGCAAGAAGGACATCGAGGCGTACGGCATCGCCGAGTTCAACGCCAGGTGCCGTGAGTCCGTGACCCGTCACACCGACGCGTTCACCGAGCTCACGACCCGTATGGGGTACTGGGTCGACCTCGACGACGCCTACCGCACGATGGACCCGGAGTACGTCGACTCCGTGTGGTGGTCGCTGAAGGAGATCTTCAACAAGGACCTGCTGGTCCAGGACCACCGCGTCGCCCCCTGGTGCCCCCGCTGCGGCACCGGCCTCTCGGACCACGAGCTCGCCCAGGGCTACGAGACGGTCGTCGACCCCTCGGTCTTCGTACGCTTCCCCCTGACGAGCGGACCGCTGGCCGGCGAGGCCGCGCTGCTCGTCTGGACGACGACCCCCTGGACCCTCGTGTCCAACACCGCCGTCGCCGCGCACCCCGACGTCGACTACGTGGTCGCGACGGACGGCGTGGAGAAGCTCGTCGTGGCCCGGCCGCTGGTCGGGAAGGCCCTCGGCGAGGGCTGGGAGCTCACCGGTGAGACCTTCACCGGCCGTGAGATGGAACGCTGGACGTACGAGCGCCCCTTCCAGCTCGTCGAGTTCCCGAGCGAGGCGCACTTCGTCGTCAACGCCGAGTACGTCACGACCGAGGACGGCACGGGTCTGGTCCACCAGTCCCCCGCGTTCGGCGCCGACGACCTCCTGGTCTGCAAGGCGTACAACCTGCCGGTGGTGAACCCGGTCCGCCCCGACGGCACCTTCGAGGAGGACCTCCCGCTGGTCGGCGGCGTCTTCTTCAAGAAGGCCGACGAGGCCCTCACCGAGGACCTGGACGCGCGCGGCAAGCTCTTCCGCCACGTCCCGTACGAGCACAGCTACCCGCACTGCTGGCGCTGCCACACGGCCCTGCTGTACTACGCGCAGCCGTCCTGGTACATCCGCACCACCGCGGTCAAGGACCGGCTCCTCCAGGAGAACGAGAAGACCAACTGGTTCCCGGAGTCGGTCAAGAACGGCCGCTTCGGTGACTGGCTGAACAACAACGTCGACTGGGCGCTGTCGCGCAACCGCTACTGGGGCACCCCGCTGCCCATCTGGCGCTGCGAGGACGGCCACCTGACCTGTGTCGGCTCCCGCGCCGAGCTCTCCGAGCTGACCGGCCGCGACCAGTCGGAGCTGGACCCGCACCGTCCGTTCATCGACGAGATCACGTTCACCTGCTCGCACGAGAGCTGCCAACTGGAGGCGTACCGCGTCCCGGAGGTCATCGACGCCTGGTACGACTCGGGTTCGATGCCGTTCGCGCAGTGGGGCTACCCGTACAAGAACAAGGAGATCTTCGAGAGCCGCTACCCGGCGCAGTTCATCTCCGAGGCGATCGACCAGACCCGGGGCTGGTTCTACACCCTCATGGCGGTCGGGACGCTGGTCTTCGACAAGTCGTCGTACGAGAACGTGGTCTGCCTGGGCCACATCCTCGCCGAGGACGGCCGGAAGATGTCCAAGCACCTGGGCAACATCCTCCAGCCGATCCCGCTGATGGACCAGCACGGTGCCGACGCGGTGCGCTGGTTCATGGCGGCGGGCGGCTCCCCGTGGGCGGCACGCCGCGTGGGCCACGGGACGATCCAGGAGGTCGTCCGCAAGACGCTCCTCACGTACTGGAACACGGTGGCCTTCCAGGCCCTCTACGCCCGTACGTCGAACTGGGCACCGTCGGCGGCCGATCCGGCACCCGCCGACCGCACGGTCCTGGACCGCTGGCTGCTGAGCGAGCTCGGCACCCTGGTGGAGGAGGTCACCGCCGCGCTGGAGGGTTACGACACCCAGCGCGCCGGCAAGCTGCTCTCCGCGTTCGTCGACGACCTGTCCAACTGGTACGTCCGTCGCTCGCGCCGCCGCTTCTGGCAGGGCGACAAGGCGGCGCTGCGCACGCTGCACGAGGTCGTGGAGACGGTCACCCGGCTGATGGCCCCGCTGACCCCGTTCATCACCGAGCGGGTCTGGCAGGACCTGATCGTGCCCGTCGCCCCGGACGCCCCGGAGTCGGTGCACCTGTCGTCCTGGCCGAAGGCGGACCCGGCGTCGATCGACCCCGCGCTCTCCTCGCAGATGGCACTCGTACGCCGCCTCGTGGAGCTCGGACGGGCCACGCGCGCCGAGTCGGGGGTCAAGACCCGCCAGCCGCTGTCGCGCGCCCTGGTCGCGGCCACGGGCTTCGAGACGCTCACGCCGGAGCTGCGCGCCCAGATCACCGAGGAGCTCAACGTCTCCTCCCTGGCCTCGCTCTCCGAGGTCGGCGGCTCGCTGGTCGACACCACGGCCAAGGCGAACTTCCGCGCGCTGGGCAAGCGGTTCGGCAAGGGCGTCCAGGCGGTGGCCAAGGCCGTCGCGAACGCCGACGCGGCGGCGCTGTCGCTGGCCCTGCGTGAGGGCACGGCCGCGGTCGAGGTCGACGGCGAACAGATCACCCTCGCCCCCGACGAGGTCATCATCACGGAGACCCCGCGGGAAGGGTGGTCGGTGGCGTCCGACTCGGGCGCGACGGTCGCCCTGGACCTGGAGATCACCCCGGAGCTGCGGGCCGCGGGACTGGCCCGTGACGCGATCCGGCTGATCCAGGAGGCGCGCAAGAACAGCGGACTGGACGTGGCGGACCGGATCGCGGTCCGCTGGACGTCGGCCTCCGCGGAGACGGCCGAGGCCCTGACCGCGCACGCGACGCTGATCGCGGACGAGGTCCTGGCCCTGGACTACGCGCAGGGTGAGGCGGACGACACGTACGGCGCCCCGTTCGAGGACGAGGGCCTGGCCCTCACGTTCCGCCTGCGCAGGACGACCACGTAACCAGCACGCCCCAGGGCCCCTCCGGCAGAACCTGCCGGAGGGGCCCTTTCCGTCTACGCACGACACGCCGTCCCCTGCCCCCCTTCCGGCAGCCCCGCCCAAGCCTTTCCGGCGATGGCTTTCTAGCCCCTCCGGCGATCGAGTAGCAGGGCCCGGGGCAGAGCCCCCATCCCGGCCCCCTTTCAAGCCCCTCCGGCGATCAAGGAGCGGGGTCCGGGGCGGAGCCCCCCAGCTCGCCCCGCTCCTCAAGCCCCTCCGGCGATCCAGGAGCAGGGCCCGGGGCAGAGCCCTCACCCCGGCCCCCTTTCAAGCCCCTCCGGCGATTGAGGAGCGGGGTCCGGGGCGGAGCCCCGGTTACGGGAAGGGGCGGGGAGGGGATCAGCCACGCGCAGCGGCCCCGCCCCGCCGCGAACCGGGCACGGCAGAGGGCCGGGCCCCGGGGAAACCCCGGGGCCCGGCCCTCTGCCTGCCGACGGCTACGCGCTCTGCGAGCGCGAACCGATCAGTTGTCGTCCTCGTCGATCAGGAACCCACGCATCGGCGACGGCGCCTGCTGCATCGGCTGCGGCGCCTGCGGCCGCACCGGTGCCATCGGCTGCGTCATCGCGGGCGACATCTGCTGCTGGCCGCCACCGTACGAGGGGCCACCGCCCATCGACTGGTTGCCGCCGCCCATCTGCTGGCTGCCGTGGCCACCGTGGTTGCCGCCCATGGTGTGCCCCATCGCACCCGCACCGGCCGGAGCCAGCGAAGGCGACGGCGGCAGCGAGGCGGCGGCGGGGGTCCGCGGCGGAGCCAGCGAGTCGTCCGCCTGGGTCTCCAGCTGACGCAGCTGGCTCTCCAGGTAGGACTTCAGACGGGTCCGGTACTCGCGCTCGAAGCCACGCAGGTCCTCGACCTTGCGCTCCAGCGTCGCGCGGGCCGACTCCAGCGAGCCCATCGCCACGCGGTGCTTCTCCTGCGCGTCCCGCTCCAGGGCGTCCGCCTTGGCACGGGCGTCACGCTCGAGGCCCTCGGCACGGCTCCGCGCCTCGCCGACGATCTTGTTGGCCTCGGAACGGGCCTCCGCGATCGCCTGGTCAGCGGTCTGCTGTGCGAGGGAGAGGACACGGGCGGCGCTGTCGCCGCCAGGGCCCTGACCGGGCTGCTGCATCTGCTGCTGCTGCATCTGCTGCATCTGCTGCTGCTGCTGCTGCTGCTGCTGCTGGGGAGCGTGACCGCCCATGGGGCCGCCCATCGGGCCACCCATGGGACCGCCCTGCATCGGGCCGGGGCCGTGCGGGCCCTGCGGACCGGGACCGTGGCCACCCTGGGGGCCATGGCCGCTGGGACCGGCAGGCAGCTGCGGAGCGCCACCGGGCAGCTGGGGGGGACCCATCTGCGGGGGCTGCTGCTGCTGCTGTACCGGCGGACCAGATATGGCGGCGGGCACCGGAGCCCCTGGCCGTTCCTGCTGCTCCGGGGGTTTGCGCATTCCCTGCTGCTGCTGGTTCTGCGCGGCCGCACGCGTGGCGGCGGCCAGCTTGGCGCGCAGGTCCTCGTTCTCACGGAGCAGACGCGTCAGTTCCGATTCGACCTCGTCGAGGAAGGCATCGACCTCGTCCTCGTCATAGCCTTCTCGGAGGCGGACGGTCGTGAACTGCTTGTTCCGCACGTCCTCGGGGGTCAGCGGCATCTCTTCTTCACCTCTACGTAGTCGTCGGCAGTCGGCAAGACCGTATCGTTCACACGCTGCTCGCTAGCTTGCCCACAAGGCTGAGCAGAATGTAGACGATGATCATCAGAACGAAGAAGGACAGGTCAAGTGCCACGCCCCCGAGACGCAACGGCGGTATGAACCGCCGCAGAAGCTTCAGTGGTGGATCCGTGACAGTGTAAGTGCCCTCGAGAACGACCACCATCGCCTTGCCTGGCTGCCATGAACGTGCGAACTGGAAGACATAGTCCATGACCAGCCGGAAGATCAGCACGATGAGGAAACACATCAGCGCGATATAGACCACATCCAGTGCGACGCCCATGTCCCGCGTTTCCCTCTCCCCTGGCTCTCGTAGCCCCCGGCCTCCCGGCCGGGTTTGTTCCCGGTGTTCTCAGCTCTGGTTGAAGAACCCGCCCTCTGCGATGCGGGCCTTGTCCTCCGCCGTGACATCGACGTTAGCAGGCGACAACAGGAACACCTTCTGCGTCACACGCTCAATGCTGCCATGGAGGCCGAAGACGAGTCCCGCGGCAAAGTCGACAAGTCGCTTCGCGTCCGTGTCGTCCATCTCCGTGAGGTTCATGATCACCGGAGTGCCCTCGCGGAAGTGTTCCCCGATGGTACGGGCCTCGTTGTAGGTCCTGGGGTGCAGCGTGGTGATCCGGTAGGGCTCCCGCTCGGACACGACCTTGGGCATGATCACCGGTGCGTTCTTCTCCATGTTCGGGCGGTCAGGTGTGATGGATGCCACGGGTGCGATTCGGGCGGGTCGTCCGCTTTCCGCCGGGAGCTGAACCGGCTCCCGCGGAGCGGGGGGCTGCACCGCTCGCACCGGTTCGTCCCGTTCCCGCTCCACCGGATGCACGGGCTGGTGCCGCCGCCGGTCGCGCTCGGGCTCCGGCTCGGGTTCGAATTCGTCGTCGGGGTCGAACCCCGGACCGTCGTACCCATCGTCCTCCACGAGGCCGAGGTAGACCGCCATCTTGCGCATCGCGCCGGCCATGCTCCGAGTCCTCCGCTCTGTGGTGGATCGGCATTCGTGTCACCAAGTGCCCGAGATCCACTCCGGCCCACCCGCGTCACGCGGGAATGACCATATTTTCTGCTGTGGTCCGACTTGCTTCGCGACGTTACCCGAGCCGGGGTCGGACTCCGAGTACCGCCGTACCGACGCGTACATGTGTCGCTCCGGCCGCAACCGCGTCCTCGAGATCCGCGCTCATCCCAGCAGAGACCATGTTCGCAGCCGGATGGTTCCCGCGCAGGCGGGATGAGATTTCCATCAGGCGGTCGAACGCGGCCCGTTGCCGGCCGGCGTAGGGGCCGGCGAGCGGGGCGACGGTCATCAGGCCCTGGAGCGTGAGCCCCTCGGCCGATTCCACCGCCGCGGCCAACTCCTCGATCGCGTCCGGTGCGACGCCGCCCCGGTCACCTCGTTCGCCGCTCTCCGCGTCGAGGGCGACCTGGATGAGGCAGCCGAGCTCACGCCCGTCCCTGACCGCCGCCGCCGACAGGGCCGTGACCAGCTTCACCCGGTCCACGGACTGCACCACATCGGCATAACCGGTCACGGAGCGGACCTTGTTGGTCTGCAACTGCCCGACAAAGTGCCACGTGAGCGACAGATCCGCACATGCCGTGGCTTTCGGCGCCGCGTCCTGGTCACGGTTCTCCGCGACGTGACGCACACCGAGTCCGTGAAGAATGCGCACGTCGCTCGCGGGGTAGGTCTTGGTGACCACGATGAGGGTCACTTCTTCGCGCTTGCGGCCGGCCGAGAGACAGGCGGAGGCAATGCGTTCCTCCACCTGTGCCAGGTTCGCCGCGAGTTGAGCCTTGCGATCCGTCATGCCCTATCAGTCCAACCAGACATATCCGGCGAGCCGCCCCGTGGTGCGGTCGCGGCGGTAGGAGAAGTGGTCGCCCGATTCCAGGGTGCAGAACGGCGAGCTGTGCCGGTCGCCGACGCCGAGCTGCTCCAGCTGGGCGTGGACTCCGGCCGTGACGTCCACCGCGGGTGTGCCCCAGCTGGTCTCCGACCAGGAGGCCGGGACGACCTCGGCGACCTCCGCGCGCATCTGCTCCGGAACCTCGTAGCACCGCCCGCAGACGGCCGGTCCGGTGTGCGCGACGATCCGGGACGGTTCGGCACCGAGTGTGATCATGGCCTCGACCGCGGCGGGAACGACCCCCGCGACCAGACCGGGCCGCCCGGCATGGGCGGCGGCGGCCACACCGGCCACCGGATCGGCGAGCAGCACGGGGGTGCAGTCCGCGGTGAGTACCGCGAGCGGGAGTCCCCGCCGCGCCGTCACCACGGCGTCCACGGCAGGAATGCCCGAGGGGGTGGACGCGTCGGCCCAGGGGCCGTCGACCACGGCGACGTCGCGCCCGTGCACCTGGTTCATCCAGACCACGCGGGCCGGGTCGAGACCGAGGGAACGGGCCGCGCGCGCACGGTTCGTGCCGACGGCGGCGGGGTCGTCACCGACCGCGCCGCCGAGGTTGAGCTCCTCGTACGGAACGGCGCTCACTCCGCCCCACCTGTCGGTGAAGGCGAAGTGGGCGCCGCCCGCCGAAGACTCCGCGGCTCGCGCCGCGTGCTGCGGACCTATCACTTCAAGAAGTCCGGTACGTCCAGCTCTTCGGCCTGGTTGTCCTGGTAGGGACGGGCCGTCGGGACGTGCGGCGGGGAGACCTGCGGCAGCGAGGTCTCGTTGGCCGCCGGCGCCGGCTCGGCCTGCGCCGGGGACTCCTCGCGCGGGGGCACGGAGCCCAGTCCACCGGTCTGACGGGCGGGCTCCGCGTTCCGGGCCGGCGGGGCCGGCTCCTCACGCTTGCCGGCGCCCGCCCCGAGGACGTTCTCCCGGCGGGCCGGCGGCTGTCCCCCGTCGAAGCCCGCGGCGATGACGGTGACCCGCACCTCGTCGCCCAGGGCGTCGTCGATGACCGCGCCGAAGATGATGTTCGCCTCCGGGTGGGCCGCCTCGCTCACCAGCTGCGCGGCCTCGTTGATCTCGAAGAGACCGAGGTCGCTGCCGCCGGAGATGGAGAGCAGGACACCACGCGCGCCGTCGATGGACGCCTCGAGGAGCGGCGAGGAGATCGCCATCTCCGCGGCGGCCACCGCGCGGTCGTCGCCGCGGGCGGAGCCGATGCCCATGAGCGCCGATCCGGCCTCGGACATGACCGACTTGACGTCGGCGAAGTCGAGGTTGATCAGGCCGGGGGTGGTGATGAGGTCGGTGATGCCCTGGACACCCGAGAGCAGCACCTGGTCGGCCGACTTGAACGCGTCGAGCACGCTGACCTGGCGGTCCGAGATGGACAGCAGCCGGTCGTTGGGAATGACGATGAGGGTGTCGACCTCTTCGCGGAGCTCGGCGATGCCGTCCTCCGCCTGGTTCGCGCGTCGCCGGCCCTCGAAGGTGAACGGGCGGGTGACCACACCGATCGTCAGGGCGCCCAGCGAGCGGGCGATGTTGGCGACGACGGGTGCGCCGCCGGTGCCGGTGCCGCCGCCTTCTCCGGCGGTGACGAAGACCATGTCGGCCCCCTTGAGGACCTCCTCGATCTCCTCACGGTGGTCCTCTGCCGCCTTACGACCGACGGCCGGGTTCGCCCCGGCGCCGAGGCCACGGGTGAGTTCACGGCCGACGTCGAGCTTGACGTCGGCGTCGCTCATCAACAGTGCTTGCGCATCGGTGTTGATCGCGATGAACTCGACGCCCTTGAGACCGACCTCGATCATTCGGTTGATGGCATTGACACCACCGCCGCCGACACCGATGACCTTGATGACTGCGAGGTAGTTCTGCGGTGCTGCCACGTCGAAGGCCTC
The DNA here is from genome assembly GCF_036227405.1 of Streptomyces sp. NBC_01460. Taxonomy (NCBI): domain Bacteria; kingdom Bacillati; phylum Actinomycetota; class Actinomycetes; order Kitasatosporales; family Streptomycetaceae; genus Streptomyces; species Streptomyces sp. NBC_01460. The sequence continues at coordinate 2,170,992 of NZ_CP109473.1, forward strand.
TCGCCTCGAGTTACGTGTCGTCGCTTCGCGGTAGTCCCGCCGCGACGACGGATGCCGATTGGGTCGGTCCGGACGCCGACCCAAACCCTAACGTTCAAGTTTAGGGTTACCAGTGTGTCTGCTTCTTGGACTCTTCCGAACAGGACACTAAGTCGACAAGTGGCGCACGTTCAACGAACACGCCGAACCTCCCGTTTTTCTTTTCACCCTATGTGATCACCCGTAGCGCTGACCAACCAGGGGGCTGGCCAGGCCAAACGTGCGTCAACTCTTCGACGCCGCAGGGGCGGTGGGGGCACTCACGTCGAAGTGTCCCGCTTTGGGGGACGCTTTCATGAGAGCGGTGAGCACCCGCGCCTTCGCGGTCCCCTCCTCACTGCTGCCCCACATCACCGTGCGATCCCCTGTCAGTTCCAGGACGGTGGAGTCGTACGACGTGGTCCGCACGACCCGGGTCTGCCCCGCGATCCTCGCCGGGAGGTCCCCCGCGACGCGGACGGCCGCCCGCACCAGACGGTCACCGCCGAAGCGGCGCAGGCTCGCGGACCGGTCGGGCGCCAGCTCCAGGAGCGGCACGTGCGGGGGCGCCTCGTCCACAGTGGCGAAGCGCACACCCTTCGCGTCCACTTCGACGAACTTCTCGCCCTTCTCCACCAGCAGGACCGGCTTTCGTTCGGTCACGTCGAGACTGACACCGTGCGGCCATGACCGTACGACATCCACCGAGTCGATACGAGGCAGCTTGCGGCGCAACCGCTCGGCGATCGCGTCGGTGTCGACGGAGACGAGCGGCGATCCGACCGGGGCGGCCGCCGCGGCCTCCACCTCGCTCCGGGTCAGGACGCCGGTGCCGGTGGTCGTCACCCGCTCCAGCCTCAGCCAGGACGATCCGTAGAGCACCCATACGGTGGCGGCCGCGGTCAGCACGAGGCCAAGTGCGGCCAGGACCAGTCGGGTACGACCGGTCAGCCGTCGCCCCTCGGGGCCGATGTGCGGCGGGCGGGCCGGGGTGTCGGCCCGCCCCGCCTCGCCGCGCTGGGCGGTGGTCGGTCCGGCCACGCTCGCTCCTTCGCCGGACCCGGGGCGCACGCCCCGGGTCCGCACCGCCTCACGCCTGGCGGCGTGCGGCAATCGCCTCGTACACCATGCCGACGAGCAGGTCGTCGGCGTCCCGTCGCCCGAACTCCGCGGCGGCACGGGACATCTCGTACAGCCGGTGCGGATCCGAGAGCACCGGAAGGACGTTGCCCTGCACCCATTCCGGGGTGAGCGCCGCGTCGTCGACCAGCAGGCCGCCGCCGGCGTTGACCACCGGCTGGGCGTTGAGCCGCTGTTCGCCGTTGCCGATCGGCAACGGGACGTATGCGGCGGGCAGCCCGACGGCGGAGAGCTCGGCGACGGTCATCGCGCCCGCGCGGCAGAGCATCATGTCGGCCGCGGCGTACGCGAGGTCCATCCGGTCCACGTACGGTACCGGGATGTAGGGCGGCATCCCGGGCATGTTGTCGATACGCGGCAATTCGTTCTTCGGACCGACCACGTGGAGGATCTGGATCCCGGACCGCTGGAGCAGCGGCGCGATCCGCGTGACGACCTCGTTGAGGTGCCGGGCGCCCTGCGAGCCGCCGGAGACCAGCAGCGTCGGCAGGTTGGGGTCGAGGCCGAAGGCCGCACGCGCCTCCGGGCGGACCCGGGCCCGGTCCAGGGTGGCGATGGTGCGCCGGAGCGGGATGCCGATGTAGCGGGCGCCGCGCAGCTTGCTGTCGGGGGTGGAGACGGCGACCCCGTGGGCGTACCGCGAGCCGATCTTGTTGGCCAGTCCCGGCCTCGCGTTGGCCTCATGGACGACGATCGGGACCCCGACGCGCTTGGCCGCCAGGTAGCCGGGCAGGGCGACGTAGCCGCCGAAGCCGACCACGCAGTCCGCCTTCGTGCGCTCCAGGATCTGCTCGGCGGCCTTGATGGTGCCGCGCAGCCGCCCCGGGACGGTGATCAGCTCGGGCGTGGGCTTCCGCGGCAGCGGTACGGCAGGGATCAGTGCCAGGTCGTACCCCCGCTCGGGTACGAGCCTGGTCTCGAGTCCGCGCTCCGTGCCGAGGGCAGTGATTCCCACGGTCGGGTCCTGCCTCCGCAGGGCGTCTGCGAGGGCAAGCGCGGGCTCGATGTGCCCGGCGGTCCCCCCGCCGGCGAGTACGACATGCACCGAAATTCACCGCTCTCCGGACGGACGCTTCATGACGCGCCGTCTCATCGTCTTCCATCTGACCCCGGGCCTCCGCATGGCCAGGGCCGCTCTCGCCGCAGGGTCCTCACGCGCGAAGGCGATCATGAGCCCGACAGCGAACATGGTCGGCAGCAGCGCCGAACCCCCGTAGGAGAACAGCGGAAGCGGGACACCGGCGATCGGCAACAGGCCGAGCACCGCACCGATGTTGATCACGGCCTGCGCCGTGATCCAGGTGGTCACGCCTCCCGCTGCGTACCTCACGAAGGGGTCCTCCGTGCGTCCGGCCACGCGGATACCCGCATAGCCTAGAGCCGCGAAGAGGGCCAGCACCGACAGCGTCCCCGCCAGGCCCAGTTCCTCCCCGGTGATGGCGAAGATGAAGTCGGTGTGCGGCTCGGGAAGTTGACCCCATTTTTCCACACTCGCACCCAGCCCGGAACCGAACCATCCGCCGGATGCCAGCGCGTAGATTCCGTGCACCGCCTGCCAGCACGAGTCGCCGGGGCCGGGTTCGGACGCGCCGATGCACCCGAGCCGGGACATCCGGTTGGGGCTGGTCTTGATGAGCACGAATCCGATGAGGACGGCGAAGGCGAGCACCCCGGCGAAGAGCCGGGTGGGTGCGCCGGCCAGCCAGAGCAGGCCGAAGAGGATCGCGGTGAGGATGATCGCGGTGCCCATGTCACCGCCGAGCATGATCAGTCCGAGCAGCATGAACGCCACCGGGACCAGCGGGACCAGCATGTGCTTCCACTGGGCGAGGAGCCGCTTGTCCTGTTTGCGGGCGAGCAGGTCCGCGCCCCAGAGGATCAGGGCGAGCTTGCCGAATTCGCTGGGCTGGAGCTGGAAGGGGCCGCCGAGGTAGATCCAGTTCTGGTTGCCGTTGACCGACATCCCTATCCCCGGCACCTGGACCAGGACCATCAGGAAGACCGTGCCCATGAGCAGCGGGTAGGCGAGCGCCCGGTGGAGCTTGACGGGCATCCTGGAGGCCAGCAACATCAGGCCGGCCCCGATGACGGCCGCGAGGAACTGCTTGCGGAAGAAGTACGTCCCGGGCCGTGCCAGTTCCAGCGCCTTGATCATCGAGGCGGAGTAGACCATGACGAGGCCGAGCACGGTGATGAGCAGGCTCGATCCGAGGATCAGGTAGTACGCGGTCAGGGGGCGGTCCCAGGCCCGTCGCGCCTGCTCATACATCCGCCGCACCCCGGCGCCCCTGCGCGGCCGGGGCGGGGTGCCCCCTCCTGTACCGCCACGCGGCACGGAGGGCCGCCGGGGGCCGGTGGCGGGCCGGCTGCGCAGCACGAGCCCCCTGAGGGGCCCGGGGCCCGCCGGCAGCGGTCCGGCGAGCAGGGGCGGGGTGAGCGCCCGGCTGATCGCCACGGACGCCCGTGAGCGGTCGGCTCCGCGCGCGGCTGAGCTCTCGTCGGCCGGCATTGTCGCTGTCCCCTCCACTGCTCGTGCCCGGGGCTGCCACCGGGCGCCCGGGCCCGTGGCGGCGCTGCTCGTGGCCGGGTCCCCGGACGGTTCAGGTCCTCCGGGACGGTACGACGCGGAGACCGGGCCCGTCAGGCGCTCTCGTCGGCGAGTTCGCGGACCGCGTCCGCGAACGCCTCGCCGCGCTTGTTGTAGTTGACGAACATGTCCATCGAGGCGCAGGCCGGGGCCAGCAGGACCGTGTCACCCGGCAGGGCCAGCCGTGCCGCTTCGCGGACAGCTGCGGACATCGCCCCAGTGTCGGTCCGGTCGAGGTCGACCACCGGTACCTCGGGGGCGTGTCGCGCCAGGGCTTCACGGATCAGCGCCCGGTCGGCGCCCATCAGCACCACGCCCCTCAGCCGCTTCGCGGCTCCGCCGGCCAGCTCGTCGAAGGTGGCGCCCTTGGCGAGCCCTCCGGCGATCCACACGATCGGGTCGTAGGCCGCGAGGGAGGCCTCGGCGGCGTGGGTGTTGGTGGCCTTGGAGTCGTCGATGTACGTGACACCGGCGACGTCGGCGACGTGTTCGATGCGGTGGGCGTCGGGGCGGAAGGCCCGCAGCCCGTCGCGCACGGCGGCGGGCGCCACGCCGAAGGCGCGGGCCAGCGCTGCCGCTGCGAGGGCGTTGGCGATGTTGTGCGGGGCCGGCGGGTTGACGTCGCCGACCTCGGCGAGCTCCTGCGCCTGCTTCTGGCGGTTGGCGACGAAGGCCCGGTCGACGAGGATGCCGTCGACCACCCCGAGCTGGGAGGGGCCCGGCGTGCCGAGGGTGAAGCCGATGGCCCGGCACCCCTCCTCGACGTCGGCCTCGCGCACGAGGTCCTCCGTCGCCGGGTCCTGCGCGTTGTAGACGCAGGCGACGGAGTTGCCCTCGTAGATCCGGCCCTTGTCGGCGGCGTAACCGGCCATGGAGCCGTGCCAGTCGAGGTGGTCGGGGGCCAGGTTGAGCACGGCTCCGGAGTGGGCGCGCAGTGAGGGCGCCCAGTGGAGCTGGTAGCTGGAGAGCTCGACGGCGAGGACGTCGTACGTCTCGTCGCCGAGCACCGCGTCCAGCAGGGAGACCCCGATGTTGCCGACGGCGGCCGTGCGCAGCCCGGCAGCCTCGAGGATCGAGGCGAGCATCCGGACGGTCGTGGTCTTGCCGTTGGTGCCGGTGACCGCGAGCCAGGGCGCCGCCCCGGGTCCCCGCAGCCGCCAGGCGAGTTCGACGTCGCCCCAGACGGGGACGTCCGCCTCGGCGGCTGCCTGGAAGAGCGGCTTGCCGGGCTTCCAGCCGGGGGCCGTGACCACGAGCTCGGTGGACGGGGGCAGGGTGTCGCCGTCGCCGAGGCGCACGGTGATGCCGAGCGCCTCCAGTTCGGCCGCCTGCGTGCGGGAACGCTCGTCGTCGCCGTCGTTGACGACGGTGACGAGGGCCCCCCGCTCGTGCAGGGCACGGGCGGCGGGGATCCCGCTGACGCCGAGCCCGGCGACCGTGACGTGCTTGCCCTGCCAGTCCACGTTGCTCACTTCTTGGCTGCCCATCCCGCGTAGAAGAGGCCGAGGCCGACGATCACGCACATGCCCTGGATGATCCAGAAGCGGACCACGACAAGGACTTCGGACCACCCCTTGAGTTCGAAGTGGTGCTGGAGCGGGGCCATGCGGAAGACCCGCTTGCCGGTCATCTTGAAGGAGCCGACCTGGATGACCACGGACATGGTGATCATCACGAAGAGGCCGCCGAGGATGGCCATCAGGAACTCGGTGCGGGAGCAGATCGCGAGTCCGGCGAGCGCGCCGCCGAGGGCGAGCGAACCGGTGTCACCCATGAAGATCTTCGCGGGCGAGGTGTTCCACCACAGGAAGCCGAAGCAGGCGCCCATCAGGGCCGAGGCGACGACCGCGAGGTCGAGCGGGTCTCTCACCTCGAAACAGGCTTCCGGGTTGGTCAGGGTCGTCGCGTTGGCGCAGGACTCCTGGAACTGCCACAGCCCGATGAAGGTGTAGGCGCCGAAGACCATCACCGACGCGCCGGTGGCCAGGCCGTCCAGACCGTCCGTCAGGTTCACGCCGTTCGACATCGCGAGAATCATGAAGAGCGCCCAGACGACGAACAGCACCGGTCCGATGGACCAGCCGAAGTCCTCGACGAAGGAGAGCCGCGTCGATGCCGGGGTGTTGCCCCGGAGGTCGGCGAACTGGAGCGAGAGCACCGCGAAGGCGATGCCGACGATCAGCTGTCCGGCCATCTTCGCCTTGGCCCGCAGACCGAGCGAGCGCTGCTTGACGATCTTGATGTAGTCGTCGAGGAAGCCGACGAGGCCCATGCCCGCCATCAGGAACAGGACGAGGACGCCGGAGAAGCGCATCTCCTCGCCGGTGATCACCTTGGCCAGGACGTACGCGATGATCGTCGCCAGGATGAAGGCGATCCCACCCATGGTGGGAGTGCCCTTCTTGCTGCCGTGGGTACGCGGGCCGTCGTCCCGGATGAACTGCCCGTAGCCCTTGCGGGCCAGAAGTTTGATCAGCAGCGGGGTACCGACCAGGGTCAGGAAGAGCCCTATGGCCCCCGCGAAGAGGATCTGCCTCATCGGACGGCGACCTCGCCCTCGGTCGTCTCCAACAGTGCCAGGGCGACCTTCTCCAGGCCGACCGACCGGGACGCCTTCACCAGCACGACGTCTCCCGGGCGCAGTTCACTGCGCAACAGGTCGACGGCCGCCTGTGCGTCGGACACGTGCACCGACTCCTCACCCCACGAACCCTCGTTATATGCGCCCAGTTGCAGCCAGGAGGCTTCTGTCCCCCCGACAGCGACGAGCTTGCTGACGTTGAGCCGGACGGCGAGCCGTCCGACCGCGTCGTGCTCGGCGAGCGACGCGTCACCGAGCTCGGCCATCTGACCGAGCACCGCCCACGTGCGCCCCCCTCCCGTCTGCCGGGCCCTGCCCATGGCGGCCAGCGCACGGAGTGCGGCCTTCATGGATTCGGGGTTCGCGTTGTAGGCGTCATTGACGACCGTCACACCGTCCGGACGCTCGGTGACCTCCATGCGCCAGCGGGAGAGGGTGCCCGCCTCGGAGAGCGCATCGGCGATCTCGGTGACGGACATGCCCAACTCATGGGCGACGGCGGCCGCGGCGAGCGCGTTCGACACGTGGTGCTCACCGTACAGGCGCAAGGTCACGTCGCTGCACCCGGTGGGTGTGTGGAGCGTGAAAGCAGGCCGGCCGTCGTCGGTGAGCCGCACGTTCTCTCCCCGTACGTCCGCATCCGGGGCCTCCCCGAAGAGGAGCACCCGGGCTTTTGTGCGGGATGCCATGGCGCGCACGAGCGGGTCGTCGGCGTTCAGGACGGCGGTGCCGTCCTCGGGGAGGACCTCCACGAGCTCGCCCTTGGCCTGGGCGATCGCCTCGCGGCTGCCGAACTCGCCGATGTGGGCGCTGCCCACGTTGAGGACCAGACCGATCCGCGGCGGTGTCAGGTCGGCGAGGTAGTGGATGTGGCCGATGCCCCGCGCTCCCATCTCCAGCACGAGGTGGCGGGTCTCGGGGGTCGCGCGCAGCGCGGTGAGCGGAAGGCCGATCTCGTTGTTGAGGGAGCCGGGCGTCCAGACGGTGGGAGCCTTGCGCTCCAGCAGCTGGGCGATCAGGTCCTTCGTGGACGTCTTGCCCGCCGAACCGGTCAGCGCGACGACGGTGGTGCCGAGGCGTTCGACGGCTGCGCGGGCGAGGGCGCCGAGCGCTCCCACGACGTCGTCGACGACGATCGCCGGGACGCCGACGGGGCGGGCGGCGAGCACGGCCAGCGCGCCGGCCTCCACGGCGCCCCGCGCGAAGTCGTGGCCGTCGACCCGCTCGCCCGCGAACGCGGCGAACAGGGAGCCCTGCCGCACCTCCCGGGAGTCGATGACGACGGGGCCGGTGACGACGGCGGACAGGTCCGGCACGTCGTGCGGCTGCCCGCCGACGATTCCGGCGATCTCGGCGAGGGAAAGGGCGATCACTTGGTCATCCCTGACTGTTGTTCTGGGTGTGTACGAGGTCCTCGGGGGCGCGCACGGCGCTCGTGCGCCCCGGAGAGCGCTCAATGGCCTCGCGGAGGACCTGACGGTCGTCGAAGGGGCGTACCACTCCGTGGATGTCCTGGCCCTGCTCGTGTCCCTTTCCGGCCACCAGCACGGTGTCGCCGGGCTCCGCGCGGGCGACCGCGGCGGCGATGGCGGCGGCCCTGTCGGCCTCCACGATCACCTCGCCGCGCTCGTGGACGGGCACCTCGGCCGCGCCGATGAGCATGGCGGCGAGGATCGCGAGCGGGTCCTCGGAGCGGGGGTTGTCGGAGGTCAGTACGGCGGTGTCGGCGAGCCGTGCCGCAGCGGCGCCCATGGGCCCGCGCTTCGTCGTGTCGCGGTCGCCGCCGCAGCCGAGCACGATGTGCACCCGGCCCTCGGTGACCTTCTGGAGGGAGCGCAGGACCGATTCGACGGCGTCGGTCTTGTGCGCGTAGTCGACGACGGCGAGGTACGGCTGACCGGCGTCGACGCGTTCCAGCCGTCCGGGGACACCCGGGACGGCCGCGACGCCGTCGGCGGCGGTCTGCGGGTCGACGCCCGCGACGGCCAGGGTGACGATCGCGGCGAGCGTGTTGGCGACGTTGAACGGGCCGGGCAGGGGGGCCCGGGCGGAGATCCGCTCGCCCTTGGGGCCGATCACGGTGAAGGTGCTGTCTTGGGGACCGACCTGCACGTCCTCGGCCCGCCACTCGGCGTCCGGGTGGCCCTCCGCGGAGAAGGTGACGACCGGGACGGACGCCTCGTCCACCAGCCTGCGCCCGTACTCGTCGTCGAAGTTGACGACGCCGAGCTTGCTGCGCTGCGGGGTGAAGAGCTGCGCCTTGGCCTGGAAGTAGTCCTCCATCCCGGAGTGGAACTCCATGTGCTCCGGGCTGAGGTTGTTGAAGACGGCGACGTCGAAGACGCAGCCGTCGACCCGGCCGAGCACCAGGGCGTGGCTGGAGACCTCCATGGCGACCGCCTCGACACCGCGTTCGCGCATGACGGCGAACAGGGCCTGGAGGTCGGTGGCTTCGGGGGTGGTGCGCTCGGACTTGATGCGCTCGTCACCGATGCGCATCTCGACGGTGCCGATGAGTCCGGTGCTGCGTCCGGCGCCGCGCAGCCCGCCCTCGACGAGGTAGGCCGTGGTGGTCTTCCCGGACGTTCCGGTGATCCCGATCTGGAGGAGGCCGACGCCCGGCCGTCCGTAGATCTCGGCGGCGATCTCGCCCATCCGGCCGCGCGGGTTGCCGGTGACGAGCACCGGGAGACCGGTGGCGGCGGCGCGCTCGGCGCCCGACGGGTCGGTGAGGATCGCGGCGGCTCCGAGGCCGGCGGCCTGGGCGGAGAAGTCGGCGCCGTGGAAGCGGGCACCGGGCAGGGCCGCGTACACGTCCCCGGGGCGCACGGCCCGGGAGTCGTGGGTGATGCCGGTGACCTCACCGGCATCCTGCGGTCCGGCACCGAGCCGGGCTGCCAGCTCTCCGAGGGACGTCGGCCTGAGCCGGTCCGGTCGGGGCGCTCCCGGGTAGTTCACAGGCGCGTCCTTCTGAGTGGTTTGGCACTGATCAGCGTGGGGCACGGCGGTGAGCGTACCGGGCGGACCCGGCCTCTCGCGAAGTGAGGGGCCGGGGTTGCGGTACTTCTCGTTCCGGTTCCCGGGATCAGGGGTGATGGTCGTCACTGAGGGTTCCCCCGAGTCACTCGCCGGGCTTGAAGGACACCGGCAGCCTGGCTGGATCGCTGCCGGAGGGAGGTGTCTGGAGCGTCTTGAGGGCGAACTCCATGACCTTCTTGTAGATCGGGCCGCAGATCTGGCCGCCGAAGTAGCTGCCCTTGGTCGGGTTCTGGATGGCGCAGTAGACGGTGACCTGGGGGTCGTCCGCGGGGGCGAAACCCGCGAAGGACGCGGTGTAGCCCTTGTAGACGCCGCGCACGGGGTCGACGCGGTTGGCCGTGCCGGTCTTGCCCGCGACCCGGTAGCCCTGGATGTGGGCCTTGGTCCCGGTGCCCTCCTGGTCGTCCACGACGGACTCCAGCATCGTCGCCAGGGTCTTGGCCGTCTTCTCGCTGACCACCCGGGTGCGCTCGGGTGCCTCGGACGCCTCGTAGCGGCCGCCGGCGTCCTTGGTGCCCCGCACCAGGGTCGGCTCGACCCGGACCCCGCCGTTGGCGATGGTCGAGTAGACCGAGGCGGCCTGCATGGCGTTGAGCGAGAGCCCCTGTCCGAACGGGATCGTGTACTGCTGCGAGGTCGACCAGTCCTGGGGCTTGGCGACGATGCCGGGCGACTCGCCGGGGTAGTCGAGCCCCGTGGTGCTGCCGAGACCGAATTTCCGCAGGTAGGAGTACAGAACCTTGTTGGCCTCGGCCTGGGTCTTCCCGAGCTGGCCGGTGGCCAGGATGGTGCCGATGTTGCTCGATTTGGCGAGTACGCCGTTGAGCGTGAGGTACCAGGTGGGGTGGTCGATGTCGTCACGGAAGAGCCGGTCGCCCCGGTGGAGCCTGTTGGGCACCGTGACGTGCGTTCCGGGCGTGGCGGCTCCCTCCTCCAGCACCGCGGCCATGGACATGACCTTGCTGGTGGAGCCGGGTTCGTAGACGTCCTGGAGGGCCGCGTTGCCCAGGGCCGCCGAGTTGCTCCGGGCGAGGTCGTTGGGGTCGTAGCCGGGGGCGTTCGCCATGGCGAGCACCTCACCCGTCTTCGTGTTCTGGACGATCACGTAGCCGCGGTCGGCGTCGGACTCCTGGACCTGGTCGGCGATGGCGCGCTGGGCCGCCCACTGGATGTCGCGGTCGATCGTCAGCTCGACGTCGGTGCCGGCGACGGCCGGGATCTCCGTGGAGCCGGCGGTCGGCACGGGACGCCCGCCGGCCTGGGCGTAGCGGATCTTGCCGTCCTCACCCCGGAGCTGCTTGTTCAGCTGCGCCTCCAGGCCGCCGCCGCCCTTGCCCTCGGCGTTGACGAAGCCCAGTATCCCGGCGGCCAGGTCCCCGTTGGGGTACACGCGCCTGGTGGTGGGTTCCTGGAGGACCCCGGCCAGCACGTTGGCACCGGGGCCGCCGTTCACCTTGTCCTCGGCGGCCTTCTCCGCGAAGACGGACTTGAGGTCCTTGATCTGCTTCCAGACCTGCGGAGTCTGCCGCCGCGCGAGCACCGTGTAGCGGCTCTTGGGGGTCGAGAGCTTCTTCGCCAGCTCCGCCTCCTCCTTGCCGAGGATCGGGGCGAGGAGGGCGGCCGCCTGCTGGGGGGCGTCCGGGGCCTTGCTGTCCTCGGGCGTGAACATCTTCGGGTCGGCCGTGATGTCGTGCGCGTCGACGCTGGTGGCCAGCGCGATGCCGCTGCGATCGGTGATCTCGCCGCGTTCGGCGGCGATCGTGTACTCCAGGTAGCGGTTCTTCTCCGCCTTGGCGGCGTACGTGCTCGCGTCGACCGCCTGGACCTGGAGGAGCCGTACGACGAACGCCAGCATGACGAGGGTCAGACAGAGGCTGATCAGGCGCAGCCGGGGACGTGGGCTGCCCAGGCGGATGGACTGCGGGGAGCCGCCGCGCCGCTTCCCCGCGGCCGGGCGCCGGGGGCGGCGTGCCTCGGGACGGGTGGCGGGGCGGGGACGCCCCGATCCGCCCGCCGGGTTACGGGGACGCGCGGGGCCGGGTACGCGGCGGCGCGGCGGTTCCTTGGACGGCACTGCGTCACCTGCCGGAGCTCGTCGGAAGCGGTGTGGTCGGGTTCGTGGACGGCGTGGCGGAGGATGCGGCCGGCGGCACGGACGCGGCAGGCGGCGCGGACGGGGTCGGTGAGGCCGGCTCGGCCGCGCTCGCCTCCGGTTCGGGGGCCACGGTGGGGACCGGCTGGGCGTCGGCCCGTTCGGGGACCCCGCGGACCCTGCCGTCCGGGTCAAGGAAGGCGGGGCTGCCGCCGGGCACCATGCCGAGCTCCCTGGCCCGGCGCTCCAGGGCGTCGGGTTCGGCGTAGCCGTCGACGTCGCGCTGGAGGGCCTGCTGCTCGTCGGTGAGCTCGGTGGTCTCCCGCTTGAGCTTGCTCAGCCTGAACGATCCTTCATTGAGCGCGGAGTTCAGCAGCAGGAGCGAGATCAGGCCACCGGTGAGCAGCAGCACGACCAGCAGGACGAAGGGGGTGCGGGCGGCGGTGCTCGGCCCCGAGGGCATCAGCCGGGCGAGCCGACCGGCCCGCCCCTTCATCTGCTCGGCCGTCCTGGTCACCGCGGCGCCACCGTCCACGTCCACGTCCACGTCCACGTCCTGACGGTCCGGCGGGGCCCGCTCATCGCTCTTCCTCGCGGATCCGCTGGGCGCCGCGCAGCCTGGCGGGGGCGGCCCGCCTGTTCTCGGCGACCTCTTCCTCCGTGGGCAGTTCGGCCCCGCGGGTCAGCAGCTTGAGCCGGGGCTGGTAGCGCTCGGGGACGACGGGCAGTCCGGGCGGCGCCGTGTTGGCCGCGCCGGCCGCGAAGACCTGCTTGACGAGCCGGTCCTCCAGCGAGTGGTACGAGAGGACGGCGATCCGGCCACCGACGGCCAGGCTCGCCACCGCGGCCGGAACGGCACGCTCCAGGACGGTGAGTTCGCCGTTGACCTCGATGCGGAGCGCCTGGAAGGTGCGCTTGGCCGGATTGCCGCCGGTGCGCTTGGCGGCCTGGGGCAGGGAGTCGCGGATCAGCTCGACGAGGCGGGCGCTGTTGCTGAAGGGTTCCTTCTCGCGTTCGCGGACGACGGCCGAGACGATGCGCTTGGCCTGCTTCTCCTCGCCGTACGCGCGCAGGATCCGTACGAGTTCGCCCGGCGGGTAGGTGTTGAGCACCTCGGCCGCGCCGATGCCGGTCGTCTGGTCCATGCGCATGTCGAGCGGCGCGTCCTGGGCGTAGGCGAAGCCGCGGTCGGCCTCGTCCAGCTGCATGGAGGAGACACCGAGGTCGAAGAGGACGCCCTGGACCTTGGGGATCCCCAGCCGGTCCAGCACCTCGGGCAGTTCGTCGTAGACGGCGTGGACCAGGGTGGCGCGGTCGCCGTACGGGGCGAGGCGCTCGCCCGAGAGCCGCAGCGCTTCCTTGTCGCGGTCGAGAGCGACCAGCCGGGCCGTGGGGAAGGCGGCGAGCAGGGCCTCGCTGTGTCCGCCGAGGCCGAGGGTGCAGTCGACGACGACCGGTGGCCGGGTTCCTGTCGCCTCCAGAGCCGGGGCCAACAGGTCCAGGCATCGCTGGAGCATCACCGGGACGTGTCGGGTCTGGCTCAAAGCGCCCTCTCAGGCTCTGTCCCGTGTGGCCGCACGTGCGGTCCGGTCCCCGCCCGCCCGGAAGGGGAGGTCCGCCGGCGCCGGGGAAGTGGCGTCGGCCGACCGCGAGCGGGAGAGGGCCGGGCCGCACGTACGCCGCACATCACGGGGAAGTCGAAACGTATAAGAATATGCGGTATGTGCAGGCGTGTCGGTAACTTCGCGTCACTTTAGTCCACCCTGCCATTCGATCCCGTCCCGATCAACGAACCGCACAGCGCGTCGCACCGCCTCGGTGGTGGCACGACCTCACCCGGTCGGGTGCCTGCGCGTGAGGCTTGTGGGTTACCTCACAACAAGCCTGGTTGACGTTCTTTGTCCCCTTCCCCAGCACGCCGGGAGCAGTTCTGACGACTAACGTCGTCTCCATGTCGACTTCTGCGCAGCCTTCCGCCGAGACCGATTCCGTCAACGCTTCCGAAGCCGGTTCCGAGGGAACGGTCACCGATCGCCTCGTCGGACTGAACACCCGGTACGCGGAGGCGTTCACCGACCCGGGCATGGACGCGCGGCCCGTGCTGCGCGTCGCCGTGGTCGCCTGCATGGACGCCCGCCTCGACCTCCACGCCGCGCTCGGCCTGGAGCTCGGCGACTGCCACACGATCCGTAACGCGGGCGGTGTGGTCACCGACGACGTCATCCGGTCGCTGACCATCAGCCAGCGGGCCCTCGGCACCCGCAGCGTCGTGCTCATCCACCACACGAACTGCGGCATGGAGTCCCTGACCGAGGACTTCCGGCAGGACCTGGAGCGCGAGGTCGGCCAGCGGCCGGCCTGGGCCGTCGAGGCCTACTCGGACGCCGACCAGGACGTGCGGCAGTCGATGCAGCGCGTGCGCACCTCTCCGTTCCTGCTGCACAAGGACGACATCCGCGGCTTCGTCTTCGACGTGACCACGGGCAAGCTGCGCGAGATCCTTCCGTCCTCCTGAAGCCTCCCTGAAACCCTCCGACATACGGGCCACATCCGGCATATCGCGCCCACTTGTCCACAGGCGAGTGACACGAAGCGGTAACGGCAACAAGAATGCGGGTGTGACATCTCTCCGGGTCCTCCGGGGAGTGTCCGTATTTCGGGGCGGGCGGGGCGCTTTGTGCGCCGACCCGTGCACAAGGGGCCGAGGAGGGCCGGGTGACGACCTATGACGATCGAGCGAGCCTCACAGATCTGACCACCACAGCTGAGCGGGTACGCAGGTCGGTCGAGAGTGTGATCGAGGGCAAGCCTGAGGTCGTACGGCTTTCGCTGACCGTGCTGCTCGCGGAGGGGCACCTCCTCATCGAGGACGTGCCCGGGGTCGGCAAGACGATGCTGGCCAAGGCGCTGGCGCGGTCCATCGACTGTTCGGTGCGGCGCATCCAGTTCACACCGGACCTGCTGCCCTCGGACATCACCGGTGTCTCGATCTTCGACCAGCAGCGACGTGACTTCGAGTTCAAGCCGGGCGCGATCTTCGCCCAGATCGTGATCGGCGACGAGATCAACCGCGCGTCGCCCAAGACCCAGTCGGCCCTGCTGGAGTCGATGGAGGAACGCCAGGTCACGATCGACGGCCAGACCTACGAACTGCCCGATCCCTTCATGGTGGTGGCCACCCAGAACCCGGTGGAGATGGAGGGGACCTACCCCCTCCCCGAAGCCCAGCGCGACCGCTTCATGGCCCGGGTGTCGATCGGCTATCCCAGTGCCGAGGCGGAGCTCCAGATGCTCGACGTGCACGGCGGTGCCTCGCCGCTGGACGATCTGCAGCCGGTGGCGCACGCCCACGACATCGTGAAGCTGATCGACGCGGTGCGCTCGGTCCACGTGGCCGAGGCCGTCCGGCGGTACGCCGTGGAGCTGGTGGCAGCCACCCGTCAGCACCCCGACCTCAGACTCGGAGCCTCGCCGCGCGCCACCCTGCACCTGCTGCGGGCCGCCAAGGCGTCGGCCGCCCTGGCCGGGCGGGACTACGCCCTGCCGGACGACGTCCAGGCCCTCGCCGTCGCGGTGCTCGCCCACCGTCTGCTGCCGACGGCCCAGGCACAGCTCAACCGTCGTACGGCCGAGCAGGTCGTGCTGGACATCCTGCAGCGGACGCCGGTCCCGACGTCGGGCGGACCCGCCGCCGCCCCCGCGCAGCCCCAGCACCGGCCCGGCAGCCCCGCATACGGCCGTCAGCCCGGCGTACGGCGCCTGTGATGGCGTCCGGGGCACCCGGCCCCGAGGACCACGGCGACGACAAGGGCGGCCTGCGGGCGGCTCTGGGCGGGCTGACGACCCGGGGGCGGTCGTTCCTCGCCGCCGGTGTGGCGGCGACGGTCTGCGCCTACGTGCTGGGCCAGGGCGACCTGCTCCGGGTCGGCCTGCTGCTGGCGGTGCTGCCGCTGGTCTGCGTCGTCGTCCTCCACCGCACCCGCTACCGGGTGGCCGGCAGCCGACGGCTGTCGCCGTCCCGGGTCCCTGCGGGCTCCGAGGCACGGGTGCACCTGCGCATGGACAACGTGTCCCGGCTGCACACGGGTCTGCTCATGCTCCAGGACCGCGTCCCCTACGTCCTCGGCCCCCGGCCCCGGTTCGTGCTGGACCGGGTGGAGCCGGGCGGTGTCCGCGAGGTCTCCTACCGGGTCCGGTCCGATCTGCGCGGCCGCTACCCGCTCGGGCCGCTGCAGCTGCAGCTCGGCGATCCGTTCGGCATGTGCGAGCTGACGCGCTCCTTCAGCGCCTACGACACCCTCGTCGTCATCCCGCGTACCGAGCCGCTTCCGGCGCTACGGCTGGCCGGGGAGGCCTCCGGGTACGGCGACGGCAGACAGCGCTCGCTGGCGCTGGCCGGCGAGGACGACATCATTCCGCGCGGCTACCGCCACGGGGACGACCTGCGGCGCGTCCACTGGCGCTCCACCGCGCGCTACGGCGAGCTGATGGTGCGGCGTGAGGAACAGCCGCAGCGCGCCAGGTGCACCGTGCTGCTGGACACCCGGCGGATCGCCTATCAGGGCGCCGGGCCCGGATCCGCCTTCGAGTGGGCGGTGTCCGGGGCCGCGTCCGCCCTGGCCCACATGCTGGAGCGCGGCTTCGCCGTGCGGCTGCTCACGGACGAGGGGAACGCCGTGCCGGGGGAGACCGCCGACGGCTTCGCCGGCTCGGCGCAGGAGTCGGCGGAGTCGACGGGCCTGATGATGGACACCCTCGCGGTCGTCGACCACTCCGACGGCGGCGGTCTCTCCCGCGCCCACGACGTGCTGCGCGGGAGCAACGAGGGGCTGTTGGTGGCGTTCTTCGGCGATCTCGACGAGGAACAGACCGCGGTGGCCGCCAGGATGCGGCAGCGGAGCCGCGGGGCCGTCGCGTTCGTGCTGGACGGTGACGACTGGGCGCGCGGCGGCGCGGGAGCCGGGTCTCCCCCGTCGGCCTCCGACCGTCTGCGGCTGCTCCGCGAGGCGGGATGGACGGCGCTGGCGGTGCGGCCCGGGGCGGAGCTCGCCGGGCTCTGGCAGCAGGCGGGACAGGAGGGCTCCGGCGCGCAGTCCTCCGTGGCCGGGACGACGACGGGGCTCTCCGGGGGATGGTCATGAGCGGGCGTAGCCAACTGGCGCTGTGCGGCTTCGCCGCCACGATGATGGCGGCGGGGTCCCTGCTCCCCCTGGTCGAGACGTCGAAGTGGGTCCTGCACGCCGCGTTCCTGCTGGCCCTCCAGAGCGGTGTGGGGGCGCTGGCACGCCGTATGCGCCTGGCGCGGGTGCTGACGGTCTCCCTCCAGGTGCTCGTCACCCTGCTGACGCTGACCGTGGTGTTCGCCAGGGAGCACGCGCTGTTCGGCGTGCTGCCCGGCCCGCAGTCGGTCCAGCGGCTCGCCGACCTGCTGACCGCGGGCGCCGACGACGTCGGCCGATACGCCATTCCCGCGCCGGCGACGGACGGCATCCGGCTGATGCTGGTCGGCGGAGTGCTGCTGGTCGGGCTCGCCGTGGACGTCCTCGCGGTGACCCTCCGCGCGGCGGCTCCGGCCGGCCTTCCGCTGCTCGCGCTCTACTCGGTCGCGGCCGGGCTCTCCGACGGCGGGGCGGGGTGGCTCTGGTTCCTGCTCGCGGCGGGCGGGTATCTGCTGCTCCTGCTGGCCGAGGGGCGGGACAGGCTGTCCCACTGGGGCCGGGTCTTCGGGGGTGTCTCCAGATCGTCGGGCGGCCTCGCGGCAGGTCTCGACGGCTCCGGGCGCCCCGTGGCACCGGTCCGTACGGGGCGGCGTATCGGCGTGGTGGCGCTGGGCATCGCGCTGGCCGTGCCCGCCGCCCTCCCGGCGCTCGACGGAGGACTGCTGAGCGGCACGGGCGGGTCCGGCCGGGGCAGCGGCGGGGGTACGATCTCCGCGGTGAACCCGCTGGTCTCGCTGCAGAACAATCTGAACCAGCCGGAGAACCGGGAGGTGATGTCGTACCGCACCAACTCCACCGATCCGCAGGACCTCTATCTGCGCATCCAGGCGCTGGACCAGTTCAACGGCGGCGAATGGCGTCCCTCGACCCGTCGGCTGAGCGACGTCCCGGACACGCTGCCGCAGCCGGCCGGGCTGGCCGGGGACGTCGCCGTCACCGAGATCCGGACGAACATCTCGGCCTCGCGCTCCTACCAGCAGACGTATCTGCCCCTGCCCTACCCGGCCAGTGAGGTGGACATCCGGGGCCGCTGGCGGTACGAGCCGGAGGGCCGCACGCTGGTCGGCGACGACGGCCAGACGACGGGCGGTGCGCGGTACGAGGTCAGCAGCCTGGTGGTGGAGCCCACGGCCGCCCAGCTGGCCGGCTCGATGGCGCCGCGCTCGGACGTGGCCCGCGAGTACACGCGGGTCCCCGGGTCGCTGCCCGACGTGGTCGAGGAGACCGCCGAGCAGGTGACCCAGGGTTCCGCCAACGACTACGAACGGGCCGTGAAGCTCCAGGACTGGTTCGCCTCGGAGGGCGGCTTCCGGTACGACACGACGGTGACGTCGGGTACGGGCACCGCGGCGATCGAACGGTTCCTGAAGGACAAGGAGGGCTTCTGCGTCCACTTCTCCTTCACGATGGCCGCGATGGCCAGGACGCTGGGCATTCCGGCCCGGGTCGCGGTGGGCTTCACTCCCGGCACGGTCCAGGCCGACGGTTCGGTGTCGGTCGGGCTGCGGGACGCGCACGCCTGGCCCGAGCTGTACTTCGAGGGTGTGGGCTGGACCCGCTTCGAGCCGACGCCGTCCCGGGGCAGCACCCCGGCCTACACCCGCCCGGACGCGCCCTCGCAGAACCCGAGCGACCCCGCGCTGCCGACGGACGGCGCCTCCGCCGCGCCCACGGCCGCGCCCTCCGCCTCGGAGTCCTGCCCGGCGCAGATGCGCCGTCAGGGTGAGTGCGGTGCCTCCGCGGCTCCCGGCGCGGCGGATCCCACCGAACCGGGGACGCCGGTGGGCACGGTGGTGCTGTGGGTGCTCGGCGCCCTGGCGGTGCTCACGCTCCCGCTGGTACCGATGTTCCTGCGGACGAGGATCCGCAGCCGGCGGCTCGGCTCCTCGGGAGGGCGTACGGCCGCGGACGCCTCGGCCAGGGTGATGGCGGCCTGGCGGGAGATCACCGACACGGCGTGGGATCACGGCATCCCGCCGGACGAGTCGCAGACCCCCCGCAAGGCCGCCGCCCGCGTCGTGCGGCTGGGTGGCCTGGACGGCCCGGCGGTGGCGGCGGTCCACCGCGTGGCGGGGGCGGTGGAGCAGGTGCTGTACGCGCCCGCGCCGGGCGCGGCCTCCGCGTCGGCCGAGGACGTTCAGGAGGTCCGGGCAGGGCTCAGGGCCGTGGCAGGCCGTTGGGGCAGGCTGCGGGCGACGTTCGCACCGCGTTCGGCTGTCCGGGTGATCTGGACGCTCGCGGACCGCCGGGCGGAGCTCGGCCGCCGGTGGTCGGAGCGTGTGGGGCGCGACCGCTGGGCGGCGCGGCTGCGCAGACCGTCGCGCCAGCAGGGCTGACCCGCGGGATCCGGGGACCGGCTTCGGGCCGGCCCCGGCTTCCGGCGGACCGCCGGGGGACGCCGGGGGTAGTGACTGCGGGTTCCGCTTCAGGGCCCCGGCCCCGACCCGCGTATCCCGGAGTCGGCCGGCTGTCGGGAAACGTGCGAGGGAGCACGAGTGAGGGGCGGTCGCTGTGATGCGACCGCCCCTCACCTGTGAGGACCAGCGTCACGATCTCGGTGTGCGCACTCCGCGTCCGGTGCCGGAGGCCGGGGCTGCCCGCCGCCGGCCGGATCGCGCAGAGCTCACTGGCCCTGTTCGTCGCGGCGGCGCTGCCACCGCTGTTCGATCCGGTTCATCATCGACCGGCGCTGTCTGGGATGTCGGCGTTCGCCTCCGCCCCCGCTCGCACTCCCGGCCGGCTGCTGCTCACCGGGCTTCGGCGCCTTGCGCCATCCGGTGACCGCCAGCACGGCGCAGCCCAGCATGACGAGGAATCCCGCCACGCTGACCCAGGTCTGCTGGAAAACCATTCCGGCCATGAGGAGTGCGATACCCACCAGAAAACCGGCCACCGCCTGGTAGACCCGTCGCCGGGTGTACCTGCGCAGCCCGCTTCCCTCAAGCGCTGTAGCGAACTTGGGATCTTCGGCGTACAGCGCTCGCTCCATCTGCTCGAGCATTCGCTGCTCGTGCTCCGAGAGCGGCACGGAGTCCTCCTCGTCGTCGGCCGCGGGGGCGACCGGTATGCGGCCCTTCCAGGATAGGCAGGGATTCGCCCCCGTGAAACCCGCCCTCTAGCCATAGCCAGTCCGGACCGCCATGTCGGCTCGGCTGCTGAGGCGTAGATTCCCCGACCTCCGATCCGTCATGCCGGATGGTGTCACCCGATCATACGGGGCTCCCGGCCCGATCGGGTGTTCTCAGCGGTACTCCGTCTGCAGCTGCGTTGCTGATCAGCCGGGCTCCGGGCGCCCGGCGCGCTTACTCCACCAGTGTGCCCCGAGGCGCTCAGGGGCGCTTCTCACCGAGAACGTGCAGCTGGGTCGCCACCGAATGGAAGGCCGGCAGCTCCGCGAGGGCCGCCTCCAGCCTGAGCAGCTCCTCCATCGCACCCGGTTCGGTGTCCACGAGAACGCCCGGCACGAGGTCGGCGAAGACCCGTACGCCGTGGACGGCCCCGACCTCGACGCCCGCGTCGGCGACCAGTCCGGCCAGCTGGTCCGCGGTGAACCTGCGGGGCACGGGGTCGCCGTCGCCCCAGCGCCCGGCGGGGTCCGTCAGCGCCTGCCGGGCCTCGGCGAAGTGTCCGGCCAGGGCCCTGGCCAGGACGGCACCGCCGATGCCGGCGCCGAGCAGGCTGAGCGCGCCGGACGGGCGGAGCGCGTCGACCGCGTTCCGTACGCCCGCGGCGGGGTCGTCCACGTACTCCAGGACGCCGTGGCACAGGACCGCGTCGTAACCGCCGCGGTCCACCACGTCGAACAGGCCGAGGACATCGCCCTGGACTCCGCGGACACGGTCGGCGACGCCGGCCTCCTCGGCACGGCGCTCCAGCGCGAAGAGGGCGTTCGGGCTGGGGTCGACGACGGTGACCCGGTGGCCGAGCCGGGCGACGGGCACGGCGAAGTTACCGGTGCCGCCTCCGGTGTCCAGCACGTCCAGGGCTTCCCTGCCCGTCGCCTTGACCCGGCGCTCGAGAGCGTCCTTGAGGACCTCCCAGACCACGGCGGTACGGAGGGAGGCGCGGGGGCGCAGCTGGTCCGACACGGCAGTTGACTCCTCGGCACGGTGCCGCCACGGACGGCGGAGCGTGAACAGTGCAGGTGGTACGGGTGCGCTCCACCCTATTGCCTCGCACCGCCCTCGCGGTCACTCCGCGTCGGGCCGCCGCCCGGCCCCGTCCTTCCGGGGCTGCGGGAGGACGGGCTGGAGGGCCAGCAGCCGCTCGACCAGGCGCAGGAACACGGCCACGTCGCGCAGCAGGTCGTCGGCGTCACGGCTGGTGGCCGCGCCGGGTATGCCCGCCTCCGCACGGGCCCTGCGCGCGGCTCCGGAGGCGAACAGGGCGCTCCACTCGGCCAGTTCCGGCGCGATGTCCGGGAGGACCTCCCAGGCGCTGCGGATCCGCTCCCGGCCGCGGCCGGGGGTCTCCGGCCTGCCGCGGGCCGCGAGCACGGCGGCCGCGGTGCGCAGCGCGGCGAGGTGGGCGGTGGCGTACCGCTCGTTGGGCACGTCGAGTACGGCGGCCTCGTCGAGGCCGGCGTGGGCCTTGGCGAGCAGATCGAGAGCGGCGGGCGGCGCCGTGGTGCGGCGCAGAACGGGGTGGACGTCGGTCGCCGGACCGGTCGGTGAGGGGGCAGGGCTGACTGCGCGGCGCCGCGGGGCGGCGGCTGCGGACGAGCTGGCCATGACGAGCCTCCTGTCGTCGCGTGACGGCTCCGTGGCCGTATGTGTCCATCGTGACGGCCGCCACTGACAATCCCTCAGAGCCTGCCCCCGACCAGGCACTTTGCTTCATGCGTGCGTTCGGGATAGTTTTTTTGCACTGACTGGTCAGTTCAAAAACGTTCGGAAAGATGGGGGTGGGGTCGTGGGCAGCCCGCACGGGGCGGCGCTGAGCGCCGAGGACTTCGGACTGAAGGGACCGCGTGGCTGGGCCTTCCGGGGCGTGGGGTTCACCGCCCCTCCCGGATCGCTCGTCGCGGTCGAGGGCCCCTCCGGCTCGGGCCGCACCTGTCTGCTCCTCGCGCTCACCGGCCGGATGCGCTCCACCCAGGGCCACGCCGAGGTGGGGGGCGAGCGCCTGCCCGGCCGTCTCGCCGCCGTACGCCGCTTCAGCGCGCTGGGACCGGTCCCCGGGGTCAGCGAGCTGGACCCCTCCTTCACCGTCGCCGAACACCTGCGGGAACGGGCCCTGCTGCGGCGCCGCTTCGACGGCTCGCCGCGCTCCCTGCTGCGCCCCCGCGCCGAACGGGCTGCCGCGGCACGGGCGACGGTAAACGGCGCTCTGGAGGCCGCGGGCCTGGACGTCGCGGCCCTGCCCAAGGCGGAACGGACCTCCGTGCGGGACCTGGAGCGGCTGGAGGCCCTCCGCCTCTCCGTAGCCCTCGCCCTGATGGGCCGTCCGCGGCTCCTCGCCGTCGACGACACCGACCTCAAGCTCTCCGTCACGGACCGGGCCCTGGCCTGGGAGCTGCTGCGCGGCCTCGCGGCGGACGGGACCACGGTGCTGGCCGTGTGCAGCGAGGCCCCCGAGGACGCGCTCACCGTACGGACCCGCCCGGCGGCCGACGCCGAACCGGCCCGGGAAGAACCGGCCCGGGAAGAACCGGCCCGGGAAGAACCGGCCGAGGAAGAACCGGGCCAGGAGGAACCGGCCGACGAGGACGACGAACCCGCCGCGGAGACATCCGAGGGCGACACGACCACCGGGAACGGGAAGGGGACGGCCGATGCGATCGCCGAAGCTGGCCGCGCTTGAACTGAGGCGCTTCGGCAGGGGCCGGATGCCGCGTGCCGCACTCGTGGCGCTCCTCCTGCTGCCCCTGCTCTACGGAGCGCTGTACCTCTGGTCCTTCTGGGACCCGTACGGGCGGCTCGACCGCGTTCCCGTCGCGCTCGTCAACGACGACAGGGGCACGAGCACCGGCGGCGAACACCTCGCGGCCGGGGACGAGATCACGGAGAGACTGCTCGACTCCAAGGTCTTCGACTGGCACGAGGTCGGCTCCGCCGAGGCCGCGCGGGGCGTCGAGGACGGGACGTACTACCTCTCGCTGACCATGCCGTCGGACTTCAGCGAGCGGATCGCGTCGAGCGCCGGGGAATCCCCGGGCACCGGCGCCCTGCGGGTGCGTACGAACGACGCGAACAACTACATCGTCGGCCAGATCTCCAGGACGGTCTTCGCCGAGGTCCGCAGCGCCGCGTCGGCCAAGGCCTCGCGCGGCTTCCTGGACCGGATCTTCATCGACTTCTCGGGCCTGCACGACGCGACCGCGAAGGCCGCCAAGGGGGCCGACGACCTGGAGAGCGGCCTCACGAAGGCGAAGAAGGGCTCCAAGGACCTCGCGGACGGCCTCAAGGACGCCAAGTCGGGCAGCGGCCGGCTCTCCAGCGGCATCACGGAGCTCGACAAGGGCGCGGGCGACCTCGAGTCGGGGTCCCGGCAGGTCGCCGACGGCACCCAGGTGCTCGCCGACAAGGTCAACGCGGTCGCCGCCGACGTGCGCCCCTTCCTCAAGGACAACGGCAAGGCCATCGGGGACACCGCCCGCCTGGTCTCCGACTCCTCGAAGGCGGTACGGGACAACCTCGACCTGTTGGTGGAGGCGGCTCCCACCGCCTCGGCCGCCGCTCACAAGGCCTCCGACGACCTCGCCGAGGTCTACCGGGTCCGCTGCGAGGAGCAGACGCTGCCCGACCCCGGGGTCTGTCCGCAGCTGAAGCGTGCCAAGGCCGCGGCGGCGGATGTCGCCGCGGTGTCCGACGACGTGAACGCCCTGGTCACGAACCAGAAGGGCGACCTGTCGAAGCTGCGCACCCGGCTGGCCGGCCTGGAGAAGCAGGCCGACGCCTTGGCGAAGCGCTCACCGGACCTGGACACGGACCTGGAGTCGGCCGTGAAGAGGATCAACGCGCTCAACACCGGGGCGCACAAGGTCGCCACGGGTGCCGACGCCCTCCACACCGGCCTCGGAACGGCGAAGACGGGAGCCGGGGACCTGAACACCGGCGTCACGAAGCTCTCGTCGGGCGCCAAGACCCTGAAGAGCGGGCTGTACCGGCTGGGCGACGGCTCCGCCACGCTCGCCCAGGGGCTGAACGACGGTGTCGGCAAGATCCCCGACTACGACGAGGAGGACCGCGACGCCCGCACCGGTGTCATGTCCGATCCCGTGCGGCTGGCCTCCTCGTCGCTGCACGCCGCTCCCAACTACGGCACCGGCTTCGCCCCCTACTTCATCCCGCTCTCGCTGTGGGTGGGCGCGATGGTGGCGTACATGCTGATCCAGCCGCTCAACCGGCGTGCGCTCGCGGCCGGGGCCCCGGCCTGGCGCGTCGCGTTCGCGGGCTGGCTGCCGGTCGCCGCGATCGGCCTCCTCCAGGTCGCCGCGCTGATGTCGGTGCTGCACTGGCGGCTCGGTCTCCAGATGACGCACGCCGCCGGCACGATCGGCTTCCTGGCGCTGGTGACCTGCTGCTTCGCGGCGATCGTGCAGTGGCTCAACGCCCGCTTCGGCGCGGCGGGCCGGATCCTCGTCCTCGCGGTGCTGATGCTCCAGCTCACCTCGGCCGGGGGCACCTACCCCGTCCAGACCAGCCCGGGGTTCTTCGGGGCGATCCACCCCTACCTGCCGATGACCTACGTGGTGGACGGGCTGCGCCGGCTGATCACGGGTGGCGGGCTGGGCCCGGTCTGGCAGGGCTGCGCCGTGCTGCTGGCCTTCACCGCGGGCGCGCTGGCGCTGACCGCCCTCTCCGCCCGGCGCAAGCAGGTCTGGACCCTGGACCGGCTCCACCCGGAGCTGAGTCTGTGACCGCCCCGGGACCTGTGAGAATCAGGGTCATGGACAGCAGTAGCACCACGCGCCGCCAGGTCACCCGGCAGAAGCTCTACGAGGCGGCGGTGACCCTCATCGCGGAGAAGGGCTTCTCCGCGACGACGGTCGACGAGATCGCGGAGCGCGCCGGGGTCGCCAAGGGCACGGTCTACTACAACTTCAAGAGCAAGACCGAGCTCTTCGAGGAGCTGCTGCGCCACGGGGTGGGGCTCCTCACCCAGTCGCTGCGGTCGGCCGCCGACTCCACGGAGGCGCGCGGCGGCACCCGGGTGGAGGCGCTGGACGCGATGATCAGGGCCGGTCTCGTCTTCATCGACCGCTACCCGGCCTTCACCCAGCTCTACGTCGCCGAGCTGTGGCGCACCAACCGCGCCTGGCAGTCGACCCTCCTGGTGCTGCGTCAGGAGGCCGTCGCCGTGGTCGAGGGGGTGCTCCGGGAGGGTGTCGCCGCCGGTGAGCTCAGCGAGGAGATCGACATCCAGCTGACGGCGGCCGCGTTGGTGGGGATGGTCCTCGTGGCCGCCCTCGACTGGCAGGCGTTCCAGCCCGAGCGGACGATCGACGACGTGCACTCCGCGCTGTCCCTGCTGCTGCACGGCCGGGTCAGCGGACGCTAGACCGCGGTCCGCGCAGACGCGCAGACACGCAGACACGCAGACACGCAGACACGCAGACACGAGAACGCCGGTCCGGTGGAATTCGATCCCCCCGAATTCCGCCGGACCGGCGTGGCGTGCAGCCGCGAAGCCCTCCCCCGTGACCCCGTGTCCCCCGTGGTCCCGGAGCCCCGCGTCGTGCGCCCCCGTCACGTCCGGGGTGCCGCGCCGTTCCGCCGCCCCGTGCCGGCGGTCCGGGCGCCGTGCCCCTTCCGTGGGCTCCACTCTTCCGTCCGCGCAGGTGGGAGCCCATCCGCATCGCTACTCATCTCCCGCACTAGGTAGAGGTACTCACGCGTGTGCGACGGACCCCACCCGGACCCCGCGCGGACTGGTTACGATCGCGTCCGTGTCCGTACTCCCCCTGGTGTTCACGAGTGGCTGGGCGAGCGGGATCAACGCGTATGCGGTGGTCCTGCTCTTCGGTGTCTTCGGCGCGACCGGGCTCACCGACGAGGTGCCCGAGTCCCTGCAGCGCACCGACGTGCTCGTGACCGCCGGGGTGCTCTTCCTGTTCGAGGCGGTGGCCGACAAGATCCCGTACGTGGACTCCGCCTGGGACGCGGCGCACACGGTGATCCGGCCCGTGGCCGGGGCGGTCGTCGCGGCGCTGCTGGCCGGTGAGAGCGGATCGCTGCCGGAGCTGGCGGCGGGCGCCGTGGGGGGGGCCACCGCGCTGCTGAGCCACCTGGTGAAGGCCGGCACCAGGATGGCGGTCAACACCTCGCCGGAACCGTTCAGCACCATCGGGGTCAGCGTGGCGGAGGACCTCGGCGTCGCCGGGATCATCACCTTCGCGGTCTTCAACCCGGTGGCGGCGGCCCTCGTCGCCGGGGCCCTGCTCCTGCTCGGCCTGGTGACCCTGGTCTTCCTGGCCTCCCGGATCCGCCGGTTCCTGCGCCGCAGGGCCCAGCGGCGCGAGGAGAGGGATCTGGCCGGGGCGGGCAGGCACTGGCCTCACGAGTGAACCGCGGGCGGCACCCCGTAGGGTCACTGCCATGGCACGAATTGCGGTGATCGGCGCCGGGACGGGCGCGATGGCGGCGGCGGCCCGGCTCTCCGTGGCAGGCCACCGGGTGACGGTGTACGAGCGCACGGAGACCCATGGAGGCTCGCTCGGCCGGTATGCCCGTGACGGCTTCGTCTTCGACACCGGCCCCGGCCTGCTGCACCTGCCCGCGGTCTACCGCGACCTGTTCGTGAAGACGGGCAAGGAGAGCCTGGAGCAGTGCGTGACGCTCACCCAGGTCGACCCGGCGAGCCGTCATCTCTTCGCGGACGGCACCGCGGTGTCGCTGCCCAACGCCTCACGCGCCGGAGTGGTCGGCGCACTGGACCGGGCGCTGGGTGAGGGGACCGGAGCACGCTGGGGTGACTTCCTGGACCGGGCGGGCACCGCGTGGGACCGCTCGCGCCGGCCCCTCCTCGAGGAGCCGCTGCCCGCGGACCGGCGGCCCCTGGGCCGCGACCCCTACCCGGCGGTGCGCCGGCGCAGGCTGCTGCGTACCCCCCGGACGGCGGGGACGCCCGCGGAGGTGGGCGCCTGGGAGCTGGAAGACCCGCGCCTTGCCGCCCTGCTCGACGGGTACGCCCTGTCGTACGGGCTCGACCCGCGCCGCGCCCCGGCGGCCGCCGCCCTCCTGCCGTACATGGAGGAGACCTTCGGCAGCTGGTACGTCGCCGGGGGCATGCGCGCCCTGGCCGACGCGGTGTACGAGCGGTGCCTGGCCCGAAGGGTGGACTTCGTCTTCGGCGCCGAGGCGGTCCGGGTGTCCGAGAAGGACGGCCGGGCGGCGGGGATCGAGCTGGCGGACGGCACGAGTGTGGAGGCCGATCACGTGGTCCTCGGCGCGCAGCCCGCGCCCGGCCTCCTGCCGGTCCGGGAGGAGCCGCCTGCCGGGGCGCACGGTGCCCCGGTGCCCGGCCGCTTCCTCGTCCTGCTGTCGCTGCGCGGAGCCCGGGAGGCCGGCACCGCGCACCGGACGGTGGTGCACTCCGGGGACCCGGGTGCGGAGCAGGAGGCGGTGTTCGGCGGACGGACGGCGCAGAGCCCCACGGTGACGGTGCTGCGCCCGGACGATCCGGCCACCCGCCCCGACGAGGAGCACGAGGCGGTGACCCTGGTGGTGACGGTGGCGCCGCACGGTCCGGTCGACTGGACGGACGGGGCTCTGCGCGAGCGGTTCGCGGACACGGTGATCGGCCGTGCCGCCGAAGCCGTTCCCGGTCTGCGTGAGCGGATCCTCCACACCGAGGTGCGTACGCCCGCCGAGACGGCGGCCGACACCGGCGCCGAGGGCGGCTCGGTGCCGGCTCCGGCCCTGGCCGGGGCGGGGGGGTCCTATCTGCACCGTGGGAACCGCAGCCCGCTGCCGTGCCTGTACCTGGCGGGCGGCTGGTCCCATCCGGGGGGTGGGACGGCCCACGCGGGGATGTCGGGTGCCCTGGTCGCCGGACTCGTCGTGGAGGGTGACGGCTTCCGCGGCTCGCAGTGAACCGCGGAACACCTCCTCGGCGGCGCCGCGCCGCGGCTCAGTAGCGGTACTGCTCGTTCTGACCGGTGTCGTACCCGTTGCCGTACGGCGCGGGCCGGTCGGGAGCCTCCGGCGGCAGTGGAGGGTACTGGTCGCTCTCGCGCTGCTGGGGAACCCAGACCCCGCCGGGCGGGGTGTCGCTGTACTGGCCGGCGTACGGATCCGCGGACTGCTGCCCGGTGCCGTACGCGGGGTCGTACCCGTTGCCGTAGGCGGGGTCGTAGCCGGTGTACTGCCCGGTGCCCGTGGTGGTGCCCGTGCCGGTGTAGGGGTCGGAGTAGGCGGGGTAGCCCTGCTGGTCGGTGCCGTGGTCGTACTGGCCGGCGTAGGCGCCCTGGTCCTGGTACGTGCCCTGGCCCTGATGGCCGCCCTGGTCCTGGTAGCCGCCCTGGGCGGCGTAGGGGTCCGGGGCGGCGTAGGAGTCCTGGGCGGCGTAGGAGTCCTGGGCGGGCTGCTGGCCGTAGCCGGTGTACGGGTCGTAGGCGCCGTACTGCGGTTGCTGCTCGCCGTGCTGGTCCTGCCGTGCCTCGCGGCCGGCCGGTGCGGGGTCGGTGTAGATGCCGTACTGCCCGGTGTCGTCCGGCATCGGCTCCGGCTCGTAGACCGCCGCGGGGGCGGTCTCCGCCTCGTGTGGGCGGGGGGCCTCCTCGTACTCCAGGCCGGAGACCTCGAGGGTGGGTTTCCGGTCACTCGCCCCACGCCTACGGCGGCTCTCACCGGGGCTGCCGCCTATGGCCCACCCCGTCGAGAAGCCTCGCCTGAACGAGAGCGTCACGTACGTCTGGCCCGTCGCGAAGGCGATCGCCCCCAGGGCGATCACCAGCACCGAGGGGATCAGGACACCGAGGACGACACCGAGGAAGCCGCCGAAGGCGAGGAGCCTCCAGCGCAGACGTGCCTTGTACTGCAGCAGCACCTCGCCCAGCAGCCACAACGCCACTATGCCGAATGCGATGTAGAGGACCGTCCAGCCCACGCCCGCCCCCTCCTACGGCCACCGCCCCGGTTGGTGGCGGGTACGGCCGGTCACGACTGCTTGTGCAGTCCGAGATTCTCGTAGATCTCGAGTGTCGCCGTCGAGTTGTTGAGCGTGATGAAGTGCAGCCCGGGGACACCCTCGGAGAGCAGTTTCGCGCAGAACTCCGTGGCGAACTCGATGCCAATGGAGCGTACAGCGGCCGGGTCGTCCTTTGCGGCGAGGATGCTGTCTTTCAGCGAGGAAGGCAGCGACGCGTTGCTGAGCTGCGCGAACCTCTCCAGCTGCTTCACGCTGGTGAGCGGCATCACCTCGGGAATGACGGGGGTGTCGCAACCCGCAGCGACCACCCGGTCACGCATCTGCAGATAACTCTCCGGCTGGAAGAACATCTGCGTGATCGCGTAGTCGGCACCGGCGCGGCACTTGTCCACGAAATGGGCGATGTCGGAGTCCCAGCCGGCGGATCGCGGATGCATTTCGGGGAATGCCGCGACACCGACGCAGAAATCACCGGCCTCCTTGATCAGCCGGACGAGATCGGCCGCGTACCGCACGCCCTGGGGGTGTTCGACCCACTCGCCCATCGGGTCGCCGGGCGGGTCGCCGCGCACCGCGAGGATGTTGCGGATACCGGCGTCCGCGTACTGCCCGACCATGTTGCGCAGTTCGGCGACGGAGTGGTCGACCGCGGTGAGGTGCGCGACCGGGGTGAGCGTGGAGTCCGCGGCGATCTGCTGGGTCGCCTTGACCGTCCCGGCGCGGGTGGAACCGCCGGCCCCGTAGGTCACGGAGACGAAGCTCGGGGCCACCGCCTCGACCCGGCGCAGGGCGTTCCAGAGATTCCGTTCGCCCTTCTCGGTCTTGGGCGCCCAGAACTCGAACGAGAACGACGTCTCGCCGGTCGCGAGCAGCTCACGCACGGTGCGCGCGTGATCTGTCCTGGTGGAAGGTGTGCCAAGGGCCATACTGGGAGGTTAACCAGGGCCCGGCGGTACCCCAACCACACAGACCGGATTGACCGGAATGAGGCGGATTTTGTCCACCCCTCGGACAGTCGCCCGACAGCCGCGGGCCGCCCGCCTCAGAGCGCGCGTTCCCGGACGCGCCGCGCGAGCGAGGCGGCGGCCGCGGCCGGGTCGTCCGCCTCGGTGATCGCCCGGACGACGACGACCCGGCGCGCGCCGGCGTCCAGCACCTCGTCGAGGTTGCCCGCGTCGATGCCGCCGATGGCGAACCAGGGCCTCGTCGTGGCCAGCGAGGCGGCGTGGCGCACGAGGCCGAGGCCCGGGGCGTGCCGGCCGGGCTTGGTCGGGGTGGGCCAGCAGGGACCCGTGCAGAAGTAGTCGACGCCCTCCTGGGCGGCGGCCGCGTCGACCTCGGCCTCGGCGTGGGTGGAGCGGCCGATCACCACGTCGCCGCCGACGACACCGCGGGCGGCGGGCACGGGCAGGTCGCCCTGGCCGAGGTGGAGCACGTCGGAGCCGATGGCGTGGGCGACGTCGGCCCGGTCGTTCACCGCGAGGAGCGCGCCGTGGCGCTTGCAGGCGTCGGCGAGGACCGCGAGGTGCTCGAGCTCCTCGGCGGCCTCCATGCCCTTGTCGCGCAGCTGCACGATGTCCACCCCGCCGGACAGCACGGCGTCGAGGAACTCGGGGAGGTCACCCTGCCGCTTGCGGGCGTCCGTGCACAGGTAGAGCCGGGCGCCGGAGAGCTGGGCGCGAGGTGTGGGCATGAGAGGTGTGGGCATGAGTGGTGTCCCCCGTCGGTAGGTCGATGTCCTGGTGCGGCGACGCGTCGCACGGCGCACACCGTGTACGTGGGTGAGGCGCCGCGCCTGCGGACACCGGTAACGCGGAGTGCGGGCCGTGTGTGCCACGGCCCGCACCCGCTCACGGCTCTCCGGTCAGACGGCGAGCGCCTGGGCCCGGCGCTTCACCTCCGTACCGCGATTCTCGCTCAGGGCCTGCGCGGGCGTGCCGGGCAGGGTCGGGTCGGGGGTGAAGAGCCAGTCCAGCATCTCTTCGTCGTTGTAGCCGTCGTCCCTCAGGAGCGTCAGGGTCCCTGCGAGACCCTTGACCACCTTGTCGCCGTCGATGAAGGCGGCAGGCACCTGAAGCGCCCGGTTCTCACCACGTCGTACGGCGATGAGCTGGCCTTCCTTGACCAGCTGCCGTACGCGCGTCACCTCGACATCGAGCATTTCCGCGATGTCGGGAAGGTGGAGCCAGGCGGGGACGAGAGCATCGATCTTTGCGTCAATCTCGGTCACAAGGACAAGCGTGCCATCCCGGACCGACAGTCGGTACCCGGGCCGGGCGCACGAGGCCGCGCCTACCCCTGGAGCGCCGTCGATTTCAGCGGTACGGAGGAGTCGGCGGCCCGCACCCGGTCGATCCGCGCGCCCGCCTCGACGAGCTTGCGCCCCTGCGCCAGGTCGCGCGGCCGGCCGACGGCCAGCACCGCCACCAGGACCCCCTGGCGCAGCCAGCAGACCGTCCAGGAGGGGTCCGCCGGGTCGCCCCGCCACAGCAGGGTGTCCGCGCCGGCGTGATGGCCGGCGTACTGCACGAAGCGCCCGAACTGCTCGGACCAGAAGTAGGGCACCGGGTCGTAGGGCCCGGCCGCTCCGTCCGCGAGGGTGGCGGCGACCGTCCGGGGTCCCTGGAGGGCGTTGTCCCAGTGGTGGACCAGCAGCCGCTCCCCGTAGCGGGCGGACGGGAAGGAGGCGCAGTCGCCCACCGCGTACACGTCGGGCAGCGAGGAGCGCAGGGAGCTGTCGGCGGTGACCGAGCCGTCCGGGCCGAGCGCGATGCCCGAGTCCGCGAGCCAGGCGGTGGCGGGCCGGGCCCCGATGCCCACGACCACCGCTCCCGCGGGGATCACCCGGCCGTCCGCCAGGTGGACGGCGCCCTGCTCGACGCGGGCGACCCGGGCCCCGGTGAGGAGTTCGGCCCCGCTCTCGGCGTACCAGGCGGCCATCGGGGCGGCTACCTCGGCGGGCATGGTGCCGGCGAGGGGACGGCCGGCGGCCTCGACGACGGTGACCGCGCATCCGGCCGCGCGCGCCGCCGTGGCGAACTCGGCGCCGATCCAGCCCGCTCCGACGACGACCACGTCGTGCTGCCGCTCAAGGACGGGCCGCAGCCGCGCGGCGTCGTCGAGGGTGCGCAGCAGGTGCACGCCGGGCACGCCCTCGGTGCCGGGCAGACCGATGGGTTCCGCTCCCGTGGCGATGACCAGCGCGTCGTAGGCGACGGGCCCCTCCGCGGTGTCCAGTTCGTGCGCGCCGGCGCGCAGGCCGTCCACGTCGAGCCCGAGGCGCAGGGTGATGCCCAGCGCCTCGAAGTCGACGTCGAAGGCGGAGTCCTCGGCCTTCCCCAGCAGGACCGCCTTGGACAGGGGCGGCCTGTCGTAGGGCTGGTGCGGTTCGGCGCCGATGAGGGTGACCGGTCCCGTGAAGCCCTGGTCGCGCAGGGCCACGGCCGTCTGCACACCGGCCATGCCCGCGCCCACGATCACGACCCCGCGCGACGGGTGTCCCGCTGCCTCGTCCTGTGTCTGCTCGCTCACCCGTCCACCCTAGTCACCTGACGTGAAGTCAGTGGGTGAGCTCCTCCACCACGCTCGTCCCGCTCCCCCGCTGGGACTCCCACTCCCATTTCTCGTCCAGACGGACGCGGCCGTCGGACAGGTCCGTGACGGTCGATACGCAGTGTCCGGAGGAGGTGGTCCCGTCCCGCTTCAACTGGACGTAACGGAAGTCCAGGGTGTCCGCGTCCCGGGTGCCGACGAGATGCCCGCGGACGACGTCGCCGCCCTCGTACTCGGCCCAGATCCGGCCGTCCCGCTCGTGGTACGTGAAACGGGTCCGGGTGCCGACCTGGCCGGGGGCCTGGTCGGCGACCGGCGAGAGGACGAGTCCGTCGAGCGAACGGGCCACGGGTACGGCTCCCTTACCGGCTGCGGCGGGTGGGGTCTAGGCTGGCCACCGTAAGACACTCGCGGGAGTCCGGACGCACCGGGCTGAGAGGGAGGCTGGCCGGCCTCCGACCGTACGAACCTGATCCGGGTCATGCCGGCGAAGGGAGGGGCTGGACGCCCATGCGCATCTCCGCAGACAGTTCCGACGTCCTGGTCGTCGGGGGCGGCATCATCGGGCTGGTGACCGCCTGGCGGTCCGCCCAGCGCGGCCTGGCGACCACGCTGGCCGACCCCGACCCCGGCGGCGGGGCCGCCCGGGTGGCGGCCGGGATGCTGGCCGCCGTCACCGAGCTCCACTACGGCGAGCAGATGCTGCTCGGCCTCAACGTGGCCTCCGCGGCGCGCTATCCGGAGTTCGTGCGCGAGCTGGAGGAGGCGAGCGGGCAGGAGACCGGTTTCCGGGCCTGCGGCACGCTCTCCGTCGCGCTGGACTCCGACGACCGCGCCCACCTGCGGGAGCTGCACGCCCTGCAGCGGCGTTCGGGGCTGGAGTCCGAGTGGCTCACCGGCCGCGAGTGCCGGCGCCTGGAGCCGATGCTCGCGCCCGGCGTGCGCGGCGGGCTCCGCGTCGACGGGGACCACCAGGTGGATCCCCGGCGGCTGGCCTCGGCCCTGGTGACGGCGTGCGAGCGGGCCGGGGTGGTGTTCCGCCGGGCCTGGGTCCAGCGGCTCTCCGTCACGGGCGGCCGTGCGACGGGCGCCGTGCTGGCGGACGGTACGGAGCTGGCCGCCGGCCAGGTGGTGCTCGCCGGGGGCAGCCTGAGCGGCCGGCTTGAGGGAATACCCGAGGCGGTCGTGCCCCCCGTACGCCCGGTCAAGGGGCAGGTCCTGCGGCTGACGGTTCCTCCGGCGTACGCCCCCTTCCTCAGCAGGACCGTGCGGGCCGTCGTGCGCGGCAGCCACGTCTACCTGGTGCCGCGGGCCAACGGTGAGCTGGTGGTCGGCGCGACGACGGAGGAGCTGGGCTGGGACACCACCGTCACCGCGGGCGGGGTCTACGAGCTGCTGCGGGACGCCCACGAACTGGTGCCCGGCATCACCGAACTGCCGCTGACCGAGACCCGGGCCGGTCTGCGGCCCGCCTCCCCGGACAACGCGCCGCTGCTGGGCCCCACGGCACTGGCCGGCCTCCACCTCGCCACCGGGCACCACCGCAACGGGGTGCTGCTGACCCCCGTCACCGGAGACGTGATGGCCCACGTGCTCACCACCGGTGAGCTGCCCGAGCTGGGCCGCCCCTTCGCGCCACGCCGCTTCGCCCCGGCCACGGCCGCTCCGGAGCACCCCCAGGCCCCCTCCCCCGAAGAGACCGCCCCCGCGCCGCAGGAGCAGACCGCATGACACAGCCAGCGCCCTCCGCCGATCCCGTCCGGGTCTCCGTCAACGGGGAACACCGCACCGTCCCCGCCGGCACCGCGCTGGACACCCTGGTCGCGGCGCTGACCCGGGCTCCCTCGGGGGTCGCCGCAGCGGTCAACGAGGCCGTCGTCCCGCGCGGCCAGTGGTCCGCCACCGCGCTCCTCGACGGCGACCGCGTCGAGGTCCTCACCGCCGTCCAGGGAGGCTGACCATGTCCGACGACCTCTTCACGCTGGGATCCACCGCCTTCTCGTCCCGTCTGATCATGGGAACCGGCGGGGCGCCCAGCCTCGACGTGCTGGAACGCTCCCTGATCGCCTCCGGCACGGAGCTGACGACCGTGGCGATGCGCCGGCTCGACCCGACCGTGCAGGGTTCGGTGCTCTCCGTCCTGGAGCGCCTCTCCATCCAGGTCCTGCCGAACACCGCGGGCTGTTTCACCGCCGGTGAGGCCGTGCTGACGGCCCGGCTGGCCAGGGAGGCGCTGGGCACCGACTGGATCAAGCTGGAGGTGGTGGCCGACGAGCGGACGCTGCTGCCCGATCCGGTCGAGCTGCTGGACGCCGCCGAGATCCTCGTCGACGACGGCTTCACGGTCCTGCCGTACACCAGCGACGACCCGGTCGTGGCCCGCAAGCTCCAGGACGTGGGCTGCGCGGCGATCATGCCGCTGGGCTCACCCATCGGTTCCGGGCTCGGCATCCGCAACCCCCACAACTTCCAGCTGATCGTCGAGCAGGCCGAGGTCCCCGTGATCCTGGACGCCGGCGCGGGGACCGCGTCGGACGCGGCGCTGGCGATGGAGCTGGGCTGTGCCGCTGTGATGCTCGCCTCGGCGGTGACCCGGGCGCAGGAGCCCGAGCTGATGGCCGCGGCGATGCGGCACGCGGTGGACGGCGGGCGGCTCGCACACCGGGCGGGACGCATCCCGCGGCGTCATTTCGCCGAAGCGTCCTCCCCGGTGGAGGGCCGCGCGGTGCTGGACCCGGAGCGTCCGGCCTTCTGATCCGGACACCCGCGGGCTTCCCCCGGTCACAGCACGTGCATGCCCCTGTCACGGCTCCGCACCGGATCGGCCACCGGGAACCCTGGGCCATCCGTGGTGTCCGTGGCAGCTCGTAGACTCGCCCCGTGGACACGACCCTCCAGGACCCCTTGGTCGGGCAGCTGCTCGACGGCCGCTATCGCATCGATGCGCGCATCGCCGTCGGCGGCATGGCCACGGTCTACCGGGCCGTGGACACCCGGCTCGACCGGGTGCTCGCCCTCAAGGTGATGCACCCGGCGCTGGCGACCGACGCCGCGTTCGTCGAGCGCTTCATCCGCGAGGCCAAGTCCGTCGCCCGGCTCGCCCACCCCAACGTGGTGGGCGTCTTCGACCAGGGCGCCCAGGGCGCGTACGTCTACCTGGCGATGGAGTACGTCGCCGGGTGCACCCTGCGCGACGTCCTGCGCGAGCGCGGCGCGCTGCAGCCCCGTGCCGCTCTGGACATCCTCGAACCGGTACTGGCCGCCCTCGGCGCCGCGCACCGTGCGGGCTTCGTCCACCGCGACATGAAGCCGGAGAACGTCCTGATAGGGGACGACGGCCGGGTGAAGGTCGCGGACTTCGGTCTCGTGCGCGCGGTCGGCACCGCCACGGACACCATCGGCTCGCTGCTGGGCACGGTCTCCTACCTCGCCCCGGAGCAGATCGAGCAGGGCACGGCCGACACCCGGTCCGACGTCTACGCCTGCGGTGTGGTGCTCTACGAGATGCTGACCGGCGGGAAGCCCCACGCCGGGGACACCGCCGCCCAGGTCATCTACCAGCACCTCAACGAGGACGTCCCCGCGCCGTCCGGTGCCGTCCCGGGCCTGGCCGCCGGTCTCGACGACCTGGTGGCCGCCGCCACGGCGCGCGACCCCGAGCTGCGTCCGGCCGACGCGGTGGCCCTCCTCGCGAGTTCCCGCGAGATACGCGCGGGCCTCACCGAGGAGCAGCTCGACGCGGTGCCCCCGCAGGCGATCGCGGAGTCGCACGACGCCGGCGAGGACCGCACGAGCGTGATCCCCCGGGTGATCCCGGCCGGCCAGGGCACCGCGCACCACACCAGCCGGCTGGAGATGCCTCCGGCCGGGCCCCGGGAGCCGGGGCGTGCGCGGCGGTCCTTCGCGGTCCGCGGCCGGCGGGGGGCGGCCGCCGTGCTCGTCGCCGTCCTGCTGGTCCTGGGGCTCGGAGCGGGTGTCTGGTACATCAACTCCGGGCAGTTCACCCGGGTCCCCTCGCTCCTGGGCCAGACCCAGAGCGCCGCCGAGCGGCGGCTCTCGGACGAGGGCCTCGATCTGAAGGGCGTCGACCGCGCCTACAGCGACACCGTGGAGCGCGGCACGGTGATCAGCAGCGATCCGGGCTCCGGTGAGCGGATCCGGGGCAACGACGCGGTGCGGCTGGTGATCTCGCGCGGCCCGGAGATCGTGAAGGTGCCCGACGTCGAGGGGCTCGCCCTCGCCGACGCCCGGCGCGAGCTGAAGAAGACGGGCCTGGCACCCGGGATGGTGACCCGGGAGTTCAGCGAGGAGATCGACCGGGGCAAGGTGATCCGTACGGATCCGCGGGTCGGCACCGAGCGCCACCCGGACTCGGCTGTCGCCCTGGTCGTCAGCAAGGGCAGCCCGGTCGACGTCCCCGACGTCACGGGCCTCTCCGTCGAGGACGCCAGGGCTGCGCTGGACGAGGCGGGGCTCAGGACCGAGGTGCTGGCCGAGCGGGTCGACTCCCCCGAGGCTGCGGGCGAGATCGCCCGGCAGTCGCCCGGCAGCGGCGCCGAGGCCGCCGAGGGCGACACCGTGGAGCTGACCGTCTCCAAGGGCCCGCGCATGCTCCAGGTCCCCGACGTCACGGGGAAGGACGTCGACGAGGCACGGAGCGCCCTGGAGGACGCGGGGTTCGAGGTCAAGGTCGACCGCCCCTTCCTCTCGTTCAGCGACACGGTCGGGAGCCAGTCGGTCGAGGGCGGCCGGACGGCCGCCGAGGGCTCCACGATCACCATCAGGACCAAGGGCCTCTAGGTCCACCGAGGACAGGCGGAACATGCGCAACCCCGTAGGCGGTCACGTGCCCGTGGCCGGCGGACTGGCCAAGATCGGCCTCGGATACGCCCGGGAGCTGGCTGCGGAGACCGTCCAGGTCTTCGTCGCCAATCCGCGGGGCTGGGCGACACCGCCCGGCAACCCCGCGCAGGACGAGCTGTTCCGCTCGGAGTGCGCGGCGAAGTCCGTACAGGCGTACGTCCATGCCCCGTATCTGATCAACTTCGGCTCGCACACCGAGGCCACGGTCGAGCGGTCGGTCCTCTCGCTCCGCCACTCGCTGCGCCGGGCGAGGCAGATCGGCGCCCTCGGTGTGGTGGTGCACACCGGTTCGGCCACCGGCGGGCGCCCGCGCGAGGAGGCCCTCGCCCAGGTGCGTACGCACATGCTTCCGCTGCTGGACGAGCTGACCCATGACGACGATCCGTTCCTGCTGCTGGAGTCGACCGCGGGGCAGGGCTCCTCGCTCTGCTCGCGGACCTGGGACTTCGGGCCGTACTTCGAGGCCCTGGACTCCCACCCCAGGCTGGGGGTCTGCCTGGACACCTGCCACATCTACGCGGCGGGTCATGACCTGACCGGTCCCTCCGGCATGCGGCAGACCCTGGACCTGCTGGTGGAGACGGTCGGAGAGGGACGGCTGAAGCTGATCCACGCCAACGACTCCAAGGACGTGGTGGGCGCCCACAAGGACCGGCACGAGAACATCGGCGCGGGCCACATCGGCGCCGAGCCGTTCCGCGAGCTGTTCTCGCACCCGGCGACCGAGGGCGTTCCTTTGATCATCGAGACACCCGGCGGCAAGGAGGGCCACGCCGCGGACGTGGTCCGGCTGAAGAAGCTCCGGGACACGCGCTGAAGCCGTGAGGGAATACCCCCGGGGGGTATGTGGTTGCCGAAGATGTCAGGACACCACGACCAGACTCCGGGGGCTTCTCATGCAGCACGACGCACACCACGCGCACCACACACATCAGGGACACCACGCCACCCACGGCGACGGGGGCTCGGGGTGGGCCATGGCCGCGCGCGCGACCCTCCACTGCCTCACCGGCTGTGCGATCGGCGAGATCCTCGGCATGGTGGTCGGGACCGCGCTCGGCTGGGGCAACGTACAGACGATGGTGCTCGCGATCGTCCTGGCGTTCTTCTTCGGCTACGCGCTGACCCTGCGCTCGGTCCTGAGCTCCGGCGTGGGCCTCCGCGCGGCCGTCAAGGTCGCCCTGGCCGCCGACACCGTGTCCATCGCCGTGATGGAGCTCATCGACAACGGGGTGATCGCGCTCTGGCCGGGAGCCATGGACGCCCACCTCTCGGACGCGATGTTCTGGACCGTCCTGGCCCTCGCGCTGGCGGCCGCCTTCGTCGTCACGACACCGGTCAACAAGTGGATGATCGGCCGCGGAAAGGGGCATGCCGTGGCACACCGCCACCACGGCTGAACGGACGCCGGGAGCGTCAGAGCTCGGGGCCGTCCCCGGGCTCCTCCTGGTAGGAGTAGCGCTGCTCGCTCCACGGGTCACCGATGTTGTGGTACCCGCGCTCCTCCCAGAATCCGCGCCGGTCCGCCGTCATGTATTCGATGCCCCGGACCCACTTGGGGCCCTTCCAGGCATACAGGTGCGGCACGACCAGACGCAGCGGGAAGCCGTGTTCCGCGGTGAGCAGTTCACCGTCCTTGTGGGTGGCGAACAAGGTCCGGTCCGACGCGAAGTCGGCGAGCCGGAGATTCGAGCTGAATCCGTATTCGGCCCAGACCATCACGTGCGTGACGTGGGGCGCGGGCGGCGCCAGTTCCACGATCTCGCGGGCCAGGATTCCGCCCCATTCCGCTCCGAGCATGCTGAATTTCGTCACGCAGTGGAGGTCGGCGACGACGGAGGAGAAGGGAAGTGCCGAGAATTCCTGGTGATTCCAGCAGTGCTTGTCACCGTCGGCCGTGGACCCGAAGACCCGGAACTCCCAGCGGTCCGGTTTGAACTTGGGCACGGGCCCGTAATGAGTGACGGGCCAGCCCCGCTGCAGCCGCTGCCCCGGCGGAAGCCCGGACTGTTCTGCTGTGCCGCGTTCCCGGCTTTCCGGCTGACCCATGCCTCCATGGTGACAGACAGGCAGGGGTGGTCATGACCAGGGGAGAGTCGATTCGGGCAACTCGCACTAAGCGTGCACTTACTGGACGACCGCGTGGCGCGGTGCGAGGATGCGCCGGAAACATGCCCAGTTCACCGGTTGGAAGGAGCCTCTGCGATGCAGGGCGACCCCGAGGTCCTCGAGTTCCTCAACGAACAGCTGACCGCCGAATTGACTGCCATCAATCAGTACTTCCTGCACGCGAAGATGCAGGAGAACTTCGGCTGGACGAAGCTCGCGAAGTACACCCGGGCCGAATCGTTCGACGAGATGAAGCACGCGGAGATCCTCACCGACCGGATCCTGTTCCTGGACGGGTTGCCCAACTATCAGCGGCTCTTCCACGTACGGGTCGGGCAGACCGTCACCGAGATGTTCCAGGCGGACCGGCAGGTCGAGGTCGAGGCGATCGACCGCCTCAGGCGGGGCATCGAGGTGATGCGCGGCAAGGGCGACATCACGTCGGCGAACATCTTCGAGTCCATCCTGGAGGACGAGGAGCACCACATCGACTACCTCGACACCCAGCTCGAACTGGTGGAGAAGCTCGGTGAGGCGCTCTACATCGCCCAGTTGATCGAGCAGCCGGAGAGCTGATCCGCCGCTCGCCCCGGCGCGGTGGCCCGGTGGTCCCGCGCGGTCCCCTCAGGCGGCGTCGGAGAGCCTGACGTCCGGCGTGACGCCGAGGGCGACGGGCGCACCGGCCGGGGCGCCGGCCGGCGCCGTACGTCCTTCCACAAGCTCACGGCGCGCGCAGTCGCCGCGGCCGAGCAGGGCCTGGATCCTTCGGACGCAGCCGCCGCAGTCGGTGCCCGCCTTGCAGGCGGAGGCGATCTGGCGAGGCGTGCACGCTCCGCCGTCCGCATGCTTCTTGACCTGGTCCTCCGTGATGCCGAAGCAGGAGCATACGTACACGCGGTTCACCTCCCGACGGGTCGATCGCTGCGCCGTCCCGAGTTCTCGGTGAGGCTAACCTAACCTTACCCGCGACAACCGGCACACAAAAGCCCCGGGTACGGCTGTGGGGCACGGATCACATCGATCCGTGCCCCACAGGCGTTCAGCGAAGGTGGTCCCTACTGGTCGCGGTACATCTCCGCCACCAGGAAGGCCAGGTCGAGGGACTGGCTGCGGTTGAGGCGCGGGTCGCAGGCCGTCTCGTAACGCTGGTGCAGATCGTCCACGAAGATCTCGTGGCCGCCGCCGACGCACTCGGTGACGTCGTCACCGGTGAGCTCGACGTGGATGCCGCCGGGGTGCGTCCCGAGCTGCTTGTGCACCTCGAAGAAGCCCTTGACCTCGTCCAAGACGTCGTCGAAGCGGCGCGTCTTGTGGCCGGACGCGGCCTCGAAGGTGTTCCCGTGCATGGGGTCCGTCACCCACACGACCGTGGCACCGGAGGCGGTGACCTTCTCGACCAGCTCGGGGAGCTTGTCGCGCACCTTGTCGGCGCCCATGCGGACGATGAAGGTCAGCCGGCCCGGCTCGCGGTCGGGGTCGAGGCGGTCGACGTAGCCGAGCGCCTCGTCGACGGTGGTCGTCGGGCCGAGCTTGATGCCGATGGGGTTGCGGATCTTCGAGGCGAACTCGATGTGCGCCCCGTCCATCTGGCGGGTGCGCTCGCCGACCCAGACCATGTGGCCGGAGGTGTCGTAGAGCCGGCCGGTGCGCGAGTCGGTGCGGGTCAGCGAGGACTCGTAGTCGAGCAGCAGCGCCTCGTGCGAGGCGTAGAACTCGACCGCCTTGAACTCGGCCGGGTCCGTGCCGCAGGCCTTCATGAAGTTCAGCGCGTTGTCGATCTCGCGGGCCAGGGCCTCGTAACGCTGCCCGGACGGCGAGGACTTCACGAAGTCCTGGTTCCAGGCGTGCACCTGGCGCAGGTCCGCGTAGCCACCGGTGGTGAAGGCGCGCACCAGGTTCAGCGTGGAGGCGGACGCGTGGTACATCCGCTTCAGCCGCTCGGGGTCCGGGACGCGGGAGGCCTCGGTGAACTCGAAGCCGTTGACGGAGTCGCCGCGGTAGGTCGGCAGGGTCACGCCGTCGCGGGTCTCGGTCGGCTTGGAGCGCGGCTTCGAGTACTGCCCGGCGATGCGGCCGATCTTGACGACCGGCACGGACGCCGCGTACGTCAGGACGGCGCTCATCTGGAGCAGGGTCTTCAGCTTGGCCCGGATGTGCTCGGCGGACACGGCGTCGAAGGCCTCGGCGCAGTCACCGCCCTGCAGCAGGAACGCCTCGCCCTTGGCGACGGCTCCCAGGCGGGCGCGCAGCTGGTCGCACTCGCCGGCGAAGACGAGCGGAGGATACGACTCGAGGTCCGCGATTACGTCGCGCAGAGCCTCGGCATCGGGGTACTCGGGCTGCTGCGCCGCGGGAAGGTCTCGCCAGGTGTGGCCACCGGCGACGGAGGTATTGGCGTTCACGGTCACCTTGACAACATTACGGGGTCGGGCGGGCGTCCCATTCTCCCGCTCACCACATGAGACGCGCGCTCATTCGTCCACCACGTCGGTTAGGGTACGTGGCATGTTCGCGCAGACGACCCAGAACTGGTGGTGGACCGCTCATCCGGCGGCCCGCTGACTCATCGCGCGTACAGACTTCGCGAAGGCCGCCCGAGGGGCGGCCTTCTCTGCGTTTCGAGCCGGGAGCCGTTCCTCCATCAGGAAGGAACACCCGTGCCCGATCGTGCCGCCGACCTCTTGTCCGCCCTGCTGCGTGACGACTCCCCGCCCTTCGCCCTGCTGCGCAGGCGCACCCCCGGCCGGGACCATGACACCGTCGAGATCCTGACCGGAGAGGTGCGGGAGGTCGGCCTGCTCGCCGACATCCCCGTGCGCGACCTGCCGTCGCTGGCCCTGGTGCCGTTCCGGCAGATCGCCGAGCGCGGTTTCGACGTGCGGGACGACGGCACGCCGCTCGCCGTCCTGGTCGCCGACGAGGCCCACGAGCTGCCGCTGGCCGAGGTGCTCGCGGAGCTGCCGGGCCACGACGTGCGGGTCGAGGGCGGCTCCTTCGACGTCCCCGACGACGCGTACGAGGACATCGTCCGGCGGGTCGTCGAGGACGAGATCGGGCGTGGCGAGGGCGCGAACTTCGTGATCAGGCGGACCTTCGGCGGCGAGATCCCCGGGTTCGGCCGGGCGGACGCGCTCGCGCTCTTCCGGCGCCTGCTGGCCGGTGAGCGCGGGGCCTACTGGACGTTCGTCGTGCACACCGGGGAGCGGACGCTGGTCGGGGCGAGCCCGGAGGTCCATGTGCGGATGTCCGGCGGGACCGTCGTGATGAACCCGATCAGCGGGACCTACCGCTACCCGGCCGAGGGTCCGACGGCCGAGGGCCTGCTGGCCTTCCTCGGCGACCGCAAGGAGACCGAGGAGCTCTCCATGGTGGTCGACGAGGAGCTCAAGATGATGTGCACCGTCGGCGACATGGGCGGTGTGGTGGTGGGGCCCCGCCTGAAGGAGATGGCGCATCTCGCGCACACGGAGTACGAGCTGCGCGGGCGCTCCTCGCTGGACGTGCGGGAGGTCCTGAAGGAGACCATGTTCGCGGCGACGGTCACGGGCTCCCCCGTGCAGAACGCCTGCCGGGTGATCGAGCGGTACGAGCCCGACGGCCGGGGCTACTACGCGGGCGCCCTGGCCCTGGTGGGCCGGGAGCCCGGCGGGGCGCAGACGCTGGACTCGCCGATCCTGATCCGCACCGCGGACATCTCACCGACGGGCCGGCTGCGCGTGCCGGTGGGAGCCACGCTCGTACGCCACTCCGACCCGGCGGGAGAGGTCGCCGAGACCCACGCGAAGGCGGCGGGCGTCCTCGCGGCGCTGGGCGTCCGGCCGGGCCGGCCCGCGTCCGAGGCGAGCCGTCCGCGCCTGGCCTCCGATCCCCGGGTCCAGGGGGCACTGGACGACCGGCGCGGCGGGCTCGCCCCGTTCTGGCTGCGGATGCAGGAGCGCACCGGGGACCTGTCGGGCCACGCGCTGGTGGTGGACGGCGAGGACACCTTCACGGCGATGCTGGCGCATCTGCTGCGCTCCTCGGGCCTCACGGTGTCGGTGCTGCGGTACGACGACCCCGGACTGCGCGGGGCCGTGCGGGCGCACGAGGGGCCCGTGGTGCTGGGGCCCGGGCCCGGCGATCCGGCGGACGCCGGCGACCCGAAGATGCGGCTGCTGAGGGAGCTGACCGCCGAGCTCGTGCGGGAGCACCGGCACGGGCTGCTGGGCGTCTGCCTCGGCCATGAGCTGATCGCGGCGGAGCTGGGCCTGGAGATCGCGCGGAAGGCCGTGCCGTACCAGGGGGCGCAGACCAGGATCGACCTGTTCGGCAGGCCGGAGACGGTCGGCTTCTACAACAGCTTCACCGCGCTCTGCGACGACGCGGCGGCCACGGAGCTGGGCGCGCACGGCATCGAGGTGAGCCGGGACACCGGCTCCGACGAGCTGCACGCGCTGCGGGGCAGGGGGTTCGCGTCGGTGCAGTTCCACCCGGAGTCGGTACTGACGCTGCGCGGCGCGGCGATCGTGACCGGGTTGCTGGCGGCCCTGCCGGTGGCCGGCTGAAGGCGGCCCCTGCCTGATCGGGCCCGGCGCCGCTAGCCCGCGGGGGGCGCCGGGACCAGGAAGTTGTCGCTGCGGCGGCCCGCCAGGTAGTCGGTGACGTTCTGCACGGTGGCCTCGATGATCTGCCCCACGGCGTCACGCGTGTAGTACGCCTGGTGGGAGGTCACGATGACGTTGGGGAAGGTGACGAGCCGGGCGAGCGTGTCGTCGTCGATGCCCTCCAGGGACTTGTCGACGTAGAAGAGCCCGGCCTCCGCCTCGTAGACGTCGAGCCCGACGCCGGTGAAGCGGCCGGCCCGCAGCTCGGCGACGAGCGCGCGGGTGTCGACGAGGCCGCCCCGGCTGGAGTTGACCAGGATCGCGTCGTCCTTCATCAGGGAGAGGGCGTCGGCGCCGATGATGTGCTGGGTCGCCGGCAGCAGCGGTACATGGAGGCTGATGAGGTCGGCCTCCGCGAAGAGCCGCTCCTTGTCCACGTACG
Source organism: Streptomyces sp. NBC_01460 (assembly GCF_036227405.1). Lineage (NCBI taxonomy): Bacteria > Bacillati > Actinomycetota > Actinomycetes > Kitasatosporales > Streptomycetaceae > Streptomyces > Streptomyces sp. NBC_01460. Next base: position 2,215,310 of record NZ_CP109473.1, read on the forward strand.
TCATGCCGAGCGCCGTGCAGGCGGGGTTCTCGGCGATGTCCCAGCCGAGCAGATCCATGCCGAAGCCGTGGGCGATCCGGGTGAAGGCCTCGCCGATCTTCCCGGTGCCGACCACTCCGACCGTGCAGCCGTGCATGTCCCGGCCGAGGAGCCCGTCAAGCCGGAAGTCGAAGTCCCGGGTGCGGCCGACCGCGCGGACGATGCGGCGGTTGACGGCCATGGCCAGCGTCCAGGCGAATTCGGCGACCGAGTGGGGGGAGTAGGACGAGACGCGGGCGACCCGCAGGGCGAGCCGCTCGGCGACGTCGAGGTCGATGTTGTTGAAGCCGGTGGAGCGCTGGGTGATCATCTGCGTGCCGCCGGCGGCGAGGGTCTGCAGGACGCGACCGCCGAGGTCCGCGTTGACGCTGGTGGAGACGATCTCGTAGCCCGCGGCGATCGGGGCGGTGTCCTCGGTGAGGAAGACGTCCAGGCAGCGGACGTCGTGCAGGCCGGCGAAGGCCTTCTCGATCAGCGGCTTCTCGTCGGACTGCACGCCGAATGCCAGGATTTCCACGACGTCTCCCGGGTGAGGGGGTGGGGCCGGTCCTCGCGAATATACGGCCCGCGCCCCCGGGGCGCCGCTCGGCCGGGACGCGCCCCGGCCACCGGTGGATCAGCCGAAGAAGACCCCGGCTTCGGCGTAGAGAGCCGGGTCGACGGTCTTCAGGCTGGCCGTGGCCTCCGCGATCGGCACCCGGACGATGTCCGTCCCCCTGAGGGCGACCATCACACCGAAGTCGCCTTCGTGCACCGCGTCGATGGCGTGCAGCCCGAAGCGGGTGGCGAGCCAGCGGTCGAAGGCGCTCGGTGTGCCACCGCGCTGGACGTGGCCGAGGACCGTCGTCCTGGCCTCCTTGCCCGTGCGCCGCTCGATCTCCTTGGCCAGCCATTCGCCGACGCCCGAGAGCCGGACATGGCCGAAGGAGTCGTGGGAGCCGTCCTTGAGGATCATCTCGCCCTCCGCGGGCGCCGCGCCCTCGGCGACCACCACGATCGGCGCGTAGCTGGCCCGGAAGCGGGAGGTGACCCACTCGCAGACCTGCTCGGTGTCGAAGCGCTGCTCCGGGATGAGGATGACGTTGGCCCCGCCGGCCAGCCCCGAGTGGAGCGCGATCCACCCCGCGTGCCGTCCCATCACCTCGACGACGAGGACCCGCATATGGGATTCGGCCGTGGTGTGGAGCCGGTCGATGGCCTCGGTGGCGATGCCGACGGCGGTGTCGAATCCGAAGGTGTAGTCGGTGCCCGAGAGGTCGTTGTCGATGGTCTTGGGAACGCCGACGCACGGGACGCCGTACTCGTCGGACAGCCTCGCCGCGACACCGAGGGTGTCCTCGCCGCCGATGGTGATCAGGGAGTCGATGCCGTACGTGTCGAGGCTCTCCAGGATGCGGCGGACCCCCTGACCCGCGTACTCCGCGTCGAACGGATTGGTGCGGGAGGAGCCGAGGACGGTGCCGCCGCGCGGCAGGATGCCGCGCACCGCCGCTATGGAGAGCGGTACCGTCACGCCTTCCAGGGCTCCGCGCCAGCCGTCGCGGAACCCGGTGAAGTCGTAGCCGTACTCCTGCACGCCCTTGCGGACGACGGCGCGGATGACCGCGTTGAGCCCGGGGCAGTCGCCGCCCCCGGTCAGTACTCCGACCCGCATGGAAGCATCCCTTCGCCGAAGTGAGCTCGCTGGGGGCCACGCTAATGGTGACCCAGGTCACTCCGGGATGGGTAGGACGGTCAATTCCGTACCGGTACGCGGCGATCGACCGTCACACGTCGTCGAGGCCGGCCTCGATGGCGTACCGCACGAGCTCCACCCTGTTGTGCAGCTGGAGCTTGCCCAGGGTGTTCTGCACGTGGTTCTGCACGGTGCGGTGGGAGATGACCAGGCGCTCGGCGATCTGCTTGTACGACAGGCCCTTGGCGACCAGCCGCAGGACCTCCGTCTCACGGTCGGTGAGCTGCGGGACCTTCGGCCGGTCGGGAGCCGCGGGGGCGGGGTCGGAGGCGAGCCGGCGGTACTCGCCGAGGACCAGCCCGGCCAGACCCGGGGTGAAGACGGGGTCGCCGGCCGCGGTGGCGCGCACGGCGTCGGTCAGCTCACCGGTGCTCGCCGACTTCAGCAGGTAGCCGGTGGCACCCGACTTCACGGCCTCCAGCACGTCGGCGTGCTCCCCGCTGGCGGAGAGCACCAGGACGCGCAGCGCCGGGAGGGCACCGACGAGCTCCTTGCAGACCTGCACGCCGGGCATCCCCGGCAGGTTCAGGTCGAGCACCAGGACGTCCGGGCTCACCGCCGTGGCCCGGCGCACGGCCCCAGGGCCGTCGCCGGCGGTCGCGACCACGTCGAACCCGGACTCGGCGAGGTCGCGGGCGACGGCGTCGCGCCACATCGGATGGTCGTCGACGACCATCACCCTGACGGGCCGTTCCTCGGACGCCTGCGCGTGCGGTGTACTCATCGTGCCGATCCTGCCTTCCCCCGTGAGACCTTCGGAACCTTCAACTCGACCTCGGTGCCCTGGCCGGACACGGAGATCAGCTCTGCTGTGCCGCCCAGGTCGCGCAGCCGCCCGCGGATCGACAGGGCGACGCCGAGCCGGCCCTCCCCCTCCGCCTGGTCGAGCCGGCCCTCCGGGATGCCCGGGCCGTCGTCCCGGACCGTGACGATCACCTCGTCCGGCTCGTCCTCGACCAGGATCCACGCCTGGGCGTCCGGCCCCGCGTGGACCCGGACGTTGTCCAGCGCGGCGCTCACGGCGGCGGCGAGCTCACGCGCCGCTCCGGCCGCGAGCAGCACCGGTGCGCCGGGCTCCGCGAAGGTGACCCGGGAGCTCGCGTGCGGGGCGAGCAGCGTGCGCAGGTCGCTCTCCGCGCTCTCCGCACCCCCGGCCTCGACCTCCACCACGCGGACCACCGCGCCCTCGGCGCTGTCCTCGGAGACCCGCGTCGTGGGCACCAGCCCGCTGGAGACCAGGGTCCGCAGGGCGACCTCCTGCTCCCCCGCCATCCGGCCGAGCTCCGCCGCCTCGCCGCCCAGGGCCGTGCCGCGCCGCTGCACCATGGCCAGGACCTGCAGGACGCTGTCGTGGATGTCGCGGGCGAGCCGCTCGCGCTCCCGGGTGGCGGCCTCGATCTCCAGCGCGCGGGCCAGGGTGCGCTCACTGGCGCGTGCCACCTCGACGACGTAGCCGATGGCGATGGACGCGACCCACACCAGGAGCACGTTGTGGAAGGTGTCCTCGCTGGGCTCACCGCGCTCGACGATGTTGGCCGCGGCGACGAGGGTCGAGGCGAAGGCCGCCCAGCGCCAGCCGCCCTTGAGCGCGAACGCGAGGACGGAGCCGGCGGTCCAGATCGAGGGGAGCGTCGGGCCGTCGAAGTGCTGGGCGTCGAAGTCGGCGAGCGGGGTCAGGAGGATCCCAGTCAGGGCGACGACGAGGTCCAGGCCGAGGAAGCGCTTGGTGCAGCTCGCGGCGTTGGCCACCCTGGGGAGGGTGACGAGCGTCCAGACGGCGAGGACGGCCAAGAAGACGACGGCCACCCAGAACCGCTCGTACTTCCCGCGGCCGAAGCCCACGAGCAGCGCCGCGTAGATCAGGGTCAGCACGCGGTACCCGGTCAGAGCCCGCCACAACGGCTGCTCGACCGACATCCGTACGACCCGTTCACGCCCGGCCATGTCCCCTCCCCCGGTACCCACCCCTGTCATGCTGCCCGCTCCGGGCGTCCGGCGGCGCGGCTACGCGCCGGGCCGCTCGGTTCCCTTCCTCTTCGCCTCGTCGGCGATCTGCCGCTTGGCCGCGGTCGCGTAGATGTCCACGTACTCCTGGCCGGAGAGCTTCATGATCTCGTACATGACCTCGTCGGTCAGCGAGCGCAGGATGAAGCGGTCGCCGTCCATGCCCTGGTAGCGGCTGAAGTCCAGCGGCTCGCCGATCCTGATGCCGGGCCGCATCAGCTTGGGCACCACCTGGCCGGGAGGCTGGATCTTCTCCGTGTCGATCATCGCCACGGGGATGACCGGCGCACCGGTGGCGAGTGCCACCCGGGCGAGACCGCCGGGCTTGCCCCGGTAGAGCCGCCCGTCCGGGGACCGGGTGCCCTCCGGGTAGATGCCGAAGAGACCGCCGCTCTCGATCACCTGGATGCCCGCCCTGATGGCCGCCTCCCCGGCGCCGCGGCCGCCGGAGCGGTCCACGGGGAGCTGTCCCACGCCCTTGAAGAAGGCGGCGGTGAGCTTGCCCTTGACCCCGGGGGCGGTGAAGTACTCCGCCTTGGCGATGAAGGTCACCTTGCGGTCGAGGACGGCCGGCAGGAAGAAGGAGTCGGAGAACGACAGGTGGTTGCTCGCGAGGATCGCCGGCCCGTGTGCGGGGATGTTCTCCAGGCCCTCCACCCACGGCCTGAAGGCGAGCTTCAGGGACCCGCCGATGGAGAACTTCATTGCGCCGTAGATCAACTCGGGTGCCTCCTGTGTGCCGTCGATGAGACCTTAACCTGTGGCGCCGCGGCCTCCCCCGCCCCGCCCGGGCGGAGCGCCCCACGGCCCCGCCCGCGGGTGGCGGCCGCCCGCACGGTGACGGCCCTGGTCGGTGTCGGTCCGGTCGCGTACGGTGAAGTAATCCTTTTGCACACCCCCCGCACCCCGCCCCGCTTCATGAACAGGAGACCCCGGTGCCGGTCCTCCCTGGAGCCGAGCCGTTCCGCCACGAGGGCGGAGAGGTCGGCGTCCTCCTCTGTCACGGATTCACGGGTTCGCCTCAGTCGCTGCGCCCCTGGGCCGACCGGCTCGCGGAGCGGGGCCTGACGGTGTCCCTCCCGCTGCTGCCCGGACACGGCACGCGCTGGGAGGACATGGCGGTCACGGGCTGGCAGGACTGGTACGCGGAGGTCGACCGGGAGCTGCGGGCGCTGCGGGCGCGGTGCGAGCGGGTCTTCGTCTTCGGCCTCTCCATGGGCGGCGCCCTCGCCCTGCGTCTCGCCGCGAAGCACGGGGACGAGATCGCGGGCCTGGTGCTGGTGAACCCGGCCAACAAGGTGCACGGCCTCTCGGCGTACGCCCTGCCGGTCGCCCGGCACCTGGTGCGGACGACGAAGGGGCTGACCAGCGACATCGCGCTGGAGGGCTCGGAGGAGGTCGGCTACGACCGGGTGCCGCTGCACGCCGCGCACTCCGTGCGGGCGTTCTTCCGCCTCGTCGACGCCGATCTGCCGCAGGTCACCCAGCCGATCGTGCTGTTGCACAGCCCGCAGGACCATGTCGTGCCGCCGGCCGACTCCGCGCGGATCCTCAGCCGGGTCTCGTCCAGGGACGTCCGGGAGATCCTCCTGGAACAGAGCTACCACGTCGCGACGTTGGACCACGATGCGGAGCGGATCTTCGACGAGAGCTACCGGTTCATCGACCGCCTCGCGTCCGACGCTGGCAAGAAGGGGAGCACGTCCGGTGGCTGAGCACGACGCGGAGCGCGCGGGCAGTGACGAGGAGCGCGAACCGCGCCCCACGGAGGGGACGGCCGTCCCCGAGGGTACGGAGGGGGCCCGGCCGATCGACGAGGCCGCGGCCTGGGAGGCGATCGTCGCGGGGTACGGCGAGGAGCCGCCGGACCCGCCGGGCGCCAAGCCGTTCAAGTCGATCGAGGACCTGGCCCTGCTGGAGGACGACCAGCTCAACGTCCTCGACCCCGCGCCGGAGCCCGGCGCGGGCGAGGACGCGGACAAGGGCGTGTCCGGGAAGGCACCCGGCGGACCGTCGGAGAAGAAGCCGCTCGGCGGTTCGGTCGTCTTCGCCCCGGGGGTCGCGGGCCCGCGTGACTACGGCCTGGAGGAACCCGGGGACGGCGACATCGACGATCCGGACGACAGCCAGGAGGGGCACTTCGTCCCGCCGGAGCCGCCGCCGCTTCCCGAGGCCGATGTGACGGCGAAGTTCGCCTGGCTCGCGGTCGTGGGCGGCCCGGTGCTGATGCTGGTCGCGGTGCTGATGCAGTGGGAGATGACGTGGTGGCTCACCACGCTCTGCATCGGCGGCTTCCTGGGCGGCTTCGCCACCCTGGTGGCCCGCATGCCCCACGACGACGAAGAGGACGACGATCCGGGGCGCGGCGCGGTCGTCTGACCCGGCCGCAGGGCCCTCACCGGTACGGACCGGCGGGGGGCCCGCACACGGTGGTCGGAACCGCACCGGATCAGCCGCCGGCGGGCACCCTGAGGGCGGCCAGCACGGGCAGATGGTCCGTGGCCGCCCGCAGGTCCGCACCGCTCACGCCGGGCAGGTCCTCCGGGACGCCGCAGCCGAGCACCTCGACGCGGTCGGTCGCGAACACCGCGTCGATGCGCTTGCGCGGCGCGTCGGGCGGGAAGGTGAGCTCCCCGCCCCACGGCCGCGTGGTCCGGCAGTCCTGGAGGCGCCCGGCCAGCGTCCGGAAGGCCGCTCCCTCCGGTACGTCGTTGAGGTCGCCGGCCACGACGGCGTGCGGGACGTCCATCGCGTCGACCTGTTCCAGCAGCATGCCCGCCTGGGCCCGCCGCTCCTCGCGCTGCAGGCTCAGATGACAGCTCACGACGCCGAGCCGTGTACCGGCGATCCGTACGACCGCCGTGGCCAGGCCGCGCCGGTGCAGCCCCGGGGTGAGGGGCAGCAGGACGTCCTCGGTGCGTTCCACGGTGGCGCGCAGGGAGCAGAGCAGCAGCGGTCCGGCCGCCGTGGCGCCGCCGCTGAGGATCACCAGGTCGGTCATGGCCGCGAGCCGGGCCGCCGCCTTACGCCAGCGGAAGAAGCGCGGGGCCTCCTGGACGCACACGAGGTCGGGTGCGCAGGCGCGGATGACCCGGGCCAGCGCCTCGGTGTCGTCGCGCAGGGAGCGGACGTTGTAGCTGAGCACCCGGATGACAGCCGAACCGTCCGGCTCGGTACGGGAGTCGGGCAGGGGCATCGGCATCGTGACCATGGGAGGCACGATACGACGGACGCCCGCCGCTCCCCGGAGGGCGCGACGGGCGTCGGACGTGCGGTGGGCGGGATCAGCCCTGGCGTGCCAGGTCCGCCGCACCCACCAGGCCCGCCTTGCCGCCCAGTTGGGCCGCGAGGACCTGCGCGTGCGGACGCCATTCGCCGCCGATCAGCCAGCGCCGGAACGACTTGCGGATCGGGTCGAGGACGAGCTCGCCCTCGTCCGAGACGCCGCCGCCGACGATGAAGGCCGACGGGTCGAAGAGCGAGGCGAGGTCGGCCAGTCCGGCTCCGGCCCATCGGGCCAGCTCACGGAAGGAGTCGACGGCCACCGGGCAGCCCTGTCGGGCGGCCTGGCTGATGTGCTTGCCCTCGATGCCCTCGACCGTGCCGTCGCCGAGGCTCAGCAGGATCGTGGCGTTCTCCGGGGTGGCGTTGGCGCGCTGCTTCGCGTACCGCACGAGAGCCCGCCCGGAGGCGTACTGCTCCCAGCAGCCCTGGCTGCCGCAGCCGCAGAGCAGCCCGTCCGGGACGACCCGGATGTGACCGAATTCCGCCGCCACACCGAAGCGTCCGCGGCGGAGCTTGTTGCCGATGATGATGCCGCCGCCGAGCCCGGTGCCGAGCGTGATGCAGATGACGTCGTCGTGCCCCTGGCCGGCGCCGAAGCGGTACTCGCCCCAGGCGGCCGCGTTGGCGTCGTTCTCGACGACGACGGGCAGGCCGACGCGCTGCTCGACCTTGTCCTTGAGCGGCTCGTGGCGCCAGTTGATGTTCGGAGCGAACAGCACGGTGGCGCGCTTGTCGTCGACGTATCCGGCCGCGCCGATGCCGACCGCCTCGACGTCGTGTCCCTCGCTCGCTCCGGCCACGGCCGCGCTGATCGCGTCCACGATGCCTTCGGCCGTCGGCGGGGTCGATACCTTGAACGTCGAGAGGATCCGGCCCTCTTCGTCGACCACTCCAGCCGCGATCTTCGTGCCGCCGATATCGACGCCGATGGTGAGTCCCATGAATCCCTCAGTTTCGGTCGAGCCCCGCTACGGCCAACCGTACCCGAGCCGGGGACGGGTATTTCCTGCCCAGGGTCAGTCCAGGTCGATGTGTTCGCTGCCGCCGGGGCCCTCGTCGCGCGGGTCCGAGGGGTCCTCGGCCGCCTTCTTCCCGGGACCGGGGGTGGATCCGGTGCCGCCCGGGGTGCCTCCGGCGCCCTCGGTGCCCCGGGTCCAGCGGCCTTCCTGGCCCTCGACGGCGGAGCGGTAGGCGGCCAAGAGCTCGTTCCCCGCGGCGGCGAGGTGGTCGAAGAGTTCCGGATTGCGCTCGATGACGGGTTCGACGGCGGACCTGGCCTGCCGGATCACCTGCTGGACGGTTCCCTGGGCGGCCATGCCGAGCAGGGGCGACTGCAGGGAGGAGACCTTGCCGGCCACGGCGTCGATCAGCTTGCGCAGCTCCTCGGCGGCGGAACCCGGCTGCTGTCCGTACTGGGCCCGCCGACGGGCCTTCTCCGCCTCGAGATCCTCGGCGCAGGCCTCCGCCCACGCGTCGTCGTCGACGGGACGATCGGTGGCTTCACTCATGGCGGACTCCTGCGACGCGGTTGCCTGCGTGGCCGTGCGAGCCACGTACTACCGACGTTACCCGAACGGTGGTACGCCGTTCATTGTGTCCGGGGCCAGAGCGCGGGGTCAGGTGTGAACCGGACACGCAGGACTCCGTCGGTCAGCGCGGCCCCGGAGACGGTGCAGCGGCGCAGCGCGGACTCCAGGCGCACGATCCGGTGGAACGGACCCGCCGTGAGCAGCAGTTCGTCGCCGCGCCGTACGAGCCTGAGGTCCTCCTTGGCCGCACCGGGCAGGGGCAGGCACCAGGCGATGACGCCGTCGCCCGCGTCCTCGGTCCACCAGGGGTCCCCGGCGTGTCCCGGCTCCCGGTGGTCCGGCGCGCAGGCCCCGGCGAGCAGGGCCAGGTCCTCGGCGGTGCGGGGCTCGCGTCCGAGGTGGGCCGTCTCGCGCACGGGTGTCCCGGGCGCCCACTCCTGCTGCCAGTGGTCCAGGCACTTCTCCTGGCCGGCGGCGAGGTCCGCGAACCAGGGGTCGCCGGAGTGGCGGGGCAGGACCTTGGTGGCCACGAGGGCGTCGACGCGCAGTCCGTGCAGGGCGAGTCCCGTACGGGCGGAGCTCAGCGCCTCCCCGGCGGCCTGCCCGGGCTCGGCCACGAGCCGCACGGTGGTCGCGTCGTCCTCGATCAGCGCCTCGACGGCGGCCAGTTCGGCGTCCTTGCGGGCGGCGGCCTCGTAGAGCCACTGCGCGGGCATGGGGACGCCCGCGAGCTGGGCGAGCACCGGGCGCAGGGCGCGGGCGGCCTGGCGTTCCCGGGGAAGGAGGCGGCGGAGGTAGCGGCGCAGCTGCCCGGGCAGCGCGAGCAGGGCGAGGGCGTCGGTCAGCGGGGGAAGGTCGACGACGAGGACCTCGTAGCCGTGCCCGGCCCAGTCGCCCTCGGCCACCCGTCGCAGGGTGTGCAGGACGGCGAGCTGTGCGCTGCCCGGCAGCTCGGTGAGCTCCTCGCCGTCGAGCCGGTTGGCGCCGAGCAGGTCGAGCACCCCGGACGCCCGGTCCTGGAGTTCGAGGAGCTCGTCGCGGAAGTGGGCGGCGGAGTCGACGCGCACGCAGGCGAGCCGCTCGGCGGCCTCGGCCGGTTCGGTGCCCGCGGGGAAGGCGGGCACCGTGTCGGCGGAGACCAGGAGGGTGCGCCGGCCGTCACGGGCCGCGGCCAGCGCGGTCGCCGCGGCGACGGTGGTACGGCCTGCGCCGCCGGGGCCGGTGACGAGGACCGTACGCACGTGATCAGGCCTTCGGGACGGACTCGACGCGCTTCTTCAGCCCGGCGAGGGCGCGGTCGATGATGACCTTCTCGGCCTTGCGCTTGATCATGCCGAGGAGCGGGATCTTCACGTCGACGGCGAGCCGGTAGGTGACCTCGGTGCGGTCGCCGTCGCCCAGGGGGGCCAGGGCGTAGCTGCCGTCGAGGGCGCGCAGCATCTGGGACTTGACGAGGGTCCAGCCCACCTCGTACGGGCTGTTCCAGGTGTAGGCGAGGACGTGGTCGTCCTTGATCGCGCCGGCGTCCAGGACGAGGCGGACCTGTTCGGCACGGCCCTGGTCGTCGGTGGCCAGGATCTCGGCCTCCTTCACCTCGCCGGTCCACTCCGGATAGCGCGCGAAGTCGGCGATCACGCCCATGACGTCGGCCGGTGCCGCCTCGATCGTGATGCTCGAGCTGGTGTGTTCAGCCATCGCCGTGGCCCTCCAGTGCGGTGTACCGGTCGCGTTCGGCAGAGGCCTGCCGTGTGCAGGCTATCGCGTGCCGGCCACCCTCCCGCCCGCGCCCCGGCCCGCGGGCACCGGCCGTGTCGCTCACCACTCCAGGGCCCACGGCCTGCCGGTCGAGGCGAAGTGGCCGACGTTGACGCACTCGGTGACGCCGATCCGCATCCGGCGGACCAGAGGCTGGTGCACATGGCCGAAAATCGCGTAGCGAGGCCGGGTGCGGTGGATGGCGTCGAGGAGGGCGCGGCTGCCGCGTTCGAAGCGCCGGGCGACGGTGTCGTACGTCAGCTCCGGGACGTCCGGCGGGATGTGGGAGCAGAGGACGTCCACGGGGCCGAGGGCCTCGACCTTGGCGGCGTACTCCTCGTCGCTGATCTCGTAGGGGGTGTTCATGGGGGTCCTGAGCCCGCCCCCGACGAAGCCGAAGACCCGGCCGCCGATCTCGGCCCGCTCGCCGTCCAGCACGGTGGTACCGGAATTGGCGTACTCGGGCCAGAGCGTGGGCACGTCGACGTTGCCGTACGTGGCGTACGTAGGGGTGGGCATGACCGCGAACATCTCGGCGTACTGCTTGCGTACGGCGGACAGGATCGCCGCGTTGCGGTCCAGGCCCGCCCACAGCTCGCGTCCGAAGGCGCGCGCCTCCTCGAAGCGGCGCGCGGTGCGCAGCTCGACGATGCGGTCGGCGTTGGCGACGCCGAACAGGTCGGGGAAGATGCCGCGCGAGTGGTCGGCGTAGTCGAGGAAGAGGACGAGGTCGCCCAGACAGATCAGGGCGTCCGCGCCGTCGCCGGCCCGCGCCAGCGCCTCCGCGTTCCCGTGCACGTCACTGACCACGTGCACGCGTGTCCGTCGGGTGGGGGTTGTGTGCTGATCGTGCGGTGTGCCGGCTCGCATGGAGATCACCCTAGGTCTCCACTCGCTGCTCTGGGTAGAGGCCGCCGGACCTGCGATTACTTCCGGATCGGGACACGGGTGGACTAATGTGCGCCGAAGGCCCACCGATATGTGTGATGCATGAGACATCTGGCCGGAACCCCCTTTCCGGAACCGAGTACCGGTGGGTAACGTCCGGCCAGTCCAGTCGTGCTCACCCCACTGAGCATCTGCCAGTCTTGGACCGATCCGGTGCGTCGCACAGAGCCGTGGAACCGGAGCCCGATGAGGAGCAGCAGTCTTGCGCGAGTTCAGCCTTCCGGCCCTGTACGAGGTCCCTACGGACGGCAACCTGACGGATCTCATCCGCCGCAACGCCGCTCAGCATCCCGACGTCGCGGTGATGAGCCGGAAGGTGGCCGGCGTCTGGACGGACGTCACGGCGACCCGGTTCCTCGCTGAGGTCAGGGACACCGCCAGAGGCCTGATCGCGTCCGGCATCCAGCCCGGCGACCGGGTGGCGCTCATGTCCCGGACCCGCTTCGAGTGGGTCCTGCTGGACTTCGCCATCTGGAGCGCGGGCGCCGTCACCGTGCCGGTGTACGAGACCAGCTCCGCCGAGCAGGTCCAGTGGATACTCGGCGACTCGGGCGCGGTCGCGGTCGTCGTGGAGAGCGACGCCCACGCGGAGTCCGTCTCCTCCGTGCGTGACCGGCTCCCCGGTCTGCGGCACGTCTGGCAGATCGACCGGGGCGGCGTCGACGAGCTCGTCACGGCGGGCGCCGGAGTCTCGGACGAGACCCTGGACCTGCGCATGGTGAGCGCCAAGGCCGACGACCCGGCGACGATCGTCTACACGTCGGGCACCACCGGCCGTCCCAAGGGCTGTGTGCTGACGCACCGCAGCTTCTTCGCGGAGTGCGGCAACATCGTGGAGCGGCTGAAGCCGCTCTTCCGCACCGGTGAGTGTTCCGTCCTGCTCTTCCTCCCCGCCGCGCACGTCTTCGGCCGGCTGGTCGAGGTCGCCTCGGTGATGGCGCCGATCAAGCTCGGCTGCGTGCCGGACATCAAGAACCTCACCGACGAGCTGGCCTCCTTCCGGCCGACGCTCGTCCTCGGTGTGCCGCGTGTGTTCGAGAAGGTCTACAACTCGGCGCGCGCGAAGGCGCAGGCCGACGGCAAGGGCAGGATCTTCGACCGGGCCGCCGACACGGCGATCGCGTACAGCCGCGCGCTGGGCACCCCGGAGGGCCCCTCGGTGGGCCTGAAGGTCAAGCACAAGGTCTTCGACAAGCTCGTCTTCAGCAAGCTGCGGGCCGTGCTCGGCGGCCGCGGCGAGTACGCCATCTCCGGCGGCGCGCCGCTGGGCGAGCGGCTCGGCCACTTCTTCCGCGGCATCGGCTTCACGGTGCTCGAGGGCTACGGCCTCACCGAGACCTGCGCGGCCACGGCCTTCAACCCGTGGGACCGCCAGAAGATCGGTACGGTCGGCCAGCCGCTGCCGGGTTCGGTCGTGCGGATCGCCGACGACGGCGAGGTGCTGCTGCACGGCGAGCACCTGTTCACCGGGTACTGGAAGAACGAGACGGCGACGGCCGAGGCGCTGGCCGACGGCTGGTTCCACACGGGCGACATCGGCACGCTCGACGAGGACGGCTACCTCGCGATCACGGGCCGCAAGAAGGAGATCATCGTCACGGCGGGCGGCAAGAACGTCGCCCCCGCGGTGATCGAGGACCGCATCCGCGCGCACGCCCTGGTCGCGGAGTGCATGGTGGTCGGCGACGGGCGGCCGTTCGTCGGCGCGCTGCTCACGCTCGACGAGGAGTTCCTCTCCCGCTGGGCCGAGGAGAACGGCAAGCCCGCCGGGTCGACGGCGGTATCGCTGCGTGAGGACCCCGACCTGCTGGCCGAGGTCCAGCGCGCGGTGGACGACGGCAACGCGGCGGTCTCCAAGGCGGAGTCCGTGCGCAAGTTCCGCATCCTGGCCGCGCAGTTCACCGAGGAGGCCGGCCACATCACGCCCTCGCTGAAGCTGAAGCGCAACGTCGTGGCGAAGGACTTCGCGGACGAGGTCGAGTCGATCTACCGCGGCTGAGCCCGGACACGTACGAGGAGGGGCCCCGCACCACGACCGGTGCGGGGCCCCTCCTCGTCGTACGCGCTCAGAGCAGCGCTTCGAGCTTCCCCGCGAGCAGGTCCCATCGCCACTTCTCCTCGACCCACGCCCGGCCCCGCTCCCCCATGCGCCGGCGCAGCTCCGGGTCCTTGAGGAGGGTGACGATCCGGTCGGCGGACTCCTCGGCGGAGCCGCCCCGGACCACCCACCCGGTCTCGCCGTCGAGCACGGCGTCCGGGGCGCCCCCCGAGTCGCCGGCCACGACCGGCAGCCCGGTGGCGGACGCCTCCAGGTAGACGATGCCGAGGCCTTCGACGTCGAGCCCGCCCCGCCGGGTGCGGCAGGGCATGGCGAAGACGTCCCCCGCGCCGTAGTGGGCGGGGAGTTCCTCCCACGGCACCGGTCCGGTGAAGCGCACGGAGTCCAGGACGCCCGTCTCGGCCGCCAGCTTCTTCAGCTGCCCCGCGTACGGGCCGCCGCCGACGATCAGCAGCACGGCGTCCGGCACCCGCGCGAGGATCGCGGGCATGGCCAGGATGAGGGTGTCCTGGCCCTTGCGCGGGACGAGCCGTGACACGCACACGACGACGGGCCGGTCGGCGAGCCCGAGCCGGGCCCTGACCCGGTCGCCGCCGGAGTCCGGACGGAAGGTCTCCTCGTCGACTCCGGGCGGCAGCTGCACCATGCGGCCCGCGGCCTCCGGGGTGAGCGCGGCGGCGATCCTGGAGCGGGTGTACTCGCCGAGGTAGGTGATCGTGTCGGTGCCCTCGCCGATGCGGCGCAGCAGCTGCCGGGACGCGGGCAGCTGTGCCCAGCCGGCCTCGTGGCCGTGCGTGGTGGCCACGATCCGGCGGGCGCCGGCCCGGCGCAGCGCGGGCGCCATCAGCCCGAGCGGCGCCGCGGCACCGAACCACACGGAGGAGCACCCGTGTTCGCGCAGCAGCCCGGCGGCCCGGCGGGTGACGCGCGGGGTGGGCAGCAGCATCGTCGTACGGTCGCGTACGACGGTGAAGGGCTGCTCGGCGTCGAAGGCGGCGGTGGCCTCGGCGCCCTCCGCGCCGCGCTTCCAGGTGGAGGCGTAGACGACGAGCCGCTCGGGGTCCATGCGCAGCGCCATGTTGTGCAGGAAGGCCTGGATGCCGCCGGGGCGGGGCGGGAAGTCGTTCGTCACGATCAGCGTCTTGTCCATCGCCGCCGACAGTACCGGGCGGCCCGTCGGCCCTGCCTGACGGCTCCCGCACAGCCGGGGCCTGCATCATGGCGGGCATGACAGGTACGAGTGGCCGGGGAGGCCGGGCTCTGTCCCTCGCCGTGTGGGGCCTGACCCGGGCGGTGCTGCTGCTCTGCGTCTTCAAGGTGTTCACCGTGCCGGGTCCGGACGTCACCAGCGACGTCTCGGCGATCTACCGGGGCTGGTACGAGGTGCTGCGCGCCGGTTCGTACCCGCTGGACGACGTCACCTGGCAGTATCCGCCCGCGGCCGCGCTCGCCGTGCTCTCCCCGGACCTGCTGCCCTTCCTGGAGTACGCCTCCGCCTTCTTCGTCCTCGTCCTCCTCTGCGACGCCCTGGTGTTCGGGCTCCTGCTGTACGCGGGGAGCCGTCGGGGCGGGCGCGAGGCCGGCGCGTGGCTGTGGGTGGCGGGTGTACCGCTGCTCGGCCCGACCGTGTACGCCCGCTACGACCTGATGGTGACGGCCGTGGCGGTGGCCGCCCTGCTGGCGGGGGTGCGGCACCCGAGGATGCTGGGGGCGCTGGCCGCCTTCGGCACGCTGCTGAAGGTGTGGCCGGCGCTGCTGCTGGTGGGCACCGCACGGGGCAGGGACACGCGCAGGTCCTGGTCGGCGGCGGCGGTGACGGCGGCCGTGCTGGTCCTGGTGTCGGCGGTGGTGGCGCCCGGGGCGTTCGCCTTCCTGACGTTCCAGCGGGACCGGGGGCTGGAGATCGAGTCGCTGGGGGCCCTGGTCTTCCACGTGGCCCGGCAGTTCGGCTGGGAGGGCCGGGTGGAGCTGCGCTACGGCTCGATGGAGTTCGCCGGCCCGCACGTGGCCCTGGTCAGCACGCTGGCCCTGGCGCTGAGTGTGTTCGCCTTCGGCTGGCTGCTGCTGTGGCGGCTGCGGGCCCGGATCTCCGAGGTGCACACCCCGGCGGACGCGGCGTTCACCGCGGTGCTGCTGTTCACCGTGACCAGCCGGGTCATCAGCCCCCAGTACATGGTGTGGCCGCTCGGTGTCGGCGCGGTCTGCCTGGTCTTCCGCGGCAGCCGGATGGCGCTGCCCGCGTGCCTGGTGCTGGTGGCCACCGGCGTCACCCTGCTGGAGTTCCCGCTCGGCTTCGCGCACGTGGTGGCCAGTGACGCGGAGGGCGTGGCGCTCATGGCCGTACGCAACGGCCTGCTGGCCGTCGCGGCGGTGAGCGCGGCCCGGCGGCTGTGGCGGGCCACCGTACCGGGGGCGCGGAAGGGGCGCGGGGCGGCGCGGATCAGCCGAGCCGGGCGCGCAGATACTCCCGCCAGCGCGCCGTGAAGTCCTGGGGTGTGGTGCCGAGCACCGTGTGCATGGCCTGCTCCACGGCCCCGTCCCGCTCCGAACGGCTCCCCACGGCCTCGTAGAACGCGATCAGCTCCTCCTCGCCCCAGTCCCGCGCGATCAGCTCGCAGGCCAGCCAGCCGCCCTCGTAGGCCCGGGAGAGCTCCGCCGGGTCCTCACCGAAGCCGAACTCCTCGTCGGCCGGCAGCTCCGCGGGCAGGTCACCGCGGCGGACCGCCTCGGCGAGCTCCGGTGCGAGCTCCGCGGCCGTGCGGCTCTCCCCGCGGTAGGCGGTCCGGTCGGCGAAGCCCTCGGAGAGCCAGACGGGCGTGGCGGCGGAGGTGTGCGCCCGGGTCGCCACATGGGTGGTCTCGTGGGTGAGGACGACCCGCTGCCCGAAGTCGCCGAGCATCCCGTACGCCTGGGGGTTGACGATGATCCGGTCCGCCGGCGCCCTGCCGCTGCCTCCGACCTTGCCGGTCGTGACGGCCGCTATGTCCCGGTAGCTGGCCGCGGGTGAGTCCAGGAGCCCGGCCATGTCCTCCACGGACCCGGGGACGAGCACCACGACCCGCTGTGCCCAGGGCTCCGGCCAGGCCTCCGTGACGGCCGGGACGGCCCGGTCGGCGGTGGCCGCGATCCGGCGCAGCTCGGCCGTCGTCCGCCCGACCCCGAGGACCAGGCTGCGGGTGCCCCGTACGACCTCGACGTCGCCCTGCTGCCAGAGCTGCGCCGGGGCGCCGTCGGCGGCCCGGTCCGCGGCGATGTACCAGGTGCGGTCCTCACCGCGGCGGACCAGCTCCACCGTGCGGGAGGAGGACACGGGCGCCCGGTCGTAGCCCTCGATCCGGTAGCGCAGCTCGACCTCGGCGGTGACCCGGTCCGCGCCTTCGGCGGTCACGTCGTTCACCTCGTACGCCCAGGACTCCAGGGGTACGTCGGCGAGGTGGTGCAGCTCGGTGCGCTGGGCGGCCCGGAAGGAGGCGGCCCGGGGGTCGAGCGCGGCCAGGTAGGCGTCGGTGTCGTGCTCCATGACCGCCGCCGCCCGGCGGTCCAGGGTGGCCCGGACCTCCTGGGCGGTGATCCCGGTGGCGGTGTCCCGGGGGCCGGAGCAGGCGGGCGCGAGCAGCAGGGCGGCGAGCACGGCACCCGCCGTGCTCCGCCTGCGGGTGCGCTCCCGCCGCGCGTCCTGCGTCCGAACAGCCATCCAGCCGATCGTACGGTCAGACGCGCGTGACCGAGGAGACGGGCATCATGCCGACGGGGTCGTAGCGCACCGGGGCGCCGGGGTAGGGGGCGTGGATGACCTGGCCGTTCCCGGCGTACATCCCGATGTGGCTGGCGTCCGCGCGGTAGGCGACCAGGTCTCCGGGCCTCGCCTGCGAGAGCGGCACCATGCGGCCCGCGTACCGCTGTGCCTGCGAGGTCCTGGGCAGACCGACCCCGGCCTGTGCGTACGCCCACTGCATGAGGCCGGAGCAGTCGAACCCCGAGGGCCCGTTGGCGCCCCACACGTACGGGCGGCCGAGGGCCCCCCGGGCCGCCATGAGCGCCGCCAGACCGCGCGCGGAGCCGGGAGCCTCGGCGCCGAGCGCCGTGTCCGGCCCTGAGCGCGACGCACGGCCCAGGGAAGCGCGGTCGGTGGCGGGCAGCGAGTGCAGCAGGTGGCGGGCCCGGGCCAGCTTGCCCTCCACAGCGCGCTTGTGGCGTGCCACGGAGGCCCGGTCGCGTTCCATGGCGGCCAGGGCTCCGGCGGCCTCGGCGTGGATCTGGGCGATCCTGCGCTGGGCCCGGTGGAGCTTGCCCAGCGTCACGGCACGGCGCTCGCCCACCCGGTCCAGGGCGGCGGCCCGGTCCAGGAAGCTGTCCGGGTCCGAGGAGAGCAGCAGCGCGACCGAGGGGTCGATGCCCCCGGAGCGGTACTGCGCGCCCGCCATCGAGCCGAGGGACGCCCGCATCCGGTTGATGCCCTCCTGCGTCCGGGCCGCCGAGTCCTGCGCCGCGGCGATCCGTTCGCGCTGCCGGCCGAGGCTCTCCCGGGCGGCGTTGAACCGCTCGGTGGCGCGCTCGGCCTCCCCGTACAGCCGGTCGACCGCTGCCTTCGCCGTCTCGTGGGTGTCCTCCGGCACGGCGCTCGCGGGCGCGGCGTTGAGGGTGGCCGCCGCGGTGGCCGCGGCGGCGGACAGGACGGTGGCCCGGACGCCACGGTTGAGGCCGGGCCGGGTGGGGCGGCGATGCGACACCACAGGAAGCCGCACTCCCTTCCGCTGTACGCAGACGTGCGCAGCCCCTGCCGCCCGGGGCGGGCGGACCGACGACCGGGAGCTGCGCGGCAGCGCAGACAGTAACCGGACGGCTACACCCCGGCCAAAGGCCACGCCGGAGGCGGAGGGAGGCGAACAACGCCGGAAACGACGGCGCCCCGCCGGTGACCTGTGGTCTCCGGCGGGGCGGGGTGTCGTCGCGGGGTGCCGTGATTCGCCCGTTCGGGCGTCAGGGGCGCACGCCGAACTGGAAGGTGCCCATGTAGTCCATCGACTCGTAGCGGACCACGGCGCCGGGCTTCGGGGCGTGCAGGATCTGGTTGTTCCCCGCGTACAGACCCACGTGCGAGGTGTTGTTGAAGAAGACCAGGTCGCCCGGCTTCAGGGCGCTGCGGCCGATGCGGGGACCGTCGTTGATCTGGGTGTACGTGGTGCGGGTGAGCTGGACGCCGGCCTGGGCGTACGCCCACTGGGTCAGACCCGAGCAGTCGAACGAGTTGGGGCCGGTGCCGCCGGAGACGTAGGGCTTGCCCTGCTGCGTGGAGGCAGCCTGGAGGGCCGCGGCGCCGCGTGCGGACGCGGGGACCTCGTTGCCGAGCTCCACCCGGTCACCGGCGGCGCGGCTGGCGCGCTGCTCCTGCTCCGCCATCTTGGCGCGCTCGGCCGCGGTGAGGGTGTTCAGCAGCTTCTGGGCGTCGGCGAGCTTGCCCTGATACTTCTGCTTGTTCTCGTTCAGCGTCTTGCGGACGTCGGCGAGGTCGCTGAGCTTGGCCTGCGCCTCCTTGCGCTCCTGCGCGAGGGTCCGCTGCTTCGCCTGGATCTTCTGCAGCGACTCGGCCTGCTTGGCCGTCAGCTGGTCGAGCGCGGAGGCCTGGTCGAGGAAGCTGTCCGGGTCCGAGGAGAGCAGCAGCTGGACCGACGGGTCGAGACCGCCGGAGCGGTACTGCGCCGTGGCCAGCGAACCGAGCTCGCCGCGCAGGGCGTTGAGCTCGTCCTGTCCGCGGGCGACCTTGTCCTGGAGCGCGTCGGCCTGCTTCTTGAGCTTGTCCTGCTGCTCCTTGGCGCCGTTCGCCTTCTCGGTGGCTTCCTCGGCCTCGTGGTAGAGCTTGTCGACCTTCGCCTTGACCTCGCTCTTGGTCGGCTTGGGGTCGGCGTGGGCCGCCTGGGAGGTCAGGGCCACGGCTGCGGCGGCGGTCGCGGTGAGCACGGTCACGCGGGTGCGGCTCGGCTGCTTGGGACGACGGTGGGACGCCACGAAGGCGAGCTCCTTCTTCCTCGAGCCGCCTACCGGGCTGTGGGGGACACGAACGGACCCCGGCTCCGTGCACGTCACGGACTCGGCGGTTCCTTCGCTGTCACCCCGGGTGGGCAATCAACCGTGCGAAGGTTCGAGGCCTGACCCTAGTGACCATCTTGTGATCAGTTCAAATCCTCACGAGGAAAATCTCGTCACACCAGGCACTTCTTTACTTTCATCACACTGCGTGTAGTGGGGACTTGACGGTACGTTCCATAAATTCCGGCAAGTCGCCCATGCCTCACAAGACGCCTCAGACGCGCGAAAGGCGCTTCAGGAGCAAGGCGGACGCGACCGGCCTCGCCCCCGCCTTCGCCACCCCGTCGGCGACCTCCCGGTCGGTGGAGACCACCACGACGGGTCTGCCCGGCGGTTCCGCGCGCGCCAGTTGACGGATGAGCTCGTCCGCGGTCACCCCCGCCTTGCTGAACAGCACGCGGACGCCGCGCGGTGGCGCGAGCAGGACGGGAACGGCCAGCTCGGCGCCGTCGAAGACGCAGGTCATCTCGGCGCCGGTCTGGGCCGCGAGGACGGAGAGGCCGCCGAGGAGGCGCAGCCGCTGCTTCTCCAGCGGCATCTGCGGATAGCCGGTCTTCGTGACGTTGTAGCCGTCGACGATCAGATGCGCCTGCGGCAGGGCGAGCAGCTGGTCCAGGAGCGCCGGATCGGTCTCCGAAAGGGCCCTGGCCGCAATGTCCTTCGGTGACATCCGGCCGGGTTCCACCGCCTCGACACCGTCCGCGGGGCGGATCGACGAGGGGGGCAGGGCCAGTTCACGGCGGAGTCCCTGGGCCGCGTCGAGCACGGTGTCCAGGAGCAGCCGCAGCCGCATGTCCTCGACCGACCGTCCTTCCCTGGCAGCCCTGCGGCCCGCTTCGACGGAGGCCTCCGCCTCGGCCAGCCGGGCCTTGAGCCGGCGGGACTCGCTCTCGGCGGCGGAGACCTGGGCCGCGGCCTCGGCGCGCACGGCGTCGGCCTCGGCCCCGGCCTTGCGCAGGGCGGCCTCGCCCCGCTTCACCTCGCTGAGCGCGCTGCGCAGCTTGCGGTGCAGGGAGTCGGCCTCCTTGCGGGAGGACTCAAGCTCCGAGCGCAGCCGCTCGGTGTCGGCCCTGGTCTGGCCACGGGCCTGGTCGAGCTCCTCGCGCAGCCGTTCCAGCTCGCGCCTGGTCTCCTCGTCCGCCCGCTCGGCGTGCGCCCGCTGGACCTCCTCGCCGGCGGCGGCGACCAGCTTGGCCCAGCCGGCGGGGCGCAGCACGTAGGCGGCGGCGGCCACGTCGACCGGATCGGCGGCGGCGGGCGGCGCACCGGACGTGAGGGCTTCGGCCAGCTCCGGCTGGGTCTGGCCGACCCGCTCGCCGATGCGCCGCCGGAAGGCGGGATCGCTCTCCAGCGCGGCCGCCATCGCGTTACCCGCGAACTTGGCCCGCCTGGTGGGAGTGAAGCGGGCGTACTGCCGCAGTTGGGCGGGGAGTTCGCCGACGGTCAGACCGCCGAAGGCGTCCGAGACCAGCGCCACCACCTTGCGGCGCACACCCTCGGGCAGCGGACGGTCGAGCGACTCCGCGGTGCCGTCGGCCGCGTCGGCCGGTCCGGCGCCGCCTGTCGGCTGCTCCACCATCCATCACCCCAATATGTCTGTCCGCACGGCCCCGTCAGGAGTCGGCACCAGGCCTGTCGACCAGCTCGATCTGATCCACGGCGTTGCACCAACGACAGCGCACCGACTCGATGGTCTCACTGACCACCTCGCGCTCCTCGACACTCGACTCCCCGGCCAGGTCGAGATGCACGTACTCGACGACCTTCGAGGAGCGCGTCACATCGAAACGGGTGAGGTTGCCGCAGAGCGTGCAGCGCCAGCGGGTCCCGTCCGTCGGCTGGGGAACCGTCGTCATCGTTGCGTCCTCTTTCGTCGTTCGTCGAGTCTCGTACGTGCCCAGGTCTTCGATCTCGCGGTGCGCCGTCGAACTGCGGATGTCCTGCCGCAACCCTACGGCCTTGCGCATACCTATCGACACGGCGAGGCGGTCTGTCCCGTTCTCGCCGGGTGCGTCATGCTCTGTACGTGATCGATCGGCGGGAAGTCCACTGGCGGGAGCGCGCCCGGGAGCTCGGGGCGGCGGCCGCGGCGGGCGGCGCCCCGGTCACGTACGGGATCGTCGCTCTCTGCTGCGCGGTGTTCCTGATCAGCCCGCTCTCCGGGTTCAATCCCGTCGGCGGCGGCGCCGACGCCCTCCTGGCCGCCCAGGCCGGGTACTTCGAGCGGTGGGGCGTGATCCCCAGCGAGCTCATGGAGGGCTCGGCGCACGCGGCGCTGACCCCGCTGACCGCGCTCTTCGTGCACGGCAGCTGGCTGCACCTGCTGGGCAACCTGCTCTTCCTTCACGTGTTCGGCGCGATGACCGAGGAACGCATGGGCCGCGCCGAGTTCACGTTCTTCTACCTCGTGTGCGGCTACGTCGCTCTGGCGGCCTACGCGGTGGTGCACGCGGACTCCGACCAGACACTGGTCGGGGCGTCGGGGGCCATCTCGGCGGTGCTCGGCGCGTTCCTCTACCTCTTCCCCCGGGCCCGGGTCACCAGCCTCTTCCCCTTCCTCTTCTTCCTCCCGCTGCGTTTCCCCGCCTGGATCGTGCTCGTGTTCTGGTTCGTCCTGCAGTGGCTGGCGGCGCAGAGCGCGGGCAGCGGGCCGGGCGTGGCCTACCTCGCCCACGTGGCGGGCTTCGGGGCCGGGTTCCTCTACGCCTGGGGCCGGTTCCGGGGGACTAGAGTGAAAGCTCCAGCCACGGCCACCGAGGGAGAAAGACAGCCGTGATCACCGCGATCGTGCTCATCAAGACCAGCGTGGACCGGATTCCCGAGATCGCCGAGGCCATCGCCGCGCTGGACAGCGTCAGCGAGGTCTTCTCGGTCACCGGTACGTACGACCTGATCGCCATGGTCCGGGTGGCCCGGCACGACGATCTGGCCGATGTCATCCCGGGCCGGATCAGCAAGATCCAGGGCGTGGAGGCGACGGACACCCACGTGGCGTTCCGCACCTACTCGCAGCACGACCTCGAGGCGGCCTTCGCCATCGGCCTCGACGCCTAGGGCTCCTGCGCGTACGGCTCCGGCGGGGGACGGAAGGCATGCCTTCCGTCCCCCGCCGGAGCCGTCTCCGGACCGGTCAGACCTGCGCGGCGCCCCGGTCGGGCACACAGCGGCCCTCCTCGGTGCGGTAGGTCCAGCGGGCGCCCTTGCTCACCAGCTCCCGGACGGCCCCGACGAACCGCTCGATGTGCTCGTCCGGCGTGCCCGCGCCGAAGCTCACCCGGATGGCGTTGAGGGACCTCTCCCCCGGCGCGGCCTCCGGGGCGCCGCACTCGCCCGGGTCCTGCGGCTCGCTGCCCAGCAGGGTCCGCACCAGCGGGTGGGCGCAGAACAGTCCGTCGCGCACCCCGATGCCGTACTCGGCGGAGAGCGCCGCGGCGAAGTGCGAGCTGTTCCATCCCTCGACCACGAAGGAGATGACGCCGACCCTCGGGGCGTCGTCGCCGAACAGCGAGAGCACCTTGACCTCGGGGACACCGGCCAGGCCCTCGCGGACCCGGGTCACGAGCTGCTGCTCCCGCGCGACCAGCCGGTCGAAGCCCGCCTCGGTCAGGGCCTTGCAGGCCGCGGCGATGGAGTAGACGCCGATGACGTTGGGCGATCCGGCCTCGTGCCGTGCCGCGGTGGTGTGCCACTCGACGTCGACGCCGCCGTCGGTGCGCCGGGCGACCTTGCGGGAGGCTCCGCCGCCGGCGAGGTAGGGCTCCGCGGCCACCAGCCAGTCGGACCGGCCGGCGAGCACGCCCGAGCCGAAGGGCGCGTACAGCTTGTGGCCGGAGAAGGCGACCCAGTCGACGTCCAGCGCGGCGATGTCCACCGGGTGATGCGGCGCCAGCTGCGCCGCGTCGAGCACGATCCTCGCGCCGTGGGCGTGGGCGGCGACGGCCAGTTCCCTCACCGGCCACAGCTCACCGGTGACGTTGGAGGCGCCCGTGACGCAGACCAGCGCGGGCCCGTGGGGGTCACGGGCGGCCAGCGCCCGCTCCAGCGTGGCGACCGCCTGGTCAGGGGTGCGCGGAGCGTCGAGGTAGGTCACCCGGGCGTCGCGCCAGGGGAGCAGCGAGGCGTGGTGCTCGGTCTCGAACACGAACACCTGGCAGTCGGCGGGAAGCGCGGCGGCCAGCAGGTTGAGGGAGTCGGTCGTGGAGCGGGTGAAGACCACCTGGTCGTCGGCGCGGCAGCCGAGGAACTCCGCCACGGTCACGCGGCTGCTCTCGAACAGGTCGGTGGAGAGCTGCGAGAGGTAGCCGGCACCGCGGTGCACGCTGCCGTAGTACGGGGCGTAGGCGGCCACGTCGTCCCACACCCGCTGGAGGGCCGGGGCGCTGGCCGCGTAGTCGAGGGCGGCGTAGGTGACATCTCCGCCCGTCACGAGCGGAACGGTGACATCGGCACCCAGAACCGGCAGCGGGGCACAAACCGACTGGTCGACGGCAGCGGTGGTGACAGACATGGCGAACTCCCGTAAGAGGCAGGCGAAATCCACGCACCGGCGGTCCGACAGGACACGGCAGCAGTACGGGGAACAGAGAAAAGGGTGTGCGGAGGAGGGCGTCTCGCCCTATCGCATTCGCTTGCTCACAAGAGGCTCCCTGGGACCAAGGACCCCAAGGGGTGGCATCCGACGATGCCGAGGGGCCCGCGCTTGCCACAGACCTCGCTGCCTGCGGCCTGGTCTTCACCCGGGGCACCCCGCCACGGACGGAGGGTTGCCGGACAGCGGGCCGGGGCCGTAGTCGCTGTCACTCATGACCTGCGCAGCATCTTGCCATACCCGTGACGACGCGCAAGGGCGCAGTCCGCGATGCGGACTGCGCCCTTGCTCACACCGTGCGCCCTCAGGCGTTGCTGGCCGCCACCCAGCGCTCCAGCGCGCGCTTGGCCGCGCCCGAGTCGATCGACTCCGCGGCCCGCGCGATCCCGGCCGCGAGCTGCTCGTTCAGCGTGCCCTCCGCCGGGTCCAGGGCGACCAGCGCGGCGGCGGAGTTGAGCAGCACCGCGTCGCGTACGGGGCCGCTCTCCCCGTCGAGCAGCCGACGGGCCACGTCCGCGTTGTACGAGGCGTCCGCGCCGCGCAGGGCCTCGACGGGGACCAGGTCCAGGCCGACGTCACGCGGGTCGAAGGCCTCCTCGCGGACGGCACCGTCACGGACGATCCAGACCCGCGAGGTCGCCGTGGTGGTCAGCTCGTCCAGACCGTCGTCGCCCCGGAAGACCAGCGCCGAATTCCCCCGGGCCGCCAGCACACCCGCCACGATGGGCGCCATCCTCACGTCGGCGACCCCGATGGCCTGGGAGCGCACCCGGGCCGGGTTGGTGAGCGGGCCGAGGATGTTGAAGGTGGTCTGCGTGCCGAGCTCCTTGCGGGCCCTCGCGGCGTACCGCAGGGCCGGGTGGAACTTCACGGCGAAGCAGAAGGTGATGCCCGCCTCCTCGGCCACCGCGACGACGCGCTGAGGCGTCAGGTCGAGGTTGACGCCGAGCTTCTCCAGGACGTCCGAGGCCCCGCTCGCCGAGGAGGAGGCCCGGTTGCCGTGCTTGACGACCTTGGCGCCCGTCCCCGCGACGACGATCGCGGACATGGTGGAGATGTTGACCGTCTTGGCCATGTCGCCACCGGTCCCCACGATGTCGACCGTGCGGCCGGGCACGTGGATGGTGTGGGCGTGCTCGTACATGGCGCGGACGAGTCCGGTGACCTCGCCGACGGTCTCCCCCTTGGCGCGCAGCGCGACCGCGAAGCCGGCGATCTGCACGTCGGAGGCCTCGCCGCTCATGATGCGGTCCATGGCCCAGGCCGTGTCGTCCTCGCTCAGGTCCTCACCGCGCAGGAGGGGGGTCAGCACGCCGGGCCAGGTAGGGGCCGCCACGCTGTCGCCGCCGTCCGGGGTCACAACGTTCATGGTCCGCTCCTGGGGTCCACAGCCGGTACAAGAATGCCTCCACCCTATCCAGCCCCGGGGACGGCGAAGAGCCCCGTCCATCGGATGGACGGGGCTCCCGCTGTGGCGTTCAGCTGGTGATCAGTGGTGGCCGTGGCCCTCGGTGATCTCCTTGTACTCCTCGACGGTGGGCTTGGCGATCTGGTTGTCCTCGCCGTAGTAGCTCTTGCTGAGCCGGACCCGCAGCTTCTGGACCGCCGACGGCTTGCGCTCGACACCGTTCTCGTCGACCGTGGGGCCGATCTCGAGCGGCTTGTACTGCTCGTGCGCCGTGAGCGTGTGCAGCTGCCCCGGGCTGAGCGGCTCGTGGATCTCCACGAACTCACCGTGCGGAAGGCGCTTGATGGTGCCGGACTCGCGCCCGTGCAGCACCTTCTCCTTGTCGCGGCGCTGGAGGCCGAGGCAGATCCGGCGCGTGACGACGAACGCCACGACCGGGCCGACGAAGAAGGCGATCCGCACGAACCAGCTGATCGCGTTGAGCGACAGGTTGAAGTGGGTCGCCCAGATGTCGTTGCCGCCGCCGATCAGCATGACGAAGTAGATCGTCACCCAGGCGACACCGAGACCGGTGCGCGTCGGAGCGTTGCGCGGGCGGTCCAGGATGTGGTGCTCGCGCTTGTCCCCGGTGATCCACGACTCGATGAAGGGGTAGAGCGCCAGGGCCGCGAGGATCACACCGAACAGGACCAGCGGGATCAGCACGCCCAGGACCAGCGTGTGGCCCCAGAGGTTGATCTCCCAGCCCGGCATCACACGGACGAAGCCTTCGGCGAATCCCATGTACCAGTCCGGCTGGGCGCCCGTGGACACCTGGTCGGGCCGGTAGGGGCCGAGCGCCCAGATCGGGTTGATCGTGGCGATCGCCGCGATGATCGCGATGAAGCCGAAGACCAGGAAGAAGAAGCCCCCGGCCTTGGCCATGTACACCGGCAGCAGCGGCATGCCGACGACGTTCTTGTTCGTCCTGCCAGGCCCGGCGAACTGCGTGTGCTTGTGGAAGAAGACCAGGATGAGGTGGCCGACCACGAGCCCGAGCATGATGCCCGGCAGCAGCAGGATGTGGATCGAGTAGAACCTCGCGATGATGTCGCCGCCGGGGAACTCCCCGCCGAACAGGAACATCGAGATGTAGGTGCCCACGATCGGCATCGACAGGATGGCGCCCTGCGTGAAGCGCACGCCGGTTCCGGAGAGCAGGTCGTCCGGGAGCGAGTAGCCGGTGAACCCGGTGAACATGCCCAGGACGAACAGCAGGAAGCCGAACAGCCAGTTGATCTCACGCGGCTTGCGGTACGCCCCGGTGAAGAACACCCGGAACATGTGCACGAACATGCCGGCGAGGAAGATCACCGCTGCCCAGTGGTGGATCTGCCGGACGAGCAGACCACCGCGGACGTCGAAGCTGATGTCCAGCGTCGAGGCGTAGGCCTCGGACATCCGGATGCCCTGCATCGGCTCGTACGAGCCGTGGTACACGACCTCGTTCATGCTCGGGTGGAAGAACAGCGTCAGGTACACACCCGTGAGGATGATGATGATGAAGCTGTAGAGGCAGATCTCACCGAGCATGAAGGACCAATGGTCCGGGAAGATCTTGCGCATGTTGGCCTTGGCCAGGCCGTAGATGCCCAGTCGGCCGTCCGCCCAGTCGGCCACCCGCTCACCGGCGGGCGCCTTGCGCTGTGTTTCCGTCGCAGTACTCATCCGCGCTCCCAGAAGGCAGGACCGACGGGCTCTTCGAAGTCACCGAGCGCCTCGAGGTTGCCCTCGCTGTTCACACCGATCCGCAGCTGCGGAAGGGGATGACCGGCCGGACCGAAGATGACGCGGGCGCCGTCGGAGAGGTCGAAGGTGGACTGGTGGCACGGGCAGAGCACGTGATGCGTCTGCTGCTCGTACAGGCTGATCGGGCAGCCGACATGGGTGCAGATCTTGGAGAACGCCACGATTCCCTCGTGGGCCCACTCACGCTCGCGCTTGTCCTTGATGTTGTCCGGCTCGATCCGGATGATCATCAGGGCGGCCTTGGCGATCTGCGTCTGGAAGTCGTGCGCGTCCTCCTCCAGCCCCTCGGGCATGGCGAAGGTCAGCGAACCGACCACGACGTCCTCGGGACGCAGCGGCTCCATGGTGTTCATGTTCACCAGCTGCTTGCCCTTGGCCCACAGGGTCGAGCGGAGCTTCTTCTCCGGCAGCGGACCCAGGTCACGCAGCAGCACCACACCGGAGAGCGGCACCAGGGCCAGCGCACCGAACATCGTGTTGCGGATCAGCTTGCGCCGCCCGATCGCGGACTCCGCGGCACCCGCCGCGAAGTCGGCCATCACCTTGGCCTTGACCTCGGGCTCCGCCTCGATCGCGTGCCGGTCGTCGGCGACCTCCACATCCGACATCAGGGTCCGCGCCCAGTGCACGGCACCCGCGCCGATGAAGAACAGCGCCAGCCCCAGGGTCAGACCCAGGGAGAAGTTCAGCGCGCTCACATGACCGAACGGCCAGATGTAGACGATCTTGTCGACCGGGAAGATCACGTAACAGGCGATGAAACCGACCGTCGCCAGCATCGACAGCGTGAACATGAACGCGACAGCCCGCTCGGAGCGGTTCGCGGCCCGTTCGTCGATGTCCTGGACGCGCGGCCGGTGGGCCGGCAGCCCCGGGTCCGCGAACGGATCGTTCGCGACCTCGACCGCGCCGTGCGCGGCCCCCTGCTCAACCGGCAGGTTCTCTTCTGGAATCTGTTGGCTACTCATGACTTCTTGGCCTTAGCGGTGTGGGCCGCGACCCAGACGGCGATGGCGACCAGGCCGCCCAGGCCGAAGATCCAGCCGAAGAGACCTTCACTGACGGGGCCCAGGCCACCGAGCGAGAGCCCGCCGGGGGTCTCGGAATCGTCACCGTTGACGGTCTTGATGTACGCGATGATGTCTTTCTTCTCCTGCTCCGGCATCGTGCTGTCCGGGAAGGAGGGCATGCTCTGCGGGCCGGTCTGCATGGCCTCGTAGATGTGCTTCGGGCTCACACCCTCAAGGCTCGGGGCGTACTTGCCCTTCGTCAGGGCACCACCCTCACCCGTGAAGTTGTGGCACTGCGCACAGTTCGTGCGGAACAGGTCACCACCCTTGGCCACGTCAGCACCCGAAGGATCGACCTGACTCTTCGTGGGCGTGATCGGACCGGCACCCAGCGACGACACGTACGCCGCGAGCTGATCGATCTCGGCCTGGTTGTAGATGACCTTCTTCTTCGGGACCTGGGCACCCGGCTGCTGAGCCGGCATACGCCCCGTACCGACCTGGAAGTCGACGGCGGCGGAACCCACCCCCACGAGGGACGGCCCGTCGGTGGTCCCCTGACCGCCGGATCCGTGGCAGCTTGCACAACCCACGGAGTAGAGCTTCTTACCCTCGTCGATAGCGAGGGACTGGGCGGTTTCGTCGGCCTGCGCCTTACCCGCAGGCGCGAACGCGGCGTACAGCCCCCCGGTAGCCGCCAGCGCGAGGAGTAGTACGACGACCGCCGCCAGCGGATGGCGTCGTCGTGCGGAGAGCTTTTTCACGGATTACCCCGGTGTCAGGATCTTCTGCGTCGATGATGGGTGGGTGCGAGCCCGGCTACTTGATCATGTAGATCGTGGCGAACAGGCCGATCCAGACGACATCGACGAAGTGCCAGTAGTAGGACACGACGATGGCCGCGGTGGCCTGCTCGTGGGTGAATCTCGAGGCCGCGTATGTCCTGCCCAGAACGAGCAGGAAGGCGATGAGGCCGCCTGTCACATGCAGACCGTGGAAGCCGGTCGTCAGGTAGAACACCGAACCGTACGGGTCGGAGGACAGGGAGAGACCCGCCTCCTTGACCAGCTCGGTGTACTCGAGGACCTGGCCTCCGATGAAGATCGCACCCATCACGAACGTGATGATGAACCAGGTGCGGAGCTTCTTCACATCGCCCCGCTCCGCGGCGAATACGCCGAGCTGGCAGGTGAGTGAGGAAAGCACCAGGATCGTGGTGTTCGTCGCCGAGAACGGGAAGTTCAGATGGTGCGCCATCTCCTTCCAGTGTTCGGGTCCCATCACCGATCGCAGGGTGAAGTACATCGCGAAGAGGGCCGCGAAGAACATCAGCTCGGAACTCAACCAGATGATGGTTCCGACGCTGGTGAGGTTCGGCCGATTGACCGACGGGTGCGCGTGCCCGGTTTCTACTGTCGTTGCTGTCGCCACGACCGACATTATGTCGGTCGCTTATCCCGCCCTCACTCCGGGGGGTGCCGTTCGGTGTGTCAGTGGTGTGTGTCCTCACCGAACGGCCCATCGAATCGCTGTCCTTACCGGTGCTGACAGGCAGTCCGCCGGAGTACGATCCGCCCATCGGTTCATGCCCCGAGAGCCCCGAAGACACAGACGTCACGGAGGAACAATGCAGCCGACCGCCACGGTCCTGGTCTACAGCGACGACGCCAACACCCGCGAGCAGGTGAGGCTGGCAGCCGGGCGCAGGCCTGCGGCGGACGTGCCACCGGTGGAGTTCCTGGAGTGCGCCACCCTGCCCGCCGTGCTGAGCGCACTGGACCGGGGCGGTGTCGACGTCTGCGTACTGGACGGCGAGACGGCCCCCGCGGGCGGTATGGGCGTCTGCCGGCAGATCAAGGACGAGATCTTCGACTGCCCGCCCGTGCTCCTGCTGATCGGACGCCCGCAGGACGCCTGGCTGGCCACGTGGAGCCGTGCGGACGCCGCTGTGACGCATCCCGTCGACCCGGTCGACCTCGCGAACGCCCTGGCCTCCCTGCTGCGCCACAGGCTCTCCGTGGAGGCCTGAGGCGGAGGGGCCCCGAACCCCTCCGCGGTGTCCTGCCACGGCGTGGCGCACTCCCCGTGGGATCAGACCTGGGGTCGCAGCCGCGCCGTCCGGACGTCGGTGCCCGTCTCGGGCGGGCCGCCACCGTGGAGGGCGCTGCCCTTCAGCCAGGCGTCCCACTCCAGGTTCCAGTCACCGAAGCCGTTGTCGAACGGCGTCATCGTCTCGCCGTCGCTCCCGACGACCTTGACGATGTCGCCCTCGCGTACGGTCTCGAAGAACCACTCGGCGTCGGCGGTGCTCATGCCCGTGCAGCCGTGGCTGACGTTGGCGTTGCCCTGTGACCCCGTCGACCAGGGCGCGGCGTGGACGTACTCGCCGCTCCAGGTGACGCGTGTCGCCCAGTAGACGGGCAGGTCGTAGGACTCCGAGGAGCCGGCGGCGATGCCGATGCTCTCGCCGCGCATGCGTACGAACTGTTCCTTGGCGAGCACGACCTTGACGCCGTTGCGCGTGTCGAAGCCGGGCTTCCCCGTGGTGACCGGCAGTGTGTTGATCACTTCGCCGTTGCGGAGCACGGTCATGTGGTGCTCCGAGGCGTCGGTGATCGCTTCTATGCGGTCACCGGTCGTGAGCTTCAGGGGTTTGGTGGCGGCCCCGTAGAGGGCGTCGGTGAGCTTGATGCCCTTGAGGTTGCTGCGGAGGTCGATGCTGGCGTCGGCGGGCCAGTACTCCTTCGGGCGGTAGTGCAGCGTCTTGGCGTCGACCCAGTACCAGGAGCCCGTGACGGCGGGGGTGGACCGGACCTGCAGCCCGCGTTCCACCGTGGCCCTGGCCGCCCGGCCGGTGACCGGAGCGCTGAGTTCCGCTGTGAGGGGCTGTCCGACGCCGTAGGTGCCCGCCTGCGGGCCGAAGGAGACCTTGAGGAACTTCTTGGCCGAGGTCGTGCCGAAGGCGTACGTACGGCTGCCGGGAGCCCCGTCGCCGTTCTCGGTGGCGACCTTGACGGTGTATCGGGTGCCGGCCGCGAGCGAGGTGGTGGAGTGCCACCGCTTGCCGTCGGCGTCGAGTTCGCCGGCCAGGTGGCGGCCCTCGGTGTCCACGGCGGTCACGTCGGTGATCTTCGCGTCGTCGTCCTTGACGGTGACTTCGAGGGGCTTGTCGGGGTTGGCCTTCTCGTTCCCGGCCGGGCCGTTGAAGGAGATCAGATCGGCGGCGTCGTAGGGCTTCAGCGACAGCGGATCACCGTCGGACCCTCCACAGGCGGTCGCACCTGCAACCAGGGTCACGACCAGCAGAGTGCAGCTCACTACGGTGCGGATGCGCGGCGTGTGGTTCATGAACCCACGCTAAGAAGATTCATCCGATCCAGCGCGTTCAGTGACTGCAAACGGGGGCCCGGTCCGCTCATTGCTGAGCGGACCGGGCCCCCGTACGGGTGCGACACGTCCTGTGGAGGCGTGTCCTACTGGGTGCGGTTCTCGCCGCGGTAGTACTCGAAGACCCAGCCGAAGAGGCCGATCAGGAGCAGCGGGGCCGAGAAGTAGGCCAGCCACCAGCCGAAGACGACGGCCATGAAGAGGAAGGCTCCACCGATGGCCAGCGAGAGGGGCTGCCAGCTGTGCGGGGAGAAGAAGCCCACCTCACCGGCTTCGTCCGCGACGTCGGCCTCCTTGTTGTCCTGGGCCATCGCGTCGACCCTGCTGGCCGTGAAGGCCAGGTAGAAGCCGATCATGATGGTCAGCCCGAAGGCCAGGACGAGCGCGGTGGTACCGACAGGCTCCTTGGACCAGACGCCGTACGTGACGGCCATGGCCAGCATGAAGAAGCTGAGCCAGATGAAGAGCTTGCCCTGGATCTTCACTTGCCGTCCTCCTTGCCGCCCGCGAGGACCTTCTCACCCTCGGACAGGTGATCCAGCTGCTCGAGCGCCGCGATCTCCGGGTGGTGCAGGTCGAACGCCGGGGATTCGGAACGAATGCGCGGCAGGCTGAGGAAGTTGTGACGCGGGGGCGGGCAGGACGTCGCCCATTCGAGCGAACGGCCGTAGCCCCACGGGTCGTCGACCTCGATCTTCTTGCCGTACTTGGCTGTCTTCCACACGTTGTACATGAACGGAAGCATGGACAGGCCGAGCACGAACGAGGAGATCGTCGAGATCGTGTTCAGGGCGGTGAAGCCGTCTGCCGCGAGGTAGTCCGCGTAACGACGCGGCATGCCCTCGGCACCCAGCCAGTGCTGCACCAGGAACGTGCCGTGGAAGCCGATGAACAGCGTCCAGAACGTCATCTTCCCGAGCCGCTCGTCCAGCATCTTGCCGGTGAACTTCGGCCACCAGAAGTGGAATCCGGCGAACATCGCGAAGACCACGGTGCCGAAGACGACGTAGTGGAAGTGCGCGACGACGAAGTACGAGTCGGAGACGTGGAAGTCCAGCGGCGGCGAGGCCAGGATCACGCCGGTCAGACCACCGAAGGCGAAGGTGATCAGGAAGCCGACCGACCAGAGCATCGGTGTCTCGAAGGACAACGACCCCTTCCACATCGTGCCGATCCAGTTGAAGAACTTCACACCGGTGGGCACCGCGATGAGGAACGTCATGAAGGAGAAGAACGGCAGCAGCACACCGCCGGTGACGTACATGTGGTGCGCCCACACCGTCACCGAAAGGCCGGCGATGGAAATCGTCGCCGCGATGAGGCCGATGTAGCCGAACATCGGCTTCCGGCTGAATACCGGGATGATCTCGGAAATGATCCCGAAGAACGGTAGCGCGATGATGTACACCTCTGGATGGCCGAAGAACCAGAAGAGGTGTTGCCAGAGCAATGCGCCACCATTGGCCGCATCGAATACATGTGCGCCGAATTTTCGGTCGGCCTCGAGCGCGAAGAGCGCGGCGGCCAGGACCGGGAAGGCCAGCAGGACCAGGACACCGGTCAGCAGGACGTTCCAGGTGAAGATCGGCATGCGGAACATCGTCATGCCGGGGGCGCGCATGCAGATGATCGTGGTGATGAAGTTGACCGAGCCGAGGATCGTGCCGAAGCCGGAGAAGGCCAGACCCATGATCCACATGTCGGCGCCGACGCCCGGCGAGCGGACCGCGTCCGACAGCGGGGAGTAGGCGAACCAGCCGAAGTCGGCCGCACCCTGCGGGGTGAGGAAGCCGGCCACCGCGATGATCGAGCCGAAGAGGTACAGCCAGTACGCGAACATGTTCAGCCGCGGGAACGCCACGTCGGGCGCGCCGATCTGCAGCGGCATGATCCAGTTCGCGAACCCTGCGAACAGCGGCGTCGCGAACATCAGCAGCATGATCGTGCCGTGCATCGTGAACGCCTGGTTGAACTGCTCGTTCGACATGATCTGCGTACCCGGACGAGCCAGCTCGGCGCGCATGAAGAGCGCCAGGAGGCCACCGATGCAGAAGAACGCGAACGATGTGACCAGGTACATCGTGCCGATCGTCTTGTGGTCAGTGGTGGTCAGCCACTTGACGACGACAGTCCCCGGCTGCTTGGGCCGCACCGGCAGCTCGTCCTCGAACGAGTCGTCTGCTGCCGCGGCACCCTGGGATTCGTTGAGGATGCTCACAGTTTGTTCGTCTCCGCATTCCTGGCCGGGTCCGTCTGCTCGATGCCTGCCGGCACGTAGCCCGTCTGACCCTTCTCCGCCAGCTCCTTGAGGTGCTGCTGGTAACGCTCCGGAGAGACGATCTTGACGTTGAAGAGCATCCGGGAGTGGTCGACGCCGCAGAGCTCGGCGCACTTGCCCATGTAGGTGCCCTCCTTCTTCGGCGTGACCTCGAAGGAGTTGGTGTGGCCCGGAATGACGTCCTGCTTCATGAGGAACGGCACCACCCAGAAGGAGTGGATGACGTCGCGCGAAGTCAGTACGAAGCGGACCTTCTCGCCCTTCGGCAGCCACAGGGTCGGACCCGGGTTGCCGTTCTGCGGGTTGCGCGTACCGGGGATTCCCACGTCGTAGACGCCGCCGGCGCCCTTGGGGAAGTCCTCACGGAACCTGTTGGGAATGGCGTCGAGCTCCTTGGGGACCTCGTTGCCGGCGGAGGGCTGGCCCTCCACCTTCTCGATGTAGTTGAAGCCCCAGCTCCACTGGTAGCCGACCACGTTGATGGTGTGGGCGGGCTTCGGGCTGAGCTCGAGCAGCTTCGATTCATCGCGCGCGGTGAAGTAGAAGAACACCGAGACGATGATGAGGGGGACCACTGTGTACAGCGCCTCGATAGGCATGTTGTACCTGGTCTGCTGGGGTACCTCCACCTTGGTCCTGCTTCGCCGGTGGAAGATGACGCTCCACAGGATCAGCCCCCAGACAAGGACGCCCGTGGCGAGCGCTGCCGCCCACGAGCCCTGCCAGAGGGAGAGGATCCGAGGGGCCTCTTCCGTTACCGGGGTGGGCATACCGAGGCGGGGGAAATCCTCCCAGTTGTATGAACAACCGGAGGCCGTCGCCAGGACCAGGCCCGCAGTCAGCACCTGCGGCAGCTTCCGCCGCATCGGGCGCCGCGACGAGCGGTCGGAGCCGTTGGGACTCACGTAGCGCCTTCCCGAGAGTCTCGCCCGCACGGTCGGCGCGGCCGTCTCACTTGGTCGGTCGCCGGCCCTGACGCGGGCAGGGGTTTGGATGTTTATGCGGACCAAACCCTACTGGACGCTATTTGGGGCCGCGCGGGGAGGGTGCCCAACGCGCCGCACGACACCCCGAAGGGGTGGAATGCGAGCCTGTGAGCGCCATCTGACGCCCCCTCTCCCCGTCACGCTGGCGGCCGGTCACCTGGTCACGCCACCTGCGGGCTAGCGTGACGGTGTGCCCTACTTCGACGCGGCCTCCTCCGCCCCCCTGCACCCCGTCGCCCGCCAGGCGCTGCTTGCCTCCCTGGACGAGGGCTGGGCCGATCCCGCCCGCCTCTACCGCGAGGGGCGGCGGGCCGCGATGCTGCTCGACGCGGCCAGGGAGACCGCCGCGGAGGCGGTCGGCTGCAGGCCGGACGAGCTCGTCTTCACCTCGTCCGGGACCCGTGCGGTGCACTCGGCGGTGGCCGGAGCGCTTTCCGGGCGTCGGCGTGTCGGCCGCCATCTGGTCCTCTCCGCGGTCGAGCACTCCTCGGTGCTCCACGCGGCCGCGGCCCTCGAAGCGGAGGGCGGGTCCTTCACCGAGGTGCCGGTGGACAGGACCGGGGCGGTGGACCCCGCGGCGTACGGCGGGGCTCTCCGCGCGGACACCGCGCTGGCCTGTCTCCAGTCCGCCAACCACGAGGTGGGGACCGAACAGCCGGTGGAGGAGACCGCGGAGCTCTGTGCCGACGCCGGCGTGCCGCTGCTGGTGGACGCCGCGCAGTCGCTCGGCTGGGGGCCGGTGCCCGGCCGCTGGTCGCTGATGGCCGCGAGCGCCCACAAGTGGGGCGGGCCCGCCGGGGTCGGGCTGCTGGCCGTCCGCAAGGGGGTCCGCTTCGCGCCCCGGGGACCGGCCGACGAGCGGGAGTCGGGCCGGGCCGCCGGCTACGAGAACATCCCGGCGATCGTGGCGGCCGCGGCCTCCCTGCGCGCGGTGCGCGCCGAGGCGGCGGCGGAGGCGGCGCGGCTGCGCCTCCTGGTGGACCGCGTCAGGGCGGCGGTGGGAACGCTGGTTCCGGATGTGGAGGTGGTCGGCGATCCGGTGCGGCGGCTGCCGCACCTGGTGACCTTCTCCTGTCTCTATGTCGACGGGGAGACCGTGCTCCACGAGCTGGACCGGGCCGGGTTCTCCGTCTCGTCCGGCTCCTCCTGCACGAGCAGCACCCTGACGCCCAGCCACGTCCTGAAGGCGATGGGGGTGCTCACGGAGGGAAACGTGCGCCTGTCACTTCCGGCCGGGACGACGGAGGAAGAGGTCGACGGCTTCCTGGCCGTGCTGCCGGGCGTGGTGGCCGGGGTGCGGGAAAGGCTCGGCGCGCCCGCTCCGGTGTCGGCCTCCCCCGCGGCGCGCGCCTCGCTCGTCGTCGACACACTGGGCAGGCGCTGCCCGATCCCGGTGATCGAACTCGCAAAGGTGATCGAAGGGGTGCCCGTGGGCGGCACGGTGACGGTGCTCTCCGACGACGAGGCCGCCCGCCTCGACATCCCGGCCTGGTGCGCGATGCGGGAACAGGAGTACGTGGGCGAGGAGCCGACGGAGCGCGGCTCGGCCTACGTGGTCCGCCGTCTCGTGTGAGCCCGTGCCGCTCCCCCACGGGCCCGCACCGTCCTCGCCTCCCGTACTAGGAGAGGTGCTTCCGGACCTCGGAGGCCGCCTCGTCCCCGTAGGCCTTGGTGAAGCGGTCCATGAAGGGGCTGCGGCGCAGGGTGTACTCCTGGGTGCCGACCGTCTCGATGACCAGGGTCGCGAGCATGCAGCCGATCTGGGCGGCGCGCTCCAGGCTCACGCCCCAGGCGAGGCCCGAGAGGAAACCGGCCCGGAAGGCGTCGCCGACGCCGGTGGGGTCGGCCTTGCGCTCCTCCTCCGCGCAGCCGACCTCGATGGGGTCCTGGCCGGCCTGCTCGATTCGGACGCCCCGGGAGCCGAGGGTGGTGACGCGGTGGCCGACCTTCGACAGGATCTCCTCGTCGGTCCAGCCGGTCTTGGACTCGATGAGCCCCTTCTCGTACTCGTTGGAGAAGAGGTACGTCGCGCCGTCGAGGAGGATCCGGATCTCCTCGCCGTCCATCCTGGCGATCTGCTGGGAGAAGTCCGCGGCGAACGGGATGCCCCGGGAGCGGCACTCCTCCGTGTGGCGGAGCATCGCCTCGGGGTCGTCGGCCCCGATCGAGACGAGGTCGAGGCCGCCGACGCGGTCGGCGACGCTCTTGAGCTCGATCAGCCGGGCCTCGCTCATCGCCCCCGTGTAGAAGGAGCCGATCTGGTTGTGGTCGGCGTCCGTCGTGCAGACGAAGCGCGCCGTGTGCAGGACGTCGGAGACCCGGACCGATTCGGTGTCGACGCCGTGCCGGTCGAGCCAGGCGCGGTAGTCGTCGAAGTCGGCCCCGACGGCGCCGACGAGGATCGGCTGCGTGCCGAGGACGCCCATGCCGAAGGCGATGTTGGCGCCGACCCCGCCCCGGCGGACGTCGAGGTTGTCGACCAGGAAGGAGAGCGAGACCGTGTGCAGCTGATCCGCGACCAGCTGGTCGGCGAATCGGCCGGGGAAGGTCATGAGGTGGTCGGTGGCGATGGAGCCGGTGACTGCAATGCGCACGGCGGGCTGCTCCTGCGGAAGGCGAAGGGAACGCGTGAGCGCGCCCTCCGGGACGGCGTGACAGTTCACGCTACCCGGTGACACCACCGTGCCCGAAGGGGCAAAACTACCCGATAGTAGGGCTTTCTACCTGAGCACTCCTGTGCCTACGGTGCGGATATGTCGAACACCATCGTTCCGCGCGAGTCCGAGATGAGCCTGGCCGAGCTGCGCGGTGACTGCGCGCGCATGGCGCCGCACTGGGTCGTACCCGAGAAGACCGCCTCGAAGCCGGTGGAGCCCTCCCGCATCCACGGCGTCACGGTGCCGCCCTCGTCGGCCCGGATGGTCGACGCCATGTCCGACTACGGGGACTGACCGGCCGGACCGCGCGGCTCCCCCGCAGCGGCCGGGGGAACCGCGCGCTCGTCTGCTCCGTCCCACCGTTGCCCCCACTCGGGGGGACTGGCCAAGAGCCAGTGGCGGCCATGCAGTCGAAGGAGCGATCCGGTGAGCACCGAGCGACCCGAGAACGACGTGACCGGAACCCGGCGGCGGCGTCCGCCGCTCGCCGTGGCCTCGGTGGTGGCAGCGGTGCTGCTGGCCGGTGGCGGCGGCGCGTACTGGGCGTCGCACACCCCCGGCGAAACGACTCCGGGCCTTCGCCCCGGGACCGGCTCGCCCTCCCTGCTCTCTCTCGACGCGCCGGCGGACAGCGGCCCGACGGCGCCCCCGCAGGGCATCGCCCCGGGCGAACCGGATCCCCATGGCGGCGGAACCGTCTACCGCGCCTCGGGCGAACTGCCCGGCGGCCCGGACGAGGCCGCCGTCCACCGAGCGGCGGGCACGGTCACCGTGTCCGAGGTGGCGCGCCTCGCGAAGGCCCTCGGGGTGCGGGGGACTCCGCGCGCGGAGGGCACCGCCTGGAAGGTGGGCAGCGACGGGGACGGGTCCGGCCCGGTCCTGCGGGTGATCAAGCAGGCTCCGGGCACCTGGACGTTCGCCCGGTACGGCTCCGGCGGCACGGACGCGTGCGAGTCGCCCACCGTCTGTGCCAAGGACACGAGGCCGGACACCGGCACGGGCTCACCGGTCAGCGAGAAGGCGGCCGAGGCCGCGGCGGCTCCGGTCCTGAAGGCCGTGGGGCAGGAGCGCGCGGCGCTCGACTCGGACCAGGTGATGGGCTCCGTACGCGTGGTGAACGCCGACCCCGTGGTGGGCGGGCTGCCGACGTACGGCTGGTCGACCGGCGTCCAGGTGGGCGCCGGTGGGGAGATCGTCGGCGGGAGCGGGCACCTGAAGGGCCTGGAGAAGGGCGACAGCTATCCGGTGATGGGCGCGGACGACACCCTGAAACAGCTGAACGCGGAGAGCGCGCGGGCCTCGAAGGGCGGTATCGGCGGCTGCGCCACCTCCGTGCCGCTGGAGGACGACCTCGCACCTGAGCCCGACTGCGGCGCCTCGGGCGGGACTCCGCCGGCCACCACCGTGACGGTCGAGAAGGCCGAGTTCGGGCTCGCGGCGCGGTACGCGGACGGTGAGCAGATCCTCGTACCCTCCTGGCTCTTCTCCGTGCGGCCCGAAGGGGGCGGCCCTGAGAGCACCGTCGCCCAGGTCGCGGTGGACCCGGAGCACATGACGCGTGGAAGCACCCCGCCCTCGCCGGAGCCCACGAAGGACCCTGAGAGCTCGGGCACGGAGATCACCTCGTACAGCGCGGACGGACGGACGCTGGAGGTGACCTTCTGGGGCGGCGTGTGCAGCACCTACACGGCCCGCGCCACGGAGGACGGCACGACGGTGCGGGTCACGGTCACCGCGTCCACGCCGGATCCGGAGAAGGTCTGCATCCTGGTCGCCGAGGAGCAGACCCGCACGGTGACGCTCGATGCCCCGCTGGACGGCCGGAAGGTGGTCGACACGAGGTCGGGCGAGACCGTGCCGCGCGCCTGAGCCCCTCCGCGCACACGGCAGCGGCGGCGGTCCCGTCCTCCGGGGCCGCCGCCGCTGTCGTACGACTCAGGGTTCAGTTGAAGGAGTCACCGCAGGCGCAGGAGCCCGTGGCGTTCGGGTTGTCGATCGTGAAGCCCTGCTTCTCGATGGTGTCCACGAAGTCCACGGAGGCGCCGCCCAGGTACGGGGCGCTCATCCGGTCGGTGACGACCTTGACGCCGCCGAAGTCCTTCACGACGTCGCCGTCGAGCGAGCGCTCGTCGAAGAAGAGCTGGTACCGCAGGCCCGAGCAGCCTCCGGGCTGCACGGCGACGCGCAGCGCGAGGTCATCGCGGCCCTCCTGCTCGAGGAGGGTCCTGACCTTCTCTGCGGCGGCGTCGGACAGGAGGATGCCGTCGCTCACGGTGGTGGTCTCGTCCGATACGGACATCTGCTTCTCTCCCGGGTTGTACGGACTGCTTGCCGACGGGTCCAACCATCGGGGCCGCGGATTCATTCCGGGCCAGGCGCGTGTCTGTTCCCTTCATGCTCGCACACCCCCCGCACGAGGGGATGCGTCACATCGACGCTATCGGCATCGTCAAGCTGACGTGAAGCGGTTATGATAGATAGCGTCAATT
Source organism: Streptomyces sp. NBC_01460 (assembly GCF_036227405.1). NCBI lineage: Bacteria > Bacillati > Actinomycetota > Actinomycetes > Kitasatosporales > Streptomycetaceae > Streptomyces > Streptomyces sp. NBC_01460. The sequence goes on from NZ_CP109473.1 coordinate 2,255,342, forward strand.
CGACGAAAAGGCTTTTCGCGGAAAAGAAAGGGTGCGTGTCGTGACCACCGCCCAGCCCCTGGATGTCCAGCCGACACCCCTCGCCCTTCTGCTGCTCGGCCGCGAGGCCGACCCCCGGAGCGAGCGCGGGGTCGAATGCCCCGGTGACCTGCCCTCCCCGTCCGACCCGGACCTGGTGGAGAGGGCCCGCGCCGCCAAGGAGAAGCTCGGGGACAAGGTCTTCGTGCTCGGCCACCACTACCAGCGCGACGAGGTCATCCAGTTCGCGGACGTCACCGGCGACTCGTTCAAGCTCGCCCGGGACGCGGCGGCACGGCCGGAGGCGGAGTACATCGTCTTCTGCGGTGTGCACTTCATGGCGGAGTCCGCGGACATCCTGACCGGTGACGAGCAGAAGGTCGTCCTGCCGGACCTGGCCGCCGGCTGCTCGATGGCCGACATGGCCACCGCGGAGCAGGTCGCCGAGTGCTGGGACGTCCTGACGGAGGCCGGGGTCGCCGACCAGGTCGTGCCGGTCTCGTACATGAACTCCTCCGCCGACATCAAGGCCTTCACCGGCAGGCACGGCGGCACGATCTGCACCTCGTCCAACGCGAAGAGGGCCCTGGAGTGGGCCTTCGAGCAGGGCGAGAAGGTGCTCTTCCTCCCGGACCAGCACCTGGGCCGGAACACGGCCGTGCGGGACATGGGCATGAGCCTGGAGGACTGCGTCCTCTACAACCCCCACAAGCCGAACGGCGGCCTCACCGCCGAGCAGCTGCGCGACGCGAAGATGATTCTGTGGCGCGGGCACTGCTCGGTGCACGGGCGCTTCTCGGTGGAGTCCGTCAACGACGTGCGGGAGCGGATCCCGGGCGTCAACGTGCTGGTGCACCCGGAGTGCAAGCACGAGGTCGTGGCCGCCGCGGACCAGGTGGGTTCGACGGAGTACATCATCAAGGCCCTGGAGGCGGCCCCGGCCGGCTCGAAGTGGGCGATCGGCACGGAGCTGAACCTGGTGCGTCGGCTGGCGAACCGTTTCGCCGCGGAGGACAAGGAGATCGTCTTCCTCGACAAGACGGTGTGCTTCTGCTCGACGATGAACCGGATCGACCTGCCGCACCTGGTCTGGACGCTGGAGTCGCTGGCCGAGGGGAACCTCGTCAACCGCATCCAGGTCGACCCGGAGACGGAGAAGTTCGCGAAGCTGGCGCTGGAGCGGATGCTGGCGCTCCCGTAGGGCAGCGGTCCCTCCCGCACGGGGAAGGCCCCCGACGCCGTGTGCACGGCGTCGGGGGCCTTCCCCGTGGTGCTGCGGGGGCCGGTCAGGCCTTCGCGGGCTCCGGCTCCTCGGAGACGGCTTCCTCGGCCGCCTCCGGGGCGGCGTCGCCGGACGTCGCGCCCCGCTTGGCCGCCTTCTTCTTCGCGCGGCGTTCCTTGCGGAGCTCGACCATCGCGTAGAGCGTCGGCACCAGGAGCAGGGTCAGCAGTGTGGAGGTGATCAGACCGCCGATCACCACGACCGCCAGCGGCTGGGAGATGAACCCGCCCTCACCGGTGACGCCGAGTGCCATCGGCAGGAGGGCGAAGATCGTCGCCAGTGCCGTCATCAGGATCGGGCGGAGGCGGTGGCGCCCGCCCTCGATCACGGCTTCGACGACGCCCATGCCCTGCGACCTGTACTGGTTGATCAGGTCGATCAGCACGATCGCGTTGGTCACCACGATGCCGATCAGCATCAGCATGCCGATCATCGCCGGGACGCCCATGGGGGTGCCGGTGACGACCAGGAGGCCGATGGCGCCGGTCGCCGCGAAGGGGATGGAGACCAGCAGGATCAGCGGCTGGACGAGCGACCTGAAGGTGGCCACCAGCAGCATGAAGACGATCGCGATCGCCGCCAGCATGGCCAGGCCCAGCTTCATGAAGGCGTCGTTCTGGTCCTGGGAGACACCACCGATGGTCGCGGTGGCACCCTCCGGGAGGTCCAGGGCGTCGATCTTCGTCTGGAGCGAGGCGGTGACCGCGCCGGTGTTGTCGCCGGTCGGCTTGGCGGTGATCGTCGCCGCCCGCTGTCCGTCGATCCGGGTCATCGAGACCGGACCGGGGACCAGCTTCACGTCGGCGATCTGGCCCAGCTTCACCGGGCCCAGCGGAAGCGCCTTCAGTTCGGCCAGGGTGGTGGCCGGCGAGGCCGACTTCACCAGGACGTCACGCTCGGTGTCGTCCATGATCGCCGTGCCGGACGGGGTGCCGCGCACCGCACCGGCGACCGCCGCGCCGAGCGTGGTCTCGTTGAACCCGGCGTCGGCCGCCTTGTCGTTGGCCTTGACCGAGATGCGCGGGACGCTCTGCGCCAGGTCGCTCTGGACGTCGGTGACGTCCTCGAGCTTCGCGACCTCGCCGCGCACCGCTTCCGACGCCTTCTTCAGGACGTCCGCGTCGGCGGCCTTGACCACGACGCTGAGGTCCTGGCTGCCGAAGCCGTCGCCCGCGGCGATCGTGGTGTCGCCGATGCCGTCGAGCTTGCCGAGGGCCTCGTCGATCCGGTCCTGGGTGGCGTCGAAGTCCGCCGAGTCCTTGAGGGTGATCTGGTAGGAGGCCTGGTTGGCGCCCGTACCGCCGCCGAAGGCGGCCATGAAGCCGGAGGATCCGACGGTGACCTGGTAGTCCTCCACGCCCTTGTCGGCGGCGAGGACCTTCTCGACCTTCTGCGCGGCCTCGTCGGCGGCGGCCAGGCTCGTACCGGGAGTCAGCTCCTGCTTGACGGAGAGGACCTCCTGCTCGCCCTGGTCGAAGAAGTTCGTCTTGAGCAGGGGTGCCATGCCGAACGTGCCGAACAGAACCACGAACGCGAGCACGATGCTGGTGACACGGCGCCGGGTCGCGAAGCGGAGCACCGGGACGTAGATCCGCTGGAGCCGACTGGCGGCTTCCTTCTCCTCGGCCTTGCGGCGCGCCTCGTCCGGGTCGGCGGCGGTGCCCTTGGGGGCCCGGAGGAACCAGAACGAGAGGACCGGGACCACGGTCAGCGAGACCAGCAGGGAGGCCAGCAGGGCCGCCGTGACCGTGAGGGAGAAGGAGCCGAAGAGCTGGCCGACCATGCCGCCGACCAGCCCGATGGGCAGGAAGACCGCGACGGTGGTGAGCGTGGACGAGGTGACCGCGCCGGCCACTTCCCTGACCGCGGTGATGATCGCCGACCGGCGCTCCTCGCCGTAGCCGAGGTGCCGCTTGATGTTCTCCAGGACGACGATGGAGTCGTCGACGACGCGGCCGATCGCGATGGTCAGCGCGCCGAGGGTCAGCATGTTCAGCGACAGGTCGCGGGTCCAGAGCACGATCAGCGCGAGGACCACGGAGAGCGGGATGGAGACTGCGGTGACCAGCGTCGAGCGGATAGACGCGAGGAACACCAGGATCACGACGACCGCGAAGAGCAGCCCGAGCGCGCCTTCCGTGGTCAGGCCGGAGATCGCCTTGGAGACGGCGGGCCCCTGGTCGGAGACCACGGTCAGCTCGGCGCCGGCGCCGAGGTCCTTACGCAGGCCCGGGAGCTTGTCCTGGACGGCGTCCGAGATGGCGACGGCGCTGCCGTCCTTGTCCATCGTCGCCATCACCGCGAGGCTCGGCTTGCCGTTCGTGCGGGTGAGGGAGACCGCGGTGGCGGGCTCCTGCTTCACCGTGGCGATGTCACCGACACGGACCGGCTTCCCGGACTTCCCCGTGGCCGGGTTCGCGGCGGAGACCTTCAGGTCCTCGATCTGCTGGAGCGAGGTGAAGGAACCGCCCACCTGGATGGTGCGGCTCTTGCCCGACTCGGAGAAGGAGCCGGCCGGGACCGTCGCTCCCCCGGCCTGGAGTGCCTGGGCCAGCGACCCGGCGTTCAAGCCGGCCGCGGCGAGCTTCCTGTCGTCGGGGACGACGGAGACCTGGAGGTCCTGGACTCCGTCGACCGCGACCTGGCCGACGCCCTCGATGTCCTCGAGCGCCGGGACGACCGTGCGGTCCAGCTGGTCGGCGAGCGCCTGCTGGTCCTTGTCGGAGGTGACGGCGAGGACGACGGTCGGGATGTCGTCCGTCGAGCCGGCGATGACCTGCGGGTCGACGTCGTCGGGCAGCTGGACGCGGGCGCGGTTCACGGCCTGCTGGATGTCGGCGACGAGCTGCTTCGTGCCCTCGTCACCGAAGTCGAAGGTCGCCATGACGACGGCGTTGCCCTCGCTGGCGGTCGAGGTGACGCCCTCGACGCCGTCGACGGCCTTGATGGCGTTCTCGAGGGGCTCGACTACCTGCTTCTCGACCACATCGGGGGACGCACCCTGATAGGGCGCCAGCACCGACACCATCGGGAGTTCGATGGTGGGGAGCAGCTGCTGCTTGAGCTGCGGGATCGCGATCGCTCCGAAAACGAGCGCGACGATCGAGATCAGCCCGATCAGCGCCCTTTGCGCGAGGCTGAATCTGGACAGCCAGGACATGGGTGGGTCTCTCTTCTGTGGCGTACGCGGCAGAGGGGCGGCTGTTCGGCGACCGCCGGTCCGGCGATCACAGGGGACACAGCCCGCCCACCTATACGATCTCCGGTTCCGTGCGCGAAATCGTCGGCCCCCGGGTTGCCTTTTTATCCCGCGCATACCGCAGCTGGAGTAGCCGGGTCTCCACCCGTCACTCCACCCGGGGACGGACCAGGCCCGATTCGTACGCGATGACCACCAATTGGGCGCGGTCCCGCGCGCCCAGCTTCGCCATGGCCCGGTTCACATGGGTCTTCACCGTGAGGGGGCTGACGACCAGCCGGTCGGCGATCTGGTCGTTGGAGTGCCCGCCCGCGACCTGGACGAGCACCTCGCGCTCGCGCCCGGTGAGCGCGGCGAGGCGCTCGGAGTACTCCGCGCCGTCGGGCCCGTCGGGGTCGGTGCCCGCCTGGGCGAGGAAGCTGGCGATGAGGCCCTTGGTCGCGACCGGGGAGAGCAGGGCCTCGCCCGCCGCGGCGACCCTGATGGCGTTGAGCAGTTCGTCGGGTTCCGCGCCCTTGCCCAGGAAGCCGGAGGCACCCGCCCGCAGGGACTGCACGACGTACTCGTCCACCTCGAAGGTGGTGAGCATGACGATCCGGACCCCCGCGAGGTCCGGGTCCGCGCTGATCATCCGGGTCGCGGTGAGCCCGTCGGTGCCCGGCATCCGGATGTCCATCAGCACGACGTCGGCGCGGGTCGAGCGGGCCAGTTCCACCGCCTCCGCCCCGTCGGCGGCCTCACCGACGACCTGCATGTCGGGCTCGGAGTCGACCAGCACCCGGAACGCGCTGCGCAGCAGGGCCTGGTCGTCGGCGAGCAGCACCTTGATGGGCGTCATACGCATCCCCCCGTCGTCCCCACCGCGCCCGGCCGCCCCGGCGCGCGTGTGCGGGATGTGACCGGAAGGATCGCATGGACCCTGAATCCGCCCCCGTAGCGCGGTCCGGCCGTGAGGGTGCCGCCGAGCGCGGTGACCCGCTCGCGCATGCCGATCAGGCCGTGCCTGCCGCTGTCGGCCTGGGCGGGGAGGGGACCCGCCCCCGTGCCGTCGTCGAGCACGGTGACCTCCGCGGTCTCCCCGACCCGTACGACGCTGACCTCGGCCTTCGCCCCGGCGCCGGCGTGCTTGCGCACATTGGTCAGGGCCTCCTGGATGATCCGGTAGGCCGCGAGGTCCACCGCCGCGGGCAGCGGGCTGTCCGGATCGGTGCAGGCCACCTCCACGGGGAGCCCGGCGTTGCGGAAGGTGCCGACCAGGGTCTCGAGGACGGCGAGCCCGGGGGCGGGTTCCGTGGGCGCCTCCGGGTCACCGGTCTGGCGCAGCAGCCCGACCGTGGTCCGCAGTTCGTTGAGGGCGGAGCGGCTGGCCTCCCGTACGTGGGCGAGCGCCTCCTTGGCCTGGTCCGGGCGCTTGTCCATGACGTGCGCCGCGACGCCGGCCTGGACGTTGACCAGGGCGATGTGGTGGGCGACGACGTCGTGCAGGTCCCGGGCGATCCGCAGCCGCTCCTCGGCGACCCGCCGGCGGGCCTCCTCCTCGCGGGTGCGCTCCGCGCGTTCGGCCCGCTCCCGGATCGCGTCGATGAACGCGCGTCTGCTGCGGACGGCGTCGCCGGCGGCACCGGCCAGGCCCGTCCAGGCGAGGACGCCCAGGTTCTCCTGGCTGTACCAGGGCGTCGGACCGGCCACCATCGCGGCCATGGCCAGCCCGCCCATGGTGAGCAGGCCGACCCGCCAGGTGGTGGGGCGGTCGGTCCTGGCCGCGACGGTGAAGAGCGCGACGACCGCGCTCATGACGACGGGGGCGGGCGGATCCATCAGGAGGAACTCGACGACGGACAGCAGCCCGGTCACCACGAGCACCGCCATCGGCCTGCGCCGCCGCAGGACGAGCGCTCCGGCGCCGAGCACCATCAGCAGCACGCTCGACGGTTCGGGCACCCGCGCGCCGAAGACGGGGCGGCCGTGGCCCGGGTTCGGCTCGGTGAACGACGCGCAGATCATGCAGGCGAGCACGACCACGGCGAGGGCGGCGTCGAAGGCGAGGGGGTGGCCGCGCAGCCAGCGGCGGGCGCGCACCTGCCCGGTTCCGAGGATGGTCACGTCGCACCACGGTACGGCGTGCCGTCGGCGGGCGGGCCCGTACGGTGTCCGGTCCCCCTCACAGCACGGTGCCCCGCGCCGGCATGACCGGGGCGGGGCACCTTGGGGAGTGCGGAGCGGGCCGACCGGGTCAGCCGGGGATCAGCCCGTCGTCGCGGAGCATGGAGCGCACCTCTTCGAGGGTGGCGTCGGGTGACGGCAGGATCAGTTCGGACGGCTCGAGGGCGTCGTCGGGGAGCGGCGAGCCGAGCTCGCGCACCTTGTCCAGAAGCGCGTGGAGCGTGGTGCGGAAACCGGGTCCGTCACCGCTCTCCATCTCCGCGAGGAGTATGTCGTCGAGCTCGTTCAGCTCCGCGACATGACTGTCGGCCAGGCTGACCTGGCCCTCCCCCATGATCCGTACGATCATGACGCCGCCCTCACTGCTTGTCGAACTTGTGCGGGGACTGCTGCGACTGCGGTGCCGCGTCCTCGGCGCCGCCCTCGATGGCCTGCTGCTGCCCTGCGGAGCCGCCGGCCAGCTCGGCCTTCATGCGCTGCAGCTCCAGCTCCACATCCGTACCACCGGAGATCCGGTCCAGCTCGGCGGCGATGTCGTCCTTCGCCGTGCCGGACGGGTCGTCGAGAGCGCCGGAGGCCAGCAGCTCGTCGATGGCTCCCGCACGGGCCTGGAGCTGCTGGGTCTTGTCCTCGGCCCGCTGGATGGCCAGGCCGACGTCGCCCATCTCCTCGGAGATGCCGGAGAAGGCCTCACCGATCCGGGTCTGGGCCTGGGCCGCGGTGTAGGTGGCCTTGATGGTCTCCTTCTTCGTGCGGAAGGCGTCCACCTTGGCCTGCAGGCGCTGGGCCGCGAGGGTGAGCTTCTCCTCCTCGCCCTGCAGCGTCCGGTGCTGCGTCTCCAGGTCGGTGACCTGCTGCTGGAGGGCGGCGCGCCTCGACAGCGCCTCGCGGGCCAGGTCCTCGCGGCCGAGCGCGAGCGCCTTGCGGCCCTGGTCCTCCAGCTTCGACGACTGCCCCTGCAGCTGGTTCAGCTGCAGCTCCAGCCGCTTGCGCGAGGTCGCCACATCGGCGACACCGCGGCGTACCTTCTGGAGCAGCTCAAGCTGCTTCTGGTACGAGTAATCGAGGGTCTCGCGCGGATCCTCGGCCCGGTCAAGGGCCTTGTTTGCCTTCGCGCGGAAGATCATTCCCATACGCTTCATGACACCGCTCATGGGCTTCGCGCGCCCCCTTCTGACGGACTGAGCTCCAGCACTCCAACAGAACCCACAGTACGGGCCCTGCCTCCATTACCGCACTGTTCGAGCACCGATGTGCTCCTCCGCAAGGACGACTGCCGACGGTGACCGCTCCCGCCCAGGGAGTAGAGGGCCGTCAGGGATCACGTCGGCAACGTCCGTTCTGCCCCTGTCGGGACACTTTTCAGGACGCGGGCCGTTGCCGGATCGTTCCCGGCCGGTCCCCGGGAGTCCCCGGCGACCCCGTACCCTTGGGTTTTGTGTTCCGTAGCCGTTCCAAGGAAGAGAAGGCCCCCACCGGCAAGGTGACGGCGGACCTCTCCAAGCAGCCCCGCGACCCTCAGGCTCCCAAAGGTCGCCCCACCCCTAAGCGCAGCGACTCCCAGACGCAGCGCCGGCGCGCCTCCAGTGGCACGCCGACCGATCGCAAGGAGGCCGCGAAGCGCCAGCGCGAAGCCCGCCGGGCGGACATGGCCCGGCAGCGGGAGGCTCTCGCGTCGGGTGACGAGCGTTATCTGCCGGCGCGTGACAAGGGCCCCGTGCGGCGCTTCGTCCGTGACTTCGTGGACTCGCGCTTCTGCATCGCGGAGTACTTCCTTCCGCTCGCGGTGATCATCCTGATCCTCAGTGTGATCCAGGTGCAGAACATCCAGAACATCTCGCTGCTGCTCTGGCTCGGCGTGATCGTGCTGATCGTCGTCGACTCCGTCGGCCTCGGGTTCCGCCTCAAGAAGCAGCTGGCCCAGCGCTTCCCGGACACCCCGAAGCGCGGCGCGGTGGCCTACGGCCTGATGCGTACGCTCCAGATGCGCCGTCTGCGTCTTCCCAAGCCGCAGGTCAAGCGGGGAGAGCGGCCCTGAGCACGGAGACCTCCGGCTTCACGGGGGTTTCCTCCCAGTGGCTGGGCGGGCTCGGCGGACTGCGCAACACGGTCCGTCAGGAGCTCGTCGCCCGGCAGCTCGACGAGCAGATAGCCGGGCGCTTCCCCGTGGGGCAGCGGCTGCGGGTGCTCGACGTCGGCATGGGCCAGGGCACGCAGGCGCTGCGCCTGGCGCGGGCCGGGCACTCCGTGACGGGCCTCGAGTCCGACGCCGAGATGCTGCGGACCGCCCGGGAGTCCCTGGCCGGCGAGCCCGAGGGCATCCGGGAGCGGGTGCGGCTCATCGAGGGCGACGGGCGTGACACCGGGGTGCACTTCCTGCCCGGCAGCTTCGACGTGGTGCTCTGCCACGGCGTCCTGATGTACGTCCCCGAGCCGGATCCGCTGCTGGCCGGTCTGGCCCGGATGCTGGCGCCCGGAGGGCTGCTCTCGCTGCTCGTGCGCAACGCCGGCGCCCTGGCCATGCGGCCGGGGACGGCGGGCGACTTCTCCGCCGCCCTCGCGGCGTTCGACACGGACACCTACACCAACAGGCTCGGCCTCGACGTCCGGGCCGACCGGCTCGAGGTGCTGCGGGCCACCCTCGCCGGGATCGCCGCCCCGCTGCACGCCTGGTACGGCGTGCGGGTCTTCACCGACAACGTGGGCAACGAGGCGGAGCTGCCCGGCCCCGAGGAGCTGGAGCGGGTCTTCGCCGCCGAGGACAGGGCGGGGCGGACCGATCCGTACCGCGGGGTGGCCGCGCTGCTGCACCTGTGCGGGGTGCGCGGCTGACCCCGCCGGAGCCGTACGGCTGATCGGCCCAGCACCACAGGCCGGGTGCGGCGGGCCCTGGCGATACTCCGGGAATGGACGCAACCCCTTCCCGCAGCCGGGTACGCCGCTCCCTCACGCCCCTGGCCGCCGGTGCCTGCGCGATCGCGCTGGCAGGCGGCTGCACCGGTCCGGGCCCGGCCCCGGCCGCCGCCCCGGCCCAGCAGGCGGTGGTGTCCCGGGCCGCGGGTGACCTGGAGGACCGGTACCGCGCCGTCATCAGGGACGTCCTGCCCTCGGTCGTGCAGGTCGGCGCCGGGGACGGCCTCGGCTCGGGCATCGTCTACGACGGCAAGGGCCACATCGTGACGAACGCCCATGTGGTGGGCGACGAGAAGACCTTCGACGTCAGTGCCGCCACCGGCGAGAAGGTGCTCAAGGCCTCCCTCGTCTCCTCCTACCCGGAGCAGGACCTGGCCGTCATCAAGCTCGACGACGTCCCCGACGGGCTGCGGGCCGCGGAGTTCGGGGACACCGACGAGGTCGAGGTGGGGCAGATCGTCCTGGCGATGGGCTCGCCCCTCGGCCTGTCCAGCAGCGTCACCCAGGGCATCGTCTCGGCCGTGGGCAGGACCGTCAGCGAGAGCAGTTCGGGCGGCGGCACCGGGGCGACGCTCGCCGACATGGTGCAGACCTCGGCGGCCATCAACCCCGGCAACAGCGGGGGCGCCCTGGTGAACCTCGACAGCGAGGTGATCGGCATCCCGACCCTCGCGGCCACGGACCCCCAGCTGGGTGACAGCGCGGCACCCGGGATCGGGTTCGCGATCCCCGTCTCGATGGTGCGGACGGTCGCCGACCAGATCATCAGGACCGGCAAGGTCACCGACTCGGGCCGGGCGGCGCTGGACATCACGGGCCGCACGGTCGTCGACGACGACTACCGGCCGGCCGGGGTCGCGATCGTCACTGCCCGGAAGGGCGGGGCCGCGGAGAAGGCGGGCCTTCGCTCCGGAGACATCATCACGCGGATCGGCTCCACCCGGATCACCACGATCACCTCGCTCTCGGAGGCCCTGGCGGGCGACGATCCCGGCCAGAAGGTCAAGGTGACGTACACACGGGGCGACGCGTCGAGGACCGCCGAGGTCACCCTGGGCGAGATCTGAGCGCGGGCCGGGGGCGCGACGGCCGCACGGCCCGCCCGTGCACCGGTGCACGGGCGGGCCGGCGGGCCTCAGTCGGCCTGGAGGCTCATCGGGCCGTAGATCTTCGTCGTGTCCTCGAAGAGCGTCACCTGGTGCGCGCCGCCCTCGAGGAGCTCCTTCCAGAACTCACCGATCCAGGACTCCGCGTCGCCCTGGGTCGTGAACTCCTCCGGCTGCAGCGCCGGCTCCGTCTCCGTACCGTCGGACTTCTCGAACCGCCACGTCCACGCCATGTCAGCCTCCTGGGTCACGTTGCTCCCCGAAGACTAGTGGGTGTCCCGGGCGCGCAGGTGGTCCACGGACACGGGAGGATCGGCACGTGGAACTGACACTGCTCGGCACCGGAGCCCCCGACGGGCTGCCGCGGCCCGACTGCCCCTGCGCCGTCTGCGCGTCCTCCCGCGGTACGGGGGCCCGCGCGGCGACCGCGCTGCTGGTCGACGACGCCCTGCTCCTGGACCTCACCCCCGGCGCCGTGTTCGCCGCCGCCCGGGCGGGCCGCTCGCTCGCCGCCGTACGGCAGGTGCTGCTGACCCATCCGCACGACGGACCCGCCGTGGAGCTGCCCGACTCGCTCCCGCCCGCGGGGCGCGTCCCGGACGGCCAGGAGCTGACGCTGATCAGCGGGCACCGGATCCGGGCCCTGGCCATGGACGCGCCGGGCACCGGGTACGAGGTGACCTCGCCGGAGGGCGAGCGCCTGCTCTACCTGCCGCCGGGGGCCGCCCCCGCCGGTCTGGCCGACCCCGTGGCGGAGCCCTACGACCTGGTCGTGTGCGACGTGATCGCGCGGCCGGACGCCGTGGCCAGGCTGCGGGCCGTCGGGGCCGTCGGGCCCGTCACCGAGGTGATCGCCGTCCACCTGGACCACGACGCGCCGGCCGGGGCCGAGCTGGACCGCCGGCTCGCGGCCGGCGGGGCGCGGGCCGTGCCGGACGGTACGACCCTGCCGGTGGGCGCCTACCACCCCGTGCCCGACGTGCCCCGGCGCACGCTGGTCACGGGCGGGGCAAGGTCCGGGAAGTCGGTGGAGGCCGAGCAGCGCCTGGAGACCTTCCCCGAGGTGCTGTACGTGGCGACGGGCGGCCGCCGCGAGGGGGACGCGGAGTGGGACGCCCGGATCGGGCTGCACCGGGAGCGCAGGCCGGCCGCCTGGCGCACCGAGGAGACCTGCGAGCTGGCGGGCCTCCTGGAGCAGGACGGCCCGCCGCTGCTGATCGACTGCCTGTCGCTGTGGCTGACGGACGCGATGGACCGCGTCGACGCCTGGGACGACGGCCGGTGGGGGGACGGCGGGGAGGAGAAGCTGCGCGAACGGGTCTCCGAGCTGGTCCGCGCGGTGCGCGGGACACGTCGTACGGTCGTCGCCGTGACCAACGAGACCGGCTCGGGCGTGGTCCCGGCGACGGCCTCCGGGCGGCGCTTCCGGGACGAACTGGGCCGCCTCAACGCGGCGTTCGCCGCCGAGTGCGAGCAGGTGCTGCTGGTGGTGGCGGGCCAGGCCCTGGTGCTGCGGGGCTGAGCCAGGGGGTGTGCGGGGCCGGGGATGCGGGAGGGAGTGCCGAGTACTGTTCCGCTGAGGAGCCCCCCGGCGGGTTCCCGCCCACCTAGCGCCGACCCGCGAGGCAGACCCCCGTGAATCTGGACGACTTCTCCGACCTGATCGAACGCCCCGACGGGGGCGTGCGGCGCGATGCCGAGGAACGCCGGGAGCGGCTCGCCGTTCCCGCGGGCGCGCTCGGCCGGCTCGACGAGCTGGGTGAATGGCTGTCGGCCGCCCAGCAGTCGGTCCCGGTCAAGGCGGTCGAGCAGCCGCGCGTCGTCCTGTTCGCCGGTGACCACGGGGTGGCGGAGCTGGAGGTCTCCGGCCGGGCCGCCGGCACCGCGCACGAGCTCGTCCGCTCGGTGCTGGACGGGGCGAGTCCCGTCGCCGTGCTGGCCCGCCGCTTCTCCGTCCCCGTGAGGATCGTGGACGCCGGTCTGGACTGCGACCCCGAGCTGCTGCCCGAGACGGTCGTACGGCACCGGGTGCGGCGCGGCAGCGGCCGCATCGACGTCGAGGACGCGCTGACGGCCGAGGAGGCCGAGCAGGCCGTACGGCTCGGGATGCGCATCGCCGACGAGGAGGCCGACTCCGGCACGGACCTCGTGGTGCTGGGCGATCTGAGCGTCGGCGGCACGACGGCGGCGGCGACCCTGATCGCCGCCCTGTGCGGCACGGACGCCTCGGTGGTGACGGGGCGCGGCGGCACCGGCATCGACGATCTCGCCTGGATGCGCAAGTGCGCGGCGATCCGGGACGCGCTGCGGCGGGCCCGGCCGGTCCTGGGCGACCAGCTGGAGCTGCTGGCCGCGGTCGGCGGCGCGGACCTGGCGGCGATGACCGGATTCCTGCTGCAGAGCGCGGTGCGCCGGATGCCCGTGGTGCTGGACGGGGTGGTCTCGGCCGCCTGTGCGCTGGTGGCCCAGCGGGCGGCCTTCCGGGCACCGGACTGGTGGCTTGCGGGGCAGCTCAGCGGTGAGCCGGCGCAGGTGAAGGCGCTGGACCGGATGGCGCTGACCCCGTTGCTGGACCACGGGGTGACGGTGGGCGAGGGAAGCGGCGCCCTGCTGGCGCTGCCGCTCGTCCAGGCCGCGGCGGCGCTGGCGGCGGAGCTGCCCGAGCGCGTGGGGGAGCCCGCCGACGAGGAGGCGGAGGAGCCGGAGGATTCCGCGGGGGCCCCGGACGCCGAGCCGTCGGAGGCCGGGGACCCCGCGGGGACGACCGCCTGAACGCTCAGGGCCGGTCAGGGCCCTCAGGGGCGGGTACCGGGACCGGGCGGCAGCGGGGTCCTGTCCGGGGCCCCGCCGATCAGGTCCTGGAAGCGGCGCCGGGGCCCCGCCCAGCGCACGTCGTGGTGATACGCCCTCAGCACCGCCCGGGCCCGGGCGCGGTGGCGCCGGCGGTAGAAGCGCTTGGCCCACGGTGAGGCGGGCCGGGCCAGCCGCAGGGCTCCGATCAGCGCGATGAACGGGATGAGGGTGCCGATCACCGCCATCCGGGCCTTGCCCTTGAACAGGGCGATCAGCACGAAGCCGAAGTTGACGACGTAGGTCAGGACGACGCCCAGCCTGTTCTGCTCCTGCTCGCCGTTGAGCTCGTCCACACCGAGCGGCGAGAACCCGGCGAGCACGAGCAGGACGAGCGAGGCCGTGAGCACGACGACCTCCACGCTCTGGCGGCCCTCCTCCGTCCAGTACACGTCGTCGAGGTGGAGGATCAGCGCGAACTCGTCGAGGACCAGGCCCGCCCCCACTCCGAAGACCACCGCGAAGATCCCCGCCGCGACGCCGTGCTGACCGCTCGCGACCGCGCCGAAGCCGCCGACCACCGACAGCACGACACCGGGGACGACGTGATGGACGTGGACACCGCCGGGCGTGATGTTGCCGAACGGTCCCTTTCCCGCCCTGATCATCCTGGTGATCATCCGGGTGACGGCGAAGGTCAGCACGAACGCGCTCAGCGCGAGCAGCAGTGGCAGCTTGCCCGGCTCGACGATGTTCTGCTGGAACCAGTGACCCATGCCACCTCCACCCGAGGTACCGCGTATGCGGCTTATGGGTCACTCTGCCCAATCCGGCGCTGCGCCGCACCGGCTAGCGTGCGCGCGGTGACCTCCCTGAACAGCCACGGCGTGCGCTTCGCCTTCGGCACCCTGACCGCGCTCCCCGTACGCGTCTCCCGCTGGGACCGCGGTGCCGCCCGCGCCGGCATGCTGTGCGCCCCGGTCGCCGGCCTCGCCGTGGGACTGCTCGCGGCCGTCCCGGGGGTACTCCTCCTGTGGGCCGGGGCGGGCCCCCTGCTGTCGGCGGTCGCCTCCGCCGCGCTCCCCGCGGCACTGACCCGCGGGCTGCACCTGGACGGGCTCGCGGACACCGCCGACGGGCTCGGCAGCGCCAGGCCCGCCGAGGACGCGCTGCGGATCATGAAGCAGTCGGACATCGGCCCGTTCGGCGTGATCACCCTGGTGTTCGTGCTGCTGGCCCAGGTGGCGGCGCTCTTCGAGCTGTACGGCCGGGGCTGGGCGGAGGGCGCGCTGGGCACGGTCGTCGCCGCCGTCACGGCGCGGCTGGCCCTCACCCTCGCCTCGCGCCGGGGTGTTCCGCCCGCCCGGCCCGAGGGCCTGGGCGCGGCGGTGGCCGGCACCGTCCCGCCCCTGGGCGCGGCGGCCACCGCCTGCGCGGTGGTCGCGGGCTGCGCGGCGGCCGGTGTGCTGGTGGGCGGACCCGGCGCGGCCCTGCACCACTCCCTCGCCGTCCTCGCCGGCCTCGGGGGCGCGCACCTGATGCTCCGTCACTGCGTCCGGCGCTTCGGCGGGGTGACGGGCGATGTGTTCGGCGCCCTGGAGGAGACGGCCGCGACGGCGGCCCTGCTCGCGCTGTCGCTGGGCTGAGGAGCCCGACGGGCCCCGCCCCCGTGAGCGGGACGCATCGGCGCGCGTAGGCTCATTCCCGGCACATCGCGGCGGGTCCACGATGCGCCGGGCCCGGTCGGCCACCCCCTCGACCCACACAGACCGGAACACAACTCAACGGAAGCGAGATTTCACCACCGTGACTGCTCTCACTCTCAGCACCTCAGGTGCGGCGACGCTGCGCGCCGACGCACTCGTCGTCGGCGTCGCCAAGGGCGCTGGGTCCAAGGCGGGGAACCTGGTCGTCGCGCCGGGCGCCGAGGCCGTGGACAAGGCGTTCGACGGAAAGCTCGCCACCGTCCTGGAGACCCTGGGCGCCTCCGGCGCCGAGGGCGAGGTGACCAAGCTCCCCGCACCGTCCGGCCTCAAGGCCCCGGTCGTCCTCGCGGTCGGCCTCGGTCCGGTCCCGGCGAAGGACGACGCGTACGACGCCGAGGTGCTGCGCCGGGCCGCGGGCAGCGCCGCGCGTGCGCTGAAGGGGTCGAAGAAGGCCGGCTTCGCGCTGCCGACGGAGTCCGTCGAGGACGCCGGGGCCGTCGCGGAGGGCGCGCTGCTCGGTGCGTACGCGTTCACCGCCTACCAGGGCGGCGAGAACAAGCTGGCCCCCAAGGGCTCCACGAGCGCGGCGAAGCTCCCGCTCGGCGAGGTCGCCCTGCTCGGCACCAAGCCGCGTGACAAGGCCTTCAAGGCGGCCGCCGAGCGTGCCGTCGCGGTCACCGAGGAGATCAACCGGGCCCGCGACCTGATCAACACCCCGCCGAACGACCTGTACCCCGAGTCCTTCGCCGCCGTGGCCACCGCCGCCGGCAAGGAGCACGGCATCAAGGTGCAGGTCCTGGACGAGAAGGCGCTCGTCAAGGGCGGCTTCGGCGGTCTGCTCGGCGTCGGCCAGGGCTCCACGCACGGCCCCCGTCTGGTCAAGCTCTCGTACACCCACCCCAAGGCGGAGAAGACGCTCGCCCTGGTCGGCAAGGGCATCACCTACGACTCGGGCGGCATCTCGCTCAAGCCGGCCGGGCACAACGAGACGATGAAGTGCGACATGAGCGGCGCGGCCGCCGTGTTCGCCGCCGTCGTCTCCGCCTCCCGCCTCGGCCTCCAGGTCAACGTGACCGGCTGGCTGGCCCTCGCCGAGAACATGCCGTCCGGCAACGCCACCCGCCCCGGTGACGTGCTGCGCATGTACAGCGGCAAGACCGTCGAGGTCCTCAACACCGACGCCGAGGGCCGCCTGGTCCTCGCCGACGCGCTGACCCGCGCCTCCGAGGAGAAGCCGGACGCGATCGTCGACGTGGCGACCCTCACGGGTGCCATGGTCCTCGCCCTCGGCAACCGCACCTTCGGTGTGATGGCCAACGACGACGCCTTCCGCACGTCGATCCACGAGATCGCCGAGGAGGTCGGCGAGGCCTCGTGGCCGATGCCGCTCCCCGCCGACCTGCGCAAGGGCATGGACTCCCCGACCGCCGACATCGCCAACATGGGCGAGCGGATGGGCGGCGGCCTGGTGGCCGGGCTGTTCCTGCAGGAGTTCGTGGGCGAGGGCATCGCCTGGGCGCACCTGGACATCGCGGGCCCGGCCTTCCACGAGGGCGCCCCGTACGGCTACACCCCCAAGGGCGGCACCGGATCCGCGGTCCGCACCCTGGTGCGGCTGGCGGAGCGCACCGCGGCGGGCGACCTCGGCTGAGTGCCGGAGCCGGCGTCCGCGAGCGGACCCCGCACGCGAGGTCCGCTCGCGGCGCGGACGGCCCCGGGCATACGCCCGGGGCCGTCGGTGTTGCCCCGGACGGCTCCGACCGGCATTTTTCCGGACATCTGTACGCATCGGTAACCGCCCGGACCCGAACCTGGTCCGGCTCGGAGCAGGGGCCCGCGTCCCGCCCGCCCTCAACAAGTGCGAAGATGGGTTCTCGGCAGGACAGGGCCCCCACCACAGGGCCGAATAACGCAAGCGGCCGAACACCAGCCGACCGGCCGGTCACACCCCAGCGACGGGGCCCGGCGTACGGCGCACATGCATGGAGGACGTGACGTGGCGAACGACGCCAGCACCGTTTTCGACCTAGTGATCCTCGGCGGTGGTAGCGGCGGGTACGCCGCGGCCCTGCGCGGAGCTCAGCTGGGCCTGGACGTCGCACTGATCGAGAAGGGCAAGGTCGGCGGCACCTGCCTGCACAACGGCTGCATCCCCACGAAGGCGCTGCTGCACGCCGGCGAGATCGCCGACCAGGCCCGTGAGGCCGAGCAGTTCGGCGTGAAGGCCACCTTCGAGGGCATCGACATGGCGGCCGTCCACAAGTACAAGGACGACGTGATCTCGGGCCTCTACAAGGGTCTGCAGGGTCTCATCGCCTCGCGCAAGGTGCACTACATCGAGGGTGAGGGCCGTCTCTCGTCGCCCACCTCGGTGGACGTGAACGGCCAGCGCGTCCAGGGCCGCCACGTGCTGCTGGCGACCGGCTCCGTGCCGAAGTCGCTGCCGGGCCTGGAGATCGACGGCAACCGCATCATCTCCTCGGACCACGCGCTGAAGCTGGACCGCGTGCCGGCGTCCGCGATCGTCCTGGGCGGCGGCGTCATCGGCGTCGAGTTCGCCTCGGCGTGGAAGTCCTTCGGCACCGACGTCACCATCGTCGAGGGCCTGAAGCACCTGGTCCCGGTCGAGGACGAGAACAGCTCGAAGCTTCTTGAGCGCGCGTTCCGCAAGCGCGGCATCAAGTTCAACCTCGGCACCTTCTTCGACAAGGCCGAGTACACGCAGGACGGCGTGCGGGTGACCCTCGCCGACGGCAAGACCTTCGAGGCGGAGGTGCTGCTGGTCGCGATCGGCCGCGGCCCGGTCTCGCAGGGTCTGGGCTACGAGGAGGCCGGCGTCGCGATGGACCGCGGCTACGTCCTCGTCGACGAGTACATGCAGACCAACGTCCCGACGGTCTCGGCCGTCGGTGACCTGGTCCCGACCCTGCAGCTCGCGCACGTCGGCTTCGCCGAGGGCATCCTGGTGGCGGAGCGGCTCGCCGGCCTCAAGACCGTGCCGGTCGACTACGACGGCGTGCCGAAGGTGACGTACTGCCACCCCGAGGTCGCCTCCGTGGGCATCACCGAGGCCAAGGCCAAGGAGATCTACGGCGCGGACAAGGTCGTGGCCCTCAAGTACAACCTCGCGGGCAACGGCAAGAGCAAGATCCTGAAGACCGCGGGCGAGATCAAGCTCGTCCAGGTCAAGGACGGTGCCGTGGTCGGTGTCCACATGGTCGGTGACCGTATGGGCGAGCAGGTCGGCGAAGCCCAGCTGATCTACAACTGGGAGGCGCTGCCGGCCGAGGTCGCGCAGCTCATCCACGCCCACCCGACCCAGAACGAGGCGATGGGCGAGGCCCACCTGGCCCTGGCCGGCAAGCCTCTCCACTCCCACGACTGATCCAGTCCCGGGGACGACCGACCACTTCCGCACTTTCGTAAGGAGCAACTGAAACCATGTCGGTTTCCGTAACCCTTCCGGCGCTCGGCGAGAGCGTCACCGAGGGCACCGTCACCCGCTGGCTGAAGGCCGAGGGCGAGCACGTCGAGGCCGACGAGCCGCTGCTCGAGGTCTCGACCGACAAGGTCGACACCGAGATCCCCGCGCCCGCCTCCGGCGTGCTCGCGTCCATCAAGGTCGCCGAGGACGAGACCGTCGAGGTCGGCGCCGAGCTGGCCGTCATCGACGACGGCTCGGGCGCGCCCGCCGAGGCGGCCGCTCCGGCCGCCGAGCCGGAGGCCGCACCGGCTCCGGCCGAGGAGGCCGCTCCGGCCCCCGCCGCCGAGGCCCCCGCCGCCGAGGCTCCCGCCGCCGAGGCACCCGCCGCTCCGGCCGGTGGCGCCTCGGGCACCGACGTCACCCTCCCCGCGCTCGGCGAGAGCGTCACCGAGGGCACCGTCACCCGCTGGCTGAAGGAGGTCGGCGAGGAGGTCACGGAGGACGAGCCCCTGCTCGAGGTCTCCACGGACAAGGTCGACACCGAGATCCCGGCCCCGGTCTCCGGCGTGCTGCTGGAGATCGTCGTCGCCGAGGACGAGACCGCCGAGGTCGGCGCCAAGCTCGCCGTCATCGGCGCTCCGGGCGCCGCACCGGCCGCTGCTCCGGCCGAGGCCGCCCCGGCCCCCGCCGCTGCTCCGGCACCGGCTCCCGCCGCCCCGGCCGCCCCGGCCCCGGCACCGGCCGCCCCCGCGGCACCGGCTCCGGCCGCGCCCGCCGCTCCGGCTCCGGCACCGGCACCGGCCGCACAGGCACCGGCTCCGGCCGCTCCGGCACCCACCGCAGCCGCTCCGGCACCGGCCGCTCCGTCGGCGCCTTCCGGTGACGACGGCGCGTACGTCACGCCGCTGGTCCGCAAGCTCGCCGCCGAGAACGGCGTCGACCTGGGCGCGGTCAAGGGCACCGGCGTCGGTGGCCGTATCCGCAAGCAGGACGTCGTCGCCGCCGCGGAGGCCGCCAAGGCCGCCGCAGCCACTCCGGCTCCGGCCGCCGCCGCTCCCCCGGCCAAGGCCGCGCCGAAGGTCGAGGCGTCCCCGCTGCGCGGTCAGACGGTCAAGATGACCCGCATGCGCAAGGTCATCGGCGACAACATGATGAAGGCCCTGCACTCGCAGGCCCAGCTGACCTCGGTCCTCGAGGTCGACATCACCAAGCTGATGAAGCTGCGCAACCAGGCGAAGGAGTCCTTCGCCGCCCGTGAGGGCGTCAAGCTGTCCCCGATGCCGTTCTTCGTGAAGGCGGCGGCCCAGGCGCTGAAGGCCCACCCGGTCGTCAACGCCCGGATCAACGAGGACGAGGGCACCATCACGTACTTCGACTCGGAGAACATCGGCATCGCCGTGGACGCCGAGAAGGGCCTGATGACCCCGGTCATCAAGGGTGCGGGCGACCTGAACATCGCCGGTATCGCGAAGAAGACCGCCGAGCTGGCCGGCAAGGCCCGCGGTGGCGGCCTGACCCCGGACGACATGTCGGGTGCGACCTTCACGGTCAGCAACACCGGTTCGCGCGGTGCGCTGTTCGACACGGTCATCGTGCCGCCGAACCAGGCGGCCATCCTGGGCATCGGTGCCACGGTCAAGCGTCCGGCGGTCATCGAGACCGCCGAGGGCACCGTCATCGGCGTCCGTGACATGACCTACCTCTCGCTCTCCTACGACCACCGTCTGGTGGACGGCGCGGACGCCGCCCGTTACCTGACGACGGTCAAGGCGATCCTCGAGGCGGGCGAGTTCGAGGTCGAGCTCGGCCTCTGAGCCGTACAGCTGTAACCAGCCTCACCAGCGGCGCCCCCGTCCGGAACACTTCCGGACGGGGGCGCCGCCGTATTGTCTAGACACCACCGGTCGTCTCCGCCGCCGGTCGGCGCAGGCAGCACCGGTACGTCCCCGAAGGAGCTCCTCATGACCCCGCCCGTCGTCCACTCGCTGCGCGAACAGATCCGCGAGCACATCGTGGAAGGGATAGTCAGCGGGCGCTGGAAGCCGGGCGAGCGCATCGTGGAGCGCCGCATCGCCACCGAGCTGGAGGTCAGCCAGACGCCCGTGCGCGAGGCTCTGCGGGAGCTGGAGACGCTCCGGCTGATCGAGTCCGCGCCCAACAAGGGCGTCCGGGTGCGCAACCTCACCGCGGCCGATCTGGAGGAGAGCTACCCCGTACGGGCCGGGCTCGAGCAGATCGCAGCGGAGCTGGCGGCGCCGGCCCTCGGCCAGGACTGCTCGGCGCTCGCCCCGCACGTGGCGGCGCTGTACGAGGCGGACCGGCTGGCCGACGGTGAGGCACAGGTGCGGCACACGGTGGCCTTCCACCGGGAGATGGTGCGGGCCGCGGGGAACGCCGTCCTGCTGCACACCTGGGAGGGGCTCGGCATCGAGGTGTTCACGGCCCTGTCGATCCGCTGGCTGGGCACCGTGCAGAAGTCGTACGCCGAGGAGCACGAGGCGCTCATCGAGGCGTTCCTCCGGCAGGACCCGCGGATCGCGGTGCTGGTCAAGGAGCACGTCCTCGGGTGCGCGCCGCGCGCCTGACCGGCCGGGGACGGGGGCGCCCATCTGCGGCGCGGGCCGCTCGACCGTGCAGGTCAGCGCCCGTTTCGCCCCCTTGATCCCGTCACTCCGTGCCCCCTTTCGCGGCACCGCATGCCACTTTTCTTCATATCGAGAAGTTTTGCCCTTCACCCTTTGATCGATCATCGATCGGAGACTTACAGTTCAGTCGCGGGCCCACCGGCCCGATCGCCCTGTCCTGCCAGCCAGGGCCTTCTCCACCCCCTCCCACTCCGGAAGGCGGCGATCATGACCGACCCCGTAGCAAAGCTTCCGAGCGAGCTCGACCAGCTCCCGGACCGCGACCCCGAGGAGACCGCCGAGTGGGCGGCCTCCCTGGACGCCGTCACCAAGGCCGCGGGCCCGCACCGCGCCGCGTACCTGATGCGGCGTTCGCTCCAGCACGCCGAGGGCGCCGGCATCGCGCTGCCCAAGCTGCTGGAGAGCGATTACGTCAACACCATCCCCACCTCCGCCGAGCCCGCGTTCGACGGCGACCTGGAGATGGAATCGAAGATCACCGCGTGGAACCGCTGGAACGCGGCCGCGATGGTCACCCGGGGCGCCCGGTACGGCGTCGGCGGTCACATCGCCACGTTCGCCTCGGCGGCCTGGCTGTACGAGACCGGCTTCAACCACTTCTTCCGCGGCAAGGAAGGTGACGGCTCCGGCGACCAGCTCTACATCCAGGGCCACGCCTCGCCCGGCATCTACGCCCGCGCCTTCCTCGACGGCCGCCTCAGCGAGCAGCAGCTCGACAACTTCCGCCAGGAGTCGGGGGGCGACGGCCTGCCGTCGTACCCGCACCCGCGGCGGCTGCCCTGGCTGTGGGAGTTCCCCACGGTGTCGATGGGCCTCGGCCCGCTCTCGGCGATCTACCAGGCGCGCTTCAACCGCTATCTGACCAACCGCAAGATCAAGGACACGTCGAACTCGCACGTCTGGGCCTTCCTGGGCGACGGCGAGATGGACGAGCCCGAGTCGACCGCGGCCCTCGCCCTCGCGGCGCGTGAGCAGCTCGACAACCTGACCTTCGTCATCAACTGCAACCTGCAGCGTCTCGACGGCCCGGTCCGCGCCAACTTCCGCGTGGTCCAGGAGCTCGAGGGCGCGTTCCGCGGGGCCGGCTGGAACGTCGTCAAGACGCTCTGGGGTTCCGCCTGGGACGAGCTGTTCCAGCTGGACACCACGGGCGCGCTGATCCGCCGCCTCCGCGAGGTCCCGGACGCGCAGTTCCAGACGTACGCGACGCGCGACGTGGCCTACATCCGCGAGCACTTCTTCGGCGCCGAGCCCGCCCTCGCCGAGCTGGCGAAACTGCTGAGCGACGCGAAGATCGCCGAGTGTTTCTACAGCTCCCGCGGCGGCCACGAGGCCCGCAAGGTGTACGCGGCCTACCGCGCGGCCCTGGAGCACAAGGGCGCGCCGACCGTGATCCTGGCCCAGACGGTCAAGGGCTACACCCTCGGCAAGGGCTTCGAGTCCAAGAACGCCAACCACCAGATGAAGAAGCTGTCGATCGACGAGTTCAAGAGCATGCGCGAGCTGCTCGGCCTCCCGATCCCGGACAGCGCCTTCGAGGACGGGCTGGTCCCCTACGGCCACCCGGGCGCCGACTCCCCCGAGGTCCGCTACCTCCAGGAGCGCCGTGCCGCCCTCGGTGGCCCGGCCCCCGCCCGCCGGGTGCACGCCGTGGAGCTGCCCCAGCCGGAGGAGCGCGCGTTCAAGGCCCTCTACAAGGGGTCCGGCAAGCAGGAGATGGCGACCACCATGGCGTTCGTCCGCCTGGTGAAGGACCTGATGCGGGACAAGGAGACCGGCAGGCGCTGGGTCCCGATCGTCCCGGACGAGGCCCGTACCTTCGGTATGGAGTCGCTGTTCCCCTCGGCCGGCATCTACTCGCCCCTCGGCCAGACGTACGAGCCGGTCGACCGCGACCAGCTGATGTACTACAAGGAGGCCAAGGACGGCCAGATCCTCAACGAGGGGATCACCGAGGCCGGGGCCATGGCCGACTTCATCGCCGCCGCCTCGTCGTACGCGACGCACGGCGAGACGATGATCCCGTTCTACATCTTCTACTCGATGTTCGGCTGGCAGCGGACCGGCGACCAGATGTGGCAGCTCGCCGACCAGCTCGGCAAGGGCTTCATCGTCGGTGCCACGGCCGGCCGCACGACCCTGACGGGTGAGGGCCTCCAGCACGCGGACGGCCATTCGCACCTGATCGCGTCCACGAACCCGGCGTCGCTCAACTACGACCCGGCGTTCGCGTACGAGATCGCGGTGATCGTCAAGGACGGTCTGCGCCGGATGTACGGCCCGCAGGCCGAGGACGTCTTCTACTACCTGACGGTCTACAACGAGCCGAAGCAGCAGCCCGCGATGCCGGAAGGCGTCGAGGAGGGCATCGTCAAGGGCCTGTACCGCTTCAAGGAGGGCACGCCCGCCTCGGCGGACGCCCCGCGCCTCCAGCTGCTGGGCTCCGGCACGGCGATCCACTGGGCGCTGAAGGCCCAGGAGCTGCTGGCCGCGGACTGGGGTGTCACGGCCGACGTCTGGTCCGCCACCTCGTGGGGCGAGCTGCGCCGCGACGCGCTGGACTGCGACGAGGCCCTGCTCCGCGGCGAGGAGCGCGTCCCGTACGTGACCCAGGCGCTCTCCGGCGCGCCGGGCCCGGTCCTCGCGGTCAGCGACTGGATGCGCGCGGTCCCGGACTCCATCAGCCAGTGGGTGGAGCAGGACTGGTCCTCGCTCGGCACGGACGGCTTCGGCCTCTCCGACACCCGTGAGGGTGCCCGCCGCCACTTCGGCGTCGACGCCGAGTCCGTCACGGTCGCCGCGCTGGCCCAGCTGGCCCGCCGCGGCGAGATCCCGGCCTCCAAGGTCAAGGAGGCCCGGGAGCAGTACGGCCTCTGATCGGCCGGCCGTCGGCCACGCCGCACGGCTCCTCGCTCCACCCCGCAGGGCGGGCTCACTTCGAGCCCGCCCTGCGGGCGTCTCCACCCGCGGGGCGCTCCTGCCTTCCGGGGAAGGCGTTCGACGCATGTCCGCATGACCGCTGCTCGTTCACCACGTGTACAGATGCGCAACGAACAAAAAACTTCATGCGAGGAATGGGCGGTTCCGTGCAACGCACGGCCCTGTTCGGTGGTCTACGAGGGTGATTCCTGCGCCTCTCGGGCGACGGACCGCCCCCGGCGGAGACCGGTCGGCGGAGAGCTGTCTCCCGGTCGGCTTTTTATGGGCTCATACGGGCACATGTGACGATTACCGTTTTCGTGCGATCGGGCGGGTATCCCCCACCACCCCCCGGCACGGCCTTGAGGGGGGAGCAGTATGACCACTGCCGAGACGTTCCTGCCGCACACGTTGCGGGCCACGATCGTCGTTCCGATCTACAACGCGTCGCACTACATCGAGTCGTGCGCCCCGTCCCTGCTCGGGCAGAGCATCGGGGCCGACCGGTACGAGGTCCTGTACGTCAACGACGGATCGACCGACGACTCCGGGGAGCGTCTGGACCGGCTGGCCGCCGCCCATCCGCACGTCCGCGTCATCCACCAGGAGAACTCGGGCTGGCCCGGCAAGCCGCGCAACGTGGGGGTGGCGCGGAGCAGGGGCGAGTTCGTCCAGTTCGTGGACCAGGACGACGAGCTGGGCGTGGAGGCCCTGGAGCGGCTCTGCGCCCTGGGCACGAAGAACGAGTCGGACATCGTGCTGGGCAAGGTCGCCGGCACCATGCAGCCGCCCAGCACCGTGTTCGCCCGGACCATCGACCGCTGCTCGGTGCGCGACCACCAGCTGATGGACTCGCTCACCCCGCACAAGATGTTCCGGCGGTCGTTCCTCCTGGAGAACGGCATCACCTTCCCGGAGGGCAGATGCCGCCTGGAGGACCAGCTGTTCATGGCCCGGGCCTACGTCGCCACCGAGCGGGTCTCCGTACTGGCCGACTACCCCTGCTACTACTGGATGCGCCGAGAGGACAAGGGCAACAACAGCAGCGCGCCGATCGACGTCCAGGGCTACTTCGGCAACCTGCGCCAGGTCGTCCGGGCGCTGAAGGACGGCACGGAGCCGGGCGCCGAGCGCGACGCGCTGCTGCGCCGCCCCTACCGCGTCGAGATCCTCCACCAGGTGAGCGAGCCCCGGGTGCTCAGTCCCCACCTGGACGTCCGGTCCCGGTTCGAGACGGTCCGCAGGCTCGTCGCGGAGGAGTTCACCCCCGGCGTACGGGAAGGGCTCCCCGCCGTGCAGCGGCTCCGCGCGACGCTCCTGGAGGACGGCCGCCTCGACGGTCTGCGCGCGCTGGCCGAGCGCACCCGCACGCTGCGGACACGGGCCGTCCTGGGCCGGCTGCGGTGGCGGGAGGGCAGGCTGACCGCACCTCTCCACATGGCCATGACGCATGCCGACGGCACCCCGGTGATCATGCTGGAGCGCGACGGACGCCTGCTGCTCGACCCCTGGCTCCTGGAAGGGAACCCGGCGGTGACGGAGTGGGAGATCGGCGACCCCCTGCGCGCGGTCTCCGCGCACGTGCTGCTGAAGGACCGCGAGCGGCCCATGGGCTGGTTCCCCACCAGCGATCTGAGGGCGACGGTCGTCCCCGCCGGCCCGGGACGCAGTCGGCTCGTCGTCCGGGGCAGCCTGGAGATCGATCCGCTCACGGCGGCCGGCGGCGGCCCCCTGCAGCGTGGGATCTACGACGTGCGGGGCTCGCTGCAACTCCTCGGGGTGGGCAGAGGTGTCCGCATCGAGGGGGACCGGCGCCGGGAGCTGACAGCGGCGGGAGCCACCCGGGTCGGGCCCGAGGGCGTCGGCGTCGTTCCCTACTGGACCGCCGGAGGCACGCTCGCCGTCGACGTGGACGAGTTCTACCACCGCATGGACGCCCTTCCGCCGCGCCGGTGGACCGTGCACATCCCGGCACCGGCCCGCCGCCCGCTCGGCAGGACCTGGCGCGGTCTGCGCGCGAAGGTGACCCGGCGCTGAGCCTTCGCCCCGCCTCCGGGGGCCGGGCGGCCGCGGGCGGCGCGGCGCGGGGACGCACAATGGCCGCATGCGTGCTGCCCGCCTGATCAAGATGGTGCTGCTCCTGCAGTCCCGGCCCTCCATGACCGGCTCCGAGCTGGCCGGGGAGCTGGAGGTGTCGGAGCGCACGGTGGCCCGGGACGCCCAGGCGCTCTCCGAGGCGGGTGTGCCCGTCCACGCCGACCGCGGCAGGGTCGGCGGCTACCGGCTCGTGGGCGGCTACCGGACCCGGCTCACCGGTCTGGCCCGCCATGAGGCCGAGGCCCTCTTCCTGTCCGGGCTGCCCTCCGCGCTGCGCGAGATGGGGCTCGACGACGCGGCCTCGGCCGCCCGGCTGAAGGTCTCGGCCGCCCTGCTGCCCTCGCTGCGGGACGCCTCGCACAGCGCCGCCCGGCGCTTCCATCTGGACGCCCCCGGCTGGTACCACGATCCGGTCACCCCCGAGCTGCTGCCCGCCGTCGCGGAGGCCGTCTGGGACGACCGTCTGGTCCGGGCCCGCTACCGGCGCCGGTCCTCGGGCGAGGTGGAACGGGAACTGGCCCCGTACGGACTCGTCCTGAAGGCGGGCGTCTGGTATCTCTGCGCCCGTGCCGGGGAGGACTTCCGGGTGTACCGGATCGACCGGTTCACCGCGGTCGCCGTGTCGGAGACGCGCTTCGTACGGGACGAGGACTTCGACCTCCCGCGCTTCTGGGAGGAGCGGGCGGCGCAGTTCGCCCGGTCGATCCTGCGTACGGAGGTGACGGTGCGGCTGTCGGAGGAGGGTGTGCGGCGGCTGCCGCACGCCGTGGACCGGGCCGCCGCCGACGAGGCGCTGGCCGGGGCCGCCTCCCCGGACGGAGACGGACCGCGCACGGTCGTCCTGCCGGTCGAGTCGCTGGAGGTGGCGTACGTCCAGCTGCTCACGCTCGGACCGGAGGTGGAGGTCCTCGCACCGGCGGCCTTGCGCGAACGCATGGCCGACACCGCCGAACGACTGCGCGACCTCTATCGCTGAAGTGGCCCGGAAGTGATGCCGAAGGCTTCATTTCGGTGTCTGGGCGTGCGTCGCCCGTCCTCGGGGCAGATGCTGGAGCAGTGATGGACGAGACGGAGTTCTGGGAGATCATCGACCGCACCCGCGAGGCCGCCGAGGGCGACCCCGAGGAGCACGCCGACCTGCTCGTCGAACGCCTGGCGCGGCTCGACCCCGACTCCGTGCTGGACTTCGCCCGGCACTTCGAGGCCCGGTACAACCGCGCGTACCGATGGGACCTGTGGGGTGCTGCGGCCGTCCTGCTGGGCGGCGCGAGCGACGACGCGTTCGACTACTTCCGCTGCTGGCTGATCGCGCAGGGCCGCGAGGTCTTCGAGGGCGCCGTGCACGACCCGGACAGCCTGGCCGAGCTCCTGGACGACTTCGACGAGGAGCTCGACGGGGACGGTGAGGACCTCGGCTACGCCGCCGACGAGGCCTACGAACAGCTCACCGGTGTCGTCACCCCCGACCTGGGGCTGCCGCCGCAGGCGACGGAACCGGCCGGTACGCCTTTCGGCTTCGACGACGACGCGGCGCTGGCGGAGCGTTACCCCGCGCTCTGGGAGCGCTTCGGACCGGTCTGAGTCCGGGCCGGGTCCCGCCGGGGTCCGCGCCGCCGGTCAGGCCGCCGTCGAACGGCCCATCAGGACGTCGTCGACGTACCGCCCGCCCAGGAAGAACTCCCCCGGTAGTACGCCCTCCACGGTGAAGCCCTCCGCCTCGTACAGCTCCCGCGCGGCGGTGTTGTGCCCGAGCACCCGCAGGGTGAGCCGTCCGGCGCCCTGCCGCCGTGCCTCCGCGTACGAGGCGTGGAGCAGCGCCCGTGCGACGCCCTGGCGCCGCGCCCAGCCGGCGACGGTGAGGCCCTGTATCTGGCGCACGTGGGCGTTGCAGGCGAGCGGAGTGGGGCGGCCGAGCCGGATGTAGCCGGCCGGGCTCACCCCGCCCGCGCCGGTGACCGCGTCGGCGACGAGGAACTCGCGGGGCGGGTGCCGGTCGTCGAAGAAGGGCGCGTACGGCGGCTGCGGCCTCGGCTGGACGGCGTGGAGCGTCGACCAGGTGGCCCGGTCGAGCTCCCCGAGCGCGGTCTCGTCCCCGGGCAGGGCGGGACGGACGGGGCGGAGGGAACGGAAGTGCGGCTCGGACATGTGCGCCACTGTGCCACGCTCCTTCCGTGTGACGGGAGGCACATGGGGCAGGATGGGCGTCATGCTGCGCTCCCGAATCGCCGTCACCGGATCCACCGGCCTCATCGGAGCGGCGCTCGTGCGCTCGCTGCGTGCCGACGGGCACGAGGTGGTGCGCCTGGTGCGCCGCCCGGCCGCCACCGGCGACGAGGTGGAGTGGGACCCGAAGCGGCAGCACGTCGACGTGGCCGGCCTGGTCGGCTGCGACGCGGTCGTCCACCTGGCCGGCGCCGGGGTCGGGGACCACCGCTGGACCGAGGAGTACAAGCGGGAGATCCGCGACAGCCGGGTGCTGGGCACGGCGGCCGTCGCCGAGGCGGTGGCCTCCCTCGACGCCCCGCCGAAGGTGCTGCTGTCCGGGTCCGCCATCGGCTTCTACGGCGACACCGGGGACCACGCCGTGGACGAGGGCGCACCGCCCGGCGAGGGCTTCCTGCCGTCCGTCTGCGTGGAGTGGGAGGAGGCGACGGCCCCCGCCGAGGAGGCGGGGGTGCGCACGGTCCACGCCAGGACCGGTCTGGTCGTCTCCCGGCACGGCGGCGCCTGGGGGCGCCTCTTCCCTCTCTTCAAGGCGGGCCTCGGCGGACGGATGGGCAACGGCCGGCAGTACTGGAGCTTCATCGCGCTGCACGACCACATCGCCGCCCTGCGGCACATCCTGGACACGGAGACGCTTTCGGGTCCGGTGAACCTGACGGGCCCCTCCCCCGTCACCAACAGCGAGGTGACGGCCGCGATGGGGCGGGTGCTGCGGCGCCCCACCCTGTTCACCGCCCCGGCGCCGGCCCTGAAGGCCGCGCTCGGGGAGTTCTCCGGGGACGTCCTGGCCAGTCAGCGGGTGCTGCCCGGCCAACTTCTCGACTCCGGCTTCGCGTTCGCCTTCCCCGGGGTCGACGACGCCATCCGCGCCGCCCTGCGCTGATCGCGGCCCGCGGCCTGCCCCGGCTCCCCGCGCCGGGGCGCCGTGCGACCCCGTGCACCGGTGCCCGGGGTGCGCGCGACTGCGCCTCTCTCGGCCATACGCCTAGCCTCGACCCGAACTCGGGCATTCCGGGGGCCTGTTGGGGGCAATAGCCCCCCAGCAGTCGCACCGACTCGGGGAGGGGCACGTGATCGGGGCACACACAGCGGACCACGCGGATGTGGTCATCATCGGGGCCGGGATCGCCGGCCTTTCGGCGGCCCACCAGCTGATCAGCGCGGGAGTGGGCGTCAGCGTCCTGGAGGCCGCCACCCAGGTGGGCGGCCGGATGGCCACCCACGACATGGACGGTTTCCGGCTCGACCATCTGGGGCCGCTGCTCAGTTCCGCGTATCCGGAGCTGAGCACCACCCCGGGGCTCGAAGGGCTGGTCCTGCGGGACTTCGCCCCGGGCGTGCTCGTCCACAGCGAGGGGCGGCAGTACCGCGCCGGGGACGTACGGAGCGCGCGGGGCGCACTTCGCGCCGTACGCTCCCGGCCGAGCGCCCTTCGTGCGCCCCTGGGTGGGGCGATCGAACAGGCGAGGCTCGGGGCCTGGCTGGCCCGGCTCGCCACCACTCCCGAGTCCCGGATCCTGACCCGGCCCGACAGGACGGCGGCCGGGACGGTCTCGGCACGGGGCCTCTCGTCCCGCGTCGTCGGCGGATTCCTGCACCCGCTGCTCTCGGCGCTGCTCCACGACCCCGGGCTCACCACGTCGAGCCGCATCGCCGACCTCACGCTCCGGGACTACGCGCGCGGCCGGCTCTGCGTCCCCTCGGGCGGTTCCGCGACGCTGCCCGAGTTGCTGGCCGCCGCCCTGCCGCCGGGGACCGTACGGACGGGGGTCCATGTGACGGCCGCCGACATCACCTCCGTGCGCACCAAGGAGCACGGCGAGCTGGGCTGCCGGTCGCTCCTGCTGGCCACCGGGGCGGGGGCCGCGGCCGAGCTGCTTCCGGGTCTGCGGACACCCGCGTTCCACCCGGTGACGGTGCTGCACCACACCGCAGCCGAGGCACCGTCGACGGGCGCCCGTCTGCTGCTGGCCGCGGACCGTTCGGGGCCGGTGTCGCACACCGCCGTGATGAGCGAGGTCGATCCCTCCCGCGCCCCGCACGGCCGGGCCCTCATCACCTCCACGGTGCTCGGCCCACCGCCGCCGGACCTCGACCGCTCGGTGCGCGCGCATCTCGCCACGCTGTACGGCACCCCCACCGACGACTGGGAACTGCTGGCCTCGCACCACGATCCGGAGGCCGTGCCGGCCATGCCGCCGCCGCACGACCCGTCGCGCCCGGTCCGGGTGCTCGCGGGGCTGTACGTGTGCGGCGACCACCGCGACACCAGCACGGTCCAGGGCGCCCTGCGCTCCGGCAGGCGTGCCGCCTCGGCGATCCTCGCGGACCTGGGGGTGCGCCGGCCGAACCCGGACGGGGTGGGGCTGCCCGCCGCCGCGTAGGGGCGCCTGTGTACGGACCGGGCGGGACCCGCTCCGGCCCGGTCCCCGCGCAGGGACCCGGATCAGCCCAGTGCGGCGACCCGGTCGCGGTATCCGCGTACGGCGACGGCGTCCCGGTACGGCTCCAGGCGGCGCTCGAAGTCGCGTACGTACTCCGTCGCCCGGACGGACCGCATCTCGGCCGCCTGCTGGGCCGCCTCGGCGCCCAGCAGGCACGCCTGGTCCAGCTCGCCGAGCCCGAGCCGCGCGGAGGCGAGCACCACCCGGCAGAACAGCCTGCTCCGGGCGTACGCCGGTGCGCGCAGTTCGAGCGACCGCTCGGCGTGCTGGACGGCGACGCGGTACTGCTGCAGATCGCGGTGGCAGTGGCCGAACTCGTCGGCGAGCTGGGCCTCGTCGAAGTGGCGGGCCCAGTGCGGCCCGTCGTCGCCGGGCCGGGAGGCCGCCAGGGCGCGCTCCGCCCGCACGAGCGCGGCGACGCAGGCCCTGGTCTCGCCGAGGACGCCGTGCCCGCGTGCCTCCACCGAGTGCAGCAGGGCCATGACGACGGGCGGCGCGGCGGAGCCGACGCCCTGCTGGGCGACGCGGGCCAGCTGGACGGCCTCCCTGCCGTGCCCGAGGTAGACCGCCTGCCTGCTCATCGTGATCAGGACGTACGCGCCGTACGCCCGGTCCCCGGCCGCCTGGGCGAGCCGCAGCGCCTGGACGAAGTAGCGCTGGGCGAGGCCGTGCGCCGCGATGTCGTACGAGGTCCATCCCGCGAGCCGGGTCAGATCGGCCGCGGCGGAGAACAGCCGGCGGCCCATCGCCTCCCCGTACCTGCCCCGGAGCATGGGCTCGGCCTCGTGCTCCAGGTAGCGGACGAGGGCCTGCCGGGCGTGCCCGCCGCCGTAGGCGTGGTCGAGCGTGCGGAAGAGCTCGCCCACCGAGCGCAGCGCGGCGACGTCGCCGCTGCCGACCCGCTGTCCGGCGGCGCCGTCGGCCTGCCGCTGGCGCGGGACGCCCAGGGCCGGTGGCGCGGGCGGACGGGAGGGGCCGGGGCCACGGGTGCCGCCGGTCCCGGTCCGGATCCCGGGGCCGGCGGCCGGCTGGGCCGGGGCCGGTCCGCCGGGCGCGTGCGGGGTGCCGGAACCGTTGGCCCGGAGGAGCCCGTGCGGGCCGCGCCCCGTGTGGGCCTCCGCGGCCGTACGCGGAGCGGGCAGGCCGGCCGCTCCGCCCACGTGGTCCGGCGGATCACCGCGGCCGACCCGTTCGTCGGCCCGTCCGATCAGCCAGTCCCTGCTGGGGACGACCAGTCCCGCGGGGGTGAACGCGATCTTGCGCAGCTCCGCGTGGCTGCCCGAGTCCTTGCGCCACAGCCCGCTGACGATGTCGACGGCCTCGGCGGGCGTCGCCGCGAACTCCAGACCGGCGTAGACGGGCGCACACGCGTCCAGGCCGAGGTCCTGCGCGGAGAGCCGGCGCCCGAGCCGACGGGTGAAGACCTCGGCGATCAGCGCGGGGGTGGTGCCCCGGGGCTGCTGGCCGCGCAGCCAGCGGGTCACCGAGGTCTTGTCGTATCGCAGGTCGAGCCCGTGTTCGAGGCCGAGCTGGTCCACGCGGCGGGCCAGGCCCGCATGGGAGAACCCGGCCTCCGCGATGAGGGCAGCGAGCCGCCTGTTCGGGGTGCGCTGCGGAGGTCGTTCCGACATCAGCTGTAAGGTCTCCTGCCTTCGGCGCCGGGCGGGCAGCCCTCACGGGCTCCCCCACGACGGGGAGCGGGCGAGCCCGTCATGGAACGGCGCGAACTTAACCGCCCCGGCGGCGACGTCGGCGACCTTCGCTTCACATTCATCCGATCGTGTGAGGATTGTCGGATCACTGACGAAAATCCCCCTGCCCGTAACCTGCCGGACCCGGTCCTCCGGAGCGGTCGTACAGTGGCTGGGGGCGCACATCAGTGCATGGTGACGTGGCTCCGGGGACACCCCCCGGCCCTCCGGCACCGCGAGTAGGGAGGCACCCGAGTGAGTGAGCTGCGGTTCGTCCGTCTGGGATTCGGCGAGGAGCGGGTCGATTACCAGGAGGCCTGGCAGAAGCAGCGCGAGGTGCACGCGGCCCGGTTCGAGGACGCCGTCCCCGACACGTGCCTGCTCCTCGAGCACCCGCCCGTCTACACGGCGGGCCGGCGCACCACGGAGAGCGAACGCCCGCTGGACGGGACCCCCGTCATCGACGTCGACCGCGGCGGCAAGATCACCTGGCACGGCCCCGGGCAGCTCGTCGGCTACCCGATCCTGAAGCTTCCCCGCCCGGTGGACGTGGTCGCCCACGTCCGGCGCATCGAGGACGCGCTGATCCTCACCGCCGCCGAGTTCGGCGTGCGGACCAGCCGGGTCGAGGGCCGCAGCGGCGTCTGGGTCCTCGGCGACCCGGTCGAGGACCGCCCCTCGCTCGGCGGGCTCTCGCTCGACTTCGACCCCCGGCTGCACGACGAGGAGTTCGACCCCCGGCTGAACGGTCCCGAGTACGCGCCGTCCAACGCGGGCCAGCGCCGCGAGGACCGCAAGCTGGCCGCGATCGGGATCCGCGTCGCCAAGGGCGTGACCATGCACGGCTTCGCGCTGAACGTGAACCCCGACAACACGTGGTTCGACAGGATCGTGCCCTGCGGGATCCGGGACGCCGGCGTGACCTCGCTCTCGTACGAACTGGGCGAAGAGGTGACGATCGCCGACGTCCTCCCGGTCGCCGAGAAGCACCTGAGGGACGTCCTGGAGAACGCGGAGCCCGCGCCCCGGGTCATCGAGCCGCCGACGACCCCGAGGGCCGCGGCGCCCGCCTGAGGTGCCCGCGCGGGCCCATGGACGGAATAGGGCCCCTCGGCCACAGGTTGGCCATACGCAAGACCGTTCTAACCACGGGCGTACCCTGGTGTTCGCCGAAGAATCCAATGCAGCGAAAGCAAAGGGGTGCCGGAGTGTCCGGTGTCGCACCCGACGGGCGCAAGATGCTGCGCCTGGAGGTCCGAAACAGCCAGACCCCCATCGAGCGCAAGCCCGAGTGGATCAAAACCCGGGCGAAGATGGGCCCCGAGTACACGAAGATGCAGGCGCTCGTGAAGGGCGAAGGCCTGCACACCGTGTGCCAGGAGGCCGGCTGTCCGAACATCTACGAGTGCTGGGAGGACCGCGAGGCGACGTTCCTCATCGGCGGCGACCAGTGCACCCGGCGCTGCGACTTCTGCCAGATCGACACGGGCAAGCCGCAGGCGCTGGACCGCGACGAGCCCCGTCGCGTGGGCGAGTCCGTCGTGACGATGGACCTGAACTACGCCACGATCACCGGCGTCGCGCGCGACGACCTGGAGGACGGCGGCGCCTGGCTGTACGCGGAGACCGTGCGCCAGATCCACGCCCAGACCGCCGGGCGGGAGGGCGGCGCCACCAAGGTGGAGCTGCTCATCCCCGACTTCAACGCGGAGCCCGAGCAGCTCGCCGAGGTCTTCTCCTCGCGCCCCCAGGTGCTCGCGCACAACGTCGAGACGGTCCCGCGCATCTTCAAGCGGATCCGGCCGGGTTTCCGTTACGAGCGCTCCCTCGAGGTCATCACGCGGGCCCGCGAGGCCGGCCTGGTGACGAAGTCCAACCTGATCCTCGGCATGGGCGAGACCCGCGAAGAGGTCAGCGAGGCGCTCCGGGACCTGCACGACGCGGGTTGCGAGCTCATCACGATCACGCAGTACCTCCGCCCCTCCGCGCGGCACCATCCGGTCGAGCGCTGGGTGAAGCCGCACGAGTTCGTGGAGCTGAAGGACGAGGCCGACGCGATCGGTTACTCCGGCGTCATGTCGGGGCCGCTGGTGCGCTCCTCCTACCGCGCGGGACGCCTCTTCCAGCAGGCGATGGAGCGGCGCGGCGCGACCGCCGCCACCCCGTCCGCCGTGTGAATCGGCGCACAAGGGATTACTGAGCAGTAATAGCCGTGACGACGCGGCCCGTACGCCCCCCGCAGGTCGGGGGCCCGTATGGGCCGCGTCGGCGTGCGCGGCGCCGAAATCAGAGTTTCATTGGTGTTTGACCGACCGGTCATGCACTGGTAACACCGAGCAGTGACCCTAGGTACATACGCGGAGGCTCCCGCAGCCGCCGTCGTCATTGCTTCCCGCTACTCAGTGCGCGCCGGGCGCGCGCATCCGCTCCGAGGGGGAACACCCACGATGCACGCAGCACCGGTACGAGCCAACGCCATCCCGACCGTCGCCACCGCGCTCCGCGCGGTCGAGTCGCTGCTGATGAGCAGCGGCCAGCGCACCGCCCGTCGTAACGCCTGGACGGCGGTCCTGGAGGACCGCCGCAGGGCACAGGACCGGGTCGAGGTGGAGCATGTGCTGAAGGCTGTGGCCGACCACCGTTCCTAGGTCACTCCCGGGCCACGTAAACTTCGGTACATGGCGAGGAAGGCACACACCGACGGCGCGGACAGCGCCGAGAACGCAGGGCGGCTCAAGCAGATCGCCCTGACCTACAAGATGACCAGGCGGTCGGACCCCAAGGTGGGTCTCGTCGTCGCGGGTGTGGGAATCATCACCTTCGGTGTGCTCCTCGCCATCGGTTTCCTGATCGGTCACCCGGTCTACGCGGGCATCCTGGGCTTCGTCCTGGCGTTCCTCGCGATGGCGATCATCTTCGGACGGCGCGCCGAGCGCGCGGCCTTCGGTCAGATGGAGGGACAGCCCGGCGCGGCCGCGGCGGTACTGGACCGGGTGGGCCGCGGATGGACCACGACCCCGGCCGTCGCGATGAACCGCAGCCAGGACGTCGTCCACCGGGCGGTCGGCAAGGCCGGCATCGTGCTCGTGGCCGAGGGCAACCCGAACCGGGTGAAGAGCCTGCTGGCCGCCGAGAAGAGGCGGATGGCGCGCATCGTCGTGGACGTACCGGTGCACGACATCATCGTCGGCGACGGCGAGGGCCAGGTGCCGCTCAAGAAGGTGCGCACCACGATGCTGAAGCTCCCGAGGGTCCTGACCGGCCCCCAGGTGACCGCGGCGAACGACCGGCTCCGGGCGATGGGCGACCTGATGAGCAACATGCCGCTGCCCAAGGGCCCGATGCCGAAGGGCATGCGGATGCCGCGCGGCGGAAAGATGCGCTGACCGAGCACATGGAGCGGCCCCGGACGACCGAGTCGTCCGGGGCCGCTCCCGTTGTTACGTCCCGCCGGATCCGTCCGTCGGGTGCCCTCGTCTCGGGTACGGACCTGGACCGTCTCAGATACGGACCTGGACGGCGCGCGCCAGCCTGTCGTGGAGGCCGCGGCTGTCGCGGTCCCAGACGATGGCCGGGATCACCAGGAGGAGCAGCACGCTCCTCAGGACGACCCTGCCGGCGCCGAGCCGTCCGCCGTCCTCGGCGAGGACCCGCAGCCCCAGGATCCGCTTGCCCGGCGTGGAACCCAGGGTTCCGACCGTCAGCAGGCTCATCACGAGGAAGACGCCGAGCGCCCAGTTCCCGGCGGCCTGCTGGTCACCGCGAGCGAGCAGCCCGTATGCGATCACCATGCAGAGGGCCCAGTCGATGAAGAGTGCCCCGAAGCGCCTGCCGAGCGGGGCGATCGACCCCGGGCCCTCCTGGGGGAGACCGAGGCGCTCGCCCCGGTAACCGAAGTCGGCGCCCATCTCCTCGGCCGCCGCGCGCGGCCCCGAGAGCCACGATCCGATTGCTCGCCTGTTGTCCACCCGTCCACGGTACTGCGCCCACGTTTGCGCCTGGCCGGGCGGGGCACGGAACACGTCGCTGAGGTGCCGCCCGCAACCGGGCTGGTTAACTTGTGCGAAACAAATGGGTCATGCTGGAGAAATCCCTTCTGCCTATGGTCGGGTCCAGCGTGTGCCACCGCACTGGCCACACAGACGAGCTGCAACCCCGCCCTTTCCCGGGTCGGGAGTAGGAGGAGTTGGATGTTCCAGAACGCCGACGAAGTCCAGAAGTACATCGCCGACAACGACGTCAAGTTCGTCGACGTCCGGTTCTGCGACCTGCCGGGTGTGATGCAGCACTTCACGATCCCCGCGGCGTCCTTCGACCCGGCCGAGGAACTGGCTTTCGACGGCTCGTCGATCCGCGGCTTCCAGGCGATCCACGAGTCGGACATGGCGCTCCGCGCGGACCTGTCCACGGCCCGTGTCGATCCCTTCCGCCGTGACAAGACGGTGAACGTCAACTTCTTCATCCACGACCCGATCACCGGCGAGCAGTACAGCCGTGACCCGCGGAACGTGGCCAAGAAGGCCGAGGCCTACCTCGCCTCGACCGGCATCGCCGACACGGCGTACTTCGGCCCCGAGGCCGAGTTCTACGTCTTCGACAACGTCCGCTTCCAGACGTCGGCGAACGAGAGCTTCTACCACATCGACTCCGAGGCCGGCGCCTGGAACACCGGTGCGGTCGAGAACAACCGGGGTTACAAGGTCCGCTACAAGGGCGGCTACTTCCCGACCCCGCCGGTCGACCACTTCGCCGACCTGCGCGCCGAGATCTCCATGGAGCTGGACAAGAACGGCCTCCAGGTCGAGCGCCAGCACCACGAGGTCGGCACCGCCGGCCAGGCCGAGATCAACTACAAGTTCAACACGCTGCTCGCCGCGGCCGACGACCTGATGCTCTTCAAGTACATCGTGAAGAACGTCGCCTGGCGCAACGGCAAGACCGCGACCTTCATGCCGAAGCCGATCTTCGGTGACAACGGCTCGGGCATGCACGTCCACCAGTCCCTGTGGTCCGGCGGCTCCCCGCTGTTCTACGACGAGCAGGGCTACGCGGGCCTCTCGGACATGGCGCGCTACTACATCGGCGGCATCCTGAAGCACGCCCCGTCGCTGCTGGCCTTCACCAACCCGACGGTGAACTCCTACCACCGCCTGGTCCCCGGCTTCGAGGCCCCGGTCAACATGGTGTACTCGCAGCGCAACCGCTCCGCCGCGATGCGCATCCCGATCACCGGCTCCAACCCGAAGGCCAAGCGCGTCGAGTTCCGCGCCCCGGACCCGTCCTCGAACCCGTACCTGGCGTTCTCGGCGCTCCTGATGGCCGGCCTGGACGGCGTCAAGAACAAGATCGAGCCCCCGGAGCCGATCGACAAGGACCTCTACGAGCTGGCCCCCGAGGAGCACGCGGGCGTCCAGCAGGTCCCGACCTCGCTCCCGGCGGTCCTCGACGCCCTCGAGGCCGACCACGAGTACCTCCAGGCCGGCGGCGTCTTCACGCCCGACCTGATCGAGACGTGGATCGACTACAAGCGCACGCACGAGATCGCCCCGATCCAGCTGCGCCCGCACCCGCACGAGTTCGAGCTGTACTTCGACCTCTAGGGGTCACGCGCTCCTGAGCAGCCGAAGGGCCGCCGTCCCGCACGGGACGGCGGCCCTTCGGCGTGGCCGGGGCGGCGCTCAGTCCGCCAGCAGGACGCGCAGTTCGGCGACCGCCTCGCGGAGATGGTCCGCGAAGGCGTGCATCTGGCCGGCGACCGTGCGCGGGGTGCTGAGGTAGAGGTTGAAGCGGTCCGGCAGCAGGACGTAGGCGATGCCGATGCAACGGCTGCTCGTCGAGCCGAAGCCGAAGTACTGGATGTTCTCGGACGGCGCCGAGCTGGTGCTCAGGTAGTCGTCCCGCAGGGTGAGCCACCCCGGGGAGCGGTACAGGGCCGGCTGCTCGTCCACACCGAGCTCCTCGCCGCGGCGGCGCTGGATCAGTTCCAGCTCCCACAGGTGCTGCTCGGGGGCCTCCCCCGCCTGGCACTCCTTCGCCCGTGCCACATGGGCCGCGGCGGCGGCCCGGAACGCGGCACGGCGGGTCTCCCGGTCGGCCGCGGGGTCCTCCATCGCCGCGACGAAGGCCGGCATCTCGGGGGTGACGACGCGCATCGCCTCGGTGCGGCCGTGGCGGTACTGCCGGGTGGCGATGGACTCGTACGTCGCCCCCAGGTGTCCCTTGGCGCGCTGGTGGGCCAGTTGGTAGGCGACCTGGACGAAGGCGTCCGGGGACACCTTGAGCGCCTTGGCCGCCGTGCTGCCGAAGTCCTGGAAGGACACCGTGGTGGTGGCGGTGTCCCGTCCGTACGCGGCGAACGACTCGGCGGCGGCGCGCACCTGGGCCCTGAGGGGCTCGTCCAGCTCGAAGGTGAGCGGCTGAGGGACGGGTTCGCCCTGGGAGCGGGCGCCGGAGCGGAGGGAGTGCTCCTCGGGCGAGGTGCCGAGCAGCGCGTCGGTGAAGCTGAGGATGGTCGTCCCGTCCAGCTCGCAGTGCTCGACGTTGATGCCGGCCCTGCCGTCCGCGTGGACGACGAAGGAGACGGCCTTGTCGAACCAGCGGTTGCCGCGGTCCCCGTGGAGCAGTTCGTCGCAGGCCTCCTGGGTGCCGGCCGGGGCGAAGTCCTCCAGGCAGACGCAGAACAGGGCGGTCTCGATGTCGTCCAGCGTGCGGGCGTTGCCGGGGTGGCCTGCGGTGAGGGACGCCCGGGTGGCGGCCCATTCCGCCCGTGCCGTCGTGGTGAGGTGGCCGGCCCGGTCCTCCTCGGCCGTGTGGACGTCGGCCTTGGTCACGGCGCGCAGCCCGGCCTCGATCTCGTCGAGGCTGTGGGGGACGCCGTCGGGGCCGAGCACGTCGAGCCGGAACATGGTGCCCCGGAAGAACACCACGATGTGCCGGGCCGTGGACGGCCCGGGCTCCTGCTCGCTGTACGGGGCGCGCACGGTGTCCAGCGGCACACCGGGGATGCGCGTCGTGGAGAAGAGGTACCTGTTCTGCACCATCGACTGGGGTACGCCGCGCTGCTCCACCGGGGCGATCAGGCCCTCGTCGAGCTGCCGTTTGTAGTGCAGGGCCCCCGCGACGAGCCCGGCCGCCCGGTCGAGCTGCCCCTCGCCGGTGTCCTTGAACAGGAAGAAGAAGTTGGCGTTGAGGGCGATCCGGTCCCGGCGGCCGAGGTAGCGGTACGGCCAGAAGGTGTCGAGCCAGCTGTGCACGCCCTCCGTCGCGTCGTACTCCTCCAGCGCCGCGTGCAGGGTCCGGCCGGGGCCGCCGGGCCGCAGGAAGGCGGTGACCTCGGCCTCCGTCTCCGCCCGTTCCTCCGCGGTCAGCAGCGGGGCGCACCAGGCGAGGAACCGCTCGCAGCTCGCCTCGAGCGTGGGCAGCGGCACGCGCGGGAGGGTGCCCTCACGGGCGAAGGTCGCGTCGGCTGCTGCTTCCTGACTGACGTTCAATGCGGCTCTCTTCTCGGTGAGTGGGGATGGGGGGTCTAGGGGTGCTGCGGCCGTGAGAGGTAGAGCTGAGCGTAGAGCCAGCCGTCCTCCTCCAGACCGCTCGCGTCCACGCCGGCGGCGGCCATGCCGTCCAGGACGCCGCGCTGTTCCTCCGGGCCCGCGAACCGCCGCTGCTTGAAGACCTCGTCGACCCGGACGGTCCGGTAGCCCAGCTCCGCCAGGGCCTTCCCGACGGGGTCGAAGGGGAACATCCGCAGCACGAAGTGCGCCATCCAGGGGAGGCGGCCGTCCTGGGCCCGCACGACGCGGATGAGGGTGCGTTCGGTGACGTAGCCGATGCAGCCCGTGGAGATCACCAGGTCCGTCCCGGCGAGCAGGTCCCGCTGCTCGGGGGTGGGGTCGTTCGCCTCCAGGTCCGCGTGGACGGTGTCGTCGAGGAAGCCGGCTTCGTGCGCGTAGGCCAGGGCGCTGGTGGAGGCGTCCAGGCCGGTGAAGCGCAGACCGTGTGCGGGGCGGCGGGAGCGGGAGAGGTCCCGGTCACGCTCCAGGAGCGCGGCGCGGGAGGCGGGGCCGCTGCCGTCGTAGCGCGCGTACAGCTCGTCCATGGTGGCGTCGTACTTGAGCAGGGCGGCGTTGATCCCGTACGAGCAGCCGATGTCCAGGATCCGGGGGACGGCCACCTGTTCCGTCTCCCGGTACTCCTTGATGAGCTTGTCGAAGTAGGGCTTGGCCAGTTGGGGGACGCGGTAGCCGAGCGGGCGGAGCGCCTGGAAGTACGTGCGGGGGTCGGGCGCGGTGTAGATGTGGTCCAGCGAGACTTTTCCTGACGCGTCGAGACGCAAGGGGCTTCTCCTCGGTGGGGCGCGCGTGGGGGTGCCTGGAACCGTTCGTCGTGCTGGTGCCGGGAGGGGCTCTAGTCCAGCAGCCCGTCGCCCCGCACGGCCCGGCCCTCCGCCGCCAGGTGTCCGGGCAGTACGCGCCCGAAGAGCTGCCGGGTGCGCGCCACGCTCCCGATGACGCCGGGGCGCTCGCTGTAGGCGAAGATCGCGCTGTGGCGTGCGAGGCCGCCCCGGACGGGGCTGACCCGGTGCAGCGAGTAGCGGCCCTTGAACAGCTGCAGGTCGCCCGGCCTCAGGGGCAGGCGTTCCGGCTGCCGTGCGGGGCGGCCGTCCAGGACGTCCCGCACGTCGTCGAAGCGCTCGTCCTCGGCGGACCTGATGTTCGGGCAGTACTCGAAGGAGCCGCCCTCCTCCGCCTCCTGGGTCAGCATGCTGACCGTGTACTCGTTGGTGTCGAAGTGCCAGGGGTGCTCCATGCCCGGCCGTACGACGTTGAGCACGAGCCCGGAGAGCGGGTCGGCGAGCTCGTACAGGCGGGGCAGGGTGAAGCAGTCGGCGACGAACCGCTGGAACGGTTCATGGGCGTAGAGCCTGCCGATGAGGGAGTCCCCGGGGATGCGGTCACGGGCGACGAACGCGTTGCCGCGCTCGAAGGTGCGCCGGCCGGGGTGGTCCTCGGGCAGCTCCGTGTCCACGTCGATGTTGTAGACGTTGACCGTCTCGACGTCGAAGTAGGCGTGCGGGGCGAGCGCGGCGCACTCCTGGCGCAGGGCCTCGTGCAGCGCGGGGCGGACGAAGTCGGGGAGGACGGTGCAGCCGTCCTCGGCCAGTTCGCGCCGCGCCCGTGCCACCACGGCGCGGGCCGCGGTGCCTTCGGGGTCCGACAAGGGGTAGCGGTCCGTGTCGACCATCTGGTCGAGCGTGATGGCTTGCAGAGTGCTCATTCGACCCTCTCCACGCGCACGTCGGTAACTCAACTGACGAGTAACAGAGTTGAAGTTCCCACAGCACTGCTGTGTTGTCTGTGACACGCCACACGTGCGGACCGTGTGTGCGGTGGCCGGGCACCTCTCCGGCCGTACCCGTCAGTCGAGGTCGATGACGGGGCGTGCGGAGAAGTCCTCGAACATGTCCTCGCCCTCCGGCCCGTGGAGGAAGTCGGCCGTGTGCGGATTGCGGTTGGCGGTTGCCAGCGGCAGCCATTCGAGCAGGGTGCCGTAGCCACCGCAGACCGCCTCTCCCCCGTCGCCGCCGTATACGGAACCGGGGTCCGAGGTCATCTCGGCGCTGTCGTAGACGTCGAAGGCGATGTGCAGCCCGAAGGCGTTCGGCAGGAGGTGCGGGCCCGTGCCGCCGCCGTAGGGGGACACGCCCGCGGGGTAGCCGTCGCCCCAGCGGAAGAGTGTCCCGGCGCCGGCTCCGCAGGCGTGTTCCCACTCGTCGGGGCGGGGCAGCCTGAGCCCTTGGCCGGCGAACAACGCCGTTACGAGAGAGGGGAGTTCGGGGAGCTTCCTCGGCTCCACCGCCATCAGTACGGCGGGCAGGGTGACCTTGCGCCGCGGGGTCATCACCCGCGCGAGGTGGGCGCGGGGGTCGGTCTCGAAGCCGAAGCCGCCCGCGAGGCTCTCCTCGCGGTAGGAGGTGAGCTGGCCGGGGAGCGGCCGCCACCCGTCCATGTCGAAACCGACGGTCACGTCACCGCCCGGGACCAGGGCGTACCGCTCGCCGTCCCGCTCGATCACGGCGCGGTGCACGGCGCCTTCCGGGTGCGGGGCGGGGTCGAGGCGCAGGAGGCGGCCGCCCGCTCTGCCTGCCGCCTCCCGCGCGCACCGCTCGGCGGAAGCCGCGTCCAGGGCGCGCCAGCGGGCGAGGGTCAGGCCGGCGAGAGACATGGCGTGCAGTCTCGCAGCCGGCCGGCGCACCCGGGCCCGTGCCCCCGGAGGCTCGGGGGCACGGGCGGGCGGGGTCAGCGGCCGTGGCGGATCAGGGCACGGACCATGCGGCAGGTG
Organism: Streptomyces sp. NBC_01460; assembly: GCF_036227405.1. NCBI lineage: Bacteria > Bacillati > Actinomycetota > Actinomycetes > Kitasatosporales > Streptomycetaceae > Streptomyces > Streptomyces sp. NBC_01460. The sequence goes on from NZ_CP109473.1 coordinate 2,298,300, forward strand.
GTGTCGGACGGCGGGTGGATGGCGAGACGGTCGGCCGCCTCGCGTATCCGGGCGTTGTGGGCGCTCGACGGCTGGTACACGCCGGTGTCGAGCAGGGCGATCGCCAGGCGCATGGCCTTCAGTCGGCGGTTGTGCGAGACATACCACTCGCGGGGCCGGCCCGCGGGGAGCCGCTTCTTCCGCAGGGGCTTGTGGAGCGGCTCGGGTGTGGCTGTGGCGACGGCCATCGGCAACCTCCTGGCGCAGTGGTGGAACCCTCACGAACTCCCTCCATCCTACTGCCCCCCACTGACAATCGCCCCTGGCCAGAGGCCATTTCGAGGGTCACTCCCGTACCCTTGGCCCCATGGAGATCTGGATCAATCCCGCCTGTTCCAAGTGCCGCAGCGCGCTGAGTCTGCTCGACGCGGAGGGGGCTGACTACACCGTCCGCCGGTACCTGGAGGACGTGCCGTCGACCGAGGAGATCCGGGCGGTGCTCGACCGTCTCGGGCTGGAGCCGTGGGACATCACCCGGACCCAGGAGGCGGAGGCCGAGGAGCTCGGGGTCGGGGAGTGGCCGAGGGACGCCGGTGCGCGGGAGCGGTGGATCACGGCGCTGGCCGGGCACCCGAAGCTGATCCAGCGCCCGATCATCACCGCGCAGGACGGTTCGGCCGTGGTGGCGCGGACGGACGAGGCGGTGCGGGACGCGCTGGGGCGGTGAGGACGAGGCGGGACCCGCCCCGGAGGCCGGGGCGGGTCAGGCGTACCCCGCCCCCGGGTGCCAGGTGGGTCAGGCCCGTCCCAGCTGTGCCTCGGCCTCGGCGAGGACCTCGGTGAGCCGCAGCCCGAACCGTACGTCGCAGGGGTGTGCGACCCCCGTGCGCGCCGCGGCGGTCAGCGCGTCGACGGCCGTCCGGAACGCGCCGAGCGCCTCGCCGCCTCCCCCGGGCAGGTTGGACACGCCCCCCTCGCCCCGGAACTCGACCTCGGTGCCCGCGGCGGCCGGCGGCCCGTCCAGCGCGAGCGTCACCGTGCTGGACGCGCCGGAGGTGTGGCGCAGCAGCAGCTGTGTGGTGTCGGCAGGGCCATGGGCCGCGACCACCTCCGTGACGTCGCCCAGGACCGGGATCAGGACCGAGAGCGCGTGCGGGCCCACGTCCCACAGGGCGCCCTTCTCACGACGCCAGGGGGAGGCGGCGAACTCGCTGCGGGCCCCCGGGGCGAAGAGCGCGCCCATCCACAGGGCGCGGGCCGTGAACCAGCCGCCCGCCGCGGCCTGTTCGTCGATCCACCCGGCCGTGCCCCCGGCGAACCGCAGCGTGCAGAAGACGACGGAGGCGACCCCGGCGCGTCCGGCGGCCTCGGCGACCGCGCCCGCGCCCGCCACCGTGGTGGCGACCGGTTTGTCCAGCAGGAGGTGGCATCCGGCGTCGGCGGCCCGCACGGCCAGGGACGCCTGGACGTCCGGCGGCACGGCGAACGCCACCGCGTCGCTGGTGGCCAGGAGCGCGTCGAGGCCCGCCTCGCCGGTGTACGCCTCCGTGCCGTGGGCGGAGGCCAGCCCGTCCGCCGCCTCGGGGCGCCGGCCCCATACACCGCTCAGAACGGCGCCGGGGTGGGTGGCGAGAGCGGGGGCGTGGGTCATGCGCGCCCAGGGGCCCGCGCCGACGAGGCCGATCCGGAGCGGCCCGGCGGAGGCCGTGTGTGTCGTCATGCGGCCAGTCTGCCCCGGCCGGCGGCAGGCTCGGAACGTATCCAGTGCTCCGCAGGGTGAGACGGCCCGGGGCGGCGGGGACCTGCCGTCCGACACTCCCGGGAAACCTCGGTAACACCGGGTTCACACGCGGGCAACGGTCGGGAAATCGCACTTTGCGAAGCTGCGCACCATAGACCGCAGCACCCGCAAAGGATGGCGTCCGTGACGTTCAAGGCTGAGTACATCTGGATCGACGGCACCGAGCCGACCGCGAAGCTTCGTTCCAAGACGAAGATCATGGCAGGCAGCGCCTCGAAGAGCGTGGCGGACCTTCCCATCTGGGGCTTCGACGGTTCGAGCACCAACCAGGCCGAGGGCCACGCCTCCGACCGCGTCCTGAAGCCGGTCTTCGCGTGCCCGGACCCGATCCGCGGCGGTGACGACATCCTCGTCCTGTGCGAGGTCTTCAACATCGACATGACTCCGCACGAGTCCAACACCCGCGCCGACCTGCGTCCGGTCGCCGAGCAGTTCGCGGGCCAGGAGCCGATCTTCGGCATCGAGCAGGAGTACACCTTCTTCGACGGGCACCGCCCGCTCGGCTTCCCCGAGGGCGGCTTCCCGGCCGCGCAGGGCGGCTACTACTGCGGTGTCGGCGCCGACGAGATCTTCGGCCGTGACATCGTCGAGAAGCACCTCGACAACTGCCTGAAGGCGGGCCTGGCGATCTCCGGCATCAACGCCGAGGTCATGCCCGGCCAGTGGGAGTTCCAGGTCGGACCGGTCTCGCCGCTGGAGGTCTCCGACCACCTGTGGGTCGCGCGCTGGCTGCTGTACCGCACCGCCGAGGACTTCAACGTCTCCGCGACGCTGGACCCGAAGCCGGTCAAGGGCGACTGGAACGGCGCGGGCGCGCACACCAACTTCTCCACCAAGGCGATGCGCGAGGGCTACGAGGCGATCATCACGGCGGCCGAGTCGCTGGGTGAGGGCTCGAAGCCGATGGACCACGTCAAGAACTACGGCGCGGGCATCGACGACCGTCTGACGGGCCTGCACGAGACCGCCCCGTGGAACGAGTACAGCTACGGCGTCTCCAACCGCGGCGCCTCGGTCCGCATCCCGTGGCAGGTCGAGCAGGACCAGAAGGGCTACATCGAGGACCGTCGCCCGAACGCCAACGTCGACCCGTACGTGGTCACGCGGCTGATCGTCGACACCTGCTGCACCGCGCTGGAGAAGGCCGACCAGGTCTGATCCCGCACCCGTCCGTCACGAAGGGGCGCCCGCCTGCCGGGCGCCCCTTCGGCGTACCCGGTGCCGGGACGGCCCGTGAGCGGACGGAAACGGACGGTGCGGAAGGGGAGCGTGAGGAAGCTGACACGGCGGTCCGTATCGACGGGTGAGAGGACCCTGCTGCGCAGCGGCAATCTCTGCTTCAATGGGGGCATGGCCAGCTTCCAGTACACCGCGTCGGGTCGCAGCGACCTCGAGCCGTTCTGGCCCTCCCGTCAGCACCATGACTTCGACCGGGTGTGTTGCCGCGCGTGGAACGCGCAGGCCCTCTAAAGCCGCCTCACCCCGGCCTTCGGCCCGCGCGCACGACGTACGTCCTCGACGACTCCTCGCGCGAAAGAGCTGACCCTCATGGCGAACACCCGTCCCTTCTCCACCGCGTCCGCCGCCACCGCGGCGACCGCGGTGTCCGCTGCGGCCACCACCACCGCCCGCAACACCCTGTCCCCCAACCGCCACCGGCTGCGCGCCGTCGACCGTGACGAGGTCGTCGAACTGGCCGATGTGGCGGGCTTCCTGCCGCCGGGCGCCACCTGGCTGCCCGCGCCCCAGCACACGCTGCCGGCGCTGCCGGGCCGGCCGCCGATGGTCGGCTACCTGGTCCTCGTCCCGGCCGACCAGCAGCCGGCCCTGGCCGGGGCCGTGGCCTCCGCCCAGCACCGGGAGTTCGTGCCGGAGCCGGTGGCGGACGTCCCGGCCGGCGGTCCCGTGCGGATCGACTCCACACGGCGCACCGCCGCCGTGGACGGTGTCACCCTCGATCTCACCTACCTCGAATTCGAGCTGCTGGCCCACCTGGTGGCGCACCCGCACCGGGTGCACACCCGCGATCAGCTGGTGACGACGGTCTGGGGCTACGGGCACGTGGGCGACGGCCGCACCGTCGACGTCCATGTCGCCCGGCTGCGCCGCAAGCTGGGCGCGGAGCACCGCAGGTCGATCCAGACGGTGCGGCGCGTCGGCTACAAGTACGCGCCCTGATCACGCACCGCTCTCACGGGAGGCCCCGGGACCCGTCCCGGGGCCTCCCGCCGTCGCGGGGTGGTGCCAGGTACACCCCGGCCGGGTGGTGGAACGGCTGACGAAGGGCCCTCCGCCCGGGCGAGACTGATCCCGGACGGGATCCGGCGGGGAGCCCGGCGAGGGGAGACACCATATGAGATCGGCACAGAGACGGGTACGGGCCGCGTTCCTGACCGGTGGACGGGCGTTCGTCCTCTTCTTCGCGAGTCTCGCGGGCTCGGCCGTCCTCTTCGTCCTGTCGCTCCTCTCCCTCACCTTCATCGTGCTGGGCTTCGGGCTGGTGACCACCCCGGTGGTACTCGGGGAGGTGCGCAGGCACGCCGGTCGGCGCCGGCACCTCGCGGCGGCCTGGTCGGACGTTCGCATCCCCGTGTCCTACCGGCCGTTCCCCAAGGATCTGCGCACCGGTTTCACCGGGCAGGTGGAGCGCACCACGCTGATGGTGAAGGACCCGGCGACCTGGCGGGACCTGCGGTGGCTGCTGCTCGACATGACGGTGGGGAGCGTGCTGCTGGTCCTGACCTTCGCGCTGGTGGTCTACCCGGTGGAGGGCCTCGTCCTGGCGGCGGGGCTGTGGCGGGTGTTCGAGGACAACACGTACTGGTACGGCTTCGTGCCGGTCAGCAGTCAGGGGACGGGGCTGGCGGCGGCCGGGCTCGGGCTCGCGGTCTTCCTCGTGGGGCTGTGGGCGAGCCGGCCACTGCTGCGGCTGCACTTCGTGCTCGCCCGGTCGGCACTGGCACCCACCCAGGAGGAGCTCGCGCAGCGCATCGACCGGCTCACCGAGACCCGGCACGAGGCCGTGGACACGGCGGCGTCCGAACTGCGGCGCATCGAGAGGGATCTGCACGACGGGGCGCAGGCCCGGCTGGTCGCCATGGGGATGAACCTCGGCACCATCGAGGCGCTCGTGGAGAAGGACCCCGCGCAGGCGAAGAAACTGCTGGCGATGGCGCGTACGTCCTCCGCGGAGGCCCTCACGGAGCTGCGGGACCTCGTCCGGGGCATCCACCCGCCGGTCCTCGCGGAACGGGGCCTCGGTGACGCGGTGAAGGCGCTGGCGCTCCGGATGCCGCTCGCGTCCGAGGTCACGGTGGAGCTTCCCGGCCGCGTCGACGCCCCGGTCGAGTCGGCGGCGTACTTCGCCGTCAGCGAGAGCCTGACGAACGCGGTGAAGCATGCCGGTGCCGACCGCATATGGGTGGACATGCACCACTCCGGGGGAATGCTGCGGATCTCCGTCACCGACAACGGCAGGGGCGGCGCGGCCGTCGGAGCCGGTTCCGGACTGAGCGGGATCGAACGCCGGCTGGGTACATTCGACGGCGTACTGGCCGTCAGCAGCCCTGCGGGCGGTCCCACCATGGTGACCATGGAGATCCCTTGCGCGTTGTCCTAGCCGAAGATCTCTTCCTGCTCCGCGACGGCCTCGTGCGCATGCTCGAAGCCTACGACTTCGAGATCGCGGCAGCGGTCGAGACGGGGCCCGAACTGACCAAGGCCCTTGCCGAGTTGGAGCCGGACGTCGCCGTCGTCGACGTCCGCCTCCCGCCGTCGCACACGGACGAGGGCCTGCAGTGCGCGCTGGAGGCCCGCCGCCGCAGGCCGGGGCTGCCGGTGCTCGTCCTGTCCCAGCACGTGGAGCAGTTGTACGCCCGGGAGCTGCTGGCCGACGGCAACGGGGGCATCGGATACCTGCTGAAGGACCGGGTGTTCGACGCCGACCAGTTCATCGACGCGGTACGCCGGGTCGCCGCCGGCGGTACGGCGATGGACCCGCAGGTCATCTCGCAGCTGCTGTCCCGGCGCTCGGTGGACGCGCCGATGGCCGGCCTGACCCCGCGGGAGCGCGAGGTCATGGAGCTGATGGCGCAGGGCCGTTCCAACGTGGCGATCGCCGCGCAGATGGTGGTCACGGAGCGGGCGGTGGCCAAGCACACCTCGAACATCTTCGGCAAGCTCGGCCTGCCGGTGTCGGACGACGACAACCGGCGCGTGCTCGCGGTCCTCGCCTACCTCGACCACGGCTGACCCCACGGGCACCGCGCCGCCCGCGATCCCGCGAATTCCGCCGCCCTCTGAACGGAGGGGGCTCCCGGTCCGTATGGGACGTCACGCTTCCGACTCGGAGCACTCGAAGCGGACTCGAAGCGGAGGAGTTTCATGGGACGCACATCGCGCAGGAAACGTACGACCACGGCCAACCGGGCGATCGCCGCCGCGGCCGCGCTGATTCTGGGAGGAGGTGGGCTGGTCGCGGTCAACGTCTACGCGAGTGCGGGGGAAGGCGGGTCCGGGCCGGCTCCCGGGCAGGACCGGGGCGCCGCTCGCCAGATGTCCACCATCGACTGCCCCGACGCGGGGATCGCCCTTCCCGACGTGCCGGACCCGGCGCGGCCCGAGGTGGACCGCGAACTGGCCGCCATGGACACGCAGATCACCGACGCGTACCGGCAGTTCGCCGACCGCAAGGAGCGCATCGCCCGGGACCCGGCACTGGCCGAGAACGCGGTGCTCGGTCCGCTGAGGAGCAAGCGGTCGGCCAGTCTCGACCGGATCGGGATCGCCGTCGAACGGGCCGCGGGCACCCGGCCGCAGGGCCTGGACGGGCTCGCCGGGTGCAGCCTGCGCGCCGACGACGAGGAGAACGGACAGGACGGCGGTGACGGCGGCGGCGGCCAGGATCCCGCGGAGAGCGCGGACCCCGGGCAAGGGGAGGGCCAGGACGGCGGCCAGGACGGCGGCGAAGGAGAGGGTGACGGCCAGGACGGCGGTCAGGGTCAGGGCGAGGAGCAGGGTCAGCAGGGCAACGGCCCCGAGGCCTCCGACTTCGTCGACATCCGGTCGGTCCAGCCCAACGTCGACCGGCCCCGGAACCGCCGGAGCGCGTCGCGCGGCACCTTCACCACCGACTGCGGCCGCAACGAGAACGGCAAGTTCAACCCGGACAACGTCATCGCCGCTCCCGGCGTGAGCAACGGCGCCCACCACATGCACGACTACGTCGGCAACCAGGCGACGGACGCCTTCGCCGGTGACGACGACCTGGCCGGTGGCGAGACGACCTGCCGCAACCAGGGTGACAGGTCCACGTACTACTGGCCCGTGCTCCGCCTGCAGAACGGCGAGGACGAGAACGACGTGGCCGCGGACGGCGGCGGCAAGGACCAGAACACCGGGGAGATCCAGACCCCTTCCCAGGTGACGCTGAGGTTCGTCGGCTCCCCCGCCGGGAAGGTCACGGCGATGCCGCGCTTCCTGCGGATCATCACCGGGGACGCGAAGTCCTTCACCAACGGTGACGCCAACGCCAACGCGTCCTGGAGCTGCACCGGATTCGAGAACAGGCAGCTCGCTGACAAGTACCCGATCTGCCCCGAAGGCAGTCAGGTGGTCCGGTCCTTCGCCTTCCAGAGCTGCTGGGACGGGCAGAACACCGACAGCGCGAACCACCGCACCCATGTGGCGTTCGCCCAGGACGACGGGCGCTGCCCGGCCGGCTTCCGGGCCGTTCCGCAACTGGTCCAGCGCATCGTGTACGACGTCCCGCCGGGCCCCGGATTCGCCGTCGACTCCTTCCCGGAGCAGTTGCACAAGCCCGGCACCGACCACGGCGACTTCATCAACGTCTTCGACGACAGGCTGATGAAGAAGGTGGTGAGCTGCATCAACGGCGGGCGGAAGTGCCGCTGAGGCGTCAGCCCCCGCCGTCACGCCCGCCCCTCATACCTGCGCGGTCAGCTCCCGTGGTGACCGGAGTGCCCTGTCTCGTTCCCCCCACCACCACTGTTCCCCGAGTGGTGCGACGAGCCGGCCTCCACCGTCCCCCCGAGCCGGCCGCGCAGTGCCGTGACCACGTCCGCGTCACCGACGGCGACCCACCTGCGGCCGACGAGGTAGGAGCCGCCGTAGTCGTTGGCCTCGTTGATCCACTCCCGCTGACCGCGGTCGGTGGCGAAGGTGGCGAGGACCCAGCGCCCCTCGTCGGTCGTGCAGTTGGCCTGCCGGAGCTCCTCGGCGTCCGTCTGCACGTTCGGCTCGCAGTGCGCCTTCGACGCGAGCTGCTCCAGCGTCCCGCTCGCGGTCGGCGGCTCGTCGGGCTCGTCGTCGCCGTCCGCTCCCCCGCCGCACGCGGTGAGCACGCCGCACGTGGCGATCAGGGCGAGCCCCGTCCGTATGTGCGCCGATGCCCGGCGGGCCCGTCCTCGTCGCCGCTCAAGCCGTTCCACCATGCGGCCATCGTGCCCGGTGCTCCCGGCTCGCGCGGGGAAACCGCGCAACCCGCCCCGGAGCGCACGCGCCGGAGTGACCATCGCACCATTCGCTCGTTCAGCTGAACATGCCCCCACTGCGCGCAGTACCGCCGTCCGCAGGCCGCCCGTACGAGGAGCAGCCCGCCGGGGAACGGGCCGAGGCCGGGCCCGCCGAGCACTACGCCCGGCTGGTGCGGATCGCGTATCTCGTGCTGGTGCCCTCGCTCGGGCGCAACCGCCGGGTGCTGTCTGCCCATTGGCTGGCCCAGCGGGCGCTGGCCGGCGGACGGGGCGCGGCTCCGGGGCGCGCGTACGCGCACGTACGCCTCCGGGTGGTGCGCTCCGCGCTGGAAGCGGGGCTGCCGCTGCTCCGGTTCGCCCGGCCCCGGCGGGCGCAGTTCCCGCCGGTGGTGCCGCAGGTGTGGGGGCTGCGGCTGTTCCCGCACTCCTGCGGCGCGGACGAGCTGGCCCTGGAGCAGGCCTTGGCCGCGGCGTCGGCGCCCTGCCGGGCCGCCCACGTGCTGCGGGGGCTCGAAGGGCTCGACGACGCCGAGGTCTGCCGGGTCCTCGACGCGGCGGGTGTCGCGGACCCGAGGGCGGCGCTGCTGGAGGCCGACGCCTTCACGGCGCCCTCCACCCTGCTGGCCTCGCCGGAGTTCGACCCGTGCTCCTTGCAGGTCAGGCCGACCGACCCGGCCCGTCGCAGGAGACGCGGGCGGACCGTCCTGGCCGGTGTCGGGGCCCTGCTGGTCTGCGGGACGCTGCTGCTGATGCCGGGGGACGGCCTGGGCGGCCCCCGCGCGGCGTCCGCACCGCTCCACGCACGCCACCACTCCACGCAGCGGGCCCTGGACCCCGCCGCGTTGCGCCGGGTGCCCGACGGACTGTGGCGGGGCTCCACGCGGAGGGACTTCACCGTCTGGCCCACCCGCGGCGACCGGACCGGGGACGCGGGGCTCCTGCGCCGCGCCCTCGCCGCCTGGGCGCGGCCCGGCCCGGCGGTGGTCCCCTCGGTGACACCCGGCACGCCCGACGGCCCGCCGATGGGGCCGCCGCAGCTGCTGTACGCGGGCGAGGTCGGCGCGGCCGCCGTGGTCCTGTTCCACGACGGCCTGCGTGTCGTGCGCTACGCCGAACCGCGCGACGCCGGGCCTTCCCGGGGCGCCGCGCTGGACTTCGCCCGGGTCGACGGCGCGGACGCGGTGGCGGCGAGCGCGCTGGTGGTGCAGCGCCGGGCAGGCCGGATCCGCTATCTGACCGCGCCCTGGGTACGGGGCGCCGGCGCGCGGGACCTGCTCGCCCCGCACACGGCGGCCCGGCCGCTGCCGCGTGACCGCCACGGGGTGACGGACCCGCTGGCGGGGCCGGAGACGGCGGGGGGCCGGGCGGACTGCCGTTCCTGGCAGGTCCTCGAGGTGCGGGACGGCACCGCGACGCGCCTGCTGACGGACCTCGGTGAGCTCACCCCCGTGCGCCTCACCTCGGGCGAGCCGTCCGCCCCGCACGACGTGGTCGGCCGGGCGGAGCGGGAGAGCTGGGCGCGCACCGCCTGCCTCCTGCCGGCGGTGCGGTCCAACGGCGTCCGGTCGGTGAACTCGTGGCCGTACGCGAGGCAGCGGCTGCCGGAGGGCGAGGGCGACGCGCTGTGGTTCTGCACCAGGGCCGACACCTGGCGGGGTTCGGGCAGCAGGGTCCTGGCGCAGTTCCAGGCGCCGCCGGAGCTGTCGGGCGGCGCCCGCGCTCCGGGCGCGGTCGCGGCGCGCGCGGAGGACTCGCCGGACTGCGGGATACGCAGGCCCCGGGTGCTCGCCGGAGTGCTGTGGAAGTCGGACGGCGGCCGGTGGTACGTACTGGGCGCGGGCTCACGGCAGTTCAGGTCCCTGACCGCGACGGGCGGCGCGAAGGGCAGGGCGGACGGGCGGCTGCTGGCCCTGCCGACCAGGGAGGGTGACCGCCCCAGGCTCGACGGACGGCTGGCGGACGGCAGCCTGGTGGGCTCCCTGCGCTGAGCCCGGGGCCCGGCGGCACCACGGGCAACTGCCTGGCGGGAGTGCGGCGGAGGGCCGGATTCCCCTCCCGGCTAGGCTGTCCGGCATGACGACCGGGGTGCGGCGCAGGATGGGCGTCGACGAGCGCAGGGCCCAGTTGATCGGTGTCGCACTGGAGTTGTTCAGCCACCGCTCGCCCGACGAGGTGTCGATCGACGAGATCGCGTCGGCGGCCGGCATCTCCCGCCCTCTCGTCTACCACTACTTCCCGGGGAAGCGGAGCCTGTACGAGGCGGCGCTGAAGCGGGCCGCCGACGAGCTGTCCGCCCGCTTCCTGGAAGCGCACGAAGGCCCTCTGGGAGCCCGGCTGATCCGGGTGATGCACCGCTTCTTCGACTTCGTCGAGGAGCACGGACCGGGCTTCGCCGCACTGATCCGGGGCGGTCCTGCGGGCGGCTCGTCGACGGCCAACGCGCTGGTCGACGGGGTGCGGCAGGCGGCGTACGAGCAGATCGTCGCGCATCTCGGCGTCCCGTCGCCGCCCGCCCGGCTGGAGCTCGTCGTGCGGTCCTGGGTGTCGCTGGCGGAGTCGACGGCGCTGCTCTGGCTGGACGGGAAGCGCATTCCGCGCGCCGAGCTGGAGCTGCAGCTGGTGCACGACTTCGCGGCGCTCGCGGCGGTGAGCGCCGCGTACGACCAGGAGATGGCCGGCATCATGCTGCGGGTCTTCGCGCAGGAGCCGGCGGACGGCCCGTTCGGCGACCTGCTCGCCAGGCTCTCCGTCCTGGCGCCCGCCGCACCGGCCGTTCCGCCGCAGCGTCCGCCTCAGTTCTTGCGGTAGGAGGCGTCGAGGTCCCGGACTTCGGCCGAGGCGTGGACGGTGAGGCCGTCGACGGGCTTCAGGTGCCCGGCCAGCAGCTCCAGCACGGCTTCGGTGAGCCGGGCCTTGGTCTCGGGGGTGCGGCCGGGCAGCATCGCGATCGCGACGTTCACGACGGCGTCGCCCGTCGCGGCGTCGCCGACGACGAAGTCGTCCGCGCGGCGGAACCGGGTCTTGCAGGCGGGGAGTTTGGTGGACACGGTTTCGGCGACGAGCGGGTGCAGGGCCAGCGCGAAGCCGCGGCGGTCGAAGCTGTCGTCGAGATCGGCGGAGTAGTCGACGGTGATCTGCGGCATCACGTGCTCCTGATTGCGGTCGGTCGGGGACGTATACATGTACGGCGTACACGCATGTGCACGAGGCCAGCTTCGCCTGATCGCACCGCCCGCACAAGGGAGCACCCACCACGCGGACCGGCCGGCCCCCGGCGCCCGCGCCCGGGGAGGGCACGGAGCCGGGGACCGGCCGGCGGGACGTGGGGCGTCAGCCGCGGGAGAACACGGCGACCGTGCGTCCCGGCACGGTGAAGCCGCCCGACGTGGCGTCGTACGAGGACTTCTTGACCGTGGGGTCCGCGCCCGACGCCTGGACGGGGTGCAGGGCGTACGCCTTGCCGGCCAGGCCGGGGACGACCTGGCTCCGCGTACCCGGGGTGGCGTTCATGACGACGACCAGGTCACCCAGGCGCATCGTGATCACCCCGGGGGTCTCGTCCTTGCCGGAGAGCGGGAAGGACAGGGTGTCCTGGACCTGCCCGGCGGTGGCCAGGCCGAAGTCCTTCTCACCGGTCCGGATGGTCAGCAGGTCCTGGTACGCCGCGGACGTGCCCGTGATCTCGGCGCACCCGGGAGTGAGGGCGGCGGAGGTCAGCAGCGGCTTCCCGTAGGACCACTTGTCCTTGTTGTCGGCGGTGGGCGGCAGACCGCGGCCGAAGCCGTTGCCCTTGCGGCAGTCCCAGTGGAGGGCGTTGAACCAGTCGCCGCTGTCGTAGGAGTTGCGGTCCAGGGACTTGGAGCGCAGCAGGTCGGTACCGGCCTGGGAGAGCGCCGGGCCCTGGGAGAGCACGGCGGTCGCCATCGCCACGACCTGCATGCGGGCCCGCTCGGCGGCCGTGGTGTCCGCGGGGAGCTTGAACGCGAGGGCGTCGTAGAGGGTCTCGTTGTCGTGGGCGTCGGCGTAGGCGAGCGCGTCACCCGGCGCCGCCGCGTAGCCGGCGGGGGCCCCGTTGTAGTCGACGGCCGAGCCCTTGACCGTGCGGCCCTGGGTGTCGGTGAAGGTGTAGTCGGCGAGGTTGCCGGTGAGGCCGACCTTGATCAGGTCCTGGTAGTGGAGCAGCCGGGCCTTCTGTTCGGCCTCGGTGCCGTTGGCGGCCGAGGTGTTGGGGTCGGTGTAGAGACCGGAGGCGAAGCCCTGGACGCCGGGGTCCTCGTCGAAGGGGCCGCCGCCGCGCACGGCGTCGCGGGCCCGGTCGGAGAACGTCGCGATGCCGGTGCCGGCCATGTTCTTCTGGGTGGCCTGGACGAAGCGGGCGTCGTCGGCGATCTCGCCGAAGTTCCAGCCCTCGCCGTACAGGATGATCTTCTTGCCGTCGACACCGTCCCGGGCGACGGTCAGCCCGTCGAGCGCCTTGCGGACGGCGAGGATGTTCGCCTTGGGGTGGTGCCCCATGAGGTCGAAGCGGAAGCCGTCGACCTTGTACTCCTTGGCCCAGGTGACGATCGAGTCCACGACGAGCTTGCCCATCATGGCGTTCTCGGGCGCGGTGTTGGCGCAGCAGGTCGAGGTGGCGACGGTGCCGTCCTCCAGGAGCCGCTGGTAGTAGCCGGGCACGATCCTGTCGAGGACGGACTTGTCGTCCTGCCCGGAGGCGACGGTGTGGTTGTAGACGACGTCCATGACGGTCCGCAGACCGGCGCCGTTGAGCCCCTGGACCATCTTCCGGAACTCGACGGTGCGCTTCGTGCCGTCGGGGTCGGAGGCGTACGAGCCCTCGGGGACCGTGTAGTGCAGCGGGTCGTAGCCCCAGTTGAAGGCGTCCTTCGCGGCGGCCTCCGCCACGCAGGCCTGCTGCTCCTCGGAGTCGGGGGCGTAGACGGACAGGTCGCAGGCGGGCTTCTGCTGGTCCTTCTTCTTCTCGGGGATCGTCCCGATGTCGAAGGCGGGCAGCAGGTGCACGTAGCTGGTGCCGGAGTCCGCGAGCTGCTCGAGGTGCTTCATCCCGTCGGAGCCGGTGTCGGTGAAGGCGAGGTACTCACCGGGGTGCTTCGAGGTGGGGTCCGTGACGGAGAAGTCGCGGACGTGCAGCTCCTGGATCTGCGCGTCCCGCAGGGGGACGGCGGCGGGCTTCCTCAGACCGGACCAGCCGCTCGGTGCGAGCTTCGGGTCGTCGAGGTCGACGACGAGGCTGCGGGCGGAGTCGGCGGTCAGGGCGGTGGAGTAGGGGTCGGTGACCTTGTTGGTGACGGTCTTCCGGACACTGGGCGCCCAGACGTTCACGGCGTACCGGTAGGGCTTGCCGTTCCAGCTCTTCTTCCCGGTGACGGACCAGACGCCGGTACGGTCGTCGCGCCGCATCGGGACGCTCTTCCCGTCGAGTTCGAGCGCGACGGTCCGGGCGGTGGGTGCCCAGACGGACAGCGTGGGGCTGCCCTTGCGGAAGACGGGGCCGAGGGAGGCGACGCTCGCGGCCTTGCCGTACAGGCTGTCCAGGACGCCCGCGGTCTGCACCCCGGTGGCGGCGAGCAGGGCGCCGTTGGCCGCGCGCTGGGTGGCGATCAGCTGGCCGCGCAGGGACTCGCGGACCCTGTCCCGGTCACGGACGTCGACGGTGAACGCCGGATAGTCCTTGAGGTGCGGGTACTTCGCCTTCTGCGCGTCGGTGAGCTCCGTGGCGCCGAGCCGGAGCCACTGCCCCTCGTCGGAGAGCGCGCCGTCGACGACGGAGATCCCGCCGTCCTTCGCGTACACGAGTTGCTGGCTGGTGGCGTCGGTGGCCTTCACCTTCCAGACGACGGTGTCCGCGTCGATCCACTGGGCCTCGGCCTTGGTGAGGTCGGGCGTGGGCACCCCGCCGGTCTGCGGCAGCAGGTAGCCGGGCTTCCCGCCGAGCATCCAGACCTCGTGCCCGTACGAGGCGATGTCCAGGGACTGGTCGCTGGGGAGGTCCTTCTCGTCGCCCCTGTGGAGGATGTAGCTGAGCGAGGTGGCGCCGTCGGTCAGCGGGACCTCGAAGGTCACGCCGTAGGCGTCGGATTTCACGGGCTCCAGTGGCTTGGCCCAGTCCGTGGGCGCCGCGGCCCCGGTCCAGGTGTGCAGGCCCCAGCCGTCGTAGTCGCCGTCGGCGCGGTGGTAGTGCAGGACGGCCTTGCCGGTGTCCTGCGGCGGGGTCTCGGGAGCCTCGGTGGCCTGCTCGTCCTTGCCCTGCTCGATCCAGACCTGGCCGGTCCTCGCGAGGTCGACGGTCCGCTCGGGCCCGTCGGCCGTGCCGTCCTTCTCGACCGTGTAGGGGACCGAGGAGGTGCCCTCGTCGAGGTCGATCCAGGCGAAGGCGCCGTAGGCGTCCCGGCCGATGAAGTCGGCCGACGCGTCACCGGACTTCAGCTGCCAGCCCTCGTAGTCGCCGTCCGCGCGCTTGTAGTGGACGACGGCTTGGTCGCGGTCGACCGCGACGGGCTTCTGCGCGGGCGGGGCCTGGCCCGCGGTGGTGGAGGCGAGGGCGCTCGCGGTGCGTCCGGCGCGGTCGACGACGACGGCCTTGTAGCGCAGCGGGGTCCCGGCCTTCACCGAGCCGTCCAGGTGCTGGGTGACCTTGTACGGGGCGTGGTCGGCCGAGCCGAGGGTGACCCACTTCCCGTTGCCGGTCTGCGCGGCGAACACGACGCGGTTCAGGTCGCCGCCGTCCACACCTGCGCTGATCTCGACGGTGCCGGTGGCTCCGGCGGCCGGGGCCTTCAGGGTGAGCGAGGGCGTGGCGGCGGGGGTGCCGAGCGGCTTGTCGGCGCGGAGCACGACGCTGGAGAGCGCGGGCACGGTCACCTTGACGGCCTTGTCCGCACCGCTGCGGACGGTGCCGGAACCTCCGTACAGCGTACGGAAGTTCATGCCGGCCGACTCGGTGGGCAGCTCGACGGTCTTCGCCTCGGTGGAGTTGTTCGAGGCGACGACGTACTCGTACGGGCGCTTCGCGTCCGTACGCGAGAAGGCGTGGACGGAGTCCTTGGCGTAGCGCTCGGTCTGCGTGCCGTCGCGCAGGGCCGGGTGCTCCCGGGTGAGCTTCGACAGGGCGGCTATGGTCCGGTACAGCGGGTGGGTCGTGTCGTACGCGTCGGAGGCGTGCGTGCGGTCGGTGCCGATCTGGTCGTCGTCGAGGTATTCCGCGGTCTTCGAGGCGAAGAGCGTCTGGCGGGCGTCCTTGTCGCCGCCCGCTCCGGTGTAGCCCTGCTCGTCGCCGTAGTAGACGACCGGGTTGCCGCGGCCGAGGAACATCAGCTCGTCGGCGAGGCGGGCCCGGTCCAGGAGCTCGGCGTCACCGGCCTTCGGGTTGTCCTGCTTCAGGAAGGTGCCGATCCGGCCCATGTCGTGGTTGCCGAGGAAGGTCACCTGCTCGTAGGCGTTGGCCTTGTCGGTGGTGTAGCGGTAGTCGTCCGCGTAGACGGCGGCGAGCTTCGAGGCCGGGGCGCCCTGGGAGGCGTACTGCCGGGCGGCTTCCTGGAAGGGGAAGTCGAGCGTCGAGTCGAGCCTGCCCCGCGTGACGTAGGGCGAGGTGATCGCCGTGTCGGCGGAGTAGACCTCGCCGAACATGAAGAAGTCGTCCCGGCCGTGCCTCGCCGCGTATCCGTCGAGCGCGGTCGCCCACTGGGTCCAGAAGTCCAGGTCGACGTGTTTGACGGTGTCGATGCGGAAGCCGTCGATGTCGAAGTCGCGGACCCACTTCTCGTAGATCTTCTCCATGCCGGAGACGACCTCGGGGCGCTCGGTCCACAGGTCGTCGAGGCCGGAGAAGTCGCCGTACTCGGTGGACTCGCCGGCGTAGGTCGAGTCACCCCGGTTGTGGTACATCGTGGTGTCGTTGAGCCAGGCCGGGACCTTCTTGCCCGTGTTCACCGGGGTGTACGGGAAGGAGTCGGCGTCCACCTCCTCCACGCCCCGGGTGTCGTCGAAGGGACGGCCGTCCTCGTCGAGGTACGGGAAGGCGCCCTTGGGCTTGTAGCCGTACTTCTTCTCGGCGTAGTCGACGGTGTCGGCTGTGTGGTTGGTGATGACGTCGAAGAAGACCTTCATGCCCTTGCCGTGGGCCTTGTCGATCAGCTTCGTGAGGTCGGCGTTGGTCCCGAAGTGGGGGTCGACCTGGGTGAAGTCGGTGATCCAGTAGCCGTGGTAGCCGGCCGAGGCGTTGTCGCCGGTGCCCTGCACGGGGCGGTTCTTGAAGATCGGGGCGAGCCAGATCGCGGTGGTGCCGAGGCCCTTGATGTAGTCGAGCCGCTGGGTGAGGCCCTTGAGGTCGCCGCCCTGGTAGAACCCCTTGTCCGTGGGGTCGTAGCCGGTCTCCAGCCGGGAGCCGGTCAGACCGCCCCGGTTGTTGGAGGTGTCGCCGTCGGCGAAGCGGTCGGGCAGCACGAAGTAGAACTGCTCGCGGGTCAGGTCGTGCCTGGCCGGCTCCTTGGCGAGGGCCGCGTCCGAGGGCGGCGCGGGGGGTCTGGGCGCGGCGGACGCGGTGGCCGCCGGTACGACGGGCAGCAGCGCCGCGCACAGTGCGGCGACAGCCCCCCGCCGGAGGGTGGTTCGGGACACGGGCGGGTACTCCTCGGCTTTCGGGGATCGGGCGGGGTGGAGCGGTGCGGGCCGGGGACGCTCACCCTCGCGTCCCCGGCCCGCCGTGAGTGGTTCAGCCGCGCCAGACGTCGGCGGTCAGCGTGACCTTGCCGGAGGACGGCACGGTGGCGGTGCGGTTCGCACCGCTCTCCCAGGTGACGTTGCCGCTCGCGTCCTTGCGGAGGTACTTGTACGCGAACGAGGTGCCGGCGGGCAGGGCGACGTCGAGCTTCCACACGGGGTACGTCGCTGGGTCGAGCTTCAGCGCGCTCCCGGGGGCCCAGCTGCCGAGCGCGGCCTGGTCACCGGTCACGTAGATGTTCTGGCCGAGCTGGGTGGTGGCGTTGACGCCGAAGGAGGCGCCGGACTGGCCGGTACCGGGGTCCGGGGTCGTGCCGCCGCCGGAGCAGGTACGGGCGCCGACGTGCAGGGCGAGGGCCGTCTGGGCGGCCAGGGTCGCGGTGAACTGCCCGGAGGCGTTGACCGTGACGCCGTTGCCCGTCTGGACGTCGCAGTAGGTGCCCGCGGGCAGCGACGTCTGGAAGGTGCGGCTCAGCGCGGAGCCCTCGTGGTTGATGGCGACGTACGCCTTGGAGCCGCGCCCGAAGGCTATCTGGTCACCGCCGTTGTCCCACCAGTTCGAGACGGCCTGGCCGCGGGCGGCGTTGCGGAAGCCGACCATGGAGGAGATCTCGCGCCAGGCGTGCTGGCACTTCCAGCCGCCGCTGTAGCAGGCGCTCACCTGGCCGCCGCTGGGCGGTCCGGCGTCCTTGTCGGACCACTCGTAGCCGGAGTGGACGTCCGGGGAGCCGTAGGGGTAGGCCAGCATGAAGACGCTCGCGAGGGTGTAGTTCGCGCCGTCCTTGTAGTTCAGGGTGTCGCCGCCGCGCTCGGTGTCGTGGTTGTCGACGAAGACCGCGGACTTGCCGGACTCCATGAAGCCCCAGCCCTCGCCGAAGTTCTTCAGGTTGGCGAGGTTCTCGTTGTTGAAGACCTGCTTGAGGCCGCGGCCGTAGCGGAACTCCTGGACGTCACCGCTGCCGAGGTACTCGGACGGGGAGACGGCCTCGCCGCCCCCGTAGATCGCCTCGTGCTTCCAGTACACACCGGTGTTGCTGAGCCGGGACTTGATGGTGGCGAGGTCGGCGGCCGGCATGTGCTTGGCGGCGTCGATCCGGAAGCCGTCGACGCCGAGGGAGAGCAGGTCGTTGAGATAGCCGGCGATCTTGCCGCGTACGTACTCCTCACTGGTGTCCAGGTCGGCGAGGCCCACCAGTTCGCAGTTCTGGACGTTGGCGCGGTCGCCGTAGTTGCTGATCTGCGCCTGGCAGTCGTTCATGTCGCTGGCCGAATAGACGCCCGGGTAGTCGTACTTGCTGTACGACGAGCCACCCGTGCCGGTGCCGGACCCGGCCGACATGTGATTGATGACCGAGTCGGCGATGACCTTGACGCCGGCGGTGTGACAGGTGCTGACCATGTGCGCGAAGGCCGTACGGTCACCGAGACGGCCGGCGATCTTGTAGCTCACGGGCTGGTACGAGGTCCACCACTGGGCACCCTGGATGTGCTCCTGGGGCGGCGATACCTGGACGAAGCCGTAACCGGCGGGGCCGAGGCTGTCCGTACAGGCCTTGGCCACGGACGCGAAGTTCCACTCGAACATCACGGCGGTGACGTCCTTCTCGCCGGGCGGTGCGGCCTGGGCGGTCCCGGCGGCGCCGAGCCCCGCGGGGACGGCGAGGACAGCGGCGCCCAGGGTGAGGGCGAGCGCGCCGGACAACGGTCTGCGTGCCATGACGTTCCTCCTGCGGTGGGGGAATTTGCGGGGATGGCGGAGCAGCCTCACCGGGCAACGCGCCGTGCCGTCAAGGCTCCTGAAGGTTCTTGCAGCAAGAATGCAAAAGCTGGGGTGCAGCAGACCGTACGAGCCTGACCTGCCCCGGTCAACCCCCTGGACACGACGCGATCACACCCCGCTCACATCGACGAAATCTCGGAGATTTCTTCCTGCAAGGACTTACGCAAGATATTGCGGGGCTGTTAAGTTCATCCCGACTCCGGCCCGGCCGGCCGGGGGGCCGCACACCGGACCCCACGCGCCCGGCCGGCCGGGCCGGTCACGCCGAGGAGAGGCCCCGACGTCGCCTCCCCGCCGGCCCAATCCTGGGCCGACCTCGGGGCCTCTCCCGCGCGTGGCGGACCCGCGCACGCGCTGCGCGCGGCTGCGTCGCGGCCCCTGCCCCTGCCCCTGCCCCTGGTTCAGCCGACTCCGGAAGCCGCACCCCTCGATGGCACGATGACCGTGGGGAAGCCGTTTCGCCGAGGGCACGGGGGCATGAGTGGCAGACAGGGCGCTTGAGGCACTGGACGATATGCCGTGGGAGCGGCTTGAGGCGGCGCTCGGGCATGCCCCCGCCACGGAGTTGCGGCGCGCCCTGCGGGGTTTGGCGGGCAAAGGTGCGGCGGCGACCGAGGAGGACTGCGATCCGCTGTGGGCATGCGTCGGGCTGGGCACCGGACGCGTGACCTCCGTCGCGACCGCCGCGCTGCCGTTCGTCGTTGCCCTCGCCGGCGATCGGGACATGGGCGCCCGGACCACGCTGGTTCAACTGCTGACGGGCCTGTCCGAGGCGGCCGCCTCGGCCGGGGAGGAGCGCGTGGACGCGGGGTGGCCCGGGGCATGGCGTCGCCATCGGCCCAGGCTCCTGGCGCTGCTCGCGGACTGCCTGCCCGAGGTGCGAAGAGAGGCCCTGCCTCTCGCGGAGGGCGTCGGCGTGCTGCTGGAGCGGTGGCATGCCGAGACTGACCCGACGGTGCGGCTGCCCGTACTGCTCGCGCTGGGGACCGCCGCGGCAGGCTCTGCCGACGCCGGGAGGGTGGACCAGGTGCGAGCAGTGGCGGCCGAGGTGCTGCGGACCGGTGATCCCGTCATGCGGGTCGCGGCTGTGCACGCCTGGGCAGCGTTCGACCCCCGGGTGCCGGTCCGTGAGCTGGACCTGCTGGTGGAGGTCCTGTCCGACCCGTCCGTGCGTCCGCGGTTCGAGGCGGTCTGGTACCTGCCGGACATCGAGGACGCCTTCACCCGTGAGGATGTCGTCTCCTGGGCGGCCCACCTGCTCGAAGGTGCACCGCAGACGGCGCTCACCTTCGTCGTCCGGCTCATCGACGCGGCGCGTCGGACCGGGGACACCTTGCTGTGCCGCGCCGCGCTGGACGAGGCGTGGCAGCTGCTGGTGGTCCGGCCGTCCGCGGCAGCCGCGCTGCTGCCGCGCGCGGGCGCGTTGCTCGCCGACCCGGACGACGGCGTGCGGTACCGGGCGGCCCACCTGCTCGCGGCGCTGGGTGCGCAGGCGGCTCCCTACGCGGACGCGCTGGCCGCGCTCCTCGACGACCCGGGCGAGGCCGGGTTCTTCGAGGGCACTGTGGGCGACCACGCACGGTGGGCGCTGACCCGCATCGGCGACCCGCGCGCCCTGCCGAAGCTGGTCGCGCGGCTGTACGCGCCGTACGAGGGCCAGTACTCCCGCGGATACTGCCTGGGTGAACCGCACCTGCCGGAGGTGGAGGACGTCCTGACCCCGTTGGGGGCGTACGCGGAGAACCTCTTGCCCGAGGTGCGGCGGCTGCTCCGCGACGAGGGTGTGGGCGGCTCACTGACCTGCCCCTTCCTGCGCGTACTCCAGGCATGGGGGCCGGCCGCGGCACCCGCGCTGCCGGAGGTGGTGGCCCTGCTGGGCGACACCCGGTACTCGCTGTACGCAGTCGACGCGCTGGTGGCCATGGGGCCGGCCGCGGCTTCCAGCGAACCCGCCGTGCGCCGGTGCACGGTCCTCGACTCCCCCGGCAACCACCACAAGGTGGCATGGGCCGCCTGGCGCTTGGGCGGGGACCGCGACGCGGCGCTGCGGCTGATCGGCGAGGCGGTGCTGACCGAGGAGGAGCCGTTCTACCGTGCCCTGGTCCGGTTCGGCGATTTCGGGCCGGCGGCCGCACCGTACGCCGACCGGGTGCGGCATGTCATGGAACACGGTGACACCTGGACGCGGCTGCAGGCGGCAGTCGCGCTCTGGTCGATCACGGGCGAGCCGGAACCGAGCGTGACCGTCCTGGAGGAGTACCTCCCTCCCCTCGCCCACGGTGACGACCACTACGGCGACTTCCTGGACGCACTGCGTGCCCTCGCCCGGATCGGCACCATCTCCCCAGCGGCGCGGGCGGTCCTGCGTACGGTGCAGGGATCGGACCGGAGGTTGGCGACATATCGCGACTACCGGGCGATACTCCAGGACGAGGAGATCCGGTCCGCGATCGACGACG
Source organism: Streptomyces sp. NBC_01460 (assembly GCF_036227405.1). Classification (NCBI taxonomy): domain Bacteria; kingdom Bacillati; phylum Actinomycetota; class Actinomycetes; order Kitasatosporales; family Streptomycetaceae; genus Streptomyces; species Streptomyces sp. NBC_01460. The sequence continues at coordinate 2,319,552 of NZ_CP109473.1, forward strand.
TCCTCGCCCTACCGTGACGACCGGCAGGCGGGCACGCCCCTCACATGCGGACATGGCCATGGGGCAAGCACATAGGCGTAGTTCCCTCGGCCTCGCCGCAGCCCTCTGCTGCTACGAGCGACTCAGCCGACTCGCCCCGTAGGGCACGGTCTTGGTGTCAGCTGGAGTCGGGCGGCAATGCACCGAGAACGGCCGCGAGACCATGCGGGTCGCGGCGGGCGATGTTGTGACCAAGGAGGAGTCGGCGCGCGCCGACCAAGACCCGACGCGCAAGTCGTCGGGACCGAGCACCTGTTGATCACTTCCTTCCCTTAAACCGGTTGACACTCAGGGGTGGAATATCGGACGTTCAGCCCGGACCCACTGACGCGCCACAGGGACGGAGAGATGGCTCGCAGATGACTTTCAGCGGAGGGAAGCCGAAGCCCGGCCGCGGGACGCGCCCGGCCGCGCCTGCCACGGTGGACGGCGGCTCGCGGTACGAGCTGAGGCGACCGGTCCCCGTGAAGGGCGTCTCGGAGCAATTTCACATCGCAGGGCGGGTCAAGGACCTGGGGAAGACGGTGCAGTTCAGCTGGCCCGGGGTGTACTTCGAGGGCCGCTTCCGCGGGACCGGCCTCGGGGTGGTGCTCGACTGCGCGGCCGCCGACTACGACGTCCAGGTCGACGGGGCCACCGTCGCCACGCTGGTCACACCCGGCGACACCACGCACTGGATCAACGGCCTGCGGGACGGCGAGCACACGGTCCGGGTCGTCAAGCGCAACGACTCCTCGGGGGACACCAGCACGTTCGGAGGCTTCGTCGCCGCGCCCGGGGGCGCCGTACTGAGCAAGCCGGCGCCACGTGACCGCCAGATCGAGTTCATCGGGGACTCCATCACCGTGGGCTACGGCAATGTCTCGGGCACCCGCGACTGCGATCCGGAGCAGGTCAAGCGCAACACCAACACCGACCTGAGCCACGGCGCCCTCACCGCCCGGCAGCTGAAAGCCGATTACCAGATCAACGGTCTCTCCGGCCTCGGCATGGTGCGCAACGTCGCCGGCATCGTCCCGGACATCACGTACCGGACCTACTACGACCGCGCCCTGCTGAACGTGGACGACGACGTCTGGCAGAACCCGGGGACGTGGCGCCCCCAGATCGTGGTGGTCAACCTCGGCTCCAACGACTTCACCGACCTCACCCCCGGTGAACCGTGGACGCCCGTCAGCCTGGCGGCCGCCTACCGGACCGCCTACGGCGAATTCCTCGGGAAACTACGGACGCGCTACGGTGCCGACACCATCCTCGTGGCCGTCGGCTTCGACAGGAACGCCGAGCATGTGCGGCAGGTGGTCGAGGCGTGCAACGACGGCGGCGACAGCGGGGTCCACTACTGGTTCCTCGATCAGTCGGGCCTGGACTTCCTCGGATGTGACGGGCACACCTCAGCTCACGATGACCGGGTGATCGCCGACCGGCTTGCCACGTTCCTCCGCAGCCTGGCGGGATGGTAAGGGACATGGCCACCCGTTAACCGTGCCGGGGGCTGCCCACCGGCCATCAGGAAGACCCCCCTCGCCTCACACCGAGATCATCACGGGGTGGGTGCAGCGGGTGCTCGTATCCGGTGTCGCCTACAAGCTGGGCACCTCGGACGGTGAGCCTCAGGGGCTGTTGAAGGCCGGCCGGCTCTCGCCCTGAACATGTCCGAAACTCCCGCCGACCGCGAGGAGAGCGAGTTCGGGGATCCGCTGAACAAGATCTGGTCGGCGTGCGTCCTGGCTGCGCGAGGCCCGTGACCACGCCGCCGCGCTGCTGGTCCGACGACGGGGCGGGCTCGGCTCACCGGCCTGCGGGGGGCTCCTCGGCGAAGATCTCTTCGGCGGTGGCGCCCTGGACGGCACGCACCAACCACTGACGTCGGAGCTCGGGGTCACCGCAGGCGGTGACCCTCTCGCGAACGGCGTCGGTGACGTCGATACCGAGCGTGCCGAGAGCGATCAGGACGCCCTCGGCACGGCCTTGGGCGCGGCCTTCTTCCCGGATCTCCTCGGAGAGGGGCGAGATGTAGAAGGAGAGATCGGCCACCAGGTTCCTCCACTTGGTGTGCGCGCAGGGCCGTTGCCGGTGCGCAAGCGCGTCGGATCGGCTACTGGCCGATGGGCGTCTCTTCGTCGAAGATTTCGTCAGAGGTGGTGACGGACGCCGCGCGAATCAACCATCGGCGGAGCACTTCCGGGTCCCCACAGGTGGTGACCTTCTCGCGAGTGGCGTGGGTGATCTCGATACCGCGTGCACCCAGAATGACCAGGATGGCCTCGGCCTGCCCCTGTGCGCGGCCCTCGATGCGGCCTTCGACACGGCCTTCCACACGGCCCTCGGCACGGCCCTTGACACGACCTTCGACGCGGCCCTCGTCCCGGATCTCTTCGGAGAGCGGCGAGGTGTAGAAGGAGAGATCCACGGCCACCAGGTTCCTCCACTGTTGGGCGGCCGGGCGGTTGCCCAGGCCTTGTGCGATGAGTTCGACGAGGGGTTCGACACGTACGTCCGGTGTCTCGCGCAGTGCGAGTGACATCGTCTTCAGTATGGCACCGACGTCCGGATTGTCAGCGTGTGTGATGGCCGAGAGCGTCGCGAGTGCGAGGTCCTTCCGGGCCTCCGCCACGTTCGTGATGACGGGCATGTTGTGGGGGCCGGCCACCAGGGGGCGGGCGGTCACGGTCGGCCACTGGGGCAGGCCGATGGTGATGGGCCGGGCTGCCCACGCGGCGGTCGCGTGGTCCTGGCAGATCACCAGGAGCAGGACGGGGAGCCGGTACTTGTTGTTGAGGTAGGTGACGTAGTAGGGCCAGCTGGCTGTCTTGCCCGGGTCCTTCTTGCCCTGGGCTTCGACGACGAGGAGGAAGGGCCCGTCGTCCTGTGTCTCGATGCGCAGAAGGGTGTCGACGCGCCGTTCGAGCGGCTCGGTCGCGGTGAGGTCGACGGTCAGGGGCTCTGCTGATTCCAGAGGAGGCAGGTCGAGCCCGAGGACGTCCGAGAGCCGGGAGAAGAGGCCCGGGTCCTCTTGAAAGATGCGGTGCATCGCTTCGTGCGGTGCGCTGACCATGGGGTTCCGTTCGGGATCAGGCGGCTGTGGGCAGGTATGTACGGCATTCACGGCAGTGGCCGGGGTGCCGCGAGCGGAAGGCCCGGTCGCAGCGGTCGCAGTTCTGGAGCGGGATGACGATCACGTGCGGGCGTGCGGCCTCCAGCTCGCGCATGCCGGGGAGCGGGGGCGGCAGCAGCGTGGTGATCCGGTGCCGCAGGAGCTTGGCGGGGTGTCTCAGCGGTACGGGCAGGTCGGTGGTGAGAGCGCGTCGGAGGGTGTCCGGATGCGCGTCGCGTTCGAGCCAGGCGGCGACCCCGGGAACGAGGGCGCTGATGTCAGCCTCGGACAGGCTGAGTTGAGGTGCGTGGCGGCGCAGGTCGGCGAGGATCGCGGCGGCGGCGCGCTGGAGCTCGGGGGTGAGCGCGTGGGGCTGCGGCAAGGGCGGAGGTGGTGCCGTACGGGCTGTGGGCGCCGGTACGAGAACTGCGGCGGGCTGCGGGACGCACGCGGGCGTCGGTTGCGGAGCTGGCGACGGCGATGCGCATTCCTGTGACGGAGGAGGCGGTACGGGCGATGGGGGCCTGGCCGTGGCGCGCGCGGGCCGAGGCGGCGGTGGCGTAGCAGTGGCGGCGTCCGCGCCCGGCTGGTTGCACGAGACCGTGCGCGTCACGATGCGCCCGTCGGCGAGGCGCACGCGGCTGCGGTGCAGGTAACCAGCCGCTTCCAACTCCCGCAGGGCGGCGGCGATGCGGGTCTCGCTCTCCGGGAAGCGTTCGGCGAGGCGTTTGATGCCGACCTTCGCTCCGGCCGGCAGCGACTGGATGTGCACGGCCAGGCCGACCGCGACGAGGGACAGGCCCCGGTGCTGGGCGAGGTGGTTGCCGATGACGGTGAAGCCTGCGGTGTGCCGGACGTTGTGGTGGATCACGCCGGATACAGCGGCCTGGGCGCACGGTGGCGCGGTAATCTGCTGGGTATCCATCGGGAAGGGTCTGACTTCCTCGTTGGTCAGGCCCTCGATCGGGATTCCAGTCCCGTCGGGGGCCGTCGCATTTCTGTGGTGGTCGGGGCGAGCATATGCCCGACAACACCTGCCAAATCCAGCTGAGTTGCCTTATGTCACCCGAGCGAGTGACGAAGCATGCATGGGGGCGGGTTGGGTGGGGAAGGGTCATTTCCCTGATTCTTTAAAGGCTTTTAGACATCGCGGGGCACCGCGTCACGGCTCACCGGGTCGTGGGTATCCACGACCCGGTGGCGGTGGTCACGGGGCGAGATCCAGTTCGGCCCAGACCGTCTTGCGCGGGACGGGCCCGGGATCGACACCCCAGCGGTCCGCGAGCGCCCCGACGATCAGCAGGCCGCGCCCCGACTCCGCGTCATAGGCGGGCAGATCGACGGTCCCGGGCACGGGAGGCAGCCGTTCACCCCGGGCGTCCGTCACCTCGATCCGGAGAACCGCGTCACGGAGGACCGCGAGGCGCAGCCGGAAGTCCCGGCCCGGCACACGACCGTGCAGGACGGCGTTCGTGGCCAGCTCGGCCACGATGTGCCCGGCAGGCCCCGTGGGCAGCCCCCAGTCCCCCAGGTGCGCGGTGGTGAGCAGGCGGGCGAGCCTGGCTCCACGGCGGGTGGACGAGAGCAGCACGGTGAACTGCCGGGTCAGAACGGAATGTTCGGTTCGGGTGATTTCTTGGGTCACGTCACTCAGCGTGGCCTTTTTTGCTTACCGTGAGGAGTGGCAGCACGGTTACGTACGGTGATTGTCCAGTCCTTGTCCAGTGCTGTCCCGGCTGTCCGGGGTGCCCCGCCGGGGACGACAGAGGTTGATGCAGGAACGGCAGGCGCGTCGGAAGTGGGGCACGGATGAGCGTGGATGAGGCCGGCACGGTGCGCGGGCACGACGGTGCGGACGAGCCCGGCTGGGAGGTCGATCCGGACGACGAGTCGGGCGTCGCCATGGCCACCATGGTGGGCCGCCAGATCAAGGCCTGGCGGGAGGCGGCAGGCATGCGGGCCGGTGAGTTCGGAGCCGCGATCGGGTACGGGGAGGACCTGGTCTACAAGGTGGAAGGCGGTCGTCGCATCCCCCGGCCGGAGTTCCTGGACAGGGCGGACGAGGTCCTCGGAGCGGGCGGCAAGATCGCGATGCTGAAACGGGAGTTGGCGGAGGTCCGGTACCCGAAGAAGGTGCGGGAGCTGGCGAAGCTGGAGGCCCAGGCTGTCGAGCTCCTGGCCTACGGAGACCACAACTTGCACGGACTGCTTCAGACCGCCGAGTACGCGCGGGCGCTCTTCGAAATGCGACTGCCCGCGTACGAGCCGGATGCCATCGAGCAGGCCGTCGCCGCGCGGGTGGCCAGGCAGACGATCTTCGGACGAAGCCCATCCCCAGCGCTCAGTTTCGTGCAGGAGGAAGCAACGCTCAGGCGCCCGCTCGGGGGCACAATGGTTCTGCGTCGCCAGCTCGAACACCTGCTGTCGCTCAGCCAATTGCGACAGGTTTCCATCCAGGTCATGCCGATTGCCTGCGAGGAGCACGCCGGAATGCAGGGAGAGACCCAGGTGCTGAAGTTCAAGGACGGAACGGCTCTGGGACGCTCGGAGGGGGCGTTCAACGGAAGAGCGGTGTCCGATCCGAAACAGCTTCGAATCCTTGAGCTGCGGTATGGCATGATCCGGGCCCAGGCTCTCACCCCTCGGGAGTCGCTGGCCTTCATCGAGCAACTTCTTGGAGAGACATGATCAGCGAGCTGCACACCGAGGGTGTTCACGGACCCAAGTGGTTCAAAAGCAGCTACAGCAGCAACAGCAGCGAGGCCGACTGCGTCGAGGTGGCGGCCTCGCCTGCCGCTGTGCAGGTCCGCGACTCCAAGAACACCCCCGGCCCCCTCCTCGCCTTCACTCCCGCCACGTGGGAAGCCTTCGTGACGTACGCCTCCGGGAGCTGACCGGCGCACTCCACCACCGCCACCGGCACGTGGGCCCCGTTCCTCACATGACTGGCTGGCGAGACGTCACCTGCTCGCGGAGCGCCTCGATCAACGTCGTGACGTGCGGGTGGTCGCGACGGCCGAGCGTGGCGACGCCGATGTGGCGAGCCGGAGCAGGCGGCTCGATCGGGACGGCGTGCAGACCCGGCACCGGCGGGACGAGTGCGATGGAAGGGATCAGGGAGACTCCTATACCCGCGGCGACGAGCGAGCGGGCGAAGAAGTAGTCGGTGGTGGTCCCGCGCACCTCCGGTTCGAAGCCCGCGCGCTCGGCGTAACGGCGCAGGTACGCCTCCGTCTTCAGGCAGCCGAGCACCCAGGGCTCCGCTGCCAGCTCGGCGATCTCCAGCGTCCGGCGACCGGCGAGCCGGTGTCCCTCCGGCATGACGACGTGCAGGGGGTCCTCCAGGATGGGCGTCCACCGCAGGCCGGAGCCGGGCCCCGGACCGACGGGCAGCGGACCGTCGAAGTGGTAGGCGAGGGCGAGGTCCACGGCGCCCTGGCGGACGAGGGGCAAGGTGTCCTCGGGCTCGCCCTCCCTGACGTGGAGCACCGTGCTCGGATGGACCGCCGTGAGCCGGGGGAGAGCGCCGGGCAGCAGGTGCCTGCCGCCGCTGGTGAAGGTGGCGACGGTGAGCTGGACGCGGCCGGTGCTGAGCAGCTCGACCTGCTGCTTCGCCTGTTCGAGCTCGGCGGCGACGGACTCGGCGGCCCCGACCATGATCTGCCCGGCCTGAGTGAGGGTCACCCCGCGCGTGCTGCGCGTCACGACCTGGGCACCGAGGCTGCGCTCCAACGCCGCCACGTGCTGGGAGACGGCGGACGGGGTCAGGCGGAGAGCTCCGGCGGCCCTGCTGAAACTGCCGTGGTCCGCCACCGCCCGCAGGACGCGGAGCCGCTGCACATCGATCAACAGTTTTCCTTACGACGCCGCCAGTAGGTCAGCACTTCTGCTGATGACGGTAGATCTCCAGGATGGGGGCATGCAAAGGATCTGCGTCATCGGCGGAAGCCGGTACTTCGGAAAGCTCCTGGTCGACCTCCTGCGGGCGGCCGGTCATCAGGTCACCGTGATCAATCGCGGTTCCGCCCGGCCGCCCGCCGGTGTCGAGCACCTCATCGCCGACCGGGACGACGAGGCCGCGCTCGTTGCCGCGCTCGGGTCCCGCACCTTCGACGCGGTCGTCGACCAGGTCTGCTACACCCCGGTGCAGGCCGCGATCGCCGCCCGCGCCTTCGCCGGCCGTACCCGGCGCTACGTCATGACGTCCACGATCGAGGTCTACGACCCCGGGACCGCCGCACTGCCGGCCGTGCCGACGGGTACGCCGGTGCCGGAGGAGAACGTGGACCCCCGCGCCTGGCAGGTGGCCATGGACCTGCCCTGGCACGACGAGGCGTACCTGGAGGCGCACTACGCCGAGGGCAAGCGCCAGGCGGAGGCCGTCCTCACCCGGGACGGCAGCTTCCCGTACGTCTCCGTGCGCAGCGCGCACGTGCTCGGCGGCGGCGCGCAGGAGTTCACCGGCCGGCTGGCGCACTACACCGAGCGCATCGGCCGGGGCGAAGAGATCACCGTGCACGCGAAGACGCTGCCGACGGTGTTCATCCACTACGAGGAACTGGCGGACCTGCTGGTGTGGGCGACCACCGCCACCGACTTCACCGGTCCGGTCAACGCCTGCTCCGACGGCCTGCTCGACGTGCGTGAACTGGCTTCGGTCGTCGCCGCGCAGACCGGCCGCACGCCCGTCCACCGGACCGTCGCGGCGGGCGGAGCGGCTTCACCGTTCTCCTTCGACCGCCACTACGCCATGAGCAACACCCGGGCGAAGGAACTGGGCTTCGTCTTCTCCCACGTCGACGACTGGCTGCCCGGGGCCGTCGCCGAGACCGCCGCAGTCACGGCGTGAGGAGCCGGACCGCCATGGAGTATCGCAGCATCGCCGGCACCGCCGTCAGCGCCATCGGCCTGGGTGCCATGCCCCTGTCCATCGAGAACCGCCCGGACGAGGCGCGGGCCATCGCCACCGTCCACGCCGCCCTCGACGCCGGAGTCACGCTCATCGACACCGCCGACAGCTATCACTGGCACGCCGGCGAGGTGGGCCACAACGAGCTGTTGATCGCCCGGGCCCTGGCCCGCTACGGCGGCGACACCTCCGGTGTGCTGATCGCCACCAAGGGCGGCCGTGGCAGGCCCGGAGACGGCAGCTGGACCGTCACCGCCACCCCGGCCCACCTCAAGCGGGCAGCGGAAGCCTCCGCCAAGCGCCTGGGGGTCGAGGCCGTCGGCCTGTACCAACTTCACAAGCCGGACCCGGCCGTGCCCTGGGCGGAGTCCGTCGGCGCACTGCGTGACCTGCTCGACGCGGGCACGATCCGCGCCGCCGGCATCTCGAACGTGACCACGGGGCAGATCCGCCAGGCGCACCGGATCCTCGGCGACGGGCTCGTCTCGGTACAGAACCGGTACTCGCCTGCCGTCCGCGACAGCGAGCCCGAACTGCGGCTGAGCACAGAGCTGGGCCTGGCGTTCCTGCCCTGGAGCCCCCTCGGCGGCATCTCCCGCAGCTCCCTCGACGGCCCCTCCGGCCCGACCTCCACCGGGACCGCCTTCCAGCGCGTCGCGGCGGGGCGCGGCGTGAGCCCGCAGCGGATCACCCTGGCCTGGCTACTGAGCCGCTCCCCCGCGGTGATCCCGGTGCCGGGAGCCAGTCGTCCGGCATCCGTCCGGGACTCGGCGCGGGCCACACAGCTCACGCTGAGCCCGGTGGAACTGGCGCAGCTCGAGGACGAGCTGCCGGGCTGAGCCGGCGGTCCGGCCGGACACGCGAAGCGGGGCCGGGTCCCCCCTCCGGACCCGGCCCCGCTCACACCCTCACGCACCCGTTCAGATGCCGCGTACCGCCGCGGTCGAGCCCCGTACCACCAGCTCCGGCTGGAACACGTACTCCGTGCGCTGCACGGGGCTTCCCGCGATCTCCTCCAGCAGTGCCCCCACCGCCGCCGCCGCCATCGCCTGCACCGGCTGGCGCACCGTGGTCAGGGGCGGGTCGGTGAAGGCGATGAGCTGCGAGTCGTCGAAGCCGACGACGGAGACGTCGCGCGGGACGTCGAACCCTCTCCCCCGCGCCGCCCGGACCACTCCGAGCGCCATCAGGTCGCTGCCGCAGACGATGCCGGTGCAGCCCGCGTCGAGCAGTGCGCCCGCCGCGACCTGACCGCCCTCGACGCTGAACAGCGTGGAGCACACCAGCAGTTCGGCTTCCTCGCGGTCCATGCCGAGCAGCGAGACCGCCGCGTCGACGAAGCCCTCACGCTTGCGCCGGGAGGGCACGTAGCGCTGCGGCCCGATCGCCAGGCCGATCCGCCGGTGGCCGAGCTCCGCGAGGTGGCTGACGGCCATGCGCACGGCGGCCTGGTCGTCGGGTGAGACGAACGGGGCACTGATGCGCTCGTTGTAGCCGTTGATCAGCACGAACGGTACGCCGCGTTCGGTGAGCGCGGCGTAGCGCGCCGGATCGGCCGAGGTGTCGGCGTGGAGCCCGGACAGGAACACGATGCCGCCCACGCCGCGCTCGACGAGCTGTTCGACCAGTTCGTCCTCGGTGGCGCCGCCGGGCAGCTGGGTGCAGAGCACGGGTGTGTAGCCGTGCCCCGCGAGCACCTGCTCCACGGACTGCGCGAACGCCGGGAAGATCGGGTTGACGAGTTCGGGCGTCACCAGTCCGATCAGCCCGGCGCTGCGCTGCCGCAGCCGTACGGGACGTTCGTAGCCGAGGACGTCGAGCGCCGCGAGCACCCGCTGACGCGTGGTGCCCGCGACGCCCGGCTTCCCGTTGAGCACCCGGCTGACGGTGGCCTCGCTGACCGCGGCCTGACCGGCGATGTCGGAGAGCCGCAGCGCCGGTCCGGTCCTGGGGGCGGGGACGGTCACACCGTCCACCACACCGTGGTGTCGGCGGGCAGCTCGACGGTGTCGCCCTCGACGGTCACCGGGGCGCTGGCCAGCAGCAGGGTGCCGGGGACGGCGACGCGCACGGGCGCGCCCGTGGTGTTGACGGTGCAGACGAAGCCGTGGCGGCCGAGGGCGAGCACGCCCTCGGGGGCGTCCAGCCACTCGACGTCCGTGCCGGCGCCGAGCCCCGGGTGCTCGCGGCGGGCCGCGATGGCGGCGCGGTACAGCTCCAGCGTGGAGCCCTCGGTGCCGGTCTGCGCCTCGACGGACAGCGCGCCCCAGCTGTCGGGCTGCGGCAGCCAGCTGCCGCCGGTGCCGAAGCCGTACGAGCTGCCCTCGCGGGTCCACGGGATCGGCACGCGGCAGCCGTCGCGGAAGCCGTCCTGGCCCTCGGCGCGGAAGAACGACGGGTCCTGGCGGACCTCGTCGGGCAGGTCGGTGACGTCGGGCAGGCCGAGCTCCTCGCCCTGGTAGACGTAGGCGGAGCCGGGCAGGGCCAGCATCAGCAGGGTGGCCGCGCGGGCCCTGCGCAGACCGAGCTCGCCGTCGCCGGGGGTGCGGATCTGGGTGCCCAGGCCCGGCGGGTTGGCGAAGCGGGTGGTGTGCCGGGTGACGTCGTGGTTGGAGAGCACCCAGGTGGTGGGGGCGCCCACCGGACGCATCGCGTCGAGCGAGGAGTCGATGACGGCGCGGAGCTCGGCGGCGTCCCAGGCGGTCGACAGGTACTGGAAGTTGAAGGCCTGGTGCATCTCGTCGGGGCGCACGTAGTTGGCGGTGCGCTCGACGGTGGGGGTCCACGCCTCGGCGACGGCGATGCGCTCGCCGGGGTACTCGTCGAGGATGGTGCGCCAGCTGCGGTAGATCGCGTGCACACCGTCCTGGTCGAAGAACGGCATGACATCGTTGCCCAGCAGCTTCAGCTGGTCGTGCGACCCGAGGTCCGGCAGACCCTCCGCCTTGACGAGCCCGTGGGCGACGTCGACACGGAAGCCGTCGACGCCCATGTCGAGCCAGAAGCGCAGGATGGAACGGAACTCGTCGGCGACGGCCGGGTGCTCCCAGTTGAAGTCGGGCTGCTCGGGCGCGAAGAGGTGCAGGTACCACTCCCCGGGGGTGCCGTCCGGGTCGGTGGTCCGGGTCCAGGCGGGGCCGCCGAAGATGGACTCCCAGTCGTTGGGAGGGAGTTCGCCGTCGGTGCCCTTGCCGGGCCGGAAGTGGTAGCGCTCGCGCAGGGCCGATCCGGGGCCCTCGGCGAGGGCGCGCTTGAACCACTCGTGCTGGTCGGACGAGTGGTTGGGCACCAGGTCGACGATGATGCGCAGCCCCAAACCGTGGGCCTCGCGGATCAGCGCGTCGGCGTCGAGGAGCGTGCCGAACATCGGGTCGATCGCCCGGTAGTCGGCGACGTCGTAGCCGGCATCGGCCTGCGGGGAGGCGTAGAAGGGGCTGAGCCAGACGGCGTCGACGCCGAGGTCCCGGAGGTACGGGAGCCGGGCGGTGACGCCCGCGAGGTCGCCCATGCCGTCGCCGTTGCCGTCGGCGAAGCTCCGCGGATAGACCTGGTAGATCACCGCGTCCTGCCACCAGCCGGTGCGGTGGCCCGGGGCGCCGTCGGACGTGCCGGTGGAGGGGGCAGCGAGGTGCTGGGTCATGTCGTCCCTGGGGTGTCTGGGAGGGAGCGGCGCCGGGACCGGGTCGGGGTTCCGGCGCCGCCGTGATGGTGCGTGCGGGCGTACGGGGTGAGGGGTGTCAGCCCTTGACGGCTCCGGCGGACATGCCGGTGACCAGGTGCTTCTGCGCGAAGAGGAAGACCAGTGCGGCCGGGATGGCGATGAGCACGGACGCCGCGGTCATCGGGCCCCACTGGGCTCCGTACTGGTTGACGAACTTCTGCAGTCCGCCGGCGAGCGTGAGGTTCTCGTCACCGACCATGAAGGCGGAGGCGTACGCCACTTCACCCCAGGCGGTGATGAAGGAGTAGAAGGCGGTGACGGCCAGGCCGGGCTTGGCCAGCGGCAGGATGAGCCGCCAGAACGTGCCGAACGGCGTCAGCCCGTCGACCTGCCCCGACTCGTCGATCTCGTGGGGGATCGTGTCGAAGAAGCCCTTCATCATCCAGGCGCAGAACGGCACCGAGATGGTGAGGTAGGTGATGACGAGGCCGGCCGGCTGGTTGAGCAGCCCGATGCTCGCCATGATGTTGTAGATCGGCACGATGAGGACGGCGACCGGGAACATCTGGGTGATCAGCAGCGTCCACATCAGCCCGCGCTTGCCGGGGAAGCGGAAGCGGCTGACGGCGTAGCCCGTGGTGGCGGAGACGAAGACACCGATGACGGTGGAGAGTCCGGCGACGATCACGGAGTTGCCGAACCAGCTCAGGAACTCGGTGTCCTTGATGAGGTTCGTGTAGTTCTCGAACGTCGTCTCTTTGAAGAAGTCCGTCGTCGTCGCGAACTTGGCGGGCTTCAGCGAGGTCAGCAGGACCCACAGCACCGGGAAGACCGCGATCACCGACGCGATGATCAGGGTGAGGTGCAGGGCCGTGGAGGCGAGCGGCGAGCGGTCGCCGCGCCGGCGGACCTTGGCGGCGCCGTGCCGGGCGGAGGGTGCGGTGGCGGTGGTCACCAGTTGTCTCCCTGCGTGCGGAGCACTCGCCGGTACACCATGGCGAAGAGCATCAGGAGGACGAGGATCAGCACGCCCCAGGTGGAGGACTGCGCGAAGTCGCGCGGGCTGATCTCGAAGGAGAATTTGTACGCCTGGGTGACCAGGATCTGGGTGGCCTCGCCGGGTCCGCCGCGGGTCAGCAGGAAGATCACCGGGAACATGTTGAAGGTCCAGATGGTGGAGAGCAGGATCACCGTGGTGGACACCGGGCGCAGTCCGGGGAGCGTGATGTGGCGGAAGCGCTGCCAGGCGGTGGCGCCGTCCATCTCCGCGGCCTCGTACTGCTCCGAGGGGATCGACTGCAGCCCGCCGAGGAGGGCGACCATCATGAACGGGATGCCGAGCCAGACGTTGACGGCGATGACGGAGAACTTGGCCCAGGTGGGGTCGTTCAGCCAGGGTATGCCGTCGATCCCGGCGCCGCCGAGGAGCTTGTTGAGCAGCCCGCGGTCCTCGTTGTAGAGGAAGCGCCAGGCGAACACCGAGACGAAGCCGGGGATGGCCCAGGGCAGGATCAGGGCCATGCGGTAGGCGGAGCGTCCGGCGATGCGGCGGTTCAGGATGTTGGCGAGCGCCATGCCCAGGCAGAAGGTGATGCCCACGCAGGAGACCGTCCACACCAGCGTCCAGCCGAGCGTGCCGAGGAACTGGGTACCCGTCAGTGCGTCGACGTAGTTGTCGACGCCCACGAACTCGTAGGTGGCGGGCAGTTCGTTGACGCCGATGGACCGGGCGACGTTGCGCTCGTTGGCGTCGGTCAGCGACAGGTAGATGCCGCGGACCAGCGGATACCCGATGATCACGCCGATCACGATCACGACCGGGGCGACCATGGTCCAGGCGTACCAGTGGACCGACATGGCCCGCCGGAGCTTGCTCGGTGGTGCGGATTTACCAGTACCGCGGCTCCGGCCGCGGGCGACGTCGTCGCCCGCGGCCTTCGCCACCGACTGGCTGGTGTGGACAGCCATCAGCCGGCCTGCCTTCCTGAGTTACTTCCAGCCCTTGAGGAGCTTGCGGTAGGAGTCGCCGGTCGTCGAGGCGGCCTTCTCCGGCGTGGTCTGACCGGTGAGGACCTTGGTGTACTCCGTGACGAGCGGCGCGAAGAGGCTGCCGGTCTCGGGGATCCAGGGGCGCTCGACGGCGGTCTCGACGACGGGCTTGAAGAACTGCACGATCTCGCTGTCCGCGGCCTCCTGCTTGGCGTAGGCGGAGGTGCGGGTCGGCAGGAGGTTCAGCTCACCGGCGGTCTGCGCCTGGGTCTCCACCGAGGTCATGTACTCGACGAAGGCGTACGAGGCGTCCAGGTTCTTGGAGCCCGCGTAGACGGCGAGGTTGTGGCCGCCCTGCGGGGCGCCCTGGCCGGCCGTGCCGGCCGGCACCGGGGAGATGCCGAGGTTCGCCTTGTCGGCGAACTCCTTGCCGGTGAGGGTGTCGGCCACGGCCCACGGGCCGTTGATCATCATCGCGACCTTGCCGTCCTTGAACGACGACTGCATGTTCTCCCAGCCGTCGGTGGCGTCGGTCTTGGCAGCACCGGAGTCGACGAGGTCCTTGACGGTCTTGAAGGCCTTGACGCCCTCGGGGTTGTTCACCGTGACGGTCTTGGACTTGGCGTCGACCAGGTCGCCGCCCTCGCCGTAGAGGAAGGAGAGGAACCAGTACGCGTCGTCGCCGCGGAGGTAGAGGCCGGTCTTGCCGGTCTTCTCCTTGATCGTCTTGGAGACGGTCTTCAGGTCGGCGATGTTCTTGGGGACCTCGACACCGGCGTCCGCGAAGATCTTCTTGTTGTAGAAGATGCCCATGGAGTCGATGACCTGCGGGACCGCGTAGGTCTTGTCCTTGTACTTCGTGGACGCGGCGGCCTGGTCGAGGAAGTCGTCCTGGTCCTTCAGCGCCGTGGTGCCGTCCAGCGGGGCGAGGTAGCCGAGGTCGGCGAACTCGGGGGTCCAGGCGACCTCGGAGCGGATGACGTCCGGGGCGCCGGCGCCGGCCTGAGCGGCGTTCTTGAACTTGTTCTGCGCCTCACCGAAGGGGACGTTGACGTACTTGACGTCGACCTTCGGGTGCTTCTTCTCGAAACCCTCGGCGATCTTCTTGAAGACCTTGTCCTCGCTGCCGACGGTCGAGGTGTCCCACCACGTCACCGTGCCGGAGAGCTCGCCCGAGCTCTTGCTGCCGCCGGACTCGTCGTCGCTGCCGCAGGCGGTCGCCGCGAGCGCCAGGGCCGCGACCAGGGCGGTGGCCGTTATGCCACGTCGCATCTGAACTCCTTCAACTGCCGTACCGCTCCGTCGCGGCGCCGGGTCGACGTGAACGTAACAAGGATGAAAGACGACCGAAAGACTTTGCGGAAGATTTCTGCAAGCACCGCTGATCGTTACATTGGCGTGTCCTCAAGGTTGCCGTCAAGCCTCTTGACGGAAGCCCTTTCACCCTGCCCGTGCCTGGCCAGGGCCCCTGTGGTGGCGGTACGACGATCCGACTGCAAGGACACGGCCGATCCCGCAAGGCCTTGCAAGATGTTGCTGCCCGAGGGCGCGCGGACGGGCGCCGCCGGGGCGGACTGCCCGAATCCCGCGCATGGTGGGCAATCCGACACGCGCCCGGTACAGTCCATTGCCATGACCGCACGGCTTGCCGATATCGCAACTCAGGCGGGGGTCAGCGAAGCGACGGTCAGCCGCGTACTGAACGGCAAGCCCGGTGTTGCAGCGGCCACCCGTGAATCCGTCCTCGCGGCGCTCGACGTCCTCGGCTACGAACGCCCCGTACGGCTGCGCAGGCGCAGCGCGGGCCTCGTCGGCCTGATCACACCCGAGCTGGAGAACCCGATCTTCCCGGCGCTGGCCCAGGTCATCGGCCAGGCGCTCACCAGGCAGGGCTACACGCCGGTGCTGGCGACGCAGACGCCGGGCGGCTCCACCGAGGACGAGCTCACGGAGATGCTCGTCGACCGCGGGGTCTCGGGCATCATCTTCGTCTCCGGCCTGCACGCCGACACCTCGGCCGACATGCAGCGCTACGAGCAACTGCGGGCCCAGGGCGTCCCCTTCGTCCTGGTCAACGGCTTCTCCCCCAAGGTGCAGGCGCCGTTCATCTCCCCCGACGACCGGGCCGCGATGCGGCTCGCGGTGACGCACCTGGTGGCCCTGGGCCACCAGCGCATCGGCCTGGCGGTCGGGCCGAAACGCTTCGTCCCGGTGCTCCGCAAGATCGAGGGCTTCCACGCCACGATGCAGGAGCAGCTGGACCTCACCGCCGACGCCGTGGAGGAGCTGATCCAGCACTCCCTGTACACGCTGGAGGGTGGGCAGGCCGCCGCCTCGGCGCTGATGGAACGCGGCTGCACCGCCGTGGTGTGCGCGAGCGACATGATGGCGCTCGGCGCGATCCGGGCGGCCCGCCGGCTGTCGATGGACGTACCGCGCGACCTCTCGGTGGTCGGGTACGACGACTCGCCCCTCATAGCGTTCACCGATCCCCCGCTGACCACCATCCGGCAGCCGGTGACGGCGATGGGCCAGGCCGCCGTGCGCACGCTGCTGGAGGAGATCGGCGGCACGCCGGCCCCGCACAGCGAGTTCGTGTTCATGCCCGAACTGGTCGTACGCGGTTCAACGGCTTCGGGCCCGGGCCCCTCCTCACCGGCCCGCCCCCGCCGGTAACGCGCAGAATGTGCGACCGGAACCCGACCGGAGGATCATCGGGCGGAGGGGGACGTATCTGGCAGACTCTGCGCCTATGGGTGAATCGCACGTGACCACTGAGGAAGACCGCACGGCGGCCACCCCGTCACCCGTCGCGGACGGACTGACGGCGTCCGGTTCGACGAGAGTGATTCCCCTGTCCCGCATGCGTATCCCCCGGCCCTCCCTCCGCTCCCTGCGCGCCCCGCGCCGCCCGCGTCTCTGGTTCGAGATCCTCCTGATCGCGGTCAGTTACTGGCTGTACTCGCTGGTGCGCAACGCCGTGCCCGAGCAGAAGGCCGCGGCCCTGCGCAACGCCGACTGGATCTGGGCCCTCGAACACACCGTGGGGCTCGCCTTCGAGGAGTCGGTCAACCAGGCCGTCAACTCGGTGACATGGCTGATCGTGGGGATGAACTACTACTACGCGACGCTGCACTTCGTCATCACCATCGGTGTGCTCGTCTGGTTGTTCCGCCGCCATCCGGGCCGCTACGCGGCCACCCGTCTGGTGCTCTTCGCCACGACCGCGGTGGCCCTGCTCGGCTACTACCTCTTCCCCCTGGCGCCCCCGCGGCTGATGAACGGCGGCGCCTTCATCGACACGGTCATGCTGCACCAGACGTGGGGGTCGATGGCCTCGGGCAACTTCAAGCACATGTCGAACCAGTACGCGGCGATGCCGTCGATGCACATCGGCTGGTCCCTGTGGTGCGGTCTGACGATCTGCGCGCTGGCCACCGCCCCCTGGGCGCGGATCCTGGGCGCGCTGTACCCCGTGGCCACGCTGGTCGTGATCGTGGCGACGGCGAACCACTTCTGGCTGGACGCGGTGGGCGGGATGGCCTGTCTGGCCTTCGGCCTGGCGGTCTCGTACGCCTGGTACGGATCACTGCCGCACCGCCTGCCGAAGCGGGTGCAGCACCCCGGTGGGGGCCGGCTGCGCGCCCTGCGCCGGCCACCCGCCCCGGTGCCCGGCGCCCCGGCCCGGGCGGCTCAGGCCCAGGCGGGCAGCCCGGCCGCGTCCGGCGAGTGAGCGCGGGGCGGGGGCGTCCCCGCCCCGCGCTCACCCCGCGGTTCTCACACCTGGGCCGTAGGGAGCCTTCCCTGAGCGCGTGTTCCTGAAGGCGCGTTCGTCAGCGCGCGTTCGTGAGCGCGGACCTCACCCGGCCGCCCCGTAGAAGCGCTCCTCGACGACCGCCCGGGCCCGCCGGGTGATCCGCCGGTAGTCGTCCAGCATGTCCCCCACGTGCCCCGGCTCGTAGCCCAGGTACCGCCCGACCGCCGTCAGCTCACGCGGGTTCGAGGGGAACGTGTCGCCGGGCCGCCCCCGCACCAGCATCACCGCGTTGCGCACCCGCGAGGCCAGCACCCACGCCTCGTCCAGCGTCTGCGCCTCCTCCGCCGGGATCAGCCCCGCCGCGCACGCGGCCGCCAGGGCCTCACGCGTGCGCGGGGTCCGCAGCCCGGGTTCGGCCCAGGCGTGCTGCATCTGCATCAGCTGCACCGTCCACTCGACGTCGCTCAGCCCGCCGCGCCCCAGCTTGGTGTGGAGCGTCGGATCGGCGCCGCGCGGCATGCGTTCCGACTCCATCCGCGCCTTGAGCCGCCGGATCTCCCGCACCGCGTCGTCGCCCAGCCCCTCCACGGGGTACCGCAGGGGGTCGATGAGCTCCACGAAGGCGCGGCCGAGCTCCTCGTCCCCGGCCACCGGATCGGCGCGCAGCAGGGCCTGGCTCTCCCAGACCAGCGACCAGCGCCGGTAGTACGCCTCGTACGACTTGAGGGTCCTGACCAGCGGCCCGGTCTTGCCCTCCGGCCGCAGGTCGACGTCGATGAGCAGGGGCGGATCCGCGGTCGGCAGCTCCAGCAGCCTGCGCATCTCCGTGACGACGGTGTTGGCGGCCCGGGCCGCCTCCTCGTCGCTGACCCCCTCGCGGGGCTCGTGCACGAACAGGACGTCGGCGTCGGAGCCGTAGCCCAGCTCGTGCCCGCCGAACCGGCCCATGCCGATGACGGCGAACCGGGTGGGCAGGGTGGTGCCCCAGCGCTCCCGTACGGCGGCGCGCAGCGCCCCGGAGAGGGTGGCGGCGTTCAGGTCGGTGACGGCGGAGCCGACCCGGTCGGCGAGGGCCCCCGGATCGGGTTCGGCCGGATTGTCCTCGGTGCCGTACGAGCCGATGAGGTCGGCCGCCGTCGTACGGAACAGCTCCCGCCGCCGCACCCCGCGCGCCACGGCGACCGCCGCCTCGGCGCCCTGCGCCCGGCCGACCGCGGCAAGGACCTCCTGCTCCAGGTGGTTCCGGCTGCGCGGTGTCAGCCCCTCGGGGTCGCCGAGGATGGCGACGGCCTCGGGGGCCCGCATCAGCAGGTCGGGGGCGAGCCGCCCGGCGGACAGGACCCGGGCGAGATTCTCGGCCGCGGCACCCTCGTCCCGCAGGAGCCGGAGGTACCACGGGGTCTTGCCCAGCGCGTCGGACACCTGCCGGAAGCCGAGCAGCCCGGCGTCCGGGTCGGCGGAGTCCGCGAACCATCCGAGCAGCACCGGCAGGAGCGTGCGCTGGATCGCGGCCTTGCGGGAGACCCCCGACGACAGGGCCTCCAGGTGCCGCAGCGCGGCGGCGGGGTCGGCGTAGCCGAGGGCCTCCAGCCGTACGACGGCGGCCTTGGCGCTGAGTCGGCTCTCGCCGGGCGCGAGCTGGGCGACCGCGTCCAGGAGGGGGCGGTAGAAGAGCTTCTCGTGGAGCCGCCGCACCACGGAGGCGTGGCGCCGCCAGGCCCTGTTCAGCTCGGCCACCGGGTCCGTGCGCAGGCCGAGGGACCGGCCGAGTCGGCGCAGGTCGGCCTCGTCCTCGGGGACCAGGTGGGTACGGCGCAGCCGGTAGAGCTGGATGCGGTGCTCCATGGAGCGCAGGAAGCGGTAGGCCTCGTCCAGCTGCGCGGCGTCCGCCCGCCCGACGTATCCGCCGTCGGCGAGGGCCTGCAGGGCCTCCAGCGTGGAGCCGGAGTGCAGGGTGCTGTCACTGCGGCCGTGGACGAGCTGGAGCAGCTGGACGGCGAATTCGACGTCCCGGAGTCCGCCGGGGCCGAGCTTGAGCTCACGGTCGACGCGGTCCACGGGGATGTTGTCCACGACGCGGCGGCGCATCTTCTGCACGTCGGCGACGAAGTTCTCGCGCTCGGCGGCCTGCCAGACCAGCGGGGACAGGGCCTCGGTGTACGCCGCTCCGAGCTCGGGGTCACCGGCGACCGGCCGGGCCTTGAGCAGTGCCTGGAACTCCCAGGTCTTGGCCCAGCGCTGGTAGTAGGCGAGGTGCGAGGACAGGGTCCGCACCAGCGGCCCGTTGCGGCCCTCGGGGCGCAGGTTGGCGTCGACGGGCCAGATGGTGCCCTCGACGGTGGTGTCGGAGCAGATCCGCATCATGTGGGCGGCGAGCCGGGTCGCGGCCTGCATGGCGCCGCTCTCCTCCGCGCCGTCGAGGGGCTCGCCCACGAAGATCACGTCGACGTCCGACACGTAGTTCAGCTCGTGCCCGCCGCACTTGCCCATCGCGATGACGGCGAGCCGGCACTGGGCGGCGTCGGAGGGCGCGTCGGCGCGGGCGATGTCCAGGGCCGCCCGCAGGGTGGCCGTCGCCAGGTCGGCCAGCTCGGCGGCGACCTGGGCGACATCCGTCGTCCCGCACACGTCGCGGGCCGCTATCGACAGGAGGGACCTGCGGTAGGCGACCCGCAGGGAGTCCGGATCGACCGCGTCGCCGAGCATGGTCTCGAACTCGCGGACCCCGGGGTGCAGGTCGGTGGCCTCGTAGGTGACCAGCACCTGCCAGTCGCGCGGATGCCGCGCCAGGTGGTCCCCGAGGGCCTCGGAGGCGCCCAGGGCCCCGAGGAGCCGGTCCCGGAGCGGTTTGGCCGTGACGAGGGTGTCCAGCAGGATCTGCCGCTCGTCCGCCTCCTCGGCCTCGACGAGCCGGACGAGGCTGTGCAGGGCGAGATCCGGGTCGGCGGTCGCGCCGAGGGCGTCGAAGAGCACCGGGTCCGACCGTACGGAGGAGAGCTCGGGCAGGTCCAGCAGCCGTTCGGCGGCTGACGGATCGGTGAAACCGTGCCGCAGCAGTCTCGTGAACGTACTGCTCCTGCGTCCCGGCACCGTCGTCATCCTGTGTCTCCTGCCCGCCGATCACACATATCCGCTCTTCGAGCCTAGCCCCGTACCGATGAATCCGGAGCGGGAGAGGAGTCCACCCTGCAGAGGCACGATCGAGCAAAAGACCATGGACACCGCCATACCGCCCGAGGAGACCCGTCATGCCGGCCGAGACCGACGAGAGCAGAGCCCCCGCCCCCGAGACCGCCCTGGACCCGCACTACAGCAGCGAGGGCGCGACCGCGCGCCCCTGGGCGGACGCGGTCGCGCTGTTGGAGGGCGCGGAACTGTACTGGCTGTCGACGGTCCGCCCGGACGGCCGCCCACACGTCACCCCGCTGATCGGCCTCTGGTCGGACGGCGCCCTGCACTTCTGCACGGGCCCCTCGGAACGCAAGGCGCGCAACCTGGCCGCCAACCCGGAGGTCGTGCTGACCACCGGCGCCAACACCCTGAACGAGGGGTTCGACCTGGTGGTCGAGGGCCGGGCGGCCCGGGTGACCCAGGAGCAGCGGCTGACCGAGCTGGCCGAGGCGTGGGAGGCGAAGTACGGCAGTGACTGGCACTTCGGTGTCACGGACGGGATGTTCTCCAACGGCGCGGGCGGCCGCGCGGAGGTCTTCGCGGTGGCCCCCCGCACGGCCTTCGGCTTCGCCAAGGGCGACCCGTTCGGGCAGACGCGCTGGCGCTTCGCCTGATCCGGGACGCACCCCCGCGTCCGTCCCGCCGGTCCGCCTCCCCTGCTACAGGGGAGGCCTGGTCCCGATGACGACGGTGGCGTACAGCTCCTCGGAGACGACGACGCGCGCGGTCAGTCCGCGGCTCCCCACCGTCTCCAGGGCGCGCGCCGCCTGCCGCTCGCTCGTCTCGACCAGCAGGCTGCCGCCCGGGGCCAGCCAGTCGGTCGCCTCCGCGACGACGCGGCGCATCACGTCGAGCCCGTCGCCACCGCCGTCCAGCGCCACCAGCGGCTCGTGGATGCGCGCCTCCGCGGGGAGCAGCCCGACATCCTCGGTCGGCACGTACGGCACGTTGGCCAGCAGGACGTCCACCCGGCCGCGCAGGGAGGCGGGCAGCGGTGCGAAGAGGTCGCCCTCGTAGACGGCCCCGAGCGCGCCCACATTGCGCCGGGCGCAGCGCACGGCGGCGGGTTCGACGTCGGCGGCGTGCAGTTCGGCGTCCCGCAGCGACGAGGCGAGCGCCGTGCCCAGCGCCCCGGAACCGCAGCAGAGGTCGACCACGACCGCCGGGCGGGGGGCCAGTGCCGCGGCCTGGCGGACGAGGAACTCGGTACGCCGCCGGGGCACGAAGACCCCTGGGTCCACGGCGATCCTCAGCCCGCAGAACTCGGCCCAGCCGAGCACGTGTTCAAGCGGCAGCCCGGCGGCCCGGCGCTCGGCCATGGAGGCGAGTTCGTCGGGGCCGTCCGCCGCGGAGAGGAGGAGCTCGGCCTCGTCCTCGGCGAAGACGCAGCCCGCCGTACGGAGCAGGGTGACGAGGGAGGCGAAGGTGAGCGGTGGGGCGAATTCCTGCATGGTGCGGAGCCTTTCGGGAAATCCGATGGGCGCTCCGCGATCGCTCAGGCCCGGTGGGCCGCGCGACGGCGAGGGGTGAGCACCCAGCCTGCTGAAGCGGTAATGGGTCTCACCTCCTGGGTCGGTCCCGGTCTCGGGACGCGTCACACTACCGGAATCACGTCGGCCACCGCACCGTATGCCGGGCCCCGCGGGCCGGGGTCGGCACGACCGTGCCCCCGCCACGTGGGTGGCGGGGGCACGGTGGGCGGCAGGCGTCGGGTCGACGGGTCAGCCCGACCGGCGGGTCAGAGGTCCACGCTGTCGCGCAGCTTCGTCGGCGTCAGGAAGAGCGACGCGACGACACCGACCACGGCGATCCCCGCCGAGATGAGGAAGATGTGCCCGGTCGCGTCGCCGTACGCGGCCCGTACGACCTCCTGGATCTGCGGCGGCATGGCCGCCACGTTCAGCGTCGAGCCGCCCGAGGCGGACGCGGCCGGATCGACGCCCAGCTCCGCCAGCCCCTCGGCGATCTTCACGGAGACCTGGTTGGCGAGCACGGCACCCAGGACGGAGACGCCGATCGTGCCGCCGAGCGACCGGAAGAAGGTGATCGCCCCGCTGGCAGCGCCGAGTTCACTGAGCGGCACGGTGTTCTGGAGGACGAGCACGAGGTTCTGCATCGACATGCCGACACCGATGCCGACCGCGAGCATCCCGGCCGACACGATGACCAGGGAGGTCTCGTGGTCGATCGTGGACAGCCCCAGGAAGCCGAGGGTGAGCACGACGACGCCGGTGATGATGTAGGGCTTGACCTTGCCGGTCCTGGAGACGAGCCGCCCGGCGACGGTGGACGAGACGAGCACGCCCAGCATCAGCGGGATGGTGAGCAGTCCGGCCTCGGTGGGCGAGTTGCCCCGGCCGATCTGGAAGTACTGGCCCAGGAAGACGGCCCCGCCGAACATCGCCATGCCCACGGCGAGGCTCGCGACGATGGCGAGAGCGGGGTCCCGGCGGCGTACGACGTGGAGCGGGACGACCGGCTCCTTGACGCGGGCCTCGACCAGGACGGCCGCGGCGAGGATCAGGACGCTGCCGCCGACCATGGCGAAGGTCTGCCAGGACACCCACGCGAAGTCGTTGTCGACGAAGGTGACCCAGAGGAGCAGCAGGCTGACGCCGACGGCGATGAGGGCGGCGCCCAGGTAGTCCACCTTCACGCCCTCGCGGCGCACCTCGGCGAGGTGCAGGGTGCGGGTCAGGAGCACGAAGGCGACGAGGGTGAACGGGATGGCGATGAAGAAGCACCAGCGCCAGCCGAGCCACGAGGTGTCGGTGATGAACCCGCCGAGCAGCGGTCCGCCGACGGTGGCGACGGCCATGACTCCGCCGAGGTACCCGTTGTAGCGGCCCCGCTCCTTCGGGCTGATCATCGCGGCGATGATCACCTGGACGAGCACTTGGAGCGCGCCCATACCGAGACCCTGGATGACGCGGAAGGCGATCAACTGCTCGGTGGACCGGGCGAATCCGCAGGCCACCGACGAGATGATGAACAGCCCGATGGCTATCTGCAGGAGCAGCTTCTTGCTGAACAGGTCCGCGAGCTTGCCCCAGATCGGCGTGGAGGCCGTGGAGGCCAGCAGAGTCGCGGTGACGACCCAGGTGTACTGCGACTGGGTCCCGTCGAGGGAGCCGATGATCTGCGGGAGGGCCACCGAGACGACCGTGCTGCTGATCATCGCCACGAACAGCACGATGAGCAGACCGCTCAGCGCCCGCAGCACATGGCGGTGGTCCATCGGCGCGGCATCGGCCGGCGCCGCCGTAACTGCGCTCACGCGCAACCTCCGGAGGAGTTCGAGGAGAAGGGGGAAGGAGAAGCGGTTCGGGAAGAGGGCGAGCCCGGAGACCACCAGCACCACGGAGCCCCGGACCCCGGACCCCTGGCCCGGGGAAGGGCTGGGGACGAACCGAGGAAGCCTTCACCTTACATGCACATTGGGCAACATTGCTCACTGTGCAACTTTTTTGCGCCAGGGATGTCCGCGCCGTAGATAATGGACGCATGGAGAGCCCAGTGGGACTGCGGGAGCGCAAGAAGGCGGCCACCCGGCAGGCGGTGCACGAAGCGACGATGCGGCTGACCGTCGAGCTCGGCTTCGACCACGTGACGGTGGAGGCGGTGGCCGACGCGGCCGGCATCTCCCGCAGAACGTTCTCCAACTACTTCACCAACAAGGAGGACGCCGTCCTCTACGGCGAGGAGCAGCTGATCGGCTCACTGGTCCGCACCGTGTGGGACCGCCCCGCCGAGGAGCCCGCCTGGCCGGCGCTGCGGGCCGCGGTGGCGGACTTCTCCGCACGCATGGTGACCCCGGAACGCGAATGGGCCGTCCGCACGAGGCTGGCCATGCGCCACCCCTCCCTCCTGGCCCGCCAGCTCGCCAACCACGCCGCGCTGGAGCGTGACCTGGCGGACGCGATAGCCGCACGCCGGGGCCCCGAGGGGCACCCGGTGCGCCCGCCGGTGCTGGCGGCGGCCTTCCTCTCCTCACTGCGGATCGCGATGCGCATGTGGATCGAGGAGGACCTGGCCCGGTCCCCCGCCGAGGTGATCGACGAGGTCCTCGACGAGATGGGGCGGAGCTTCGACTGAGCGGCGCCCCGGCCGGCCACCGCACGGCCGATGTCTCAGATCACGACCCGGTAGTGGGTGGTGAGCCTGCCGTCGTCGTCCAGGACGTGGAAGGCGAGGCCGGGCGGCTGGTCGCGGTCGGCGGGACGGTCGCCCTCCCAGGGCAGGCGCAGGGTCCAGGTGATCGCCGGCCCCACGACGAGTGGACGCCCGGCGAAGGTGGACGCCGCCGCGGTGTGGGCGTGCCCCGTGAGGACGGCGGCGACCTGCGGGTGGGCGTCGATCAAGGCCGCCAAATCACCGGGTCGTTCGAGCATGCCGGAGTCGGGCAGCGGGTGGTGGAGCACGACGGGCGGCTGGTGAAAGGCGATCAGCGCCCGGGTCTTCGCCGGCAGTTCGGTGAGAGTGGCGTCCATCCAGGCGAGCGTCTCCTCGTCGAGTCGCCCTTCGTCGCGTCCCGGGATCGTGGCATCGCACATCAGGATCGCCACACCGCCGACGTGGTGCACCCGGTTGACGGGCCCGGCGTCGGCCTCCTCCCCCAGCAGGACCTTGCGGTACGCGGGGCGGACGTCGTGGTTCCCGGGGCACGCGAGGACCGGGAAGGGCGCGGCCAGGATCCGCGCGGCCTCCTCGTACTCGGCCTCCGCCCCGTGATCCGCGATGTCCCCCGTGACGAGCAGGGCGTCGACGGGCCGGGGCAGCGCCCGTACGTAGTCCATGACCCGCACGGCGCGACGGGTCGCCCTCTCACTGCCGTCCAGGTGCAGGTCACTGATCTGAGCGAGCAGCACAGTCGTCCATCCCCCTCTAACGCTTGTTCAGAATTATCCGTTAGGGAGACTAGGGTGTGCACGCCACCGCAATCAACAGGTACGAGGCAGGAGCGGGATCCATGGAGCGCTGGGCGGCACTGGAGCTGGCGAGCACGATCCGCCACGACGGCGAGGGCGGCGTCATCGACGAACTGGCCACGGTCCAGGGCCTGAACATCTGGATCCGGCAGCGGCACGCACTGCTGGACGGCCATGCCCCCGAGGACGAGGCCACGGTGGACGAGGACCTCAGGCTCCGTGTCGTCGAGGTGCGGCGTGCGGTCCGCGCGCTGTTCGCCCGCGCGGTCAGCCCCACGCGTCCCAGCCCGCCGGACGCCCACCGGCTGATGCCGGCGGACCAGGCCGTGGCACACCTGAACACGGCCGCCGCGCTGGTGCCCGTCGTCCCCCGGCTGGACTGGCCGCTCGACGGACCTCCCGTGTCGAGCCTGACGGCGACACGGGAGGATCCCGGAGCCCTGCTCCTCGCGGCCCTCGCGCGGGCGGCCGTCGCGTTCCTCAGCGGCCCGGAGCGCGAACGGCTGCGGGCCTGCACCGCACCGCGCTGCGTCCGCTACTTCGTGAAGAGCCACGGCCGCCAGGAGTGGTGCAAGCCGTCCTGCGGCAACCGCGCCCGCGCGGCCCGCCACTACGACCGCCACCACCGGGCGGCTGACGCCTCACCCTGAGGCCGGTCCCGCCTATCGCTACGATCCCCGCATGGCAGCTGACACGAGGGACGGCACACCACGGCAGACGGGCCGGAACCCCCTGTGGGGCGTCTCGTTCACCGCGTTCGCCGTCTTCCTGGTGAGCTGGGCCCTGTGCTGGATCCAGGCGTACGTCGTCAACGACGACCTGCCCAACGCCTGCGAGGACGTGCGCAGACAGGCCTTCCCTACGGAGGTGACCTGCGCGTCCGTGGACGGGACGGTCACCGGAGGGACCCCCGGGTGGCTGGTGGTCCTGTTCTTCGCGTCGCTCGTGGTGGCCGTCCTGTCGGGGACCATGGCGTCGGCGGTCACCGCCGCCGTACGCCGCAGGTGACTCAGCCGCGCCGCGCGGCGCCGTCCGGCCAGACCACGTCCACCGGTATGCCGGCCCGCCCGGCCTCCTCGACCAGGTCGGCCGTCCCGCCGCCCCGCCCCGACGGCGGCGTCCCGTCCCACACGGCGACGAGCCGGTCCGCACCCTTCAGCAGCTCGGCGTTGGCCGCCTCGTACGCGGCGCGGTCGGCGGTCTCGTACGGCAGGGTCCGCACCTCGACGGCCGTCTCGCTGAGGTGGTCGAAGACCGGGGCGTCCTCGGGTCTCACCACAGCGGAGCGGTAGTCCAAGGACGGTATGACGACGATCAGACGGCCGCCGATCGCGGAGACCTCCTCGGCGAAGAGCGAATCGGCTCCGGCGGCGATGCACGAGATTCCGGTGAGGTCCCCGCTGTAGGGCCCCAGCAGTTCGCGCAGCGCGGCCCGTACGAGCGGCACGGTCTCCTCGGTCAGGTCGATGTGTCCGGTCACGGCCAGCGTGGTCATGCGACGTCTCTCCTCTGCTCGGCAACGGCCGCGGGCCGTTCCCTGCGCCCACGGTGTACGAGTACGGCTGCCCCATCGCACCCCTCGCACGCGCGTGCGGCGCGCGCCTCACCGGGGCTACGGCTTCGTCACCGGTCCTGGCCGGGCCATGTCGCGGCCAGGGCCCGGTAGTTCGCGAAGCGGGGGCCGGGGACGGTCTCCTGGACCGGTCGGCCGTCCAGCCAGCAGACGTCCACGGTGTCGCTCTCGGTGTCGAGCAGGCAGCACACTCCCCCGGAGGCGGCGGCGAGATCCGTGAAGACCGCCCTGACGCCTGCGGACCGGGCGAACAGCCGGCTCATCCCCGATGTGGCGGCCGTGAACTCCAGCGACGCGTACCGAGGGTGCCGCGGGGGCGCGAACAGGACCGTGAGGTAGATGTACCCGATCGGGACTCTCCCGAGCTCGTCGACCTCCGGGTCGCGGTCCCCCACGTACGCGCGCACCGCGTCGTCGACGCCGAACATGAGGGAGGTGTCGAGTGGGAGCCGGCCTCCCGCGGAGCAGTCGACCGGCTCGCCCTTGAAGCCGGAGGTGAACGGAAGGACGACCTGTTCACCACCGGGCAGAGTGACCGTGATCGGCGTCCTCCAGTCACGTCGCGGCGCCAGTTCCGAGAGCTTCCGCAGTGCGGTGGCGACATTCCGGGCAGGGGTGATGATCTCGTAGCTGTAGTCCAGTCCCATGCGCTCCCCCTGTAGGCCGACCGAGAGCGTGCCACCACATCGGCACATCGGGCTCGGGGTTTTCTCGGCGGTCGCAGCCCCAAGCAGTGTTGCTGCAAGGAGAGCGGGCCGATGTTGCCGGGTTCCGGCATCGTGGCGCGCCGAGGTTCCTGAGATCATCACCGAAGAAGTGCTCAAGGGGGCAGATGTCGATGTTCTTTCTGATCGTCAGCACGGTGACGGCTCTGACGCTCGGTGTCGTGGGGATGGTGGCCTTGGTGACTGGCCGGGTCGCCGTGCCCTGGCTGCGCAACAGTGTGGGACGCCCCGGCATCTGGGGCGGCGGCGTGATGCTGCTGGCAGCAGGGGTCGCGGCCGCGCGCGTGCTGCCCTTCGAGGCCGATATGTCGCTCATCCTGGGTGGTCTTGTTCTGGTGGGCCTGTCGCAGGTCCTCGGACGCCCGGGGGCACGACAGGCGAAGTAGTGGCGCGACAGGCGACAGCAGACGAGGACTGCGGCAATACCGACGACCCGCGCCTACGCCCCGTTGTCGACAAGGCCGCCGCCGCCTGATCAGGGGCTATACGCCGGTCATGCCATCGATGCGTTCCCGGACCAGGTCGGCGTGGCCGTTGTGGCGGGCGTACTCCTCGATCATGTGGACGAAGATCCAGCGAAGGCTGACGTCCTGCCCCATGAAGCGACCCGTATCGGTCAGAGCACGCTCGGCGCAGTGCTCGCGGGCGCAGGCGATCTCCGCGTGCCAGGTGGCGAGGGCATCGTTCAGGACAGCGCCCACCGCCACGTCGAAACCACCGTCGGGGCCATCCGGGTCGGCCTGCGGGTCATGGATGGGCGGAGCCTGTTCTCCGGCGAACACGCGACGGAACCAATTCCGCTCCACCTCCGCCATGTGCTGGACCAGGCCGGTCAGTGTGAAGCCGGACGGGGCACGGACGCGAAGGCGGCCTGTTCATCGTCCACGCCCTCACACTTCATGGCGGGTGTGGTGCGGTGGAAGTCGAGCCAACTCTCCAGCGTGGTCCGCTCGTCGGCGTTCAAGGGTGGCACAGGGCGTTCGATGGCACTCATCAGTTGATTATGGCCAGCGTCCGAACCGTCGACGGGCAGGGCCCCGCAACGGGGCGGGCCTGCCTGCCACGGCACGCACGGAACCCTCAACTCCAGCTCTGAACAGTCCCGTCCACCGCATGTCGCACCCACCGGACGGACATCATGCCGGACATGAGCGACGAGCTGGGGACGGGCCGGACCGGGCCCGAGCGAAAACGCGAACCGTGGCGCACACGTCACCCGCGAGGAGCCCGGACCGCTGCCGTGGCCGGCGCGGCGGCCTTCCTGGTGCTGCTGGTATGGGCACCCTGGTGGATCGAGGGCCACCGCCTCCGCGATGACAACGGCGAGCTCGTCTCGTCGGCCGGGATCATCGTCACCGGATTCCGCACCATGCTCGTCGCCATCGCAGCCGGCGGCTTTACCGCAGCGGGCCTCTACTACACCCGCGAGAAGCACCGCCTGGAACGCGAGAATTTCCAGCATGCTCAAGATCAGTTCACCGAGAACCAGAAGCAGTTCGAGATCACCATGAAGATGTCGGCCGATCGAGAAGCAGAACAGGCGCGGCTCACCCGAGAAGGACAGGTCACCGGCCGCTATGTCGAAGCGATCAAGCTGCTCAGTTCCCAGGACGACACGCAACGACTGGGAGCGATATACAGCCTGGAGCGCATCATGCGCGACAGCGAGGACGACCACGACACGGTGATAACCGTCCTGGCCGCGTTCATTCGCCAGCACGCCGGACTCGGCCTTGACGTTCCTCGGCCTGACGAACCCGTGCAAGCCGCCGTCACCGTGCTCGGACGCCGCCCCATCCGCAACGAAGCGACACGAATCGATCTGCGGCGTACAGACCTGACCGGACTCGACTTCGAGCGGGCAAACTTCCGCCGGGCCCGCCTCGGCGGCACTGACCTCCGTGGCGCCAATCTCCACCGTGCCGATTTCACTGGCGTCTGGGCCCCTCAAGCAGACTTCCGGCAAAGCTACGCCGGATCAACCAGGTTCGACGGCTCCAACCTGCGTGACGCGCACTTTTCGATGGAGCAGATACCCGCAGGCATTCCGGAATTCAAGTGTGTGATTGCTGACCGGAAAGCCGGTACCGACGGGGCAGGGTAGAGGGCGGCGGCCCACGTGTCCGCCCTGTCAGCAACTGTGAATACCGCCGGCCGACCGCGCTGACGGCCCACAGGCGGCCCAGGGTACCTAGAACGGCTTCGGGCCGACGGCAAGAGACCGTCGGCCCGGAGCCACGTACACGCGCTCTACCGGCGCTGACCTGCGGTTACAGCACCGGCAGCAGGTTCTTCAGCTCGAAGGCCGTGACCTCGCTGCGGTACTCCTCCCACTCCTGCTTCTTGTTGCGCAGGAAGAAGTCGAAGACGTGCTCGCCCAGCGTCTCGGCGACCAGTTCGCTCTTCTCCATCAGCGCGATCGCCTCGCCCAGGTTCTGCGGGAGCGGCTCGATGCCCATCGCGCGGCGCTCCGAGTCGGAGAGGGCCCAGACGTCGTCGTCGGCGCCGGCCGGGAGCTCGTAGCCCTCCTCGATGCCCTTGAGGCCCGCGGCGAGCAGCACCGCGTACGTCAGGTAGGGGTTGGCGCCGGAGTCGATCGAGCGGACCTCGACGCGGGCCGAGCCGGTCTTGCCGGGCTTGTACATCGGGACACGGATCAGCGCGGAGCGGTTGTTGTGGCCCCAGCAGATGTACGAGGGGGCCTCGCCGCCGGCGCCGGCGGAGCGGCTGGAGCCGCCCCAGATGCGCTTGTAGGAGTTGACCCACTGGTTGGTCACGGCGGAGATCTCCGCGGCGTGCTTGAGCAGGCCCGCGATGAAGGAGCGGCCGACCTTCGACAGCTGGTACTCGGCGCCCGACTCGTAGAACGCGTTGCGGTCGCCCTCGAAGAGGGAGAGGTGGGTGTGCATGCCCGAGCCCGGGTACTCCGAGAACGGCTTCGGCATGAAGGTGGCCTGCACGCCCTGCTCCAGCGCGACCTGCTTCATGACCAGGCGGAAGGTCATGATGTTGTCGGCGGTGGAGAGCGCGTCCGCGTAACGGAGGTCGATCTCCTGCTGCCCGGGGGCACCCTCGTGGTGGCTGAACTCGACCGAGATGCCCATCGATTCGAGCATGGTGATCGCCTGGCGGCGGAAGTCCATGCCGACGTTCTGCGGGGTGTGGTCGAAGTAGCCGGAGCTGTCGGCCGGGGTGGGGCGGCTGCCGTCGACCGGCTTGTTCTTCAGCAGGAAGAACTCGATCTCCGGGTGGGTGTAGAAGGTGAAGCCGAGGTCGGAGGTCTTCGCGAGGATGCGCTTGAGCACGAAGCGGGGGTCCGCGAAGGAGGGCGAGCCGTCGGGCATCAGGATGTCGCAGAACATCCGCGCCGTCCCCGGGGCCTCCGCGCGCCACGGAAGGATCTGGAACGTGCCGGGGTCCGGCTTGGCGATCATGTCCGATTCGTATACACGGGCGAAGCCCTCGATCGCCGAACCGTCGAAGCCGATGCCCTCGTCGAAGGCCTGCTCCAGCTCGGCCGGGGCCACGGCGACGGACTTGAGGTAACCGAGAACATCGGTGAACCACAGCCGTACGAAGCGGATGTCGCGCTCCTCAAGCGTCCTGAGGACGAATTCCTGCTGCTTGTCCATAGCCACATCCTTGCAGTTCAGACGGTCCGTGCACCACCGCCCGGGGTAGGGGAGACACCTCAGTATCACGACCCGGGATTTCACCCAGATTACGCACACGGTGTGAGAGAGAGCACGCGGCCACCCACTACGATCGGCGCCCATGGTGTGCAAGGGCCGCAGCCGCTCCGCCACGGCCCCTCGCGCACGGGTTTTCCCCGCTCCGCTCCCGTCCCTCCCGACCCCTTGGCAGAAGGACCCGACGTCATGAGCTTCGACCGCAGGACCCGCATAGAGCAGATGCGCAGCGCCGACCGTGCGCGCGACCGTCGCAACCGGGTCGTCGCCATAAGCCTGAGTGCCGTCGTGGTCGCCGGCCTGCTGGGATTCGGCTCCTACATGCTCCTGGAGAAGTCGGAGGCGAAGGACAGGACCGAGGAGGGTCAGGCCCAGGACTCCAAGCAGACCGAGCAGGAGAAGAAGAAGCTCGCCGGCGAGCCGATCGCGGGCGAGAAGACGTGGGACGCGGCGAAGCTGACCCGCGACCACGTCACCACCGAGGTGACGTACCCGATGAAGCCGCCGGTCGGCGGGAACCACAATCCGGCCTGGCTGAACTGCGACGGCGTCGTATACGAAAAGGCCGTCCCGGACGTCAACGCGGTGCACGCCCTGGAGCACGGTGCGGTCTGGGTGACGCACAGCGGGAAGGCATCCGGGGAGGACGTCGGCAAGCTGGCGTCCCGCGTCAGGAGCACCCCCTACTCCCTGATGTCCCCGTACGAGGGGCAGTCCGGGGCGATCATGCTCAGCGCCTGGGGCAAGCAGGTCACGGTGGAGAGCGCGGACGACCCGAGGGTGGCCCGGTTCTTCGCGAAGTACGTCCAGGGCGCGCAGACGCCCGAGCCGGGCGCGCCCTGCACCGGCGGGGTCGACGGGTGAGCCCGGCGCTCGACCGGCGTACGCGGTGGGTGGCGGGCTCCGCCGTGGCCCTCGCCCTGCTGTTCGCGGGGGCCGCGACGGTCGCCTCCGCCCGGGGCGACGGGGCTCAGCCGGTTCCCCGGACGCCGTCCTCGGCGTCCGCGGACGCGGGCTTCGCCCGGGACATGGCCGTCCACCACCAGCAGGCCGTGGAGATGTCCTTCATCGTGCGCGACGGGACGCGGGACGAGGACGTACGGCGTCTCGCGTACGACATCGCGAACACGCAGGCCAACCAGCGGGGCATGCTGCTCGGCTGGCTCGACCTGTGGGAGCTGCCGAAGACCGCCCCGGACGGGCAGGGCCCGATGTCCTGGACGACGGGCGGCCACGGCGGCCACGACATGCGGGGCATGGAGGACATGGCGGGGATGGATCACGACGGTGCCCTCATGCCCGGCATGGCGACCAGGACCGAGCTCGGACAGCTCCGCGAGGCCCGTGGCAAGCAGGCCGAGATCCTCTTCCTGCAGCTGATGACCGACCACCACAAGGCGGGCGTCGACATGGCCCGCGCCTGCGCCCGGCAGTGCACCGTGCCGGCGGAGAGGCGGCTGGCCCAGGGCATGGTCGACGCCCAGCGGTCCGAGCTGGACCTGATGGCGGACATGCTCGCGGCGCGCGGCGCCGCGCCCCGTCCCTGAGTCCGTCCCTGAGTGCGGAGAGGCGCGGAGAGGCGCGGAGAAGCGCGGAGACCGGCCCGGCGTACGCCCGAACGGGTGACAGCGTTCGCGTGCGCCGGGCAGGCGACCGACGATGGAAGGACTCGGGGCCGTACAGCAGTGCCCATCGGCACGCAGGAGGCAACCCCATGACGACGGCCAAGGACATCATGCACACCGGGGCCCAGTGGATCCCCGCCCACGAGACGCTCGACCGCGCCGCCCAGATGATGCGGGACCACAAGGTGGGGGCGCTCCCCGTCTCCGCCAACGGCGAGCAGGACCGGATGGTCGGGATCATCACCGACCGCGACATCGTGATCAAGTGCGTGGCGTCGGGGCACGATCCGTCGAAGGTGACGGCGGGCGAGCTCTGCGACGGCACCCCCCGCTGGATCGAGTCGACGGCCGACGTCGGCGCGGTGCTCGGGGAGATGCAGAGCCACCGGATCCGCCGGCTCCCGGTGATCGAGAACAAGAAGCTGATCGGCATGATCAGCGAGGCCGACCTGGCCCGCCACCTCTCCGACGAACAGGTCGCCGACTGGGCCGAGATGGTCTACGCCGGCACCTGACCGCCGCTCCTGACACCGCCCGCACACCGGCCCGGCCCACCCCGCCCTGCGCGAGGAGCCGGGCCGGTGCGCGATCCGGACCGGCACGAGGAGCCGGGCCCGGGGCAGGCGCCGGGAGGCGCGCCCCGCACGGGTGTCGAGGCGCCGCGCTTATACCCGACAGGGGTACGGTGCGCAATATGTCTGAAATGCCCAATCGTCGCACTGTGCTCTCCTCCGGCCTCGCCCTGGCGGGATCGGCGGCCCTGGCCTCCCGGGCCGACGCCGCCCCTCCCCGCTCGGCCCCCTCCTCGCGCGCCGCCTCCCCCGCGCGGGCCGCCGACACCTACGTCGCCCCCGACGGCCCGGAGGTCCTGGAGGCCGAGGCCCGGCGGGGCGCCGGGCCCCTGCGGAAGGTCTCGCTCACCGCCGCCGCCTCCAGCCGGGAGCTGGGCGACGGACTCACCGTCCCCACCTGGACGTACGGCGACCACCTTCCCGGCCAGGCCGTGCGGGTCACGGCGGGCGACACCCTGGAGCTCGCCCTCACCAACAGCCTCGCGCAGTCGACCTCCCTGCACTGGCACGGCCTCTCGCTGCGCAACGACATGGACGGCGTACCGGGACTGACGCAGCAGGCGATCGCGCCCGGCGCCGTGTCCACCTACCGCTTCGCGGTCTCGCACCCGGGGACGTACTGGATCCACCCGCACTCGGGCGTCCAGCTGGACCGCGGGCTGTACGCGCCACTGATCGTCGACGACCCGAGGGAGCCTCTCTCCTACGACAAGGAGTGGGTGGTCGTCCTCGACGACTGGCTCGACGGGGTTGAGGGCTCCACCCCCGACGCGGTCCTCGACGAGCTCACCAAGGGCCGGGGCAGCAGCCACGACGCGGCCGGCCACACGACGGCCCGCCGCCGCGCGGCCGCGGCGGACGGCGACGCGCCCTCGCGCCTCCTGGTGGGCGCGAGCAGCGACCTGCTCGGCGGCCACGCCGGTGACGTGGCCTACCCGCACTACCTGGTCAACGGCCGCAGGGCGACGGACCCTTCGGTCTTCGAGGCGAGCCCGGGCGACCGCATCCGGCTGCGCGTCATCAACGCCGGCGGGGACACCGCCTTCCGGCTGGCGCTCGGCGGCCACCGCATGACCGTGACGCACACGGACGGCTTCCCCGTGCGGCACACCGAGACCGACACGCTGCTGCTGGCCATGGGCGAGCGGTACGACGTGCTGGTGACGGCCGGGGACGGGGTGTTCCCCCTGACCGCGCTCGCCGAGGGCAAGGAGGCGCAGGCGATGGCCGTCCTGCGGACGGCGCCGGGAGCGCTGCCGCCCGCCTCGGCGCGCCCGGGGGAGCTGGACGGCGAGCTGGTCACGGCGGACCGGCTGGCCCCGGACGAGTCGGTGGCCCTGGCGGACCGCGAGCCCGACCGGACCGTACGGATGACCCTCACGGGCTCCATGGACGCCTACGACTGGGCCTTCGACGGCAAGCGCTACGACCCGGCCGTGCGGCAGCCGGTCAGGGCCGGGGAGCGGGTGCGCCTGGCGTTCACGAACCGCACCTCGATGTGGCATCCGGTCCATCTGCACGGCCACACGTTCGCCCTGGCCGGCACGGCACTCGGCGCCCGCAAGGACACGGCGGCGGTGCTGCCGGGGCGCTCCCTGACGGTCGATCTGGACGCGGACAACCCGGGCCTGTGGATGCTGCACTGCCACAACGTCTACCACGCGGAGGCGGGCATGATGACGGTGCTCGGCTACCTCCGCTGAGCCGCGCACGGCGGGGTCTCCGGCCAGGGATCTCCGGCCCGGAAGCCGACAGGCCAGGACATCGCGTCAGTCAGACGATTACACTGGTTCCGTGCCTCAACTACGCCTCGCACTGAATCAGATCGACGCGACCGTCGGAGACCTCGCCGGCAATTCCGAGTCGATCGTCCACTGGACCCGGCACGCCGCCGAGCAGGGGGCCCACCTGGTGGCGTTCCCGGAGATGGTGCTGACCGGATACCCCGTCGAGGACCTGGCCCTGCGGTCGTCCTTCGTCGAGGCCTCGCGGACGGCGCTGCGCGCCCTCGCCGCCCGCCTCGCCGACGAGGGTTTCGGGGAACTGCCCGTCGTCGTCGGCTACCTCGACCGCTCCGAGCACGCGGCGGCCCGCTACGGGCAGCCCGCGGGGTCGCCGCGCAACGCCGCCGCGGTGCTGCACCGCGGGCAGGTCGCGCTGAACTTCGCCAAGCACCACCTGCCCAACTACGGCGTCTTCGACGAGTTCCGGTACTTCGTGCCGGGTGACTCGATGCCGGTCGTGCGGGTGCACGGCATCGACGTGGCGCTCGCGATCTGCGAGGACCTGTGGCAGGACGGCGGTCGCGTCCCCGCCGCCCGCGCCGCCGGAGCGGGCCTGCTGCTGTCGATCAACGCCTCCCCGTACGAGCGCGACAAGGACGACACCCGGCTGGAGCTGGTCCGCAGACGGGCCCAGGAGGCCGGCTGCACCACCGCGTACCTGGCGATGATCGGCGGCCAGGACGAGCTGGTCTTCGACGGGGACTCCATCGTCGTGGACAAGGAGGGCGACGTCATCGCCCGTGCGCCCCAGTTCGCCGAGGGCACCGTGATCCTCGACCTGGAGCTGCCCGCCGCAGCGGCCGAGGCGCCGTCCGGGGTCGTCGACGACGGGCTGCGGATCGACCACGTGTCACTGGGCGAGGAGCCGCTCCCGGCCTACGAACCCGAGCTCGCGGGCGGTTACGCCGAGCGGCTCGACGACGACGAGGAGCTGTACTCGGCGCTGGTCGTGGGCCTGCGCGCGTACGCCGCGAAGAACGGTTTCAGCAGTGTGCTGATCGGGCTCTCCGGCGGCATCGACTCGGCGCTCGTGGCGGCGATCGCCTGCGACGCGCTGGGCGCCCAGCGCGTCTACGGCGTCTCGATGCCGTCGAAGTACTCCTCGGACCACTCCAAGAGCGACGCGGCCGAGCTGGCGCGGCGCACGGGGCTGAACTTCCGCACCGTACCGATCGAGCCGATGTTCGACGCGTACATGGGATCGCTGGGGCTCACCGGACTGGCCGAGGAGAACCTCCAGTCACGGCTGCGCGGCACGATGCTGATGGCCCTCTCCAACCAGGAGGGCCAGATCGTGCTCGCGCCGGGCAACAAGTCGGAGCTGGCGGTGGGCTATTCCACGCTGTACGGGGACTCCGTCGGCGCGTACGGGCCGATCAAGGACGTGTACAAGACGTCGGTCTTCCGCCTCGCGAGGTGGCGCAACCGGGCCGCCGAGGAGCGCGGTCAGGTCCCGCCCATCCCCGAGGCGTCCCTCACCAAGCCGCCGAGCGCCGAACTGCGCCCGGACCAGGTGGACTCGGACTCGCTGCCCGACTACGACGTGCTGGACCGCATCCTGGAGCTGTACGTCGACCGGGACCAGGGCCGGGACGCGATCGTGGCGGCGGGCTTCGACGACGCCCTGGTGACGAGGACCCTGCGGATGGTGGACACGGCCGAGTACAAGCGCCGGCAGTACCCGCCGGGCACCAAGATCTCGCCGAAGGGCTTCGGCAAGGACCGCCGGCTGCCGATCACGAACCGGTGGCGCGAGTCGGGCTGACGCGGGCGTCTCCGGGAGGGTTCACGGGGCGGCCTGCACCCGTCAGCGGGACAGCCCCAGTTCGCCCGCGCGCAGACCTGCCTGGAAGCGGGAGCCGGCGTCGAGCGCGGCCATCAGCCCGGCCACGCGCCGCCGGTAGGTGCGGAGCGAGAGGCCGAGGCGTCCGGCCGCCGCCGCGTCGGTGAGTCCGGAGCCGAGGGCTTCGAGGACCGCGCGGCTCCCGGCGTCCAGGTGGGGGGCGTCGCCGCGCAGCCAGACGTCGAGGTCGAGGGCGTCGTCCCAGACGGCCTGGCAGAGCGAGTGGACGCCCTCGACCAGATTCCGTGACGTCGTCACGGTGTACGCGCGGCCCGCGGAGCTCTCCCGGCCCGCGAGGATCATGACCCGCCGGTCGATGATGATCGTCTCGTGCGGCAGCGGCGAGCCGCTGATCCGGACCAGGGCTCCCCTGCTCCGCACCAGCCGCAGGTGCGCGCGGGCCTCCTCCTCGACGAGGGCGAGCGGGCTGAGCAGCTTGCGAACCGTGAGGCCGGATGTGTCCGGCGTGCGCATCCGGCGCAGGACCGCCGCCCTGGCCACCGGCTGCGACCAGGTCCTGAGGTCCCGGGCGGCGCACAGGAAGTCGGAGGAGACGGACGCGAAGAGATGACCGGCGCGCGCGGCCAGCTCCGCGTCCCCCTGGACCGAGAACACCTCTTCGTTCCGCATCCCGCCAGTCTGGCAGGGAGCCCGCGGGCCTGGCAGCAACCTGCCACGTGCTCGCCCGGCACCGTGGGGGCGGCCACGATGGGCCTCATGACGATCAAGACGTTCCCCCTCGGCGGGGACCTCACCATCAACCGGCTCGGCTTCGGCGCGATGCGCCTGGCGGCGGGCACGTTCGACGGCCCGCCGCGGGACCCGGAGACGGGCGTCGCCGTGCTCCGGCGGGCCGTGGAGCTGGGCGTGAACCACATCGACACCGCCGGCTTCTACGGCCGGGGAACCGTGCGGGCGAACGAACTGATCCGTACGGCGCTGGCCCCCTACCCCGACGGCCTGGTCATCGCGACGAAGGTCGGCCCGCTGCGCGACGCCGCCGGTGTGCCGAGCGGGGAGGCGACGCCGGATCAGCTGCGGGGCCTGGTCGAGGAGGAACTGCGCGCGCTGGGGCTGGACCGACTGGACCTGGTCCATCTGCGGGTGGGCGGGATGAACGGGCCGGGCAACGCCTCGATCGCCGAACGGTTCGCGGTCCTGGCCGGGCTCCGGGAGGAGGGGCTGATCCGTCACCTGGGCGTCAGCAACGTCGACGCCGCCCAGCTCACGGAGGCCACGGAGATCGCGCCCGTCTCAGCGGTGCAGAACAAGTACGCCGACGACATGGGGCTGCTCACCGCGTGCGAGGAGTCGGGCATCGCCTACGTGCCCTACTTCCCGCTCGGCGGAGGCCTCGGCCCGCTCGGCACGGAACGGCTCGGCACGGTCGCGGCCCGCCTCGGCGCGACCCCCGCGCAGGTCGCGCTCGCCGCACTGCTGGCGGCGTCGCCGTCGGTGCTGGCGATTCCGGGCACCGGTTCCCTGGACCACCTGGAGGAGAACCTCGCGGCGGACGCCCTCGTGCTCGGCGACGAGGACCTGGCCGCCCTGCGCGGCTGACCGGCCGGCCCGGGAGGCGCCGGCCGGACAGGGCATCTGCCCGATGCCGCCGCCCCGCCTCAGTCGTCAGCATGGCCACCGGAGCGCCCGGCCGGGGCGCGGCGGGTGGACGGGGGGGCACGTGAGGGCGTTGGGCGTGGTGGCAGGGGACCGGACGGCTCTGCTCTGCCTCACGGGGCTGCTCGTGTCCGGTTTCGGTACGTCCGCGATGTGGCTGACCGCAGGGATCTGGGTCAAGTCGGCGACGGGGTCGGACAGTCTGGCCGCCCTGACGGTGGGTGCCATGTGGGCGCCGGTCCTCGCGGGCCCCGCCCTCGGAGCGGTCGCCGACCGGGTACCGCGCAGGCTCCTGCTGGTCACGGTGAACCTGGTGATGGCGGGCCTGATGGCCTCCCTGCTCCTCGTCGGCCCCGGCCACCGGATCGGCGTGCTCTTCGCCGTCCTCGTCGTGTACGGCGCGAGCGGGGTCCTCCTGGACGCGGCGGAAGCGGCTCTGGTCGCGCACGCGCTGGACGCCCGGCTGCTGGGGGACTTCAACGGGCTGCGTACGACGGCGAACGAGGGCATGAAGCTGCTCGCCCCCCTCGCGGGTGCCGGCCTGTTCACCCGGTACGGCGCGGGCGCGGTGGTGGCGCTGGACGCGGTGACGTTCGCCCTGGCCGCCCTGCTCTTCGCCCGCCTACGGGTACGGGAGCCTGCCAGGGGCCGGGAGGCGGCACGGCCGGGAGGCACGGCGGCGGGGATACGGCTGCTGCGCGGCTCGCCGGTCCTGCGGCCGCTGGTGTACGCCGGGGCGCTGACGATGCTGCTCGCCGGGCTCAACGGGGCGGCCGTGTACGCCGTCGTGGAAGAGGCCCTGGGCCGCCCACCGGCGTACGCCGGGGTGTTGTACGCCTTCCAGGGCGCGGGCTCCGTGGCGGTGGGCCTGCTGGCAGGCCCCCTGTTGCGGCGGATGCCGGAACGCACGTTCGCGGCGGCGGGAACAGCGGTGTTCGCCGTGGCGGTGGGAGCGCGGGCGCTGGGCGGTGACCTGGTGGCGCTCGCGGCGAGCACGGCCATCGGCGCGGGCCTGCCGTGCGTGCTGATCGCCGCGATGACCGCGGTGCAGCGGGAGACCCCGGACGCGGTGCTCGGCCGCACCGCGGCGGCGGCCAACTCGCTGATGGCGGCGCCCAACGCGATGGCGCTGGCGGGCGGCGCGGGGCTGGTCGCCGTGGTCGACGTCCGGGTGCTGCTGCCCGCCGCGGGGCTGGCGGGGCTGGTCACGGCGGCCTGGCTGCGCTCGGGCCGGCGGGAGAAGCACGAGGCCGGGCCGGTGGAGGCGTGAACGCCTCCACCGGCCCGGCCTCGTGGCGCCTCAGCCCTGGGACGAGCGGGCCTCCGCGTGCTCACGGGTCTCGGCGCGGGCGCCGGACGCCACGACACGCGAGGTGCCCGGGGTCCGGTCCAGCACACCGGCCGTGACCGCCACGGCGAGGCCGGCGACGGCCAGTACGGCACCGACCAGGGCCGGGGAGGTCCAGCCCCAGCCCGCCGCGATGGCGACCCCGCCGAGCCAGGCCCCGCCCGCATTGGCGAGGTTGAAGGCGGAGTGGTTGGAGGCGGACGCGAGGGTGGGGGCGTCCTTGGCCTTGTTCATCACGAGCATCTGCAGCGGCGTGGTGGTCATGAAGCCGATGCCGCCGAGCAGCACCACCATGACCAGCGCGGCCCACTGCACGTGCACGGTGAAGGGGAAGACCACCAGGACGACGGCCAGGGCCGCCAGCGAGCCGTACAGGGTCGGACGCAGCGCGCGGTCGGTCAGCGGTCCGGCGGCCAGTGCGCCGAGCGTCATCCCGATGCCGAAGAGCGCGAGGACGAGCGTCACCGAGGACTCGCCGAAGCCCATCGCCTCGGTCGTCATGGACGAGAGGTAGGAGTAGACGGCGAAGACACCCGCGAAGCCGAGGACGGCGGTGAGCAGGCCGAGCACGACCTGCCGGTTGCCGAGCGCGCTCAGCTCACGGCGTACGTTCTGGTGCGCCTCGACGGGGATCTGCGGGACCAGACGGGCGAGCGCGGCCATCGCGGCCAGGCCGATCACGGCGACCACCATGAACGTGGCGCGCCAGCCGAGGTGCTGTCCGAGCAGGGTGGCCGCGGGCACGCCGACGATGTTGGCCACGGTCAGGCCGAGGAACATCGTGGCGACCGCGCGGGCCTGGCGGCCGTCCGGCACGAGGCGGGCGGCGACGACCGCGCCGACGCCGAAGAACGCGCCGTGCGGCAGCCCGGCCAGGACCCGGCCGGCCAGCAGCCAGCCGAAGTCGGGGGCGAAGGCGGAAGCGAGGTTGCCGACGGTGAAGAGGGCCATCAGCAGCAGGAGCATCCGCTTGCGCGGGATCCTGGAGCCGAGACCGGTGAGCAGCGGGGCACCGAGGACGACGCCGATCGCGTACGCCGAGACGAGGTAACCGGCGGTGGGTACGGACGTTCCCAGATCGTCCGCGACGTTGGGCAGCAGCCCCATCATCACGAACTCGGTGGTGCCGATGCCGAAGGCGCTCACAGCGAGGGCGAGCAGGGCCAGGGGCATGGAAGTGACCTTTCGGACGGGGGCCGCCCGGACCATGGCGTCCGGGTGGCGGCGGTGTGTGTGCGGGAGCGTCGGCGTCGTTGCCGGGACGGGTTATGTATCCCGTCGGAACAAAGTCTCTCAGACGTTTTATGCCCGGACGTGAACAAGCCGTTGCGCCGGGGTGTGATCTGGGCGTCACTCTGCGGGGCCGCCCTCTCCCCGGCCCCCGGGAACGTACTCCGCGGGCCCGGCCGGA
Organism: Streptomyces sp. NBC_01460; assembly: GCF_036227405.1. NCBI lineage: Bacteria > Bacillati > Actinomycetota > Actinomycetes > Kitasatosporales > Streptomycetaceae > Streptomyces > Streptomyces sp. NBC_01460. Next base: position 2,361,290 of record NZ_CP109473.1, read on the forward strand.
CGAGCCGGCCGGGCCTTCGCCGTCACCCTTCCGGCACCGGCGCCCGTCGCGCGGCAGGAGTCCCGCTCACCCTGCGGGAGGACATCGCGAGCACCCCCGCCCCCGCGAGGGCGAAGCACATCAACAGGGCGCTCACCCAGACCGGGGAGCGGAAGCCGAGCCCCCCGCCGAGGGCCAGGCCGCCCAGCCAGGGCCCGGTCGCGGCGCCCACGTTGAAGGCGGCCGTGGCGAACGAACCCGCCGTCGTCGGGGCGTCGGGGGCCTGGTGGAAGACCCGGGTGATGAGCGTCGTACCCGTACCGAAGGCGAGCGCCCCCTGGAGCAGCACGAGGGCGAGCACGGCCGCCGGGTGCGCGGCGGCCAGGGCCAGTGCGGCCCAGCCGGCGGCCAGGGCGGTCATGCCGAGCCCGACGACCGCGCCCGGGCGGGCGTCGGCCAGGCGGCCGGCCAGGGTGACGCCGGCGAACGAGCCGACGCCGAACAGCGCGAGCACCACGGGCACCCACCCGGCGCCGAGCCCGGTGACCCGGGTGACGAGCGGTTCCAGGTAGGAGAACGTACAGAAGGTCGCCCCCTGCGCGAGTGCCATCACCAGCAGGGTCAGCAGCAGCCGGGGCCGGGCCAGGGCGCGCAGTTCGCTCCGCGCGCTCACCCCCCGGACGTCGTCGGGACGGCCGCCCGGCACGGCCGCCCACAGCGCGAGGGCCGCGGGCACGGAGACCAGGGCCACGGCCCAGAACGCCGAGCGCCAGCCCCAGAGCCCGCCGAGCGCCGCCCCCGCGGGGACGCCCACCACACACGCGACGGTGACCCCGCCGACGACGACGGCGGTGGCGCGCGCCCGCTGGTGCGGGGCGGCCATGGCCAGGGCGGTGACCAGCGCGACCGCCCAGAAACCGGCGTTGGCCAGCGCGCCGGCGACCCGGGTGGCGAGCAGGACCCCGTAGCTGGAGGTCAGCGCGCCGGCGACGTGGGCGGCGACGAAGACACCGAGGAAGAACAGCAGCGCCCGGCGCCGGGGCCAGGTGCGGCAGGCCAGGGCGGCGAGCGGCGCGCCGATCACCATCCCGGCCGCGAAGGCCGAGGTCAGCAGCCCCGCGGCGCCGAGCGGGACGTGCAGGTCGCCGGCGATGCCCGAGAGCAGGCCGGACAGCATGAACTCCGATGTGCCCTGGGCGAAGACCGCCAGACCGAGCACGTATACAGCGAATGGCATGAGGAGGAACCCCTTGTACGGAACCGTCGGAGGAGACGAGCGGTGCGCAGGGGGTGCGGGCCGCGCCCGTCGTCACGCGCCAAGGGCGCGGGGACGGCAACGCGGTGGAATGTCCGGTGTTCCCACGGGACATGAAGGTCGGCCCGCACCGCCGCGGAGGATCCGGCGGTGGTCGACGGCGCGACGGGGAGAGCCCGGTGACCGCTCGGGTCAGAGGCTTCAGGCGTCGGTGACCGGCCACCGGCGAACCGGCGGCCTGAGTCTGTCGGACTCGGGGCTGGACATGGGGGGCAGCGTAGCGCGTCGGCCGGAGCGTCCGCTCACAGCTCCACGCGGGCCGCGATCGGCAGGTGGTCGCTGTCCGTGGCGGGGAGGGTCCAGGAGGCGAGGGGTTCGACGCCCCGCACCATGATCTGGTCGATCCGCGCCATCGGGAACGACGCCGGCCAGCTGAAGCCGAAGCCGTCGCCCGCGGCGCCCTGGGTGGAGCGCATCTGGGCGGTGACCGCGTTCAGGGAGCGGTCGTTCATCGTGCCGTTCAGGTCGCCGAGCAGGACCACCCGCTCGATCGGTTCGTCGGCGATCGCCTCGCCGAGCGCGTCGGCGCTGTCGTCCCGCTGGTTGGCGGTGAAGCCCGCGTTCAGCTTGACCCGCACGGAGGGGAGGTGTGCGACGTACACCTTGACCGGGCCCTCCGGGGTGGTGACGGTGGCGCGCATCGCGCGGGTCCAGCCCAGCTTGATGTCGACGGGACTGGAGTCCGACACCGGGTACTTGCTCCACAGGCCGACCGTCCCCTGGACGGAGTGGTGCGGATAGGCGGCGGCGAGCGCGTCCTCGTAGGCCGCCACCTTGCCGCCGGGCAGCTCCTGCAGGGCCACGATGTCCGCTCCGGAGCCCGCGACCTGCTGGGCGGTGCCCGCGGGGTCGGGGTTCCCCGCGTTGACGTTGTGCGTGGCGACGGTGAGGTCGCCGCCGGTGCCCGACTTGTCGGCGAAGAGCAGGCCGCCGAAGAGGTTGAGCCAGACCGCCAGCGGCAGGATCAGCGCGACGAGCGCGGTCGCCGAACGCCGGACCAGACCGAGGACCAGCAGCACGGGCACGAGGAGGCCGAACCAGGGCAGGAACGTCTCGATGAGGCTGCCCAGGTTGCCGACGGTGTTCGGGATCTCGGCGTGGAAGACCATCACGACGGTCAGGAGGACCGAGCAGAGCGCCAGCAGGACGCCACGCCGCCAGATGCCCCGGTCCGAGGCCAGTCTGTGCCGCAGGGCCCGCAGACGTGAGCCCGGCTGCGGGCCCGCGCCGGCGTCCTCGGTGTCCGTCCTGTACGCCTGCACCATCGCGCTCGTCCTCACTGCCTTGCCGTACACATCACCGCGCCTCCCGACCCTAGGCGATGGGTGACGCCGTTCCCGCCGTCGACGACGGCCGTACTGCCATCAGGACGAAGGAAGCGGTGCGCCGGGTTCCGCCCGCGGTGGCGGTGGTGAGGCTTGTGACAGAACGATCACACAGGGGCGGCCGTCGGGTCCACAGCCGTGACCTGCTGTTCCGGCGCGCGTGGCGCGAGCCCCTGGAGGAGGGTCCGGATGATGCGGTCGGCGAGGTCCTCCGGCAGCGCGGCGTCGGGACGGTGCACGGTGCGTACGAGCATGGGCCCGAGGAAGAGGTCGTCCATGAGCTCCACGTCGAGGTCGTCGCGGAGCTCCCCCGCGTCCACGGCCCGCTGCACGGCTGCCAGCATCGCGACGCGCCGCGGTGCGATGACGGTGTTCTGGTACTCGGTCCAGAGCCTGGGGTGCTTCTTCATCTGCACGAACACGTTGTGCAGGAGGGCGGAGGAGCGCTGGGCGAGTCCGCGGGTACGCATGGACTCCAGCAGTACCCGCAGATCGTCCAGGCCGGCGTTCCCGGAGACGGTGGGCTCGGCGGGCTCGATGTCGCGCAGGACGTCGACGAAGAGCTCCTCCTTGCCGCTCCAGCGGCGGTAGATGGTGGCCTTGCCTACGCCCGCGCTCCGGGCGATGCGCTCGATGGAGAGGCCGTCCAGGGTCTCCCCCGCCTCCAGCATCCGCACGACGGCGTCGAGGATGGCCCGCTCGGCGGCCGCGCTCCGGGGACGGCCCCGGCGGGGCTCGGGTCCCTGGAGGGGTGGCCGGACCGCGCCCTCGGCCGGGTCCTGCGCGGGGTTCTGTGCCGCCTGCCGCACGTGGGCCACCTCTCGCTGCGCCGTCCGCCGTTCGCCCTGTGTACCGATTCTCGCCGACCGGCCGGGGGCGGAGCCACTCCCCCGGCCGGTGCGGCGGATCAGGACCGGCGGGTCGGCTCCCCGGCCGGCTGCCGGGCCTGCGTCGGGCCCTCCGGGGAGGCCGGCGTCCTGCCGGGCAGGAACGCGGCCACCACCGCGGCGCCGACCAGGGCGACCGCGGCCGAACCGAGCGCCGTGACGTGCATGGCGCCGATGAACGCGTCGTTCGCCGCCGCGATCAGCGGCTTGCCCGCCGGGCCCATCCTCTCGGCGACACCGAGGGTCCCCTCGATGGACCCGCTCGCGGCGTCCCGCGCGGCGGCGGGCACCCCGGCGAGGTGGCCCTCGATGTCCCCCCGGTAGACGGTGGAGAGCACCGAGCCGAGCACGGCGATGCCCAGCGCCCCGCCGACCTGGCGGAACGTGTTGTTGATGGCGGAGCCCGAACCGGCCCGCTCGCGGGGCAGGGCCTGCATCACGGCCACGGTGACCGGCGGCATGATGTGCGCCATACCGGTGCCCTGGACGAAGAAGACCACGCAGAGCACCCAGAGCGGGGTGTCCGCCCCGAACAGCGCGAAGGCCGCGAGTCCGGCGGCGACGAGCAGCATGCCGACGGTGCAGACCGCGCGCGCCCCGAAGCGGTCGACGACCAGGCGGGCGCCGGGCGAGAAGATCATCTGCGCGGCGGCGAGCGGGAGGATCAGCAGCCCGGACTCCAGCGCGGTGTAGCCGCGCACGCTCTGCAGGTAGAAGGCGGAGAAGAAGGTGACGCCCATGAGCGCGAAGAAGACCAGCGCGATGGCGGCGACGGCGGCGGAGAACGCGGGCTTGCGGAAGGAGGACATGTCGATCGACGGGTGGGCGCTGCGCTTCTCGTGCCGGACGAAGACCGCGAGCACCACCAGTCCGCCGATCGACGGCGCGAGGACGGTGACATCGGTGAAGGAGGCGAGCTCGCCGCCGCGGATGATGCCGTAGACCAGCAGGACCAGGCCGACGATGGACAGGACGACCCCGAGCGGGTCGACGCGACCGGGGGCGGGGTCCCGCGAGTCGGGTACGAGGACGGCCATGGCGATCAGCGCGACGATCACGACGGGCACGTTGACCAGGAAGATCGATCCCCACCAGAAGTGCTCCAGGAGCAGGCCGCCGGTGATCGGGCCGATCGCGATGCCGAGGCCGACGCCGCCGGCCCAGATGCCGATGGCCTTGGGCTGCTCGTCGCGCTCGAAGACGTTCATCAGGACCGCGAGGGTGGCGGGCATCACGAACGCGGCGCCGAGGCCCATCAGCGCGCGCCAGGTGATGAGTTCGCCGGGCGAGGCCGAGAACGCGGCGAGGGCGGAGCCCAGGCCGAAGACCAGGGTGCCGCCGAGCAGGACCTTCTTGCGGCCGAGGCGGTCACCCAGCAGTCCGGCGGTGAAGAGCAGCCCGGCGAAGACGAGCGTGTAGGAGTTGATCGCCCACTCGAGCTCGCTCTGGGTGGCGCCGATGCCGGTCGGCGCGGGGCTGGCGATCGTTTTGACCGCGACGTTCAGGATCGAGTTGTCCAGCACGATGATGAGCAGGCTGAACATGAGGACGCCGAGGATGGCCCAGCGGCGGCGGTGGACCGCCTCGGGGACACGGGGCGCGGCGGCAGGGGCGCCGGACGGTATGGACATGGCCACGACCCTAGCCGACTTACGATACGAGACCGTCTCGTATTGGAAAGACTTTACCCGACTGCCGCGCACCGGTCGACGGGCCCGGTGGGCCCACTTCACGGGAACGGTCGCGGGATGCCACCATGGAAGGGATCCGGGGACGCCGTCAGGGCGCCTCGAGATGACGAAGGAGCCGTTGGCCATGTCGCTTCAGGCTGCGCAGAACCAGTCCGCCACACCCCCCGCGGGCCCCACTCCCGGCGCCGGTAAGGCCCTCTACGGGGGCACCAGCACCCGCCGCATCACCGTCCACGACATCGCCGCCGCCACCGAGCGCGGCGAGAAGTGGCCCATGCTCACCGCCTACGACGCGATGACCGCGTCCGTCTTCGACGAGGCCGGCATCCCGGTCATGCTCGTCGGCGACTCCATGGGCAACTGCCACCTCGGCTACGAGACCACCGTGCCCGTCACGATGGACGAGATGACCATCCTCTCGGCCGCCGTCGTACGGGGCACGAGTCGCGCCCTCATCGTGGCCGACCTGCCCTTCGGGGCGTACCAGGAGGGCCCGGTCCAGGCCCTGCGCAACGCCACCCGGCTGATCAAGGACGCCGGTGTCGGCGCGGTCAAGCTGGAGGGCGGCGAGCGCTCCCACGAGCAGATCCGCCTCCTGGTCGAGGCCGGGATCCCGGTCATGGGCCACATCGGCCTGACCCCGCAGTCCGTCAACGCCATGGGCTACCGGGTGCAGGGCCGCGGCGAGGAGGCCGCGCAGCAGCTGCTGCGCGACGCGAAGGCGGTGCAGGACGCGGGTGCGTTCGCCGTCGTCCTGGAGCTCGTGCCGGCCGAGCTGGCCGCCGAGGTCACCCGCATCCTGCACATCCCGACCGTCGGGATCGGCGCCGGTCCCGAGACGGACGCACAGGTGCTGGTCTACACGGACATGGTCGGCCTGACCGGCGGCAAGGTGCCGCGCTTCACCAAGCAGTACGCCAACCTGCGTCAGGTGATGACCGACGCCGCCAAGGCGTACGCCGACGAGGTCGTCGGCGGCACGTTCCCGGCGGCGGAGCACACCTTCCACTGACGCCCCTCAGACCACTGCCGCACCACCGACAGCCCGCCGACTTCCCCCATCGGCGGGCTGTCGCCCGTCCACCCGCCGCTCGGCCGGCGGAACGGCCGCGGGGCTGTCGGTCCGCTGTCAGCGACATGTCGGTGACTTGTCGGTGACTTGTCGGTGGCGGCTGGTCTGATGGTGTCCATGACGCGAAACGACAAGAACCTCAGGGGCGGCACGAACGCCGTCGAGGTACGGGGGCTGGTCAAGCACTACGGCACGACCAAGGCGCTGGACGGCGTGGACCTCGATGTGCGCGAGGGCACCGTCCTCGGCGTGCTCGGTCCCAACGGTGCCGGCAAGACCACCCTCGTACGCTGCCTGTCCACCCTGATCCGGCCCGACGCCGGGCACGCGGTCGTGGCGGGCTACGACGTGGTGAAGCAGCCCCGCCAGCTCCGCCGCACCATAGGCCTGACCGGGCAGTACGCCTCGGTCGACGAGAAGCTCTCCGGCTGGGAGAACCTCTACATGATCGGGCGGCTGCTCGACCTGCCGCGCAAGAAGGCCCGGTCCCGCGCCGACGAGCTGCTGGAGCGCTTCTCGCTCACCGACGCGGCGAAGAAGGCCGCGATGGACTACTCCGGCGGCATGCGGCGGCGGCTGGACCTGGCCGCGTCCATGATCGGCAGCCCGGCCGTCCTCTACCTGGACGAGCCGACCACGGGGCTCGACCCCCGCACCCGCAACGAGGTCTGGGACGAGGTGCAGCGGATGGTCGCGGAGGGCGCGACCGTGCTGCTCACCACCCAGTACATGGAAGAGGCCGAACAGCTCGCCAGCGAGCTCACCGTCATCGACCACGGCAGGATCATCGCCCGGGGCGGTGTCGACGAGCTCAAGGCCAAGGTCGGCGGCCGCACCCTCCAGATCCGCCCCTCCGACCCGGCCGAACTGGCCGCGATGGCCCAGGCCCTGCGCGAGGCGGGTCTCGACGGCGTCGCCGGTGCGCAGGCGGTCCCGGACGAGGGACTGCTCTACGTACCGATCCTCAGCGACGCGCAGCTGACCGCCGTCATCGGGCTGCTCGGCGCCCGGGGCTTCTCGCTCGCCCACGTCTCCACCGCCCTGCCCAGCCTGGACGAGGTGTTCCTGGCCATCACGGGCGACAAGGCCACCCCCGTCACCGACACGATCCCCCAGGAGGTCGCGGCATGAGCACGACGACTCTGACGCCCGCCCCCACCGAGGCGGCGGCACCGGCCACGGAGCTCCACGACGAGGGCCGGATAGGGCTGCGGAGCAACCTGCGCCACATCGGCGCGCTGGTGCGGCGCAACCTGCTCCAGATCAAGAAGGATCCGGAGTCGATGTTCGACGCGCTCCTGATGCCGGTCATCTTCGTGCTGCTGTTCGTCTACGTCTTCGGCGGCTCGGTCGGCAGCAGCATGGGCGGTGACCGGCAGGACTACCTGAACTACCTGATCCCCGGCCTGATGGCGATGATGGGCATGAACATCGCCATGGCGGTCGGTTCCGGTGTCAACGACGACTTCCGCAAGGGGGTCATGGACCGGTTCCGCACCATGCCGATCGCCCGCTCCTCGGTGCTCATCGCCAAGATCGTGGTCGAGCTCGGCCGGATGACGGTCGCCACACTGATCCTGCTGGGCATGGGCTTCGCCCTCGGCATGGAGCTCCACGGTTCGGTGCTCGGGCTGATCGGGGCGATCGCCCTGGCGGCCGCTTTCGGCGCCGCCATCATGTGGATCTTCATCCTGCTCGGACTGAGCCTGAAGACGGCCCAGGCCGTCCAGGGAATGGGGATGATCGTGATGATGCCGCTCCAGTTCGGTTCCTCCATCTTCGCCCCGACACAGACGATGCCCGGCTGGCTCCAGACGTTCACCGACTACAACCCGCTGTCCAACCTGGCCGACGCGGCCCGTGGACTGATGATGGGCGGCCCGCTCGGCAACTCGGTCTGGCTGACGCTCGGCTGGACCGTCACCATCACGGTCGTCATGGCCCCGCTCGCGGTGTCCAAGTTCCGCAAGGCTTCCTGACGCCTACTCACCCGCGTACGCGCCGACGAGGGCGGTGGCCTCCTCCATGGAGAGGCCACCGCCCTCGGCGTACGCCGCCTCGTAGGCGGTGTCCCCGAGGACCCCGCGGGCCAGTTTGCCGGCCGCGTCGCGGTCGGCGCGCTCCACCGACGTCGGCACATGCCCCTCCGGCAGCAGCGCCTGACCGGCCGCCAGCAGCCGTGCCCCGAGAGCGGCCCCACGCTCCTCGCCGAGCCCGCCCAGCGCGCGTGCCACCGTGAACAGGTACAGCACGTGCATGTCCGGCGCCACCATCTGCGACAGCCGGTCGTCGGCCCGCATCAGTGCCTCCCGGCCCCGGGCCAGGGCGTCCGCGTACAGCCCGTCCTGGTTGTCCAGCCAGGCCAGGCCACCCAGCACGAAGGCCTCGAAGACACCTACGGACTCCGCCCTGAAGTCCGCCTGCAGCACGGCGAGGTGCTCGCGGGCCTCGGCCGTGCGCCCCGTCGCACCCAGGGCGAAGGCCAGGAAGAACCGGGCGAACGCCGTCGCCTCGTGCCCCCTGTTCCGCCCCTGGGCCAGCACGTCCCGGAGGATCGCCTCGCCCTCCGGCACACGCCCGAGCTCGACGAGTGCGGCCGCGTACCGGGTGCGGAGCACCAGCACCTGGGCCCGGGCGTCGAGCTTCTCCGCGTAGCCGATCGCGGCCTGGTAGTCCTCGGCGGCCCGGGTGTGGTCGCCCGCCTTCTCGTTGACCTCGCCGCGGGCGGAGAGCGCCTCCGCCGCACCCCAGTCGTCGCCGAGGCGGCCGAAGATCTCCAGGCTCTCGTCGGCGTCCGCGTGTGCGGCGCCCGCCCAGTCGGTCCGGTTGGCCAGCACGTTGGCACGCATCTGGAGGGCGGAGGCCAGCTCCCAGTCGGATCCGAGCCCCCGGGCGGCGCGCACCGTCTCGTCCAGCAGCCCGCGGAGGTCCTGTACCTCCCCGGTGAGCATGACGGCGAAGAACCAGAGCATGCCCAGGTTGCGGCAGGTCTGCGGCTGGCCGGGGCGGTAGGTGGCGGCGATGACCCGCAGGCGCGCCATGTCGCCCTCGTTCGCCCAGAAGTCCATCGCGTGGTCCATGTTGGCCATCTTGAGCAGAGCCACCTGGCGCCGCGCCTCCTGGAGCAGCTCGGGCCCCATCGGCGGCGGCGCGTCGGTGCAGCGTTCGGTGAGCGAGGGCGCGGGGACCGCGGGCCCGGCGAACGGGTCGGGGCTGAGCGCGGAGACGGCATCGGCCCACTGGAGGGCGTCGGCGCGCAGGTCACGCATCTGCCAGTACCAGGCGAGCGAGAGCACCATGCTGAGCGACTCCTGCTCGTCGCGCGCGGTGACGGCGTGCCGCAGCGCGGTACGCAGGTTCTCGTACTCGCGCTGGAGCAGGTCGAGGGCGGCGAGCTGTCCGGCGCCGCGGAGTTCGGGGTCGGTGGTACGGGCCAGCTCCCGGTAGAACACGAGGTGCCGGCGTTCGACGACGTCGCCCTCCCCGGCCTCGCCGAGCCGTTCGGCGGCGTACTCGCCGATGGTCTCCAGGAGGCGGTACCGCATCCCGCCGTCCATGGCGGGGGCGGCGACGACGAGTGACTTGTCGACGAGCGAGCCGAGCGTCCCGGCGACGTCGCGCGCGTCCTGCGGCCGGTCCGCGCAGACCGCCTCGGCAGCGTCGAGGGTGCAGCCGCCGGAGAAGACCGACAGCCGGCGCAGAGCGGTGCGTTCGTGCTCGTCCAGAAGGTCCCAGGACCAGTCGACGACCGCGCGCAGGGTCTGCTGGCGCGGCAGCACGGTGCGGCTGCCGCTGGTCAGCAGGCGGAAGCGGTCGTCCAGACGGTCGGCGATCTGACGCGGGGTGAGCATGCGCAGCCGGGCGGCGGCCAGTTCGACGGCGAGCGGGAGTCCGTCGAGGCGGTGGCAGACCTCGGCACAGGCCGCCGCGGTCTCCGTGTCGGCGTCGACCCGGAAGCCCGGCCTGGCGGCGGCGCCGCGCTCGGCGAGCAGGCGCAACGCCGTCGCCTCGGGCAGCGGGCCGACCGGCCGGACGAACTCGCCGGGTACGCCCAGGGGTTCACGGCTGGTCGCGAGAACGGTGAGCCCCGGACAGCGGGCCAGCAGATGGTCGGCGAGAGCCGCTGCCTGCTCGATGACGTGCTCGCAGTTGTCCAGGAGCAGCAGCATGCGGCGCCCGGAACAGTGTTCGGTGAGCCGGGCGAGCGGTTCGCCCGCGGCCCGTTCGGCCGCCCGGAGCTCCTCGGCGCCCGCTCCGCGCAGCACCGTCTCGCGGCCGCCGAGCGCGGTGAGGACGGCCTCGGGCACCGCTTCGGCGTCGTCGACCGGGGCGAGTTCGGCCAGCCAGACGCCGTCCGGCCAGGCCGCCGGGTCCACGGACTCGGCGGCCTCCTGGGAGAGCCTGGTCTTGCCGGCGCCGCCGGGGCCCATGAGGGTGACGAGCCGGGCGCGGGTCAGGTCCTCGCGCAGGTCCGCGAGGTCCGCCTCGCGCCCCACGAAGCTCGTGAGCCTGGCCCGCAGATTGCCCCGCCGCCCGGGACGGGATGCGGGGGCGGGGGCGGGCGGCTCCTGGTGGAGCAGCCCCTCGTGCAGGGCACGCAGGGCGGGTCCCGGGTCGGTGCCCAGCCGGTCGGCGAGCAGGGCGCGCACCTCGTCGTACGCCGCGAGGGCCCGCGCGGTGCGTCCGGTGTCCCGCAGCGCCCGGATGCGGAGGGCCTGCAGGGGTTCGTCGAGGGGGTGGTCGGCGCAGAGCCCGGCGAGTTCGGGCAGGGCTTCGCCGGCACGGCCCTGCGCGAGGAGGGCCTCGATCCGGGTCCGGCGGGCGTCCAGGCGCCTGGCCTCCCAGCGGGCCGCGGCCACGGCGCGGTCCGGCAGGTCGGCGAGGGCGGGGCCGCGCCACAGGGCGAGTGCCTCGTCGAGGACCGTGGCGGCCTTCGTCGCGTCGCCGTCCTCCAGCGCCCGGGCGCCCTCCCCCGCGAGCCGCTCGAAACGGTGCAGGTCGACGGAGTCCGGGCCTGCGGCGAGACGGTAACCGCTCGTGACGGACTCGACGGCGTCCCGGCCCACCGCGCGCCTGAGGCGGCCGACGAGCGCCTGCAGGGCGCCGGGGGCGTCGGCGGGCGGGTCGCCGTCCCAGACCTCGTCGATGAGCACCCCGGCCGGGACCGTACGCCCCGGGCTCAGGGCGAGCACGGTGAGCAGGGCGCGCAGCCGCGCCCCGCCGAGGGCGACGGCGGTGCCGTCGGGGCGGAGGACGCGGGTGGTACCGAGGATGCCGTAGTGCACGGGCCCCATTGTCCGCGACTGCTCCGCCCGGCGAGGAACTACCACCTTCCGTGACACGTTCCCGCCCTGTCACCCGTACGCTCGGGGGCTCCAGCCGCCGTCCAGAAGCCCTCAGGAGAGCCGCCGATGACCACCGCGTTCCGCCGCCCCAGCGACCGGCGGGTCAGCCCGATCTTCCTCGGGATCGTCGCCGTCATGGCCGTCTCGGGCTGGGCGGTGTGGACGGACTTCGCCGAGCAGACCGGCTTCGCGGTCTTCCTCTTCGTCACCGCGGCCTGGATCGTCTCGCTCTGCCTCCACGAGTACGCGCACGCGCGCACCGCGCTGCACAGCGGCGACATCTCGATCGGGGCGAAGGGCTATCTGACGCTCAACCCCCTCAAGTACACCCATGCCCTGCTGAGCATCGTGCTGCCCGTGCTCTTCGTGATCATGGGCGGCATCGGCCTGCCGGGCGGTGCGGTCTACATCGAGCGGGGGCGGATCAGCGGGCGCTGGAAGCACAGCCTGATCTCGGCGGCCGGTCCCCTGACGAACGTCCTGTTCGCCGTCGTCTGCACGGCGCCGTTCTGGCTGGGCGGGCTGGACGGCGTCCCGCTGACCTTCCGGCTCGCGCTGGCGTTCCTGGCCCTGCTCCAGGTGACGGCGGCCATCCTGAACTTCCTGCCGGTCCCGGGGCTCGACGGCTACGGCGTGATCGAGCCGTGGCTCTCGTACAAGGTGCGGCGCCAGGTGGAGCCGTTCGCGCCCTTCGGGCTCATCGCGGTCTTCGCGCTGCTCTGGATCCCGGAGGTCAACGGGGTGTTCTTCGACGCGGTGGACGCGCTGCTGCGGGGCCTGGGCGTCAGCGAGGTCGAGACGTACTGCGGGCTCGACACCTACCGCTTCTGGCAGGAGTGGTTCGGCGACCAGGACCCGGGCTGCGCGCTGATCCGCTAGGAGGCCTCGGCGCGGGACTCCATCCGGTGTTTGCGGACGTAGAACCACGCCATGTTCGAGGAGAGGCCGACCAGCAGCACCCAGACGACGCCCAGCAGGACGCCGCCCTGGACGAAGGAGATCACGGCCGCCGCGACGGCGAGGACGCAGACGGCGATGGCGTAGAAAGCGAGGCGGGGCATGAGGGCGGGTGCTCCTGTCCGGGGATGGTGCGGTCCCGTCCAGTGTCCCTCATGCCCGATTCGGCTCGGGGCACGGGCTCACACGTCGGTGGTGCGCAGCCCCGCGTGTGCCTTGTAGCGGCGGTTGACGGAGATCAGGTTCGCCACGAGCGACTCGACCTGGTGCGCGTTGCGGAGGCGGCCGGCGAAGATGCCCCGCATGCCGGGGATGCGGCTCGCGAGGGCCTGCACGGTGTCGGTGTCGGCGCGGGCCTCGCCCAGCACCAGCACATCGGTGTCGATCTCCTCGATCGTCTCGTCCTGGAGCAGCACCGCCGAGAGGTGGTGGAAGGCGGCGGTCACCCGGGAGTCCGGCAGCAGGGCGGCGGCCTGCTCGGCGGCGCTGCCCTCCTCGGGCTTCAGGGCGTAGGCGCCCTTCTTGTCGAAGCCGAGCGGGTTGACGCAGTCGACGACGAGCTTCCCGGTGAGCTCCTCGCGCAGGGACTCGAGCGTCTTGGCGTGGCCGTCCCACGGCACGGCGACGATCACGACGTCGCTGCGGCGGGCGCACTCCGCGTTGTCGGCGCCCTCGACGCCGTGGCCGAGCTCGGCGGCGGCGGCCTCGGCGCGGTCGGCGGCGCGCGAGCCGATGACGACCTTCTGTCCGGCGCGGGCGAAACGGTAGGCGAGGCCGCGGCCCTGGGGGCCGGTTCCGCCGAGCACGCCGACGGTCAGGCCGGACACGTCGGGGAGGTCCCAGGGGTCCTTGGCGGGGGGCTTGGGGGCGCTTCCACTGTCATTCGTAGTCATGGCGCCGACCCTACTGCGAGGTAGGGAGAGGGAACCGGCACCTCCTCCCTCTGCGACACGCCTCACGCGTCACGCGTCACGGAGGGTGTGGGTGCCCGGATCCCGTTCGGGTGGATTACCCCGGTCGGGCAGTCACGGGGAACGGGCGGGCGGCATGATGCCGGGCCATGGATGCCGTACGTGTCGCGCTGCTGCGTGAGGTGCTCGCCGGGACGGAGTGGCCCTCGGCCGCCCGGGGGTTCGCCCGGACCCTGCGGTCGTCGGTCGTCCCGCGGGGCGGCGGGCTGCTGCTGGTGGGGACCGAGGTCTACGAGCCGTGGCACATGGCCGCGCACCTGGTGGACGAGTCGACCTGGTCGGGTCTGCCGCAGCTGCGGCCCACGCTCGTGCGGCACCGGGTCGAGCCGGACGACCCGGTGCACCTGGCCGTCGGTCTGGGCCGGATCGAGGCGGCGGGGCGCGGCGAGACGTTGCTCGTGGTGGCGCCGGAGCGGCCGGACGGCGGTCTGCTGGAGCGCGTGCACGACGCGCGCCGCGCGGGGGCGACGGTCCTCTCGCTGGACGGCGGCGATCCCGAGGTGCGGGGCCTCGCCCATGAGGCGCTGACGGTCTCCGACGAGGACGAGGTCGACCTGGACACGGTGCAGCACCTGGTCAGCGCGGCGGCCGGGGAGAACGGCGCGCCCTCACCGCGGGGGCGCCGCACGTTCCGGGACCGGCTGTCACGGCTGGCCGACCAGCTGACCGCCCCGCCGCCGGCCCGGTGGTGACGGGTCCGGTGGGCGGAGGGTCCTCCCCGCGCCGGACGGGTCAGGGGCGGTGTCCCGGGGTGGTCAGGGCGTCGGCGACGAGGTCGAGGTGGCGTGCCGTCTGCTCGGGGTCGATGCCCGCCACCGCGGCGAGGGAGACGCCCAGGAGGAGCGTGGTGACGTCGTCGGCGTCGACGTCCGTGCGCAGCGATCCGTCCTGCGCCCCGGCGCTCAGCAGCGTCTCCACGGCTTCGCCGATGCGTACGCGGGTGGGGAGCAGGGGCGCCGTCCTACCGGCGGTGGGGCCGACGCGGGGGTCCTTGTGCATCGCGTGCTTGGTCGCGGAGAAGGCCAGGTAGCGGTCCATCCAGGCGCGGAGCGCGGCACGCGGGGGCAGCTCCTGGAGGAGTGCGGGGGCGCAGGCGGCGACGGCGTCCAGTTCGTTCTCGTAGACCGCTTCCACCAGTGCGTCGCGGGTCGGGAAGTTGCGGTAGAGCGTGGCGATCCCGACGCCCGCCTGCCGGGCGACGGTCTCCAGCGCCACTGGTCCCGTGGCTGACGTGAAGGCGGCCCGGGCCGCCTGGACGATCTTGTCGCGGTTGCGGCGTGCGTCGGTCCGGGCGGCACGCGGTGTGCCGGATTCCGGGGAGGCGGGGTCGCCGGAGGCGCGCTGGGCCATGGTGGAGGATTCCTCCGCTTCCTGTTACGGTCATAAGAAGTGGAGGATTCCTCCACTCGATCCCAGCATCTCACATCCGAGGACGGACCCCCATGACCTCCCCCGCCTCCCCCCTGCCCTCCTCACCCACCACGGCCACCGGCGCCACCCGCGCCGGAGGGGCCGGCCGGCTCGGCGACCGCACCGTCTCGCGCATCGGCTACGGCGCGATGCAGCTCCACCGGATGGCCGAGGACCGCACCGGCGCGCTGGCCCTCCTGCGCCGCGTGGTCGAACTCGGCATCGACCACATCGACACGGCGCAGTTCTACGGCGACGGCTACTCCAACGACCTGATCCGCGAAGCGATCCGCCCCCAGGACGGCGTCACCGTGGTCAGCAAGGTCGGCGCCACCCCCGACCCCGGCGGCCCCGCACCGATGCGGTACGCCCAGCACCCCGCCGAGCTCCGCGCCGACGTCGAGACCAACCTCAAGAGCCTCGGCCTGGACCGGATCCCCCTCGTCAACCTGCGCCGCGCCACCACGTCGGGCTTCGGGCTGTCCGCCGGTCCCGACCAGATCGTCGACCTCGACGACCAGCTCGCCGAGATGGCCGCCCTGCGCGACGAGGGCAAGATCGGTGCCATCGGCCTGAGCACCATCGGCCTCGACGACCTGCGCCGGGCGCTCCCGGTGGGGATCGCCTGCGTACAGAACGCCTACAGCCTGCTGGCCCGCGAGGACGAGGAACTGGCGCGGACCTGCGCCGCCCACGGCATCGCCTGGGTGCCCTACTTCCCCCTCGGCAGCGCCTTCCCCGGCCTCCCCAAGGTCACCGAACACCCGGTCGTGCGGGAGGTCGCCGGCTCCCTCGGCGCCACCCCCGCCCAGATCGGGCTGGCCTGGCTCCTCCACCACACCCCGGGCACCCTGCTGATCCCGGGCACCGCCGACGCCTCCCACCTGGAGGCGAACGTCGCCGCGGGGACCGTCACGCTCGACGCCGGGTCCCTCGCCGCCCTGGACGCGATCCACACGGACTGACCACGACGGGCCGGAGCCGGGGGCGGCCGGAACCGGAGGGGGCGACAGGCGCCCCGGCCGGAACCGGAGGGGCGACAGACGCCCGCCACCCGCTCCGGCGCGATCCGCCGGGCACCCCCGGCCCCGGTCAGGCCGGGCCCGGTGTCCCGTCCCCCGGCCCCTCCGTGCGGTCGTGCCACTTCGGGTCGTTCTCCCACTCCAGGTTCCGCTCACGCGCCGTGTCCATCGCGCGCTGCGCCTCCCCCGGCGTGGTGTACGGGCCGAAACGGTCCTTCCCCGGGCACTCGGGCCCTTCCTCGACCTTCTTGTGCTCCAGGCAGTAGTACCATTCGCCCGGTTTGCCCACCGTGCGCTTCTTGAACAGGGCCATTGCGGGATCCTTTCCTCGTTGCCATGGTGCCCCGAGGACGCTGGTTAGACTCGCTGACATGTCTGGCCAGTCGCTGCTCGCACCAGGGGAGATCACTCCCGTCCGTTCCGTCCCCGGAAAGATCCGGCGCCCCGAGTACGTGGGGAAGCCCGCCCCGGCCCCGTACACCGGGCCGGAGGTCCAGGACTCCGACACCGTGGAGCGCATGCGGATCGCGGGCCGTATCGCGGCGCAGGCGATGGAGGAGGCCGCCAAGCACATCGCCCCGGGGGTCACGACCGACGAACTCGACCGGGTCGCGCACGAGTTCATGGTGGACCACGGGGCCTACCCGTCGACCCTGGGCTACCGGGGCTTCCCGAAGTCGCTCTGCACCTCGCTCAACGAGGTCATCTGCCACGGCATCCCCGACTCCACCGTCCTGCGTGACGGCGACATCGTGAACCTCGACGTCACCGCGTACATCGACGGCGTGCACGGCGACAACAACGCCACCTACCTCTGCGGCGACGTCGACGAGGAGTCGCGCCTCCTCGTGGAGCGCACCCGGGAGTCACTGAACCGCGCCGTCAAGGCGGTGCGGCCCGGGCGGCAGATCAACGTGATCGGGCGCGTCATCGAGTCGTACGCGAAGCGGTTCGGCTACGGGGTGGTGCGGGACTTCACCGGGCACGGGATCAACTCCTCGTTCCACTCCGGTCTGATCATCCCGCACTACGACAGCCCGCACGCCACGACCGTGATGCAGCCCGGGATGACCTTCACCATCGAGCCGATGCTGACGCTCGGCACCCACGACTACGACATGTGGGAGGACGGCTGGACCGTGGTCACGAAGGACCGGAAGCGGACCGCGCAGTTCGAGCACACACTGGTGGTGACCGAGACCGGGGCGGAGATCCTGACTCTCCCGTAGGACGGCCGGTCCTGCGGAACCCTTGCCGGCAGCCCTTACCGACAGACAGTCGGGAACCTGTTGACTTAGGTAAACCTAAGTAGGAGGATCAGCCTATCGTTGCGCGGCGGCGCGTTCAGCTGCTGCCGGTATGCACGTTTCTGTCCGGACTTCCCGTCCCCCTCGGTCCCCGGAGGCCCGCCTTGGACTCGACCGCCACCACCACGCCCTTCTCGACCCTCATCCGCACCGCGTCGCACGAGCAGCACACGGAGGCCGAGTCCTCGACCTTCATGAGCGACATGCTCGGCGGCCGGCTCGGGGTGGCCGCGTACACGCGCTACACCGAGCAGCTGTGGTTCGTCTACCGGGCGCTGGAGGACGGTGCGGAGACCCTGCGCGAGGACCCGGTCGCCGGGCCCTTCATCCAGCCGGAGCTCATGCGCACGGCCGAGCTGGAGCGCGACCTGGCCCATCTGCGGGGCGAGAACTGGCGCGAGGGCCTGGAGCCGCTGCCGGCCACCGCCGCGTACGCCGCACGGGTCGCCGAGTGCGCCCGGGACTGGCCCGCCGGATACGTCGCGCACCACTACACGCGGTACCTCGGGGACCTCTCGGGCGGCCAGATCATCCGCGGCACCGCGGAGAAGACCTGGGGCTTCGAGCGCAAGGGCGACGGGGTGCGGTTCTACGTGTTCGAGCAGATCTCCAACCCGGCCGCCTTCAAGCGGGACTACCGGGAGCTGCTGGACGCGGTGAACGCCGACGACCTGGAGAAGCAGCGCATCGTCGACGAGTGCAAGCGCGCCTTCGCGCTGAACACCGCCGTCTTCCACGAGCTCGGCGAGGCCTTCCCGCTCAGCGCGTAGGACCGCCCGTCCGTCCCGCTCAGGACGTGACCACCAGAAGGACGCGGCCCCCGACCTCCATCGTGCCGTCCGGCGCGGGTGCGGTGAGGATCTGGGAGCCGTGTCCTTGTGTGATGTTGAGGGCCCGTCCGAGCTCCGCGCTCAGCAGCATGGCCGCGGCGCCCGTCGCCTCGTCCTCGTCGACGCCGTCGTCGCGGCGCGGGAAGGCCCGCGCCCGCACGCGGCCGGCGGCCTCGTCCTCCCAGGCCCAGACGTAGAGCCAGCCCTCGCCGGGCGGCGGTCCCGTCAGCGCCTCGACCTCCGCGGCCGACGCGTACCGCTCCAGCCGCCTCGGCGGCGCCCACTCCGGGCGGGCCGTGATCCAGGTGAACTCGCCGTCCTGGCGTGCCGTCACGTCCCCGACCGGCAGCTCCAGGACCTCCAGGTCGAGCAGCCAGGCGGCTCCGACGAGCGGATGCCCGGCGAACGGGAGCCGCAGCCCGGGGGTGCGGATGTCGACGGTGCCGCGCTCCGGGTCGTCCACGAACACCGTCTCGCTGAAGCCGAGCTTCCGCGCGAGCGCCTGCCGGGACTCGTTGTCGGGGTACCTGCGCCCGTCGCGCACGACGCCGAGCGCGTTGCCGTGGCGGCCGTCCGGTCCGCAGAACACACGCAGTACGTCGATGCCTTCGGGTACGTCGAAGTCGTTCACATGCGCATTCAAGCACCGCTCGGGGTGCCCCGACGCCACGAGGGCCGCACCGGCACGCCGTGCCGGTGCGGCCCTCGTACCGCGGGGACGGGGTCAGACGGTCCGGCGGCGGCGTGCGGCGATCATCACGCCGGCGCCCGCCGCGACGACGACGCCGGAGGCGGCGAACAGCGCACCGGCCGGCAGGCCGGATCCGGTGGAGGCGAGGGAGCTCGAACCACCCACGGTGCCGCCGCCGCCCACGGTGCCGCCGCCGGACGTGCCGCCGGACGTGGTCCCGCTGCCGCCGGTGCCGCCCGTACCGCCCGATCCGCCGGTGCCGCCGGGGAGTTCGGCGTCCTCGTCGAGGGCGACGGAGACGGTCAGGGCGTCGAGCGGGGTGCCCTTGGCGTACATGCCGCCGAACGCCTCGGTGCCGTCCGCGGTCAGAGTGGCGGGCACGTCCGAGAGAGTCACCACGCCACCCTTCGCTGCGAGTTCACCACCGGGGAGCTTCAGGTCGGCGACGGCGAGGCCGGTGTACGTGGTGACCTTCTTGGTCGCGCGGTCCTTGCTCGCGACGTCGGCGACCAGGGTTCCGGCGCCGTCCTTCACCTGGACCTCGAGTCCCGTGAGGGAGAGGTCGAGTGTGTAGGCGTCGCCCTCCTTGTGGCCCAGGAAGCGGACGGTGCCGCCGAACTCGGCGTCCAGCGTCTGCTCGTCGGCGTCGAAGGTGCCGGTCGCGTCCGGGAAGCGGTAGCCCGCGCCCGAGGCGGTGGCGCCGCCCGACGTCTCGACCGTGCCGTTCGCGACGGGGCCGGTGACGTACGAGCGGAAGGACTCCTTCACGCCCCAGTCCAGGGTGCCGTCGACGACCTCACCCCGTACGGCCGCCGGGGTGGTGGCCGACGCGGAGGGGTTCGGGGAGGCCGGGGTGGTGGGCTTGTCCGTGGGGGTGGCCGTCGGCTTCCCGGTGGGCTCCTTCGTCGGCTCGTCGGTGGGCTTCTGGGTGGGCTCCTTCGTCGGCTCCTTCGTCGGTTCCTTCGTCGGCTCCTTCGTGGGCTCCTCGGTCGGGGGCGTCGTGACCGCCTTGACCGACAGCGTGACCGGGTCCAGGACCTCACCCTCCCCGTACATGCCGTTGAAGGCGGTCGAGCCGGCCTTCGTCAGCTTCGAGGGGATGTCCTTGAAGACCATCGCGCCGCCCTCGCCCTGCCCGGGC
This sequence comes from Streptomyces sp. NBC_01460, assembly GCF_036227405.1. Lineage (NCBI taxonomy): Bacteria > Bacillati > Actinomycetota > Actinomycetes > Kitasatosporales > Streptomycetaceae > Streptomyces > Streptomyces sp. NBC_01460. Next base: position 2,381,233 of record NZ_CP109473.1, read on the forward strand.
CGGACCGCCGACAGGTCGAGCGCGGCGAACGCGACGTCGTCCTGGGTGCCCTGCGGGGTCTTCAGGTCGACCGTGACGGCGCCGGCCGTGCCGCTCGTCGAGACCTTCACGTCGAAGAGGGTGATGTCGAGGACGCCACCGTGGGCGTTGAAGTTGACGCTGCCGTCGAAGGCGGTGTCGGTGCCGTGGGTGGTGGTGTCGTAGGTACCCCTGCCGTTGCCGAACGTGAAGACCCCGTTGCCCGCCGCCTGGGTGGCGCCGTCCTTGACGGTGATCGTGCCGGCGCCGCCGATGTATCTGCGGAAGGACTCCTTGAAGCCCCAGTCGAGCGTGCCGTCCGTCAGCTCCATCGTGGCCGCGGGCGTCACCTTGTCGGCGGCGAGGGCGGGAAGGGCGAACGTCGCGCCGAGGGCGGCCGCGGTGGCGACGGCTGTGGCGAGGGCTATGGGGCGGCGGTTGGCTGCCATGGCGGTGACTCCTGGTGAACGTGGTTGACGGGAGAGGGTGGTCAGGTGTTCCGTGCCGTACGGCGGCGGCGGCGCGCCGCGTACAGGACGGCGGCGACGGCCGCGATCAGCGCGGCCCCGCCCCCGACGGCGAGAGGGGTACGGGAGCCGGACTCCGCTGCCACCGGCTCGGCGGCGGCAGGGGTCGCGTCGGACGGCGTCGCGGGCGCGTCGGACGGTTCGGCCGCGCTGCCCAGGTCGGGCAGCGCGGGCAGTTCCGCCTTCGCGTCGACGACGACGGCGAGGGAGACCGGGTCCATCGCGGTGCCGGCCTTGTAGAGGGAGCCGAAGGCCTCGGCCCCGGCCGCGGTGAGCGTCGCGGGGGCCTCGGCGAGGAGGGCGAGACCGTCCTCGGGGGCGAGGTCCCCGGCGGCGAAGGTGACGAGCGGAACGGCCTTGTCGGTCGCGCCGCCCCTGGTGACGTCCGCCAGGAGCGTGCCCTTGCCGGAGGCGACCCGCGCGGCGAACCCGGCGAGTTCCAGGTCCAGACCGTCCGCTCCGGTGAAGCGGACACTGCCCGCGAAGGCGGCGTCCAGCTCCTTCCTCCCGGCGTCGTACGTGCCCTTGCCCCGGGGGAAGCGGAAGACGGCCCCGCCGTCCTGGGCGCCGTCGGCGAGGGTCCACCTGCCGCGTCCGATGGGGCCGGTGACGTACTCGCGGAAGGTGCGGCGCACGCCCCAGTCCACGGCGGCGTCCTCGAAGCGGCCCGCGGTCTCCTTCTTCTTCGCGGAGGGCGAAGGGGAGGACGCCGGGGACTTCGACGGCTTCGCGGCAGCCGGTGCCTTCGTGTCGACGGAGAGGCTGACCGGGTCCAGCGGTGTCCCGGCCGCGTAGTAGCCGGCGAAGGCGGTCGCACCCTGCGAAGTGAGCGTCGCCGGGACGTTGTCGAGGCCGAGAGGCGTGGAGCCGCCCTTCATGTCGATCCCGGAGAGGCCGAGGGTGGCCAGCGGCACCTGGGACGCGGTGGTGACCCGGCCGCTTCCCCGCTCCTTGCTGACCATGTCGGCGTGCAGCGTCCCGGCGCCTCCCGAGATCCGGACCGTGGGGCGGCTGATGGTGAGGTCGAGCTCGTTGCCGCCGCCGGCCTGCCGGTGACCCACGAAGTGGACCCCGCCGGAGAACCCGGCCCGGAAGGCGCCGCTCGACGGGTCGTAGGAGCCGGTGGCCGAGTGGAAGCGGAACTGGCTTCCGCCGACCGTCGCGGCCCCGCCGGTCAGGCTCCAACTGCCGTGGGCGATAGGCCCGGTGACGTAGCTCTGGAAGGAGGACTTGATGCCCCAGTCCAGCCGGCCGCCCTGCACCGTGCGGCTCGCCGCCTGCGCGGCGGCGGCCGGGAGCAGTGCTCCGGGCAGCACCGCGAGGAGCGCGACGGCGAGCGCGCGGACGGATCGGGACGACGGCATGGAGGCCCTCCGAGTGATGAAGTAAGGCTAGCCTAAGCTTAGTGAGGTGAGGCTAACCTAATATCACTTCAGCGCGCGCCGGAACCCCTCCGGCACATCGCGTCCGCACGACCCAGGACGGTGCACCCGTGCGTTCTCCCCAGTACTCCGCCGCGGCGGGCCGAAGAGCCGTGCGACGGCGCACCGGCCGGCTCGGGACCCTGGCCGTCGCCGTGACGCTCGCGGCGGCCCTGACCGGATGCGACACGGGAACGCCCGCCGGGCGGGCCGCCGCCACGCCGTCCGCCTCCGCGACGGCCGACGCCGTGGAGCCGCTGGCCGGGGCGCCCGAGCCGCGGCTGCCCGTCACGGTGCGCTCGGCGGACGGCAAGGACGTCACCGTCACCTCCGCGGACCGGATCGTCCCGCTCACCGGATCGCTCAGCGAGATCGTGTTCACGCTCGGATTCGGCGAGCAGGTGGTGGCCCGCGACATCACCGCGACCTTCGAACAGGCCGAGAAGCTGCCGGTCGTGACGCGCGCTCATGACGTCTCGGCCGAGGGCGTGCTGTCCCTGCGGCCGACGGTCGTCCTCGCGGACACCACGACGGGGCCCGCCGAGGCCCTGTCCCAGATCCGTGACGCGGGGATCGCCCTGGTCGTCGTCGACCCCGCGAAGGAACTCGCCGACGTGGGCCGCAGGATCGACGCCGTGGCCGCGGCCCTCGGCGTGGAGTCGGCGGGCGACGAGCTGGAGGCGCGGACTCGGTCGCGCATCGCCGCCGTGCGGAAGACGATTCCCGCGCGCCCGGAGGACGACGGACCACGCGTCGCCTTCCTCTATCTGCGCGGCACGGCCTCCGTCTATCTGCTGGGCGGCGGCGCGTCCGGGGCGAGTTCGCTGCTCGAAGCGGCGGGAGCCGTCGACGCGGGCAAGGCCTCCGGGCTGACGAAGGACTTCACGGCCATCACCAGCGAGGCGCTCGCCGAAGCGGCACCGGACGCGATCCTCGTCATGACCAAGGGCCTCGACTCCGTGGGCGGCGTCGACGGCCTGGTGAGGATCCCCGGGGTCGCGGAGACACCCGCGGGGATGGACCGCCGGGTCGTCTCGATCGACGACGGGGTGCTGCTGAACTACGGACCGCGCACCGACCGGGTCCTGGCCGAACTGGTCGAGCAGCTCTATCCCGAGGAAGGGAAGGGCGCGTGACGACCGCCTCGTACGGCACGTCCGCCACCGAGGCCGGGGACGCCCCGGCGCGGCGCGGGAGGGCCTTCGTCCTCACGGTCGCCCTGTCCGCCGCGCTGCTCGTCGGCTGCCTGCTCTCCGCCGGGCTCGGCGCGTACGACATCCCGCTCGGCGACGTCCTCTCCTCCGTCCAGCACCGCGCGGGCCTCGGCGGGCAGGCCCTGGACCGGGTCGGTGAGAGCGTCCTGTGGAACGTACGGCTGCCGAGGGTCGTCCTCGCCCTGCTCGTCGGCTCCTCCCTCGGCTGCGCCGGCGCGCTGATGCAGGGGGTGTTCGGCAATCCGCTGGCGGAGCCCGGCGTCATCGGGATCTCCTCGGGCGCGGCGGTCGGCGCCGTCGCCTCGATCGCGCTCGGGCTGACCTTCTTCGGCACCTGGACGATCACCGTCTGCGCGTTCGTCTCCGGTCTCGCCACGGTCCTGCTCGTGTACGCGCTCTCGCGCTCGGGCGGCCGGACCGAGGTGGTGACGCTGATCCTCACCGGTATCGCGGTCAACGCCTTCGCGGGCGCCCTGATCGGCGTGTTCATCTTCTTCGCCGACAACGCGCAGATCACCCAGATCACCTTCTGGCAGCTCGGCTCGCTGTCCCAGGCGACCTGGCCGAGAGTGCTCGCCGTACTGCCGTGCGCGGTACTGGGGCTCCTCGTCGCCCCCTTCCACGCAAGGAAGCTGGACCTCCTCGCGCTCGGCGAGCGGCCCGCACGGCATCTCGGCGTCGACGTCGAACGGCTGCGGATCGTGCTCGTCCTCGTCGTGGCGCTGCTGACCGCCGCGGCGGTCGCCGTCGCCGGGATCATCTCCTTCGTGGGGCTTCTCGTCCCGCACCTGCTGCGGATGGCGAACGGTCCCGGCCACCGCTTCCTCGTCCCGGGGAGCGCGCTGGGCGGCGCCCTGGTGCTGGTGGCGGGCGATCTCGCCGCGCGGACCGTCGCCGCCCCCGCCGAGCTCCCGCTCGGGGTACTGACGGCGCTCCTGGGCAGCCCGTTCTTCTTCTGGCTCCTACGCAGGACCCGTCGCAAGCAAGGTGGTTGGGCATGAACCCGTTCAAGGCACTGCTCGGGGCCCGCGGCCGGGAGCTGCCCTCCCCGGTCCCCCTCGGCTCCGCCGCCGCCGAGGCGGCCGGGGCAGGCGTCCAGCTCGGCGGCCGGCCGGTCCTCGACTCCGTGGAGCTGACCGTCCGGGCGGGAGAGGTGCTCGCCCTCGTCGGACCGAACGGCGCCGGGAAGTCGACGCTGCTGGCGGCACTGGCCGCCGACCTGGCCGTGGACGACGGCGCGATACGCATCGGCGGCCGGCCTGTCACGGCCTGGTCCGCCGCCGAACTGGCCCTGCGCAGGGCGGTGCTGCCGCAGTCCGCCGCACTCGCCTTCCCGTTCCCGGTCGAGGATGTCGTACGGATGGGACGGGCGCCCTGGGCGGGGACGGCCCGCGAGGAGGAGGACGACGACGCGGTCGCGGCGGCGATGGCCGCGACGGAGGTCGGTGAGTTCGCCGCCCGCCCCTTCTCCGCGCTGTCCGGCGGCGAGCGCGCCCGCGTCGCGCTGGCCCGGGTCCTCGCGCAGCGCGCACCGCTGCTGCTCCTGGACGAACCGACGGCCGCGCTGGACCTGCGCCATCAGGAGCTGGTCCTGCGGATCTGCCGCGAACGGGCCGCCGCCGGGGACGCGGTGGTCGTGGTGCTGCACGACCTGGGCCTCGCGGCGGCGTACGCGGACCGGGCCGTGGTGCTGCACGGCGGCCGCGTCGCGGCGGCCGGGCCCCCCGCCGAGGTGTTCACGGACGCGCTGCTCGGCGAGGTGTACCGGCAGCCGGTCGAGGTGTTCCCCCACCCGCGGACCGGGGTGCCGCTCGTCGTACCGAAAAGGCTTACTTGACCCGCGTTTGACCATCCTGTGGGTTCCCCATGAGAGCTCTGTGACCGCGTCGTTTCGAGTGAGATCCGAATCACGGTCGCCGCGGGTACAGGCGAGGTAAGGCACGGTTAAGTTAGGCGCGCCTCACCTGCTGTTCGTCCGCACCACCTCCCGCTCTTTCACCTTCGTGGAGCCCCACATGCGAGCCCTTCGTTCCTCCGTCGTCACCGCGGTCGCCGCGGTGTCCGCACTGACCGCCGTCACGGGCTGCGCCGAGAAGAGCGACGCCAAGGGCGACGGCGCCGTCCGGGTGGTCGCCGAGGACGACTCCTGCGCGGTGTCGTCGACGAAGATCCCGGCCGGCCACGTCGAACTGGCCGTGGAGAACAAGGGGTCCAAGGTCACCGAGGTCTACGTCCTCTTCCCCGACGACCGGATCGTCACCGAGCGCGAGAACATCGGCCCGGGCACCAAGGCGAGGATCACGGCCGAGATCAAGGCCGGCACGTACGAGATCGCCTGCAAGCCCGGCATGAAGGGCAAGGGCATCCGGCAGACGGTCGAGGTCACCGGAGGCAAGGCCGCCGCGCGCAGCCCGGAGATGGACGAGGCCGTCGCCGGCTACCGCACCTACGTGCAGGCCCAGGCCGACGAGACGCTGCCCAAGGTGAAGGTCTTCACGGACGCCGTCGCCGCGGGCGACATCGAGGCCGCGAAGAAGGCGTACGCCGGCTCGCGCATCGGCTGGGAGCGCACCGAACCGGTCGCCGAGTCCTTCGGTGACATCGACCCGAAGGTCGACGTCCGCGAGGACGGCCTGGAGGACGGCCAGAAGTGGACCGGCTGGCACCGCCTGGAGAAGGCGCTGTGGCAGGACAAGGAGCTGGGCGCCGAGGAGAAGGCCCTCGCGCCCACCCTCTACAAGGACCTGCTCGACTGGCAGAAGCGGGTCGGCCGGGCCGACATCACGCCGACGTCGATGGCCAACGGCGCCAAGGAGCTCCTCGACGAGGTCGCCACCGGCAAGGTCACCGGCGAGGAGGAGCGCTACAGCCACACCGACCTCGTCGACTTCAAGGCGAACGTCGAGGGCGCGGAGAAGTCCTACGAGCTCCTCAAGCCGATCGCGTCGAAGAACGACGCCGCGCTGACCGCCTCCCTGGACAAGCAGTTCGCGGCGCTGGACACCCTGCTGGACCAGTACCGCGCGGACAAGGACTCCTACGACTTCACCTCGTACGACAAGGTCGGCACGGCGGACCGCAAGAAGCTCTCCGACGCCGTCAACGCGCTCGCCGAGCCGCTGTCCAAGCTGGCCGCCGCGGTCACGAAGTAGCGGGGCCGTCATGACGGAGGCCGAGGACACGGGCAGGACCACCGGCGGCTCCCCCGCCCCGTCGCGCCGGGCGCTGCTCGGCTGGGGCGGCGCCGGACTCGCGCTCGGTGCCGCGGCTGCGGGCGGCGCGGTCGCCGCCGTGCGGGCCGGCGGGGCGGCGGAACCGGCGTCGGAGAGCGGGGCGGCGGTCCCCTTCCACGGGGCGCACCAGGCGGGTATCGCCACCGCCGTGCAGGACAGGCTGCACTTCGCCGCCTTCGACGTGACGACCGAGGACCGGGCGGAACTCGTCGCGCTGCTCAAGGAGTGGACCCGGGCCGCCGAGCGGATGACAGCCGGTAGGGCCGTGGGCGAGGGGGCGTACGGGGGCCCGGCGCAGGCCCCGCCGGACGACACGGGCGAGGCGCTGGGGCTGCGGCCGTCCCGGCTGACGCTCACCCTCGGTTTCGGCCCCTCCCTGTTCGCCGGCGGCCGCTTCGGCCTGGAGGACCGGCGGCCCGAAGCGCTCGTGGATCTGCCGAAGTTCCCCGGCGACAACCTCGACGCCGCCCGCAGCGGCGGGGACCTGTGCGTCCAGGCGTGCGCCGACGACCCGCAGGTCGCGGTGCACGCCATCCGCAACCTCGCGCGGATCGGGATGGGACGCACCGCCGTCCGCTGGTCGCAGCTGGGGTTCGGCAAGACGTCCTCGACGACGCCCGGTACGCAGACCCCGCGCAACATGATGGGGTTCAAGGACGGCACCAGGAACATCTCGGGCACGGACGACGCCACCCTGAAGAAGCACGTGTGGGCGGACGGGACGGACGGCACCGGCTGGATGGCCGGGGGGTCGTACCTCGTCGCCCGGCGCATCCGGATGCACATCGAGACGTGGGACCGGGCTCCGCTGCAGGAGCAGGAGGACATCTTCGGCCGGGACAAGGGCGAGGGCGCCCCGGTGGGCAAGGCGAAGGAGCGCGACGAACCGTTCCTGAAGGCGATGCTGCCGACCGCGCACGTACGGCTGGCGCACCCGGACTCCAACGACGGCGCGACGATCCTGCGCCGCGGCTACTCCTTCACCGACGGCACGGACGGTCTGGGCAGGCTCGACGCCGGCCTCTTCTTCCTCGCCTACCAGCGGGACGTGCGCACGGGGTTCATCCCGGTGCAGCGCAGGCTCGCCGGGTCCGACGCACTCAACGAGTACATCCAGCACGTGGGTTCGGCGGTCTTCGCCGTCCCGCCCGGCGTCCGTGACACGGACGACTGGTGGGGCCGGACGCTGCTCTCATGACCGACACCGTGGAAGGACCGGCATGTTCGGCAACTATCTGATCGGGCTGCGCGAGGGCCTCGAAGCCGGCCTGGTCGTCTGCATCCTCATCGCCTACCTCGTCAAGACCGGGCGCCGGGACGCGCTGCGCCCGGTGTGGACCGGCATCGCCCTCGCCTGCGCGCTCTCGCTGGCCTTCGGCGCCGCGCTCGAATTCGGCTCCCAGGAGCTGACGTTCGAGGCGCAGGAGGCGCTCGGCGGGTCGCTGTCGATCGTCGCCGTCGGGCTGGTCACCTGGATGGTGTTCTGGATGCGGCGCACCGCACGGCACCTCAGGCGGGAGCTGCACGGCAGGCTCGACTCGGCTCTCGCGATGGGCACCGGGGCCCTGGTCGCCACGGCGTTCCTGGCGGTGGGCCGCGAGGGCCTGGAGACCGCCCTGTTCGTCTGGGCCTCGGTGCGGGCGAGCGGGGAGGGCTCCTCCTCACCGCTGATCGGGGTGCTGCTGGGTATCGCGACCGCCGTCGCGCTGAGCTGGCTGTTCTACCGGGGCGCGCTGAGGATCAACCTGTCGGCGTTCTTCACGTGGACGGGCGGCATGCTCGTGGTCGTGGCGGCGGGCGTCCTCGCCTACGGCGTGCACGACCTCCAGGAGGCCCGCTTCCTCGGCGGCCTGGCGGACAAGGCCTTCGACGTCACGGCCACGATCCCGCCGGACAGCTGGTACGGCACCCTGCTCAAGGGCGTCTTCAACTTCCAGGCGGACCCGACCGTCCTCCAGGTCACGGTGTGGGCGCTGTATCTCATCCCCACGCTCACGCTGTTCCTCGCCCCGGTAGGGTTCAGGCGGTCAGTGCGGACGACGGATCAGAAGGCGCAGAAGGCAACGGATGAGAAGGCTGGGTCGACTGGCGGCGGGGCTCGCGACGGCGACGGTACTGGTCGTGACGGCGAGCGGCTGCGTGACGGTACACGGTGAACTGGAAGTCGTGCCGGGAGCGACGAAGTCCGAGGCCGCCCAGGCACTCGAGGACTTCACCGTCGCGTACAACAAGGCGGACAAGGCGTACGATCCGGACCTCGACGCCGACCGCGTGACGGGTTCGCTGGGCGCGATCAACCAGGCCGGTCTGGTCGCGCGGCAGAAGAACAGTCCGGAGGGCAACGCGGCCCACCAGCCGCTGGAGCTGACCGACGCCTCGTACGCCATCCCCAGGAAGGCGGGCTGGCCCCGCTGGTTCCTCGCGGACACCGACTCCAACCGTGACAAGGACGGCGGGAAGCTGGACACCCGCTGGCTGCTGACGTTCGTGCGGACCGGGCCGGACGCCCCGTGGAAGGTCTCCTACCTGGCGGTCGCGTCCCCGTCCGAGATCCCGAAGTTCCGCGAGGACGCGGACGGCTGGGCGCTGCCCGTGCCGTCGGCGGACACCGACGCGGTGCTGGCCACCCCGCCCGCGGAGCTGAGCACCACGTACACGGACTATCTCAGGGACGGCGCACCGGACGTGTTCGCGCCGGGGTCGATGACCTCCGGCTGGCGGGACGCGCGGAAGAACACCCGCCGGGCCGGCTTCTCCTACCAGTACGACGACCGGGCGCTGGACTCCGGGACGTTCGCACCCCTGGGCCTGACGACGGAGGACGGCGGGGCGCTCGTCTTCTTCAGCAGCAAGCACTTCGAGCGGCAGACGGCGGCGCAGGGGCTGCGGCCGACGGTCACGGCCGACGTGCGGGCGCTCCTGACCGGCGAGGTGAAGAGCACCCTCACCAAGGAGCGGGTCTCCAGCCAACTGGTCTACGTGCCGAAGAAGGGCGCGGGTGAGGCCGGCGGCAAGGTGCGCGTGCTGAACCGGCTGCCCGGCCTGGTCGCGGCGCAGGGCTCCTGACCGACACGGCCGGCCGGGCCCTCGGGCCCTGCTGCCCGGCGGCCGCACCTGCGGGGCCCGGCCTGCTCAGCGGCTGAGCGGCCAGGCCACCGAGTCGTGGTCGAGGTCGCTCTCGTCCGCCGTGTCCGCGTACTGCGCGCAGGCGTCGGTGAGGGTCTCGAGCAGGGTCAGCGGGTCGGGCAGCGGGTGCTCCGGTCCACGGAGCCAGTGCACGTCCAGCTCACCGGGGAGCCGTGCGGGCGGCACGAGGACATAGCTGCCGCGGCAGTGCCAGCGCAGCCCCGGATGCTCGTCCATGGTCTCGGGGTGGCAGTCCAGCTCGCACGGCCACCACTCGTCCTCGTCGTCCGGTGTGCCGCGGGTGGCGGTGAAGAAGAGCATCCGGTCGCTGCCGGACCGGGCCACGGGCCCGACGTCGATCCCGGCGGCGGTGAGCCGCTCCAGGGCCGCCTGCCCGGCGGTGAAAGGGACGTCGAGGACGTCGTGGATCATGCCCGTCGCGGTGATGAAGTTGGCCAGGGGCTGGTTGGCCGCCCAGCGCTCGATCTGCGCGCCGTCCGTCGTGGACTGCGTCTGCCAGGCGAACGAGATGGGGTGCCGGGCCGGGGTGGGACAGCCGATGCGGTCGCACGAACATCGGTATCCGTTGGGGTGCGCGGCGGGTGAGATCGGCATTCCTGCCTCGGCGACGGCCAGGAGCAGCGCCAGCCGTGCCGCGTCGTCGGCTTCCGGCTGTGGTTTGGGCCGCCTGCGCAGCCACTGGGAAATCCTGCCCTCTGTGCCGCGATAGCGGCCGGAATCGGCGCCCATCTATCCCCTCACCTCAGCGGTTTCCTCTCCATGGTCCCACCATCCTGCTCCTCGGGTGGCCAGAGTTCCCAAGCGGGGTGCCCGCGCGGTTGCGCAGCGGTCGGCACACTCGTACGGAATGTCACGAATTGCGGCGTCGGGTTCATGGCTGGACCAGGAGCCCCCGCAAGGCGAGGTCGACGACCTGGTCCGCGTACTCATGGGTGAGCGGAAGGGTCCTGAGCAGCCAGCGGTGGGTGAGCGGGGCGATCAGGAGCTCCAGCGCGATCCGTGGATCGATGTCCGCGCGCACCTGGCCGGCCTCCTGGGCGGCGCGCAGGCGTGTGACATACAACTGGAGCTGGGGTTCGAGCAGGTTTTCCACGAATTGCGCCCCGAGCGCGGGGTCGATGACGCCTTCGGCGGTCAGCGCGCGGGTCGGCGCCTCGATCGCGGGGTCGTTCAGCTCGTCGACCGTGGCCCGCAGGACGAGCCCGAGGTCGGCCGCCAGGTCACCGGTGTCCGGGATCCCGTGCTCGCCGCCTCCCGCGGTCCCGTCCGCCTCGGCCGCCTCGGCCGCCTCGGCCGCCCGGGCACCCATGTCGACGAACGCCTCCATGAGCACGGCCGCCTTCGACGGCCACCAGCGGTAGATCGTCTGCTTGCCGACGCCGGCCCGGGCGGCGATCCCCTCGATCGTCGTCCTCGCGTAGCCCACCTCGCCGACGAGGGAGAGCGCGGCGTCGCAGATCGCGCGCCGGGAGCGGTCGCTGCGGCGGCTGGAGTCGGGGGCCTTGTGAGGTGACATCGGGCCAGCGTAGAGGGTCACGGCCCGATACGTATCGTCTTGCCGCCCGCCCCGTCACCGCGCAGGAACCACCCGAACGGATCACAGCGCGGCGGCCCGGCTCGGCGCACCATGAACTCACGCACACACCCCGTGCGCATCCCACCGTTCCGCGGCAGCGGCCGCCGTTCGTGAGGAGCCTGCCTTGACCCGTGACGCCACCCCTCGTCGCTACCTGATGTGCGCCCCGGCCCACTTCCAGGTCACGTACTCCATCAACCCCTGGATGGACCCGTCCAAACCCGTGGACCTGGCCCTGGCCACCACCCAGTGGGAGGACCTGCGCGACCGCTACCGGGCCCTCGGCCACACCGTGGAGCTCCTCACGCCCCGCCCCGACCTGCCCGACATGGTGTTCGCCGCCAACGGGGCCACCGTGGTCGACGGCCGGGTGCTCGGCGCCCTGTTCGCCTACCGGGAGCGGTACGCGGAGGCCGAGGCGCACCGGGAGTGGTTCCGGGCCAACGGCTTCACCGAGATCCACGAGCCGGCCCACGTCAACGAGGGCGAGGGCGACTTCGCGGTGACCTCCTCGTACCTGCTGGCCGGACGCGGCTTCCGGTCCAGTCCGCTCTCCCACGACGAGGCCCAGGAGTTCTTCGGACGCCCGGTGATCGGCCTCGACCTGGTGGACCCGCGCTACTACCACCTGGACACGGCGCTGTGCGTGCTCGACGAGGCGGCCGACGAGATCATGTACTACCCCGGTGCCTTCTCGCCGGGCAGCCGGTCCGTGCTGGCCCGGCTCTTCCCCGACGCGCTGGTCGCCGAGGAGGCGGACGCCGCCTCGCTGGGCCTCAACGCGGTCAGCGACGGGCGCCACGTACTGCTCCCGCAGGCCGCGACGGGGCTCTTCGACCCGCTGCGGGACCGGGGCTTCGAGCCGGTCCCGATGGACCTGGGCGAGCTGCTCAAGGGCGGCGGCAGCGTGAAGTGCTGCACCCAGGAGCTGCGGGCCTAGTCGCTCTCCGCCGGCGGCCAGGCGTCGCCCCAGTCGGTGTCCCGGGCGGCGCGGTAGAGCGTGCCGTGCCGCTTGGTGACCGTGGCGCGCCGCAGACCCTCGTCGCGGGTGCAGAGCTCCAGCAGCACCTGGCCCTTGCGGATCTGCGGCCTGCGGATGACCCGGGCGTCGGCGGGGCCGGTGGGGAACCGGGTCGCGACGACGTAGCTGAACTTCTCGTCCTCGTGGCTGAGCGAGCCGCCCTTGACCTGGCGGTGCAGGGAGGAACGGCTGACCCGCGCGGAGAAGTGGCACCAGTCCGTGCCGCGCTCGATGGGGCACGTCCCGTCGTGCGGGCAGGGGGCGGCGACGGACAGGCCGGCGGCGATCAGCCGGTCCCGGGCCTCGATGATCCGGTCGTAGCCGTCCGGGGTGCCGGGTTCCACGATCACCACGGCCTGCGCCACCGCGGCGGCGTCCACGACCGCGGCCCGGTCCTTCGGCGTGAGCTCCTTGAGCACGTACGAGACGGTCACCAGGTCCGCGGGCGCCGGGGCCGGTGACACGCCGATCCGCGCCCGCTCCCAGGTGGCGGCCCGCAGCCCGGGGAGACCGGAGGCCTCGGCCAGCTCACGCCCGAGCGCCAGGGCGGGCTCCGACCAGTCCAGGACCGTCGTCCGCGGTCCGTCCCAGGCCCCGGCGACCGCCCAGCTCGCCGCGCCCGTGCCGCCCCCGATGTCGGTGTGGGTGGCGGGGACCCAGTCCGGCGCGGCCTCGCGGAGTGCGTCGAGGCAGGACCGTACGGCCTCGAACGTCGCGGGCATCCGGTACGCGGCGTACGCGGCGACGTCGGAGCGGTCCCGCAGGATCGGGGCGTCGGTGGGGGTGGTCCCGCGGTAGTTGGCGATCAGCCGGTCGACGGCCTGCGCGGCCTGCGTCGGGGGCAGCCCGTCGAGCAGGGCGGCCAGCGCCGCGCGCAGGACGTCCGCGGTGGGGAGGGTGTCGTTCACCGCCGAATTGTAGGCGCAGCGTGCCCTCCCCCCGCAGCCCGGCGGTCCAGGACGGAACCGGGACGGAACGGCTGCGGGACCGAACTGCTTCTCCCCGGCGGCCCGTTGCTACGCTGGCCGACGCCGCATCGGGGATTGCTCAGGGCTTGGCTCGTCGGGGGGACCATGAGACAGAGGATCGTGCGCCTGGCTCTGGTGGGCGGGGTGCTCGTCCTCGCCCTGCTCCTCCTGCTGGCGACCTGCGGCGGAGGCGGCGGGGGCGGCGGAGAGGACGACGAAGCGCGGAAGCCGGCGAGGAAGAGCTCCGGCCCCGCCACACAGCTGGACGTGCCGCCTGAGTACACGACGCGGCGTGGCTGGGAGGTCGTCGGCGCCGGTCCCGACTACGCCGTCTCGCACACGACGGGCAGGCTGGCCTATCTGGTGAGGGCTCCCGGCCACCGCTACCGGCTGCGGACGCTCGACACGGAGACCGGCCGGGCGGGCTGGAGCGGCGAGGCCTGGCGGCCGCCGGACCCGACGCGCTTCCCGGGGCTGCTCACCGTCGCCAAGGACGACCGGGTGTTCTTCGTGGCCTGGTCGGCCGGGAGGACCGGCGAGGGGTCCGCCCCGGCGGAGACCTTCGTCTCCCTCGACGTGTACGACGTGGTGGACGGCGAGCGCAGGCGCGTCGAGCTGCCGTGGACCGGCGTGCCGACCGTCACGGCGACGGGCCCCGGCGTCCTGATCAGCGACGGCAGGGCGAACAGCGCGGTCGTGGACCCGGTCAGCGGTGAGGTGTCGGAGATCGCCGCGTCCGAGATGGCGTACCCGAAGGGCTGCACGGCCTGCAAGCAGCTCACCGAGGTCCGCGGGCAGACGGCGAAGGGGCTGCTGCTGAGCGGGGTACGCGAGTTCTGGGTGCGGGGCGGCTGGTTCAGCAGGAGGACCGCCCCGAAGGGCGCGGACCCCGTGACGGGGGTGCCGACCGCGGTGGCGCCGGGCCTGATCCTGGCCAAGTGGCAGCTGGCGAAGGGCTCGAAGCGGGCCGCCACCCACCAGCTGTGGACGGTGCACGACGCGGCCACCGGGAAGCCGGCCGTCTCGGTGGAGTGCCACAAGCCGGCCATAGAGCCGGGCAGCTACCCCCGGGCCGTCGTCTCGCCCTCGGGCGGCTACCTGGTGGCGGGCAACCTCGCCTTCGACCTGGAGGCCCGCAAGGGGTTCTGCTTCGAGGAGGAGGACGGGTCGGCGCGCCTGACGCTCGCCTCGGTGACGGACGGGGGCAGCGCCTACGGCGCGACCGTCGCACGGGACGCGGACGAGGCCATCGAGGGTGACGGGGGCGGCCCTGTCACGATGAACTTCGCGACCTGGGGTGTCGAGGCCCTGGCACCGAACACGCGGCTGCCGGAGGTGGAGGCCTCCGGGGTCGGGGTGTTCCGCTGGACGGACCGCAAGGACCGTCTGCACCTGCTGGGCTATCCCCGCGAGGGCTGAGCCGGGGCCGGCCGGGACCCGCCCGGCCGGCCACCGGTCACTTCAGCAGCGGCTGCCGCGTGCCGCCCGTGGTCCGCCAGGGACGGCAGAGCACCAGGAAGCACACCACGGCGGACAGGGCGCAGACCACCTGGACCAGGGCCATCGGTACGGCGGTGTGTTCCCCCGCGATCCCGACCAGGGGTGACGCGATGGCACCGATGAGGAACTGGGACGTGCCCAGCAGCGCGGAGGCGGAGCCCGCCGCGTGCTTCGTGCGCATCAGGGCCTGGGTGTTGGTGTTGGGCATCGCCAGGCCCATGGCGGACATGAGGACGAACAGTCCGGCGGCCACGGGGAGCAGGCCCACGTCGCCGAAGACGCCGGAGGTCATCAGCAGCAGGGCGATCGCCGCGACGGAGATGACCGCGAGGCCGAAGCCGAGCGCCTTGTCCAGGCTGACCCGGCCGACGAGCAGCTTGCCGTTGATCTGGCCGACGGCGATCAGCCCGACGGAGTTGATCCCGAAGAGCAGGCTGAAGGTCTGCGGTGAGGCCCCGTAGATCTCCTGGACGACGAACGGCGAGGCGCTCACGTAGGCGAAGAGCGCGGCGAAGGCGAGGCTGCCCGCGATCATGTAGCCGGTGAACACCCGGTCGGCCAGCAGCCCGCGCATGGTGCGCAGCGCGTCGCCGACACCGCCGGTGTGCCGCCGCTCCGGGGGGAGCGTCTCGTGGAGCCACTTCCAGACGACCAGCGTCAGCAGCACTCCGACGAGGGTGAGGACGACGAAGATGCCGCGCCAGTCGGTGAACTGCAGTACCTGGCCGCCGATCACGGGTGCGATGACGGGGGCGACCCCCGAGATCAGCATCAGTGTGGAGAAGAACCGGGCCATCTCGTCGCCGTCGTAGAGGTCACGGACGACGGCCCGGGAGATCACGATGCCGGCCGCGCCGGCCAGCCCCTGGAGGAGACGGAAGCCGATGAGGAGTTCCGTCGTGGGTGCCACGGCGCAGATCGCGGTGGCCAGCACGTAGACGATCATGCCGAGGAGCAGCGGCGTACGCCGGCCCCAGCGGTCACTCATCGGCCCGACGACGAGCTGACCGAGCGCCATGCCGGTGAGGCAGGCCGTCAGGGTGAGCTGGACCGTCGCGGCCGGGGAGTGCAGCGCGTCGGTGACCTCCGGGAGGGCCGGGAGGTACATGTCCATCGAGAGGGGCGGCAGTGCGGTGAGCCCGCCCAGCACCAGCGTGACCAGGATTCCGGCCCGCCGTGCGGTGGTCGTGGAGGCGGCCGGGAGACCGGGCGCCATGGTCGTGGAGATGGCCGGGACACCCGCGGCGGTGGGGGTGGCGGTGGCCTGGGCGCCGAGTGCGGCGCCCCTGCTGCTCGTCGGTATGTGTGCGTGCTCTTGCTCTTGCTGGGCCCGGCTCGCGCCGCTGTCCGGCATCCTCGTCTCCGCTTCGTTGAATCCACATCTATGCTCTCAGGTCAGCTGTAGTGGTCGATACCTTTTTGCGTGGGAGCGGGCGGGCATGAGCGGGACTGTGCGTTGGGGTGTACTGGCGACGGGCGGCATAGCCGCGACCTTCACGGGGGACCTCCTGGCGATGAAGGACTCGGGTGCCGAGGTCGTGGCGGTCGCCTCGCGCACGGAGGCCTCCGCGCGGGCCTTCGCGGAACGGTTCGGGATCGAGCGGGCGTACGGCAGCTGGGCGGAGCTCGTCGCCGACGAGGGCGTCGACGTCGTCTACGTCGCCACCCCGCACTCCGCGCACCGGGAGGCGGCCGGGCTCGCGCTGGAGGCCGGCAAGCACGTGCTGTGCGAGAAGGCGTTCACGCTCAACGCGCGCGAGGCGCGGGAGCTGGTGGAGCTGGCCCGGGAGCGCGGGCTGTTCCTGATGGAAGCCATGTGGACGTACTGCAACCCCCTGATCCGCCGTATGACCGAGCTGGTGCGGGACGGCGCGATCGGCGAGATCCGCACGGTGCAGGCCGACTTCGGCTTCGCGGGCACGTTCGGGGCGGAGCACCGGCTGCGCGATCCCGCGCTGGGCGGCGGCGCGCTGCTGGACCTCGGGGTCTACCCGGTGTCGTTCGCACAGCTGCTGCTGGGTGAGCCGGACCGGGTGCAGGCCGACGCACTGCTGTCCCCGGAGGGCGTCGACCTGAACACCGGGATGCTGCTGGGCTGGGACTCGGGTGCCACGGCGCTGCTGAGCTGCTCGATCGTGGGCGACCTGCCGACCGTCGCGTCCGTCACGGGCACGGCGGGCCGGATCGACTTCCCGCATGGCTTCTTCCACCCGGAGCACTTCGTCCTGCACCGGCCGGGCCGCGAGCCCGAGACGGTCGTGACGGGCCCGGGGCCGCAGGGCCTCTCGGGCATGCAGTACGAGGCCGCGGAGGTGACGCGGGCGCTGCTGGCGGGCGAGAAGGAGTCCCCGCTGGTGCCGCTGGAGGGTTCGCTGGCCGTGATGCGGACGCTCGACGCGGTACGTGACCGCATCGGCGTCCGCTATCCGGCGGACCTCCTCGGCTGACCCGTGCGGGGCCGGGTCACGCGGGGGTGAGCCCCGGGTTCCCGGCCTCGGTCACGAAGGAGCCGGCCGTGGTGACGGGCGCACCGGGCGTGGTGACCGCCGCGACCGTACGGAAGTCGGCACGGGCCTCGTCCCGGTCGAGGGTGACGAGCGCGTAGCCGCGGCGGCCGTTGTAGAACTTCATGTGCGGGTTGGCCCCGGTCAGGTTGTCCCAGTTGGCCGGCTTGTCGGCGCCGTCCTTGCCGCTGGCGATCGAGGTGGCCACGATCTCGGTGCCGACGGTCCGGGAGGCCGGGTCGTCGAAGTCCTTCTTGAGGTCGAAGCCGTAGGCGACGTGCACGTCGCCCGTCAGGACCATCAGGTTCTCGATCCCGGCGGCCTCCGCGCCGTCCATGATCCGCTGCCGGGAGGCGGGGTAGCCGTCCCACGAGTCCATGGACAGTTTGTAGGCGTCGCCCGGCACGTCACGCCGCTGCGCGAAGGTGACCTGCTGGGGCACGACGTTCCAGCGGGCACCGGAGTTCTTCCAGCCGTCGAGCAGCCAGCGCTCCTGGGCCGCGCCCGTCATGGTGCGGGACGGGTCCTCGGACTCCGGTCCGGGGACCTTCCAGCCGTCGCCGTACGCCTGGTTGCTGCGGTACTGCCGGGTGTCGAGGATGTCGAACTGGGCGAGCCGGCCGAACTCCAGGCGGCGGTAGAGCCGCATGTCGGGTCCGGCGGGGCGCTGCGGGGCGCGCAGCGGCTGGTTCTCCCAGTACGCCCGGTAGGCGGCGGCCCTGCGCAGCAGGAACTCCTCCGGGGGGACGGTGTTCTCGGGGGTGTCGCCCGCGTAGTTGTTCTCGGTCTCGTGGTCGTCCCAGGTGACGACGAACGGGTGCGCGGCGTGGGCGGCGCGCAGGTCGGGGTCGGACTTGTAGAGGCCGTACCGCATGCGGTAGTCCTCCAGCGTGAGCGTCTCCCGGTTGAAGTGGGCCGGCAGGACGCGGTCGGTGTAGCCGCGGGCTCCGCCGGTGGCGGTGACCGCGTACTCGTAGAGGTAGTCGCCGAGGTGGAAGACCACGTCGACGTCCTCCTCCGCGAGGTGCCGGTAGGCCGTGAAGTATCCGTCGTGGTACGCCTGGCAGGAGACGGCGGCCAGGCTCAGCGAGCCGGTGCGGGCGCCGCGCTCGGGTGCGGTCCTGGTGCGTCCGGTGGGGCTGGTCCAGCTGCCGGCGCGGAAGCGGTAGTAGAAGCCCCGGTCGGAGTCGAGCCCGCCGACGTCCACGTGGACGCTGTGGCCGAATTCCGGGTGGGCCGTGGTGGATCCGCGCCGGACGATCCGCCGGAAGCGTTCGTCGCGGGCGATCTCCCAGCGGACCTCGACGCGCTCGGCGGGCAGCCCGCCGTCGGCCTCGTACGGGCGGGGCGCGAGTCTCGTCCACAGGAGCACGGACTCCGGCAGCGG
Organism: Streptomyces sp. NBC_01460; assembly: GCF_036227405.1. Lineage (NCBI taxonomy): Bacteria > Bacillati > Actinomycetota > Actinomycetes > Kitasatosporales > Streptomycetaceae > Streptomyces > Streptomyces sp. NBC_01460. Next base: position 2,399,749 of record NZ_CP109473.1, read on the forward strand.
GTCCCCGGAGGCCACCCCGAGGGTGAAGGGGTCCTCGGTGATCCTCCGGGCGTCGAGCTCGGCGGCCGCGGCCGTGCCCGCGCCGGGCAGGCCGGCGGTGAAGGCCAGTGCGGCCGCGGCGCCGGTGACCGTGAGGAAACGGCGGCGCCCCACCCCGGAGCCGAGCCGTCGCGCGGCGTCGCGCAGTTCGGCGGAATGGCCCTGCGGCCCGGGCGTCCTGCTGATCTGTGCGGGTGTCATATGCCCCTCCCCTGCCGGATGTTGTCAGAGGCATTGGAATGCCGGGGGACGACTTTCCGTTGGCACGTACACAACATCCGTATGGCGGTGCGATGAGCACCGGGTGCCGAGCGCCCGGAAACCCTCCCGTACGCTGCCGGGCCATGAACGCTGAGCAGAGAATCGCTGTCGTCACAGGTGCGGGATCGGGGATCGGCAGGGCGGTCGCCCTCACCCTTACGAGTGCGGGCTGGGCGGTCGCCCTGGCGGGGCGCCGGGCCGCGGCCCTCGAGGAGACGGCCGCGGCGGCCGGCCCGGGCGCCGCGGTGTGCCTGCCGACCGACGTGAGCCACCCGGACGGCGTGGCCGCGCTCTTCGCCGCCGTACGGGACCGCTTCGGCCGGCTGGACCTCCTCTTCAACAACGCGGGGACGTTCGGGCCGGGCTCCACCCCGGTCGAGGACCTCGCGTACGAGGACTGGCGGACGGTGGTGGACGTCAATCTCACGGGGACGTTCCTGTGCGCGCAGGCGGCGTACCGCCTGATGAAGGAGCAGGACCCGCAGGGCGGCCGGATCATCAACAACGGCTCGATCTCCGCCCACGCGCCGCGCCCCCGCTCCATCGCCTACACGGCGACGAAGCACGCGGTGACCGGGCTGACGAAGTCGCTGTCGCTGGACGGCCGGCCGTACCGGATCGCCTGCGGGCAGATCGACATCGGCAACGCGGCGACCGACATGACGGAACGGATGAGCGCGGGGATCCTCCAGGCCAACGGCGAGGTCGTCGCCGAGCCGGTGATGGCGGCGGACGACGTGGCCAGGACCGTCCTGCACATGGCGGAGCTGCCGCTGGAGGCCAATGTGCAGTTCGCGACGGTGCTGGCGACGGCCATGCCGTACGTGGGCCGAGGCTGACCCTTTTCGATCCACGCTTGCCCGGAACTCACCCTCGAATGACGGAATCTGCGAATTTCGACGTCTGAGTCCGGGCAAGCGTGCGCTGCCCGTATGCTGCTGACCTTCACCGGATGAACACAGAAGGAACACACCGCATGCGCATACGCACCGCCGCGCCCCTCGCCCTGGCCGCCGCCACCGCACTGGCCGGCTCGCTCCTCGCCACGGTTCCGGCCTCGGCGGCCTCCCATCAGGGCGGGCTGCACCTCGGCAAGATCCAGTACGACAGCCCCGGCAAGGACACCCGGACGAACACGTCCCTGGTCGCCGAGTACGTGGACGTCCACAACAACGGGAAGTCCGCGCTGCAGCTCAAGGGCTACAAGCTGAAGGACAACACGGGCTACACGTACACCTTCCCCTCCTTCACCGTCGCCGCCGGGAAGACGGTCCGGGTGCACACCGGCAAGGGCAAGAACTCCGCGGCGCACGCCTACTGGAACCGCGGCTCGTACGTCTGGAACAACACCGGCGACAAGGCCCGGCTGATCAAGCCGAGCGGCACGCTCCTGGACTCCTGCTCCTGGGGCAAGGGCACGGGCGTGAAGGTCTGCCACTGACCGCGGTGAACGGGCCGCCGCGGCCGGGGGGTCCGTGGAGCGGCCAGGGGGTGGCCCGGGGAGTCAGGACCCCGGGCCACCCCTGCGGGCCTCCTCGGAGGGCTTTACGGGAATGCCCGCCCGCACGCTTCGGTTGACCTGCGACATGAGCTCACACGGCAGCGCCGAGGTCCTCCGCTACACCGCCTTCTCCGCCGACCCCGAGGGGGGCAACCCGGCAGGGGTCGTCCTGGACGCCTCCGGCCTGGACGACACGGCGATGCTCGCCGTCGCGGCGGATCTCGGGTACAGCGAGTCGGCCTTCCTCACCGCGCCCGACGGCCATGGCGGGTACACCGTCCGCTACTTCAGCCCGAAGGCCGAGGTCCCCTTCTGCGGCCACGCCACGGTGGCCGCCGCCCTCGCGCTCGCCGAACGGGACGGCCCCGGCGACCTGGTGTTCTCCACCCCCGCCGGCACGGTCCCCGTCAGTGTCGTCCGAGAGGGCGGCGAGCTCCGCGCCACCCTCACCAGCGTCGAGCCGCACACCGAGGACGCCGCACCCGAGGACGTGGCGGAAGCCCTGGCCGCCCTGGACTGGCCGGCCACCGGTCTGGACCCCGCCCTTCCCCCGCGCATCGCCTACGCCGGTGCCCGTCACCTGGTGCTGGCCGCCGCGACCCGGGAGCGGCTCGCGGACCTCTCGTACGACTTCGCCCGCCTGGAAGCCCTCATGCGCCGGCTGGACCTGACGACCGTGCAGCTGGTCTGGCGGGAGTCCGGCTCGGTCTTCCACGTCCGCGACCCGTTCCCGGTCGGCGGTGTGGTCGAGGATCCCGCGACGGGCGCCGCGGCCGCCGCGTTCGGCGCGTACGCCCGCGAGCTGGGCCTCGTCCCCGAGGACGCCGTCCTCACCCTGCACCAGGGCGCCGACATGGGCCGTCCCGGCACGCTCACCGTCGAGCTGCGGTCCGGTGACACGCGGGTCCGGGTGAGCGGGACGGGGACCCGGATCGGCTGACCCGGCGCCCCGTCGGCCCCGCCCTCACGCGAGCAGGCGGGCGACCTCCTCCATCCGGTCCGGCCCCAGGGGGCCGTGGGCGAGCGCGCCCGCGTTCTCCTCGGCCTGGGCGACCGTCCGGAAGCCGGGGATCGGCACCGTCCGCCCGCTGCGGCCCCACAGCCAGCCGAGGGCTCCCTGGGCGAGGGTGCGGCCGTCCGATGTGAGCACCTCGCGGATCGCCTCGACCCGCGGCGCCCAGTGCGCCGAGGGCACCCCGCCCGCCTCGAACCAGTGGAGCCAGGCGGGCGGGGTGGACCGGATGTCGCCGGCGGCCGCCCGCCGGCCCGGATCGCGTGCGCCGGTGAGGAGCCCCATGGCCAGCGGGCTCCGGATGATGCTGAGGAGGCCCCGCTCCTCGCCGAGGGCCAGCATCCCGGGAGCGTCCTCCAGCACGTTGCAGGCGTGCTGGACGGCCGCGCAGTGCTCACCCCCGGCGAACAGCGCCGCGCGCTCCGGGTCGTCGGTGCTCCAGGCGTAGGCCCGGATCAGCCCTTCGGCCACGAACCCCTCGCAGGCCTCGCGCAGTTCGGCCGCCACGTCGGCCGGGGTGTCGCCCAGGTGCAGCTGGAAGAGGTCGATCCGGTCGGTCCCCAGCCTGCGCAGCGAGGCGAGGAGCGCCCGGCGGGCGTACGCCGGCGACCTGTCGGCCCCGTCCATCGTGCGGGCCCGCTCGTCGAACAGGTTGCCCCACTTGGTGGCGACGACGGCCTCGTCGCGCCTGCCCGCCAGCGCCCTGCCCAGCACGCGTTCGCTGTGCCCGGCCCCGTACACGTCCGCGGTGTCGAAGAACCGCACCCCGAGGTCGAGCGCCCGCCGGATCGCCGCCACCGACTCCTCGTCGTCGACCTTGCCCCAGCCGAGCGGGCTGCCGTCGGGCGTCGACCACTCGCCCCCGATCGCCCAGCACCCGAAGCCGAGCGCGCCGACCTCGATCCCGCTGCGGCCCAGTGTCCTCTTCCGCCAGTCCGTGCCTGTCGTCTGCATGACCGCAGAAGCTACGAGTTGGAGTGCACAAGAGGTCAAGCACCCGCCGTCGGGGCACGCACGGGCCGCTGCTCCCGCTGACGTACGGGGCCGTCGTCGGCCCACGTGGCGGGGACGCCGTCACCCCCTCCGCGGGGTCGCCGTCAGCCCACGTAGACGCCCGCCCTGGCCGCCACGGCCGCCGCCTCGGCCGCCCGGTCGGCGACGCTCTCGTCGAGGGGGTCGCCGCTGGCCAGCAGCCGGTAGTAGAGGGGCGCCGACACGGCCCGGATCACCTCGTGCGCGTCGGTGCCCCGGGGCAGCTCGCCCCGCGCGACCGCCGCGTCGACACAGCCGGCCCACTCCTCGACGCGCACCGCGTAGAAGCGGTGCAGGGCCTCGGCCGTCCGGGGGTCGCACGTCGCCGCCGCGACGACCGCGGAGAAGAGGGGCCCCTGGCGCGCGTCGGTCAGCGTCCGCACCACCAGCCGCGCGTTGGCCCTGAGGTCCTCGTCCAGGGAGCCGGTGTCCGCGCGCGGGACGGACTGCTCCGCCATGTCCGTCAGCAGGTCGGCGACCAGCCCCGCCGTGGTCACCCAGCGCCGGTAGACCGTCGTCTTGCCGACCTCCGCGCGGCGGGCGACGTCGGCGAGATCGAGCCCGCCGAACCCCTGCTCGACCAGCGCGTCACCGGCGGCCCGCAGCACGGACTCCCGCACCCGGGCCGTACGCCCGCCGGGCCGGACCGTACCCGGCTCCACTTCCTCAGCACCCATAACGGCTCTCCAGTTCCATTAGCGGTCCACTCCCTGCTACGGTGACACCCATATTAACGGAACCGAAGAACCGTTAACACCCCAGGGCCTCCAGGAAAGGGCACCCCATGTCCACCTCCAGCAGCACGGCACCCGTCACCGCGCCTCCCCCGGCCCCGGCCGTCCGCATGACCGGCCGGCAGAAGCTCGTGCTCGTCCTCCTCCTCGGTGCGCAGTTCATGATCGCCGTGGACTTCTCGATCCTGAACGTCGCGCTGCCCGCCGTGGGCGAGGGACTCGGATTCTCCCTCGCCCACCTCCAGTGGATCGCCACCTCCTTCGCCCTCGCCGCCGCCGGATTCACCCTGCTGTTCGGGCGCGTCGCCGATCTCGTCGGCCGCAAGCGCCTGTTCACCGGCGGCATGGTCGTCCTCGGCCTCTCCTCGGCGCTCGGCGGGCTCGCCACCTCCCCCGAGGTCCTGCTCACCGCGCGCGTCCTCCAGGGCCTGGCCACCGCCGCCGTCACCCCGGCCGGACTCGCGCTGCTCACCACGGCGTTCAAGGAGGGCCCCCTGCGCGAGCGTGCCCTCGGCCTCAACGGCGCCCTGATGTCCGCCGGTTTCACCGCCGGGGCGATCCTCGGCGGACTGCTCACCGACCTGCTCTCCTGGCGCTGGGCCTTCTTCATCAACGTCCCCGTCGCCGCGCTGGTCGTCGCCCTCGCCCCGTCCGTGATCACCGACTCGCGGCCGGCCGGGCGGCCGAAGCTCGACCTGCCGGGCGCCGCGACCGTCACAGGCGGCCTGCTGCTGCTCGTGTACGGGCTGACGCAGGCGGGCGAGTCCGGCTGGACCACGCCCACCACCCTGGCCGCACTGCTCGTGGGCGCCGCGCTCCTCGTCGGGTTCTGGTTCGTCGAGAAGCGGGCCGCCGCGCCCCTGGTCCCCGTGCACATCCTCCGGCGGCGCAGCGTCGTCTGGGGCAACGCCACCGGGCTGATCGCCTTCGTCACCGAGACGTCCCTGGTCTTCCTGCTGACGCTCTACCTCCAGGAGGTCCTCGGCTACTCCCCTCTCGCCACCGGCCTCGCGTTCGGTGTCCTGGGCATCGGCACCGTGATCGGCGGCATGCTCGGCGGGCGCGCGGTGGGCCGGTTCGGGAGCCGGCGCACCATCGTCACGGGTGGTGCCGTCCAGGCGGCCGCCACCCTGTCCCTGGTGGCGCTCGGCACCTCCGGCGGCTGGATCTCGCTGCTGCTCGCGGCGACCTTCGTCGGCGGCGTGGGCAACATGCTGATGATCGTGGGCTTCATGGTCACCGCCACCTCCGGCCTGCCCGACGGGGAGCAGGGCCTGGCCACCGGCCTGGCCACGATGACGCAGCAGGTCGGCATCACCCTGGGGATCCCGGTGATGAGCGCGATCGTCACCGCCCGGACGGGTACGGACACCGGGCCCGGCGCGGTGCTGTCCGGGGTCTCGACGGCGGTCCTCGTCAACTCGGCGCTCGTCCTCGCGGGGGCCCTGCTCGCCGGGGTGTTCCTCGGCCGGTCCGGCAGCCGGGCGTCCGCCGGGTGAGTCGGGTCCGGGCGGCGGGCCGCGGGCGCGGCAGGATGACGTCCATGGCACAACCGCTGACCGTCCCCAGCATGACCGCCGGAGCCGATTTCGTCCTCCGCCCCTGGGAGATGAGCGATCTGCCCCTCGTCCGCGAGGCGGCGGAGGACGACTACATCCCACTGATCACGACGATCCCGACGCCCTACTCCGACGAGGCGGCCGAGGCCTACGTCAGACGCCAGTGGGACCGGGCGGCCACCGGGAGCGGGTATCCGTTCACCATCGCCCGTACCCGGGACCGCAGGCCGGTCGGTTCCGTCGGCCTCTGGCTCGCGGACGTGGCCGAGGGCAGGGCCACGCTCGGCTACTGGATGACGGCCCCGGGCCGCGGCCGGGGCGTCGCGGGAGCGGCCCTGCGCACGGTCACCACCTGGGCCCTGCACGAGCTGCGCATCCCCAGGGTCCAGGTGCTCGTCGAGCCGTGGAACACGGCCTCCCTGCGGACCGCCGAGAGCGCCGGCTACCGGCGCGAGGGTCTCCTGCGCGACTGGCAGGAGATCGGGGGGCGGCGCCGGGACATGCTGATGTACTCCCGGCTGAACGGTGACCGTCCCTCCGGTGACCGGGCGCCCACGGGAAGCTGAACACGAGACGTTACGATCGCGGGCACCGCGGCAGGACCGCGGTGCAGCCGCAGCCGAAGACCCCGGGAGAGCCGAGCCTTGTCCGTACCACGCGTCGGCGTAGCCATCGTGACCATGGGGGACCGCCCGCGACAGGTCGAGGCGCTGCTGGCGTCGGTGGCCATGCAGGACGTACGGCCCTCCCGCGTGGTGGTCGTGGGCAACGGCTCACCCCTTCCGGACTACGGCGCCTTCCCCGGTCTGACGGACCTCGACGGCGGTGTGACGCTGCTCGAACTCGACGAGAACCTGGGCTGCCCCGGCGGCCGCAACAAGGCCTTGGAGGCGCTCGCCGGTTTCGGCGACGTCGACGTGGTGATCGAGCTGGACGACGACGGCCTCCTGATGGACAAGGACGTGTTCCGCACGGTCCAGGAGCTGTACGCCGCCGATCCGCGCCTCGGCATCGTGGGCTTCCGCATCGCCGACGAACTCGGGGAGACCCAGCGCCGGCACGTCCCGCGGCTCCGGGCCAAGGACCCGATGCGCGGCGGCCCGGTCACCGCGTTCCTCGGGGGCGGCCACGCGCTCTCCATGGAGATGCTCGCCGGGACGGGCCTCTGGCCGGCCGAGTTCTTCTTCACCCACGAGGAGACCGACCTGTCCTGGCGTGCGCTCGACGCGGGCTGGACGATCCTCTACGAGCCGGGCCTGCTGCTCCAGCACCCCAGGACGTCGCCGGCGCGGCACGCGGTCTACTACCGCATGACGGCCCGCAACCGTGTCTGGCTGGCCCGCCGCAATCTGCCCGTCCTCCTGGTCCCCGTCTACCTGGGCACCTGGCTGCTGCTCACCCTCGCGCGCACCCGCTCGGCCTCCGGCCTCCGCGCCTGGGCGGCCGGCTTCGCCGAGGGGGTGCGCACCGGCTGCGGGCCGCGCCGGCCGATGCGCTGGCGCACGGTGTGGCGGATGACGCGCCTGGGCCGCCCACCGGTCATCTGACCGGCCAGGGCCGCAGGCCGGGGCCCGCCGGGCCCGCTCACTCGGGGCGGGCCGCCACCGGCCGTCCGGCGGCGGTCCACCGGTAGAGCACGTCCGGCTCCTTCTCCTCGTTGCGGCCGCCGTCGTCGTACGCCACGGCGACGAAGCCGTGCCGCTCGTAGAAGGCGCGCGCGCCGGTGTTTCGCTGGAACGTGTACAGGCTCAGCTCCCCGCGCGAAGCCTCCTTCACCTGCTCCAGCAACCGGGTCCCGATGCCCTGCCGCAGGGTGTCCGGCCTGAGATAGAGCTGGTCGAGCTCGTCCCCGTCCAGGGAGGCGAAACCCAGCAGTTCCCCCGCCGCCCCCTCGGCCACCCACACCCTGGTGCCGGGCAGCAGCACATGGGTGATCCAGGCGAGGGTGTCCTCGTCGCTGTGCACCCGTGCCAGTCCGGGCAGCGCCGCCTCCCGTGAGGCGAGGAAGACGCGGGTGATCCCCTCCGCGTCCCCCGCGTTCGCCGCCCGCAGCCGTACGGACGGGTCCTGAGCCATCGTGTCGCTCCCCCTCGCCGGTGAACGCACAGGTATACCAGGGGCCTTCACCGAGGACTGCACCCCGTCCCGTCCGCGCGTCAGAGGCCTGTCATGACCGGTGCCCGGCGCGTCAGAGGACCGTCAGGGCCGTGGCCCGGTGGCCGCTCCCGCACTGTGATGGGGAGGACGGTGCGGCGATCGGGAGAGGCGGGCGTCCATGCGGCCCAGAGTGGTGGTCGGGGTGAGCGGGAGGCCCGGAGGCCTGACGGCACTGCGCCGGGCGGCCGCCGAAGCCCGCCTGAGGGAGGCGGAGTTGTGGGCGGTCCTCGCCTGGGACGTCCCCGGGGCCGGTCTCGGCGGCCGGCAGGGCGCCGGCCTCGGGCCCTCGCTCCTCCTCTGCCGCGCGGACGCCGCCGTGCGGCTGCGCTCGGCTCTCACCGCGGCCTTCGGCGCGACCGGGGCCGGGGTGCCGGTCGCCGGGCGGGCCGTCCGGGGCACCCCCGGAGCCGTACTGGTGGACATGGCCGGCGCCGGGGACTGCCTGCTCGTGGTCGGGGCCGGCCCTCGCGGCGCGCTGCACCGCTGCCTGCGGCCGTCCGTGGCCCGCTACTGCGTGGCCCGCGCGCCGTGCCCCGTACTCGCCGTGCCGGACGCCCGGGAACTCGTGGGCCGGGACGGCGTGTGACTCCGCCGACGCGCCGGGGGGAGCGTTGCATAATGCGGCCGGAGGCAACGCCGACCCCCCACCCCGAGGAGTTCAGCAGTGGCTTTGACCCGCGAAGAGCGTGAGCAGTTCCTGGCCGAACCGCACGTCGCCGCCCTGGCCGTGGACGCCCAGGAGGAGGGGCGGGCCCCGCTCACCGTGCCGATCTGGTACGGGTACGAACCCGGCGGCGACCTGTGGATCATGACGGGGCGTGACTCCCGCAAGGGGACCTCCATCGCCGCGTCGGGCCGCTTCAGCATGATGGTCGACCGCGTCACGCCCACCGTCCGCTACGTCTCCGTCGAGGGCCCCGTCGTGTCCACGGTCCCCGCCACACGTGACCTGCTGGTGGAGATCTCGTCGCGCTACCTGCCCGCCGAGAAGGTCGAGGGCTACGTCGACTTCGCCTGGACGGCACACGGCGAGCAGGTCGTCATCCACATGCGCCCCCAGCACTGGCTCAGCTCCGATCTGGGCGAGGCCTGAGCGGTCGCCCGGTCCACCGCCGGGCCGGGCCGGACTCCGAGGACCGCGGCGCCCGGCCGTCGCGCGTCCGGACCCACTCCGCCCTCATGCTGGTGACGCAGGGGGCGCCGGTGAAGGTGACATCGCGTCACCCGCACCCCCGGAACCGCACCGGGAGCGGCCCGAAGTGAGCCGCCCGGGCGGGACGCGGCGCCCCGCGGTGATCCGCGTGAGGAACCGGGGCATTCGGGCACCGAACCCGCTTCCCCACCCCTCCCGGGCATCGGATGAATCGTTCATTCCGATAGGAATTCTTGCTTCCGATCTTGTGGCATAGATCGTTTAGGCTCTGGGCAGCATCAGGTCGCACATGATGAGCCATCAATTTGTGGCTCAAAACGCGCACTTAGAGTCAATGGGCGTCAATCCCGATCGCCCGGTCGCAGGGCGGGGGCCTGTGAATCGTCTCAAGAGAGGACGCCAATGCCGCAGGACGTCACGTTCGACCTTCCCTTCGAGGCCCCGGTGAGCGAGCACCTCGCCCACGCCCGCGAGCGCCACCTGCGCTGGGTGTGGGAGACGGGCCTGGTGCGCAGCCAGGCGGGGTTCGAGGAGTACCAGTCCTGGGACCTGCCCCAGGCGGCGGCGCGGACGTACCCCTACGCCTCGGCCGACGACATGGTCGTCCTGATGAACTGGTTCTCCCTGGCCTTCCTCTTCGACGACCAGTTCGACGCCGGGAGCCCCGATCGCGCGGACCGCATAGCGGAGGTCGCACGGGAGCTGATAGCCACCCCGCTGCGCCCCGCCGGGACGGCTCCGCGCGTGGTCTGCCCGATCACCACCGCCTGGGCCGAGGTGTGGGCCCAGCTCTCGGACGGCATGTCCCTGGCCTGGCGGACGCGGTTCGCCGCCTCGTGGGGGCGCTTCCTCGTGGCCCACACCGAGGAGGTCGACCTGGCGGCCAAGGGCCGCGCCGGGACGCTCGGCATAGAGGAGTACGCGGAGTTCCGCCGCCGGACCGTGGGCATCCACCACAGCATCGACGCGGGTGAACGCAGCCGCGGCTTCGAGGTGCCGGCGCAGGTGCAGGCCCACGACCTGATGGTCAGGATGCGGGATCTGGCCGCGGACACCATCGGCTTCATGAACGACATCCACTCCTTCGAGCGGGAGAAGCGCCGGGGCGACGGCCACAACCTCATCGCCGTACTGCACCGCGAGCGTGGCGGCACCTGGGAGGAGGCCGCGGACGAGGCGTACCGGATGACCACGGAGTGCCTCGACGCGTACCTGGCGCTCGAGGCGCACGTCCCGGTGATGTGCGAGGAGCTCGGCCTCGGCTCCGAGCAGCGCGCGCAGGTGCGGATGGGCGTGGAGGCCATCCAGCACTGGATCAGCGGCAACTACGAGTGGGCACTGACCTCGGGCCGCTACGCCGCCGCGAAGGAGGGCCCGGCAGCGACGGCGGAGCTGGCGGGACGCGGATCCCTGGACGATCTGCTCGCCGTCTGACACACCGTTCCCGCCCGGCCTGGGGTACGGCCGGGCGGGAACGGGGGGTCGCGGGCCTCAGACGGTCTGCGCGGCGAACTCGACCGGAAGGGCGTCCAGACGCGCCTCCCAGGTGGAGGCGGTCGAGGTGAGTTCGCCGGCGGGCACGGCCAGGCGGAGTCCCGGCAGCCGGTGCAGCAGGGCGTCGACGGCGGTCTCGATGATCGCCTGGCCGATGTTCTGGCCGGGGCATTCGTGCGGACCGCCGCTGAACGCGAGGTGCGACTGGTTGCCGTGGACGGACACACCGGCGTCCGGCCGGATGTCCGGGTCGAGGTTGCCCGCGGCGAGCCCGAGCACCAGCAGGTCGCCCTCCTTGATCTGCGTCCCGCCGAGCTCGAGGTCCGCGGTGGCGAAGCGCCCCGGGAGGACCGCCAGGGGCGGGGTGTTCCACATGACCTCCTCGACGACCTCGGAGACGGCCCGCTGGCCGCTGACGAGTCCCGCGAGACGGGAGGAGTCGGTGAGGATCAGCTCCAGCACCCTGGCCAGCAGGTTGCTGGTCGTGGTGTGCGCGGTGATCAGCACCAGCCGCAGGTGGCTGAGGATCTCGCCCTCGTCCAGGCCCGCGGCGTGATCGAGCAGTCCGGTCGTGAAGTCGGGTCCTGGCTCGGCCCGTTTGCGCTCGGTGAGCTCCGCGAGGATCTGCATGATGCGGTCGTTGTGCGCGAGGGCGTCCGGGCCGCCCTTGATGACCTGGGCGCAGGAGACCGCGAGGCTGCGCCCCTCGGCCGCCGGGAGTCCGAAGAGCCGCGTCAGGACGAGCATCGGCAGGTACTCGGCGTACTCGCCCACCAGGTCCGCGGCGCCCTTCCCGGCGAACGCGTCGATCTGCTTGTTCGCGAAGTGGGTGACATGGCGCCGGATACCGCGTCCCGCGAGGGTGTCCAGGTTGTCGGTGACGGCCCGGCGCAGCCTGCGGTGCGGTTCTCCGTCCTGGGAGACGCAGTCGGGCCGCCAGCCGAGCATCTGGATCAGCGGCGAGGTCTCCTCGACTCCCCCGTCCTTCCAGTCCTGCCAGATGCGCGAGTCCCGGCTGAACTGGAGGGGGTTGTCGAGCACCCGCCGGCTCTCGCGGTAGCCGAGGACCAGCCAGGCGCGGACGTCTCCCTCCAGGAGTACGGGCGCCACGGCTCCGTGTTCCTTGCGCAGCCGCCCGTAGATGCCCTGCGGGTCGAGCGCCGCGTCCGGCCCGTAGAGCCGGGTGAGTCCGTCGGCCCCTCCGTGCACGACGGGGCAGCCGCGGGGGGCGTCCGTGTCGTCCATCCGGTGTTCGTCGGTCATCGGGGCTCCAGAGCGACGGCGGAGCGTGCCTTGAGATGGCGTATCAGCGCGATCAGCACGTCCCGGCTGGAGGTCCGGTCGCGGGCGTCGCAGGTCACGACCGGGGTGTGCTCGGGGATGTCCAGGGCGTCGCGGATCTCCTCGACCGGATGGTCCTTGGAGTCCGGGAACACGTTCAGGGCGATGACGAAGGGCACGTTCTGCCGCTCCATCTCCTCGATGGCCCGGAAGCTGGAGGCGAGCCGCCGGGTGTCCACCAGGACCACGGCCCCCAGGGCGCCCTTGAACAGGCCGTTCCACAGGAACCAGAAGCGTTCCTGTCCCGGTGTCCCGAACAGGTACAGCACCAGCTCCTCGTTGATGCCGATCTTGCCGAAGTCGAGGCTGACGGTGGTCTCCTGCTTGTCCGCCACCCCGATCAGGTCGTCGACGTCCACGCTGGCCTGCGTCAGCGTCTCCTCGGTGGTGAGCGGCTTGATGTCGCTGACCGAGCGCACCAGGGTGGTCTTTCCGGTGCCGAAACCGCCGGCGATCATCACCTTCACCGAGCGGGTGCCGTCTCCGGCCGTCTGCCGGCCGGGTTGGTCAAAGCCTTTGAAGTCCACTGAGTACCTCCTCGAGGAGCGCCAGGTCGGGCCCGCGGCCGGCGTCCGACGCCGGAATGGGATCGCGGGCCTCGACGCGGCCTGCGTCCAGCAGATCGGCCAGCAGCACCGCGAGAATGTTGAAGGGCAACCCGAGGTGGGCGCCGAGTTCGGCCACCGACAGCGGATCGCGGCAGCGCCGGAGGATCTCCTCGTGTTCGTGCTGCAGGCCGGTCCCGGCCGCGGCACGGGAGGTGATGAGGGTCGCCACGTCCAGGGTCGCCGCCGAACCCCCCGGTCCGCTGCGCCCCCCGGTGAGGACGTAGTAGCGCTCGAGACCGGGCGGGTCCGTGGGACGGCGGGGACCACTCATCCAGAGTGCTCCTCCAGGCGCGGGCTGGTGCCGAGGAGCTCACCCATCCTGCGTGCCAGGTCTCTCATCTGGTGTCCGAGCAGGCCCTGGTCGAGCCCTTCCCTGGCCAGCACCCCGAGGTACGTCTCCACGCCGGCCCGCACCACGAAGAGGTGCCCGCCGTCGACCTCGATCATCGCCAGCCGGAGCTGCCCCGCGTACGTGGGGAACTGCTCGGCGACGGGCTGTGCCAGCGCCTGCAGCCCGGCGACCACCGCCGCGAAGCGGTCCACGTCGTCCGGATCGTCGGCACCGTAGGAGGTGATGGCCTTGCCGTCGCTGGATGCGACGAGGGCGAAGCGGATCTCGCGGATGCTCTCCGTCAGATCCCGGAGCGCCCAGCTCACGTCGGTTCCCTGTTGCGTCATGTGGACTAGTCGCTCTCTTCAGTGCGGTGGTACGCGCGGCCGGCAGTCGTCTCGCGTGCGCCCGGGGCGGCGTCCGCGGTCCTCTCCTCCGGCGGGGCGCTCTCACGCCCGGCCGTGGCGAAGGCGGCGAGGCCGGCGAACGAAGCGTCCGGGGGCACGGGGGCCATGGGCTCCGGCGCCCGTCCGCCGGCGTCCGTCCGGGCGGCCGGCGCGTCGGTCCGCCTGCTCCTGCGTCTCGGCAGACCGCCGGGTGTGGTGTCCATGGGGTCGCCGGCTCCGGTGCTCTCCACCGGGGCGGCGGTCCCCGCCGGGGCGGGGACGGGCTCCGCCCTCTCCACGACGGGCCTGGCCGGCTCGGTGACGGGGGCGGACAGATGGCTGAAGTACTTGTGGGGAACCACGACGACCACGGAGGTGCCGAGCCACGGGGAGTCCGCGAAGGTGACCCTGATGCCGTAGCGGCGGGCCAGGGCGCCCACCACGCGCAGACCGAGGTTGGCGTCCTCCGAGATGCCGCCGAGGCCGGGGCCCTTCGAGGTGCCCGCGATGGCCTGTTCCGCCTCGCGCTTCCGCTCGTCGCTCAGCCCCTTGCCCGCGTCCTGGATCTCGATGCCGACACCGTTGGGCACCTCCTTGCCGGAGACGACCACGGGCTCGGTGGGCGGCGAGTAGCGTGCCGCGTTGTCCAGGAGGTGGGCGAAGATCAGGGTGAGGTGGTCCACCAGGCCGCCGTCGACGCCGAGTTCCGGCAGGTGACGCACCTGGATGCGGTTGAAGTCCTTGATGCGGCCGATGCCGCCCCGGACCACGCTGAGCAGCCGCTGGGGCTCCTGCCACTGGCGCCCGGGCCGGTCCGAACCACCGAGTACACCGATGCTGGCCGCGAGGCAGTCGGCGGGGCCGATCTCCTGGTCCAGCTCCATGAGTCCCTGGGCGACCGCGGGGAGCCGCCCGTGCTCGCCCTGCATCTCGTGCAGCCGGCCGCGGAGCCGGCCCGTCAGCACGTGGATCCGGCTGCCGATGCCGACCACGGCCTGCTCGGCGGACGTGGAACGATTCAGCTCCTCCTCGACACGGAGCAGCGCGGTCCGCAGGACCTTGCGCAGCGCGGCGCGCAGTTCCGGGCTCGCGTCGGCCTCCTGGCCGACCTCCGCCAGGATGTCGTCGATGGACTCGCCGTCCCGGAGCCGCTCGACCGCTTCGGGGAGGTGGTTCTCGCCGAGCCGGGCGACGACGGCCTGCTGGAGCGCGAGCCGCTCCTCCGTGTCGTCGGCCCGTGCGGCGATCGCGGCCTCGTAGGCCTGCGTGCGTTCTGCGACCTCGGCCTCGTAGGCCTGCGCGTGTTCCGCGAACCGGGCCTCGAAGTGAGCCGCCTGTTCGCCCAGTCGTGCTTCCAGCGCCGATCGCTCGGACGCGAATCTCTGCTCCCGGCCGCGTACGTCGGCGTACAGCTGCTGGGAGTGCTCGGCCTGCGCGGAGCGATGCTGCTCGCCCGCGCGGCGGAGCTGGGACCGGGTGCGGATCAGGAGCCGCACGCAGACCGTGCCGGCGACGGTGACCGCCGCGCCCGCGAACGTCGCGGGTATCTGGACCTCTTCGGGTCCCGCCACCGCCGTGACGACGGTTCCTGCTCCTAAGGCCAGCGGCATCAGCCACCAGCCGAACCAGGCGACCGGAGCGCGTGCCGCTGGGGGTGGAGTGGCAAGTTCCATCTGCATCCTTCGAGAGCAACACTTTCGAACGGGGGCGGTGCGGGCGGCGCCCGTGGGGAGCGCGCAGCATCGCGGCGGCTGAGTGACTTCACGTCAACTCGCCGCGCCGCAGAGGAGCCTATCGGGTTCCGGATCCAATTGATCAACCGTCCTCCGCATACCGGGAGGTATTCGATCATGCTCTGGCCGGAACCTTCCGGTCGTGGTGGCTCGCACCCCTTGAACAGCACCGGTTCCCCGTCCGGCCCGACCACCGGAAGCCGGACGCAGCTGGCCGGAAGGTGCGGAAGCGGCCGCTCCGGGCGAAGGCCCCGGAGACACCCGCCCCCGCCTCCGGTTCCGCTTCCGCCTCAGCCGGCGTCGGGCACCAGGCCGTCGGCGACCAGGCCCGCGAGGACCGCCTCACCCAGGGCGTGCACCGCGGACTGCGGGCGGACCATCACGGTGAACTCGTCGATCCTGCCCTCCTCGTCGAACTGGAGCAGGTCGATCCCGTGGATCTGCTTGCCGTTCACCGTGGCCCGGAAGACGAGGATCGCCGACGGGGCGTCCGCACCGCCGTCGCCGGACTCGGCCGCGCCCTCGAACTCCCCGACGTAGCGGAAGTCCTCGAAGGTGCGCAGCAGGACACCGAAGAGCCCCGACACCATGGCCTTCCCCTCGAAGGGGGTGAACTTCACCGGGCTGTGGAGCCGGATGTCCTCGGTGAACAGGTCGTCCAGCGCTGCGAGATCGTGCTTCTCGACAGCGGCGCGGAAGCGTTCGGCGGTCTCCATGACCTCTCCTCTTACTCAACAATGTGACTAGTCAGTTTCTTGAGTATGATGGAGCGGCGCACGAGAAAAGGGAAGGGGCCGCTTCGATGGCCTTGCGACATGCCGTGCTGGCGGCACTGCTGGACGGCGAGTACAGCGGATACCAGCTGGCCAAGGCGTTCGACATCGGCGTCGCCAACTTCTGGCACGCCCTGCCCCAGCAGCTGTACGCCGAGCTGGCGAAGCTGGAGAAGGACGGGCTGGTCGCGGGCCGGCAGGTGGTCCAGGAGACCCGCCCCAACAAGCGGCTGTTCCGGGTCACCGACGCCGGCCTCGCCGAGCTGGAGGACTTCGCGGCGACCCTGTCGAAGCCCTCGTTCATCCGCGACGACCTGCTCGTCAAGGTCCAGGCCGCCGACCACATCGGCGTCGGGCCGGTGATCGAGCAGCTCGACGAGCGGGCGTCCGCGGCCGGGGCCAGGATCGAGCTCTTCGGCAACCTGCTGCGCCAGATGCGCGGCGACACCGACGAGGAGGAGTTCCTGCTCCGGGGCGAGCGGATCGGGCCCTACCTGACCTGCCTGCGAGGTCTGGCGTTCGAGCAGGAGCACCGGGACTGGTGCCTGCGCATCTCAGCCGTTCTCCGTGAAAGGCGGACCGTCCATGAGCAGCGGTGAATACCTGCGGTACGTCGCCCTGGGCGACAGCCAGACCGAGGGGGTCGGGGACGGTGACGACACCACAGGCCTCCGGGGCTGGGCCGACCGGCTCGCCGAGCGCCTCGCGGCCGTCAGCCCCTCCCTCACCTACGCCAACCTGGCCGTACGGGGGCGTGTCGCCCACCAGGTCCGCGCCGAGCAGCTGGGCCCCGCCCTGGATCTGCGCCCCGACCTCGCCAGCGTCGTCGCCGGGGTCAACGACGCGCTCCGGCCCCGGTTCGACCCGGCGGAGACGGTCGGCCACCTGGAGGCGATGTTCTCCGCGCTGACCGCTGCCGGGGCCCACGTGGTGACCCTCACCTTTCCCGACATCGGGAAGATCGCGCCCCTCGCCCGGCCGGTCCGGTCCCGTGTGTTCGAGCTCAACGACCACATCCGCGCCGCGGCCGCCCGGCACGGGGTCACGGTGGCCGAGGGCGCCGGGCACGCCGTGACCACCGACCCGCGCCTCTGGAGCACCGACCGCCTCCATTCGAGCCCGCTGGGCCACGAGCGGATCGCCGCGGCCGTCGCCCACGCCCTGCACCTGCCCGGGAGCGACGACGCCTGGGCGCTTCCGCTGCCCGCGCGGGCCACTCCCTCCGCCTGGCAGGCCGCGGCGGCCGAACTGCGCTGGACCGCCGCTTTCCTCGGCCCCTGGCTCGGACGCCGCCTCCGCGGCCGGTCCTCCGGTGACGACCGCACCGCGAAGCGCCCTCTGCTGCTTCCGCCGAGCGCTGCGGCGGCCCCCCTCCCCGCCCCGGCGGACGGCGGGGCGTAGAGGTCCACGGCTCCGGGCGGTTCACCGCCCGGAGTGCGACGGCTCCGAGGGGGTCGGTGCCGCGCGTCCCCCGGCCCGTCGCAGGAACACGGCCACCGTGGTGAGCACGGCCAGGACCCACAGCGCCGCCAGCGACCACGGCATGCCGTTCGCACCCCACACGTCCATGGCCGCTCCCGCGTACGGGGGCCCGACCACGCCGCCGACACCCCAGACGATGGCGAACGCGGTGTTCCCCAGCAGCAGGCTCTCGCCGTCCAGGTTGGCGCCCAGGATGCTCAGGACCAGGGGGTAACCGGCGAAGGCGATGCCACCCCACACCGCCACCGTCGGCCACAGCCACAGCCCCCAGCCCATGGCCGCGGGGAGCAGCAGCGCGCCCGCCGTGCCCACGGTGAGGGAGAGCAGCAGGGCGGTGCGTCCGCCGAGGCGGTCGGCCAGCCAGCCGAGCGGGAACTGCAGGGTCGTCTGACCGATGAGCAGCACCGTCAGGGCAAGCTCGCCGTGCCCGGGCGGAAGCCCGGCCGCGTCCGCGTACAGGGGCAGGAACTGCAGGGTGACGGCGTCGAAGACGGAGATCGCGAGGACCGCGACGAGCAGGACCGAGAGCTGCCGGGTCAGCGATCCCACCGGCACCCGCCCCGAGGCTCCCATGGCGGGCACCCGGGCCCGCTCGGTCCACAGCGGCCACAGCGCGACGAGCGGGCTGGCCACCGCCACCGCCAGGGCGACGGCCTCGGAGTTCTCCGAGGCGCTGAGGACCGCCGGTCCGACGCAGAACCCCAGGGCGAGCACCGAGGTGTACGCGGTGAGCAGCCTCCCGCGATGGGTCACGTCGGCGTTCTCGCTGATCCAGGTCTCGCTGAGGATGAACATCGCGACCGCGCAGCTGCCGAGCAGTGCGCGCAGGACGAACCAGAGCACCAGGTCGTCCGTCACCGCGAACAGGCTCAGGATCGCCGAGCTGCCCGCCGCCGCGACGACCATCAGTCGCCACGGACCGAGCCGGCGCACCAGCGCGGGGATCAGCGCGGCGGTCAGGACCATGCCCAGCGGGGTCATCGCGCCGTTGAGCCCGATCACGGTGCCCGAGGCGCCCCGCTCCTCCAGCATGCGGGACAGCAGCGGATAGGTGATGCCCAGCGTCATGCCGAAGACACCGATGACGGCGATGGGCCCCACCGCGGCACGGAACACACCGGTGTTCCGCTCGCGGGAGAGCACAGGGAGTGGACCCACCATGTCAGCCGTTCACTTTGTTCCACACCCGGCCGGGCAGACCGAAGATGTCGATGAACCCTTCCGCGCTGCTCTGGTCGAACGTGCAGTCGTTGCCGTACGTGACCAGCTCGTGCCGGTACAGCGAGCGCTCCGCCGACCGCGCCGCGACCGCCACCCCGCCCTTGTAGAGCTTCAGGGTGATCTCACCGGTGACCGTGCGCTGGGTCGAGGCGACGAAGGCGTCCAGGGCGGCGCGCAGCGGGCCGTGCCAGTGCCCGTCGTAGACGGTCCTGCTGTACTGCTGCTCCAGCTGGCGCTTCTGGTTCAGCACGTCCGCGGGCAGGGTGAGGTTCTCCAGCTCCTGGTGGGCCCGGATGAGCAGCAGCATGGCCGGGGCCTCGTACAGCTCGCGTGACTTGACGCCCACCACGCGGTTCTCCAGCATGTCGATCCGCCCCACCCCGTGCCGGCCTCCGAGCGTGTTGAGCCGGCCGAGCAGGTCGAGCGGTGCGAGGCGTTCGCCGTCGAGGGTGACGGGGACGCCGCCCTCGAAGCCGACGCGCACGTGGGCCGCGGTGTCGGGTGCGTCCTCGGGGGCCGTGGTCAGGGACCAGACCTCCTCGGTCGGCTCCCAGGAGAGGTCCTCGATCAGGCCGGCCTCGACGTTGCGTCCGAGGATGTTCAGGTCGATGGCCCAGGGCTTCTCCTTGGAGACGTGCGGCTCGATGCCGTACTTCTCGGAGTAGGCGATCGTGTCGGCGCGGCTGAAGGGCCAGACCCGGGCCGGGGCGAGGATCTCCAGGCCGGAGTCCAGGAGACCGACCGTCAGGTCGAGGCGCACCTGGTCGTTGCCCTTGCCGGTGCAGCCGTGCGCCACGGCGCCGCAGCCGTACTCGTGGGCCTTCTCCACCAGGAGCTCGCCTATGAGCGGGCGGCCGAGCGCCGACGAGAGGGGGTACTGGCCGTCGTACAGGGCGTTGGCCTGGATCGCGGGAAAGCCGAACTCGCGGACGAACCGCTCCTTCGCGTCCACGACGATCGAGACGTCGGCGCCCGCGCCGAGGGCCTTCTCCCGGATCGGCTCCAGCTCGTCGCCCTGTCCGAGGTCCGCAGCCATCGCCACGATGAAGTCGGCGCCCATCTCGTGGCGCAGGTAGGGGATGCAGGCGGTGGTGTCCACGCCGCCCGAATAGGCCAGTACGACACGCTTGGTCATGGTTCGCTCCTCAGTTCATCTCGGTGTTGCGTCCGCGCAGCTCCACGGCTGCCTTCCGGACGAGTTCGGGGGAGGTACCGCCCGGCGAGGTACGGCGGGCGACGGCGTTCTCGACGGTCAGGACCTCGGGGGGCATCGGCCGGAGCCGCGCGTCGAAGTCACCGAGCTCGGCGGGTGAGGAGTCCTTGAGCTCCCGGCCCTGCACGCCCAGCCACTTGACGAGCCCGCCGACGATGCTGTGGGCCTCACGGAACGGCAGGCCCTGCCCGGCCACCAGCCAGTCGGCGACGTCGGTGGCCACCGTGTTGCCGAGGGCCGCGTCCGCGCGGGTCTTCTCCGGCCGGAAGGTGATGCCGCGCAGCATCGCCTCGGTCGCCCGGACACTCACTTCGAGGTTGTCGGCCGCGTCGAAGAGCGCTTCCTTGTCCTCCTGCATGTCCCGGCTGTACGCGAGCGGCAGTCCCTTCATGACCGTCAGCAGCGCCATCAGGTCGCCGAAGATCCGGCCGGACTTGGCCCGCATCAGCTCGGGCAGGTCCGGGTTGCGCTTCTGCGGCATGATCGACGATCCGGCGCAGAGGTCCTCGGGGAGCTTGATGAAGCCGAACTGCGGGGTGCTCCAGATGACCATCTCCTCGCCGAGCCGTGAGATGTGCACGGCGAGCGTGGCACCCGCGGACAGGTAGTCGAGCACGAAGTCGCGGTCGGAGACCGCGTCGAGCGAGTTGCGGGTCACACCCCCGAAGCCGAGGCGCCGTGCGGTGTCGTACGGGTCGATCGGGTAGCCCGTCCCGGCGAGCGCGGCGGCTCCCAGCGGGGACTCGTCGAGGCGTCGGCGGGCGCAGCGGAGCCGGTCGCGGTCCCTGAGGAACATCTCGCCGTAGGCCAGGAGATGGTGCCCGATGGTCACCGGCTGCGCGCACTGCAGGTGGGTGAAGCCGGGCATGACGTCGGCGTGATGGGCCTCCGCCCGTTCCGCGATCACGTCGATCACCCGGCCGAGGAGTGCGTCGAGCCGGTCGATCGCGTCGCGCACCCAGAGCCGGGCGTCGACGGCGACCTGGTCGTTGCGGGAGCGGGCGGTGTGCAGCCGGCCCGCGACGGGGCCGATCAGCTCCCGCAGCCGGGCCTCGACGTTCATGTGGACGTCTTCCAGCGCGGGGTCGAAGGTGAAATCCCCGGCCTCGACCTCGCCCCTGATCTGCTCCAGGCCGGAGACGATCCGCTCCGACTCCGATGCGGAGATCACCCCGCACCCGGCGAGCATCCGGGCGTGGGCGACCGAGCCGTCGAGGTCCTGCTGGACCAGCCGGTGGTCGAACCGGACCGAGGCGTTGATCTCCTCCAGGAGCGAGCTGTTGCCGGTGAGCCAGCCGTCCCAGACCTGCTCCTCGCGCGGGGTGTCACTCATGTTCACCGGGCTCCCTCTCGTGTCATCACGGCCACCTTGAACGCGAAGGAGCACTGGAACTCCCTCTTCTTCCTGCGGATCTCACGCAACCGGTACGCGTTGCAGAGCCACTGCGCCTTGTAGAGCACGGAGAGGAACAGCGTGCGCCGCAGCGAACCGCGGGTGAACTCGGCCTCACCGGCGAGGACGTCGAATCCGGACTCCCCCGCGATCCGGCCCATGCCGGACGAGCAGAAGAAGAGCAGGAGGTCGCGGTCGGCCGGCTCCAGAGCGCGGATCGCGCCCTGCAGCATCCGCAGCCCGAGTCCCCGGCCGCGGTACTCCTCGAACAGGAACACCACGGCCATCTCGCTCCACCGGCCGGCGAGATGGTGCACCAGCAGGGCGCCGGCCAGTCGGCCCGTCCCCGTGTCCATCAGGGCGAACGTGTCCCGGCGCCCCGTCCACTCACCTTCGCTGTAGCCGGTGATGTCGGGCGACTTCCTGATCTCGCGCATGATCCCGGCGGCTTCGGGCCGGGTGAGCGGGCGGTGCTGCAACAGGAACCCGTCGTCGGGACCCGGTGCGGCGCCGCCCGCTTCGGGCGGCGTCTCGGGTGCCGAGCGTTCTCTTACTGGATACGGCAAGGTTCGTCTTCCTCGAATAGTCACGAAGGGGCGGCGACACGCGCCTGCGGTCGCCGTCGGGCGATCGGGTCAGCGGGACCGCACACGGCCCAGGGCCCGCTCGAAGAGGTCCGGAGGGTCGACGGGCTCCAGCTCGCCCCGGGCGGACCGGTCGAGGAGCTCCGCGAAGCAGGCCCGGTACACCGGCTCCCGGTCGCTGCTGCCGGTCTCCTTCTCGAGACGGCGCGCCACGCCGTCCTGGAGGCCGCCGCCGTGGTGCACGGCGATCTTCTTCCGCCAGGCGATCGGCTCGGGGACCCGCCGGCCCATCGCGGTCCGCAGGTGGTACTTCTCCCGGCCCTCCCGCACCTTGCACTCGGGAGCGGTCTCCAGCGCCACCCGCATCACGGGCCAGGACCAGAAGGGGTGGTGGACGCCGGTGCCGTGGGCGAGCGCCATCCGGCCGGAGAGCTCGTTGCTGCGGCGGGTGCGGTCGACCGCCGACAGGACCTGGTCGATCAGCTCGTGGTGGTGTGCGAAGGGGCGGTAGAGCCCCGCGTTGATCAGGTCGCTGCCGTAGCCTGTCAGCAGGGTCCGGTCGGCCGGGACGGCGCCGAGGCGCTGCACCGACGTGGCGGTGAGTGCGACCTCCACCACCTCGGGTTCGGTCACGCCCAGCCAGCGGACGGCCTCCGGGATCGAGGCGATGATGTCGTCCTCGGTCAGGTGGACCGCCTCCAGGCCGATCCCGAGCTCCGCGCAGAGCTCGGCCGCGTCGGCGAGCTCGTCGCCCCACGGGGTCCCCACGCTGTAGGGGGTGACGGACAGCCCGGCGGTGGCCGCGAGGTAGGTCACCGTGCCGGAGTCGATGCCGCCGGAGAGCAGCGTGGCGTAGCCCGTGCCTGCCGGGGTGGTGCTGTCGATCCGCTCGATCTCCGCCGTCAGCGCGTCGAGTTGGGCCTCACCCGCGGCCGCCGGGTCCGTGCGGTGCGGCTCACGGAAGTCGCGGAGGGGGTCGCGCAGATCACCGGTCTCCGTCCGCCAGTGGCCACCCTCGTACCGGGTCCGGTGCACGCTGCTGTGCGGCAGCCGGCTCACCCCGCGCAGCAGCGTGCCGCACGCGTGGCCGACGGCGGTGCCCGTCATCTCTACGGGCAGCCCGAGCCCGGGCAGGACGAGCGGCGCGAGGAACAGGTCGGTGAAGTACGCGAAGAGCCCGCGCATCCGGTTGACCGCGTAGTGGACCGGGTCCTCGTTGAGCCCGGAGATCCGGACCACGACGGCGTCCGCGTCGACCCGCAGCGTGGAGGACGTCATGGGGTCCCGGGTGCCGTCCGCCTCCGCCCTCAGGGTGCCGACGTCGAGGACGAACGGCGCCTCGCCGGGCAGGGCGGCCCCCTCGGGGCCCCGGTGGTACACATGCAGGGCGCCGGGTTCGGCGTGGGCCGCCAGCGCGGCCAGGTCGGGCAGGGGGGCGTTGCTGACGACGCACCACTTGCTGAGCGGAGCCATGGTCAGGCCTTTCCGATGATGCGGCGCATGCGCTGCTGGGCCTCGCCCGTCGAGAACGCGGTGCGGTGGGACTGCTTGCCTTCTTCACGCACACGCCGAAGGCCCTCGACATAGGGGCCGTTGACCCGGCCCCGGGTCGACCGGACCGCCGCGGCGGTGTAGCCCGCGATGCGCCGGCCGTGGCCGAGGGCGCGCTCCAGGAGCTCCTCGGGGGAGGTCACCTCGTGCAGGAGGCGGTCGGCGAGCGCCCGCTCGGCGGGCCACTCGGCGCAGGTGTAGAGCATCTGCTGCATCACGCTGCGGCCCACCACCGTCTCCAGCATGTAGCCGCCGAAGTTGCAGGCGATGCCCACCTTGAACTCCGGCATCACGAGCTTCGAGGCGCTGCTCCCGACGCGCAGGTCGCAGCAGAGGGCGATCTGCAGCCCGACGCCGATGGCGAAGCCGTCGATGGCGGCCACCACGGGCTTGGATATCCCGGCGACGGTGCTGTACAGGTCCGTGATGTCGTCGATCCAGGCGTCGACCTCGTCGCCGCCGGAGAACTCCGACACCTCGTTGAAGTCACCCCCGGCGCCGAAGGACCTGCCGGCCCCGCCGTACAGGACGACGCAGTTCACGCCGTCGTCGCTGTCCAGGTCCAGCATCAGCCGGGTCAGCTCACGCATCCGTGTGCGGCTGAACGGGTTCTGTTCGTGCGCGTGCGAGAACTCCACCAGGGCCACCGCTCCGGGCAGCACCTCGCAGGCGATGCTCTGCGGCACCACGTCCGTCGTCGTCACGTCTCTCCTTGTCAACTGCCTGGGTAGGTGCAGGGGTTCCGCTCGGCGCCGGGCGGGGTGACCACGGGGCGGTCGTGGGGGGCGCGGCGGCCGGCGGGTGATCGGCGCGGCTCAGAGTTCGCCGCGGGCCGGGTAGTCGTTCTCGTTGATCCAGCGCACCGTCTCGACGACCTCGTCGAGGTGCGGGCGCAGGAAGGGCATGGTGGTCTGCACCGCGGCGTACAGCGTGCCGTCCGGGCGGACGAGGAACAGTCCGGGCTCGTTGAACTCGTTGGGCTGGCCCTCCTTGATGGCTTTGGAGCGGTGCAGACCCCACTGCCGCATCGACTCCGCGGAGAGCCCGTAGCCGATCGGCACCCGGGTGATGCCCCACTCGTCGACGGCCCGCCGGGCGCGGCCCTCGTCGTCGCCGCTGACCGCGAGGACGCCGTCCACGCCGACCTCGGCGAACCGGTCGACGAGACCGTCGAGTTCGGTCACATGGGCCCGGCACATGGGGCAGTGCACGCCCCGGTAGAAGACCACCAGGCTGAACGTGCGGGGCTGCTGGTCCGCGAGGACCCAGCGGCCGCCCCCGGCGAGCGGGACGTCCAGGGCGGGTACGGGCTGTCGGGGCGTGAGCACGGAGAACTCCTCCAGAGGGGAAACAGGTGGGCCGGGTTCTAGGCGGCGGAGAGGGTCAGCTGCCCCCGGAACAGGACGCGGGTGCCGCCCTCGCTGATGGCGGTACGGCCGTGCAGCGTCCGCTGGTTGTCGATGACCAGCAGGTCCCCCACCTGCCAGCGGTGCGTGTAGGCGTAGCGCTCCGCGCGCAGGAAGGCGTCGAGCTCGGCGAGGAACGCGTCGGACCGCTCCGGCGCCATGCCCTTGACCCGGACCTCCCAGGAGCGCTGCTCGACGTCCCGGGGGAAGGCGGTCGCGAGGTTCAGGGACTTCACCCGGCCGTGGTCGCGGGTGGCCGGGATGGTGTACCAGTCCTCGGGGACGGAGGGGAAGTAGCCGCGCTCCGTCACGAGGTACTCGAGCTCGTGCTCGTCGAGGACGCGGCGCAGGTGCCCGGGCATCTCGTCCCACGCGGTCAGCTGGTCGCTGACATAGGTCTCGCCGGAGCCCGGGACGTCGGAGAACTCGGCCGCGTACAGGATGATCAGGTCGACGCGCTCGCCCACGAGGAGGCCGTCCGTGTGGACGGGCAGGGGCCCGCGGCCCGTCACGACCTTCCCCTTGTCGCGGGAGGCGTTCAGCTTGAGCAGGTCGGCCTGGCCCTCGCCGAACTTGTGGTCGACGCGGTCGCCGAGCGAGCGCACGAGGACCTTGAAGTCGGCCTCGTCCAGGTCGACCCCCCGGACCAGGGCGCAGCCGCTGTCCAGCGCGACGCGCCTGGCCCGCCGGGCCAGGTCCTGGACGGAGGTGGCCGGGTTCCAGGGGAGCAGTGCGCCCATACCGGACGGGGTCAGCTTCTGGTGTGCGTCTTCTTCGGACATGTCTGGTTCCTTCGTGACGTCTTGATGAGTCGGTGCGGGCTCTCGCGGACGGCCTGTTCAGCCGGACGGGCGGGTGAGCCGGGCCGTGCGGGTGATCTCGGCCGCGAGGCGCTCCACCGTCGCCGGCTCGGCGAACAGGGGCTCCGTCTCCAGGTCCACGTCGAACCTGTCCTCCAGGGCGGACAGGATCTGGATCAGGGTGGCCGAGTTGACCCCGGCGCTGATCAGGTCGAGGCCGGGGCGGTCCCTGAGCCGCGGGAAGCCGTGCGCCGTCAACTCCTCGTGGATCGCGGCGCGTACCTCAGACTCGGTCATCGCTCTTCGCTCCTTCGATCGCGTCGGCGATCCGTCGGGTGTGGTGCTCACGGACCAGGTCGAAGTGCCCGCCGGCCAGCACCGTGACGTCCTCGCGGCGGGCGACCCGGGCCCAGGCGGCGGGGTCCGGTTCGGCGGGCCCGTCGGCGGCACGGAATTCGACCAGGGGTACGTCGGCCGGCGGCGGTGCCCAGTCGCGCAGCAGCGTCAGGTTCTGCCGGTAGACCTCGAACCTGGTGCCGAGCTCCGTGTCCTCGGCCGCCCGCGCGGGGTCGACGCGTACGCCGCTGGTCTCCCGCACGTCCCGCAGGAACCCCTCCAGCGCCGGTTCGTCCGTCCGGTCGCCCCGGCCGTGCGCGGACCCCGAGGCGGGGGTGTCCAGCAGCACGACACGCGCCACGGCCGTGCCGCAGGCACGGGCGGCCTCGAAGGCCAGTGCTCCGCCGAAGGACCACCCGGCGAGGACGAGGGGCACCCCGTCGGTCAGCGCCGTGCCGGGCAGCTCCCGCAGACAGCGCCGGGAGAGCGCGGCGAGCGAGCCGTGGCCCTCGTCGGAGTCGGGCAGGGGCGTGTCCAGGCCGACGACGTGCACGTCGATGTCGCCCGCGAGCTCCCGGACCAGTCCGGAGTAGCAGGACGCCCCGCCGCCCACCGGCGGGAACAGGACCAGCCGCAGCCGGGGGGCGGCGGCGGCCCGCGGCTGATGCGTCCAGACGCCCGGTGTTCCCGACGCGCGGGTCCCCCGGCAGAGACCGGCCAGCCCTGCCACCGTGGGACGGGCCATGAACGCCCCGAACTGCACGGTGCGGCCGAACCTGCCGCGCAGCAGCGAGAGCAGCCGGATCGCGTCGTACGAACCTCCGCCCGCCTCGAAGAAGGACTCCTCGCCCGGGGGCGCGCCGAGGACTTCCTGCCAGCAGCCCGCGATCTCCTGGGTGTACAGGTCCTGGCCCTGCGGCTGCGGCATGTCCCGGGGCCCCGAAACCGGACCGTTCCCGGCGCTCCGTGGCAGCGGCAGCGCCGCCAGCCCGCGGCGGTCCAGCTTGCCGTTGCCGTTCAGCGGGAGCTCTTCGAGCGGGACCAGGAACTCGGGCAGCATGTAGGGCGGCAGCGTGTCCTCGAGCGCCTCGGACACGTCCTCGCGCCAGCTGTCGGGCGCGTCGGCGGCGAGGGTGACGTAGGCGACGAGCTTCCTGCGTCGCCCCTCGCCCCGGACGCAGACGGCGCCGCGGACGACGGCGGGCGTGCTCTCCAGACGGTGCTCGATCTCCCCGAGCTCCACCCGGTGGCCGTTGAGTTTGACCTGGCCGTCGGTGCGCCCCAGGAATTCGACCACCCCGCCGGGGTGACGGCGTCCGCGGTCCCCCGTGCGGTAGAGCGTGCCGTGCACGGCGTCGGGGAGGAACGCGGCGGCGGTCTTCTCCGAGTCGTTCGCGTAGCCCTCGGCGAGGCCCGCGCCGGCGATGTGGATCTCGCCGATCTGCCAGGGCGGGCAGACGTTCCGCTCGGCGTCCAGGACGAGGACGTCCTGGCCCGGGAGGGCCCTGCCGTAGGGGATGGAACGGCCCGTGCGGTCCGCCTCCGTCACCCGGTGGCTGATCGACCAGATCGCGCCCTCCGTCGCCCCGCCCAGGCTGACGACCTCCGAGCCCGGGGCGAGGCGTTCGAGCGCCCCCGGCAGGGTCAGCGGAATCCAGTCGCCGCTCAGCAGGAACGCCCGCACCGACGGCACGGCGTGGTCCTCCTCCGCCAGGAGCGAGGCCAGAGCCGGAGCGGAGTTCCACAGGGTCACCCCGTGCCGGACGGCGAGCTCGGCCCACCGCTCGGGGTTCCGGGCGCTCTCCGGCGAGAGCATCACGACGGAGCCGCCGCGCAGCAGCGGGCCGAAGATGTCGTACACCGAGAGGTCGAAGCCGATCGAGGAGACCGACAGCACGCGGTCCTTCGCCGTGACGCCGAACTCCTCGTTGACCGCGTCGATCGTGTTGAGGACCGCCGCGTGCGAGAGGATCACGCCCTTGGGCTCACCGGTCGAGCCCGAGGTGAAGATGACGTACGCCGTGGGGCCGGACGCCGCGTGCGGCATGTCCTCACGGGGCGCGGCCGGGCCGGCCGGCAGCGGCAGCGGGTGCACGCCGCGCGCGGTCCAGCGCGCGTCGCCGGCCGGCCGTCCGTCGGTGACCGCGAAGCGGACGTCGCCGCGGCGCGCGATGCTGTCGAGGCGGCCGTGCGGGGTGTCGTGGTCCAGCGGTACGTAGACGCACCCGGCGATCAGGCTGCCCAGGACGGCGATCACCTGCCCGCGTCCCCTGGGGAGGTGGACGGCCACCCGGTCCCCGCTCCTGGCACCGGCCGCGCCCAGTCTCCCGGCCACCGCCCCGGCCAGGGCGGCCAGTTCGGCGTAGCTCAGGCTGCCCGCCGCGTCGTGCACGGCGGTCGCGTCGGGGTGCGCGGCCGCGGTCCGCAGGAAGCGGCCGTGCAGGGTCGCGGGGCGGGAGGCGGGGCGGGTCTCCTCGATGGCGGCAGTCCTGGCCGCCGCGCCGGCCACCGGGGTGCGTGCCGGTGGAGCCGTCCAGGTGTCGGCCGCATCGGCCAGCGCGGTCACGAGGTCCGCGCACCGTGCCACGAAGTCCTCGGCGAAGCCGGGGTCGAAGGCATCCGTCCGCCAGTCGAAGCCCAGCCGGACGGAGCCGTCGGATTCCATGATCACCTGGTGGTCGATGAGCACCTGCGGCACCCGCAGCTGGACCTCGTCCCAGCGGCGGCGCAGTCCCAGGGCGCCCTCGCCCGCGCCGTCGGCCTCCAGCGCGGTGAAGGCGAAGGGGTGGGAGAGCCGGCTCGGACCGGCCGCGGGGTCGGCGAGCCGTGCGATCCGCGCCCCGTCCAGCGACCCGTGCATCGCCTGGGTCAGGTAGCCGCTCTGCACGGCCCGCGCGATCTCGGCGAAGCTCCCGCCGTTGGTGGCCGGAATCTCCAGGGGCATGGTGGTGCCCCGGTTGCCCAGGGTGGTGGCGGCCGGCTCGGCGGTCCGCAGGGAGCGCAGCACCGTGACCGTGTGGGGGCAGCCACCGCCGAGGCGGCCGAGGACCACGCCGTAGACCGCGAGATGGACCATCGCGGGGGTGAGCCCGTGGGTGCGCGCGTGGTCGCGCACGCGCCGCGCCGTCGCCGCGTCGACCGTGACCATGCGGTGGGTCACCCGCGGTCCGGCCCGGCGCCACCCGGGCCGGAGCGGCAGCTCCGCGGGGCCGGGGAGGGCCGCGGCCCGCTCGCGCCAGAACCGTTCGTCGCGTGCCGAGCGGTCACGACGCGCCCGCCGCTCCCCCGGTTCTCCGGCCACCGGGGTCCGGGGGCCGCCCTCCGCGTCGATGCCTTGCCCTGCGGCCAGTCCGGTGAGGAACACGGCGAGCGACGCCCCGTCCATCAGCCACAGCGAGTAGACGAGGTGCAGCCGGGCCCGGTCGGTGGTGCGCACCACCGTGACCTCGAACTGCGGCCAGTCGCCGAAGGCGAACCCGTCCGCCGTGCAGGCCTGCCGGACCTCCTCGTTCGCCCCGTCGAAGCCGGCGTCGTCGGTCCGGCGGACGTCCACGTCGATGTGGCGCGCCGCGTCCCGGGACAGGGTCCGCACCGCCAGGCCGGCGGACACTCCGGTGCGGAGGATCTCGTTGTTCCGCACCAGGGCGCGCAGCCGGGCGCCGGTCTCGGCGACCCGGTCCGTGCTCAGGTCGCAGCTCAGGTAGTACCGTGCGGGCCCGCTCAGTTCGAGTCCGTCCTGGCCGCCCACCAGGTAGGCGCGCTGGATCGGGCTCAGGGTCGGCTGCGCGGCCGCCTCCGGGGGCGTCTGCGTCATGGTGTCGCGCATCTCAGTAGACGATCTCTCTCACCTGGTCGCGGCTCAGGAAGCCGCTGGGGCTGAAGCTGGGGCCGTAGGCGCCGACGCCCTCGAGGAGGAGCAGGTCACCGGCCTCCACCTCAGGCAGCGGCACGTTCTCGGCCAGCACGTCGAGCTGCGAGCACAGCGGACCGGTGACCCAGGCCGGGGACGTCGCCGCGCCGGGCCGCGCGCCCACCACCCGTACACGGGGTTCGCCCCGGTCGCCTCCGGCGATCAGCCGGCTCGCGATGAACACGTGGTTGATCCCGGCGTCCACGAGGACGTAGCGGCGATCCCCGACGGTCTTGGTGTCGAGCACCGCGGTCAGCAGACTCCCCGCGGGGCCGACGACGGACCGCCCGTACTCGCAGACGAGGGGCAGCCGGTCCTCGGCGTCGGCTCCGGCCAGGCCCGCCCAGTCCACCTCCGGGTCTCCGTCGCACCACGGCATGGCGATACCGCCGCCGATGGAGACGAAGTCCACCGTCAGCCCGAACCGTTCCACGCACTCCAGCGCCTGCTCCGTCATGCTCGCGCGCGCGGCCCGGATGACGCCGGCGTCCGCGTGCTGCGACCCCCAGAACAGCTGGAGCCCCGCGACGGACAGCGCGGAGGCGCGCAGGACGTCCACGACCTCGGCGAGGTCCTCCCGCGCCACACCGAAGTGGTTGAGCGACGGCTCGGCCCCCACGACGCGCCCCGGGTAAGGCGTGTTCAACCTGATGACGGCCCGCCCCGGGACACCGAGCTCCGCCGCCGCCCCGGCGAACAGGCGGGCCTGGTTCGGCGACTCGACGGTCACCGCGACGCCTGCGGCGAGCGCCGCGGCTGCCTCCTCCGGGGACTTCGCGGGGCCGGTGAACAGCACGTCGCGCGGTGGCACACCGGTGTTCAGGGCCGTCTCCAGCTCCGTGAGCGAACAGACGTCGAAGCCGTCCACCAGGGGGGCCAGGGCCTGTACGACGCCTGGATGCGGGTTGGCCTTCAGCGAGTAGTACAGGCCCGCTCCCGGCGCCGAGGCCGCGCGGACCCGCGCGACGGCGGCGCGCAGTGCCTCGCGGCTGTAGACGTACACCGGTGTCCCGCCGGCCCGCCGGGCGAGCAGCCGTGCCTCGCCGTCGGCCGGCGTGACGATGTCCTTACGCACCCGTGGTCCTCTCTGCTCCGCACAGTGCGGCGACGACGTTCTCGTGCACCCGGTCGATCACATCGGGTCGGTCCACCGCTATTTCCTGCCGGTAGTAGTAGGTCAGCGCCATCTCGGCGGCCGACATCTGGAGCTCTCCCTGCAGCTGGTAGCGCAGCTCGCGGCCGAGCGGGCGCGGGCTCCAGTCCCCCAGGTCGCGGACGCGCAGGCCGCGCCGTCGCGGGTGCTGGTTGAAGAGCACCGTCGAGAACGGGAAGCACTCCGCGTCGGCGAGACCGGCGTCGGCGGCCCGCTGGTCGAACTCCCAGGAGCCGGCGGCCGCTCCGGCGTCCAGCTGGCGGGCGAACTCGCGCGCCCGCTCGTCCAGGTCGTCCGGCCCCTGGGCGCGCACGACGAGCTGGCTGGTGAACATGCCCGCGGCGCCGGAGCGCGTGCCGTGCCGCACCTGGACGGGCACGACCACGGTGAGCGGGCCGAGGCCGAAGGTCCGCGCGACGGCCGCCTCGTAGGCGGCGAGCACCACGGCGAAGACCGAGACGCCGCTCCTCGCGGCGATCCGGTGGGCGGCACGGGTGCCGGTGAGCCCGAAAGGACGGGAGAGCAGCATTCCGGCGCGGCCGTCCGTGCTCCGGGCCGCCGGCAGTTCGACCTGTGCGGCGCCCTTGAGCAGGTCGTTCCAGTACCCGGCTTCCGGTGCGTACGGCAGCGCGATCCGTTCGGTCGCCCGGCAGTAGTCCCGGTAGCTCCGGGGTGCCGGTGCGTCGCCGAGCGGCTCTCCGCACAGGATCGAGCGGAGTTCACCGACGAGCAGGTCCAGGCTCAGCCCGTCGACGAAGAGGTGGTGGACCACGACCAGTACGGAGGTCAGGCCGGCGCCCTGGACGACGACGAGGCGCAGGGGCGGTGGGGCGGTGGGGTCGAGAAGCTCCGACACCGCCCGGACCCGGGCCTGCTGGACCCGCGCCCGGTGGTCCACGGCGGTCCCGCCGTCCGGTGGTGCGTCGCGGTGCAGGGTGACCGGGCAGCTCACGGCGGCGGCCGGGGTGTGCGTCTGCCGTGTCCCGTCCGGGGTGAGCGCGAGACGCAGCACGTCGTGCCGGGCGATGAGCACGTCGGCGGCGGCCCGCACCTCGGCCGGTGTCACGGTCCGGTCGAACAGCGTCTCCCGGGAGATGTTGCACCAGTTGGCGTTGCCGTCCGCCATGCACAGGGCCTGGTACGCCCACTGCCGGGTGGACAGCGGATGGCTGCCGGTGTCCTCGGCGGTGTCGTGCCGGGCCCCGGTGTCCGGGCCGGGCGCCGGTCCGGCGAGGGCGGCTGGGCCGCGCGTGCGCTCGATCATCCGGGTGAGCGAGGCGATGTCCCGGTGGCGGAAGCAGTCCTGCACCGAGAGGCGCACCCCGAAGCGCCGGTCGACCTCCAGGACGAACTCCATCAGGTCCAGCGAGGTGAGACCGGCGTCGACGAGGGCGGTCGTCGGGGGAAGGCCGTCGTCGAGGCGGAGCAGGGCGCGCAGCGTCCCGGCGACATCGGTCTCCTGCCCGGACACGGCGTCTCCGGGGCGCGCCGTCCGCCCGGACGCGGCGTCTCCTGGACGGGCCTCCCGTGCGGGGTCCGCGTCGGCCCGTGACGCGGTCAGCGCCATCCGGTCGACCTTCCCGCTGCGCAGGAGCGGCAGTTCGGCCCGCGGATGGACCCCGGGCCGCGGCAGTCCGAGCCGCTGGGCGATCCCGTGCACGGCCGGCTCCAGCGACGACGTCCGTCCCTCGGCCGGACCCGCGACCGAGACGAACGCCTGCGGCCCGTCCCGGTCGACGACCACGCACTGGCGTACGCCGGGCAGCGCCTCCACCTCGTCCACGAACCGGTGGAAGGAGACCCGCCGGCCGGCCATCTTCAGGTCGTTCCCGACCCTGCCGGCGATCACCAACTCGCCCTGGGGCGTGAAGAATCCGTTGTCGCCGGTCCGCAGCACCGTGCCCATCGGCCGCACCGGGAACGTCCCGGGTTCCGGGCCGTCGCCCTCACCGAGCACCCCCAGGGCGGGCAGCGGCGAGGTGACGATCACCTCCCCGCATCCGTCGGCGTCCGGCTCCTCGACGGCCACCGATATCCCCGGCCGGGGGCGCCCGACGGGCACCCCGTGCGCGGGGCTCCCGGTGGCGGCACCGGCGTCGCGCCGGAACAGCTGGGACAGGGTCCCCTCGGTCGTCCCGTACAGGTTCACCCACTCGGCCCGCGGTGCCAGTTCGGCCCACCGGGCGACGACGCGGGGCGGCAGCACCTCACCGGCGAAGAACCCCAGCCGCAGCGCGTCGAGGCGGAGCGCGTCGGCGTGCAGGACGTCGGCGATCCGCCGTGCGAGCGAGGGGACGAGGAACAGGGTCGTGGCCCCGCTCGACGCCAGGTACCGTGCGAGCTCCCTCAGGTCCAGCTGGGCGTCGGGAGCGGGCAGGCACAGTGTGCCGCCGACCGCGAGCACGGCGAGGAGCTCACGCAGGGACGGGTCGAAGTTGACCCGGGTGACGGCGGCGCAGACGTCCGCGCCGTCGAGCGCGAACTCCTCCGTGAACCAGGAGAGGAAGGCGTTCAGCCCGGTGCGGCTGCCGACGACCGCCTTGGGGGCGCCCGTCGACCCGGACGTGGGGATGAGGTAGCCGGCGTCGGCGCTCGCGTGGCGCCGCACCTCGCGCGGCACGCCCCGGACGGCGGTGTCCAGGACGACCCGTCCGGTGGCCGCAGCCAGCACGTACTCGTCGGCCGGTAGCGCCCCCCGGTAGTGGTGGACGGTGGAGACGTCGCTGCTGATGACGGCCGACGGCTGTGCCATGCGCTCGGTCCACGCGTACTGCTCGGGCGTCAGGCCGGCGTCGACCGGCACCGGGACCGCGCCGCACCGCAGGGCGGCGAGGAGTCCGACGACGTAGGCCGGACTCAGCGGGCCGTGGACCAGCACATGGGTGCGTGGCGCGCGGCGCTCCACGAGGACGCCCGTGAGCGCGTCGACGGCGGCGGCGAGTCCGGCGTACGTCAGCCGGTGACCGCACCATTCGACGGCGACGCGGTCGCTCGGTACGAGGGGCAGGAACCGCCCCGGCCGGTCAGGTCCGGTCATGAGGCCGGGCACCCGCCGCCGGTGGTGGTCGGAGGCTCCAGGACCAGCCGTGCCAGCTCCCGCACGGCGCTGTCGGCGTCGGACCGCAGCGCCTCGGCCAGCGTGTCCGTGCCGCCCTTGCGCTGGTTGAGCCGGAAGCACGACGTGAGCCGCAGGTCGCGCAGCCGGAAGCCGACGATGCCCTTCAGGTACCCCTCGCTGAGGTTCGCCGGGATCTCGTCCAGGGACCACGGCGGGCCCTCGACCGCGCGCCTCTGCAGCCGGTCGATCATCAGCTCCACGTCGGCACGGGTCCGTGGGGCGTCGCTGAGCTCCAGCCGGCCCCGGATCTCGACCGCGCAGTACAGCCAGGTCGGGATCCGGCTGCGGGTGCCGAACCATTCGGCGGGGACGTAGGTGTCCGGGCCGAGCACGGTGATCGTGGCGGGGGCGCCGGTGCCGAAGACCTCGGACATGTCGTTGGCCCTGGCCACGTGCCCGGCGACGAACAGCTCCCCGTCCTCGTCGGAGCGCAGGTCGACGGGGAGCGGCGAGGTGAAGATCTCACCGGCGTGGTGCGTGGCCAGGACGCCGAAGGACTTGGCCCGCACGAAGGCGCACATGGCGGGCAGCGGGAGGCTGAAGTGTTCGCGCGTGTACATCAGTTCCGATCCCTCACGTCCGGGGCCAGGTCCTCCAGGCCGATGCCCTCGCGGGCGCCGCGCTGCGGCGGGTGGAAGGCGATCGCGTTGAGCGAGCCGGCGAGCAGGGCGTGGAAGCAGGTGCGGGCGAACGACCCGCCTCCCGCCGCGCGGAGCAGCTGACCGCCGTACCCGGCCAGCTGGTCCTCCACGAGATCCCGTGCGCGCGTCGCGGCGTCGAGCTGCCCGGCGGCGTCGGCTCCCGCGTCGACCGCGCGTGCCGCCTCGGTCAGCACGGCTTCGAGGCGGCGGATCCCCGCGGCCGCGTCGGTCCAGGCACGGGAGCCGGCCCGCCGCTCCTCGGGGGTGGCCTCGGCCAGACAGCAGGCGACGCCCAGGTAGGAGGCGCTGATCAGCAGCTGGAACCAGGTGTAGCAGTCGGTGGCGAAGCGGCGGCCGGCCTCCCCGAGCAGCGGGAACACCCGCTCCCGCGAAACCCGGACCCCGTTCAGCCGCACGGCGTGGCTCTCCGCCGCCCGGAAGGCGGGGCTCTGCCAGAACGGTTCACGCTCCAGCCCCTGTGCGTGGGCGTCCACGAAGGCCTGCGCGTATCCCTCGGGCGTTCCGTCGGGCGCGCGCAGCTCCACCATCAGCGACATCGTGTCCATGCTGGTGGACAGCGAGCAGGGCCGCTTCAGGCCGGTGACGCGATATCCGTCGGCGCCGCGCACGGCGTGGCTGCCCAGGCTCCGCAGGTCGCGTCCGGGCATCGACTCGGCTCCGCCCGAGGCGATGAGCTGGGCGTCCTCGGCGAGTTCGGCGAGGATGGCGGCGGCCCGCCCGTCACCGGCGGCGGCCACCCGGCCCAGCGCGGCGATCTTGTAGTGGTGCATGGTCGTGGCGATGGCAGCGGACGGCGCGAGCGTGCCGAGCGCGACCTGGAAGCGCACCGCCTCCACCGCCGACGCCCCGCGGCCGCCGCAGGCCGACGGGATCAGCAGGGTGGTGGCGCGGAACCGCTTGAGCGCCGCGAACACGGGGCTTGAGTCCTGTTCGTACTCCACCGCCGTACCGGTCGCCAGCGCGGCGTGCAGCCCGTCCGCCATGGCGTCGAGCCTCTCCGGGACGTCGGGTACGACCCCGGGCCGGCCTTCCGGCCACCGGGCCCCTCCCCGCACACCGTCCGGTGCGGCCTGTGTGGCGCCGTCGATCACGTGGCATCCCTCTCTTCCGTGTCCAGGAGCTCACGCACCGCGGCGTAGTCCGTCTTGCCGAGCGCCGTCCGCGGCAGCGCCGCGGCGAACTCGTACCTCTGGGGCAGTTGGCAGGAGCGCAGGCGCTCACCGAGCCGCCGGCGCGTCGCGTCCGGATCGAACTCCGGGCCGGTGACGAGCAGCGCGGCGACGCGTTCGGTGGTCCGGAGGTCCGGGACGCCGACGACGGCGCAGTCGAGCACCCCGGGGCAGGCGCGCAGGGCGTCCTCGACCTCGAGCGGACCGACCTTCTCCCCGGCCACGTTGATGAAGGCGGCGTGCCGGCCGAGCACGTACCAGCCCTCCGGCTCGACCCGGACGAGGTCGCGGGTGCGCAGCCATCCGTCCTCGAACATCTCGGCGGTGGCCTCGGCGTCGCGGTAGTAGCCCCGGGCCAGCGCGGGGCCCCGTACGGAGAGCTCGTAGGCGGGACCGGCCGCCGCCTCCGGGGAACGCACCGGGTCGAGGCGGTACTCCACACCGGCGATGGGCCTTCCGATGGAACCGTTGCCGGCGTAGTCCCGGTCGAAGCAGATGACGGCGATCTCCGAGAGGCCGTACACCTGGCGCAGGGGCAGGCCGTAGTGGCCGAGGAAGCTCTCCTGGGTGTCCGTGGCCAGGGGTGCGCTGCCGGAGACGGCGAGCCGCAGCGAGCCGAGCGCCGTGGCGGGTACGCCCCGCGCCTCGGTGAGCATCCGGTACATGACGGGCAGCCCGCTCATCACCGTGATCGCGTGGCGCTGGACGCACCGGGCCAGACCCCGGCCGGTGAGCCGGCCGCCGTGCGCGAACACGACGGTGGCACCGGTCAGGAGGGCCGGCAGGGTCAGGACGTCGATGCCGTGGCAGTGCCACAGGGGCAGGGCGCACAGCACCACGTCGGCCGGGACCAGTTCCGTCTCGCCGGCCCACAGCCGGACCCTCGCCAGGACCGCGGCCTGACTCATCACGATGCCCTTGGGCCGGCCGGTCGAGCCCGACGTGCAGTGGACCACGAAGTCGTCGGACGCGTAGCCGTGCTCCCCGGTCCGCGGCGCGCCCGCCGGTTCCAGCGCGAAGGCGCCGGGGCCCGCGCCGTCCACGGCCAGCCGGGCCAGGTCGAACTTCCGGGCGTCGCGGGCCCGTTGCCCGGTGGAGGCCCTGCCGTCGAGGAGGACCGTCACCGTGTTCAGCTTGGCGGCGGCCAGGTAGACGGTGACGAAGGCCAACGGGTCCTGGGCCGCGAGGCCGAGGACCTCGCCGGGGGCGAGCCCCTCCGTGAGCCGCCCGGCCGCGTCCTCGACCGCGCCGAGCAGCGTCGCGTACGTCGCCTCCGACCCGTCGGGACCGATGACGGCCGTCGCACCGGGCCGGTCGAGGGCGACGGTCCGGAACGCGGCGTACACCGCGCCGGGGGCTCCTGCCGCGGACACCGCCGCGTCACGCCCGTCCATCGTTCCTCCCCTCGCGGTACGGACCGGACGGCCCGGGCGGGAGCCGGCCAGGTGCGGGGCTGCGCCCCGTACGTCGGACGACACCCCGTCAGCTCTTCACGGAGCGGGCGCGTCCCAGGCCGAAGGCGACCAGGGCCGCCGTGGCCAGGACGACCGCCGCGTCGATCGCCAGCACGGTGTGGACGCCCGACAGCCGGTCCGAGGTCGTCGTCGCCACGACGCCGAGCAGCGGGATGCCCACGGTGATGCCGACCTGCTGGGTGGAGGTCACCAGTCCGGTCGCGAGCCCCTGCTCCTCGTCGGGCACGCCGGAGGTCACCGTCAGCCCGTAGGAGACGATCGCCCCGAGGTTGCAGACGCAGGCCAGCGCGAGGCAGAGCGCCGCCGGCCACACGCTCCAGCTCTCGGTCCCGATGACCAGCAGCCCGGCCACGGAGACGCCCTGCCCCGTGAGGGAGGCGACCAGGGTCCACCGGGCCCCCAGGAGGCCGAGGACCTTGGGGACGAAGCCGCCCGACACCGCGGCCGCCGTGCCCTGGAAGCCGAAGACCAGACCGGTCTGGAACGCCGAGAGCTCCAGCACCTCCTGGAGGTACAGGGTCATGGCGAAGACGACGGTGCTCATCATCGAGAAGGTGATCAGACCGCCCAGATTGCCCCAGGCCACCGTGCGGCGCTTCAGCATCGGCAGCGAGACCAGCGGTTCGGCCGTCCGGGACTCCACCAGGACGAACGCCGCCAGGAGCACCACGCCCGCGAAGAGCGCCACGATCACGTCGGTCCCGCCGAAGCCCCGGTCCGCGGCGGTCGACAGGGCGTAGATCAGGGCGAGCAGACCGCCGGTGACGGTGACGGCCCCCGGCACGTCCAGACGGGGCCGCTCGGGCCGCCGGGACTCGCTGAGCAGGGTGGGGGCGAGCGGCAGGACGATCAGGGCGAACAGGGCGAGCAGCGCCATCGTCGAGCGCCAGCCGAGGGTGTCGGTCAGGACGCCGCCCAGCACCATCCCGGTGGTGAAGCCGAGGGAGAGCAGCGTGCCGCTGATGCCCAGCGCCCGGTCACGCAGGGGGCCTTCGGGGAACGTGGTGGTCAGCAGCGACATGCCGGTCGGGACGATCGCCGCCGCGCCGACGCCCTGCAGGGCGCGTCCGGCGAGGAAGGAGGCGGGGTCCCAGGCGAAGGTCGCGAGAACCGAGGCCGCACCGAACAGGGCGAGTCCGGAGAGGAACAGCTTCCGGCGGCCGTACAGGTCCCCCATCCGCCCGAACAGCAGCAGGAACCCGCCGGAGGGCAGGGCGAACGCGGTGACCGCCCACTGCAGCTCCGCCTGTCCGAGGCCGAGGTCCGTACCGAGCTCCGGCAGGGCCACGTTCAGTACGGAGAAGTCGAGGGCGATCATGAACTGTGCGGCGCACAGCACGAAGAGGATCAGCCGGTCCCGGCGGGACAGCCGGGCGGGCGCCCCTGCGGGCGCTTCGGGGAGGGGCGCGGCGGGCCGGGGCGAGCCGTCCTCACGCGTGAGTTCGTCGTCGAGGTGCTGGGTCATGGTCTTCCTAGGGGACGGGGGCCGTGGCGGGCCGGGTGAGCCCGGCGGGCACGGCTGACAGGGGCGGGCGGGTGAGGTGTGCCGGTGGCCGGGACGAGCGGGCGGGAGCGCCCCGGGGCCGTGGCGGTCAGTCCGGCGCGACGGGCCTCAGGGTGCGGAAGGCGCCGCCCTCGAACACCAGGGGCGGTGCGTCCCGGAGCGTTCCGCAGCGCTCCACCGCGCCGATCGCGATGGCGTGGTCCCCCGCCTCGACGAACCGCACGAGGCGGCACGTGAAGTAGCCGATGGCTCCGGCCAGGACGAACCCGCCGGCCGACGGCGTGTCCGCCGGCCCGCTCCCCTCGGCGAAACCGCCCGTTCCCGTGGGCCGGTCGGGATCGGCGAACCACCGGGCCGCACGGTCCTGATCGGCCGCCAGTACGTTGACGACGAACGCACCGGACTCCTCGATGAGGCCACGGATGCGGGCCCCCTCCTTGACGGAGAACGACGCGAGGGGCGGGGTGAGCGACAGCGTGGTGAAGGAGCTCACCGTCATGCCGAGCACCGAGGCGCCCCGCCCGCTGGTCACCACCGTCACCCCGGCGGGCAGACAGCGGGCGGCGGC
Organism: Streptomyces sp. NBC_01460; assembly: GCF_036227405.1. Classification (NCBI taxonomy): domain Bacteria; kingdom Bacillati; phylum Actinomycetota; class Actinomycetes; order Kitasatosporales; family Streptomycetaceae; genus Streptomyces; species Streptomyces sp. NBC_01460. The sequence goes on from NZ_CP109473.1 coordinate 2,439,408, forward strand.
GCGCAGTTCGGCCGCGGTGACCGTGGCCGGTTCGACACCCGTGGTGCTCACAGGACCCCCTCCGCCCACTGCGGCAGCGGCTCGGCGCCGAGCAGGACGGCCGCGAGGTGCGAGACCCCCGCGCCGAAGAGGACGAACGAGTCGTCGCCCGCCGCCCCGCCCGGCGCGTCCTTCTCCTGCGCCAGCCGGTCCGCGAGGTTGATCAGCGGATCGCTGCCGAGGCAGTGGGCGATCCGGCCGACGTTGCCGAGCGACAGCCTGTCGCCGAGTCCCACCTCGGAGAGGTACAGCTTCAGGACGTTGCGGGCGAAGTTGCTGGGCAGCACGGACCGCACGGTGCCGAGGCCCGTTCCGGTCCGGTCACCGAGGCGTGCGAACAGCGCGCGGTGGGCGGTGATCCGGGACAGCAGCTGCTGCTGCGGCCCGCCGCCCAGGTTCAGTTCGGGTGCCGAGTGATGAGCCATGCCCAGGACGGGGAGCCCGGGCGCGGCGGCGGACACCAGGACCGACGCCGCGGCGTCGCTCGCGATCGCCGCACCGCCGGCCACGATCCGCGCCCCGCCGGTCGCCCGGTCGGCGAGGTCACCGGTGACCACCAGGACGTTGCGGGCCGTCCCGTCGCGCACGTAGGACGCCGCCGTGCCCACCGCGACCATGGCCGTGGCGCAGTCCATGAGCCCCATCGTGACCACGGTCGCCCGGTCGATGCCCGTCCCGTCGAGGAGTTCGGCCACGTCCCGGTGGGCGGTGCGGTCGCGCGGCAGTGAGTCCGTCGCCAGGATCACCATGTCGATGTCGGATCCCGGCACCCGTGCCTCGGCGAGCGTGCGTCCCACGGCGAGGGCCATGAGCTCGGTGACGTCGGCGTCCGACCAGCGGTAGGTGTGGAACCCGGCGGCGGGCGCGGTGAGTTCGGCGGCGGCCGCGGGGTCGGCCAGCAGCTCGGGCAGCTCCGCCACCGGATCGGCGCACTCGCCGAGCTCGTAGGCAGGGGCGCACAGCCGTGCGGTGATCACTGGTCCGCCTCCTGTGCCGCGGTGTGCGCCAGGGCCGTGAACCGCTCGGCGAGGCGGCGCACGGTGGCCTCGTCGTAGAGGCCGGTGTCGAACTCCAGCCATCCGGCGACCCCGTCCGGGCCCGGGTAGACGGCGAGGGTCAGGTCGAACCGCGCCGTGCCCTTGTCCAGGTCGGCGGTGGCGACCTCGGCGCCCTGGATCCGCCGCTCGTCCGCCCCGAGGTTGTCGAAGACGAAGACGGCGTCGAACAGCGGGTGCGTGCCGGCGACGCGCCGGCCGGCGTCTATCAGCTCGCCGGGGTACGAGGCGTGCTTCAGTCCGGCGCGGGTGGCGGTGCGCACGGCGCGGACCCGGTCCCGGTGGGACCCGGTGCCGCTGTTCCGCAGCCGTACCGGCAGGACGTTGAGCAGGTAGCCCACGACCGTGTCGGTGCCCGGCCGGTTCCGGCCCGTGGTGAAGGTGCCGAGCAGGGTGTCCTCGGTGCCGCCGAACTCCGCGAACGCGGCCCAGGCGACGGCCAGCCAGCCCGTGTAGGCAGTGGCGGCCTCCCTCTTCGCGGACGCCGCGACGGCGTCGGCGACGGACGCCGGCAGGGTGAACCCGACCCGCCCGCCGGTCCGCGGGGTCTGCTCGCCGCGGGGCCGGTCCGTCGGCAGCGGTGCGGGGGCGTCCGCGGTCTCGGCCGCCCAGTGGGCCGCGCCGGCCCGGCCGTCGGGGCCCCGCAGCCAGCTCGCCTGGTCGCGGACGAAGGCGCCGAACGGGCGGGAGGGGGCGGCCGCGCCGGTCTCCCTGGCCAGTTCGTCGAGCAGCAGCTCGAACGACCAGGCGTCGAAGACCAGGTTGTGCACGGCGACCAGCACCCACGCCAGGCCGGGTGCCGGCCCTTCGGCCAGGGCCACCCTGAGCAGCGGCCCGGCGGCCAGGTCGAACGGCTCCGCCGCGAGCCGCCCGGCCACGGCGTGCGCCTCGGCCTCGTCGGCGCAGCGGATCCGGGAGAGGCGGGGCGCCAGCTCCCGGTGGACGACGCGGCGCACCGTGCCGTCACCGGAGGTCTCGAAGGTCGTGCGCAGCGCCTCGTGGGCGGCCGCGAAGCCGCGCACCCGCTCGGCCAGGAGGCCGAGGTCGACCGGTGCTCCGGTGAGCCGGACGGCCTGGCACACCACGTCGACCGGGCGGCCGTCCACCTGGTGGTGCACCTGCCACAGGCGCAGCTGGCCCGGTGTCAGCTCACCGGTGTCCGGACCCTGCTGCGGCAGGGCGGCGCGGAGCCGGGCGCGTTGCTCCGGGCTGAGGGCCGCGAGGCGGGTCGCGAGCGCGTCACTCATGCGTACCGCCTGCGCAGCTCGTCGAGGTGGCTGAGGCTCTCCACGACGAGGTCCTCGTCGACGCCGAAGTCGATGAGGCAGGCGATCTCGGTGACGCCCATCCCCTTGAACCGGTCGACGACGGCGCCGCAGGAGTCCGGGGTGCCGAGCAGGGCCCCCTTCTCGAAGTACTTCTCGAAGGCGAACTCGATCAGCTGGTCCTGGTCGCTCTGCGTCATGTCGCGTACGCCGGCGCCCGGTGCGAGGTTCTTCTTCTGCGAGTCGATGACGGTGAAGAAGGAGCGCAGGTAGTCGCTGAAGGGCTCCCGGACCGTCTCGCGGACCTCGTCGAGGTCGTCCCCGATGAAGGTGTGGAGCATCAGCGTGACGGTGACGCCCTCCGGGTCGTGCCCGTACTCCTGGAGGGTCTTGAAGTACAGCGCGAGCTTCTCCTCCAGCTCCTCGTTGGTCATGTCGATGAGCGCGGTCAGGACGTTGCAGCCGAGCCGGCCCGCGGCCTCGAAGGTCTCCGGGCTCTTGCTGCAGGTGAGCCAGATCGGCAGCTCGGGCTGGACGGGCTGCGGGTGCAGCTCCACCTCGACGTGGTTGCCCAGGCCGTCCTGTACGTAGACCGGCGCCCCCTCCCACAGTTCGCGCAGGGTGGTGACGGCGTCGAAGGTGCGGCGGCGCCGGTCCTCCCAGCCCGTCGGGTTGATGGCGAAGTCGACCGGGCTGAAGCCGGTCGCCAGGGCGATGCCGGCGCGTCCCCGCGAGAGGTTGTCCACGACGGACCACTCCTCGGCGACCCGGATCGGGCTGTGCAGCGGGAGGATGACGCTGCCGGCCCGGATCTGGAGACGCTGGGTGGTCATGGCCAGGCCGGCCCCGAGCACCGACGGGTTCGGGTACAGGCCGCCGAACCGGTGGAAGTGCCGTTCCGGCGTCCAGATCGCGGTGAAGCCGTTCTCGTCGGCGTACTTGGCCGCGTCCAGGACGAACCGGTACTTGTTCTTCTCGTCTCCCGAGAAGAAGATCAGACTGAAGTCCACCGTCAGCGCTCCTGTTCCTGAGGGGTCCCGGCCGCAGGACGCGCGGCCGGGTCGGTCTCCGCCGCCGCGAGCAGCCGTTCGAGCTCGGCCGGGTCGAGCCCGTCCAGCTCCCGTGCCAGCAGGGCGACTTCGTCGTCGGCCTCGTCGCCCGCCAGGAGGCGGTCGCCGACCAGGCCGGCGAGCGCCCGCGGGGTCGGATCGCCGAGCACGTCGGCCAGCGACACCTCGACGGAGAACTGCTCGCGCACGTTCGAGAGGAGCCGGACGATCAGCAGCGAGTCGCCGCCGAACTCGAAGATGTCGCCGTCGAGCGGCATGTCCTCGCTGCCCAGGGCGTCCCGCACCAGGCGGGCCACCTGGTCGGTGAGGTCACCGGCGTCGCCGTCCGCGTCGGTCCCGGTGACGAGGACCCCGGCCACCGGCTTCGCGATGCGCTCGTCGCGCACCCACTGGTCCAGCCGGTAGTCGATGTCCCAGGTGGAGACGGCCACATGGGAGACGTCGCGCAGCGTCAGGAGGCGGCGGATGGTCTCCAGGCCCTCCTCCGGCTGGATGGCCTTGTCGTCCATGCTGCGGCCGATGGCCGACAGGGCCCGCTTCTCGTCCTGGTGGTGCTGCCACACGTCCCAGGCCGCGCTGATCCACACGGTGCGGTCCAGGCCCCGGTTGGCACGTTCGGCCGCCGCGTCCATGAAGTGGTTGGCCGCGCCGTAGCCGAGCAGGCGCAGACCGCCGAGCACACCGGCGAGGGAGGACAGCATGAGGCAGAAGTCGACGGGGTGGTCGGCGAGGACCTTCTCCAGGGCGATCTGGCCGTGCGCCTTGGACACGAAGTGCCACCGGCACTGCTCGACACTGGCCGCGGTGATGGCGCGGTCCCACTGCTCACTCGGCAGACCCGCCGCGTGGACGACTCCGTCGAGCCCGCCGAACTGGGCCTCGACCTTCTCGACGGCGGTACGCAGTCCGTCCTCGTCGGCGACGTCGGCGTTCACCAGGAACGGCGTGGCCCCCGAGGCCTCCAGGGCGCGCAGCCGGCCGATCCGCAGCGCCGTCTCGTCGTCCTGCGGGTGTTCCTCCAGCCAGGCGTCCCAGGTCCCCCGCGCGGGCAGTGCCTCGCGCGTCAGCAGGGCGAGCCGGGCCCCGCACTCGCGGTGCAGCCACCCCGCGATGGTGGAACCGATCTCACCGAGCCCGCCGGTGATCAGGTAGACGCCGCCGTCCTTCAGCCGGGACTCGGCCGGTGCGGTCCAGTCCGCGCGGACCCGGGCCATCTCGGCGACCCAGCGGGTGGCCCCGCGCAGGGTGACGGCCACCTCCGGACGCCGGAAGGAGCCCAGCTCGACGGCGAGCGTGCGCAGCGACCGCTCGTCCGGCTGTGCGGGCAGGTCGAAGTGGCGGGAGCCGATGTTCCCGTGCTCCTGGCCGATGACACGGGCGGCCACGGCCAGCGTGACCAGTTCGGACGCCGGCTCGGGCTCGGCGGGGCTCACCGCGTACGCTCCGGCGCTCACCAGGTCGAGCTGTACGGGGCGGGTCACGCCGTGCTCGCTGAGCGCCTTCACCAGGGCGATCAGGCTGTAGAGCCCGGCCCGCTGGGCCTGCTCGAAGCGCTCGGTGCCGCGTTCTGGGGGGAGGGCCCCGGTCGACCACGCGTGCACCACGTGGCCGGGCAGCCGGTCCTCGGCGAGCAGGTCGGCGACGAGGCGGCTGTGGTCGTCCTCGGAGCCGGGGCGCACCGTCCAGGTGTCGTCCTCACGTCCGTACGCGTCGCCCGCGCGCACCGTGACCACCTCGCCGGCGAAGGCGTGCGCGGCGAGGCGCGCCGCGTTGCCGTCGGGGTCGGCGAAGAGGAGTACTGGATCGGTGAGCGGCCGGGCCGCGGTGTCCGGGGTGCCGACGGCCTGGCGCCACACGGGCGCCGAGAGCCACTCGTCCAGCGACAGCTTCCCGCCCGGGGCGACGGTGCTCCGGCCGGTCCCGGCGGTCAGGGTGTCCGGGCCGGGCTCGATCCAGTACCGGGTGCCCTCGAAGGGGTAGGTGGGCAGCGGCACCCGGCCGCTGCCGCGGCCTGAGTGGAAGCCCGCCCAGTCCACCGTCAGGCCGGCCGCCCAGAGCCGGCCGAGCGCGGCGTGCACCGCGGTGAGGTCGGCGCCGGCGTCGCGGCCCCGTGCCGCGGAGGTGATGACCGGCACCCCGGTCTCCCGGTCCGGGTGGCGGCGCGTGAAGGTGGCCAGGGTCTGGCCGGGGCCCACTTCGAGGAAGACGTGGTCGCCGTCGGCGAGAAGGGTGGCGAGGCAGTCGGAGAACCGGACGGTGTCGCGGAGGTGGCCGCCCCAGTACGCGGGGTCGGTGGCCTCCTCGTCCCTGATCCAGGTCCCGGTCCGGTTGGACAGGAACGGCGTCTGCGGGCGGCTGAGCTCGATGGTGCGCAGCAGCTCGGTGAGCGGGCCGACGGCGGGGTCCATCATCGGCGAGTGGAAGGCGTGGGAGGTGGTGACCTTGCGGTGGGCCACGCCGTCGGCGGTGAGCCGGGCGGTCAGCTCGCGTACCGCCTCCCGGCTCCCGGCGACGGTGCACACGGCGGGCTCGTTGACCGCGGCCAGCGCCACGTCGTCGCCGAGGTAGGCGGCCAGCTCGGCGGGCGGCAGCATGACGGCGGCCATCACACCTCCGGGAAGCGCGTCCACCAGGCGGCCGCGTTCGGCGATCACCCGCAGGGCGTCCGGGAGCCGGAAGACCCCGGCCAGGGTGGCGGCCACGTACTCGCCGACGCTGTGCCCGACGAGGGCGGCGGGGCGGATGCCCCACTCCTGCCACTGCCGGGCGAGGGCGTACTCGACGGCGAACAGGGCGGGCTGGGTGAGCCGGGTACGGTCCAGGCTTAGTTCCGGGGACGGAGCGAGACCGCGCAGGGCGGGGTGGAGCGCGTCGCGCAGGTCGAGCCCCAGGTGGGGCAGGAGGAGCTCGGCGCACTCGTCCAGGGTGTCGCGGAACACCGGCAGGTGCTCGTACCAGCCCTGGCCCATGGCAAGGTGCTGGGTGCCCTGGCCGGGGAACAGCAGGACGACGGGCCGGTCGGCGGGCTGCCCGGAGTCCTGGTGGGTGTGGCGCGGGTCCGCGCTGCGCAGGGCCCGTACGGCGGTGGCCCGGTCCGGGGCGGTGATGACGGCCCGGTAGTTGAAGGTGCGGCGCGCGGTGGCGAGGGTGTACGCGGTGTCGTCGAGGCCGGTGTCGCCGGACGGGCCCGCCTCGGCTGGAGCCGTGGCCTCCAGGTGGTCGGCGAGCGCGGTGCGCGCCGCCTGCAGCGCGGCCGGCGATTTCGCGGAGACCGGCAGCACCACCACGGGCGCGGCGTGGGCGCGGGGGCGGTCACCGCTCGCCGGGGCCTCCTCCAGGACGACGTGGGCGGTGGTGCCGCCCATGCCCGTGGAGGTGACGGCGCAGCGCAGGGGGCCGTCACCGCCCTCCCAGGGTTCGACGGCCGTGCCCACGCGGAAGCGGGTGCCCTCCACGGCGCACTCCGGGTTCCACCCGGTGAAGTGCGGGGTGGGCACGAGGGTGCGGTGGTGCAGCATCAGGACGCACTTGATGAAGGCGGTGACGCCCGCGGCCACGCTCAGATGGCCCAGGTTCGCCTTGACCGAGCCGATGGTGAGCGGCTGCGCGCCTTCGGCGGCGTAGGCCTGCGCCACGGCGGACAGCTCGATCGGGTCGCCCATCCTGGTGCCCGTGCCGTGCGCCTCCAGGTAGCTGACGTCGGCGGGTTCCACGTCGGCCACGGCCAGCGCCTCGGCGAGTACGGCGGCCTGTCCGGAGACACCGGGGGCCGTGTAACCCGCCCGGTCGGCCCCGTCGTTGCCGACGGCGGAACCCCGGACCACCGCCCAGACGGTGTCACCGTCGGCGAGCGCGTCGGCCAGCCGCTTGAGGACCACCACGCCGGCCCCGTTGCCGAAGACGGTGCCGTCGGCCCCGGCGTCGAACGGCCGGACCGTGCCGGAGGCCGAGGCGATGCCGTCGGCCTCGTGGAGGTATCCCGCCTCCTGGGGGAAGCGCAGGGCGACGCCTCCCGCCAGCGCGACGTCGCACTCCTGGGACAGCAGGCTCTGGACCGCGGTGTGCACGGCGACCAGCGAGGTCGAGCAGGCCGTCTGCACCGAGATGCTGGGGCCCGTGAGGTTGAGGTGGTAGGAGACCCTGGTGGCCAGGTAGTTGGGGTCGTTCCCCATCAGCGTGGGCAGGTCCTGGCGCATCCGCCGGATCGACCCCTTGAAGCCCTTCTCCCCCGTGAGCACGTTGTTCAGGAGGTACGTGCTGCTGAGCGCGCCGGCGAAGACACCGATGCGGCCGGGGTACTGCTCCGAGTCGTGACCGCTGTGCTCCAGGGCGGCCCAGGAGCACTGCAGGAACATCCGCAGCTGCGGGTCCATCCGCTCGGCCTCACGGGCGCTGAGGTAGAAGAACGACGCGTCGAACAGGTCGGCGCCCTCGACCGTCGAGGCGCGGCGCACGTAGCGGGGGTCGGCGACCGATTCCGGAGGGACCCCGGCGGCGCTCAGCACGTCCTCGTCCACGTCGGCGACCTGCTCGGTGCCGGCCAGCAGATTGCGCCAGAACTCCGCGTGGTCACGGGCCCCCGGCAGTCGGCAGTCCAGGCCCACGACGGCGATCCGGCCGTCCAGGGCTGCGTCGTCGTACGCGCGATCAGTCACGGGTCCCTCCAGGGGCCATGGTTCGGTCCCCGCCGGGAGGCGGGAGTGTCGGGGAGTGAGGGGCGCCGGTCCCGGGGCGGCGCGGGCGGCGGGCCGTGCGGCGGCGGGCGCCGCGTGCCGTGCCGCCGGCGGCGTCCTCGGTGCCGGGCCCGGTGGTGCCCGGTCCCTCGGCGCCGGGCCCCGAGGGGCCGGCGGCCCGCCGGATCAGCCGGATCAGGCTCCGGATGGTCGGCGCCCGGTAGAGGTCGGTCATCCGCAGTCCGGGGGCGATGGTCCGGGTCAGCCGTTCGTGCACGGCCGCCATGCGCAGCGAGGTGCCCCCGAGGTCGAAGAAGTTGTCGTCGGGGCCGGCGCCCGTGGTGCCGAGCACCTCGTGCCAGGCGGCGGCGACGGCGCGTTCGAGGGAGCCGGCGGGACCCGGGCCCGTGTCCTCGGCGGCCGGAGCCACCGTCAGCGGGTCGGGGAGCGCCATCCGGTCGATCTTGTGGTTCGCGGTCAGCGGCAGCTCGTCGAGCAGGACGTAGGCGGTGGGTACCGCGTGGTCGGGGAGGATGCCGCGGAGCGCCGCCCGCAACGCGGCGGCCCGGGGCCGGGGACCGGGTCCGGCCACCAGGTGGGCGGCCAGCTGGCGTTCACCGAGCCGGTCGGTGTAGGGCATGACGACGGCCTCGCGGATCTGCGGCAGCCCCTTGAGCGCGCTCTCCACCTCACCGGTCTCGACCCGGATGCCGGAGATCTTGACCTGGAAGTCCACCCGCCCGATGAGCAGCAGGGTGCCGTCGGCGAGCCGCCGCGCGAGGTCACCGGTGCGGTACGACAGGTCCGCGGCGACGGCCCCGGGCGCCAGGTAGGGGCTGACGACGACGATCTCGCCCTCGCCGGGCCCCTCGACCGTCCCGCCCTCGGCGTCCTGGAGGCGGACCGTGGTCCCCACCACCGGGAGGCCGAGGGGGAAGACGCCGGTCGGCGGACGGTAGCCGGGGTCCTCCACCCGCAGCAGCGCGCACGAGCACTCGGTGGAGCCGTAGGCGCCCGCGACCTGGCAGTGCGGCCCGAAGGCACGCCGGTGGGCGTCGAGGTCGCTGAGGTGCAGGGTGTCGCCGCCGAGGGCGAGCAGGCGCATCGCCGGGAGGGCGGTGCCGCGCGACTCCATGGCCCGGACGAGGGCACGGAAGACGGGCAGGGTCGAGTGGTAGACGGTGAGGCTCTCCCGCGCCATCCACTCCAGCAGTCCGCCCACCCCGAGCGATTTGAGGTCCACGGGGTACAGGGCGGCGCCGTTGAGCAGGGCGGCGAAGGTGTCCTGGACGGCGGAGTCCCAGCTGTACGCGGACTGCAGGGTCAGCCGGTCCCCGGGCCCGATCCGGAGGCCGTCGGTCCAGACCCGGGTGTGGTGCAGCACGTTGCGGTGCACCTGGGCCACGGGCTTGGGGCGGCCGGTGGAGCCCGAGGTGTAGAGCACGTAGGCCTCGCCGTCCGGCGTCGCCCGCACCTCCGGGTCGGCGTCGTGGCGCACCAGGTCCTCGTACGCGAGCACGGGCCGGCCCTGGGCGAGCGCCGTGGCCGACGGCAGGCTCCCCCGGACGGTGACGAGGGCACGGGCCCCGGAGTCCTCGGCCATGAAGGCGAGCCGCGGTTCGGGGTAGGCGGCGTCCAGCGGCACGTACGACAGGCCGGCCCGCAGCACGCCGAGGAGCGTGGCGATCATCTCGGCGCCGTGCGAGAACAGCAGGGCGACCCGCTCGCCCGGGCGCAGGCCGGCGGCGACGAGCCCGGCGGCCACCCGGGCGGACAGCCGTTCGGTCTCCCGGTACGTCCACCGGGTCGCGGGGGTGACGACCGCCTCCCGGCCGGGGTGCGCGGCGGCGGTCTCCAGGAAGCGGTGGACCAGGGTCCCGGCCCGCTCGGCGGCGGGGAACGGTCGGTGTCCGGTGTCCGGGGCGCCGGACGGGAGGGCGGTGGTCACGGTGCGTGGTGCTCCTCGGGTCGGTCGCCGGTGCGGTGGGAGAAGAGCACCGCGGGGTACGCGGGCCTCGCGCGCAGCTGGGCGTAGGCCTCGCCGGCGCGGTCCAGCGGGAAGCACGGCAGGCGCATCGCGGCCGGCCGGATGCCGCCCGAGACGATCAGGTCCAGGGCCCGCTGGAGGTTCTCGGTGACGGTGCCCTCGCCGTCCGGCGCCGTGACGTCGGCGCGGCCGCGCGCGTACGCGGCGTCGCGGTAGCCGGCGCCGCAGCGGGCCGCGTACCGGATGTCCAGGTTGCCCAGCTCGACGCTGAACTCGACCCGGGCGGCGAACCGCCCGACCCCGACCAGCCGGGGCCGTCCGGGGGCCCGGCCCGCCCAGCGGGCCGCCGCGGCGACGGTCTCGTCGGCGTCGCCGGTGCCGCAGAGCAGCACACAGCGGCCGCCCTCGGCCGAGGTGCGGGTGCCGGCCAGGAACGGGGCCGCCTCGGCGACGTCGAGGCCGAGCGCCGCGGCCTCCCTCAGCCGGTCCTGGCGCAGGTCGAGGAGGGTGACCCGGTTGCCGCGGGCGGCGGCGGTCTGCGCGACGAGCTGCCCGACGACGCCCGCCCCGACCACGGCGACCTCGTCGCCGGGGGCGAGCCCGGCACGGTCGACAGCGTGGACGGCGGTGGCGGCCAGATTGGCCACGACGGCGTCCGCGAGCGCGAGCCCGTCCGGGACCTTCCGGCAGAGCCGGTACCCGGCGGTGATCACCCCGGCGTGCACGGCTTCGCCCCAGCCCATCGCGATGACCCGGTCACCGGGGGCGAAGCCGGGCGCGTCGGGGCCGACGGCCTCGACGACGCCGGCGGAGCAGTAGCCGAGCGGGAACCGTTCGCCGGTGCGCGCGGAGCGGTCCAGGTAGTGCAGTTCGGTGCCCGGGCTGACCAGACTGTAGGCGGCACGGACGCGCAGCTCACCGGGGCCGGGCGCGGGGCAGTCGGCCTCCTCCAGCACGGGGAGCGGGGCACCCCCGGCGACCAGGCGCCGGGTGCGCAGCACACGGGCGGCGGGCGGGGCCGTCATCGCTGCTCCTCCGTGGTCGTGGGGGCGGCGATCCAGCGCTCGTCGGGGACGATCTCCAGGTCCTCGCGGAAGCCGGGTATGGGGCCCATCGGGGTGGGCTTGCCCGATCTCTCGTACGAGGCACGGCGGTTGCGCTTGCGCTCCAGTCCGAGGTTGAGGCCCGCGAGCTCCACGGGGCTGTGGGTGAGCAGGCCACGGGCCCGGCCCTCGGCGACGGCTTCGGCGCCGGCCGCCGTACGGATGAACACCCGCCCGTGCTTGACCTGTTCGCCGCCGCCCACGCTCGCGGCGAAGATGTTGGGGTCGCCGTCGCTGACGCTCACGTCGGCCAGGCCCGACATCCAGTCGCCGCAGGAGAGGCACCGGTAGGTCTTGTTGCCCGCGAAGTCCCTGACGGCCTGCCAGAAGGCGACCTGGTGCTCCGCCCCGTCGTCCGTACGGATCCTGATGTCGCCCGGGTACTCGCCTTCCCGGTAGCGCAGCCGGACCACGGACTCCAGGGGCACCTCGGCCCGGTCGCGGATCACGGCGGCGGTGCCCTCGGGCCGGGTGCTGGAGGAGCAGGCGGGTTCGATCGCCAGCACCACGTGGTCGCGGGCCCAGCGGCCCGCCGGGGTGTCCATCGCCTGGAGCTTGCGCAGCGCCTGGATGTGGCAGGCCACGCCGGTCATCGCGACCCGGGCGTCCGGCTCCTCCTCCATCACCTGGCGCAACGCGCCCAGGTAGGGCGCCAGTTGGTAGGTGGACTGGGCGGTCTCGGTCAGCTGGGCCGGGTCCCGCACCAGCGCGGGGGCCGCCCGCCACGGCTCGTCCGGGTCCCGGCCCATGGAGAGCACGACGTCCACGTCGAGCGCGGCCATCGCGGTCTGCAGGAGCGCGGTGAGGGTGCCGCCGCTGGCGGACGCCTCGAAGACCGCGGGGTCGAGCGAGTACCCGGCGACCACTTCGGAGAAGACACCGGTCCAGCGCTCCTCGGGGGTCCGCCTCCGGCCGAACAGCCTCTCCTCGGAGGCGGGGGTGGCGGGGTCGGCGCCGGGACAGACGTCGAGGCACTCGCCGCAGTCACCGCAGTCCGTGTCCGTCCAGGACGCGGCGGTGAGCACCGGGGCGAGCCCGTCGAAGCCGATGACCGCTTCCGGGCAGACGAGCTGACAGGCCCCGCACACGGTACAGAGGTCGAGGTCGAGTACGTCCTTCTGCAGTTGCTGGAACGTCACAGGGATTCCTCACTACAGGAGTCGGCCTCGGCGATCGCGGCCGACAGGCCGTCCATCAGGTGTCGGTACGCCGCCTCGTCGAGCAGCACGGGCGGGACGATCTTGACGCTGGCGCCTTCCGGGCCGCCTCCGAACAGCAGCAGCCGCCCGTCCAGGGCCGCCCGCAGCACCGCGCGGGCACGCGCGGGGTCCGGCACTCCGTCCCGTACGCAGTCGAAGGCGGCGAGCGCGCCCGCGGTGCGGACGGAGTCGATCCACGGGTGGCGGTCGGCCAGGGCGCCCAGGTCGGCGAGGAGCCGGGCGCCGAGGGCGCGCGACCGGGCCGGCAGGTCGGTCCCGACCACGGTGTCGAGCACGGCGGCGGCCGCCGCGCAGGAGACCGGGTGGCCCGAGAAGGTGGAGGTCTGCACACCGGCGGGCAGGGCGTCGACCACGTGCCGCTCACCCACGACCGCCGCCACCGGGAAGCCGTTTCCCAGCGTCTTGCCGAGCAGGGTCAGGTCGGGCTGTTCGGTCATCGTCTCGGCGGCGAACATCCGCCCGGCGCGGCCCAGGCCCGTGTAGATCTCGTCCAGGACGAGCAGCGCGCCCCGGCGGTGCGCCTGCCGGGCGATCTCGTCGAGCAGGTCCGGCGCCACCGCCAGGACGCCCTCGGTGACCTGGACCGGCTCCAGGACGACCGCGGCCGTCCCGCCCAGCAGGTCGGCCTCGTCGAGCGCGGCGGACAGGGCGGCCGCGAAGTCCCGGGCGTCGTCCGGGTGCGGCCGGCGCGGGTCGGGCAGCTCGGCGCGCACCACGGGGCCGGCCGTCCGGCCGCTGTAGGCCTTGAACTCGGCACGCCAGGTCAGGGCGAGCGCCCCCGCGGTCTTGCCGTGGTAGCCGTGCCGGAAGGCGACCACCGCGCGGTGCCCGGTGAAGGCCCGGGCGATCTTCAGCGCGGACTCGACCGCCTCGGCGCCCGTCGTGGTGGGAAGGACGGCCGGGTCCTCGTACGGGCTGATCCGGCCGATGGCGGAGACCATCCGGGTGCGCGCGTCGGAACCCAGCTTGCAGCCGGTGTGGGTGAGCCGTCCGAGCTGCCGGGCGGCGGCCGCCGTGACGGCGGGGTGCTGGTGGCCGAGGGTGGCCGCGCCGCTGCCCGACGTGCCGTCGAACCAGGCGGTGCCGTCCTCGGTGTAGAGCCAGGGGCCGCTGCCCGTGGCGAACTCGGGTCCGAGCACGGTGCCGGTGGAACGTGCCTCGGGGGCCTGGGCCTTCACTTCCGTCATCGGTTGCTGTCCTCGCAGATCCTGGCGCCGACGGCACGCTGCACACCGGCGAAGTCGGGGAACGACGTGCGGTGGCAGGCGCCGCCGGAGACCGTGGTGCGGCCGGGCAGGACCATCGCGAGGGTCGCGGCCGCCATGGCGATCCGGTGGTCCTCGAAGCCGGGCACGAGGCCGGCGCCGAGTGTGGAGCCGCCCCGGACCAGGAGGCCGTCGTCGGCCACGTCGACGGTGGCTCCGAACGCCTCGGCCATCCGGGCCGTGGTGGCCAGCCGGTCGGTCTCCTTGAACCGCAGCTCCTCGGCGCAGCCGATCCACGAGTCACCGGGGAGGGTGGCGGCGACCGCGGCGAGCAGGGGGACCTCGTCGATCAGCGCGTGCAGGAGGGCCGGGCTGTCGACCCGCACGGAGGTCACCGCGTCCAGACCGCCGCGCGCGACGACGGTGCCGACCGGCTCGCCGCCGGCGGTGGTGCCCCGGTCCTCGTAGGAGATGTCCGCCCCGGCCGCGCGCAGCACGTCGAAGAAGCCGAGCCGGGTCGGGTTGAGGCAGACCCGCGGCACCCGGAGCGTGCCGCCGTCGCCCCAGAGCAGATGGGCCGCGACGGGGTAGGCCGCGAGGGACGGGTCGGACGGGATGTCGATGACCTCGGGCACGGTGAATCCGCCCCCGTCGCAGACGACTTCGCGCTCCGTCCCCGTCAGCCCCGTGCCGAACGCCGTGAGCATCCGCTCGGTGTGGTCCCGTGATCTGACCGGGTGCCGCACCGTCACCGGCAGCCCGGCCGCCACCGCGGCGAGCACCACGGCCGAGCGTGCCTGCGCGCTGCCGACGCGCAGGTCGACCGTGCCCGGGCGGTCGACCGGGCCGGCGATCCGCACCGGCAGCCTGCCGGGCTCGCCCAGATACGTGAGGTCCGCGCCGAGCTCGGTCAGCGGGTCCACCAGCCAGTCCATGGGCCGGTGCCGCAGCACCTCGTCCCCGTCGACGACGGCGTGCGTGCCCGTTCCGGCGAGCACGCCGATCAGCAGGCGTGCGGCGGCACTCGACCCCTCGGTGTGCAGGTACGGAACGCCCTCCGGCCAGACGTCCACGTCCGGATGCGGCCGTACGGACTGCGGCCGGGGCGTCACGGGCTGCCGGACCACGAGCGCGTCGCCCTCCGTCCCGACGCCCAGGCCGAGGGCGCGCATCGCGGGGAGCAGGGCGCGCACCGCGCCACCCGGGTTGGCGCCCCGCACCGTGAGGGTCGCGGGCGCGCCGGGCAGCAGGGCCGCGAGCAGCGCCCGGTGGCTCACCGACTTGTCGCCCGGCACGACCACCTCGTGTGCCGCGCCGGATCGCGTGGTCCTGCCGCCGTCCACCACGAGGTCCGCCGACTCGGTCATCGGCATGGCGAAGCTCTGGACATCTGGCACTGGTTACTCCTCTTCTGACGCCCGGGTCACCGGCGGGGTGGTCTGGGGAAGTGGTCTGGGGAACCCAGCACCGCGGCGGGCTCTGAAAGGGGTGGGCCCGCAGCGCTGCGAACCGTGCGGCGGATCCGGGGCGGCCTGGGTCCGACGCGTGAGGACGGTGGAGCCGGGCGGTGCACCGCTGCCGCCCGGGGGATGCCGTGGGCCGTGTGGCGGGGCCGTGTGGCCCCGCCCCCACCGCACCGGCCCGGCTCAAGCTGTCACGGCGGGGGACCGGGTCACAGGGGCTCGCGCTGGCCACCCCGTGACTTGGCCCCAACCGGACAGCCCGGACCGGGGCCGCGCGGGGTGTCGTGGAACGTCCTGGCGAAACCACTCACGAGGGCGCGCCGGGCCCGGATGTTGGACCAGTACCGGCAAGGACGTGCTGCTCATTACCATGCAAGGGGCAGCGCGACACGGATCGTTGGGGGACACGGGCAGATGGACGCACAGGGGAAGGCGCAGGAGCTCTTCCGCTTCATGCTCGACGATCCCGACTGGACGCCGGAGGGCGCCCGGCGCAGTCTCGGGTTCTCCCAGATCGACCTGGAGCTGGCCCAGCACTCGCTGCTGGAGGCAGGGCTGCTGCACATGCCGCGCGGGAAGCCCGCGCGTCCCATGGCGGTCGAACCGGCGATCGCCGTCGCCAGGCTGCTCGCGATGGAGGAGGAGGGCGCCAGGAACTGGATGGCCTCCGTGCACGAGAGGCGCTCCACGCTCGCCGCGCTCGGCTCGAAGATGATGCGGCTCCAGGCACAGGCCGACACCGACACCCGGGTCGGGCTGCTCACCGGCCAGGAGCGCATAGCCACCGCGCTGAACGGGGTCTCGGTGACCGCGCAGCAGGAGATCCTCAGCATGCATCCGGGCACGCCGCTGCCGCGGACCGTGCTGGAGGGCAGCATGGACCGCAACCGCGCGGCGCTCGAACGGGGCGTCACCATGCGGTCCCTGCACCTGGAGGCCATGAACAAGGTGCCGCGCGCGAGGGCGCACCTGGAGGCGCTGGAGGACTCCGGGTGCCAGGTCCGGCTGACCCCGGCGCTGCCCTTCCGGCTGATCCTCGTCGACGGGGTGCTCGCGTACGTCTCGGCCCCCTCCGCCGGCTCACAGGTGTCCGCGCTGGAGATCCGGGGGGAGGAGATCTGCTGGCTGCTGCGCCAGGTCTTCGAACACTGCTGGCTGCACGGGAGGGCCATCCCCAAGGGGGAGAGCGCCGTGCAGGAGGTGGATCTGTCGGACCGGGAGAGGGCCGTGCTGCGCATGCTGGCCGCCGGGTACACCGACGCCTCCGTGGCCCGCGCCCTGGGGATCTCCACCCGTACCCTGCGCCGGATGACCACCGTGATCCTGGAGAAGATCGGCGCCCGGAGCCGGTTCGAGGCAGGGGTCAGGGCCGCCACGCTGGCTCTCGTCGAGACGTCCCCGGGCGGCCCCACGGAGCTGTGAGGCGGGACGGCACGGAGCCCGCGTGCGGGGTTGTCCGATCGCGGCCACGGGCCCCGCGCGGGGTTGCCCGATCGCGGCACGGAGCCCCAGCGCGGGGTTGTCCGATCGCGGCACTGGCCGGTCCCGGTCAGCGGCCGGGCATGGACACCGGCCCGGCCGCTCCGTTGGATGGGCGCTGCAGTCCCTCAGGCAGCGGCTCGCCCCGTCGAAGGCAGGAACTCCAGATGGCTCCCGACCGTGCCGCGGCACCGGCCCGCGTCCCCTCCCCGCCCTCCGAACTGACCGACGGCGTGGTGTGGTTGCGGCCCGTGCGGGCCGCGGACGCGCCGGCCGTGGCCCGGGCCGGTGACGATCCGGAGGTGGCGCGCTGGACGCCGTTCCCCTCCCCCTTCACCGCCGGGCACGCCGCCGACTGGATGGCGGCCCAGGACGCGGCCGGCACCGTCGACCTGATCGTCACCGACCGGGCGGACGGCACCCGGGTGCTCGGCTGGGTCGGGCTGCACGACCTCGACCTGCCGCAGCGGCGGGCGGAACTCGGCATCTGGCTGGCGGCCGACGCACGCGGCCGGGGCGTCGGCCGCCGGGCGATGGCCCTCCTGACGGGGTGGGGCTTCCGCGAGCTGGGTCTGCTGCGGATCGCGGCCCTCTGCCTCAGCGGCAACACCCGGGGCCGCCGGGCCATGGAAGCGGCCGGCTTCGTCCCGGAAGGAGTGCTGCGCGCCTACGAGGACGTGAAGGGCGTCCGCCACGACACCGCGATCCTCGGCATGGTCCGCACCGATCCGCGGGGCTGACCTCAGAGGGAGCGGACGAAGGAGACCCGGTCGAGGCCGGGCCCGTCGTAGTCGGGCTGGACGGGCCGCCCGTCGAGTTCCCCGGGACCCGCCTCGGCGGTGAATCCCATACGGGTGTGGAAGGCGAACGACCCCTCGTTCGCGGCGGACGTGATCGCGCGCACCACGCTGCGTCCGTGGTCCCTGCTGTAGGCGAAGAAGTGCTGGTAGAGGAATGCGCCGAGCCCACTGCGCTGCTCCTCGGGAGCGACCCCGACGAAATGAATGTAACTCTCGTCCATTCGCGTCTGAGACAGGAAGCCGATGAGGAATCCGACCAATTCTCCGTCCCGCTCCACGAGGAAACTCCCCGTGGTGAAATGCTGAAAGTAAAGGCGGGGCAGGAGAAGCGCCCGCTGGACACTTCCCGTGCTTCCCTCGAACTCTCCCCACCACCGGTCGAGCACCCGCAAAACACGGGCCTGGTCGTCGGGTTCCGGATGCCGGACCCGCATTCCATTGAATTCGATGATCGACATGGCGGGATGCTAGCACGGTCACCGAACACGGTGGCCGGGTCGAAAAGGACGCACATTCCGGCAGAGGACGTGGCCGCATACGGACACCCTCCGAACCTGTACAGGACCCTCTCGGCGCACCAGTATTCAAGCGTTCCCTCGACGGTTTATGGAGACGAATCATGCCGGGCTCACCCCTCTCCGCGGCAGCGGCTGTCCGCGACAAGCTGTACGCCGCCGGACTCGTCCTGCACCTGGAGGACGGAGCGCTCCGCTATTCCGCTCCGCCCGGCGCGCTCACCGAGGAACTCCGCAGATCGGTGCGCGCCTGCCGCGACGAGCTGATCGAGCTGCTGCGCGGGACGGAGGCCGGTCCGGACGGCCGGGACGCCGCGGGCTCCTCCGAGGACGCCTGGCAGTTCACGTCCGACCCCGGCTCCGCCGGCGCCGCCTTCTCCCTGACCGACCTGCAACAGGCCTACCTCATCGGTGAGCAGGACTTCTACGACCACCCGGCGCCCGCCGTGTTCGTGCACGAGTACGCCTTCACCGCCGGATCCCTCCCGGACGCGGACACCCTGCAGACGGCCCTGACCCTGCTCCGCCGGGCCCACGGGGCGCTGCGGCTCGCGGTGGCCGGCGACGGCACCCAGCGGATCCTGCCGGTCCCGGAGAGCGGCGGGGAGCCCTCGCTGGTCGACCGGCACGACCTGACCGCCCTCTCCGACGAGCAGGCACGGGCCGGACTCCTGGCGCTGCGCGAACGCCTCACGGACGACCTGCCGCCGTACGCCGAGGGACGCCCCTTCCTCCTCCGCCACGTCCTGCTGCCCGACGGCACCGCCCGGCTCCAGATCGCCCTGCGGCTGATCGCCTTCGACGGCGTCACCACCCAGTTGTTCTTCACCGAGCTGGCCCGATGTTGTGTCGAACCGGCCTACCTCCCGGACACGCTGAGCCTCTCCTTCCGTGACTACGTACGGGGACTGGAGGAGCGTCGCGCGACCGGTGCGCACCACTCCGCCCTGCGCTACTGGGAGCGCAGGGCCGCCCTGCTCCCGGCACCCCCCGCCCTTCCGGCCCGGCCGGCCGCCGCGCCCGCCGCCGAGGCCGCGGAGGAGCCCACCGCCGGGCCCCGCCCGGGCGCCCCGCTGCGCCGCCTGTCCACCCGCCTCGACACCGTGTCCTGGGCCCGCTTCCGGGCGCACGCCGCGGCCTCCGGACTCCCGGCGGGGAGCGCCCTGTTCACCCTGTTCGTGGAGGCCCTGCACCGGTGGTCCGACGGCGCGGCGGGCGCCGTCACCGTCCTCGCCTCGCACCGCCCCGGCAGCCACCCGGAGCTCCCGCGCGTCTGGGGCAACGCCAGCACCACCGTGCTCATCGGCTACGGCCCCGACGAGCCGGGCCTCTCCTTCGCCGACCGGTGCCGCCGGCTGCAGAGCGGCCTCTACGCGGACCTCTCCGCGCTGGAGGTCTCCGGCGTGGAGGTGAGCCGGTCGCTGCAGAGCAGTCGGCCGGGAACGGGCAGCCCGGCCCCCGTGGTCTTCACCAGCGGACTCGATCTGGTCGACGGCGCCCCCGGCGGCTTCCTGCTGCCGCTGCCCGGGGCCGAGTTGGTGCACAGCTCGATCAGCACGCCGCAGATCCTCCTCGACCACCAGGTGTACGAGGAGGGCGGAGAGCTGGTCTGCAACCTCGACTACGCCGAGAGCGCCTATCCGCCCGGTCTGATCGAGGAGTTGGCGGCCTACCACGGCGAACGGCTGCGGGCGCTGGCCGACGCCGCGGAGGAGTGGGGCGGGAGCGCCCCGGCCCCGCTGCCGGCCGCCCAGCTGGCCGACCGCCTCCGGGCCAACGCCACCGCGACGCCCCTGCCCACCGGCGAGCTGCACTCCTTCGCCCTGCGCTCGTGCCGCACCGCGCCGGACTCCGCCGCCGTGCGCGACGCCGAGGGCACGCTGAGCCGGGCCGGACTCGACGCGGCCTCGGCCGCGCTCGCCGGCCGCCTGCGGGAGCTGGGCATCGGCCGGACCCCGGACCGGCCCGAGCTGGTCGGCGTGCGGGTGCCCCGGGGCCGGTGGCAGTCGGTGGCCGTCCTCGCGGTGCTGCGCGCCGGCGGGGCGTACGTACCGATCGATCCGAGCTGGCCCGAGGCACGGGTCCGTACGGTGCTGGCGCACAGCGGCGCCCGGGCGCTGGTGACCGGGGCGGGGCTCGGGACACCCGGCGAGCTCCCCGACGGAGTGCCCGCGGTCGTCCTCGGCCCCTCCCCCGGCGCGGTCGTCCTCGACTCCCCCGGCGGGCCCGTGTCCGGGTCCCCGGGTACCGCGGAGACCTCGCCGGAGCCGGCGGGCGGCGGGCTCGACCGGAGTGCGTACGTCATCTACACCTCAGGGTCGACCGGCACCCCCAAGGGTGTGGTCATCTCCCACCGGGCGGCCGTCAACACCCTGCTCGACCTCACCGGGCGGTTCGCCCTGACGGCCGCCGACAAGGTGCTCGCGGTCTCCTCGCTCGCCTTCGACCTGTCGGTCTTCGACCAGTTCGCCGTGCTCGGCTGCGGCGGGACCGTGGTGTGCCCGCCGGAGAGCGCCGTGCCGGACCCGCAGGCCTGGGGCGAGAGCGTGCGGCGCCACGGCGTGACCGTGTGGAACTCGGTCCCCGCGCTGCTCGCCCTGACCCTGGAGTACCTCGGGGAGCGGGCCCGCGAACTCCTCGCCCCGCTGCGTCTGATCATGCTCAGCGGTGACTGGGTGCCGCTGCCGCTGCTGGACCGGCTGGCCACGTACTGCCCCGGCGCCCGGGTCATCGCGATGGGCGGCGCCACCGAGGCCTCGATCTGGTCGAACTGGCACCCCGTCGACGGCGTCCCCGCCGGCTGGCAGAGCGTGCCGTACGGGACTCCCCTGGCCAACCAGACGATGCACGTCCTGGACCGGAGCCTGGCCGACGTCCCGGCCTGGGTGCCCGGTGACCTCTACATCGGTGGCGCCGGCGTGGCCACCGGCTACCTCGGCGAGCCCGCGCGCACGGCCGCGTCGTTCCTGCGGCACCCCGTGACCGGTGAGCGGCTGTACAGGACGGGCGACCGTGCCCGCTACCGGCCGGGCGGCATCCTGGAGTTCCTCGGACGGGCCGACCACCAGGTCAAGATCAACGGCTACCGGGTCGAACTGGGCGAGATCGAGGCAAGGCTGACCGGCTGCGCCGGGATCCGCTCCGCCGTCGCGCTGGTCGACACCGCTCACGGCCAGCCGTACCTCGCCGCCTTCATCACCCGGGACGCGCCCGACGCCTCGCCGGACACGGCCCGGGCCGCTCCCGACGGAGCGGCGCTGCGGCAGGAGCTCGGCGCCACCCTGCCCCCGTACATGGTGCCCGCCGCGGTCGTCGAGGTGCCCGGACTCCCGCTGAGCGGCAACGGCAAGGTGGACCGCACTGCGCTCCTCGGCCTGCTCGCCTCCACGGCGCGCGGCACCGGGGAACCCGGCACGCCGGACGCGGCGGGCGGGCCCGCCCGGAGCCCCGCGTCCCCGGTGGAGGCCCGGCTGCTCGGCCTGTGGCAGGAGCTCCTGGGCCCGGCCGCGAGCGGCGTCACCGACGACTTCTTCGCGCTGGGCGGCAGCTCGCTGACCGCCGTACGGCTGTTCCGCGGCATCGAGGCGGTCTTCGGCCGGCGGCTTCCGCTGGCCTCGCTCTTCCAGAACCGGACCGTACGCGCCCAGGCGGCCCTGCTCACCGCCGCGGAGGACGGAACGCGGGCCGACGACACCGGACCGCTGGTCGGATTCGGCGGCAGCGGTGACCAGCACGTGGTGTTCGTCCACCCGGTCGGTGGTGACGTCCTCTGCTACGAGGAGGCCGTGTCCGCCCTGACGGCCGACCCGGACCTCGCCGCGCGGATCTCGCTGCACGGGCTGCGGGCCGCCGGGCTGCACGGCGCCGAGGAGCCCGCGAGCAGCCTCGATGCCATGGCGAAGCACTACGCGCAGACGCTCGTCGAGCGGCTTCCCGACGGTCCGCTGCACCTGGTGGGCTGGTCCCTGGGAGGGACCGTGGCCCTGCACACGGCGGTGCTCCTGGAGCAGGAGGGGCGGCCGGTGGCCTCCCTGACCACGATCGACTCCTTCGTCGGACGCCCGGACGGCTGCACGCCCCCGGTCGAGGTCCGGCTGGCGGGGTTCTTCGGCGACCTGCTCGGCCGGAGCGACCTCGGCGCACATCTCCCGGACACGGGCACGGACCTGTCCGACGAGGAGCGGCTGCTCGCCGCCCACGACGCCCTGTCCGCCTCGGGGCTGATGGGACGCACCCTGGAACCGGCCGAGCTGGCGCGGCTGTTCGCCGTGTACCGCAACAACTCGGAGATGCTGGAGCGCCATACGCCGGTGCCCTGGAAGCCGGGCGCACCGGCCGGGCCACCGGTGGAGCCGTGGCTGCTGATCCGCGCCGGGCGGACCGCGCGCCACACCTTCCCGGGGCTGCTGCCGCTCGACGAGGTCGTGGCGGACCCCGGCCCCGTACTCACCGTCGACGAGGACCACTTCTCGGTGGTGCGGGGGACGGCCGCTTCCCGGCTGGCCCGGCGGATCGGCGCGCTGTGCTCCGAGGCCCCCACCGCCGCCGACCGCCCGAGAGGAGCACGGGGATGAGGCCCCTGTCCGTGGAGCGCGCCCTGCTCGACGCCCATCTGCCCGGCTTCGACGAGTGGCTCGCCGAGCTGGGGATCACCGGCGCCGAGGACCCGGACGGCGACGTGATCGAGGAGTTCCGCCGGGCCGGCGGCGGCAACCTGTTCGTCCCCCGGGAGCTCGGGGGCGCCGGGCTCGGCTGCCGCGACGGCGTACGGCTCCAGCGGGCGGTCGGCGCGCGGGCACCGGCGCTGGCCGTCGCGACGACCATGCACCACTACAAGGTCGCCTGGCTGGCCCGCTCGCTCGGCGCGGACGCCGACGGGGTGCTCCGGGAGATCGCGGAGAAGCGCCATCTCGTCGCCTCCTGCGGCGCGGAGGGACAGGTGGGCCGGAGCCTGTTCACACCCGGCATCCAGGTCACCGCGGCCGACGGGGGGCTGACGGTGTCGGGCACCAAACGCCCGTGCTCCCTCACCCGCTCCATGGGCCTGCTCTCCATGACGGCGACCGCACCCGCCGGTACCGGACAGGAGGGCCGGCTGCTGGTGCTGGTGATCCCGGCGGACGGGCCCGGGATCCGGCGTGAGCCGTTCTGGCGCAACCGGGTGCTGCGCGCCACCCAGACCGACGCGGTGGTCCTCGACGGGGTGTTCGTACCGGACTCGATGATCATCCCGGTCGGTGACCCGGCGCTCTCGCCCGGCCGCTTCACCTCCAACCTCCTCTGGTTCCAGCTGCTCGTCACCGCGTCCTACCTGGGCGTCGCCACCGGCCAGGTGGAGCGGCTGTACACCGCGAAGCGCGGCACCCCGGGCGACCGGGTGGCCGCTCTGGCACCGCTGGAGACGGTGTGCGCCGCCCTGGAGGCGGTGGCCCGGGACGTGGACGAGCAGCGGTGCGACGACGATCTGCTCGGCCGGGCCCTGCTCGTCCGCTACACCGCCCAGCGGGTCATCGCGGAGGCCACCGACCGGGCCCTGGAACTCGCGGGCGGCATGCCGTTCGTGACGAGCGCGGAGGGTGTCGACACCCTGGCCGCGAGCCGGGGCCTCGCCTTCCACCCGCCGTCCGAGATCTCGGCGCGGGAGCCCCTCGACACCTGGCTCGGCGGCGGCGGACTGACCTTGATGTGACCGCGTCCCCGGGCAACCCCACCTCGCAGACCGATCGACGCGCCCGTCGGGGCGCAGCACTTGGAGATTCGATGATCGTCCTAGGTCTTCACTTCGGCCATGACGCGGCCGTCTCCGTCCTCCGTGACGGGGCCGTCGTCTCCTACGTGCTGCGTGAGCGGCACACGCGGGTCAAGCACGCCGCCACCCTCGACGTGGCCACCGTGCGCCGTGCGCTCGCCGACGCCGGGGTCCGGGCCGAGGACCTGGACGCGGTCGCGGTCTGCTCCACCCAGGGGGTGGAGCTGATCGTCGACGACCCGGCGGCGCTGTCCGTCACCTACGAGCCGGGCGACACGTTCGGACGGCCCTGCACGCTGCTGGAGGAGGAGCCCGGGGCGGCGGAACGGCGGGGCGGGGGGACCCTGCTCGACTTCCTCTACGACCCCGACATGTCGGCGACGTGGCTGGGCCGCTCCTACGCGCGCCTGTACCCCGAGCACGCCGTCCAGGAGCGGGCGGACGTGCCGGTCACGCCCTGGGTCGACGACTACGTCACCGTGCCGGAGTGGGCGGGCACCCGTGGTCTCACGGAACTCGCGGCCACGCCCGTGGCGCCCGAGGAACGCCATCGGTACGGCTTCCACCTGCCGGTGCGGGTGTCCCTCGACGGGGTCACGGTCCCCGGGTACGCGGTGCACCACCACCTCGCCCACGCGGGAAGCGTGTACTACGCCTCCGGCTTCCGGGAGGCCGCGGTGTTCACCCACGACGGCTACGCCGAGGGCGAGAGCTACCACAGCGGCATGTTCTACCTGGGCCGGGAGCAGGCGCTGTACCCGCTCGCCCCGCACCACCTGGGCCTGGGCGGCCTGTACGACAGGGTCGGCGCGGCGCTGGGGCTGGGGCTGGTGGGACCGGCCGGGAAGCTGATGGGCCTGGCCGCGTACGGCCGCCCCCGCTTCTACTCGTCCCGCTTCCTGGGCAACCACGCCGACCTGCGGGAGCGGTTCCCGATGGACGTCACGACCGCCTGGCTGCGGCACTGCCGCCGGGAGGCCGAGCGCATGGGGTACGACCTCGCCCCGTACGGCGACGCGGAGCAGGCCACCGCCCCGGTGAACGCCGACATCGCGGCGAGCACCCAGAAGCTCTTCGAGGAGGTGCGGATGGAGGCGGTGCGCACGCTGCACGCCTCGCTGGGCGCGGCCGGGCTGACGGTGCCCGCCCTCTGCATGTCCGGCGGCACGGCGCTCAACTGCCCCTCGAACAGCCAGATCGCGAAGGACGGACCGTTCCCGCGCGTCTTCGTCGAGCCGGCCTGTGACGACGGCGGCATCGCGATCGGCGCGGCGCTCGCCGTCTACCACTCGATCCTCGATCACCCGGTCCCCGACGCGGACGACGAGGGCCGTTTCCCCTCGCCGTACCTCGGCACGGCTCCCACGGCGGACGACGTCGCGGCGGCGGTCGCCGCGGCGGGCGACCGGATCACGGTCGAGACCCTCGGCACCGGTGACGCGCTGGCGGAGCGCGTGGCGGACGACCTCGTCGCCAACCGCGTGGTGGCCTGGTTCGAGGGCGGCAGCGAGGCCGGCCCGCGGGCGCTCGGCCACCGCTCGATCCTGGCCGACCCCCGGGACGCGGAGAACTGGCCGCGGGTGAACCGCGTCAAGAACCGTGAGGGCTGGCGCCCGTTCGCCCCCGCCGTGCTCGCCGAGCACGCGGCGGACTGGTTCGGGGACGTACCGCTGCCCTCGCCGTACATGCTGTTCAACGCGACGGTGCGGCAGACGGGGATACCCGCCGTGACCCATGTGGACGGCACCGCGCGGATCCAGACCGTGGACGCCTCGGCCGGCGGCTACCACGCCGCGATCTCGGCCTTCCACCGCCGGACGGGCGTGCCCGTGGTGATGAACACCTCCCTCAACGGCCCCGGGGAGCCGATCGTCGAGCGGCCCGAGGAGGCGTTGGACCTCTTCCTGAAGACCGAGCTCGACGTGCTGTACCTGGCCGGTCTGCGCATCACCCGTGCCTGAACGCCGTCTCCGGGAGGAACGATGAAACTCACGATCTCCGATACCGCCCCGGCCGGATGGGCCGGCGAGGTGCTCGCCCTCGGCGTGTACGACGAGGGCGGGGCGCCCTCGGCCCAGCCGTGGCTGAACGGTGTCGACGCCGCGCTCGGCGGCGCCGTCGCCCGTCTGCTCGCGTACGACTCCTTCGGCGCGTCCCGCGACGAGCTGGTCACGGGGCCCGGTGTGCCGGGCCGGTGCGAGCGGCTGGTGCTGGTCGGTCTCGGCCGCCCCGGCGAGGTGACGCCGCACACCGCACGGCGGGCGGGCGCAGCCCTGGCCCGGACCCTGACCACGGGCCCCAACCGGCGCGTGGCCGTGGCGCTCCCGTCCTGGCACGCGGGAGGGGAGGAGATCGTCGAGCACCTCGTGGAGGGCCTGAGCCTGGCCGTCCACTGCGGCCGGTGGAACGTGCTGACCGACCGGTTCCGCGCGGACTACGGCTCCGACCTGCCGAGGGAGCCCGAGAGCGTCGAACTGCTCGGCTGCACGGCACCGGAGCGGATCCTGCGCCGCGCGGGGGTGTTCACGGACGCCGTCGTCCTGGCCCGGGAGCTGGTGGCCGCGCCGGCCAACCTGATCACCCCGGACCGGCTCGCCCGCGAGGCGGCGGCGCTCGCCGCCGCCGACAGCCGCTTCGACCTCGAGGTGTGGGACGAGGACCGGTGCGCCGAGCAGGGGCTGACCGGTTTCGCCGCCGCGGCGGCGGGCGGCGCGGACCCGGCGCGTCTCATCCGGCTCAGCTACCGGCCCGCCGACCCGGCCGGTCCGCCCGTCGCCCTGATCGGCCTGGCCCTCACCCATGACGACCGGGGCGTGCTCCGGTCCGGCGGTGCGGTCCAGGGGGCGAAGAAGTACATGGCAGGGGCGGGCGCGGTGCTCGGCGCGGCGGCGGCGCTGTCCGCCCTCGGCGGCCGGACGGAGGTCCATCTGCTGGTCCCGGCGGTCGCGAAGGCCGCGGGGCCGGGCGCGCTCCGGGTGGGAGACCTGGTGACGACGGCCTCCGGCGCCACGGTCGAGGTCAACCACGAGGACGCGCACGGCCGTCTCCTGCTGGCGGACTCCCTGCACCTGGCGGCACGGCTGGGGGCGGCCCGTACGGTCAGCGTCTCCGCGCTCGGCCTGCCCGTCGCGGCGGCGCTCGGCCCGAAGGCGGCCGGCCTGTGGAGCACGGACGAAGCGCTCGCGGCGGACCTCGTCTCGGCCGGCCGCGACGCGGGCGAACTGCTCTGGCGGCTCCCGCTCGTCGACGAGTACGACGACGAACTGTGGGCGCCCTTCGCCAACCTGCGGGCCGCCGGACCGGAGAGCGGCGACGCCGCCACGGCCGCCGCCTTCCTGCGCCGGTTCGCCCCGGCGGCCGGCTGGGCCCATCTGGAGATCACGGAACCGGCGTGGTCCCCCAGGATCGACGGCTACTACAACGCGGGTGCCACCGGGTACGGCGCCGGCACCCTGGCCCGCTGGCTCTGCCCCCGCTGAGCCGGTCCCATCGTCCGAGGATCACTCATGTACGCACCTCCGCTGTACCGCTCCGAGGAACTCGCCCAGCAGCACGCGCTGATCGAGGCCCACTCCTTCGGCATGCTCACCGCGACGGTGGACGGCCGGCCGCACGGCACCCACATCCCCTTCGTGCTCGACAAGGGCCCCGGGCACGGCCCCCACGGCCGGCTCCGTGCCCACCTGGCCAAGGCCAACCCGGTGGTGCCGGTCCTCACGGAGGGCGCCGAGGTGATGGCCGCCTTCCTGGGCCCGCACGCGTACATCTGCCCGGACGACTACGCGACCGAGACGCACTTCCCCACGTGGAACTACGCGGCGGTGCACGTCTACGGACGGCCTCGCCTCATGGACGCGGAGGAGGAGCTGCGGCAGCTCGACGACCTGATCGCGGCGGAGGAGGCCCGTCGGCTGCCCAAGGAGCCCTGGACGCTGGACCGGGTGCCGCGGGAACTGGTCGAGGAGTTCCGCACGAGGATCGTCGCCTTCGAACTGCCCATCGACCGGATCGACGGCATCTTCAAGTTCGGCCAGAACAAGAAGGAGGAGGACGTCGCCGCGCAGATCGCGTCCTTCCGCAGCCGCCCGTCCGACTCCTCGGCACGCGTCGCGGACCAGTTGCACGCCCACAACGCCGAACGGCTCGGGTGAGCCGGCGCACCGGCACGACCCGGGCGGCACCGCCCTCCCTCACACGGGACAGGACGACAGACGTGACGAGAAAGGCTCTTCGATGACCGCACAGCCCCTGACCCCGCTCTCCGCCGGAGCGCCTCACGAGGAGGTCCGCGAACGGATCTCGGCCGTGTGGCGCGATCTCTTCGCGGAGCCCGGCCTGCGGATCGGCGAGGAGGACAACTTCTTCGCCCTCGGCGCCTCGTCGCTCCTGGCCATGCGGATGGTCACGACCCTCTCGGAGGAGCTGGGCGTTCCCCTCTCGGTGCTCGCGGTGGTCGAGAACCCCACGCTCGGCGGTCTGACCCGCCATGTGCGGGAGCTCGCCGCGGACGGTCACGCCCGTGAGGTCGGCGAACTCTGACAGGTCCGCCCCGCACCGACGGCCCGCATAGGTATGCGGGCCGTCGGAACGATCAACTCAGCCCCAGATCAGGTCACCCAGGACGACGGGCCCACCGGGCCACCCGTCCGCTGGCGAAACCCCCACGCCAGCGTCACACCTCGTACACAAATCCATCCGAGAAGTACCCATTT
The DNA here is from genome assembly GCF_036227405.1 of Streptomyces sp. NBC_01460. Classification (NCBI taxonomy): domain Bacteria; kingdom Bacillati; phylum Actinomycetota; class Actinomycetes; order Kitasatosporales; family Streptomycetaceae; genus Streptomyces; species Streptomyces sp. NBC_01460. Next base: position 2,467,743 of record NZ_CP109473.1, read on the forward strand.
GATGAATTCCCCCACTTCTTGGTCGGCACATACGCCCGGCGTCCGCACGCCGAAGCGGAGTGACGGAGCGTAGCCACCTCGCCACGCTGACCGTCACGCCGGATTCATATTCAGCGATCCGTACACAATTCCGCAACAAAAAACTTCGCCAACTCACATGCTGGACGGCACGGCCGGAGCAGGCCTGTCCGCCTCGACGGCGGGCTGCTCCGTCGCGAACAGGGCCGGCTCGGCGGCCATGTACCGCTTGAGCCGCGTCATCAGCACCGTGAGGCCGGCCAGCGCCGCAGCTCCCGCCACCGGGATGAGCACCACGAGCGGCACGGTGTGGCCCGCCACGGCCAGCAGCCCGCCGGCCAGGGGCAGCGACAGGAAGTTCAGCAGGGAGACGGCCGCGACCGTACGCCCGAACTCCTCGCTGGCCACGACCCGCAGCCGCAGCGTGCGGATGACGACGCTGAACACGCTGTCGCCCGCCATGAACACCGCGACCAGCGCGGCGAAGAAGAAGAACCCGGTGGTGGGACCCAGTGCGATGAAGACGACTCCCTGGACCACCGCGCTCGTGGCGGCCACCCCCAGGAAGCCGAAGCGGCGGATCAGCCGGGGCGCCGCGGTCAGCGTCACCATCGCCACCAGGCCCGCGACGGAGTACACGAGGCCCAGAGCGCCCTCGCTGCGGCCGTAGCGGTCGGCGAGGGCGGGAGCCGCACCCTGGATCAGGCCCAGCATGATGTTGATGCACATGGTGGCCAGGACGATGGTCCGGAGCACCGGGATCCGCACCACGTTGCGCACCCCGGTCACCGAGTCCCGCAGCAGCCGGCGTCCCGCGGAGCCCTCGGACGGGACGGGCCGGGGCCCTCCGGTGTACGAGCCGCGCGGCAGGCTGAGACTGAGCAGCAGGCTCACGCCGAACAGGCCCGCGACCACCGCCACGATCGGCACCGGGCCGGTCAGCAGCAGGGCACCGCCGATGACGGGAGCGAGCAGCAGCGTCCCCTGCTCGATGCCGCTCAGCACGCTCTGCGCACGGTGCATGTCCTTGGGTGCCACGAGGGTGCCCGCCAGCTTCTCGCCCGCCACGAGGACCTGCTCGCAGCAGATCCCGGCCAGCAGGGCGAAGACGATGACGACGGCGAAGGCCTGGCTCTCCAGGACCACGGCGAACACCGTCGCGACGGCGCCGAGCACCACTCTGACCAGGTCGTTGACCCAGTAGATGCGCTGCTCGGGGAAGCGGTCGGCGAGCAGCCCCGCGGCCGGCAGCGACAGCAGCCTGGGCACCCACTGGGCGGCCAGGACGATCCCGGACCAGGACAGTTCACCGGTGGCCTGGTAGGCGAGGACCGGGAGCAGGAACTGGATGAGCTGGTCGGTCGTCCAGCCGACCGCGCGCAGGGCGTAGTAGCGGTGCACGGGGGTGACGAGGCGTGAGGGGAGTGTGGTCATGAGGGCTCCGTGAGGATGTGGGTCTCGGAGGGGGAGGGACGTGTGTCCCTGCGGACGGGCACGACGCCCGCACCGGTCCGGTGCGGGCGTCGTGAGGGGGCGGGCCGCGGGCCGGGGTGTCCGCCCGGCGGTCGCCTGCCTAGGGGACGGGGACCACCGTCTCCCCGAGGCTCTGCCAGATCTCCCGCGCCTGCTCGGGCGAGTCGGCCGAGAACAGCGCGTACCCGATGCGGCCGCGGAAGTCGTGCAGGGGCGGGATCTCCTCCCCCGCGGCGATCACCAGCCCGGTCTCCGTCACCTCGGGCCGGGCGGCGACCTCGTCCCAGCCCTTCAGCTCGGAGTAGCTCGTCAGCCCCTCGGCCGTGAAGTAGCGGATCCCCGCGCACTTCGTCTGCCGCTCGCCCTCCGCCCGGAGCTCCTGCGGCGTCCTGCCCAGGTAGGCGGCGAGCATCACCCGGGACATCGAGGTCCCGGTGGCGAGCTGGACCAGCTCGGTGATCCGGTCACCGGGCAGCCGGGCCGCGATCTCGATCAGTACCGGCTCGTCCTCGGGCAGCCGCAGCTCGCAGTGGAACGGGCCGGAGGTGATGCAGACGGCCTCGGTGACGCCGCGCACGTACGCCGTCACGCGCTCCAGGACGTCCGCCGGGACGCCGGACGGGACGATGTGCCCCAGCTCCACGAAGTACGGCTCGGGGCCGAGGAGTTTGCGGGTCAGCGAGAGCACCACGACCTCGCCCTCGTGGACGTAGCCGTCGGCGCTGAACTCGGGCCCGGTCACGTACTCCTCGACGACCACCCGGGGGTCCATGGCGAAGCCCAGGTCCAGCCGGCGGTCCGCGGCCAGTTCCTCGAAGGCGGCGCGCAGTTCGCCGGCCGTGTCGGTCCTGCGGACGTGGATGCTGCCCGAGGACTCGACCGGCTTGATCACGCACGGGAAGCCGATGGTCTCGGCGGCGCGCTCGATCTCCTCGGGCGTGCCCGCCCGGACGTGCCTCGGCACCCGCAGTCCTGCCGCGGCGGTCCGCTCCCGCATCAGCGCCTTGTTGCGGACCGGGTCGATGGCTTCGAGCGGCAGACCGGGCAGCCCGAGGCGGTGCACCAGACGGGTCACCGCCGGTATGTAGAACTCCTGGCCCGGCACGACCGCGTCCACCGGGTGCTCCGCGTGGAACGCCACCACCGCGTCCGCCAGCGCCTGCTCGTCGTTGGTGTCGACCGTGAGCAGGGTGCCCACGAACCCGGCGACGCCGGACGGCAGGCTGCGGTCGTCCACCCCCGCGCTGGCCACCACCACTTCGAAACCGAGCAGGTACGCGTCCTCGACCATTCTGGTGCCCGAGGAGACCGGCTCGACGATGAGGACCCTGGTGCGCCGTTCAGCGGTGCTGCGGAGGGAGTCTGGCATGTGACGTTCCTTCTCGTGTGGAGCCGTGGTCGGGTGACGGCGGAGCGGGTGGCCGGCCGGAGGGCTTCCGGCCGGCCGGGGAGCACGGTCAGACCAGGGCCCGGCCGTGGTCCGAGTAGCGACGCCCCTCCGCCTTGCGCAGGTCCGCCATCACGTTGATGCGGCGCAGCCAGCGGTCCGTCCCGTCGTAGCGGGCGGCGAACGGGCGGCGGCCGTGCACGGCCCGCTTGTTGTCGACGATCAGCATCTCGCCCGGGGAGAGCGCCACGTCGCGCAGCTTCGCGTCGATGCCCTTGATGACCGCCTCCAGGGCGGCGGCCGCCTCCGGGTCGAGGTCACGCGGCATGAACGCGGGGTCGATGCAGATGAAGGGCGAGTCCGGGTTGCCGGAGAGCACCGAGGTGCGGCGGGGCTCCTCGTTCATCTCGGCGATCTTGCGGAACGCCTCCGCGACCCAGTCGCCCTCCTCGACGCCGGTGGTGCCGGCGTTGAAGCCGGCGGTGTGCGACTCGTCCGGCAGGATCACGAACCGCTCCTGGAAGAGCACCTCGCGGGACGCGTCGTCCAGTTCGACGTCCTGGACCGGCGCGAAGGTCGTCGGGACCTTGTCGTGGTTCCGCAGCCCGATCAGCATGATCCAGTCCGCGCGCAGCGGGTGGAACGCGTCCTCGTTGTGCCACTCCAGGTTGACCGTGGAGCTGGAGCCCAGCTGCTCGTTCTCGTGCCCGGCGATCGGGAAGAGGTCGAGGACCATGCGGCCGCGCTGCTGGGTGAGGTAGGAGACCGGGTCCCCCAGGAGCGAGCCGAGGAGCAGCAGCGCCGCGGCGGCCCGCTTGGCCTCCCGGCTGTCCGGCTCGTCCGTGTAGCTCAGCGGGGTGGGGCCGGCCTCGGCCTCGTCGATCGGCAGGTTCGAGATCACGAAACCGCCGAACGGGCGGCCGGTGAGGCGGAACTGGCTGACGGTGGCCCGCAGCCGCGCCGGAAGCTCGTGCGCGAGGAGGGAGAGCTGACCGAGCCGCTGCTCCAGCGGCAGGTCGGTCTCGGTGTCCAGCACGTGGTCCGCGATGTCCTGCACGTGCGTCCGCTCGGCGTCCGTGAGCTCCAGGCACGGCACGTTGTCGGCGGCGCGCGGAGTCAGCTCGGGAGCCGTGGGCACGGTCAATTTCGGCACGGTGACGATCCTTGTCGTGAAGAGGTCTGAAGCGCTGGCGCGGAAGACTCCGTACGGCCCTTGAGGGCCCGACGACATGGGCGACGAGCAACGGCGGAACGCCCCGGTCGGTCAGCGATGAGCAGGGGCGCCTCCCGCCACGTCCCCGTGCGGGCGGTGCCCGGCACGGGACCCCGCCTCGTATACGAGAGGGACTCCCCGTCCGGAAGTCTGGAGGACCCCGATCGGTCCAGTCCAACACTCTCCGTGTCCGTGTGAGGACAAGTCCGCACACGGACACCAGCCGGCTACGCGCGGTGTTCGGCGATCGCCCGCGTCAGGCGCGAGGCCGCTTCGGCGAGGCCCGCCGGGGAGAGGCCGGCGTACCCGACCACCAGCCCCTCGGTGAGGCACGGGCCCTGCTGGAACGCGGACAAGGGGGACACCTCCACCCCGAGTTCGGCGGCCCGGCGCGCCACGTGCACGCCGCTGACGCCGCCCTCCAGCAGCAGCACGGCGTGCAGTCCGGCCTCCAGGCCGGTCAGCGTCACCACGTCGGAGACGGGCTCCAGCGCCTCCCGCAGCACGCTCCGGGCCCGTGCGTAGTGCAGCCGGGTCCGGCGGATGCGCCGCTCCAGCGCGCCGGAGGAGAGCAGTCGCAGCACGGTGTGCTGCACCGGCCAGCTGACCGGGCCGTCCACGATGTCCTTCAACTCCGCTATCCGGCCGGGAAGTCCACCCGGTGCCACCAGGTATCCGCAGCGCAGCGCCGGGGTGAGGACCTTCGACAGGGTGCCGAGGTAGATGACCCGGTCCCGGTCCAGGCCGGCCAGCGCCGGCAGCGGCGGGCCGTTGAAGCGGTACTCGCTGTCGTAGTCGTCCTCCAGGATCCAGGAACCGTGCTCCCGTGCCCACATGACGAGGTCGAGGCGCCTGCCGACGCTCATCCGCACGCCGAGCGGGAACTGGTGCGAGGGCGTCACGTGCATCAGCCGGGGCGCCGGGTCGACGCCCGCCAGCACGTCGACCCGGGCACCGTCGTCGTCGACCGGCACCGGCACCGCGTCGAGACCGTGGGCCCGGATCAGGGAACGGACCACCGGGTGGCCCGGGTTCTCGCAGGCGACGGTGTCGCCCGCGCGCAGAAGGGTGCGGAGCACCAGGTCCATGGACTGGGTCGTGCCGCTGGTCACCACGATGTCGTCCGGGGCGCAGACCAGGCCGCGGGCCCGGGCCAGGTAGGCCGCGATCTCGGCGCGCAGTGCGGGCAGCCCCGCCGATTCCTGGTAGCGGGTCGGGGCCACCGTGCGGGCCGTGGCCCGCCAGGCCTGGGCCCATCCGTCGGTGCCCTCCTGCACCGGTCCGGTCCCGCCGGTGCGCAGACTGAGCGCGGGGCGCGCCGCCGACGCCGTCCGGTCGGACACGGCCGGGACGGCGGGGGCCGCGACCATCTGCCTGGCCGCCTCGTTGAGCCGCGCGACGTAGGTGCCGGAGCCGGAGCGGCTCTCCAGGAAGCCCTCGGCCTCCAGACGGACGTACGCCTCGGCAGTCACCGTGCGGGAGACGGCGAGGTCCTGGGCGAGCGTACGGGTCGAGGGGAGCCGTTCACCGGGGGGCAACAGCCCCGAAAGCACCGCTTCACGCAGTGTCTCGACGAGCTGCGCCACCAGCGGCCGGCCGCCCTCACGGTCGAGGGTCACCGGCAGGGCCAGATGGGGTTTGGCCCTGGGCCTGTGCGCCGGTCCTTCCACAGGTGGCATCTTCGGTTCTCCTCCTATTGGCCATTGGACGAGGTCCGCGCCGAGAGTAGCTTCAACGATCGGCGCTTCAAGCGACGGCGAACCGAGCCGTGGAGGCGCCGGTCCTGGAAGGTGGGGTCACGGGATGACCAGCAGTGTGTCGCCGGCGGAGTACGGGGTCAGCGAGAGCAACGGCTTTCTGCCCGACGTCGCCCCGTTGACACACCTGCCCGGCCCCTTCGCCGAATGGGACGAGATCGGCGCGGTGCTGCCCAAGCACCTCGCCGCGGGACGTGCCCGGGAACTGCTGAGCAGCGTCGCTCCGCTCGATCCCGGTGTGCTGACCGCACAGGCGGAACGCGAACGGGCGATGCTCCTGCTGTCCTGTTTCGGACACGCATACATCTTCGGCGGCGATGTACCGGCCAATGTCTGTCCGGCGAACATCGCGGTGCCCTGGCACAAGGCGGCCGGTCTGCTGGGCCGGCCGCCGGTTCTGTCCTACGCCACCCAGCAGTTGCACAACTGGGGCCGTCTCACCGACGACCCCAGGATCGAACTCGGCAACATCCACCGGCTCCAGGGTTTCCTCGGGGGGATGGACGACGACTGGTTCGTCCTCGTCCATGTGGCGATCGAGGCGGCCGCGGCACCCGTGCTGCGCGCCTCGGTCGCCGCCCAGGACGCCGTTCTCGACGGCGACTCCGACGCACTCGTCCACGCGCTGGGCGAGATGGCCGCGGGGCTCTCCGTGATGATCAGCACGCTCGCGCGGATGCCGGAGCGCTGCGACCCGCACATCTACTACCACCGCGTACGGAGTTATCTCTTCGGCTGGAAGAACAACCCGGCACTGCCGGAGGGAGTCGTCTACGAAGGGGTGACCGCCTACGGCGGCAGACCGCAGCAGTTCGGCGGTGAGACCGGCGCGCAGAGCGCCATCATCCCCTTCCTGGACGAGGTCCTCGGCCTCTCCGGCGAGGACGACCCGCTCGCCGCGTACATGCAGGCGCTGCGCGCGTACATCCCGCCGGGGCACCGGGCGTTCATCGAGAAGGTGGGGCCCCGGGTCGACCTGCGGGGCTTCCTGCTGCACCACCGCCCGTCCGCGGCGGTCGAGGCCTACGACGCGTGCGTCACGGCCATGGCGGACTTCCGCGAGCTGCACCTGAGGTACGCGGCGACGTACGTACAGCGGCAGGCGCAGCGGTCCGCGGCCAACTCCAACGAGGTCGGCACCGGCGGCACGCCCTTCATGCGCTACCTCAAGGGCCATCTGGACACGGTGCGTGCCCACCGCATCGGGGCCCCGGGATGACGGCACCGGCCGGCCCCCGGGTCCACAAGCACCTGCTGCCCGGCATCGATCCCCGGATCCTCGCGCTGCGCGTACGGGACGAGGTCGACGGTTTCGTCGTACGCACGGAACGGTTCGTCGCGCTGGTCGACACGCTCGGCACACCCGAACTGTGCGAGCAGGCGCTGGAGCTGATCGCGGACGAGACCGCCGGACGCCCGCTTCTCGTCATCAACACGCACGCCGACTGGGACCACGTGTGGGGCAACGCCGCCGTCGAGGGGCGGGCTCCGGTCATCGGCCACCGCTCGGCCACGGCCCGCGTCCGTTCGGCCGGGGCACAGGACACCTTGCGCACCAAGCGGGCGGCGGACGACCGGTTCGCGGGGGTGCGCCTCATCGCCCCGACGGTCACCTTCGACACCTCGCTGCCCCTGGACGGCGGGGACCTGACGCTGGAGCTGCTGCACACGCCCGGCCACACCCCGGACCACGTCGCCGTCTGGATCCCGGAGCTGCGGGTGTGCCTGGCGGGGGACGCCGCGGAGGATCCGCTTCCCGAGCTCTGGGAGGCGGACGCCGCCTCGCTGAAGCAGCTCACCGCCTCGCTGGACCTCCTGCGCTCCCTCGCACCGGACCACGTGCTCCCCAGCCACGGCGGCACGACGGACCCGGCCCTGCTGGACCGCAACCTCAGCTACTTCGCGAGCCTCCTCACCGGCCGGCACGCGGACGCGGTGCGCGAGGGCAGCCTGTCGTTCGAGGCGGTCTTCCCCGACAGCACGGAACTGTCGGCCGGAGCACGGGCGTTCTACGAGACGTGCCACGACAAGGCGGTCCGGGCGGCCGCGGCCACCCTCGGCGCCACGGCGGAGCAGCGGCAGGCCGCGGGCCTGCCGGGCTGAGCCGCCGGTGGCGGCAGACGAGTCGGGCTGTACGCCGGGTTCTGTCGCCCGGTCGCCTCGCGGCGGCCGGGGAGACGGCCATCCATCTAGGACCGGCATTGCTGCCGGTCTCGTGCGGTCTACCCGTGAACTCGGGCGGGCAGCCCTCGGACGTTCACGCAGGAGCACCGGGGTGCTCCCTCTTGACCTTGCTCCGGGTGGGGTTTACCTAGCCGCCTGAGTCGCCTCAGGCGCTGGTGGTCTCTTACACCACCGTTTCACCCTTACCGGGGACCGAGGTCCCCGGCGGTCTGTTTTCTGTGGCACTGTCCCGCGGGTCACCCCGGGTGGCCGTTAGCCATCACCCTGCCCTGTGGAGCCCGGACGTTCCTCGGGAGGATCCGGAGATCCTCACGCGGCCGTCCGCCCGGCTCGTCTGCCGTGGGGACCATGCTACCCGGCGGGGCGGGCGGCTCGGCGCGGCCGTCA